>NZ_UEYQ01000080.1 GCF_900492205.1 Ciceribacter sp. T2.26MG-112.2
CCCCCCCCCCCCCCCCCCCCCCCCCCCCCCCCCCCCCCCCCCCCCCCCCCCCCCCCCCCCCCCCCCCCCCCCCCCCCCCCCCCCCCCCCCCCCCCCCCCCCCCCCCCCCCCCCCCCCCCCCCCCCCCCC
>NZ_UEYQ01000079.1 GCF_900492205.1 Ciceribacter sp. T2.26MG-112.2
AAATGCCAGCGTCGGATCACGCTCAGTAACGCCATGTCGATCACTCCAGAGCCCCCGCTGAAAACATGCGAGGGACGGTTGAAACATGGGTCAATTCTCAATGGAAATATCAGGCTGCGCCGGGTCATGTATGGATGCCCCCGTTCATGCAAGCAGTTCTTCGAGCGGTTTTGAACGTGTGATCGGGTGCGGTCATGTATCAGGCCTGTTGTGCGGCTAGAGTACGACCGCTGGCCGGTATGGAGC
>NZ_UEYQ01000078.1 GCF_900492205.1 Ciceribacter sp. T2.26MG-112.2
AACCACGTATCGCATCGCGATAAAGAACCGTGCTTCGTCCCCGAGATAGCCGCCGGCAAAGGTCACCGCTAAAACAAGGGACAAGTCCAAAGCTTGTGTTTGAGCCGCATAGCCCGCAAACAATGGGAGACTACCGCTTTTCAGCATGCAGTATGAAAAAAGCAGGATGTAGATCCATGTCCCGTATTCTAGTACTAGATCAGACAAACCGTCCATATCGCTTCACCAAATCAAATCGCAGGGCACAAACAGAAACTCTTTTGTGTACGATCTACGCGATCTATCGGATGTTTTCCTTCGCATGGCCTGCCTGGTGAGTGCACGACCATCGGACATCTGGTTCAGTTTGGCATAGCGCGCGAGCTGAGGCTGCCGGTGTTTTCCGAC
>NZ_UEYQ01000076.1 GCF_900492205.1 Ciceribacter sp. T2.26MG-112.2
AGTTACTGCTGTGCGGCAGGCGGCGCGGCGTTCTGTTTATCCTTCGCGATACTGTCCTGGATGGCTTTGGTTTTGCTCGCCGCTTCAGCCGAGAGCTGATTGGCGTCACCGATGGCGTTGTCTTTGATCTGACCCGCCTCTTTGACTATGCGGTCACTTTCCTGCTTTGCGTTCTGCTTCACCGCATCGGCCTGGGCTTTCGCCTGCTGGGCGATGGCGTCCGCCTTCTTGTCCGCCTCGGCCTTGATGGCGCTGGCCTGATCCTTCAGGCGATCGGCCTCGGCGTCAGCCTGGCTTTTCAGCGTATCGATTTGCTTATCCGCATCCTGTTTAATTGCCTGCGCTTTATCCGCCGCGGCATCCTTCATCTGCTCCGCATTATCTTTAGC
>NZ_UEYQ01000075.1 GCF_900492205.1 Ciceribacter sp. T2.26MG-112.2
GGGTAGGGCGGTGCGATCGCTTGTTCGGCGCTGAAGCCAGACTGGCTGTAATATTTCGGGTCGCCGAGAACCAGAACCTGTTCGATCTTCTCCGCCTTGACGAGGCGCATTCCCTCCGCGATCAGCGCCTTGCCGATACCGCGTCGTTGCATGGCTGAGGCGACCGCAAGCGGCGCCAGCATAGCCGCCGTTCGAGGTCTATCGTCCACGTTGCACAGGGTAAAGGCGACATGCCCGACGATCTGATCGCCGATTGTCGCCACCAAGGACAGGACTTCGCCCTCAGGCGCCTGAAATAGGTCCCGAACCAGCGCCGTGAGGTCCTCATCGGGAAATGCATCCGGATAGAGGGTCAACAATGGTTCCAGATCGGCCTCGTCAGCCTTGCGTATCG
>NZ_UEYQ01000072.1 GCF_900492205.1 Ciceribacter sp. T2.26MG-112.2
CTGCATATGGGGGTGGGAGGCGATGACTCCTGGACCCCCAGCGTGCTGCCGCAGTGGCTCCTGAGCCAAACGCGCTGGCAGTACGAGGTCTCATTGCGTAGCCTTTAATCCGTGGGGGCGACAGCCCCCACCCCACAAACAGAATAACAAGGGATCATGGTGATGAAATTCTCAGAACTGGCGCCACGAGAACGGCATAATTTCGTCTATTTCCTGCTTCTCTTTTTCTTTTACTATTTCATTATGTCGGCGTACTTCCCGTTTTTTCCGGTGTGGCTGGCGGACGTTAACCATTTAACTAAAACGGAAACCGGGATCGTTGTCTCGTCTATCTCGTTATTCGCCATTATTTTTCAGCCGGTGTTCGGCCTGATGTCGGATAAGCTCGGCCTGCGCAAACATCTGCTGTGGAC
>NZ_UEYQ01000071.1 GCF_900492205.1 Ciceribacter sp. T2.26MG-112.2
CGACGGCGCTCCACGGACGTGATGACTTCAATTGGATGCTTGGTCATAGGACTACTCCTAGTGTTTGCACTAGGACTTCCGATGTTCGCATCAACCTCGCAAGGCGGCCTTCACCGGGCGCTTACCTTCCGCCAGCACGTCATGCCAGACACGGCGTGGGCCATAGGTTCGGTCGCCGGAGTGTAAGCGCGGATTGCGTCAGGCGGGCTTGACCCGGCTGCCGAACGCAAAAAGCTCCTCGACCGTAATGGTGAGGAGCTTTGTGCTGAGTGTGTTGAGCTGTGGAATTTGGTATGTTTGGTTGCGGGGGCAGGATTTGAACCTGCGGCCTTCAGGTTATGAGCCTGACGAGCTACCGGGCTGCTCCACCCCGCGTTATTTTGAGCGCCGGGTCTTGCCCGGTATTTTTGTCTTGCCGGTCCT
>NZ_UEYQ01000070.1 GCF_900492205.1 Ciceribacter sp. T2.26MG-112.2
CTCTTCGTCAATAAATTGAGACCAGACCACACAGTTGATGTGGGTACTGACCGTAAACCCGCATAGTTTACCGTACAGGCGTTACCGTGACATCGTGTAATGCACCTGTCGGCGTGATAATGCATATAATTTTAACGGCTATTTGGGATTTGCTCAATCTATACGCAAAGAAGTTTAGATGTCCAGATGTATTGACGTCCATTAACACAATGTTTACTCTGGTGCCTGACATTTCACCGACAAAGCCCAGGGAACTTCATCACATGACGCGTAAACAGGCCACCATCGCAGTGCGTAGCGGGTTAAATGACGACGAACAGTATGGTTGCGTTGTCCCACCGATCCATCTTTCCAGCACCTATAACTTTACCGGATTTAATGAACCGCGCGCGCATGATTACTCGCGTCGCGGCAACCCAACGCGCGATG
>NZ_UEYQ01000069.1 GCF_900492205.1 Ciceribacter sp. T2.26MG-112.2
TTCCCGCCGGTAACGAACCACCTCGACCTTGAGCACCAGATCCCGGACAAAGCAGTCCTTGTAGCCCTTAAAGCGCGACCCGGGCGGTACACTGGCAGGCAGCACCTCTTCACGCGTCACCCGCTTCGTGTCGTTCTTCGGCCCTCGCGGCCGGGGCGCCGGATTCTTGGCCGAGAGCGGCTTGTCACCCGTTGCCTTTTCCATCCCCGACGGTCTGAAGGGTGGGCGGGGCGGCAGGTTTTTAAGCCGCGCAATCTCGTCACGCAGAAGCTGATTGTCGATCTTCAGCCGGGTGTTCTCGAGCCTGAGCTGATCGTTCTCATCGCGAAGCCTTTGGTGTTCAGCTTCGAGCTTCTCAATTCGGGCGTCTGCCCGATCAGCCCGCTCCACCAGACCGGTCACGAGCTCGCGCAGCGCCTTCAGCGACAGCGTGTC
>NZ_UEYQ01000068.1 GCF_900492205.1 Ciceribacter sp. T2.26MG-112.2
GTCTGGTTCGGGGAGATGCTGGACCCCAAGGACCTGGCTCGCATTGGCGAGTTCATCACGCGCAACGACGGCACGCGGCTGGTGTTCCTGGCCGCGGGCACGTCCGGAGCGGTGTGGCCCGCGGCGGGCATCGTGGACGAGGTGCGCTCCGTGCGCGGGGACACGTGGCTCGTGAACTACGAGTCCGCCGCGAACACGGAGCGCTTCCACCACTTCGTGCAGGGACAGAGCGGACAGGTGCTGCCCACCCTGGCGAAGCTCGCCTGAGGGCCTGGGCTTACGGTCCCCGGAGGACCTTGAGCCCCTTGTCGGTGAGGACGAGCAGCATGCTCGGCGTCACGGTGGGTTCGTAGACCATCTGCAGCACGCGCTGGCCGGACACATCCCGCACCTGGGCCAGCGTGGTGCCGTCCGCTTCCAGTCGCCAGAGGCCGGTGCCGTCCGTGCCGATGTAGAG
>NZ_UEYQ01000067.1 GCF_900492205.1 Ciceribacter sp. T2.26MG-112.2
CCATGAAGAACCTCATCGCAGCAACCGCCGTCATCGCCTCGCTTGCCGGCACGACCTCCGCCTTCGCCCTGGAATCCGCCAGCCGCAGCGGCCCCAATGTGGAACACTCGTCCGGCAATATCGACCGTACGGTCGTCGGCTCCATCATCCGGGATACGGGCGCCAAGGCAGACCGCGCACCAGTCGACAGCAGCAATCTCAATGTCATCTACGGCTTTGATTCCGGCCGCGGCGTCACCGTCGGCACGCCCTCCCACGAATAACCGGAACAGCCCCAACCTCTCAGGCCGACTCCATCTGCCGACCTGGGTGAACCTCACTCAGAAAGGATAATTCCCATGAAGAACCTCATCGCAGCAACCGCCGTCATCGCCTCGCTTGCCGGCACGACCTCCGCCTTCGCCCTGGAATCCGCCAGCCGCAGCGGCCCCAATGTGGAACACTCGTCCGGCAATATCGACCG
>NZ_UEYQ01000064.1 GCF_900492205.1 Ciceribacter sp. T2.26MG-112.2
AACAACCAACGATCCAGAGTGACAAGCTTCCTTCCTACCTCCAATCCCTCACCAATCTCGGGCCGGCTAGGCCTTCAAAGGGTTCATCGGGAAAGGGCTCGGACATGGGTAAAACCCACACCTGGAAGCCTCCAGATCAATCTTCTCTTCACAATTTTGCAGAACAGGCACCAGGCATTTCACCAGGTGCAAACCTTTATTTCTTCAAAGACAAGGATGTTTTCCACTCGCATCAACACCAAAACCTTGGTGGAGCTGAGCGGGATCGAACCGCTGACCCCCTGCTTGCAAAGCAGGTGCTCTCCCAGCTGAGCTACAGCCCCATTCAGGTTCGCACCTCAAGGCAACGCCAAGAGATCCGTCAACGCTTAAACCACCCGATCCAACCCAAACCAAAACCATGCAAAACAGGCACCCAATACAGGGCGCCAGCCCGTCGCGCCTCGTGGCGCGGCCCGTCCGGAGCGCAGCACCGAAGGTGCGAACAGCGCGTCAGGACAAAACATGGTGGGCCCGGGTAGACTCGAACTACCGACCCCACGCTTATCAAGCGTGTGCTCTAACCAACTGAGCTACGGGCCCATAAGGGTTGAACAACACTATCAAGCGGCCCGATCGGAGAAACCGACCAGACACGCCACAAAGCGTGGTCCTTGTCTTTTGAAGAAAGAGAAACGTAGACGGCGGCTCGCGCCATACCGGAAGGACCAAAGTCTCTTGCGGCGTATTGCGTTTCGATGGTGATCTGACTGATCCCATCTATTGTTCTAAAAAGCACGGGAAGGTTCATCTGGAATAAATTCCAGCGTCTTACCAATTCCACAGCTTCCTTAGAAAGG
>NZ_UEYQ01000057.1 GCF_900492205.1 Ciceribacter sp. T2.26MG-112.2
GAGTTTGAGGGGAGGGGCCGAAGGGGGCTCCCCTCATTGCGGTTGGGTGCCGCTCGATGCGGCGCTCAAGCGCTCCTAAGCCTGGGCGGCCTCGCGCTTGCACATCAGAAACCGCTTCAGGCTCCATCCGACTCCCAAGATGTAGGGTGGCCGCCCAAGAGAGTAGTGGCCGCAATTCAGCCGCAGCACGCTCACTCTGGCTCCGGCATTCTGCAGCCGCTTCAGCAGGCGTTCTGACAGGTCCGGTAAAACAACCGTGTCCCTCGATGCCAGTATGACATGAAGCTCGAGGCCTGGCCGCGCCAGCTTGTCTGCATGGTTTTCAAGATTGAGTGGTGCCCACGCTCGTTGCAGCTGGGCAAGCATAAGATGCGGCTCGAGGCTCTTCCGGATCGATCGGGTTGCGCGCCCGGTCCATACCATTTCGGCAAGGCTTCCTGCCGTGAGGAAGAGTGACGCCCCAGAAACGGCGGTCTCATGCGCCGCGACCAGTCCGGCTATCCAAGAACCAAGACTCATCCCGAGGACAGAAACATCCCGATACCCCTCGCGCTTCAGCCAGCGGATAAGCTTGCGCCCGTCCCATACAGCCTGTCTGACGGCCTGCACTGTTCGGCCGAGATTGGCGCTGAGCATGTAATCGGCATAGAGCGAGCCCGGACGCTTGCGCTCCAAGTGGTAAGGCATGGCGATCTCAATAACCGCAATCCCTTGCCAGGAGAGGAATCCGGCAATCTGCCGGTTCCGACTTTCGGCGTTCCAGTGATGGAAGATCACCACCGCCTGATCGCGTTTTCCGCTCTCGGTGATCCTGGCCCACACGATGTTGTTTACAGCAACATCGGTTGCAACGTCCGAAGGGAATTTCAGCCAGCCATCCCGAAGCTCAAAGGTTTGGTCGCTTGAATCAGGCGGCTCAAAAAAGTCCGGGTCAGCGGCGGCCGTTTCCGCGAGAACGCAAAACTCCTCTACCGTTTCAGCCGCCCCCATGCCGGGAAATGCACGGTCGGCGTCCAGAAGAAAGTCCGTGATCTTCTTGGCCTCTTCGCCGCGCTGTGCGCGACCCTCGTCCCAACGATCCAGCCAATTATGAAACATGGCTGTCGCCTCTTATCTCACGGACACGCCAAGCTGGCTCAAACGCCGGATCAAATAGACCATAGGTCGCAATGAGTGCGGTAACGATCAGCAAAACAGAGAAACCATCGAACGCGTCGATCAACATGTATGAGACGAAAAGCAAACCGATCACCGCAGACATCTTCCACAGGGGGGAACGAAGCCGCCGATCATCCCCCAAGCGGATTGCTCCATACACAAAGACGCTGCAGGTCGAAAGCACGACGAGCAAGCTGCTGTAGTGTGTGGGCATGATGTAATCGAAGGTCCTATCTCCATCGTCGTAATCTGCCAGCGCAGCCCAGACATCGCGGACCAGCCATGTCACGAAATCCGGGCCCTGCGATGCGAGATAGGCACTTTGTGCCTTCATGCAGATGGCAGCAAGGACGACGAGCACGGAACATCTGAAGACCCCGCGCATGATGCGCAGACCGATTTCACTGGTGTCCGGCCAGCCTCTCTGCTCGCCAAGGAGTTCAGTTCCGCGTTTAAGCTTCCATAGATCATGGATGATCGTATGCAGCAGGATCAGGCCGGCGAACAGCAGGTAGAAGCTTGTGGACATGTAGAGATAGGCAAGGGCGGTAAACACGATTGCCGCCGGCGTCGATAGGATATCCGGCCTGATGATACCGATCGTCCCCCAGCTTGGGGCAAAATCCTGCGCTTGCTCAAGCAGAGGGATAAGCTGCACGCCGATCCATTGCACCACGCCCGCGAATAATATGCAGATCAGGAAAACTGCCCAGTAGGTCTGTGAGTTGGCCTGCAAATGTAGCGTCCAGGCGTCGCTGCTTCTTACACGATCAGCCTCCGCCAGTAGCCTGAGGCGGCCATCATGCTTCCAGAAACCCAGAAGCTCGATGACGACGGCGAAAAACAGTGGCAACAGCACCATGAACAGGAAGGTCCAGTTCGGTGCCCAGAGGAAGCCAACCTGCTTCTCGATACCATCCGAGCGCACATAGGTGATGCTGTGGATCCCCAAAATGTATGAGAGGAATCCGAGGGCGGACGAACCGGCGAAGATCCAGGCCGGCAAGTTCAGATGTGATCCATGCGAGAAAATCGCGTCGGTCTTGATTGCTAAACCCCTTGGCCGCTCCGCTGGCATGGTTTGAAGGTCCACCGAGAGGACGGGCGTTAGAGGAACCTGGTTTTTTTCTGGCGCTGACGTGTCAGGCACACGCAGGGCAGTCGCAGTCGAGCCACCGGTCTTCTTTTGATCTCGCCGCCTGGCGGTCAGACGCGCTTGGGCCGAGCTGAGCTCATTCAGCCAATCATTCGTCGCCTCGCGATCGTCGCAACCGAAGATGCGCGCCAGCCAGCGAATGTTGGCCGGGCTGATGCCTTTGTCATTCTCCTGAAACCAGAGCTGGACGGTGCGAAGATCCACTCCGACACGGTTGGCGTCGATCTTTGAGATGGCATCCGCCAGTAGCTCCGGCGTCCACGGGCCTTGGGGAAAACCGTCTTCACCCAAGGGGCGTCCGGCACCCGCAGCAGCCATTTTCTTGAACAGTTCCTTGAAATCGCTTCCATCCGCCGGCGGCGGAACAAAAATCTTACCGTTTTTTTCCAATGACTTACAGCCCAAGATTTCGTCTTGTTTCGTATCCTATCGTGCGTTGTGGACGATTTGATGGTCTGAGACGATCCCCAATGCAACTAGATCGGTGAGGCATCCGCCATGCTACTGTCGTCATCCAGTTCGCGTTCGTCCCGTGAAGCAATTGCCGCTCGATGCACCAAAACGGCTCCGGCATTGTCCACGTCCAGGAGAGTAGTAACGGAGATCGCAGCTGGTGCGACAGGAGAAAAACCTTCGCTTCGTGAGCTGATCGATCAGCATTCAGCGGCAGTTCAAGGGGGGAAAAAGGCGAAGGCGAGCCGCCAGGCAATCATCAATTATGAGCCAAAAGGCGACGGTGAAGCATATCTGAAGCTGACCTATCTGGCCGGTTATCTGATCGCGACCAGGAGCTCATTATCGATCCAAGAGCTGAAGTCGATTTCTGAGAACTCTGGCGCCCGTGGACGCCCCTGACG
>NZ_UEYQ01000065.1 GCF_900492205.1 Ciceribacter sp. T2.26MG-112.2
GGCCTTCAAAGGGTTCATCGGGAAAGGGCTCGGACATGGGTAAAACCCACACCTGGAAGCCTCCAGATCAATCTTCTCTTCACAATTTTGCAGAACAGGCACCAGGCATTTCACCAGGTGCAAACCTATTTTTCTTCAAAGGATATCTTCACCGCCATCTCGACACCAAATTGTATTGGTGGAGCTGAGCGGGATCGAACCGCTGACCCCCTGCTTGCAAAGCAGGTGCTCTCCCAGCTGAGCTACAGCCCCAACCATCACAAACACCTGACGCGCAAACGCCAGGATCAGGTAAACCATCAGGCGAACCGAGAATGGTGGGCCCGGGTAGACTCGAACTACCGACCCCACGCTTATCAAGCGTGTGCTCTAACCAACTGAGCTACGGGCCCATTCCTGGGGAAAGCAAATCAAATCAGGCAAGCCCAAATTCGTTTCGCCAATACAGGACGATAGTCCGTCGCCGGTCGTCCGGCGCCCTCGCGGAGCGCAGCACCGAAGGTGCGAACAGCGCGTGAGCGCAAACCAATGGTTCAATATCCTTTTGAAGAAAGAGAAACGTAGACGGCGGCTCGCGCCATACCGGAAGGACCAAAGTCTCTTGCGGCGTATTGCGTTTCGATGGTGATCTGACTGATCCCATCTATTGTTCTAAAAAGCACGGGAAG
>NZ_UEYQ01000056.1 GCF_900492205.1 Ciceribacter sp. T2.26MG-112.2
GTAAGCATCCGGCGTAGGCCGCGGATGGGTCTTCAGCATCCGGTCAGTGGGGTTTGGTTCGGCTTTTTGCGAAGCCAGCTTTCCCGAGCGTTCGGCGACGCGCCAGTTTCGCTATCCGCTCATTGATCGTATCGACGCCAATATCATTCGGCTCGAAGCGACCGCCATACCAGTCCACGACTTTGCGATGTTGTACATGTCGTGGCTTTGACATTGCGATGAGGAAGTCTTCGAAGCCGGGCAAGCCGCCGACATCTTCCGGCGGCGCGCGCCGGTCGCCGTCGAGGAAGCGCGGATATTCGACTGCCGGATCGGCGTCCGTGACGGCCTCGACAGTGATTGAGTGCCGCCAGTCGTCGCCGAAGTCATAGGTATAGTTGAAGGTGGTGATACCGCGATCCACCAGAGCGCCGATGCGAACATTGCGGGCAGCATAGGTATCAGCCCCGAAGTCCCATTCGGGATCGGGAACGGCATAGCGCTTGCCGCCGGCATTGAACTCGAAGAGGTGATAATCCTTGAAGAGCATGACGGCCTGGATGACGTCGTGCAGCCCCTTCAGACTGGTGGTGATCGGGACCTCGACCCTGCGCCAGATAACTGGCTCGATATGATCGAGCTTGATGTGAAGCCGGGCGATGCGTTCGTTGGATGTCATGATGCCAATGCCAGGGGTGACCGTGCCGATATCCAGTTCCACGGAAGCAGTTGCTCCAACTTGCTGAGCGGAGTGTCGGCGATGCGAGCAAGGACGTCGGCGAGCCAGGCCTGCGGATCGATGTCGTTGAGCTTGGCGCTCATGATCAGCGTCGCCATGAAGGCGGCGCGATCTGCACCACGATCCGATCCGGCAAAGAGCCATGACTTCCTTCCGAGTGCAAAACCTCTGAGCGCGCGTTCGGCGGCATTGTTTGTGAGACAAATCCGGCCGTCGTCGAGGAATGACGTGAAGCCGTTCCAGCGCTTCAGCATGTAGTCGATTGCCTCGGCGACGGGAGAACTGCGCGACAGCTTTGCCCGCTCGGTTAGGAGCCAGTCGTGCAGTTCTTCGACGAGCGGCTGGCTGTCCTTGCGACGGTGCTCCAGTCGTTGCTGGGCGGCAAGACCGTTTGTATCGCGTTCGATGTCGAACAGGGCGTCGATCCGTTTTACCACCTCCAGCGCCATCGGCGAGATCGGCGCGGCTTTGCTGCCACGTTTGGCATTCGTGGCAATGTCAGCGAGCACGAAGAACTTGCGGCGCGCGTGTGCCCAGCACAGCGCCTGTGTCAGAGGCGCGGGATCGCGATCTACCTTGAACAGCGGATTGTAGCCGCCATAGGCATCCGCCTGTAGAATGCCGGAGAAGGTCTTCAGGTGGCGTTCGGGATGCTCCTGTCGCCGGTCTCGCGATGCGTAGAACAAAGCCGCAGGCGGTGACAGCCCGCCAAACGGCCGGTCATCCCGGACATAGGTCCAGATGCGGCCCGTATCGGTCTTTCCCTTCGCCAGGATCGGCACGGTCGTGTCGTCGCCATGCAGTCGCTCGGCGGCCAGGACATGGGCCTCGATCAGAGAATGGATTGGCTTCAGGGCCGCGGCACACGCGCCGACCTGATCGGCAAGCGTCGACAGGCTGAGGACAATGCCCTCTCGGGCATAGCGCTCGCTTTGACGGTTCAGCGGTTGGTGCTGGGCGAACTTCTCGAACAGGATCATCGCCAGAAGGTTGGGTCCGGCAAAGCCGCGCGGCGTCACATGGAAGGGCGCTGGTGGCTGCGTGATCTTCTCGCATTCGCGGCAGGAGAACTTCTCCCGCACCGTCTGGATGACCTTCCACTGACGTGGGATGACCTCCAGGGTCTCGGTGATATCCTCGCCGAGCTTCGACAGCTTGGCTGAACCGCAGCAGAGGCAGGTTGTCGGGGCAGCGATGACGACACGCTCGCGCGGCAGATGTTCTGGAAACGGCTTGCGTGACGGACGTCTGCGCTCAAAGGCCCTGACGGTCGAGGCATTGGCTGCGATCTCTGCTGCCAGTTCATCTTCGCCAGCATCAGCCTCCAGCTCCTCGAGCTGTAGTTCCATCTGTTCAAGGAGCCGCGCTTTGCGCTCAGACCTGCTGCCGTAGAGCTCACGGCGAACCTTCTCGATCTCCAGCTTCAACCGCGCGATCAATGCCTCGGAATGTGACACCAGTGCCTTTGCGCTGGCGGCCTCCGCCTTGGCGGTCGCGGCATCTGCCTCGGCCGTGATGCGCCGGGCACGCTCCTTCGCCAGGGCCGCAAGTGCGCTGGCAAGGTCGTCAGGAAGCTGTTCGGCCGCATTGTTCATGGACTGATGGAATCATATTCGACCCCGCCATTCCAGTGTTTTTGCTCATCCGGCCGACGTCGGTCGCCAGGTTTTTTGCGGCATCCGCCAGTCGATACCTTCCAGCAAATAACCGAGCTGCCCAGGGGTAATCACGACCGTCCCATCGGCCGTCGACGGCCATATGAAGCGTCCGCGTTCCAGCTTCTTCGTGAACAGGCAAGCGCCTTGGCCGTCATGCCAGATGACCTTGATCAAGCCACCACCGCGGCCGCGGAACACGAACAGATGTCCACACATGGGATCGCGCTTCAGTGTCTCTTGCACCATCAGCGACAGACCGGGAAAGCCCTTGCGCATATCGGTATGGCCGGTTGCCAACCAGACCTTCACGGCAGCAGGAACCGGTATCATCGCCGACCCAGCACACAATCGAGAATGCGGCCAAGCGCTTCCGTGTCGATGTCGCTGTCCACTCGAACACGACGGCCACGGCCCAGCTCAATCGTTACATCGCTACGCTTCCGGCGGGGTTGCGGTGGGGCCGGCGTTTCCGTGGCGGTGAGCTGGATTGCCGGCGCGGCCTCCGACACGATCACGGGCATCAACGTGCTCGCCGTCTCGGGCCTCGGTTCCTCGATTTGGCAAAGCTCTTTGCGCCACCGAAAGAGCTGGCTCACGTGGATGCCGGCCGCACGGGCAATCTCGGAAAGAACCGCACCGGGCTCAAGGCAGGCTGCAACGAGCCGCTCTTTGTCCTCGCGAGACCAGCGCCGACGGCGCTCCACGGACGTGATGACTTCAATTGGATGCTTGGTCATAGGACTACTCCTAGTGTTTGCACTAGGACTTCCGATGTTCGCATCAACCTCGCAAGGCGGCCTTCACCGGGCGCTTAC
>NZ_UEYQ01000055.1 GCF_900492205.1 Ciceribacter sp. T2.26MG-112.2
ACCAGTCTCATCCCCGGTTCTTGCCAAGGGGCGCGCGGTCCCGACCGTCCGCTCTCCGGCGGATGGCCATCCGCCGGAGAGCGCATCAATCATCCAACAATCGATGCAGTTTGAACATGCAAGGGGGTGGCGAAGCCCCTGACCATGAGACCCGGGCAAGACGACGCCTGCTCTCGCCGACGTACGATCGCCCTGCCTCACTCCGGCACCAGAACCCGGGGCATGGAGGACCCCTCATCCGCCCTTCAGGCATCTTCTCCCCGCTGGGGAGAAGCGGGAGATCGCGGCCGGCGCCCGGCCGCGTGCCTTGCGCTACCCCTCCGCGCTACGCCGCCTCGCGACATAGGGCATGGCGAACAGGTATATCCCCGTGACGAGCAGCGGGATGAGCGGCACCAGCGCCAGCAACCCGATCCACACGGCCGGTTCAGCCATGCCCATCGCGGCGATATTGGCGATCACCGCCAGCGTGAAGGCGAGCGACAGCCAGCGGTGAATTTGCCTGATCCATTTGTTCCAGCGCATGGGCGCACTCCTTTCGATTGCGGGCCGCAGGTGCTGGCCCGGTTGGGATCGCATTGGTTTTTTCGGCAAAGCACCGCCGCGCCGTCCTCGGCCCCGTCCTGCGACGGGACCGCGTGACGATGACGGCAGCAAGGGCCGGAGTTCAGTGTCGAAGGACCCCGTGGCCGACCGCCTCAGTCCATGCGCGCCAGCACGTCTTCCAGGTTGTCGATGAAGCGCGGCCAGCCCTGCTTGGCGCCGCCGTAGAACATGGGCTGATCCGACTTGAAGCCGGTTTGCTCCATGCGCAGCATGGTGCCCTTTTCCGTCGGCGTCAGCGTCCAGGTGACGATACTCTCCAGCGGTTTTGCGTCCCAGCTATAGGACAGCCGCCGGTTCTCCTCGACCGCCCGCACGCTGCATTCCACGGTTCCCCAGTCCGCCTTGAGCGTGAACGCATGACCGAGTTCCGGCCTGAATTCGTTCTTCATCAGCCATGCCTCGATCAGGTGCGGCTGGGTGAGCGCGCGCCAGATCCTTTCCGGCGGATGCGGCAATTCCCGTTCGACGACGACGGAAAGCGTCTTGGTGGCGGTATCGGTCATTGATCCATCCTCTTCAAAAGGTCTTCGAGATCGTCGAACCGGCCTTCCCAGAAGCCGGTCATCTGTTTCGTCCAGTCGCTGAGCGGCGCCAGCGCCTCCAGCCTTGCGCTGTAGTGCGTCTGGCGCCCCGCGTGCCGGTCGGTCACCAGCCCCGCCCGCTTCAGCACGCCAAGATGCTTCGACACCGCCGGCTGCGACACCCCGGCCTGCGCGGTCAACACCCCGACCGTCTGTTCGCCCCGGCGGCACAAACGCTCGAAGATTGCCCGGCGGGTCGGATCGGCAAGGGCCGAGAAAAGCAGGTCAGGTGCATCGCTCATCGAATTCATAACTCTGTGGCTATTGATCAATCCTATAACTCTTCAGTTATGCGTTTGTCAACACAATGCCCGGGATGCGGAAATCGCAAACCAGCACTGCAATAATACGTAGCGTACGACATAAAATCCGACTGGCCACCCGGCTCGTCACGGTGTCTAATGAGCCTCGGCTAAAAAAGCCCCACCACCAATCCGGCGACGTCAAAGGCTGCCGGGAAAAGACGGGCTGTTCGGGAGCAGCCGGAAAAAATCGCCATCCAAGGAGAGAAGACATGAACCTGAAATTGCTGACGAGCACCGCACTGGTCGCCGCCCTCGCCTTCGCGTCCGGAGCACGCGCCGAGATCGTCATCGGCCTGATCGCGCCCTTGACCGGCCCGGTCGCCGCCTATGGCGAGCAGGTCAAGCACGGCGCCGAAGTCGCCGTCGATCAGATCAACAAGGCGGGCGGCATCAACGGCGAGACCGTCGTCCTGAAGATGGCCGACGATGCCGGCGAACCCAAGCAGGGCGTCTCGGCCGCCAACCAGCTGGTCGGCGAAGGCGTGCGTTTCGTCGTCGGTCCGGTCACCTCGGGCGTCGCCATTCCGGCCTCCGACGTGCTGGCTGAAAACGGCGTGCTGATGGTCACCCCGACCGCGACCGCCCCGGACCTCACCAATCGCGGCCTGACCAATGTGCTGCGCACCTGCGGTCGCGACGACCAGCAGGCCGAGGTCGCCGCAAAATACGTTCTTGCCAACATGAAGGACAAGAAGGTCGGCATCATCAACGACAAGGGCCAGTACGGCAAGGGCCTGGCCGATGCCTTCAAGAAGACGCTGAACGAAGGCGGCGTGACCGAGGTCTTCAACGACGCTCTCACCCCCGGCGACAAGGACTTCAGCGCCCTCACCACCCGCCTCAAGTCGGAGGGCGTCGAAGTGATCTATTTCGGCGGTTATCACCCGGAAGGTGGCCTTCTGTCGCGCCAGCTCGCCGACCTCGGCGTCAAGGCCACCATCATCGGCGGCGACGGCCTGTCCAACAGCGAATTCGCCTCGATTGGCGGTGACGCCGCCAATGGCGCGATCTTCACCAATGCATCCGACGCGTTGAAGAACCCGGACTCCAAGGCCGCCGCCGACGCGCTGGCCGCGGCCGGCATTCCGGCCGAAGCCTTCACGCTGAACGCCTATGCCGCCGTCGAGGTGCTGAAGGCCGGCATCGAAAAGGCCGGCAGCGCCGAAGATGCCGAAGCCGTCGCCACGGCCCTGAAGTCGGGCGAACCGATCGCCACCGCCATCGGCGCCGTCACCTACGGCGAAACCGGCGACCTCACCTCGCAGAGCTTCTCGCTGTTCAAGTGGGACGGCGGCAAGATCGTCGCCGTCGAATAAGACGAGCTTACCCAGACCGGGTATCGGAAAGCGGCCGCAGACGGCCGCTTTTTTTGTGGCTCGCAGACTGCCGGAGACAGGACCTTGAATATGTGTATCGATTTAGATACACTATTCAACATGAAACCGATTACGTTTCTGGGCGATAGCCGAGAGGCCTTGCGAGGATTTCCCGACACCGCCCGCTACCGCGCCGGCGTGGAATTGCGGGCGGTTCAATGTGGTTTCGATCCTGCCGACTGGAAGCCGATGACGACTGTCGGAGAAGGCGTGCGTGAGATCCGCATCCGCGAGGCCTCTGGCGCTTATCGGATCATTTACCTTGCAACATTGGCAGATCGTGTCCTGGTCCTGCATGCCTTTCAGAAAAAGACCAGAGCCACGGCACAGCGGGACATAGACTTGGCCTCCAGGAGATTGAACAGTTGGAAGACACGGAATTGACGGTTGAGACCTATGACAGCGTATTCGATGCGCTGGCCGAAACGGAAGCCGAAGCCGCGAACATGACGGCCCGTGCCGATCTGCTGCTCGCCATCCGCGAACAGGTCAGGAGTTGGGACCTGCCTCAGGAACAAGCGGCACGCAGACTTGGACTGACCAGACCACGCCTCAACGATCTGCTCCGCGGCAAGTTGGACAAGTTTTCCCTCGATGCACTGGTCAACATCGCGACCGCCGCCGGCTTTCGGCTGCAGATCGTCTTGGAGAATGAACAGGCGGCTTAGGCG
>NZ_UEYQ01000054.1 GCF_900492205.1 Ciceribacter sp. T2.26MG-112.2
CCGAAACCTCACGGGTGAGGGCATCGTCGCAGAGGTCGAGGGACAGGACATCCGGATCGTCAGTCCTGGCCATCTCGCCAGACAGGGCAACCCGGTCCCGGGTAGCCGACTCGGCGAACTCGAAGCAGAAGGCAAGACCGTCGTCGTCCTCGTCCGGAACGGTGTGCCCCGCGCCCTGTTCGCGCTTGCTGACATCGTGAGGCCGGAGTCCCGGGAAGCCATCGCAGAACTGAAGGCGCTGGGCATCAGTTCCATCATGCTTACAGGAGACGCCAAGGGCGTGGCGGCGTCCGTCTCCCGCGAACTGGGTATCGAAGAGTACTTCGCCGAGGTGCTTCCCGACGAGAAGTCGGCCAAGATCAAGGAGCTACAGTCCCGCGGCCTCCAGGTGGCCATGGTCGGAGACGGCGTGAATGACGCCCCGGCGTTGGTGCAGGCCGACCTGGGTGTCGCGATCGGCGCGGGAACCGACGTGGCCGTCGAATCCGCCGACGTGGTCCTGGTCAGAAGCGACCCCCGGGACGTGGCAGCAATCCTTGGCCTTTCCCGCGCGACCTACAGGAAGATGGTGCAGAACCTGATCTGGGCGACCGGGTACAACGCTATCGCAATCCCGATGGCCGCCGGCATCACTTTCGGGACGGGCTTCCTGATGACCCCGGCAGTCGGTGCGGTCTTCATGTCCGCAAGCACCATCATCGTCGCCCTCAATGCCCAGTTGCTCAGGCTGTACCGGAAGACGACATGACACGAACGACGAAACCGGAAACCGCTTCGTCTTTGATCCAGGACAAACAGCGTTGCGGCGGCGCGGTCTATCTTTGATAGTCGAGGACATTAGAAGGACGAGCAGGTTGCGACTGAACCTGACCAGTACGAAAAGGAAAGCGAATGCGCCGGCCCCCGCCGCGCGCCTTGTCGCTCTCCTGCTTGCCGTTCTGGTCGCCTTCTCGCTCTCCACCTTCGGCGGCGGGCACGCCCATGCAACGGGCGGGGAGGCACACGTCGCCATCGGCAACCCGGACGTCGCCGCTGCAGGCCCGCACGGGCATCAGGGGCACGCGCACGCTGTCCCATGCGACGACAGCGGCGCGGATCAGGGCGATGCGGACGACTGCTGCATGTCGGCTACCTCGTGCGCGGTTTGCGTTCCCGTTCCCTCGGCAGGACTGACGTTGGCCACGCAAGCTGCGCCGGCGGCCCTTGTGCCTCCTTCGACGTCGCTCCCGCATGACCCGTCGACCCTGTCGCGCCCTCCCAAGCTCTCCGTGACCGCCTGAGCGCACGCGCCCGCGGGTTCCGTGCGCTCCCTGAACGGAGTCACGAACAATGAGAGTTTTTCACCATGAACATGTTTACAGCAATACACGCCTCGATCTCGCGGCGAGCCGCGCTGGCCGCACTTGCGATGGCGTCCGCGCTCGCGCTCCTCATGCCCTTCGCGGGACATGCGGGGGCCGAGGCAGCTTCCTCCGGCTTTGTATACACCGCCGACGAGTACGGTAACTCTGTCAGCCGGATCGACCTTGCCTCGGGCAGGGTCGAGATCGTTCCGGTCACGGTCACGCCGCACAACGTCCAGTTCGTTCCAGGGACGGGCCGCGTTCTCGCGGTCGGCAGCCCTTTGCAGGTGGGTGCCGGCCATGGGCACGCCGAAGCCGAGGACAGCCATGGCAGCACCTCGCAGGGCGGCGGATACGGGGGCTCCGAGGCGGGCGGAGCGCTGATCGTCCTTGATCCGGCCGGCCTCGCATCGGGTCCCGCATCCACCATCGAGGTGGGAACCCATCCTGCCCACGTGATCGCAGACCCTTCGGGCAAGCGCGCCTTCGTCACTAATGCGGGCGATGATACGGTGTCGGTCATCGACCTCGCCAAAGGCGAGGCCGTGCGGGAGATCGGCACCGGGGACTATCCGCACGGACTTCGGATGAGCCCCGCCGGCAGCGCCATCTACGTCGCCAACGTCGAGGATGGAACGGTATCCGTCATCGACACGGCCTCGCTGGAGGAGACGGACAGGATCGAGGTCGGCAAGGCCCCGGTGCAGGTTGGCTTCACGCCAGACGGGAAGCGGGTCTACGTCTCGCTGAGGGACGAGAACAAGGTGGCGGTCATCGACACAGCGACGCGGCAGGTCACCGCCCGCATCGACGTGGGGCGGTCTCCCATCCAGATGCATGCGACCCCTGACGGACGGTTCGTCTACGTGGCGAACCAGGGAACGGAGGCCGAGCCGGACGACACGGTGTCAGTGATCGACGTGGCGAGCGGAACGGTCGTCAAGACGATCACCACTGGCAAGGGAGCGCACGGCGTGACCGTCAGCGACGACGGCGCCCATGTGTTCGTCACCAACATCGTCGACGGCACCGTCTCCGAGATCTCCGTGGCTACGCAGTCCGTGGTTCGCACCCACGAGGTGGGCGAGGGTCCCAACGGGATCACCTTCCAGGCGCTATGAACACGTACCCGGGCGGCGATCCCGCCGCCCGGGTCTCTCATTTCAAAGGACAAAGCCATGACAAAGATCCTCAAGACCGCATTCGCCGCAGCCATGCTGCTTTCCGCCTCTCCGGCGCTCGCCGAGGACGCCCACCATCCGGCTCCGGCCGAAACCACGGCTCCGGCTCCGGGTGAACCGGCTCCCCACCCGTCCGCTCCCGCACCGGGGGGAGCCGAGATGCCGGGCGGCATGATGGGCGGCGACATGATGAAGATGATGCAGGAGATGATGGGCCGCCACGCCGGGATGATGCGGGGCATGATGGCCGACGGGGCGGGGATGCAGGACGGCATGATGGGGAAGATGATGGCGCCCGAGCATGTCGAGGGGCGGATCGCGTTCCTGCGGACGGAACTCAAGGTGACGGACGCCCAGCAGCCCCTTTGGGAGGCCGTGGCCGCCGCTCTGCGGGAGAACGCGCGCGGGTCCACGGGCATGATGCAGCAGGAGCAGGATGCCCAAGGACTGCCCAACTCGCTCGAGAGGCGGGAGAAGCTGCTTTCGGCCCGTCTCGATGCCGTACGGCAACTGAGGGCAGCGGTGGAGCCGTTCTACGCTTCGCTCGACGAAGTCCAGAAGGCTGCGGCCGACAACCTGCTGATGCCGATGGGAATGATGTGACCGTCAGACCGGGCGCTCAGCAAGGCGCGCGCTAGCTGTCGCCGAAACCATGCACGTTTTTCCAATCACCGCGAACAAGGAAGCGAACCTCGAATGAACACCTACAGCAGATCCCTCTTCGCCGCGCTGGCGGCGCTCGTTGCGTCTACTGCGGTCTCTATGGCCGCGGCCGAGATGAACGTTTACAAGACACCTTGGTGCGGCTGCTGCCATGCCTGGGCGGAGGCGGTTGAGAAGGCCGGATACAAGGTGTCCACGGTCGACCTCGAAGACCTTTCGGCCATCAGGAAGCAGGCCGGGGTGCCAGCAGAGATGGAAGGCTGCCACATAGCTGCCGTGGACGGCTATTTCCTCGAAGGCCACGTTCCGCTAGAAGCGATCGGGAAGCTGCTCTCCGAGGGGCCCGAGGTCGCGGGCCTGGCGGTTCCCGGAATGCCGCAGGGGTCGCTCGGCATGGGGGAGGATCCTGTAGCCAGCTACGAGGTCTATGCCGTTCCACGCGACGCCTCCGAGGCGCCGTCGGTATTCTACAAGGCGGGCACCCAGAAGTAGGCGGCTGGAGACGATCGATGCCACCGCGCCCCTGACTTGACTGGAAAGAAGCATGGTCTATCGAAGTGAAACTCCGCAGCCAAGTCCCGGCTCAGGCTTGCCGGGCCTGCAGCTAGACGTCGAGTTGCTGAACACCAGCTGCTTCTGCATCAGTCTGGACCGTGCAGAACTCAACCGGGCATTTCTGGCGAATCCGGAATCACCCGCTATCCTTCCGGCCATGGGTGACAGATATGCCCATATGTTCGCTACACTTCCCGTTTTTGTATCGCGCCAGCGCCTCGAGAGGATGGCAGAAATCGTCAGGGCTGCCGAAGCGGTCATAGCGTTGCCCGCCTATCGTGATCTCGTCCTCCAGGGGATGCCCGACATAGCGCGGTTCGAACCCCGGGC
>NZ_UEYQ01000052.1 GCF_900492205.1 Ciceribacter sp. T2.26MG-112.2
ATCCAAGAAGCTTCTCACAACGCCCACGCTGGACACGACCACGGATCGAAAAGCTCGGCAGAGGGCAAATTTGAGGGACTCCACGGTCACGATCATGGTTCTTCCGAAGGTCCTTGGTGGGCGAGCAAGAAGGGGCGCCTGACGATCTTGGCAGGGGCATCACTGGCCGTCGCTTACGGCATTGGGTACCTGGTCCCGGCGATCGAGACCTACGCCTACACGATAGCAATGCTTGTCGGCCTCGTGCCCATAGCCCGAAGGGCTATTATGGCCGCACTGGCTGGCACGCCATTCTCCATCGAGATGCTTATGACGATCGCCGCTGCTGGCGCACTGGTCATCAATGCGACCGAAGAGGCTGCGGCGGTTGTTTTCCTCTTCCTTGTCGGCGAACTGCTCGAGGGCGTCGCCGCTGGAAAAGCGCGCGACAGCATCAAGTCGCTTACGGCGCTCGTTCCCAAAACGGCGATATTGGAGGAAGGCAGCGAGACTCGCGAGGTGCCGGCCGAAACTCTTGCGGTCGGTTCAATCATTATGGTTCGCCCTGGCGACCGGATCTCCGCCGATGGTGTCATCATTGCAGGTGAAAGCTCGATTGACGAAGCGCCAGTGACTGGCGAAAGCGTGCCTGTTCGCAAGGCGGTCGACGACACTGTTTTTGCAGGCACCGTAAATGGTGATGCGGTTCTGCGTGTCAGGGTCACGGCCGCAGCCGCAGACAATACGATCGCCCGTGTCGTTCGTCTCGTCGAGGAAGCGCAGGAATCCAAGGCTCCGACTGAGCGCTTTATTGACCGTTTTTCAAAATACTACACACCCGGTGTAGTTGTCGTTGCCGCTTTGGTGGCGGTCATCCCTCCGCTTTTCGCAGGTGGAATATGGAGTGAGTGGGTTTACAAGGGACTTGCTGTCCTGCTGATAGGCTGCCCATGCGCGCTCGTAATTTCGACCCCGGCTGCGATCGCTGCATCACTGTCGTCGGGCGCACGCCGCGGCCTGCTCCTCAAAGGCGGCGCCGTTCTAGAAGGACTTGGCAACCTTACGGCGATTGCTTTCGACAAGACTGGCACGCTCACCGAAGGCAAACCGCAGGTGACTGATGTGGTCCCGTTCGGCCGGGAAAGTGAGGACGTCCTTCGGTTTGCCGCAGCGCTTGAAGTGGGATCCAGCCATCCTCTCGCCCTTGCGATCTTAAGCAAGGCCAAGGAGGAAGGCATCGTACCTCCCACGGGGACCGATGCGAAGGCTCTCGGCGGCAAGGGTGTTTCCGCCATCGTAGATGGTGTCGAGGTCTTTTTTGGCTCGCCCAGGGCTGCAGCAGAGCGAGTTCCGGTTCCAGTTGCTCACTTGGAGAAGATCACGTCTCTCAACGATGAAGGAAAGACCGTGTCTGTACTGGTCATTGGCGATGTTCTCGCTGGTGCCATTGCCATGCGCGACGAGCCTAGAGCCGATGCTGTTGCGGGCCTCAAGGCCCTGACGGATGCAGGCATAAAGACGATCATGCTGACAGGCGACAACAAGCGGACCGCCACCGCCATCGGTGCGCAACTCGGCATCGAGGTCCGTGCGGAGCTGATGCCTGAAGACAAGCAGCGGATCGTGGGCGAATTGAAGAAAGAGGGCTATGTTGTCGGCAAGATCGGCGATGGGATCAATGACGCGCCAGCGCTAGCGGCAGCTGATGTCGGGATTGCTATGGGTGGTGGAACGGACGTGGCGCTGGAGACGGCAGACGCCGCGGTTCTCCACGGCAGGGTGGCTGATGTCGCCCTTATGATCGATCTCTCGAAACGTACTATGCGCAACATTTTCCAGAACATTACCATCGCTTTGAGTTTGAAGGTGGTATTTTTGGTGACGACTATCCTGGGCATCACGGGCCTGTGGCCTGCAATTCTTGCCGATACGGGTGCGACAGTCCTTGTAACCATGAATGCGTTGCGGTTGTTACGTCCCATTCGCTGAACGCGGCGCCACCGGCGTTCCAGGTCTCTTTCAACTTGTCGTCATGCCAACCTGTTCAGACCTCTCGAGAGATGACGGTTTCGGATCTGATGTATCCCACTAACTATGCGGAGAAATTACGTGCCATTTCAAAAAACACTGGCTTGCGGGCTCGTTGCCTTGACGTGCGTGACTGCGTCTTTCGGTCCTGCATCGTCTCATGATTTTACGGTAGGGAGCCTGGAGATAAAGCATCCGTGGTCCTTACAGGCTCCTGTGGTTGCTCCGGTTCTTGGCGGTTATCTGACGATCGTCAACACGGGCACGACGGATGATCGCCTTCTTGGAGGAAGCAGTCCGGTCGCTGAGCGGTTTGAAATCCACGTATCATCTGTCGTCGACGGAGTGGCGCGTATGCGACCCGTCAAGGAAGGCATCACAATAAGCGCCGGCTCCACTGTGAAGCTGGAGCCGGGCGCCGCACACATCATGTTTGAAAAACCGATGCAGCGTCCTGCGGAGGGTGAGAAGTTCAAGGCAACGCTGCAGTTCGAGAAGGCAGGGCCCGTGGAAGTGGAGTTTGTCGTCCAAAAGGGTGCAACAGCAAATTCGGATGACCACGCTGGGCACACCCCATGATCCTCAGTGAACGCGTGTAGGCTGCAGGCGGGTCCTCTGCGGGGAACCTCGATTAACCTTTTTGCTTCATTCGGTTTCAAGACTTCGGTGGTTAGATCTGGGCATAGGCTCCCACCGAAGGTTTTCTCCATGCAGGAACGAAGACGGCGCATCTTAAGGATCAGCTTGGCGGTTTTATTCGGAGCACTTTGTGTCGGCGGTGCCGGTGGTGCGGCTGCAGTCTATTATGGTCCAGAAGAGCTTTTGGGTTTATCGGCTGAGAAGAGCGGTGCCGAGTGTCAGACCGTCGCCACAGCCAAGGCGCGGGATCGCGACGGCATCTGGATCCGGCAGTTCATCGTCACAGAGCCCGTGGATGAACAGGTCCGTCTTCGGACCGCCCTGCGTGTTGCCGAATCGCTTCGCAAGGTCGAGGCGGGTCATCTAATCCAGATTTCCGTTCTGGACAGCAAAGGGCCAACCACGGTCTCCGGAATGCGGGGTCGGGCAATCGGCGCCCAAGTGACCGTCATTCCCAGTCCAGTTAGTGACGTAGAAAAGCAGAAAGGCGAATTATCTGGCTTTTCCATTGAAGGTGAGGCTGGCTCGGACGGCGAGTTTCACGGTTTACGCTTCGACGCCAAACCTGAAGATCTGGCAGCAATCGCTGCAGGCTTTGCCGACGCTACAGGCTGTTCCAACGATGTGCAAACGCCGGCCCCTGCTAAAAGCTGAAGCACAGCCGCAGATTCGAACATCGACGTGCGAGACGTTTGTTGCAGCCTGGCACAACGGCTCCGACCCTTGATTTAGGGGGCGATCTGGGTAGTCCTGATTGCAAACAGTCGTGCAGACATGAGGGGCGCTTTCAATCCCGTAGTGGCGCCTGGAGCCGATAGCGCCCATGTCATTAGCGTTTCCTGACCATCAGCCTCCTCGTCAGCATCTCTGTCTGCTGCAGGGATCGGAAATAGCGCGATCAAAGCTGCCGGCTCCGGCAGATCAAGGATGGCGGAAGGGCGGAAACTCTCAATCTGTGTGCGATCAGTGATCGGGCCAAGTGAGGCAACCTCGACCTCAGGTATCTCCATTTCGGAAGTAGGGCGTGCAACTGGTACAGGAATGGCCAAAGCGCTTAAATCGGTGAACTCGGACGTTGCCTCGCCGACCATGGTCTGCCGGCTTGTTTGAAGATCGAGCGCGTCCTGCGCTCGGCTCCGTCCAGTCGGTAGCATTGCGGTGACCAAGCTGCTCCTGTTTGACGAAGTGGAAGTGAAATTACTGTCGTCATCTCCAGCACTGGAAGCGATCTCGATCGATTTTGCGCCGACGCGCCGACGATAATCGGCGACTGCCAAATCGTAGCCGGGGAGAGGGCGGCCATCAGAGGGAAGGTGCATTGTTTTTCCATCGGGAAAGATCCGAGCCAGCTCTTTGCGCGTCATGCGGGGCCATGCACGGACATTGCCGACATCAAGATGGACAAACGGAGATCCCGATGCCGGATAGTAGCCCACTCCACCAACTTGCATCTGCATTGCAAGTGATCGCAGCTTGGCCAGTTTGACGCCCGGAATATAAAAATCCATCGCCTTGCCGAGGGTGTGTTGACTGTTTTTTGCGACCCCACTATCCCTCGATCGTCCTCGGAGCATCTTGTTTGTCCCCGGGGAGCGATAGGCAGAGACTATATGGATATAGTCGTTTGATCCGCTGCGCTGGTAAACTTCCCACACAAGATCGAGTAGACGGGGATCGATATTCGCTGGCTCGTTCTTGCGCCAGTCACGCAGGAAACGGTTGATCTGACCAAGGCCACGGGCATCGAACTTCCCGCCCCGCTTGAATGTAATTGTCGCACGTTCCCCAGTGTGAGTGAAAAACAGCTTCAGCGATCTGTCGGTCGCGGCTGTCGCAAGTGACGACGAACCCACCAGCACTACCACTGCGAGCATCACTGCGATTGTAGCCGTCCCCACGCACCGCATGAACCCGGATAGGACGGATGCGGCTGGACAGGGTCTGACGCAAGCTGGGAACTCGCTCACTGGTTACTCCACACTTGACGGCTCTCTGAGTACGGGTCTGGCGAACATTGCTGCCACCCACGGATCGCCATCAGTAAATCCGATTATGGTCAACAAAGCCCTAATAGATCCCAATTGGTCAGGATCTGAACGGTCCCGCTTGCATGAACAGCCCCTTTATGAGAATGATTTGCAATTGCAAATAAGGGCGGGCTTTGAAAGCACGGTGAGACGATGGACAGACCGGTGAGGGGATGGCAGCGAACGGTTGGCGAGGCATCCCTTTCGGATGTGCACCGGTCGATAAAGGTCGCGTCAGGAGCTGGCACCTTCCGAAGGGCGATGGCGTTCTTCGGCCCCGGCTATCTTGTCGCAGTCGGGTACATGGATCCAGGCAATTGGGCGACATCTCTGGCCGGGGGATCGCGCTTCGGCTATGCGCTGCTCACGGTGGCCCTGGTTTCAAACATCATGGCGATCGTCCTTCAGTCGCTATGCGCGCGCCTTGCCATCGCTTCGGGGCGCGATCTTGCGCAGGCCTGTCGTGATGCCTACCCCAAACCGGTCGCCATGGTGCTGTGGCTGCTCGCCGAAATTGCGATTATTGCGACTGACATCGCCGAGGTGATCGGCACTGCAATCGGCCTAAACCTCATTTTCGGAATTCCGCTCGAGCTGGGAGTGGTCATCACTGCTCTGGACGTATTCTTGATCCTCTACCTGCAAAAGCTTGGCTTCCGTTGGGTCGAAGCGCTTGTCATAACTTTGCTCGGCGTTATCGCCGTCTGCTTTGCGGTTCAGATCGCTCTTGCTGATCCGGACTGGGGTCAAGTGATCCTCGGCTTCGCTCCAACGACAGAGATCGTCACCAATCCAGACATGCTCTATTTGGCGCTCGGCATACTGGGTGCGACCGTCATGCCGCACAATCTCTACCTCCACTCTGGCATCGTGCAGACGCGGGACTTTGGTGATACGCTGCCTGAAAAGCGCGAGGCTCTTAAATTTGCGACGATCGACTCTACGGTCGCCTTGATGTTCGCTTTGCTTGTCAACGCCTCTATCCTCATCCTAGCTGCCGCTACGTTCCACGAAAAGGGGCTGACTTCGGTCGCAGAGCTGGGTGAGGCTCATGGTCTGCTGGCCCCGTTGCTAGGTTTGGCCGTTGCACCGACATTGTTCGGAATCGCCCTGTTGTGCTGCGGCATCAATTCAACGGTGACGGCGACGCTTGCGGGTCAGATCGTGATGGAGGGATTCCTGCAGATCCAGCTTGCACCTTGGCTTCGCCGTCTGATCACCCGGGGGATCGCCATAATACCCGCCGCAGGTGTCACGATAGCCTTCGGGGACAGCGGCACTGCCCAACTTCTGATATTGACCCAGGTTGTGCTT
>NZ_UEYQ01000049.1 GCF_900492205.1 Ciceribacter sp. T2.26MG-112.2
AAGCTTCTTGGATAGTAGACGATGAGTGCCGGTCGGTGCCTGGGATGGGCACGATCGTGTAACCGAGACCGGAGACCCGCTTTTCGATGGCTTTCATATCCGCTGATTGCCGATGTTTGACCGTCATGGTTCCGGCCGTCACCGACACGGCGACGTCTTCGACAGCGTCTATCCGTCTGATGGCCGTGTCGATCTTGGCGGCACATGACGCACAATCCATTCCGCCGATACGGAAACGTGCCTGCAGGATAGGGGGTGCCATTCCGGTTACCCGGAAACGAGTTTGTAACGAGTCGCTCACTGGAAATCCTCACATTGTGAAAGATTAATCGTACGACCTCTAGCCACTAGAGGTGCAAGCAAAAACTTTCGCGGTTCGACAGGGGCGCTTGATATCGACTAATTGGTGCGAGGGCCGCGAGCCCTGCAATGCCGCCACAGCGGTGCTTAAAAGCTGATGGGCATGACCAAGTCTCGAAACGCCTTGAGCGGATCCGAATTATCGTCCACCCAAAACTTCATGGCCAACGCGGTTGCTCTGACTGATGGCGGGAACAAGAAAGCCGATTGAAATATCCCCTCCAGGGGGATAGGAATTGCCCATGAGCGAGCATCGACACGAAACGCATCCCGATATCATCAAGCGCCTCAAGCGTGCCGAAGGCCATCTGAGGAGTGTCACCGCCATGATCGAGGCAGGAAAACCTTGTCTCGACATCGCGCAACAACTGGATGCCGTCGAAAAGGCAGTCCGCAACGCCAAGCGCACGCTGATCCAGGACCATCTCGACCAT
The DNA here is from genome assembly GCF_900492205.1 of Ciceribacter sp. T2.26MG-112.2. Classification (GTDB taxonomy): domain Bacteria; phylum Pseudomonadota; class Alphaproteobacteria; order Rhizobiales; family Rhizobiaceae; genus Allorhizobium; species Allorhizobium naphthalenivorans_A. Next base: position 795 of record NZ_UEYQ01000049.1, read on the forward strand.
TGCCTGGAGGAAACGGTGGGCGCGCTGGATCTCTCGCAGCGAAAGACGATCGACGACTTTAAGACCATCACGAAGTACCTCTGAAGGACGCGGTCGATGCTGGATGTTCTGCGCAATCGAACCTATCGGCGTCTGTTTCTCGCGCAGGTCATCGCGCTCCTCGGAACGGGGCTTGCCACAGTCGCACTTGGTCTGCTTGCCTTCGATCTCGCGGGTGATCGTGCCGGAGCGGTGCTCGGCACAGCGCTGGCGATCAAGATGATCGCCTATGTGGCTGTCGCCCCGGTTGCCGGAGCCTTCGCAGAGGTGCTACCGCGCCGGGCCATGCTGGTTACGCTCGATGTCATTAGGGCCGCAGTCGCGCTCTGTCTGCCGTTCGTCACGGAGATCTGGCAGGTCTATGTCCTGATCTTCGTCCTCCAGTCTGCGTCCGCCGCCTTTACTCCGGCATTCCAGGCGACGATCCCCGATGTCCTGCCGGCAGAAAAGGATTATACCCGGGCGCTTTCTCTCTCACGTCTCGCCTATGATCTGGAAAGCCTTGTCAGCCCGATCCTGGCGGCGGCCCTGTTGACGGTCATCTCCTTCCATTCGCTCTTTGCCGGAACCGTCTTCGGGTTCCTGGCCTCAGCGGCACTCGTCGTTTCCGTGACGCTGCCAAATCATCCCGCGAAAGAGCGCCGGAGCATCTACGAGCGGACGACACGCGGCTTGAAGATCTATCTCGCGACGCCGCGGCTGAGGGGATTGCTCGCGCTCTGCCTCACGGTGTCTGCCGCAGGCGCCATAGTGATCGTCAATACCGTCGTCTTCGTGCAGGCAAAGTTCGAACTGACAGCCTCCGACACGGCGATTGCGCTCGCGGCATTCGGGTCGGGCTCGATGCTCGCGGCGCTCTTGCTGCCCAGGCTTCTCGACCGAGTTTCAGACAGGTTCGTCATGCTCTACGGCGCTGCACTTCTCAGTGCAGGCCTGATCGCGACTGCATTCATCGAGACCTACAGTCTGCTGCTGGCGCTTTGGTTTCTGCTCGGCATTGGCTACTCCGTCGTTCAGACACCATCCGGCCGTCTGCTGCGGCGGTCAGCTCATCCGGAGGATCGGCCGGCGCTCTTCGCCGCCCATTTCGCGCTGTCTCACGCCTGCTGGCTGATAACCTACCCACTCGCGGGGTGGCTCGGCGTCGCAATCGGTCTTCCTGGGACCGCCTTGGTTATGGCGGCAATGGGCGCGGCGGGTCTGGTTGCCGCATTGTCACTGTGGGAGATGGCAGATGAAGCCGAGGTGGAACACAGTCACGATGACCTTGCAGATGACGACCCGCATCTGCGCGAGGGACACCATCGCCACGGTCACCGGCACAGTCACGCCTTCATGATCGATCGGCTACATCCGGACTGGCCACGTGAGCATTAATCCATCCTGATGCAGGGGTCACTTACCGCTGTACGCCCGTAGTAGCTATAAGTCCGGTCATCCGAATGTCTTCTTTTGGAGCAATAGCTCTCACAGCCTCGCCTTGAAGGGATGCGAACCACCGACCATGTAATCGATCCACCGCACTAGGTCTCTTCATCTAAAACGGTTTCGTAACGCACCGTCATTCAAGCTGTCTTCGTCACGCTTGTTCTCCTTCGCACTCCCGCGGAGGCAACCTTGAGATCGAAATGCGCATCCAATATGCCACGGTCTGCGACTCCGCACCCTCCGCGTAGATGAACGCCCAAAGCTGGCCTCGGTGCTGTTTGCCAGCTACGAAGACTTGAGTGGATCCGTTTTTACTCGCCATGAGGGAGAAGATATTTTAAATCCTAGTCTCTGCTCGGGATTCGAAGGCGATCAAATCGAGGCGATATATGTCTGGTAATAAAGGAAAACTTCCGAAAGGCGTTGTTGGTGGATGGCTTCTTCATCACGATCAGAAACTGTTGAATAGCAAAACAGTCGAGTTCGAAAACATCGCAACCGCCGGCAGATCGGCTCGATTGCTCTCAGCGATTTCGAAAGAAGAGCAATGGACTGTCGACAACGAGCGGGTCGTTGAACTTGGCCGGCAACTTGGCATACGCAAGCATGAGCTACCCGGTCTGCTAGATGTACTCATGTCCGAAGGACTGGTTCAAACGGACAGCGACGGTGTATCGGTCTTGGGTGTCACACAAGCCCGATTGCTCGACCACGCAGCCGGGATTTTCGACGCCCACGAACCGGAGGGCATCGAGTACGCAGCTATTGACCTAGCCGAACGAGGCAGCACGAGCCCAGTCCGTAGAGCAGACGTCTCGGAGGAAATCTCTGACACATACAAGCTATCGAAAACCGAGCTTCAGGATTTGTTTGTTCAATCAGAACACATCGGCTTTGTCGATTATGAAGGTAAGGGAGAAGATAGGCTATACTTCAATGGTTCCCTTTTCAAACGTGAACACGCTGGTAAAGCAAAGAAGATCCTTGATAGCCTATCCGATGTAGAGAAGCAGAATCTTTTGGAGGCCGACGATCGACTTGGGAAAAGTGGATGTCTCCCAGCAGCGGCGGTTAAAAAGATCTTAGGCGACGTTCTTTGGAGTAAACTCCACCAAATCGGATATTTTGAGGTAAGCATCGTAGCGAATGAATACGGCAGCACCGAGTTTGTCACAAAACCTGAGGCGCTAACCAAGTTCGTTCCGTCCGGACTGGCGGACATGCTTGATGACGCCAAGGCTCTCTCCAGCAGCCTAACATTCGGTATTCTCGCAAGCCCGGCGTCGCGTGGACAGATTAAAGCCCCCGATGTGCTGATGGATCGCTTTATCAATCGAGGGTATGTCGAAGGCTGGGCGAACGCCATCAAACGCGATTATACGGCCCTAGAGCGCAAGGGCGTGGTTCAAGTTTCGTCTTCATCGAACGGTCACAGACTGACCCTGCTAAAACCGGAAGTCGGCAAGATGGCCCGTGAACTGGTTCTCCGGGGAGACGCGGCAAAAATTGCAGCCGAGCTCGTTATAGGGAACCGACAGACGGACTTTGCAGGACCAGAAACAGCGCGTACAGAGGAACGCCGCAAAGATATTCCCGAAGCTAAGGCTGCGGCCGCGCGGTCATTGAACATTCTGAGGAAGCGTTGATGGCGAAGGATAACGATGGCATTGATAAGGGCGGGGTCGCTGAGGAAGCTATCCGCGAATACTTCAAGGGCCTTGGTTCGTTCGTCCTGCGCGGTGTTCCGGTCAAAGAGGGTTCCGAGACAGTTACGGACATCGACCTTTGGGTCTATACCCGATCGAGCCCGCTTTCCCGCCATATTACGATCGTCGACATTAAGAATAAAAAGCGCGGTAAGGCATTTGAGCGAGCGGTATGGCTCAAAGGCTTGCAAGCCGCGGTTGGTGCAGATGATGCCGTCATCGCATCTCAAGGTGCACGTGATACTGCATACAAATTTGCCAATCGACTTCAGATCAAAGTTCTTTCGAGTGGTGTTTTTGACGCAATCGTCAAACGTTATTCAAACGATGGAGAGCGCCTCCCGTTTGAAGTCGTAGACAGGGAGTGGCGCGCAACGACGATTGAGAGATCGACCGTCAGCGCGGTCGTTGAAGCGGCCAAGCTCGAAATATCCAGGGGCATTGACTTCGCTGCTCTGAATCATTGGGTGGATGATGCCGTGAAACTCTTGAAGGAGGCTCGGGATCGTGAGCGGCTCGTAGCCGGTCCTATAACCAGGGCGTTCTATTTTACCTGCGCTTTGGTTTCGATTGCGGCAGATTTCCTTGGAAGGGAACTTGTTCTTGCCGATCATGACGCGCGACGAGAGCATTTCCGTTCAGGGATGATCTTCGGCCAAAGCGACGAGGAAGCGGCCAAGCGCTATCTCGATTTTGCGGAAAGCGTCGCGACCGATTTCCTCGACCAAAGTGGCGCTGCAGCGGCAAAAATTCGAAGTGGATTTGAGAACGCCGTGGCAGAGTTGCCCGTAGAGGGGCTTGTGGAGTTTTTCTCAAAGGCAAATTCCGGTCAGGAACTTTTCAGAGCAGCTCAGGCTCTAGAGGAGGCGGCTTTCGCAAAGAGACTTGCAAAACCCTCGGAACTCGCTGTTGAAGCCAAAGTAATCCTTGGCCTGTTGAGCGACTATGGCGGCGTTAAACGGTCGGAAATCCTTGGAACAGGCGAGGTTCTCGGCAAGCGTAAGGGCGAAGATAACAGTCTGCCTCAGGGAACGCTTCCCATCTGAGATTTTGGCGGGCCTTCCCGCCAGTTCCTTCTGAACCACGTTTCGAAAGGCGCTACGAGCGCGTGCGCGGCCAATGCACCTTTCACATGTCTCATGATCCTACGGCGTGCCAAAATGCTCGTGCAGGATGATGCCCGTCCGACCACAGTGGGCCAAGGTGTCGGTCGGGAAGCGCAATCAAACAAAGAACGACGCCTATGTCTGTGGTCAGCCAGGTCCTCGCGCGTGGAACGCTGCTCGACAGGTTCATCGGCGGACTCGACCGTGAGCTCGAACTTCCAAAGGTGTCGTTCCCTGATATTCATGTCACCAATTCAGCGGAGATCGAGGGGGCGGCCGAGGAGGCACGCCGCATCTGGAGACTCGGGTCTGGGCCGGTTTCCAGCATGATGCGTGTTGTCGAAAACGCAGGTGCCGTCGTGAGTTTCGTCAGCGGGGTATCGGAGCGTGTCGATGCGCTGTCCATCGAACGTCCTCGGCCTATGATCATCAGAAGCGAAGCCAAGCCTGCTGCGGTTCTCCTTAGGTTCGATCTCGCTCATGAATGCGGCCATTTAATTATGCACCGAGGGATTGAGACCGGAGACAAAGCGACTGAAAGCCAAGCCAATCGGTTCGCGAGTGCATTCCTCCTTCCCCGATCTTCTTTCATCCACGAGTTCCCAAGGGGACGGCTGCTAAATTGGCAAGCAATTTTTGCCATGAAGCTTCGTTGGAAGGTTTCTGCAGCTGCAATCATCCGACGGGCATACGATCTGGGAATCATATCTGCGGACCAGTATCGTACCGGCTACATCCATCTTAGCAAAACAGGACAAAAGAAGATGGAACGCCACGACGACGAGATTGCCGCAGAAGAGCCGGAGCTTCTCCAATCTGCAATGGCCGCTCTCGAAAAAGCATTTCCAGGTTCCGTTCGGCGTCTTGCCGCGGAGGCGGGATTGGAGGCAGAAATGTTCTGTATCGTCTCGGGCGTCAAACTTCCTGAGCCAGAGGCGCCGAACCCGAAAGTAATCAATCTCTTTGGCCATTAAGTTCGGCTTGCTGATTGTTGATTTCCCCTGAGATCTCGTCAGGCCATCGATCACTCCAGCGAAAGCCTGGCGCGCTTCACAATGGCGCGCTGTTCAATGAGCTGTCGGACCTCGCGGCAGTACCTGCTTAAAAAGCCCGGGGCTACCGGGAAGATAACTACATCCTGGCGCTTGTCCTGCAGCACGATTAACAGGCCATACGCAATTATACCAATAGCGCGCGGTGAGTATGCTCCCTTTAAAGGACACCCCAGGCCCGAAACCTCCCCCTGCCCGTCATCTCCCTCAAACCCAGTTCCTGAACAATCCGCCGCGCTCCTTGCGGCGTCACCTCAAGCATCTTTGCAACCATCCCGGCCGAGATCAGCGGCCGCGCCATGA
>NZ_UEYQ01000051.1 GCF_900492205.1 Ciceribacter sp. T2.26MG-112.2
GCGATGTTCTTAGCCCCCTTCGGATCGCGGACCGAGCGGTAGAGGATGGCTTCCATCCCGCCGGCCCGCGCCATGTCGGCGAGCGCCTGGCAGGCGGTATAGTCGGCGGGATCGGTCCAGGCCGCCTCGTCTCTCACCAAAGGCGGCAGCGTCAGATCGATGGCGCGGTCGGTGGCGATACGGGCGGAAAAGGCGGTGTAGTCGCTGGCATTGGCCGGCAGCGGCGTTGCGGGCGATTCGGCGTAGAACAGCAGGCGGTAGAAGGCCATCTCGGCGAGCGCTGTATCGACGCTCTCAGCCGCGTAATAGACGCCGAGCGTGCGGCCGGCCCGACGAAAGCGCGAACCGTGCGGATAGACACCGCCATAGCGGAACGGGGTCGCCAGCAGATAGTCGAGACCGGCACATTCGGGCGGAAAGGCCGGCTTGGTCTCTTCCAGCAGGCTTTCGAGCAGGGTCTGCTCCTCGACGCTGTCGACGAGCTTCATCGTCGAAACCTGATGCTGCGCCTCGACCAGCCGCCAGAAGGCCCCATCTGCGGTGCGGGCCTCAGACGAGAGCGCGGCGGGCGTCCAGATAGGCCAGGACATCGACGAGACCGGAAACGGTTGCGATCTTGAGGAGGGGCGAGCCGCCGAGCACGGTGTTTTCGGCCTTCAGCCAGGCGCGCGCCACCGCCTCGTCGCCGCCGGTGATGGCATCCAGCGAGCGGAACAGGCGGATGAACAGCAGCGACAGCTCGAACGGCTTGGTGCCGCGTTCGAGACGGAAATCCAGCCGCTTCATGCGCGATATGCTGGCCTCGGACACGCCGATCACGGCCGACAATTGGCGCGCCGACAGTCCCAGCCGATCGGCGGCGGCAATCACCGCCTTGGTGACGGTCGCACCTTCCGAGACGGGAGGCTTTGCGTATTCGAGCGGTTGATGGAGCATGGCACGATCCTTTCTTTGGAAAGAATATAGTGCATTTTTTTCTGGGGGCAAAGGTGGAAATGCGAGCATCCATGAATTGCCCCTTGTGCCCAGCGGGCAGAAGTGCCGAGGGTGAACGAGACGATGAGGGGGCAAGTGCCCCAAGCCCTCATGAGCTTCGCTCCCCCTCATCCGGCGCTGCGCGCCACCTTCTCCCCGCTGGGGAGAAGAGGAACGGACACCGCTCGCCAAGCCAAGAAATGGCCTGCCGCGGTTCAAATCTGATGGAGAGATAACTTTTTCCGGCAGTCAGAAGGCCGGCGTGAGGCCGGCCTTCTGGCGGTGGATCTATTTGGAAATGCAGGGAAGGCGATGAAGCCGGGCGGCAGGCCTACTGCCTACTGCCTTCCCCTCAGGCGACGCTGACCGGAACCTCGGTCGAGGTGCGCATGGCGTGGCTGTAGGGGCAGACGATGTGGGCGGCGGCGACCAGCTTTTCGGCGAGTTCGCGCTCGATGCCGGGAAGTTCGGCGGAGATCGCCACTTCGATGCCGAAGCCGGTGCCATCGTCGCGCGGGCCGATGCCGACACGGGTCGTGATCTTGGCGTCGTCCGGGATCTTCACCTTCTCCTTGCCCGCGACGAATTTCAGCGCGCCGAGGAAGCAGGCGGAATAGCCGGCGGCAAACATCTGCTCGGGATTGGTGCCGGTGGCGCCGTCGCCGCCGAGTTCCTTTGGAACGGTCAGGGTGACGTCGAGAACGCCATTGTCGGAAACGGCGCGGCCGGAACGGCCACCGGTTGCGGATGCCTGGGCGGTGTAGAGGATGGCCATGGGAATGCTCCTTGTTTCGCGTTGGGATGAACGCTATATATGACACAATTAGATTGTGCGCAATTTATTTTTTGCGCATTGCCCCGAAGATCAGAATTGGCGACAGTTCGCACGGGGATTTCAAGAGGGAGCTTCGACGTCGAACATGAGTGATGCGGACCTGGAAAAGGAAGTGACGCTCGACCGCCAGCTGTGTTTTGCGCTCTATGGCGCGGCACATGCGTTCAATCGCGCCTACAAGCCGCTTCTGGAGCCGCTCGGCCTCACCTATCCGCAATATCTGGTGATGATGGCGCTGTGGGAAGAGGACGGCCAGCAGGTCAAGGCGATCGGCGAAAAGCTCGGGCTCGATTCGGGCACCTTGTCGCCGCTGTTGAAGCGGCTGGAACAGACCGGCTATGTCGAGCGCCGGCGCGACACGGCCGACGAGCGGCAGGTCTTCGTCACCCTGACCGAACCCGGCCGGGCGATGAAATGTCATGCGGCCAAGATCATGCGGGCGATCGGCGAACAGACCGGTTGCACCATGGGTGAACTCGGCACGCTGCGCGACAGTCTCCAGCGCTTGAAGAAGCGGCTGGTCGAACTCGAGTAGGAGCGGTCCGTACCGGATTGTCCGTTACCGTTACCCTCATTCGCAGCCGGGAGAAAATAGCGCATGTGCGGTATGATGGGGGCTGGCGCTGGGTGAAACGGCATCGTGGCCTGGCCGCCTTACGTTGAGCCTGGCGAAAGGGGCACGGCTCCCCTCCCCCCACGATGGGGAGAAGGAAGGACATTCAGACCGGCGCCGTTCGGACGGCGTCCGCCTTACTGCCAGACGAGCACCTTGGCCTTGTTGGGCACGCGCTCGTAGAGATCGATGACGTCCTGGTTGAGCAGGCGCACGCAACCCGACGAAACCGCCTTGCCGATCGAATTCCATTCCGGCGAACCGTGCAGGCGATAGAGCGTATCCTCGCCGTTCTGGAAGATATAGAGGGCGCGCGCGCCGAGCGGATTGTCGAGGCCCGGCGGCATGCCGCCATTGTCGGCCGAATATTTGGCCAGTTCCGGCTTGCGGGCGATCATCTCCTCCGGCGGGGTCCATTTCGGCCATTTCTGCCGCCACTGGATGACGCCGGTACCCTGCCAGGCAAAGCCCTCGCGACCGATGCCGACGCCGTAGCGCATGGCGGTGCCGCCTGATTCGACGAGATAGAGGAAGCGCGAGGGCGTGTCGACGACGATCGTGCCGGGCGGCTGGCCGGTCGGGTCGACGACCCGCTGGCGATAGAAGCGCGGATTGATCTTCTGATAGGGCACCGCCGGAATGACGTAGCCGCCGTCATAGATCTCCCCATACATGGCGTCGAGCTCGGCCGAACCCACGGCCATCGGGCGATCGAGCCGGCTCTGGCCGTCGCGATAGGTGATCGTGGTGGCGATCGGGCCACCGACGGGCCTGGACGAGGCACAACCGGCGAGCAGGCTGGCTGCGCCGACAGCCGAGAGGGAGAGGAAGGTGCGGCGCGAGAATTGATCCGATGAAGGCATGGACGAGGAAGCTTCCTTTGAACGACACGGCAAGAGGACGCAGCTAAAATCCCGAGGATCAGCTTTGTTCCCGATTTTTGCGCAATGCAACAGGAAAGCGGGTGGGATGCAACCGCCAAGCCGAGTCAACTCTTTGCGAGGCTGTCGTTTTTGCGACAGTGCGTGGCAAGCCGTCAACAGTCGACGTCAGATCACCACGATCTGCGCCTTGGGACCGACGCGGTCATAAAGGTCAATGACGTCCTGGTTGAACATGCGCACGCAGCCGGACGAGGTCGCCTTGCCGACAGACTGCCAGTCGGGCGTACCATGGACGCGATAGAGAGTGTCCTTGCCGTCCTGGTAGATATAGAGCGCACGGGCGCCGAGCGGGTTGTTGAGCCCCGCCTCCAGGCCACCCTCGGAGGCCGAGACACTGCGCAGGTCCGGCTGGCGCGCCACCATCTCGTCGGACGGCGTCCAGCGCGGCCATTTCTGCTTCATCTGGATCGTGCCGCGGCCCGACCAGGCAAAACCGTCACGGCCGATGCCGACGCCGTAGCGGATCGCCTTGCCGCCGGGCTGGACGAGATAGAGATAGCGCGCCTTGGTATCGACGACGATCGTGCCGGGCGCCTCGTTGGTCGAATAGGTGATTTCCTGGCGCAGTTGCGAACGGTCGACCCGGTCGAGCGGGATGGCCGGCAGGGTGTGGCCGTCGTCACGGATCACGCCGTACATGACGCGGTGCAGCGGATTGCTGACCGGCAGGCCGTAGGTCTGGTGGAACTGCGTGGTGTAGAGCTCACGCCGTTGCGGCACCGGCTGCGGATCGGCGGGCTGGACACGGGCCGGATCATAATAGACCGGCGCCACCTCGTCCTGGAATACATCGATGTTCATGCGGCTGGTGTCGGTGACGAACAGGCAGCCCGACAGGACCGAGAGCAAGGCCGTACCGGAGGCGAGGCCGACCAGGCGGCGCGCCCGCGCGACGGTCGAAAGGGACTGCTGAGAAAATCGCTTGGACAACATCGTTCACCGCTTCATGCCGAGATATTGGCCGCACTCTGGCAAACGCGGCTGGCGCGAAGCTGTCGTGAAGCATTCGCGCCGGCCCGCTCTTGGCGCCTCTGACCTACCTCCCCTTGCCCGCGACCGGCAGGCGGACGTTCTTCAGCATCAGCGCGGAGACAAGGCCGATGGCGACGATGCCCGAGGCCGTGAGGAAGAGCGGGAAGAAGGCGCCCGCATAGGCCTCGGCGACCGCGGCCCGGCTCGCCTCCGGCAGGGCGGCCAGCATTTGCGGGGTCAGTTGCTGGAAGTCGGCGACACCCGGGATCTGGTTGGTCAGATGCGACAGGCCGGAGCCGATGATCGCGCCATAGATCGAGATGGCGATCGCAGCGCCGGACATGCGGGCGAGCGTCACCGTGCCGGTCGCGGCGCCGACGTCGTCGCGCGCGGCCGCGTTTTGCACGCCGAGCACCGGCACCTGCTGGCCGATGCCGATGCTGATGCCGTGCAGCAGCATGACGGCGGCGATGAGGACGACCGAGGTGCCGGCGTGCATCTGGCTGAAGAAGGCCAGACTGACGACACCGAGGGCCGTGGAGGCGACCGAAAAGGGCTTGTAGAGACCGCTCTTCGAAATCCGCCGGCCGGCCCACAGGGAGCCGGCGGCTATGCCGCCGGTCATGGCGATGAACAGCAGGCCGGCATGGGTCGGGCTAAGCCCCGTCGTCGTTTGCAGGAACAGCGCGACATAATTGACCGAGCCGATGCCGATCGCGCCGGAGACCAGCGAGACGATCAGCATGAGATTGATGGTGCGGTTGGAAAACAGCGAGAGCGGCACGACGGGTTCGGCGACGCGCCGCTCGACGGCAATCCAGCCGAGGGCGCAGACAAGGCCGAAGGCGATCACGGCGAGGCTTTGCGTGGCGATGAGCGAGCCAAAGATCTGCGCGCTGTCGGCCCATAGCACGACGCTGGCGACCGCACCGGCGAGCAGGATCACACCAGCATAGTCGATCTTCGGGCGGCGATGCGGCTTGCGGTAGGGCAACAGAAAGGCAAGGCCGGCCAGCACCAGGATGCCGATCGGCAGGTTGACGAGGAAGATCGAGCGCCAGCCGAACAGGTCGCTCAAGCTGCCGCCCAGCACCGGGCCGACGGCGCCGGATGCCATCAGCGCGAGGCTGGAATAGCTCTGGTAGCGGGCCCGTTCACGGGCCTCGAACAGGTCGGCATTGATGGAGAAGATCGACACCATGATGCCACCACCGCCGAGCGCCTGCAGCACGCGGGCGGCGATCAGCGTGTCCATGGAGGTGGCCAGGCCGCAGACCAGCGAGCCGAGCGTGAAAATGGCGACCGCCGCCATGATCACGTATTTGCGGCCGAACAAATCGCCGAGCTTGCCATAGAGCGGCATGACGGCGCTGGAGGTCAAAAGATAGGCCGACCCGGTCCAGCCGAAGCGTTCGAGTTGGCCGAATTCGCCGACGATGGTCGGCAGCGCGGTGGAAACGATCTGGTTGTCGAGCGTCGCCATGAACAGCGCCGTCAGCAAGAGGACGAAGACGACGACACGCCGGCGGGGGTCGGCGACGAGGGAGACGAAGGGTGCCGGTGCCGGCGTTGGCGGCGGCGCGGGAACGGCTGGCGCGGCCGTCTGCGAAGACGATTTCATGTCCATGGCGAGGGTCCAGGTTTGAAGCTCGTCAATTTATGTGCGTTTAGCATGTATTTGTCAATCGCACTTACATGATGGCTGCATGAAATTTGTTGGAAGGCAGGCGAACATCTGCTATCCAGAGTCATGTCAAACGATACGAGCCCACCCTC
>NZ_UEYQ01000048.1 GCF_900492205.1 Ciceribacter sp. T2.26MG-112.2
ATCAATGAGCGGATAGCGAAACTGGCGCGTCGCCGAACGCTCGGGAAAGCTGGCTTCGCAAAAAGCCGAACCAAACCCCACTGACCGGATGCTGAAGACCCATCCGCGGCCTACGCCGGATGCTTACATTTTGAGAAAAGCATCGTCTGGATCAAGTGGATCGGGACACACAAGGCATATGACAAGATCGACGTGAAGGAAATCGAACATGGCAGCTGATCTTAAGCCCATCCGATCAGAAAGGGATTACGAGGAAGCTCTGGCTGAGGTCGAGGACCTGTGGGGCGCGAAGGCCGGCACGCCTGAGGGGGACCGGCTTGATATTCTGGCGACTCTCATCGACGCTTACGAAGCGAAGGCTTACCCCATGGATCCCCCCGATCCGGTGGAAGCAATACGTTTTCGGATGGAACAGCAAGGATTGACCCGCAAGGACCTCGAACCGATGATTGGCCCGCGTAACCGGGTGGCCGATGTCCTGAACCGCAAGCGAAGCCTGTCGATCGATATGATCCGTCAACTGCACTCTCGATTGGGAATATCCGCAGAAGTTTTGATCAGGCCGAGTAGGGGCAAGGTTGCCTGAGCGGATCTGCATGCTATTCCGCTAACACTGACGTCTGGGGCGCAGTCAGAGAATTGCCCCTCCTGAAAGGCCAGCTTCGGGGCCGGCAGGAGACGGTCCGGGCTTGGCGAATGACCGGCCTAAGCTGCCGTCCGAGTACGGACCTACTCTCGGCGTATACCGATCTGCTCGGAGCGACACAGACACCCTCTTGGTTTGGCCAGGCACGCTAGCCCCTAACTTCTTCACTGTAGAACTTGGCCACTAGAGAATGGTTGTGCAAATTGGAGGGCCGGTAGGCCTTAACCTCACCCATCTGCGGAACGGCCTCCGCCTCAAAGCGCGCGATGACCGAAGGATGTAGCGTCACCCCCTTCTCAACGTTTCTCACCTGCGTAGTCCAAGTTAAGCGGTCGCGGGTCAGCCAACGAAGCAGTGCAGGCTGGCCATTCAACACGCCCTCGCGTTCGTCATGCTGGAGTCCGAGCGGATCGGGTGAGGTGACGAGCAATTCCGGTCGCATCTGAATCTCCGGGATCGCCGCCTTCAGCTCGTCTAGCATCCATTGCAGCGCAATGTCGGAAAGCCGCGATTCCTCCTCAGGATAACTTCCCCCGATATCGGAGTGATTGCCAGCGAACCATACCTGCTTCATCCAGTCGTGGTTACCCCGCTGGTTGTTCCAATCGACATCTATGCTCCGGCCCCAGGACACACGAGGGAACTTCAGGCGTGCCTCGTCGATCGCGAGCGCATGGCGCAGGAAGCGGACCTCGCGGTCGACATAGCGGTCGTAATTCTTGCCGGACCACCATGCGACATGTCCGTGGCGTGCGATTGCGAACCAGTCGAATGGATTCCAGAGGCGAACCCTCCGACCTGGGTCCTTGAAGAAATATTTCACCTGCCCACTCATGACTACGATCGTCCAGTAGGCGGCGGCCAGCGGCACCAGCGCAAACAACGCCGTTATCCACCATGGTGCCACCGTTGAAATCCACCAAGTCAGCAGAAGAAGCAAAAAGAAGCCGCCGACCGCTAGGAGCGTTGCTTGTCGGCTACCAAGTGCCGCGACCGTGTCGAAGACCCCGATGAAGGTAGGCTGCACATTGCCTTGCGGCTCCCCGTCCGCGCCAACGCCCTCAGAGCTGTACTTTGTGCGGAAGCTCCGAGCCTTCTCCTCGCGCTCTTCTTCGTAGAGCGCCCGCTTAGACCCAGCTCCGTGATTGTACACGTACCGGACAGCGTCCGAAGCGATCTTGCGCAGTTTCGGCCCATACCGCGGTACGGGTGCCCCGTCAGATCCTTTGGTTGGCACCCCGCAGAGGTTCAGGACATTCGCCAGCGAGCGAACGGTGTAGGCTCCTCGGCTGAAGCCGAAGAGGCAGATTTTGTCGCCCGGCTGATAGTTGGCGATTATCGCCGCGTAGCAGTCTATGACGTTTTGGTCGATCCCCGTACCGACTGCGGCAGAAAGCGTATTCCTTATTCTGCGGAAGCTGATCCCATCCGTTTCGCCGGCCCCTAAGCCAGGGTCATAAAAGGCGACTTGCTGGTGCGGACCAATCGGCGAATCCGGCCCGGGCCGCATCGCGCGGTACATCTTATAAACATTTGACAATCGTTGATCGGGACGAAGTCCTCCAATCTGACCGGTTCCATCGGAGAAAATCAGAAGCAACTTTGTCAATACCGCGCCCTCCCTATCCAAGCCCGTCGAATCGCGTGGTGTCTCGCCTTAGCGCAACACTACGCGCACACCTCAAGCTAACCAACAACCCAGCTATTTACTTCTTTAGAGTTGCATCTGCAGAATGCTATCTGCTTGAGCGCGATCCGCTCGACGACGCCATTGGAAACTGCTCCCACCGGTGCCCTGAAGTTACTGAGTGTCGGCTTCGGGGCCGGAAGCGGACATTCGACGAGGAGGTCTTTCCGGTAAAGAGACACAAAACGGGCAGTTCAGCGCGATTCTATCGAGCGGTATCGAATGCGGCCAGCACGATAGCGTGCACCTGGCATCTGATACGATAACTTCGTCATTTAGCTGATTAACTTGGGCTAAGCATGCGACGGCCGTTGGCCGATGGGCCCGACTCTGCTTAACGTCTTCAAGGGCTGTGAGATTGGGGGCAGTGTCATCTCCCGCTTCGAGTGGCCTGTTGCAGACACCTGAGCACTGTTAGTCAGGTTCTGCGAAACAGGAGGGTCTTGAGCCTTGGAGAGACAGTTCGGATATCGGAAAACATTGGCGAGCTTGCTCAAATCCGTCGCGGATTGGCTCACCCCACATCCGGCGGTTTCTGACGGGGAGTCCAGGTTCGTTGATCTCGCCCCTACGGATAAGGCGGACGAAGCAGGCGTATATTCCGCAGCGTTGACTGTGGCAACCAGCAACCCCCGCGTAATGAACATCGCCCTCACCGGACCCTATGGATCCGGGAAGAGCAGCATCATCAAGTCGTTCCTGAAGCGCTACAAGCGGCCGGTCCTCCAGATTTCATTGGCGGCGTTCATGCCCGAAGCCGTTTCCACAGGCGCCGCGGTCGGCAAGCAGGAGATCGAGCGCAGTATCCTCCAGCAGATGCTCTACGGCGCCGACGCCAATCGACTCCCGCTATCTAGGTTTAAGCGCATTCAATCACCTGGCCGCTGGTCCGGTTTCGCGTCCCTTTTCATCGTGCTGGGCATCGTAGCGCTTTGGCACCTGATCCAGCACCGCGAGGCGATCATGACGGGCGCCTTTTTCATGCCTCTGGACGCCACGAACTGGTATAATCTGCTCGCATTCGGGATCGGCGGGCTGTTCCTTTGGCTAGTCTTCCATCACATCTATGTCGCGAGCTTCGGCATTTCGCTGAAGAGCATATCGCTCAAGGACATCGAAATCACGCCGAAGGCTGCGACCGAGGAGTCGATCCTCAACCGCCATCTGGATGAAATCATATACTTTTTCCAGTCGACCAAATACGATCTTGTCGTGATCGAGGATTTAGACAGGTTTAACAACGCCGACATCTTCGTTACGTTGCGCGAGATCAACAGTCTCGTGAATGCCAATGGGGGGGTGAAGCGCCCCATCAGATTCCTCTACGCCCTACGCGATGATATGTTCGTTAATACGGACAGAACGAAGTTTTTCGAATTCATTATACCCGTAATTCCGATCATCAACAGCTCCAACTCGATCGACAAGGTACTGGAGCAGGGCAAGCGCCTTTCACTCGACAAGAGGCTGAAGCCACAGTTCCTACGCGAGGTTTCGCGATACTTGGATGACCTCAGGCTCATCCAAAACATTTTCAACGAATACGCAATTTACGTCGACAATCTCGAACCGGAAGGCG
Source organism: Ciceribacter sp. T2.26MG-112.2 (assembly GCF_900492205.1). Taxonomy (GTDB): domain Bacteria; phylum Pseudomonadota; class Alphaproteobacteria; order Rhizobiales; family Rhizobiaceae; genus Allorhizobium; species Allorhizobium naphthalenivorans_A. Next base: position 3,913 of record NZ_UEYQ01000048.1, read on the forward strand.
AGACCAATCTCGACGCAAACAAGTTGCTGGCCGTCTTAATCTACAAGAACGTTTTCCCCAGCGACTTCGAGAACCTTCATCGTGGGAGGGGCAACCTCGCCGGCATCCTTCACGCTCACGACCGGCTTGTGACCGCGAGCGAAGCTAAGTACAGGGCGGAAATATCTCGCCTGGAAGGACTCATCGACATCAGCGAGAGGCAACTGCCAAATGATCTGGATGAGTTACGCAGGAGCTATGCGATGGCTCTGATTGAATTGGTTCCTGTGGGTTACATTTCTGTCTCGTTGGACCGCAACCACTTCTTTCCGATCAATACGCTGGCCAAGAGCGAAAAGCTGGAGGATTTTATCGAATCCAAACAGTTTTGGGCACGCGACGTGCAGAGTTACCAACAACAGGTCGCAGTGTCGGGGCTTCAAGCTAAGGTGAATCCAAACAAGACCTTCTTGAAACGGAAAGAGGAAGTGGAGAAGAAGGCCGCATCATACAGAGATGCGACGTCCAAACGCATCCGCGATCTGCGAGACAGAATCACCACTCTCCGAATGATGAAGTTCACCGAGATGCTTCGCGAGAACGTGGAGGAAGTGGCCGACTTTTTCAACGGCTTCGGCGACAGGGTGGACTTGGCTCGCTTCCTGGTTTTGGAAGGATATCTTGATGACACCTACTACCAGTACACATCACTCTTCCATTCCGGTCGTCTGTCGCCAAGCGACAACAAATTCCTCATCCGCATTCGGAGCTTCAGCAACCCCGACCCCAATTTTCAGATAGACAACCCGAGAGAGGTCATCGCCGCGATGCGCGACGAAGACTTTAGTCGGAACTATGTCCTAAACGTCAAGATCGTAGACGGCCTGCTTACCGATACCTCATCCTATCCGATGCAGATTTCCAAACTGATGAACTACATTGCATCCGACTTCGAAGGCTGCGAGTCTTTTCTGGCGGCGTACTATGCCCATGGGGCGGCGGTCGCTAAGTTGATCGCCGGGCTTTCGCGGATCTGGCCGGACTTTGTCGCCGCTGCGCTCGCAAGTTCTGCGAACTTGACCCATGTGGCGCGGATTATCAGCCACGTGACCGACACGCAACTGAAGAGCCTAGCCAGCAAGCACAATACTTTGGCAGCGTTCGTATCGCAGAACCTCGCCGGCATCCTTGAACAAGGGGTCGACTTCCCTCCCGAACGCCTGAAGCTGCTCGACGTGGAGACGGTCGACCTAGCCGCCGTCGCCACACATCCGGGGTTCGTGCGGGTCTTGTTCGACGGTGGGCTCTACGCGATCTCTATTGATAACCTAAACTTCATCTTCCAGAGTGTTCTCCTGCTCGAGGATGAAGACGGGCCGTCCGAACGAAACTACACGGTAATCCTGGAGTCCGGCAACGAGCCACTGCTGAAAAAGGTCGATGGACAGTTCGATGAGTATCTTGAGAACGTCCTCCTTCGACTGCCCGAAAATCGGCGCGAGAGCGTCGAGGCAATGCGTCGCGTCGTCGGCCGGGAGCATCTCGAACTCGAATCACTGGTGAGGTTCTTGGAGCAGCAGCTAACCTCGCTACCGAGCCTGGACGACGTTCCCGACAAGCTTCACGTTGCGCTTTTCGAGATCGGGAGAATCGAGCCGACTTGGGAGAACTGCCTAGCCTTCCAAAGGAGCGAGAGCTATGACGCGGATGCGCTGAGTGACTTCCTTAATGATGACACCACGATCACGGCGCTTCGTGGACAGCCGATGCCGGACGGACTAGAGGCCCATTCGCTTCGCGAGTTCGTCCTCGAGAGTGACGCCCTGAGCGACGACGCCTATGCCGCCTACTTGCAGTCGTTGCAGTACAAGCTCAAGGCGTTCCCGAAATCCGTTAGCGTAGGGAAGACGAAGATCCTGGTTGATCGAAACCTGGTGGTCTTCTCCGCCGAGAATTTGTCCCATCTAGCAGGCAGCCCTGCGCTGGGTGTCGCCTTCGTCAAGAACAACGTTAACGAATTTTTCGAGGCACAGGCCGAGTGCGACCTAGACGACGACTTCAGGCAAAAGCTGCTAGAAGCGGACGTCGGCGACGGGACCCGGCTGAAAATCCTCGCAGCGATGGACCTCGGCATATTTACGGGCAAACGCGCCCGAGCCGCGCTCGTAGGCGAAATACTTGCCCGCACTAGAACCAGGACCGACAATATCGATGCGGATGCCGCACGCGCTGTGATTTTAAGCTCCGGCCCCGCCGAAACTCAAATCTCGCTGCTGAACCTGTTTCACGGGATGTTTGACATCGAACAAGTGAAGGACATCCTGCAGTCGATGCCATCACCGCTCCCCGACATCAAACCGGGTTGGGGTACGCCGAGGCTTGCAGACACACCGGTCAACGTCGATTTCGTGACCTGGTTGAAGACAAGGAACATCATATCGTCGTGGAGCAGAGGCACAGGCTTCTTCGGTGACGGCATTCGCATCAACCTGTTCAGGAAATAGGCCGCGATCGGACAGGCCTTAGGACGCGTCACGTCGCCGACTTTCAAGTCGCATCGGCCGCGCGACTCCGCTCGCATTTCGGCGGGGTGGCTGGAAGAAAAGATTGAAGTTGCGCCTCTCAAGCGGCGCACTTTGACTTAATGAGCTGTTGATTTCCACTGAGAGCTGATGGAGTGGATGCCCCCTCCCGACGGCATCGCAATGTGCCAGAGTGATGTTCGCCAGAACGTCACTTAGAGGAGAGAGCATCCATGAAGGAAGTTAGCATCGTCGGCCTGGACCTAG
>NZ_UEYQ01000047.1 GCF_900492205.1 Ciceribacter sp. T2.26MG-112.2
GCGATGCGTCTCACGCCTGCTCCGCGCCGTTGTGAAAACCTCCAACGTAGACTCCATGGAGAAACTCCTTGTCGCTCATCCATGGAATGTCGATCACAAATCAGAAGCCTGCAGACAATGTGGGGGTAGAACACCGGTTACCCTGCGGCTGTTGCCGAGCGGTGCGCGGCGACAATCAAGGTGAGATTCGTGACGCGACAGCGTCTAATCCTGATCGCCGCGCTATAGCGTACGTCGGTCAAGTCTATGACTCTGGGTATAAGGTCTGGCCTGCTGTAACCGGCTTCGGCGCAGCTTTGGGTCCCTGACACAAAAAACGCATAGCTTTTAGCGCGCCCTCCCGGGAAGGAAGATTTGCAACTTAGCTGTCGGGGCCACGGGTCGGTATGTCAGACGGCCCGCCAAGTAGCGGCTGTCACGTTCACTGGATACCGTTCGCGCGCTGCAATTCGCGAATATAGCTGGTGATCGCCTTGATCGACGTGTCGCTGACACCATCTACCGGCGCCATATTGCCAAATCGCCAGTGGTGGGCACGAACCCCTTGGCGTACAGCAAGCGTGAAGGCCATATCACTATGGTGGCTGGGCTCGTAGATCTTATGGATCAATGGCGGCGCCAGCCCGTCCCGCCCCGAACCGGTCGGCCCATGACAGCTGGCACAGTTGGCGTCGAACGCGGCCTTGCCCTGTTCGGCCATCGGCGAAAGCGATGACGGCACTGCGACCTGAACGATGGGCTCGCCGGTGCCAGAACTGTCCTGCCGATTCTGCGTCCACCAGACGGCAGCGCCAGCAAGCGCCAGGGCAAGCACGGCAACAACTTTTTTGTTCATGTTCAATCCTGTGGCTTAGCGGCCTCCCACCATAGGCGGGAGGCCTTCGAAATCAGGCGGCAACCACGAACTCGGTCATCATCCCAGTCGAAAGATGTGGCATGTGATGACAATGCAGCATCCAGCGCGCCGCCTCGCCCGCATCCACGGCGATCGTGGCCATAGTCATAGGCGGGATATAGAGGGTGTCACGCATCGCTCCCCCCATCCTGCGCCCGCCGATCTCCACCACCTGGAAATGATGGCCATGCAGATGCATTGGATGTCCCATCATAGACATGTTGTGAAAGCGGATCTCGACGCGGTCCCCGCTGCTCGCCGAAATCGGCAGATGCTCACCCCAGGTCTTGCCGTCGATCGTCCAGACGTAGGGTTGCATCTGCCCGCCTAGCATAACGTCTATTGGACGGATGGCGCCGCGATCGGCAAGTCCGGTCACTGCGCGCAGGCGAGATTCCTGTTCCATCCTGATATCGAACGCGGGTGCCTCGGCTTCGGCAAGAGGATCGATACGGCGAACCTGCGCGCCGGGCGTGGCAAGAATCACTCCCGTCCGTTCACGAGCCCCTTCCCGAAGGGCCAGGACTGGCCAGGCACCGGAGTCAGGCAGTTCAAGCTCCAGATCCAAACGCTGCCCCATCGAAAGGCCGAACCGATTGCCAGGTATGGGCTCGATCGGCTGACCGTCGACAGCGACGAGCCGGCCCGGCAGATCGCCGCTATCGATCCAGAAGCTCGTCGCAGCGGCCCCATTGATCACCCGCAGCAACACCCGTCCATTCGCTTCGACCGGAACCGTATCCGGATCGTCCAAGGTGCGGTCATTGGCCAGATATGCGTCGAAATCGAAGTCGTTCAGATCCATCTGCATGGAATGCATCCTTGCCATATCGTTCCCGCCCTGACCCGCGCCCGACATCTGCGGCATCGGCATGGAACCGTGGCTGCCATGATCCATGCCGGACATGGCATTGGCTTCGCCCATATCCCCGTGCCCTGCACCGGACACGATCTCGGCGAGCACCTCTTCGGCGGGGCGGAAGCTGAAATCATGCAAGAACATCACCACCTCCTGCCGATCGGCAGCGATCTCTTCAGCACGCCGGACAATCAGGGGTGCCGCCAGCATCTGCATTTCCTGAATGGGAATGTGACTGTGCATCCAGTGCGTGCCTGCCGAGGGTGCGAAGTCATAGCTCCGAACTTCGCCTGGCTTTAACGCAGCCATGGGCGCGGCTGGGACGCCGTCCTGCACGTTGGGCGGGATCTGCCCGTGCCAGTGGATAATCGTCTCGACATCCAGACCGTTGGTCAGATCGACCGCGAAGCGCTGGCCCGGATCGAGCATGACACCGGGCCGTCCGTCTGGGCCGATCAGCCCCAAGACGGACGCGGCCCGTCCGCCGATATCGAGTGTGCGGCGGCCGGCAGTTAACTGGATGGGGGCTACCGCTTGTGCAAATGCAAACTGCGGAATATGCGCGTACGCCAGCGTTGCTGCGCCTGCGGCAAGAAAGCCGCGTCTTGAGAAATTTATCATGATTGTCTCCTCGGAACATCACGTCCCGTTCATCAGATCTAAGGTTGTCGCGGGCCCAAACCCACGCGATCAAAGGAGACGAAGCTTGGGAGGGCGGCGGTTAACGCCAGGATTACGGCTCAATATTGCCGATATTATCGTAGGGCCATAAACCGCCCTAGCGTAGAAGATACCGGCACCACCGCGTTCCGGGATGACAAAGTTGAGCAGTCCTGTGCAGACGACTGCACACATGGCGGCGCTCTCTGATGCGCATTTCTGCTCCATTTCGCAGGACTGCGCATCGTATTCAACCCCGATTGCTGCAACGTGCATCTGGACGCCATGATCTGTGGTGGAATTCATGCGCACCATGTGCATCGCGTTCGCCATCGAAACGGCGGCTAACGCAACCACAACAAATACAGCCAAATAGCGTCCAATCATTCCGCGCATATCACATTATTGCAGCCGACGTTCAAGCAGTGACACCACCAGGGTGGCGAAAATCATTGCCAGAAACATCGAGAAAATACGTCACTATGAAGTGTTCGACGAGAAAGGTCGCACACACGCTTAGGTCGGACGTGGCGCTGCTTGGCAACGGGTCGGTCGCGGACCGGCATCTTCATCAACGGCCCGGAGTAGCCGGGTATCCTGCCTCTTCGAGCGCAACTTCGAAAGCGTCACGAGACTGCTCAGACATGACCACTATCTTCCTGTTCGGCAGGTCGGGAGTAACCTTGGCGGCGGGATCGACGGAATGAATCGCCTTAGTGACGCTGCGGACACAACCGCCACAGGACATGTTCTGGATATCGAACTGCATGGGACTCTCCTGTTTATCTCTCATGCCCATTTAGATAAGGCTTCCCACCGTTGGAAGGTCAAGGCCCCATGCCGATAAATTTCACCAGCAACGCTTCCCTCATGTGTGGGCCGCATCGAGAATGCACTGAATGCTGTAGCGGCTGTCGTGAACGCCAGCGTCAATCTAACGACAGAGATGGCCGATGTTTCGTTCGCTGCTCCCGTCGACCATGGCCCATCGTGTCCGCGGCCAAGGATGCGGGGAATTCAGTCCCAGCAACCCTCACCTGCCGAGCGGGACCGCGGGCCGCCCCTCTGCGTCGGTCCCGTTGGAGTAGAGTTGGGCGGCAAGCCGGGACAGCCCAATGCGATCGTACCGTCCTTTTTGTCGCGTCGGGAACATCGCCGGTGAGCGCGTTTATTGCCTCAATGGCCGTGAGATACCCGACAAAGGGCGGCACCAACTGAATGATCCACCCGTGTGCCCTTCCGGGTGGCGTTGAAGGCCTCGACCGGTAGCTGTGCTCAGGCGCCGAAGATGAAGCGCTGAAATCGTTTCCCCCGGCGTGCGAAGGTGGAAACCAGTGCGACCGCCTCGCGACCTCAGAGAGCAGTCGGACATAGCTTTCGCGATCCAGGAATTTGCCGCGCCTCGATAGCCCCGAGCTCGCCCGCGCCGGCGCTTGCGAGGCTTTGCCAAAGACCTTGTTGCCGGGAAGGGCGAGCAGCAGCGTCGGGGGGGGCGGTCTCATAAGAGAAGAGCGGAGGGCATGGATATCTCGTAACCTCGTCTCAGCGCGTCGCGAAACGAATGGTCGGCTGGTTATTTCTTGAGCGCAAGGCGAAGACAACTTCCTGATAACGCTGCGCCGCAATCTCGGGGCCGCCTTGGGGATCGAGGGCGGTGTAGCGCCGGAAGGACCGCCTCGCGCAAAGCAGATCGTCATCCTGAGCGGAGTTAGCCTGGCTCACAATGCCGGCCTGCGGCAGGCGGAAGACGGAGCCTGGGAAATCCATGGCGATCCCACCGAAGCTGCGTTTCTTGTGGCTGAGCGCAAGCTCGGCGTCGAGGACCGCCGCCAGGAACGCTTCGAGCGTATCGGTGCGACCCGTTTAGCTCCGACCGCAAGGTGATGTCGACCATCGAGCGCGACCACGAGCATGGCGGCGAACGTATCCCCATCACAAAGGGCGCGCCCGCCGTGCTGATGCAGCATTGCAACCGGATCCGGATTGGCATGGACGTGGTCCCGCCCGACGAGGTGCAGAGAGCACACGCGCACGCCGATGTAGAGCGCCTGTCGGACGAGGCGTCGCGCACCCTGGTGGTCGCCTATCGGCCGCTGGGAGCCGACGAAGACCCGAAAGCGAGCGAGACGCTGGAGCGCGACCTGATTTTCGTCGGCACGGTGGGCATCATCGACCGTCGCGCGAGGAAGCGGCGGTCGCGATAGCGGAGGCTCGCCGCGCCGGCATCGGGGTGACGATGATCACCCGGTGACCGTCCACGCACCGCATCGCGCATCGCCGCTCTGCTGGGCATCGTCGAGAACGGGACGAAGGCGCTGACCCGGTCGAAATGGACGATGCTGGTTCCGCGGCCGCGGTTTGCACGACATCGGTCTATGCCTGCGTGGCGCCGATGCATAAACTACGCATCGCCGATGCGCTGCAGGCCGACGGCAATGTGGTGGCAATGACTGGCGTCGGCGTCAATGATGCCCCAGCGTTGAAGGCAGCCGATATCGGCGTCGCCATGGAGATCACCGGGACCGAAGTCACCAAGGGGGCGGCCAAGATGATCCTGGCCGGCGACAATTTTGCCGCCATCGTCGATCGCGGGTCGCGAGAGGCGCGGCCTTTTCGACAACATCCGCAAGTTTCTCCGCTATCTGGTGTCGTCCACATGGGCAAGGTTCTGACCGTGTTCCTCGGTGTCGTCGGGGCCGGCGTGATCGGGCTGGTCGAGGGCTCGCAGAGCCTTGATCAGGCACGCACGGCCGGGTTGACCGTGCTGTTTATCGCCCAGCTCTTCAATTGCTACCGTGCGCGTTCCGAAACCACCAGCGCTTTCGGCCATCTCTTTGCGGACCGGTGGCTGCGGGGGGCAATTGGCATATCATTCCTGCTCCAGGTCGCGGTCGTCAATTTCGGCCCGCTCAATGTGGCGTCCGGACCAGTCCTCCTGCCGCTCGAGCAGTGGCTGGTCTGCGTCGCGATGGGCAGCAGCGTCCTTTGGTCCAGTGAGAGCAAACGGACGCTGCGGCGGCGGAGAGGTTAACTGGCGGTGTAGGAATGTACAGACTTGCGAGAGATCCTTCCTCTTGAGCCAAAAGGGCGAGAAGGATGAATTGATGCACAAGTTCAGGCGCGACGTAGACCAAAAGCCTCAGGTGCTGGTACAAAGCATCAGTCCGGGTCTGGTGACTCGAATGCCTGTTTTGCTTCGCGTTCTCAGTATTGCTGCGACTGCCGCCGTGTTATGAGTGAGCGGTAGTCTGTGCGTCCAAGTCTCGCCGACTTCGGTCTGACCGGTCGGAGCACCTATCGCCAGACTTGCGCCGGAAACCAAGCACGGCCTGCCAACCTGAAAAATTCAAAGAGGAAAATTGGATGTGTCTGTCAGCTCAGGTCAGCTTTGCCGCCAGCGTGTTTCTGGTAGGCGGCGGCACGGCGATCACAATCATCGCTGCGCGGAAAAACTGGCGCTATGTGCCGATGGCCCTGATGCCGCTGTTTGCGGGACTACAACAATTTATGGAGGGCAATGTCTGGCTAGGAATGACCGGGGGCAATCCGTTTCAGGTGCTCTGGGGGGCACTCGGGTTCATTTTTTTCACCTGGTTCATGTGGCCGATCTGGGTGCCGTTTTCAATGTACGTAATTGAGCCCAATCACAGCCCGCGCAAACCGTTGTTCTTGATCTTTTCACTGATCGGGCTGGTGTTCGGCGTTCTGCTTTATGTCCCGCACGGACTGCATTCCGAAATGGTGGTGGTCGAGATCAACAACCAGTCGCTGGCTTATGAAAAATCAATCTGGCTGGATTACCTGATGCCCCGCACACTGACCAATGTGATCTATGTCTTGCTGATCATCGTGCCCCCCGCCATGTCCCACTACCTGCATCTGCGCCACTTCGCGCTGTCACTCGTAGCTGTTGTGGTGATCGATATGACCTTGCTGACTTACGCTTATATATCGTTTTTCTGCCTGCTCGCCGGGCTAGCCACCTTGCATCTGGTCTACATCATCCTGAGGAACAAATGCGCTCGGGAATGTCCGGAGCTTTTCCCGGAAATGGCGCCGTCCAAAGCGTGGCTTTGATAGGCGCTGTCCAACGGTTGAACGTAAGACCGTATGTCCGCTGTCGTTTGGCAGTTAACCGCAAGAATCTGCCTCAACATTTTCAATTAGATAGCGCGGCACCTAATTTGATACACGGCAGTTAATCTGAGAATGTCGCATGGAATATGGCATCTAACTTGAGAAACAGCGGGCCACGACGTCGAGATGAACTTTGATGATTTCGCAATCGCTGCGGCGGAAATAGAGGTTTGGAATACCTCGTTTCTTCAACAACTTGGCAGCTCGTCCAGGCCAACTCGGGATAGCCCATACCTGCAACTGATTTGCAACGGCACTTGACGAAGTTCTCAGATTAAATGCCAAACGAGATCCAAACATCCGCATTCTTACGATTAAGTGCCACGCGACATTAGTCTTCGAACGCCTTTGGTGCCAGCTCATTGCAGACAAGAAAAGCGCTGCGGGGCTGGAGAACTGGACAGGGAGTCGGACAGAAAAGTCCGATTTCCAGCATCACCTGAAAGCTCCCCCTATATGCCGCAAGTCACTGGATTTGAGTATGTCGACCTGCGCCGTAGATCGGCGTAACAGTTTGAAAGGGCTGGGGATAGGTCGGTCCGGGTGCGTGTCAGGCTTTGCGGCATACATGCGCTGTTCTCTGCCTTTCCATGGTGACCAGGCATGAAACTGCTGATGACTTCAATTGGATTGTTCTCCAATTTTCGGGATTCGGACAGCTATCCGATTTATCCGCCACCATGCGAAGACCGACAGGAGGAGCATTGCGGCAAGTAAGACA
>NZ_UEYQ01000066.1 GCF_900492205.1 Ciceribacter sp. T2.26MG-112.2
ACAACGACTGATGTGCAGCAAACGCGTGCAGATCGCTATCTACCGGTTGCAGGCCGTAAAACGCCGCTTCGCCGCTCATTGCCGCACTGGCGGCTTCTACGGCATCTGCGCCGTACATGCGAACAAACGCATTCAGATATTGCAGCGGCTGGCGATCTTCTTCCTGTGCCAGTAATAACAACGTTTGCAGGCAGCGATAATAGTTGGCGCGTTCCGGACTAAATACTGATGAGTTAAACTCCATCGTCCATTCGGTCCAGACCATAGCCTGTTCCAGATCGCCACCAGCCAGCGCCAGCATGGCTTTTAATTCACCGATACGCAGGGTGTACCAACCGTTATCCGACCCGGTCGCCAGACCCAACAGCTCACGCACGCGGGTAAAGTCATCAAAACCTTCTTCATCCAGTTGCTCGATGAGGTTCAGGTAATCTTCTTTTTCCCACTCGCTGCCTGGTAGCGAAAGAAT
>NZ_UEYQ01000021.1 GCF_900492205.1 Ciceribacter sp. T2.26MG-112.2
TACATCCGCTACTACAACAATGATCGAATCCGGATGAAACTGAAAGGGCTGAGCCCTGTGCAATACAGGACCCAGCCCTTAAATCATTCCAGCCAATGAACCGTCCAAATTTATGGGGTCAGTTCACGAACCGGGGTTTCTGTGAGGGTTTGAGGCTTAGCGCGTCAGGCGCTTGTAAGCCTGGCTGCCCGGGTTGAGGGCATCGGGGCCGAGCCGGCGGACCTTGTCCTCTTCGTAGTCTTCGAAGTTGCCTTCGAACCATTCGACGTGGCCGTCGCCCTCGAAAGCCAGGATGTGGGTCGCCAGGCGGTCGAGGAACATGCGATCGTGCGAAATAATGATCGCGCAGCCGGCGAAGGCTTCCAGCGCGCTTTCGAGCGCCCCCAGCGTTTCGGTGTCGAGGTCGTTGGTCGGTTCGTCGAGCAGCAGGACGTTGCCGCCGGCCTTCAGCATTTTGGCGAGGTGAACGCGGTTGCGCTGACCACCTGAGAGATTGCCGACCTTCTGCTGCTGGTCGCCGCCCTTGAAGTTGAACGCGCCGCAATAGGCTCTGGAGTTCATGTCGAACTTGCCGAGCTTGATGACTTCGGCGCCGCCGGAGATTTCCTCCCAGACGGTCTTGTTGCCGTCGAGCGCATCACGGCTCTGGTCGACATAACCGAGATGCACGGTGTCACCGATGCGGATCGTGCCGGCATCCGGCTTCTCCTGGCCGGTGATCATCTTGAACAGCGTCGACTTGCCGGCGCCGTTCGGGCCGATGACGCCGACGATGCCACCCGGCGGCAGCTTGATCGACAGGTCCTTGATCAGCGTGCGGCCTTCGAAGCCCTTGGTGATGCCTTCCAGTTCGATGACCACGTTGCCGAGACGCTCGGAGACCGGGATGATGATCTGCGCGTCGCCGGGCCGGATGTTCTCGGCGGCATCCACCAGCTGTTCATAGGCCTTGATACGGGCCTTCGACTTGGCCTGACGGGCCTTCGGGCTGGAGGCGATCCATTCCTGCTCGCGCGACAGCGCCTTCTGCCGACCGGCTTCCTCGCGGCTTTCCTGCTGCATGCGCTTGGCCTTGGCGGCGAGGTAGGCGGAGTAGTTACCTTCGTAGGGGATGCCGCGACCACGGTCGAGCTCGAGGATCCAGCCCGTGACGTTGTCGAGGAAGTAGCGGTCGTGGGTGATCATCATCACGGCGCCGGGATAGTCGCGCAGGTGCTTTTCCAGCCAGGCGATCGTCTCGGCGTCCAGATGGTTGGTCGGTTCGTCGAGCAGCAGCAGGTCCGGCTGTGACAGCAGCAGGCGGCAGAGCGCGATACGACGACGCTCACCGCCCGAAAGCAGGGTCACGTCGGCATCCTTCGGCGGGCAGCGCAGGGCTTCCATCGCCATTTCGACCTGCTGTTCCAGGTCCCAGAGGTTCTGGCTGTCGATGATGTCCTGGAGCTTGGCGCCTTCATCCGCCGTCTCGTCGGAATAGTTCATCATCAGTTCGTTGTAGCGGTCGAGCACGGCCTGCTTGTCGGCCACGCCTTCCATGACGTTCTCGAAGGCGGTCTTGGTCGGGTCGAGGTGCGGCTCCTGCTCCAGATAGCCGACGGTCGCGCCTTCGGCGAGCCAGGCTTCCCCGGTGAACTCCTTGTCCTTGCCGGCGATGATGCGCAGCACGGTCGACTTACCCGCTCCGTTCGGGCCGAGAATGCCGATCTTGGCATCCGGATAGAAGGACAGATTGACGTTTTCGAGGATCTTCTTGGCGCCGTAAGACTTGTTCAGTCCCGACATGTGATAGATGAACTGGCGTGCCATCGTGTTGAATTGCTCCGCAGGCGTAAAGGGATTTTGCCGCTATGTAGGCGAAAGCGCCGCACGGGGCAATGCGCATGGCTGTCGAGGGGCCGCTTTTCTCGTCCGGCCAGGCCGCATTTGCATCAGTTCAACGCGGCGTGGTCGATCGAGAAGAGCTGGAGCCGGGTTTCGGTCGGACCGGCGACCGGCACCAGGCCTGGCCAGGAGCCGCCGGAAGCCAAAGCGGCAAAGAGCGGTGCCGTCTCTTGTGCCGGATCAAGCGGAAAACGGCAGATCGCCACATAATCGAACGGTTCAAGCGCTGAGCGACGCACGTCGGGGTCCTGTGTGGTGAAGGCAAGCAGGCTCCGCCGGATACCGGGCGAGGCCCGATGGAAGGGAACCGCCGCCACGGAGATGCCCGCCGGCGACCGCTCGATCAGATTGAGGGACAGGCCGATGGGTGCCATGACGATGCCGGGCGCAAGACCTTGAAGCACGGAGAAATCCTCGTCGCGGCAATCATCCGCGGACATCAGATGGACGGCGTCCATGCGGGTCGCTTCCTGCGGCACAATGAGAAAGATCAGGATCGGCGCGAGGGCCGCCAGGACGCCCGGCACCAGCCAGGCCAGTCTCTGCCCCGCCGTTCTGGTCGTCCGGCCGGAGACAAGACTATCGACGACGGCGGGAATGAAAAGCGCCATCAGCGAAGCGGGAAAGCGGATATAGCGGATCAGAGCCACGGTGAGCACCAGCGACGACAGCGCAACGAGCCATGCCACCAGATAACCCGGCCAGTTTCCCCCGACTTCCCGCGCAAGCGGCAGACTTCGCCAGGCGACCAGGCCGAGTGCGGAAAGCACGATCAGCATGATCAGCCCGATCCGTCCCTGCTGACGGAAATAAAGGATATCGTGCTCCTGGACCACTCGGTCGAGCCAGAGCGCCCTCGATACCGGATCGATCATCTGATAGGGGCCGGAAAGGCACAGCGGAAAGGCCAAGGCCAGCGTCGCACAGCCCATCAGCCCAAGGACGCCCAGCAGCAGGAAACGCGGGAGGGGGCGAGTCCGCTCCGGCAGAAAGCGCACCGCCCCCCAGAGAACAGCCGAAAATCCGGCCATCGCGGTGATATAGGGAGCGGAGAATGCATCGCATTGGACCGATGCCATCCCCGTCGGCCCGGCAAAGGCGAGCGACGAGAAGATCGTGGTGACAAACATGGAGGCGCTGGCGCGACGCAGGAAATCCGCAGCCCCCGGCCAGCCGAGGCCATAGGCGACAACCATCCCGCCAAAGGCGATGACGACGAAGGGCAGGCATTCGAGACCGACGACGACGGAAAGGGTTGCGGATAGGCCGACGGCCACCGCACCTGCGGACGACCATGCGGCGAGCCCCCAGAGCATGGTGACCATCAGCACCAGTTGGACATTGTGATGATCGATCCGGCCGGGCGCGAACTCGCTTGCCGCCACCGCCATGGCGATCACCGCTGCCATCAGCCCGATCGGCTTCATCTCCCGACCACCATTGAGCCGCCGCATCGTCTCGAAGGAAAGGACGGCGAACGGCAGGAACAGGATCGGCGGCCAGGCGAGCATCGCGAACTTCAGAGCGTCCTCAGGCGCAACGAACAGTCCGAACAGCCAGGCGAGCAGGACATAGGGCAGATCGACGAGCCTCGACCAGGGCGAGACATAGACTTCCGGCATGGTGATCATCGGCAGCCGCATGTCGAACCATGCGCCGGAGTCCACCAGATGGCGAAGCTGCAGATAACGCATCTGGTCGTCGATGTCGGCGACGATCGAACTGCCATCGGCCATGTCGAGCGCAATCAGGCCGGAAAGGACGGCCAGAAACAGCAGGAAGGGACCGAGCGGCCATGCTGTCCGGTCCGCCACGACGCCTCTCGTGCCGTTCATCATATTTTCCCCTTTGGTTCGCGCGCATCCTGACCGACCTGTCTAAAGATTTCCTTTGCGACAGGGGCCGATGCCATTAAACCCTTGCCCCCAAGCCAAGGAGGACGGGAATGGCATTCGAAACCAGTCGGCGGATCGCAACCGTCACGGGCGCGGAACTGAGCTACCGCCATCAGCCGGCGACTTCGCCGGCCAGGGGCATACTGGTGGTCTGCCACGGCCTTGCGGAACATTCACGCCGCTACCGCCGATTCGCCGAGGCGCTGTCGGCCGCGGGCTACCACGTCTTTTCCCATGACCACCGCGGCCACGGAGAAACCACGGCGTCCGACGCGCCGCCCGGACGCTTTGCCAGGCGCGAGGGCTGGAGGCTGGTGATCGCCGATACGCTGGCGCTCCGAGACTTCGCGGCCGGGCAATATCCCGGCCTGCCGGTCATCCTGTTCGGTCATTCCATGGGTGGCCTCATCGCGCTCAACACCGCGACGGATCATCCCGACGCCTTCGATGCGCTGGCGGTGTGGAATTCCAATCTCCATCCCGGCCCCGCCGGACGGCTGGCCCTGGCGGTGCTGGCGATCGAGCGCATGCTCAAGGGCTCCGACGTGCCGAGCCAGATCCTGCCCCGCGCCACCTTCCTGGCCTGGGGAAAGCGCATAGCCAACCGCCGGACCGACGCCGACTGGCTGTCGCGTGATCCACAAGAGGTCGACGCCTACGTGAACGACCCGCTGTGCGGCTTCGACGCCAGCGTCTCGATGTGGCGCGACGTGTTTGCGCTGACCTTTCGCGGTGCGTCGATCGAGCAATTGAACCGGCTGCCAAAGGCGAGGCCGATCCATCTGGTCGGCGGCGGACAGGATCCCGCGACCGACAATGCCAAGGCCGTCCAATGGCTGAGCCGGCGGCTCGCCCGGCTTGGTTTTTCGGCGGTCACGACGCGGATCTATCCCGACATGCGCCACGAAACCCTGAATGAAATCGGACGTGAAGAGGCCACCGCCGATTTCGTCGGATGGTGCGACACAGTGACCGCGTCTGCCGCGACATTTGATGCCTGAGGCGCTCGCAATGCCGAAACGGAATGATCCCATGAGAGAAATTCAAGTGCTTCCGGCTCGGCGCGAAGTTATAGATAGTTCAACGTAATTTGTCCGAAGCACCGCAGGCGCAAAGCTGTAGGCGGGCCGCACCGCAAAAGAGCAAGGCAGCGATGACCACCCCACCCGGACAATCCGCGCCGGCCCTGCCCGCCCCGTCCCCGGATGTGACGATCGGCCTGCTGCTGATGGTCGCCGCGGTGCTGATCGCGCCCTTCATCGACATCTTCTCCAAGCTCGCCACCGAAACCACCTCACCTATGGAGATCACCGCGGTGCGGTTCCTGCTCCAGATGGTGTTCATGCTGCCGATCTTCGTCTGGCGCAGGCGCTTGCCGCGCTTCTCCATGGCCAATACCGGCTCCCATATCGCCCGCGGCGGCCTGATCGCACTCTCGATGGTCTGCTACGTGACCGCGCTCTCGGTCATGTCGGTCGCGGACGCCCTGGCGATCTTCTTCATCGAGCCGATCATCCTGACGATCCTGTCGAGCATATTTCTCAAGGAAACCATAGGCTGGCGCCGCTACAGCGCCTGCGCTGTGGGATTCGCCGGAGCACTCCTGATCATCCAGCCGACCTTCGAGCAGGTCGGCTTCATCGCCCTTCTGCCGGCCGTCTCGGCCCTCTGCGTCGCCATCTTCGCCATCCTCACCCGCAGGCTCGCCCATCGCGAGGACCCCTGGTCGATGCAGATCGAAACCGGGTTCTGGGGGCTCGTGATTTCGCTGGCGGCGATCGCACTCCTCGGCCGGAGCATGCCGGCGACCTTCGCGCCGAGCCTGCCCGATCTCACCAGCATGGTGTGGATGACCGGCGTGGGCTTTGCTGCTGCGATCTCCGGCATATTCGGCGTCTATGCCTATCGTTCGGCGCCGGCCTCGACGCTCGCGCCGCTGCAATATCTAGAGATCGTCACCACGACGATCTTCGGCTGGCTGGTCTTCCGCGAATTCCCCGATCCGATCAAATGGCTGGGCATCGCCATCATCATCGGCTCCGGCCTCTTCATCATCTGGCGGGAGCGCCGCTTCTCCTCGAAGCCGGTCTCCGAGAACGCCACGCTTGCGCCATGACAGGACATTCCATGACCGATACGCAACCGAAGAAACCGCCGCTTGCCGGCATCCGTGTCCTTGAACTCGCCCGCGTTCTGGCTGGCCCGTGGGCGGGACAGATGCTCGCCGACATGGGCGCCGACGTCATCAAGGTGGAACATCCGGAGGGCGGAGACGACACCCGCGCCTGGGGCCCGCCCTTCGTCGAGGGCAAGGACGGCGAGAACCTGTCGGCCGCCTATTATCACTCGACCAATCGCAACAAGCGCTCGATCGCCGTCGACCTGAAGAGCGAGGAAGGCCAGGAGATCGTCCGACGCCTCGCCGCGACCTCCGACGTGGTGATCGAGAACTTCAAGCTCGGCGGCCTGAAGAAATACGTGCTCGATTATGAAAGCCTGAAGGCGGTCAATCCGAAGCTCGTCTACTGCTCGATCACCGGCTTCGGCCAGAACGGGCCATACGCCGAATTCGCCGGTTATGACTACATCGTCCAGGGCATGTCCGGCTTCATGTCGATCACCGGCGAGCCGGACGGCCAGCCGATGAAGGCGGGCGTGGCGATCGCCGACATCTTCACCGGCATCTATGCCGTCACCGCCATCCAGGCCGCGCTGATCCATGTGATGAAGACGGGCGAAGGCCAGTTCGTCGACATGGCGCTGCTCGACGTGATGTCCGGCGTGCTGGCCAACCAGAACCTCAACTACCTGATCTCGGGCAAGGCCCCGGTCCGGCTCGGCAACGCCCATCCGAACATCAGCCCTTACGAGGTGGTACCCACCGCCGACGGCCACTTGATCCTTGCGGTCGGCAATGACGGCCAGTTCAAGCGCCTCTGCGCCATTCTCGGCATTGCCGCGATCGCCGAGGACGAGCGCTTTGCCACCAACAAGGCCCGCGTCGCCAACAAGGTGGAAGTCCGCCGGATCGTTACCGCCGAGACGGAAAAATGGGCCAAGCGCGACCTGCTGACCGCATGCGAGACCAATGCCGTTCCGGCCGGGCCGATCAACTCGATCGCCGAAATGTTCGACGATCCGCAGGTCAAGGCCCGCGAACTGCGCATCGAACTCGAGGACGCCGACGGCAACGTCATTCCGGGTGTCCGCACGCCGATCGTACTGTCCGAGACGCCGCTGCGCTATGAGCGCCCGAGCCCGCGCGTGGGAGAACACCAGGAAGAAATCCTCGCCGAACTGGCTAAGATCGAAAGGGAGAGAGACCGATGAAAAAGACCGGTGGGGAACTGATCGTCGAGGCGCTCAAGGCCAATGGCGTCGAACGCGTCTCCTGCGTGCCGGGCGAAAGCTATCTGGCAGTTCTCGATGCGCTGCGTGACAGCGGCATCGAGACCCTCGTCTGCCGCCAGGAAGGCGGGGCCGCAATGATGGCGGACGCCTGGGGACGCCTGACCGGCAAGCCCGGCATCTGCATGGTGACCCGCGGACCGGGTGCGACCAATGCTTCCGCCGGCCTGCACATCGCCCGCCAGGATTCGATCCCGATGATCCTTTTCATCGGCCAGGTCGGCCGCGACATGCGCGAACGCGAGGCCTTCCAGGAGGTTGAGTACCGCCGCGCCTTCACCGAATTCGCCAAATGGGTCGGCGAGATCGACGACGCCCGCCGCATCCCGGAATTCGTCACCCGCGCCTTTGCCATTGCCACCTCCGGCCGTCCCGGTCCGGTCGTGCTGTCGCTGCCGGAAGACATGCTGGTGGACGAGGTCGAGGCATCGGCCGCCAAGGCCGCCATGGCGGTCGAAGCCCATCCCGGCCCGTCGCAGATCGAGCGGCTGGGCGAGATGCTGAGCACCGCCAAGCGCCCGATCGCCATTCTCGGCGGCACGCGCTGGACCAAGCAGGCCGTTTCCGAGTTCGAGACCTTCGCCAATCGCTGGAAACTGCCGATCGGTTGCTCCTTCCGCCGCCAGATGCTGTTCGACCATCTGAACCCATCCTACGCCGGCGATGTCGGCATCGGCATCAATCCGGCTCTGTCAAGGGAGATCAAGGAGGCCGACCTCGTTCTGCTGATCGGCGGGCGTTTCTCGGAAATGCCATCCTCCAGCTACACGCTGCTCGACGTCCCCTACCCGTCACAGACGCTGGTGCATGTCTATCCGGATCCCTCCGAGCTTGGCCGCGTCTATCGCCCGGACCTCGCCATCTGCGCCGCGCCGGTCGAGTTCGTCGGCGCGCTGAAGGCGCTGAAGGCGCCGGAACAGCCGATCTGGGCCGCCCGCACCGAGGCAATGCATTCGGCCTATCTCTCGTGGTCGACACCGCCGACCCAAGGCCCCGGCCCGGTCCGCATGGGGCCGATCATGGACTGGATCGAGGCCAACACGGCCGAGGACACTATTTTCACCAACGGTGCGGGCAATTACGCCACCTGGGTGCACCGCTTCCATCGCTTCCGCGACTTCGCCACCCAGGCCGCCCCGACGTCGGGCTCGATGGGCTACGGCCTGCCCGCCGCCGTCGCCGCCAAGGCGCTGCATCCGGATCGTGAAGTCATCTGCTTCGCCGGGGACGGCTGCTTCATGATGCACGGCCAGGAATTCGCCACCGCCATCCGCTATGACCTGCCGATCATCGTCTGCCTGGTGAACAACGGCATCTACGGCACGATCCGCATGCACCAGGAGCGGGAATATCCCGGCCGCGTCAGCGCCACCGACCTCACCAACCCCGACTTCGCCGCCTTCGCCCGCGCCTATGGCGGCCATGGCGAGACGGTCGAGGCGACGGAAGATTTTGCAGGTGCCTTCGAACGTGCGCGCGCCTCGGGCAAGCCCTCGATCATCGAGATCAAGCTCGATCCGGAAGCGATCACGCCGATGAAGACCTTGACTCAGATTCGCGAGAAGATCTGACAAGCCGTTCAGATCAAGAGGAAAGAGGCCGGGAGCGATCCCGGCCTTTTCTTGTTTCGGATAGTGAAGGTGATCAGATTGCCGCGGTGACGATGAACTCGACCTTGTAGTCCGGGGTCGCAAGCGCTGCCTCGCTGGTGGCGCGGGCCGGCGGGTTCTTCGGGTCGATCCAGGCTTCCCAGACGGCGTTCATTTCGCCGAACGTCGACATGTCGGAGAGGTAGATGATCGTCTGCAGGATCTTCGACTTGTCCGAGCCGGCCAGCGCCAGCAGGCGTTCGACTTCAGCCAGAGCCGACTTCGACTGTTCGGTGACGGAGGTGCCGTCGCCGACCTGGCCGGCCAGATAAACGGTGTTGCCGTGGACGACGGCGCCGCTCATGCGGGCGCCCGGCTCGATACGCTTGATGGTCATGAGAAATACTCCTGTTGGACGTGATGGGACGGAAAGGCGAAAGGGCGAGCGAAAGCCGCGACGGCTTGCTCAGCCGCGCAGGTGCTGGCTCTTCTGGTAAACTGCGGTCGAACGCGCCCCCGAACGGCAATAGCCGAGCATCGGCCGGTCGAAATCGTCGAGCGCATCGACCATGCCGGAAATGGCCTCGGGCGTGACGCCCATCGGGCCGACGGGAACATGGGCGATCTTGAGGCCGAGTTCTTCGGCGCGCTGAGCGATCTCGGCGAAGGTCGGCTGGCCGGCCTCTTCGCCGTCAGGCCGATGGCAGACGATGGACTTGAAGCCGAGCGCCTTGATCGTGTCGAGATCATCGACCGAGATCTGGCCGGTTACGGAGTATTCGTCGTTGATCTGCGAAATGTTCATGGCGTGCTCCCTGCTTGCGAGGGGCAAACATCTACGATGGGCATGCGCGGTCGTCAATTGCCGACCGCCCCGTTCCACGGGCCATGACAGTGTCAGACGAAGGCGAAGGCGAGCCCGTATTCGCGGCTTTCGCCCGGCGCGAGATCGACGAGTTCGCCGCGCTCGGCAAGTTTGGCGCGCGGCTCCCATCGATGCGAGACCGGCTCTATGCCGAGCACATGGGCGGGAGAAGCCTGGTTGCGCCAGACCTGCAGAAAAGGCAGCGTGTCGGTGCGGAAGCGCACCAGCAGCGTCTTGCCGCTGATCGCGGCGATCGGCCCGAGCCGGACCTCGGCCCATCCGCCCTTGCCGGCCGGCACGCAGAACACGCCGCCATCGCCCTCACCGAAGGCCCAGGGAAAACCGCCGCCGTCGAGCATCGCGCCTTCGAGCCGCACCCCGTCGTCGAAGTGCCTTGCCCCGAGGTTCATATGGTACATCAGGAAGGCCGGGAAAGCCTTCATGCCTGTGTTGGTCAAGGTATCGGAAAGGCTCACCTCCCCTGTCGTCCCGTTGATACGCCAGCAGCGGTCGAGACGCGCGCTTCCGCCGTCCGACAGCACCACATCGACGACGGCACGGCATTCGAGGTCGTTTCCTTCGCCCGAGACCGCCACCTCGCGCGCCGGATGGGACGAGAAGGAGCCGTGCAGCGGATATGAGCCGGCCTTGCCTCCTCCGATCGGTTCAGGATGGCGAATATGGTCGGGACCGCAGGTGAACAGAAAACCCTCGAGCGAGTGATCGATGCGCGGATCGCCGTCGTCCGGAATGGCGCGGCCGGGAGCGAGATCGACACCCTCGACCACACAGCCGGCGATATCGAGCACCGAGCCCTCGTCGAGCGACAGCACCGGCCCTTTGGACCCATTGAATTTCATCATGCGGCAGGCTCCTCGACCGGCGGCAGCAGCGATTGAAGCTGCCCGCTGGCGATCATCGTCTCGACGCCGGACAATCCGTCGTCGATTGCTGTGAGGTACGGCAAATCGAGACTTCCCTCAAGCCAGCGCTGATAGTCGCCGGCGCGAAGCTTGAGCCGCCGATAACCGTCCATGCCGGCCTGGGTGAGGGTCAGAAGCTCGAATCGGCGGTCCGCGCGGTCACGATGGCGTTCCAGCCAGCGGCGATCCTCAAGCGCCTTCACCGCCCGGCTGATCTTGGTCTTGCTCAGTCCGGAATGGCCACAGATTGCCTTTGCCGTCGCATGCACCTTCTCGCCGAGCGACCACAAGACCTGCCACTCCGCCCAGGTAATCTCCTCGCTCTCGCCGCAGAAGCGCATGAAATGCGAACTCATCCGCTCGGCCGCGCGATCAAGCCGATACGGCAGGAAATGATCTATCTCGAAATCGTTCTGCATCGCCCCCCTCATGATGTTCGGACAGGGCCGCCCCAGCCGGCCCCGCCTCCTCCGCTTCAAATCTTTCTAGCGAGCGGATTTTAAAACAATATTCACCATGAATTCACCTTTTCCACACTAGTGTCAAATTTGGCGCGTTGTAGGTTCAGTCAGAAAAGAAGGAGTGAATCGTGGCCGATATGATCAAAGCTGGAGTGATGGTTGCCTCCGTCGCCGCCCTTTTGGCGGCCGTCGCCGCACCCGCCCTTGCCAATGATCCCTATGGCTATCGCAACAGCCAGGTTCTGCTGGTCTCCCCGGAGGGTGATCTTCTCGACTACATGCCCGAAGAGGGCGAAGTCGTGATCAGCCGGGACAATATGGGCCGCCGGGTACTCATCGACCGATTCGGCAATCTCATTGCCACGGAAATCCCGGCGGAGACCTATTTCCCGCGGCAACGCCAGGCCCGGGCTCCGGCCGCCTACGACGATTTCGGAGCGCCGCAACCCGGCTGGGAGGATGACGGCATTGTCACCGGTGCCATCCCCGGCCCCGGCGTGATCGATCGCCAGCCGCTCGACGAACCGCTGCCCGGCATGCCCTCCGGTGGACCGGACATGGCACCGCCCGCCGAACAGGCCCCGACCCGCACGGTCACCCCCGACATCCCGGTGAAGAGCAATCTGTCGCAACTGGAAATCACCGCGCTGCAGGTCTTCCTCGACCGGGAGGGCGTCTCCCCCGGGGTCATCGACGGCAAGATGGGCCAGAACGTCAACAAGGCGCTGGTCGCCTGGCAGCAGATCACCGGCGAGACCATCGATCCGAACAATGCCGAGGACATCCTCGAGCGCCTCCGCCTCTCCGGCGGACTGGCGATCACGTCCTACACCATCACGCCCGGCGACGCGGCCGGCCCTTACGTCGCGGCCATCCCCGAGGACTACGCCCACAAGGCGCAACTCCCGGCGCTGTCATTCACCTCGACTGCCGAAATGCTGGCCGAGAAGTTCCATATGGACGAGGCCTATCTGCGCGCCCTCAACCCGGGTGTCGACTTCACCATTCCGGGCACCATCATCAAGGTCGTCGATCCCGGACAGGCGAAGAAGGGCGAGGTCGCACGGATCGTCGCCAACAAGGGCCTGAAGCAGATCTTTGCCTACGGCCCCGACGGCGCCCTGGTGGCCGCCTATCCGGCCAGCATCGGCTCTACCGACACCCCGTCGCCCTCGGGCACCGTCACCGTCGAACGCATCGCCTTTGATCCCGGATATACCTACAATCCGAAGATCAATTTCCAGCAGGGCGCGAACGACAAGGTCCTGTCGATCCCGCCGGGTCCGAACGGTCCGGTCGGCACGGTCTGGATGGCGCTCTCCAAGCCGACCTACGGCATTCACGGCACGCCGGAACCGTCGAAGATCGGCCGCACCCAGAGCCATGGCTGCATCCGCATGACCAACTGGGACGCCACCGAACTCGCCAAGATGACCAAGGCCGGCGTGACGGTCGAATTCATCGACTGAGCGCACGCCAGCTTCACCCTCCGCACATGAGCATACAAAAGAGCCGCCAGACGATCATCTGGCGGCTCTTTTGTCGCACTGCTCGGGAGGATCGGGAGGATCAAGCAGCGTCGCGAACGATGCGGAACAGTCGCCTTGGCTCCTGGCTCCGAATGACCTTGACCGGCAGCAGGCGTCGGACTTCCCCGGCGAAGGCCTGGGCATTCTCGCGTGCCTTGTCGAGATTGCTGATCCGTGACGCATCCATGTCGTAGAGCGTGCCGCCACAGTCGAAGATCTCGCGAAAAGCGGAACGCTCGACGATCGGTGTATCCACGACATTGACGCCGCGAGCGGAGAGAAGACCCTTGATGGTCAGAAGGGCGCGCGTCGTTACCATCGAGGCAACCCGTGTGAGCACCACGGAATGGGCAATCTTCAGCCGGCCGGTCTCTTCCATCAGCTTGATCAGGTCGAGAATTTGCGCGGCACCCTTGGCGTCCATTGCGCAGCCCTGGACCGGGATCATCACATGATCGGAAAGACCGATGGCCGTCGTGACGATGGCATCCCTGGCCCCGGCGAGATCGATGATCGTGTAGTCGGCGGTGCGCGACGATTCGCGCAGGTGGCCCTGGATCGACGCAACCGAGACCTGCGAAATCACCTCGATATTGTGTTGCGGTCCGGAAAGCTCGTGCCACTGGGTGATCCAGCGCTGCGGATCGGCATCGAGGATGGCGACGCGGTAGCCCTGGTGGGCGAGTTCGGTCGCAAGCAAAAGGGCCGCAGTGGTCTTGCCGGCACCACCCTTGGCATTAGCGAATGAGATGACTGGCATGCTTTTTCCTCGAAAGGCTATGGGCCGAGCGTCTGATCGCTCTCGCAGGCACCCTTGGCTCATGGTGCCGGTAAATTCATCATTGCTAATTATGGTTAACAAAACGGAAAGAGCGCCGGACGCCAGCCTCCCCAAAAATGGTAGTCCCGACCTTCATCCTCCTGATCCACAAAAGAAAAAAGCCCGCGGCACAGACAGCGCCGCAGGCTTGATGATTGAAAGTTTTGCAAGCCCTCAGAAGCAGTCGAGGAACAAGGCCTTTGTATTCTCCAGCGTCATCTTCACCGGGTTGCCGCCGCAGCTCGGATCCTCGATCGCCATGGCGGTCAGTTCATCGACGCGATCGGACTTGATGCCCATGGCCGTCAGGTTTTCCGGTACGCCCAGTTCGGCGCGCAGCGACAGGACATAGTCGTAGAAGCCGTCGAAACCGCCCGAGATGCCGAGATAGGCCGCCGCGCGAGCGATCTTCTCCTCGATCGCCGAGCGATTGAACTTGAGCACCGGCGGCATGACGACGGCATTGGTCATGCCGTGATGGGTATTGTAGACCGCGCCGATCGGGTGCGACAGCGAATGGATGGCGCCGAGCCCCTTCTGGAAGGCGACGGCGCCCATGGCGGCGGCCGACATCATGTTGGTGCGCGCTTCAATGTCCGTGCCGTCATGATAGGCGCGCGGCAGGTATTCCTTGACCAGCCGCATGCCTTCGAGCGCGATACCCTGGCTCATGGGATGGTAGAAGGGCGAGGAATAGGCCTCGAGGCAATGGGCGAATGCGTCCATGCCGGTGCCAGCGGTGATCATCTTCGGCATGCCGACGGTCAGTTCCGGATCGGCGATCACGACGCCCGGCAAGAACTTCGGATGGAAGATGATCTTCTTCACATGGGTCTTGGAATTGGTGATGACCGAGGCGCGGCCGACCTCCGAGCCCGTGCCAGCCGTCGTCGGGACCGCGACGATCGGCGCGATGCCGTCGGAATTGGCCCGCGTCCACCAGTCGCCGATGTCTTCGAAGTCCCACACCGGGCGGGTCTGGCCGGCCATGAAGGCCACGCACTTGCCGAGATCCAGCCCCGAACCGCCGCCGAAGGCGACGACACCGTCATGGCCGCCGTCCTTGTAGGCCTTGATGCCGGCTTCGAGGTTGATCTCGTTCGGGTTCGGGTCGACGTCGGCGAAAATCGCGCGACCAAGACCGGCTTCTTCCAGAACATCAAGCGCCGCCTGGGTGATCTGCATCGGCGCGAGACCCCGGTCGGTGACCAGAAGCGGTTTCTTCATGCCGAGCGACTTGCAGGCGTCCGCCAGTTCCTTGATCCTGCCGCGTCCCATCTTGATGGCGGTCGGATAGCTCCAGTTTGCGACGATGTTCATTTCGTGACCTTCTTGAGGTGGTAGGATTTCGGACGGGTGAGGTTCTGGAAGCCGAGGACGGAGAGCGAACCGCCCTTGCCGGTCTCCTTGCAGCCGGTCCAGCACAATGCCGGATCGAGATAGTCGGCGCGGTTCATGAACACGGTGCCCGTCTCGATCTCTCGGCCGATGCGGGCGGCACGCTCCGGATCCTGCGTCCACAGCGATGCCGTCAGGCCATAGGGGCTGTCGTTCATCAGGGCGAGCGCTTCCTCGTCGTTCTTGACCTTCATGATGCCGACGGCCGGACCGAAGGTCTCGTCCTTCATGAAGGACATGGAGTGATCGACGTTCACCAGGATCTGCGGCATCAGATAGGCGTGGCCGTCGTCCTGCGGAAAGAGCTTCGGATCGACGAGCGCCTTGGCGCCCTTGGCGACTGCGGCGGCGATCTGCTCGCGCACATGCGCGGCGAAGCGGCGATGTGCCATCGGACCGAGCGTGGTTTCCGGATCGAGCGGATTGCCGAGCTTATAGTTCGACACCCAGGCGACCGACTTCTCGACGAATGCGTCGTAGAGGTTCTCGTTCACATAGATGCGCTCGATGCCGCAGCAGCACTGGCCGGAATTATAGGTGGCACCATCCATCAGCGTGTCGACGGCGGCGTCGAGATCGGCGTCCTCCATCACATAGCCCGGATCCTTGCCGCCGAGTTCGAGGCCGATGCCGGCAAACGTGCCGGCCGCCGCCCGCTCGATGGAGCGGCCGCCTTCGACCGAACCGGTGAAATTGATGAAGTTGAACTTGCCGGTGGCGATCAGCGCCGAGGTTGTGGCGTGATCGAGGAACAGGTTGACGAAGACGTCGTCGGGAACGCCGGCCTCGACGAAGGCCCGGACCATGCGCTCGCCGACCAGCAGCGTCTGCGTCGCGTGCTTGATGACGACGGTATTGCCGGCCATCAGGGCGGGCGCAACCGTGTTGATCGCCGTCATGTAGGGATAGTTCCACGGCGCGATGACGAGGACGACGCCGTGCGGCTCGCGCTCGATGCGGCGCTCGAAGGTCACACTGTCTTCGACGACGAGCGGCCCAAGCGCATCGGCCGCGATCGAGGCGACATAGTTGGAGCGCTCATTGAAGCCCTTGTATTCGCCGCCGTAACGCACCGGCCGGCCCATCATGTGGGCGAGTTCCGGCACGACTTCGTCGGCCATCTCATTGAGCCGCGCGACACCCTTCAGAACGAGCTGGACGCGCTCCTCGAGCGGACGCCGCGCCCAGGCCTTCTGCGCCTTGCGCGCACGCGCCACCGCCTCGCTGGCGGCCTCCAGTGACATGGCCGGACGCTCGGCATAGACCGATCCGTCGATCGGCGAAATACATTTGATCATTGTCATCTTCTTCTCCAGATAGGCCTAGCAGGCCAGTACTTTTACATGTCCAAGCGCGCCATAGGACAGAATGGCGCGGTCCCGGGTAATGATCGTCAAGTCATGCTCGCGGGCGGTCACGATGAGAATGCGGTCGGCGGGGTCACCGTGCAGCGGCTGCGGCAGGAAGGACGCAGCGACAAGCACGTCCGCAGACGGCCGCAATACCTCCACGTCGAAGCGAGCGCAGGCGAGCCGGAACCATTCCACCGGCGGCCGCGCCAATGACACCCGCTTCTTCGCCACCAGCATTCCGATCTCCCAGGCGGTGAAAGCGGAAATCACAACCCTATCTGAGCGCGAAGGCATCAGGTCCAATACCTCAAGCACCTCCTGCGAAATCGGTTCATCCTGAGCGAGATAGAGAAGCGCGCAGGTATCAAGCAGATACCTTTCAGTCGTCATCATATACTTTCGCCCATTCCGGGTCTGCCGGCTCTGTCAGATCAACCCCCGGCACAATTGTCATTGTTCCTTTCATGCACCCGCGTACGCGATCATAAAAACTCAGGCCGAGTTCGTCCTTAGACCTAGCCGAGCCCTGCCGCCGGGAAACGGAGTTACCCAATGTCGCTGTCTCGGCGGAAAAAGGCTCCTGCCCTTCCTCCGCAAAGCCCGACAACTCGCCTCGCCGCCGCGCCGCGACTTCCACGAGTGAGGCGCCGAGATAATCCGCTATGCGATCCTGCTCCTCCGCGCTCATCTTGCGTTCGCCGCGCAACATCCGCGACACGGCGCTGGCATCCAAACCAAGCGCCCGGGCCATGTCGCGCAGCGATCGGCCCTTGCTGTCAAGCTGGCGATAAAACCATTCGCTATCGATCATGAGGCACCTCCTGCTCGTTGCGATAATATCATCACCAGGCTACTTCAGCAACAAAACCGTTGCGATTTACGCTCGCTCGAAGCCTCTCGCCACCTCCCAATCCGTAATCCTGCGATCATACTCCTCCTGCTCCCATTCGGCGGCGCGCACATAGTGCTCCACGACATCGTCACCAAACGCCTGTCGCAGCATGGCCGATCCATTGAGGGCGACGGCGGCCGAGCGCAGCGTGCGCGGGATCTCGCGGACGTCCTTAGCGCCATAGGCATCGCCGGTGAAGGCGGGCTCCAGCGCCATCTTCTTCTCGATCCCGTCAATGCCGGCCGCCAGCAGGGCCGCCATAGCGAGATAGGGGTTGAGGTCAGAGCCGCCAACGCGGCATTCGACGCGGATGCCCTTGGTGTTCTCGCCGCACAGCCGGTAGCCGGCGGTGCGATTGTCCTTCGACCAGATCGCCTTGGTCGGCGCGAACGTGCCGGCCATGAAGCGCTTGTAGGAGTTGATATAGGGCGCGAGGAAATAGGTGATCTCGCTGGCGTGCGACAACAGGCCCGCCATGTAGTGCTTCATCAGCTCCGACATGCCGTGTTCGCCCTTGTCGTCGAAAAACAGCGGCGTCTTGCCGTCAACGCTCCAGAGCGACTGGTGAATGTGCGAGGACGAGCCGGCCGCGTTGTAGTGCCATTTGGCGAGGAAGGTGATCGCCTTGCCGCGCTGCCAGGCGATTTCCTTGCAGGCATTCTTGATGATCACATGACGGTCGGCCATGGTCAGCGCGTCGGCATAGCGCACATTGACCTCGCCCTGCCCGGCGGACGCCTCGCCCTTGGTGTTCTCGACCGGGATGCCGGCGCCCTGCAGTCCGTTGCGGATCGCCCGCATCACATCCTCTTCCTTGGTGGTCTGGAAGATGTGGTAGTCCTCGTTGTATCCGGAGGCCAACTGAAGGTCGCGATAACCCGACGCGCGTGCGTCGTCATAGGTCTGGTCGAACAGGAAGAATTCGAGTTCCGTCGCCATGAAGGCCTTCAGGCCCATGGCTTCCAGCCGCTTGACCTGCTTTTTCAGGATGGCGCGCGGCGAATGCGGAATGTCCTCGTGGGTGTGGTGGTCCAGCACGTCGCAGAGCACAAGTGCCGTGCCTTCGAGCCAGGGAACCCGGCGCAGGGTGCCAAGATCCGGCTTCAGGGCGTAGTCGCCATAGCCCTTTTCCCAGCTCGTCGCCGCATAGCCCGGCACGGTTTCCATTTCCATGTCGGTCGCCAGCAAATAGTTGCAGCTGTGCGTTTCCTTAAAGCCGCTGTCGACGAAGAACTGCGCATGGAAGCGCTTGCCCATCAGGCGCCCCTGCATGTCGACCATGCAGGCGAGAACGGTATCGATGCGGCCCTCGGCGACATCCTTCTTCAACTCGTCGAACGTATATTGCGCGGTCATCTGTCTATCCTGTCGGGCGGTCTCTGCGCCGATCTGGGCGGGGTTGCCGATAAGGGGAACCGGGGCAGAGACTGCCCCGGTCCTTGAATGCGTGAAGGCCTATCAGCCGTAACGATAGGGCTTGCCGGCCTTTTCCATGTCGGCATTGTACTTCTTGAGGATCTCGACGACCTTCGCCGTGCGCGGCGTCTGCTTGGCCACTTCTTCCCAGAAGACATGTGCCGCATCCTCGACCGTCTTCCACTCGGCATCCGGAATGCTGGTGAGTTCGAGACGGCCGCCTTCGGCACGCAGCTTGGCCTCGCCACCCCAATACCAATGCAGGCGGTGATAGTGCGAGCTGTCCATGCACAGGTTGAAGAGCGTCTTCAGGTGCTCCGGCACCTCGGCCCAACGATCGGCATTGGCGAAGAACGAGCCGGCCCAGCCGCCGGAGACGTTGTTGGTCAGGAAGTACTTGGTCACGTCCACCCAGCCGGAGGTGAACACTTCCGTGATGCCCGACCAGGCGATCGCGTCGATTTCGCCGGTCTGCATGGCAACCGGCACGTCCTCGAACGGAATGGTGACCGGCACGATGCCGAATTGCGACAGGAACTGGCCGGCGGTCGGGAAGGTGAAGACCCGTAGACCCTTGAGGTCGGCGAGCGCCTTGATCGGCTTGTTGGTGGCAAAGTTGCACGGGTCCCAGGCACCGGCGGACAGCCACTTGACGCCCACTTCCGTGTAGGCCTGATCCCAAATCTCGGCCAGACCGTATTCGTAGAACAGGGTCGGCACGTCGAGGCTGTAGCGCGAGGCGAACGGGAAATAGCCGCCGAACACCTTGATGTCGACCGGCGAGTTCATGGAATCGTCGTCCGACTGCACGGCGTCGATCGTGCCGGCCTGCATGGCGCGGAACAGTTCGCCCGTGGGAACCAGTTGGTCGGCCGTGTAGAGCTGGATTTCCATTTCGCCATTGGCCGCTTTGTTGAAGGCGTCGACGGCCGGACGGATGACGAATTCGGCAAGCGCCGCGCCGGCGTAGGTCTGGAGACGCCAGGTGATCTTCTTGTCCTGCGCCTTCACGTAAGGAGCGGCGAGCGCAACCGGCGATGCGGCGGCGACCAGGCCGGCTTTCTTCAGAAAATGTCTTCTGCTGTTCATGTCTGTTTCCCTCTTTTGTTTGTGTGAACTGGCCCCGCCGGTCATCGGCGGGATCATGCACTTAGACGGGACCGTTTGATCGGACCTCTTTGCATTGTTGCTTTCCACTCACCCCCGCACATAGACATGCTGCGGCAACCACAGCGCAATCTGCGGGAAAGCCATGATGATGATCATGCCGAGGATCATGATGAGCACGAACGGCACGATCGAACGGTAGATGTCGACCAGCGAAATCTCTGCCGGCGCCATGGCCCGCATGAGGAAGAGATTATAGCCGAACGGCGGGGTCATGTAGGCGATCTGGCAGGTGATCGTGTAGAGCACGCCGTACCAGACCAGGTCGAAGCCAAGCTTGCCGACCAGCGGGATGTAGAGCGGCGCGACGATCACCAACATGGCGGTGTCGTCGAGGAAGGCGCCCATGATCAGGAAGGAAATCTGCATCAGGATCAGGATCTGCCAGGGACCGAGACCCATCTCGCCGACCAGCAGGCCCTCGATCGCCTTCACCGCGCCAAGCCCGTCGAACACCGCGCCGAAGCACAGGGCCGCCATGATGATCCACATGAACATGCAGGTGATGCCGAGCGTCTGCTCGAGAACACGGTTCCACATTTCCCAGGTCAGGCGCCCCTTGAACCAGGCGGCGAACAGTGCGCCGAGCGCGCCCACAGCCGAGCTTTCGACCAGGCTGACCACGCCCATCAGGAAGAGCCCCATCATCAGGAAGAAGATGAGAAAGGGCAGAACGCCGGCCCGCGCCAGCTTCAGTTTCTCGACGAAGGGCATGTCCCGCTCTTCCTTGGGCAGAGCCGGGCCGAGCGCCGGGTTGATCCAGCAGCGGATCACCACGTAGATCGCGAACAGGAGAGCGAGCAGCAGGCCCGGGAACACGCCGGCGAGCCACAGCTGACCGACCGGCTGGCGGGCGATCATGCCGTAGAGCACCATGACGACGCTCGGCGGCACGAGAATGCCGAGCGAACTGCCCGCCTGGATGACACCCGACACCATGATCTTGTCATAGCCGCGGCGCAGCAGCTCCGGCAGCGCGATGGTGGCGCCGATCGCCATGCCGGCGACGGACAAGCCGTTCATCGCCGAAATCACGACCATGAGGCCGATCGTGCCGAGCGCCAGGCCGCCGCGCAAGCCGCCGAACCAGACGTGGAAGGCCTTGTAGAGGTCTTCGGCGATGCCCGATTCCGACAGCATGTAGCCCATGAAGATGAACATCGGCAGCGTCAGCAGCGCATACCATTTCATCAGCTTCATATTGGCGGAGAAGCCGAGTTCGAAACCGCCATTGCCCCACAGAAGCGCGGCCGCGACGACGCCGACGAAGCCAATGGCGGCGAACACGCGCTGGCCGGTCAGCATCGACATCATCATCGACGAGAACATCAAAAGTGCGATCATTTCATAGCTCATGCGATGGGCCTCCCGATCGCCACGGCCACGTCCTTGATCAGGATCGATGTCGCTTGAAGGAATGTCAGAAAGATGCCGATCACCATGATGATCTTGATCGGCGCCATGTAGGGCGACCAGGCCGAATAGCTGGTTTCGCCGAATTTCAGCGCATAGGCCGTGCTGGATACGCCGCCATAGAGCATGAAGAACAGATAGACGAACAGCATGAGGATGGTCACGACGTCGACCACCGCCTTGGTCTTCGCCGACCACTTGCCATAGAGCAGGTCCATGCGGACATGGCTGTCGAGTTGCAGCGAATAGGCGCCGCCGAGCAGGAAATAGGCGGCCATGACGAATTGCGCCATCTCCAGCGTCCAGTGTGCCGGCAGGAACACGGACTTGGAGATCGACGAATAAAGCAGAATGCCCATGAGCAGGAAGATGCCATACATGACGATCCTCCCGACGCGACGGTTGAAGCCATCGACCAGCCGCACATAGGTCTTGAGGGCGTCAGGCATACCGGCCACCCCCATCGATCACGCGGCCCATCGCCAAGCGGTGCGGCGCAGTCATCCTCTCGCGTTCAATCGGCATCCGTTCCCCTCTTATTGTTCAAACCGTGCCAGATTTCGTCTCAGTTTTCTTCGGGCGCGCTCGCCTCCAGGCCGCGGCGCAACAGCTCCGCCAGATAGCCGGCGACAACCCGCTGACCGTCCTCGTCGCCAATCAGATCGTTTCTGATCTCGATCATCACGTTCCGATGGCCGTAGGGCAATGCGTGCAGCCTCAGGCTATGGGTGACACCGTCTTCCGGTCCATAGGGTTCGTTGCGCGCAACCCGATAAGGTCCGCCGGCAGCGGCCCCCAGCAGCGGATCGGCCAGCCGACTGTCGGCATCGTGCAATATACCGATCTCGACATCGCGCCGCTTGCCCATGTAGATCGGCGTGAAGCTGTGGACCGTAACCACCACCGTCTCTCGGCATTGCGCACGACGCTCGGCGAGAATGGTGGATATCCTGTCGTGGAACGGAATGTAGAGAGCGGCAGTTCGGGCATAGCGCTCGGCGGGCGAAAGGTCGCGGTTGCCGGGAATGTCGTAGATTTCGCTCTTTTCCGGCATGGCGCCAGAGGATTCCGGCGGCCGGTTGCAGTCATAGACGAGCCGGGAAAAGCGTTGGTGCACAAGCGTCCCGTCGAGCAGGGACGAAAGCCGGCGCGCCACCGCCAAAGCGCCCGGGTCCCAGGCGATGTGGCTGGCAAGCGCCTGCGCATCCAGACCGAGATCGCCCACTCTCTCCGGCATGCGGCGGGACGCGTGTTCGCAGACGAACAGGCAGGCGCCCGCCGCTTCGGCGTTGTCGACGGCCACGGCTTCGCCGTCCGCCTCAGTCAGTATGTCCGACCTCATCAGCATGCGGAATTCCCCCGGCGCCTTTGCGGCAGCTTTTATCGTTGCGAAGAGAATTCTTCACGATTAACGCCCTGTCAACGGGGTCTTGAAAATTTCTCTTCAAATTGCGCATTGACAGAATTGTGACAGAGAAGTTTAACTTGGCCACAGACCGGCGAAAGATCGGTCCGAGGGGAAAAGCTGAGTTTGAACAAGACGCCGAAGACAGTGTCGGACGTGATCCGTGCCCATTTCGATGGGTTGACGCGCGCTGAGCGGCAGCTCGCGGAGAGCCTGCTCGACAATTATCCGGTTTCCGGTCTCGGCTCCATCACCACCGTCGCCGACAATGCCGGCGTTTCGACGCCGACCGTGGCGCGCATGGTGCAAAAGCTCGGCTACAAGGGCTATGCCGAATTCCAGGCCCATCTTCACCACGAACTGGAAGCGACCCTTTCCAACCCGATCGCCAAGCACGATCGCTGGGCATCCAACGCACCGGGCACGCATATTCTCAACCGTTTCGCCGATGCGGTGATGAACAATATGCGCCAGACCTTGAGCGCGCTCGACACGCGGTCTTTCGATGGCGCGGCGCGACTGCTCTCGGATCGCAAGCGAAACGTCTATTTCGTCGGCGGGCGGATCACCGGTGCGCTGGCCGAGTATTTCTTCACCCACATGCAGGTCATCCGCCCGAAGACGGCGCTGATGTCGTCCAATACCAGCGCCTGGCCGCAGAATGTGCTCAACATGAGCGCCGGCGACGTGCTCGTGATCTTCGACATTCGCCGCTACGAGGCCGACATGGAGACGCTCGCCGAGGTGGCAAGGGCAAGCGGAGTCGAGATCATTCTCTTCACCGACCCCTGGAGCTCGCCGGTGGCCAAGCATGCCAGCCACTGCTTCAGGATCGATATCGAGGCCCCCTCGGCATGGGACAGCTCGGTCGTCACATTGTTCGTGGTAGAAGCACTGATCGAGGCCGTGCAAAGTTCGGCCTGGGACGAAACCCGCGAACGCATGAACACGCTGGAGGGGCTTTTCGAGCAGGCGCGGCTGTTTCGCAAGCCGCACTGACCAAGAGCAGGGGGAGTGGAGAAGAGACGAAGACGAGTCCCGAGCATCCAGACGCGACGATTTTCATCGCGAATTTTCCCCAGCCGGGACCGTCACATAACTATCATGCAAGCTGAATAACAGTCCGCATCGGTACAGTAGAACCAACAAGGAGAAATCCAGTGAACACTTATCTTCGTCGCATGCTCTCGCTGTCGACCGCAATGGTCGTCGCCTCCACCTCGCTCGCCTTCGCCGAGCCGAGCGCCGAACTGATCGAAGCCGCCAAGAAGGAAGGCATGCTGACCACGATCGCCCTGCCCCACAGCTGGTGCGGCTATGGCGACGTCATCGCCGGCTT
Source organism: Ciceribacter sp. T2.26MG-112.2 (assembly GCF_900492205.1). Lineage (GTDB taxonomy): Bacteria > Pseudomonadota > Alphaproteobacteria > Rhizobiales > Rhizobiaceae > Allorhizobium > Allorhizobium naphthalenivorans_A. The sequence continues at coordinate 23,754 of NZ_UEYQ01000021.1, forward strand.
CAAGGCGAAGTATCCGGAAATCAAGGTCAACGAACTGAACCCGGATGCCGGCTCGGCCGACGAAGTCGAAGCCATCAAGGCCAACAAGGACAACAAGGGCCCGCAGGCTCCGGACGTTGTCGACGTCGGTCTCGCCTTCGGCCCGCAGATGAAGTCCGAAGGCCTGCTGCAGCCCTACAAGGTCTCCACCTGGGACGAGATCCCGGACACGATCAAGGACGCCGAAGGCTATTGGTACGGCGACTATTACGGCGTTCTCTCGTTCGTCGTGAACAAGGACCTGGTCAAGAACACCCCGGCCGACTGGGCCGACCTCCTGAAGCCGGAATATGCCGGCCAGGTCGCGCTCGCCGGCGACCCGCGCGCCTCCAACCAGGCCATCCTCGGCGTTCTCGCCGCCGGCCTGCACAAGGGTGCCAAGGCTGGTGAGGAATCCGGCAAGGCCGGCCTCGAATACTTCGCCGAGCTGAACAAGGCCGGCAATTTCGTTCCGGTCATCGCCAAGGCCGGCACGATCGCCCAGGGCGCCACCCCGATCGCCATCGCCTGGGACTACAACGTGCTCGCATGGCGCGATGAGCTCGCCGGCAACCCGCCGGTCGAAGTCGTCGTTCCGAAGACCGGCGTTCTCGCCGGCGTTTACGTTCAGGGCATTTCCGCCTTTGCTCCCCATCCGAACGCCGCCAAGCTGTGGATGGAATACCTCTACTCCGACGAAGGCCAGAACCTGTGGCTGAAGGGCTACTGCCACCCGGCCCGCTTCAACGCCATGGCCAAGGCCGGCAAGATCCAGAAGGAACTCCTGGACGCCCTGCCGCCGGCTGAAAGCTATGAAGCCGCCATCTTCCCGACCGTCGAAGAGCAGAACGCCAACAAGACCGTCGTGACCGGCGGCTGGGACAGCGTTGTCGGCGCCAACGTCCAGTAAGTCTTCGAAACAATCAGGCCCCGGCCCGACTCGTTCGGGCCGGGGCTTGCCAAGTCAGAAGCGCCGGCCATACTCGGGGCGCCCTGCATCGATGCCCTCAAGCGAAGACCCGCAAACATGAAACAGGAACCTCACGCGCCCCGACTGCGCCTGCCGCTGACATGGGTGGGGCTGTTGCCCTTTGTGATCTTCGTCGTGATGTTCCTGGTGCTTCCGACCATGCACATCGTCATCGGCGCCTTCCAGACCCGTGACGGTGCATTCACGCTGCAGAACATCCTGGACCTCAATTCCGGCACGATCCCGTCGAGCTACTGGATTTCGGTGAAGATCTCCGTCGCCTCCGCAGCACTCGGCTGCCTGATCGGCTTCGGCATGGCGGCGGCCGTCGTCTTCGGCGCCGTGCCGCGCTGGTTCAAGTCGCCGCTGCTGACCTTTTCCGGCGTCGCCTCGAACTTTGCCGGCGTGCCGCTTGCCTTCGCCTTCCTCGCGACCTTCGGTCCTGTCGGCCTCGTCACCGCGCTCTTGCGCAATAATTTCGGCATCGTCCTGCAGCGCGATCTCGGTTTCAGCATCCTCAGCTTCTGGGGCCTGACGATCACCTATCTGTTCTTCCAGATCCCGCTGATGATCCTGATCATAACGCCGGCACTCGAGGGCCTTAAGCGCGAATGGCGCGAGGCGGCCGAGGTTCTGGGGGCGACCGGCCTGCAATACTGGCGCATGGTCGCCCTGCCGATCCTCTTTCCGTCGATCCTCGGCACATTCGCCCTTTTGTTTGCCAATGCCTTCGGCGCGGTTGCGACCGCGATCGCGCTCACCGGATCGAGCCTCAATATCGTGCCGATCCAGCTTTACGCCCAGATCCGCGGTGACGTGCTCGGCAATCCGCATCTCGGCTATGCCATGGCCTTCGGCATGATCGTCGTCACCGCCATCGCCAACATCGCCTATATCTGGCTGCGGGTGCGCGCCGAAAGGTGGCTGAAATGAGCTTGTGGACACGCATCGCTGGCTGGGGCGCACTTATCTTCGGCCTGCTCTATTTCTTCGTGCCGCTCGGCGGCCTGTTCGAATTCTCGCTGAAGGCGCGTCGCGGCGTCTACTCCTTCGACGCCTATGCCAAGGTTCTCGCCGACCCGCAGTTCCAGCAGACCTTCACCTATTCCGTGGTCATGGCCCTGGTCACCATCGCCATCGGCGTGGTTCTGGTCGTGCCGACCGCCTTCTGGGTCAGGTTGAAAATGCCCTGGGCCCGGCCTTACGTCGAGTTCCTGACATTGATGCCGCTCGTCATTCCGGCCATCGTCATCGTCTTCGGCTATATCCGCCTCTACAACACGTCGAGCTTCCTGCCGCTGACCGGATCGGTGATGGGCACCAACCTCTTGCTCGCCTTCGGCTATACCATCCTTGCCCTGCCCTACATGTACCGTGCGGTCGACACTGGACTGAGAACCATCGATGTCGCCACGCTGACCGAGGCGGCCCAGAGCCTGGGCGCCGGATGGGTGACCATTCTCGGGCGGGTCATCCTGCCCAATGTCATCCCGGCGGTCCTGTCGGGCGCCTTCCTGACCTTTGCCATCGTCATCGGCGAGTTCACCCTTGCCGCCCTGCTCGACCGGCCGGCCTTCGGTCCCTACCTGCAACGGATCGGCGCCAACAAGGCCTATGAACCCTTCGCACTGTCAGTGATCGCCTTCGGCATCACCTGGGGCTGCCTCGTGCTGATCCAGCTCGTCTCGCGCCTGCAAAAGACCGCCCAACGCCCCGCCTGAGGACAAATTTATGGCATTCCTGACCCTGACGAATATCGAGAAGTCCTTTGGCGCAGTCAAAGTCGTCCACGACTTCGACATGTCGATCGACAAGGGCGAATTCGTGTCCTTCCTCGGGCCCTCCGGCTGCGGCAAGACGACGATCCTGCGCATGGTCGCCGGCTTCGAGACCCCGTCAGGCGGCACGATCACGATCGACGGCAAGGACCAGTCGCGTCTGAAGCCGAACCAGCGCAATATCGGCATGGTGTTCCAGGCCTATGCGCTGTTTCCCAACATGAACGTATTCGACAACGTCGCCTTCGGCTTGAAGGTGGCGGGCAAGCCCAAGGACGAAATCCAGGCGCGTGTCACGGAAATGCTGAAGCTCATCCATCTGGAGCATCTCGCCGACCGCTACCCCTATCAGATGTCGGGCGGCCAGCAGCAGCGCGTGGCGCTCGCCCGGGCGCTTGCACCGAAGCCGCAGGTGCTGCTGCTCGACGAACCGCTCTCGGCGCTCGATGCCAAGATCCGCGTGTCGTTGCGCGAGGAAATCCGCCACATCCAGCGCCAGCTCGGGATCACCACGATCTTCGTCACCCACGACCAGGAAGAGGCCCTGTCGATCTCGGACCGCGTCGTCGTGATGAATGCCGGCCGTGCCGACCAGATCGGCACGCCCTTCGAGATCTACAACCGACCGGCCACCCGCTTCGTCGCCTCCTTCGTCGGCACGCTGAACCTGATCGAGGCGAAGGTCGTCGACGCGCAAAAGAGCACCGTTGCGATCGGCGACCAGATGATCGTGCTCGCGGAGAAGATCGACCTTGCCGCCGGCAGCGCGGTGCAACTGGCCATGCGCCCGGAAGCCGGCTCCATTTTGCCTGGAGCGACCGGCAATACAACGCTGACCGGCCAGGTCGTGTCGAGCCATTTTCTCGGCTCGGTGATCCGGACGCGGATGGATGTCGCCGGCAATACCGTGTCCTTCGACATGTTCAACGATCCGAACATGGCGCCGCCGGCGATCGGCGATACCGTCGCGCTGAAGATCGATTCCGCCGATCTCATCATCCTCCAGGCGTGAGGCGCCCGTCACGCGGCAATAACGCTACGCCGATCATGACACGGGACACGCATGCCCTCGCGTGAGATTTGCACGCCTGCGATCCACTTTGTTTACAAAATCATGGAAACATGAGGATCGGCTCGACGGGATGTGTGAGGATCGACGCATGGGGAAGCACGACGGACAGGATCTGCCGGTTTCTGCAACGCAATTCATGGCCCAATTCATGCGGTTGAAGCGCGGCTCGGTCAGCCGGCGCCACTTCCTCGGCGTCACGGGCCTCGGCCTTGCAACCGCAGCTCTCGGCGGCGCCTGCGGCCACCCCTTCGTCGGTCCAGTCGCGGCACAGGACGCCGGACGGCTCATCCATCTCAACTCATGGCCGAACTATCACGACCCGGCGACCTTCGAAGCGTTCACCGCCGCAACCGGGATTGCCGTGGATCTGAGCGTCACCAGTTCGAACGAGACGATGTTGAGGGCGTTGAGCACCGGCACCGCCAATTGGGACCTCTTCGTCCCGACCAATCATACGATTTCCACCTATGTGGAACGTGATCTGATCGAAGAACTCGACCTCGCCCGTCTCAGGCATTACGACGCCGCCAGCCAGAACCTGCTCTTCACCTGGGCTGGCCAGGTGTCCGGCCGGACCTATGCCGTGCCGAAGAACTGGGGAACGACCGGCATCGCCGTCAACACCGGCGAGCTGAGAACGGGTATCTCCAGCTGGAAGGACTTTTTCGCCACGGCAATGAACGAGGGCAGCGGGCGCACAATGGTACACGACTACCAGATGACGACCATCGGCAGCGCGCTCGTCTCCCTCGGCCACTCGTTCAATTCCGTCGACCCGACAGCACTGGCAGAAGCGGAAGAACTGCTGCTCGCGGTCAAACCGCATCTGCTGGCGATCGACAGCGACTATCAGGCCGCCATGCGTGCCGGTGACGCATGGCTCACCATGTGCTGGACCAATGACGGCCTGCAATTGAACCGTGACATGCCCGAGATCGAGTTCACCCTCGGAAGTGATGGCGGCGAAATCTGGACGGACTACTTCGCCATACCGAAATCCGCGCCGAACAAGGCGGCGGCCTATGCCCTGCTCGACTTCCTGCTGGACCCCGCCGTGGCGGCCCGCGAGCACATGACCAACGGCGCGCCGACCACCGATCGCCGGGTCATGGAGCTTCTGCCGAAGGAGATCAGGTCCAACAGGATCATCTATCCGGACGAAGCCGCCCTGACCCCACTGGAATTCGGCGCGGCGGTGACGCTGACCGATCCCGGCCGCGCCGACCTCATGGCGCGCTTCAAGGCGGCCTGACGGCTCGGCCAGCGCGCAGGCAGCAAAGCTTGACATCCGGGTTGAGAGCAGCCGGACAACCGCACGCGCGCGATCGTTTTTCGATTCTGCGCCAATGCTTTACCCGCCCCACCTGAATCGATACGGGAAGCAATTGAATCAGCGCCTGAAGGCGCTGAATCGACTCCTGAACGCGCACAGCGTTTCCCAAATCGACTGAACCCGATGGCTGGCCGGCAAGCGAGACGGCGATCAGACCGTCTCTTCACCACTGGCCGGCGGCACGTAGTTCAGCACCGGCCCGAGCCAGCGCTCGACCTCGCGAATAGCCATGCCCTTGCGCCGCGCATAGTCCTCGACCTGATCGCGTTCGACCTTGGCGACGCCGAAATAATAGCTGTCCGGATGGCCGATATAGAGGCCCGACACCGAGGAGCCGGGCCACATGGCCATGCCTTCGGTGAGCTTGACGCCCGTCTTGGCTTCGGCATCGAGGAGGCGGAACAGCGTGACCTTCTCGGTATGATCCGGCTGGGCGGGATAGCCGGGAGCCGGCCGGATGCCGGCATAGGCCTCGGCCGCCAGTTCATCCGGCGTGAAGTTCTCATCGGGCACATAGCCCCAGAACTCGCGCCGCACGCGCTCGTGCATCCGCTCGGCAAAGGCCTCGGCGAAACGGTCGGCCAGCGCCTTCACGAGGATGGAGGAGTAATCGTCATTGGCCCGCTCGAAGCGTTCGGCGATGGCGATCTCCTCGAAGCCCGCGGTCACGACGAAACCGCCGACATAGTCCTGGACGCCGCTGTCGGCCGGTGCGACGAAGTCCGATAGGGCGACGTTCGGCCGTCCGTCACGCTTCGACAATTGCTGGCGCAGGGTGAAGAAGGTCGCCAACTCCTCGCTTCGGCTTTCGTCGGTGAAAAGGCGGATGTCGTCACCAACCGCATTGGCCGGCCAGAAGCCGATGACCGCCCGCGGCCGGAACCACTTCTCCGCGATGATCTTGGAAAGCATGGCTTGCGCATCGGCGAAGAGTTGTCGCGCCGCCTCGCCCTGTTTCTCGTCCTCGAGGATCGCCGGATAGCGGCCCTTCAGTTCCCAGGTCTGGAAGAACGGCGTCCAGTCGATATAGCGGGCGAGTTCCTCCAGGTCATAGTCGTCGAACACCTGCGTTCCGTTGACGCCGGGCTTCACCGGTCGGTAAGCCGACCAGTCGAGCCTGGCCGCGTTTTCGCGGGCCCGCGCCAGCGGCAGTCGCTGCTTTTCGGCTTCCGCCCTCGCATGAGCCTCGGCCACCTTGGCATATTCGGCACGGATGCCATCGCTGTAGTCCTGCCTGGTGTCCGGCGACAGCAGCGCCGAGACGACGCCGACGGCGCGGCTGGCGTCGGTCACATAGACCGCCTGCCCTGCCTTGTACTGCGGCGCCACCTTGACGGCCGTGTGCACGCGGCTGGTCGTCGCCCCGCCGATCAGCAGCGGGATGGAAAAGCCCTGCCGCTCCATTTCCGCCGCGACATGCACCATTTCGTCGAGCGACGGGGTGATGAGGCCCGAGAGTCCGATGATGTCGACCTTCTGCTCACGCGCCACCTCGAAGATCTTCGTGGCCGGTACCATGACCCCGAGGTCGATGATCTCGTAATTGTTGCAGGCGAGCACGACGCCGACGATGTTCTTGCCGATGTCGTGCACGTCGCCCTTGACGGTGGCCATCAGCACCTTGCCGGCGGCCTCGCGCTCGCCGGTGCCGCCATTGGCGCGCTTTTCCTCTTCCATGTAGGGAAGCAGCACGGCGACCGCCTGCTTCATCACGCGGGCCGACTTGACCACCTGCGGCAGGAACATCTTGCCGGCGCCAAAGAGGTCGCCGACCACGTTCATGCCGGCCATCAGCGGGCCTTCGATCACATGCAGCGGACGATCGGCCTTGAGCCGCGCCTCTTCCGTGTCGGCCTCGATGAACTCGGTAATGCCGTTGACCAGCGCATGTTCCAGCCGCTTCTCGACCGGCAGTTCGCGCCAGCTCATGTCCTGAGTGCGGGCCTGTTTCTCGCCGGTGCCGCGGTAGCGCTCGGCGATCTCGAGCAGGCGCTCGGTGGCATCGCTGCGGCGGTTGAGCACGACGTCCTCGCAGGCCTCGCGCAGTTCGGGGTCGATGCTCTCGTAAACCGCCAACTGGCCGGCATTGACGATGCCCATGTCCATGCCCGCCTGGATCGCGTGGTAGAGAAAGACGGCATGCATCGCCTCGCGCACCGGCTCGTTGCCGCGGAAGGAGAAGGACAGGTTGGAAACGCCGCCGGAGATATGCACCAGCGGCATCTTCTGGCGGATCGTGCGGGTCGCCTCGATGAAGTCGACGCCGTAATTGTTGTGCTCCTCGATGCCGGTCGCGACCGCAAAGACGTTGGGATCGAAGATGATGTCTTCCGGGGCAAAGCCGGCCTGTTCCGTCAAGAGCTTGTAGGCCCGCTCGCAGATCTCGACCTTACGCTCATAGGTGTCGGCCTGGCCTTTCTCGTCGAAGGCCATGACGACGACGGCGGCACCGTAATTGCGGACCAGTTTCGCCTGCGCGATGAAGGCTGCCTCGCCCTCCTTCATCGAGATAGAGTTGACGATCGCCTTGCCCTGCACGCATTTGAGTCCCGCCTCGATGATCGGGAACTTGGAACTGTCGATCATCACCGGCACGCGGGCGATGTCCGGCTCGGCGGCGATCAGGTTGAGAAACTCGACCATGGCCTTTTCACTGTCGATCAGGCCTTCGTCCATGTTGATGTCGATGATCTGCGCGCCATTCTCCACCTGGTCGCGGGCGACCACGAGAGCAGCCGAGTAATCGCCGGCGGTGATCAGCTTGCGAAACTTGGCAGAGCCGGTGACATTGGTGCGCTCGCCGACATTGACGAAGGGAATGTCCTTGGTCAGCACGAAGGGCTCCAGGCCCGACAGCGCCATGAACGGCCGGTGCTCGGCCGGACGACGCGGCGCCTTGCCGGCGACAGCTTCGGCAATCGCCCGGATGTGCTCGGGCGTCGAGCCGCAGCAGCCGCCCACCACGTTGACCAGTCCCTCCTCGGCAAAGCCTGAAATCTGGCGCGCCATGTCCCTGGGGCTTTCGTCATATTGGCCAAACTCGTTGGGCAGGCCGGCATTCGGATAGGCGCAGATGAAGGTGTCGGCGACGCCCGACAGTTCCTGCAGATGCGGCCGCATGGCATCGGCGCCGAGCGCGCAGTTCAGCCCGATGGTGAACGGGTTGGCGTGGCGCACCGAATACCAGAAGGCCGACGGCGTCTGGCCCGACAGCGTGCGGCCGGACAGGTCGGTGATCGTGCCGGAGATCATCACCGGCAGGCGGACGCCCTTGGCGAGAAAGCGCTCCTCGCAGGCGAAGATCGCCGCCTTGGCGTTCAGCGTGTCGAAGATGGTTTCGATCAGAATGATGTCGGCGCCGCCCTCGATCAGACCGTCGATCTGCTCGCCATAGGCAAGGCGCAGATCGTCGAAGGAGACGGCGCGGTAGCCGGGATTGTTGACATCGGGCGATATCGAGGCCGTACGGTTGGTAGGCCCGATGGCGCCGGCGACGAAACGGCGTCGACCGTCCTCGCGCTCGGCCCGGATCGCGGCACGGCGGGCGACCAGCGCCCCGTCGCGGTTGAGGTCGTAGACCGCGTCTTCCATCTGGTAGTCGGCCTGGGCGATGCGGGTGGACGAAAACGTGTTCGTCTCGATGATGTCGGCACCGGCCATCGCATAGCGGAAGTGGATTTCCTCGATCGCATCCGGCTGGCTGAGGATCAGGAGGTCGTTATTGCCCTGCTGGTGACAGGCACAGCCGATGAAGCGCTGGCCGCGAAAGGCGTCCTCGGTAAGGCCCAGCCCCTGGATCTGCGTGCCCATGGCGCCATCGAGGATGAGGATGCGTTCGCTGGCCGCCTGGCGCAGTGCCCGCATGACCTCGGCCCCATCCCGCTTCGTGACTTGCGAACCGAACAGCGTGTCGAGCATGGCCTACCCCTTCCTTACAAAAGACAATACAGCGAAATCACATAAAGATATGTTTATGTCAACATACGAATGACATTCTCACCCCATTTACCCTGCGCACCACCACCGGTGGACGAAACCTTCAGCCTCGGTGACAAGCGAGGCATTTGCCGCTATTGCATTCAAACGATTAGATGCACGACGGGAGGAACTTCATGTCCGTGGTCACCCCAGCTTCGGCCCTGGCAGAGAACTGGACCGGCCGGCCCTATCACCGCAAATGGTTGCTGGACCAGGCGAACGGCCTGTTCGATTTCTTCCAGTATGGCAGCATCAACCCGAAGGGCGGTTTCTTCGATCTGACGCGTGACGGCAAGCCGATCTCCACCGAAAATCCGGTGCGTGGCATCCATGCCAGCGCCCGCATGGTGCATTGCTTCGCCATCGGTGACCTGTTCGGCCGTCCCGGTGCCGCCGACATCGTCGATCACGGCATGCAGTTCCTGTGGAACCGCCATCGCGACGAAACCCATGGCGGCTATTTCTGGCAGGTCGACGACAATCGCGCGGCCGACGCCTCGAAGCAGGGCTACGGCCACGCCTTCGTGCTCTTGGCGGCCTCATCCGCAAAGACCGTCGGCCATCCGCTGTCCGACCGGATGCTCGCCGACATCACCGAAATACTGGAGACCCGCTTCTGGGAAGATCGCCACGGCGCGATCGCCGAGGAGTTCTCATCCGACTGGCAGCCCGTACCCGGCTATCGCGGCCAGAACTCCAACATGCACCTCACAGAAGCGCTGATGGCCGCCTTCGAGGTGACCGGCGAGCGCCGTTATCTCGACATGGCGACGAGCATTGCCGACCTCGTTATCCGTCGCCGTGCCGCCGAACAGGGCTATCGCGTGCCCGAGCATTTCGACGAGAACTGGACGCTCGACCGCATCTACTACCACCCGAACGAAATGTTCCGCCCGGCCGGCACCACGCCCGGCCACTGGCTGGAATGGGCCCGCCTGGTGCTCCAGTTGTGGGTGCTCGGCGACAAGAAGCATGACTGGATGCCGGAAGCGGCGCGCGGCCTGTTCTTCCAGTCCATGTCGCTCGGCTGGGACAAGGACCGCGGCGGCTTCTTTTACACGCTCGACTGGGAAAACGTGCCCGACAAGAGGATGAAGCTCTGGTGGCCCTTGTGCGAGGGAGCCGCCGCCGCGCACTTCCTCAACCAGCATCTGCCGAGCGACTTCCATGAGGAAAGCTACCGCAGGATCTGGGGTTTCATCGCCAATCACAGCCTGGATCATGCCTTTGGCGGCTGGCACGAGGAACTGACCGAGGATCTTGTCCCCTCGACCACGCTCTTCCCCGGCAAGGGCGACATCTACCACGCACTCCAGGCCTGCCTCATCCCGCTCTTCCCGGCGACCGGAAGCTTGACCCGCGTGATTGGCGAAACCGGCGGTGCCGTCTGATCCCGCCTGGTTCACGGTTGATGTATTGCTGACTAACTTGCAGCCGGGAGTGGCCGCTGACCTATTCCTTGCGCTCCTCGACCAGCGTGCCTGCGCTGATCATGTCGCTCGGATGCAGGATGACCCGCTCTCCTTCGGCAAGCCCGCCCAGCAGTTGGGCTGTCTCGTCGTTCATCTGCCCGATCTCGACGGCGACCTGCTGCGCCCGACCGTCGCGAACGACAAAGACGCTCCACTGCCGGCCATCCCGGAACAGTGCGCTGATCGGCAGTTGCAGCGTCTCGTCGCTCTGCCACAAGGTCAGCCGCGCATAGACACGGAAACCATGGCCGAGACGCGGATCGTTTTCCTCCAGATCGAGAACGAGATTGACCCTCTGCTCCTCGATACCCAGCGCCGAGACCTTGGTGAAACCGGCCGGATCGATGCGACGAACCTTGGCCGACAATGCCTTTTCGCCGCCCCAGTCGAAGATCTCCGCCTTCGAACCCGTCGCAACGCGCACGGCATCCGACGACAGAAGATCGACGGTCACTTCAAGATCGGCCGGATCGCCGATCTCGGCGATCTTGGTTCCGACCGCCACCGGTTGCTCGCTTCTGGCGAAAACCGAGAGGATGACGCCGTCGACCGGGGCGGTCAGGTAGACGCAACAACTGGCGTCAGGCTTCCGGTTGGGATCGTTCGGGGGGATAAGGCGTGCCTCGGCGCTGGCAAGCTCTGCCCTGCGCAACTCGATCGCGGCCTGCGCCGAACCGATCTGCGCTTCCAGCACTTCGACGTCGGTGCCCGCCTTCTGCAGCGCGCTCTGAGCGAGGAATTTGGTCTTGGCCAGCGCCTCCGCCCGCTGCAGGTTGTCGCGCGCGAACTGCAAGTCGGATTGCAGGCGCTTCAGGTCGATCTCGGCCATCGATACCGCAGCGCGCGCAGCATCGCGCGCGGCGATGAGCTCGGCCTGGCTGCGGCTGTCGATCAGCGGCGGATCGAGCGGATGGATCGCCGCCACCACGGTCACGCCCGCCCTGACCGTGTCGCCCTCGTCGAGCACGGTGCGGGCGAGATGGCCGGCAATGGGTGACGACACCGCATAGACTTCGCGCACCCGCGTCACGCCCTCCTGCGACACCGTGACCCGCATCGGTCCGCGTGTCACCGCCCCCACGTCCACCATCTGCGGCTTTTCCCTGAGCGCATAGGCAAAACCGGCAACCATCGCGCCGACTGCGACGACACCGATGACACGCTTGAACCATTTTCCCTGCATCGGGCTACTCCCTGGATTTCAGTACGGCGATGAGATCAAGTTCATCGATCCTGCGGCGCACGATCAGCGCCGAGGCAAGCGATGCCCCCAGGACCACGAGACTCGCCACGGCATACGTCGAAGCGTTGACAAAAAACGGTATGCGAAACAGGTGGCTCTCGATCCCATCGACCACAAGGCTGGCGAAGGAATATCCGAGCAGCCAGCCGAGCGGCTGCGCCGCGAGGATGACGGTGGCAAGCTCCGTCATCAACACGCTGGAGACTTCCGACGGAGTGAAGCCCAACACCCTCAGGCTGGCGAGTTCCCGAGCGCGTTCCGAAAGCTGGATGCGCGCCGAATTATAGATGAGGCCGAAGGCGACGATGACGGCCAGCGTCGTGTAGACGATCTGGACCATCACGATATTCTCCTCGATGGTCGCCCTGAACCGCTCCCGCGACAGCCCGATCAGCATGACGAAGGCGAGCGCCGGCGTGTTCTTGACCTCGGCGAACAACGCGTCCCGCTGCAATGAATCGAGTGAAATACGGGCACCGGAAATCCGCCGCCCATCCCCGATCAGGCGGTTGAGAGCCTCGATATGCATATGGGCGTCAATGCCGACCAGGCTCTGGCTTATGCCCGTCACAGGAACCGAAACCTTGCGATGGTCGCGCTCGACCAGTTCCACTTCGATCATGTCCCCGACCTTGACGCCCAGTTCCTCGGCGACGCGTCCGATCAGCAGAATGCCGTTGGGTGGCGGCGAGATCGGACGCATGTCGGCGTCCATGATGCGTCCGAGATCGGTCTCGGAGTTAAGGCCGAAGATCGTCAGATCCTTCTCATTGTGCCGGCTCCTCACCGTCACCGAGATCGCCCGAAAAGGCTCGGCACGCAGTACACCCGGCAACTGCCGCACGGAATCGAGCGCGGCGATGGGCCGGTCCTGATCGAAATAAAGGCTGGCGTCCTGGCGTTCCATGCGGAAGAAAATCTCTTCGACCATATGGCTGACGGCGTCGGTGGTAAACAACGACACGACCAGCAGCGCGACCGAAAAGGAGACACCGAGCGAGGTGAGGAACGAGCGGACCGGAGCCCTGATGATCTGTCGGAAGGCCATGATGGTGAGCTGCGACACGAATCGAGGCCCGCCCGCGCGGCGCTTGAACAACGAACGAAAACGCAAGGGGGCCGGAGGCTGCATGGCGACGGCCGCCGGCAGGACGACGACCGCCCAGATCGCCCGGATCGCCCCGGCAAACGCGGCCGCGACGCAGATCCCCGCCGAGATGGCATAGAGGTCGAAGCTCTCGCGGAAAATCAGGAATGGAAAGGAAAAGAAGCGGGCATAGAGCCTGGTCATCTCGCGCCCGGTCCAGTTTCCCGCCAGAAAACCGATGGCGACGCCGATCAGCGCAATGACGATGGTGAGCTTGAGATAGTGCCAGGCCACCTCCGTCTCGCGGTAGCCGAGCGCCTTCAAAAGCCCGATCTGCTCGCGCTCCAGCGTGATCAGCCGCGTCAGGATCATGTTGACCAGGAAGGCGGCGACGAACAGGAAGATTGGCGGAATGACCGCCGCCATCGCCCTCAGCTGGTCCAATTCGTTGGCGAGAAAGGTGTCGGAAATCTGGTCTTCACGGCCATAGGCGCCGCGTCCGCCATATTGCTCGAGCAAGTCGTCCAGCGCTGCTGTCGTCACGTCCAGGTTCGTGCCGCGCAAGGTCGACAGCACGACATTGTTGAAGGCGTCGCCCATGTCGAAAATGCCTTCAAGGGCCTTGCGCGACATGTAGAAGACGCCGAAGCGCCGTGGATCCGGTACCATGTCGCCGGGGCCGATCGTGTAGATATATTCCGGCGACAGCACGATGCCGGTCACGGTCAGGATCTGCTTTCGGCCGTTCATCACGGCGGCAAACCGGCTTCCTTCCTTCAGGCGATGCGCCTTGGCGAAGCTGTCGAGCACCGCGGCCTCGTTGGCCCGCCCAGGTTCGGGCAGGCGACCGCTGCGAATATAGAGACGATTGACGCCCGGCTGACCGCTATCCGGCAGGGAGACGGCCACGCCGGTCGCCGGCTCGACCATGCCCTCGATGTCGAGCAGCACATATTTGACGATTCGAAGCTCGACACTGCCGATCCCCTCGATCGCGGCAATCCGGTCGCGCAGGTGCAGCGGTGCGCGATTGGCCTCGGCGAAGAGATTGGCGAACCGATAGCGTTCGTAGAAGACATCGCGGGTCTCCTCGAGCGAGCGGTAGGAGCCGATGGCGATGATGATCGTCGCAACCCCGCAGGCCATGACCAGCGCAACCGCGAGCACCTGGGCCCAGAGCCTGAGCAGGTCGCGGTAGAGCTTGCGGTCGAGCATCGACATGGCGCTACCAGCTCACGGCGGAGGGCGGCAGCCGCACCGCATTGGTGAAGGACTCCTCGATCCGGCCGTCGCGGAAGGAGAAGACGCGATGGGCGATCTGGCGGATGGCGGCGTTGTGGGTGATGATCCCCATGGTCGTGTTGAATTCCGCGTTGACACGGCACAGCACGTCGAGCACGAGCACGCCGGTCTTGGAATCGAGCGCCCCGGTCGGCTCGTCGCAAAGCAGCACGTCCGGCCGCTTGACGATGGCGCGAGCGATCGCCACGCGTTGCTGCTCGCCGCCGGACAGCTGCGCCGGGAAATGATCCATGCGGTCCTTGAGCCCAACCATCTCCAGTGCCTCGCCCGGGTCCATCGGATTGGCCGCGATCTCCGTCACCAGAGCGACGTTCTCATAGGCCGTCAGGCTCGGGATCAGATTGTAGAACTGGAAGACGAAGCCGATGTGGTCGCGGCGAAATTGCGTCAGCTGCCGCTCGGAGAACGCGGTCAACTCGTGATCGGCACAACGGACCCTGCCCGAGCTGGCCCGATCGAGCCCGCCCATGATGTTGAGCAGCGTCGACTTGCCGCTGCCCGAGGGGCCGAGCAATACCGCCATCTCCCCGCGCTCCAGCGTCAGGTCGACGCCACGAAGGGCCCAGACCTCGACATCGCCGGTGCGATAGGTCTTGGTGACATTGTCCACCTGAAAAAGTACGTCTGCCATCGCGCGGCCCTGTCAAACTCGATCAACGATAGAGAACCCCACAGGACCTGGCCTTGATCATTGTCAAAGCCGAAACCGGCGACCGAACCGACGGCGCGGTGCGGCGAGCCGCGCTATTCGGGGACGTCGGTGGACATGTCGAGCCGGCCGACGAGCCGGAATATGAGGCCTGTCGGCTCGAACGTCATACGCCCCTCGCCGGAGAAGATCACCGAAACGATCCGCTCGGTGAGGCGCGAGCCGAAGCCGCGGCGCACAGGGGCCGTCACCGGCGGGCCGCCGCGCTCGACCCAGTTGAAGGAAAAAGAACCGTCTTCGCCGGCCGACCAGCCGATCTCTATCCGCCCGTCCGGCAGCGACAAGGCGCCGTATTTGGTCGCGTTGGTCGCCAGTTCGTGGATGGCGAGCGACAGTCCGAGCGCCTGTTGTGCCGTCAGGTAGATCTCCCCTCCGGAAACGACGAAGCGGTCGTCCCTGTCGCGGTGCGGCAAAAGCGCAGCCATGACGGTTTCCTCAAAGCTCGCGGTCGTCCCCGGCGTGCCGGTGAGAATATCCTGGGCCTTGGACAGGGCGCCGATTCGCGCTGTCACGGTGGCTATCGCATCGCTCATCGATTCCGCGCTGCGCAAGGTCTGCGTGACGATTGATTGCGTCATCGCCAATGTGTTCTTCATCCGATGGGCAAGCTCCTCGTTGAGGAGCTTGAGTTCGCGCTCATGGCGCGCACGCTCGCGAATGTGCTCCTGTGCCAGCTCGTAAGCCACATGCAGCGCAGCGCGGTCAGCCACAGCCCGGGTCGTTTCGGTGACGATGTTGAGCAGGCCCTCGACGGCGCCGTCGTCACCGTAGAGCGGGCTGTAGGAGAAGGTAAAGTAAGTCTGTTCGGGATATCCGTTGCGCATCATGGTGAGCGGCATGTCTTCCATCCAGGTCGCCTCGCCGGACAGCGCGCTGCGCACGAACGGCAACACCATCTCCCAAACGTCGTCCCAGACCTCCTTGAACGGTCGTCCGAGCGCATTACCGGCGCGCTGACCGAGCATGGGCACATAAGCGTCATTGTAGAAGTGAAGGAGTTCCGGGCCCCACCAGAAAGACATCGGCTGTCTGGACGACAGCACCAGGCGCATGGTGGTCTTTAGAGAAACGGGCCAGCCATCGATCGGCCCGAGACTGGTCGCCGCCCAGTCGAAGCGACGAATCTCCTCGCCGCTCGCTCCGCCAACCATCAGAAAATCGCCGGGCCCAACAACTGGGCGGGATGCAGGCCAAACCTCATTCGCAGTCGAATTCGCCATACATCAGCCACTCCAATCCTGGGGCTGCAATTATTTCAGAACAGGACATGCGTGGCAATTGGCGCTAGACTAAACATGCAAGGGAACAATGTCCCTTGCGCAAGCCTTTGGTGGATCTCAGCCTTTTGCCCTTGGAGGGACTATGAAGACCATTATGCTCACCGCCGCCCTCATCGCCGCCCCAACCCTGGCCTTCGCCCAGGCGCCCGGCCTGGAAGAAACCTGCTCGCTGGTTGCGCGCAATTTCGAAATGGCCACCGCGGTGAAGGTTGGCGTAGTCCAGTCCTTTCCGGAACTGACACCGCCGGGCGTGCGGCTGACGTATTCGACCGAGCTGGATGCCGAGCCCGCAAGCATCACCGACACGATCGAGTGCCAGTTCGAAAAGGCAAGCGCGCCGTTCAAGCTCGTCAAGTTCTGCCTCAACGGCACATGCTATGCGGCAGACGAGAAGAATCCGGAACGCCGCCGCCGTTTCGAGGAAGCCCAGTCGCTGCTCTCCCGGTCGAACTGATCTTTGCAATGCGATCGGTGTTCGGCCTTCACTCCAGGGGGCCGAACATTGCGTTGCCGCGAACCTGCTTCGGGCACGGACGCCCTACCCGCGCCAGGCATCCATTTCGGCGGATGAAAACGCCTTCTTTCGCCCCCGATGCCAGGTCACACCCCGTCTGACGATATTGGCAGGGACGCCGGCAATGACGACGCCCTCCTCGTCGAAAGCGCTGTTGACGAAGGCCATGGCGCCCACAACGCTGTCCGCGGCGATGCGCGACCCCTTGTTGATGATCGCCCCCACGCCCACCCAGACGTGATCGCCGATGGAGATCGACGCCGCCGTGTTGAGCCGCTTTCCCGTCTGGCGATCGATGAGCGAATGTGCATCGGTGGTGCGGATCTCGATGTCGCGCGACAGCATGCACCATCGCCCGATCCGCACGCTGCAACCCTCCTGGCAGAGAATGTAGACGCTCTTGCAGGTGGAATGGTCGCCGAAAGTCACGGTCTGGCCGTGGTCCTTGACGACGATGTCACCCTTGAAGTGGCAGTTGTCGCCGATCACCACCGTGTTCTTGGTGCCGAGGATTTCGATCGATCCATCGAAACGGGTGCCGCTTCCGATGGTGATCGTATTGCCGGTTCCCCGCTTGACGATCACGCGCCCCTTCAGCCCGGCCGCCCCCTTGTCCTCGAACCGGTTGCCCTCAGGCATTTCCAGCAGGAAGAACCAGCGCGCCTTGGCGGCACGAATGAGCCCGGACAGGAACGACAGCTTCATCTCATCTCCTCCTGACGTCCGTTTACCGCCGCGTCATTCCTCGCGCATGGCGCGGGCGGCGTGATCGGTGATGGGCTTCATCAGCCAGGACAGGACATTGCGGTCGCCGGTCAGCACATAGGCTTCCGCCGGCATGCCGGGAACCAGTTCCAGGCCCGCATGCTGCGCCACGTCCGTCTTGTCCACGCCGATGTCGGCCCGGTAGAAGGCAACGCCGGTACGCTCATCGACCTCGAGGTCGGCGGAGACGCGCACCAGTCTGCCGTCGAACTCGGGCGTGGTATTGCGGTTGAAGGCGGTGAACCGCACCCTGGCCGGCTGGCCGACGGCGAGTTGGTCGACGTCGTCGGGCCGCACCTGGGCGCGTACCACCAGTTCCGCCTCGCGCGGCACGATCTCCATCAGGGCTTCGGCCGGCGATACCACGCCGCCGGCGGTATGTACCGCGAGCTTGTGCACGACGCCTGCCACCGGCGCACGGATGTCGACCCGTTGCAGGTCTTCGATCAGGGCGATCTCTTCGCTGCGCAATTCGCCCTCGCGGGTCTCGAGGTCACGCAATTCCGTCGAGACTTCGGCGCGCATGGCCTGGTCGACCTGGATCTTCTGCAGGCCGATCTCCTCAATGCGGGCCTTGGTGGCGGCGATCTGGGCCTTCAGCTGGCCGAACTCGCCGTTCAGCCGCACGGCCTCGCGCTTCAGCGCCAGGACCTGGCTGAGCGAGGTCAGGTTCTTCGCATAGAGCGTGTCCTGGGCCTCCGCCTCCCGGCCGATCAGCTCGATCTCGTCCTCCTTCGCCGTCATCTGCACGGTAAGGCCCGACACCTGTTCCTCGAGCTGAACCGCCTGGCCGTCCAGCCGCTCCTTCTGCCCCTCACGCTCGGCACGACGATCGGCAAACAGCCGCCGCTCGGCCTGCATGATCGCGTCGCGGCCATCCGGCGGCAACCGACCGGTGAGCGCGGCCGGCACCTCGACCGCCGCCGCATCGCCAAGCTCGGCCAGCAGGCGGGCCTTGCGGGCGTAGAGCTGGTCGAGCGTCGCCTTGGTCGCATCGAGCTTGGCGCGGATCACCGTGTCGTCGAGCTTGATCAGGATCTCGCCAGCATCCACCGCCCGCCCCTCGCCGACCAGCAGCTCTCCCACCACGCCGCCCTTGGGATGCTGGACCTTCTTGACATTGCCCTCGACCACCAGGAAGCCGGTGGCGATGACCGCACCGGAAAGGCTGGTGGTCATGGCCCAGGCGCCGATGCCGGTGAGAAAGAGGATGGCCGAGAGCAGCCCGGCGAACAGATGCCGGTCGAGCGAGCGGCCAAGGCCCTTGTTGCGCTGGACGGGCATCATGACTGGCCCTCGTTGTCGACAACGGTGAGCGCCGGCGCAGACGGCGGGCGCTGCGTCGCCGGTCGCGCCTGGGTCAACAGCTTGATGATCTCGTCGCGCGGGCCAAAGGCCTTGACCGCCCCCTGGTCCATGATCAGCAGCCGGTCGAGCACGGCCAGCACGCTGTCGCGATGGGCCACGACGATAGCGATGCCGCCGCGCGCCTTGATGCCGCGCAGCGCGGCGGCGAGCGCCTGTTCGCCTTCGGCATCGAGATTGGAATTGGGCTCGTCCAGCACGACCAGGAACGGATCGCCATAGAGCGCCCTGGCGAGCGCGACGCGCTGGCGCTGGCCGGCCGACAGGCTCTCGCCGCCGGCGCCGAGCCGCGTCTCGTAGCCGTCCGCCAGCCCGACGATCATGTCATGGGCACCCGCCGCCTTTGCCGCCGCGACGATTGCCGCAGGGTCGGCATTGCGTTCCAGCCGCGCAATGTTCTCGGCGATCGTTCCGGCGAAGAAATCCGACAGCTGCGGCATGTAGCCGACATGGCGGCTGCGCGCTTCGGCCGACCATTGGTCGAGGCTCGCCCCGTCGAGGCAGACCTTGCCCCGCATCACCGGCCAGGCGCCGGTGATCGCGCGCACCAGCGAGGACTTGCCGGATGCGCTCGGCCCGATGATCCCGAGCACCGTGCCCGCCTCCAGCCGGAACGAGACGTTCTGCACGGTCAGCCGCTGGCCGCCGGCCGGGGGGCCGACATAGAGCCCCTCGACGCTCAGGCTGCGGCTGGGTGCCGGCAGGGCCGTGCGTTCCTCAGGCTGTGGGAATGTCACGAAGGCCCGCTGCAGGCGCTTCCACGACTGTTGTGCCGACAACAGCCCGCGCCAGTTGGCCACCAGCTGCTCGACCGGCGCCAGCGCGCGGGCGACGATGATCGATCCCGCGATGATCGCGCCGCCGCTCAGGCTTCCTTCGACCACCAAATAGGCGCCGAGCCCGAGCGAGGCCGACTGCACCACCTGGCGGATCGTCTTGGAGAGACCGGAATAGAAACCGGCAATGTCGCCCGTGCGTCGCTGCGCCTCGGCGGCGGCGTCGGACGCTTCGTTCCAGCGTCCGGCGGCCCTTGCATGCATGCCGAGCGCCACGAGGATTTCGGCATTGCGGCTGGCATCCTCGCCGATCGCGTTGCGGGCGGAGAGCTCGGCCGCCTGATCGGCGGTCGGCTTGCGGGTCTGAAAACTGGCGGCAAAATTCAGCGCCAGCAGAAGCGCAAGCGTCCCTGTCGCCAGCCAGCCGATCGCCGGATGAAGGAAGAAGCAGGCGGCCAGATAGACGGGCAACCAGGGCAGATCGAAGAAGGTGACGGGCCCCGGCCCGGCGAGGAACAGGCGGATCTGGTCGAGATCCTGCGCCGGCCGCAGGATATCGCCCCCGAGCTTGAGCTTCAGCGGCGCGCCGGCGATCACGCCAAAGACGCGCTCGGTCAGCGAGGCATCGACGATGCCGGCAAACCGGGCGAGAATCCGCACCCGCAGCACGTCGAGCAGGCCGGAAAAGGCAAACAGCAAAAGGGCGAAGATCGAAAGGGCGACCAGCGTCGGCACGCTTTGCGACGGGATGACGCGATCATAGACCTGCAGCATGTAGAACGGCCCGGTCAAACCGAGAAGGTTGAGCACCAGACTGATGATGGCCGTCCCGATAAGCGCCCGGCGCATGAGGTCTCCGTGTTTTCTACGCCCCGCCACATCCGACGAACCGCTGATATTAGTCAATCCCATGTTCGACCGACGGGCGGATTTTTGCAACGACGGGCGTGCGGCAGGGACCGGATGCAGGTAATCAGAGATCGAAAAGGGTGAAATTGGTGGGCCCGGAGGGACTCGAACCCCCAACCAAGCGGTTATGAGCCGCCGGCTCTAACCATTGAGCTACAGGCCCAGCCCGGCAGAGATGCCGCAGGCGGCGGGCAATGGCACCCGCGCCTTGAAGCGACCGCTCTAGCCCAATTCGCCGAAGGCGACAAGTCTTCGCCGCAATGGCTTCACAATCACCCGTCATCAAGGCAAGTGTAAGGGACGCCAATCCGAGGAACCACGATGAAACACCTGAAGACCCAAAGGCTCGCGCTTGCCGCCACGCTTTCCTGCGCTCTGCTTCTGCCGCTTTCCGCGCTCGCCGCGGAGCCGGAGATTCGCGAAGCGACCATCATCGTCTCGGGCGAAGGCGAGGCGGCGATCGCCCCCGACATGGCCGTGCTCAGCTTGAGCGTCGTGCGCGAGGCCGAGACCGCGGCAGAGGCGCTGAAGGCCAATAGCCAAGCCATGGCCGAGGTGATTGCAGACCTCAAGGCCAAGTCCATTGCCGATCGCGACATCCAGACGTCGAATTTTTCCGTCGATCCGCTCTATCGCCAGGACAAGGCCGACGACGACACTTACGAGGCGCCGGTGATCGTCGGCTACCGGGTCACCAACGGCCTGACGCTGCGCGTCCGCGACCTTTCGCAACTCGGCGCGCTGATCGATGCCGCGGTCAAGCTCGGCGTCAACCAGGGCGGCGGCATCAGCTTCACCAATGACAATCCCGACGCCGCGATCGCCGAAGCCCGCAAGAAGGCCGTGGCCGAAGCGATGGACAAGGCCAAAGTGCTGACCGAAGCCGCCGGCGTCAAACTCGGCCGCGTGATCGAGATCAGCGAGAATTTTGCCCGTCCGATGCCGCAGCCGATGTACCGCGCCGCCATGGCGAAGGAAATGGCGGATGCAGCCCCGATCGCCGCCGGCGAGAATGCCTATACGGTGACCGTCAACATCACTTATGGCATCGCGCAGTAGATCCGGCGAAGGCCCCTCCCGCAAGACGGGCTCCTCGAGCCCGCCGTGTGATCCAAATGACAAGGCCCGCCGTGCGTCGGGCCTTTCCTTGTTCCATCCTAGGCGCACTCAGTAGCGGATCACCGGGCAACCGCGCACATTGGCAAAGACCATGCGGTCGAATTCGCCATGGCGGAAGCCGGCGACGACCACGCGGCGCGGCGTGACATTGTGGACGCGGGCGCGGCGCAGGCCGCTCCAGCGCGCTTCTTCGACGGCGCGACGCGGCGAGCAGCCCTGAGGGCGATTGCGGCGCGGCTCATGGCCCCATCCGTGGCGGCGATCGCGGTCGTCCCGGTCATAGCCGGGGCCGCCGCCGACATAGATGCCCCAACCGAAATCCGAGCCGGCAGCGGCGGTCGACACGGTGCCGACGGTGGTGGCGAAGGTGACGAGGGCGGCAAAGCCCAGTTTTGCAAGCAATCCGGTCATGGTTCTCTCCTCTGGCTCTCCGGCCTTGGCCGGTTCAAAAATCCCGCTCTCATCAGCGATTGAAAGGAGAGTGCCAGCGGTGGTCTGAATGCGAACCGAACCGCTTATTCAGCAATCGTTCATGGACGCGGCGCTTGCCCGGTTCCAACCATCCGCCTCATCCGGCCATGTGCAGGACGATCTCGCGCCGGTGGGCCGCGTCGCGGTGTTCGAAGAGATAAAGCCCCTGCCAGGTGCCGAGCAGCAGCCGACCACCGGAAAAGGGAATGCCGATCGACACCTGCGTCAGGGCCGACTTGATATGGGCCGGCATATCGTCCGGCCCTTCCTGGCGGTGCTCGATCCAATCCATGGCGGGATCGCTGGACGGCGGCACCAGCCTGGCGAAGAAGGTCTTCAGGTCCCTCTGCACCGAGGGGTCAGCATTTTCCTGGACGACCAGCGAACAGGAGGTGTGACGGACGAAGACCGTGAGCAGGCCCTCACCCCCGTCGCCCTCCTTGAGAAACGCCTCGGCCTCGCGGGTGAACTCGTAAAGCCCCTGGCCGTCGGTCCTGATCTGTAGCCGCCGCAAGACCATCGCCACCTCCTTCATCTCATGTCGGTACCGGGAGGCCGACTATCGCCGGTGTCCGGCGAAGGTCAAGTCGGGCGAGCCGCCGGCCGCATCGCACCATCGGTCGGCTGGCCGGCGCAAAACATCGGCATGGTCTTTCCGCACCATGCGCCAGGCGCTAGTCTCAACTGACACCCAAGGATGAGGACAAGAAGAATGACGCACGATCGTACCCTGCTCGACACCCTGGCAGGCCAGGAGGAAGCCCTGGTATTCAAGGCCTTCGACGAGATCACCGCGATCGAGATTGGCGAGCACCTGATGCGTGCCGCCCGCGCCGGCGACCTGCCCGTGGTCATCAACATCCGCACCGCGGACCGTGTGCTGTTCCATGCGGCTCTCCCCGGCTCGTCACCGGACAATGACGAATGGGCGCGCCGCAAGAGCAATGTCGCGCTGCGCTTTCACAAGTCATCCATGCGGGTGGGCGAAAACTATAGGCTGAAGGGCCGCGAAATCTGCGCCGAACTGGGGCTGGATCCGATCGACTATGCCAGCCATGGCGGCAGCTTTCCGGTGCGCGTCGCCGGCACCGGCGTGGTCGCGGCCATCACCGTGTCGGGTCTCGCTTCGGAAGACGACCACGGGCTGATCATCAGGGTGCTCGAGGACTATCTGGCGGAAGAACGATAGCCCCCGGGGCCATTCTCCGGGTGATCAGAGCGCGGTCGACAGGTAGAGGCTGAGCCGGGTGAGGTGATCGTCCTCGCTTTCGAAGACCAGCACGCAAGGCAGCGAAAACCGCCCGCCCTTGCCGGCATTCGACTTACCCTCCCGGTCGCCGCCGTCGATCGTACCGTCATAGGCGCCGCGCAGACCGGCCTCGTCGGCCATGGCAACGCCATTGGCGAAACGCGCGTCGTGACGCAGCAGGTAGGCCGACAGCGTGTCGCGGATCGAAGCCAAGCCGATCACCCGCTGGCCGTCCGGCATGTCGAGCACCGCATCGGCATCGAAAAGGGCTTCGAGGGCGGCAAAATCGCGCTGGTTGAGCGCCTGAATCGCCAGTGACATCTGTTGTCGGATCGGCATGGAAATATCCCTTGATGAAATTCTTCCCAGGCATCTAGGGCACGGCGCGCGTATCGGCAATGGCGGTGAAAGGCTCGTCACCCTCAAAGGCCGTGCGGCCGCAGCGCCGTTCGCGCCGTCTCGCCGACCGCATGGTTGAGCGGGCTCAGGGCCGAAGCCACCGACCGGCTGAAGTGCCAGAAGAGCGGCACATCATAAGCCGCGTCCGGCAGAAGCGGCACAAGCCGCCCCGCAGCGATGGCGTCCGCCACCAAAACCTCCGGATTGAGCCCCCAGCCAAGACCGGCTTGCGTCGCATCGACGAAGGCCTGCGACGACGGCAGCC
This sequence comes from Ciceribacter sp. T2.26MG-112.2, assembly GCF_900492205.1. Taxonomy (GTDB): domain Bacteria; phylum Pseudomonadota; class Alphaproteobacteria; order Rhizobiales; family Rhizobiaceae; genus Allorhizobium; species Allorhizobium naphthalenivorans_A. Next base: position 47,828 of record NZ_UEYQ01000021.1, read on the forward strand.
AGTGGGTCGGAGCCACGACCCCCTCGCCGACATGCTTCTCGATCCAGCGGGCCTGGAGCATGTCCTTGGCATTGAAGGTCAGCGCCGGCGCCCGCGAAAAGTTCTGCACCGTCATCCCGTCGGCAAACCAGCGAGCCATGAAGCCGGGGCTGGCGGTCGCGATATAGCGCAGCGACCCCAGCGGCCGGCAGTCGCAGCCTCGCACCGGCGCGTCGGAGCCGCTGACCGCCGCCCTGACCTCGCCGCGCCGAAGCCATTCGGCACTGTGTTCCTGATCGTCGAGCACCAGATCGAACAGGCAATCCGGCACCGCCGCCATCGCCGTGACGAACCAGGTCGCCAGACTGTCCGCGTTCACGGCGATGCGGATGGTGGGCATCCGCCCATCGATCGCCTCGCGGCCCATATCCTGAGCCAGCGTCCGTTCCAGAAGCGCGACCTCTTCGGCATGCCGCGCCAACCGCAGTCCGGCCTCAGTCCCCGAACACGGCTGGCCGCGAATGACGAGAACCGAGCCGACGCGTTCTTCGAGCAACTTGACGCGCTGTGAGATCGCCGAAGGCGTGACCCCGATCTGCCGGGCGGCCCGCTCGAAGCTGCCGGTTCGCACCACAGACACCAGCGCGTCGAGAAGCGCATAATCGAGCATCGATTAGAATCCCTAATGCAAGTGCAGAATTATTAGCTTTTCTAAATTTCCACCGCTCGCTAGTCAAGGCGAAGTCCTTCCCGGAGCCTTGCCATGCTGACTGCCGCCACCGCCGGTTTCTTCCTCGGCCTCAGCCTGATCGTCGCGATCGGGGCGCAGAACGCCTTCGTGCTGCGCCAGGGATTGCGGCGCAGCCACGTGCTTGCCATCTGCCTCGCTTGCGCGACCTCCGACGCGGCGCTGATCGCCGCCGGCGTCGGCGGGCTCGGCAAGGCCATCGCCGCCCTGCCCTGGCTCACGCCCCTCATGCGCTATGGCGGGGCCGCCTTCCTCGCCTTTTACGGCCTTCGTAGCCTGCGGGCAGCGCTCGGCGGCAATGCGGCGCTGAAGCCGGAAGGGGAAGCGCAGGAAGGCCTCGCCGCAGCGCTCTTCACCTGCCTGGCGCTCACCTGGCTCAACCCGCATGTCTATCTCGACACCGTGGTCCTGCTCGGCTCGATCTCCACCCAATATCCCGGCCAAGGACTGGCCTTCGGCCTTGGGGCGACGACCGCGTCTTTCCTGTTCTTCTTTTCCCTGGGCTATGGCGCGCGCTATCTGCGCCCGCTTTTCGCCCGTCCCGCCGCCTGGCGGGTCCTCGACGGACTGATCGCCCTGGTCATGGGATCGATCGCAATCAGTCTGGTGTGGACCAGTTGATCCGCCGCCGATCGGGGATGTGCTGACAATCGCAACCGGTGTAGGTTCGAGCCAGTATCGTCTTGCACCGGATGCGCCTGATGTTCCTCACCAATCACGACATGGTCGATCTCATCGACTTCCGCCACGAACTCCACCGCCATCCGGAAATCTCCGGTGAGGAAGAGGAGACCGCGCGCCGCGTGGCCCATCTTCTGGGGCCCATGAAGCCCGCCCGCATCCTGACGGGGCTGGGCGGTCATGGCGTCGCGGCGGTGTTCGACGGAGCCGAACCCGGCCCCACCCTGCTGTTCCGCTCCGAGATCGACGCCCTGCCGATCGAGGAGAAGACGCATGTCGCCCATGCCTCCACCATCGCCGGCAAGGGTCATCTGTGCGGCCATGACGGCCATTCGACCATCCTTCTGGCCCTAGGGCTCGGCCTGTCGCGCGCAGCACCGAAGCGTGGCCGGGTCGTTCTGCTGTTCCAGCCGGCGGAAGAGAATGGCGCGGGGGCCGCCGCCGTGATCGCCGATTCGCGCTTTGCCGAAATCCGTCCCGACTTCGCCTTTTCGCTCCACAACCTGCCGGGTCTTGCGCTGGGGCGCGTCGCTTTGACGGACGGCCCGGTCAACTGCGCCTCGCGCGGCATGAAGATCAAGCTCTCCGGCAAGACAGCCCATGCCTCCCAGCCGGAAACCGGGCTCTCGCCGATGGCGGCGATGGCAAGCCTGATGCCGGCGCTGACTGCCCTGTCCCGCAGCGCGCCGCCCGACCGCGGCTTCCGCCTGGCGACCGTCACCCATGCCGCGCTTGGCGAACGGGCCTTCGGCATCGCCCCCGGTGACGGCGAGATCTGGGTGACGCTGCGCACCCTCGTCGACGACAGCATGGCCGAATTCTGCGCCGAGGCCGAAGCACTCGCCCGAAGGGCGGCAGATGCCGAAGGGCTCGACCTCGACATCGCCTACGACGACATCTTCCTGCATTGTGAGAACGCGCCGGAAGCCGTCGCCCACCTCGCCCGCGCGCTCGACGCCGAGGGCGTCGGTCATGACAAGGGCAGTCTGCCGATGCGGGCATCAGAGGATTTCGGCCGCTTCCGCGCCGTTGCGCCTTCCGCCATGTTTTTTCTCGGATCGGGCGAAAACCACCCCGCCCTGCACAATCCGGACTACGACTTTCCCGACGAACTGATCGCCATCGGTGCGCGGGTATTCATGCGCGTGGTGCGGGACTTGCTCGGTTAGGCCTTATCGCCGCCGCTTTAGAACTCCGGAAACCCATAGCGTTTCCAGTCGCGCTTCGGGATGGCTGCACCGACCTCGAAGGCGAACGACAGGACGCGGGTGGCATTGGGGTCGATCTCGCAGCGAAAGCGCAGATTGAACCACTGCCCATTGGCACGAAACGCCGCCTTGTTGACCGTGAGGACATCGCCGTCCTTGAGCTGGAAAGATGGCAGGAGCTCGGGCCGGTAGGCAGGCGTAGCGTTTCGCAACTGCTCGCGCAATTCGGTGACGCACAGCTGATCGGCCCGGTCCGGACGTGGAATATCCCCCATCGCCGTCATCGCGGCGCTGTCTCCGGTCAGGCTGGTCGAATAGAGTTTTGTCACCTCGTCCAGCTCGGTCTTCGCCTGCACCGCTTCGTCCGCCGCTGCATCTGGAGCCTGAGGCGTTTCGACCGGCTGCTCAGGTTTCTCCGCAGGTCTGTCCTGGGTCAGGGCGACGGTCGTATCGTCAGACTGCTGCGCCGGCTGCGCCCCGTCGCTTTCGTCCCCGGCCGAAGCGGCATCGATTTCCGGAACGGCGATATCGTCGGGCAGCGGCGTGGCCGGCGGCTGATCGGCTTCCTCGACCGCCTCTTCCGCAGGCGGCTCCGGCTCCGGCTCTTCAGCTGGCACAGCATTCTCCTGCGGCGCGATCTCGGCGGGCTTGGCGGCCTCCTCCGCGGCGTTGCCGCTCGTATCCTGCCGCGGACCGCTGTCCTTCTCACCAAACTCGAACACCGGCCGGAGCAAGGGCAGCGACGGCGCCGGCTCATCGGCCGCCGCCTCTTCCGGTGGCTGCTCGGCTGGGGGCTGCTCCACCGGCGGCTGCTCAGCCGGTCGCTCGGGCGGTGCAGGCACGCTCTCCGGTGGAGGCGGCGGCGGCGCGTCCGCCTGCTGTTCCTTCGAAGGCTCTTCCTGCTCTGGCTGAGCCTCCTCCGCCTTTGGTGGCTCCGGCTCTTGCTCCTCCGGCGGTGGCACGATCTCGACGGCCACGCTTTCTTCCGGCTCGGGCTGGGTTATCGGCTCCGGCATGTCGATGAACAGCACCGCAAAGATCATGAGGTGCAGCAGGATCGAGACGACAAGGCCCCCACCCAGCTTTCTCCAACGTCTTGCCGATGTCTTTTCCATGCGGATCAAAAGGCTTTCCAAAGTTCCGGCTGATGTGGTCCCAAAAGACGGCGCCATCAAGGGACAGATGCGAGATCCTTGCCCGACCGCAGGCATTTCCGTCAGAGGAAAACTATATGTTGACGTTCAAAGTAACCCACCGGGCCTTTCCTTATCCGGAACAATGTGAGAACGTTCAGTCCATACAGGGCAGGCGGGATCATGTCATCGCCAATTGAGTTGCGGTAGGAAAAAAGACGATGAAGACCGTGGGTTTGTTCGCAGGGGTCGGAGGACTTGAGGCGGGTTTGCAGGCTGCAGGCTTAAGAACCACATTGCTATGCGAAATCTGGAATCCGGCCAGTGCCGTGCTAAAAAAACGATTTCCTGATGCAGACCTGCATGGCGACGTCGAAACTCTCGACGGACTTCCAGGAGAAGCCGACGTTCTAGTCGCTGGCTTTCCATGTCAGGATTTGAGCCAAGCCGGGAAAACAGCGGGAATTACGGGAAAGCGGTCCGGGCTTGTCGGACATGTCTTCCGATTGCTTGACCTTGATCACAAGAGCTGGGTCATCCTTGAAAACGTACCGTTCATGCTACAGCTTGATTCTGGGGCGGCCATGCGCACCTTGGTCGAAGAATTTGAAGCGCGCGGATACCGTTGGGCATATCGAATAGTCAACTCCCTTTCGTTTTTGCCTCAGAGGCGAGAGCGGGTACTATTCGTTGCAACGACCACTGACGTAGACCCTGCAGACGTTCTTTTGGCAGATGACGTAAGTGCTCGTATCGAAGTTCAGCCGCTTTCCTCCGCTGCTCACGGGTTCTACTGGACGGAAGGTGTGCGGGGGCTGGGTTGGGCAGAGAACGCCATTCCAACGCTTAAAAACGGTTCGACCGTCGGAATAGCATCCCCTCCCGCAATTCTTCTGCCATGCGGCAAGGTCGTTACTCCCGAGATCAGAGATGCGGAACGTCTTCAGGGGTTCGATGCCGACTGGACACAACCGGCAGAAGAGATAGGCCGCGCCTCGCTTCGGTGGTCATTGGTCGGCAACGCCGTCACTGTTCCCGTTGCCCGCTGGCTCGGAGAATCCTTGTTGCAACCGCGGAACTTCGATTCAAGTCGAGACAAAAGCTTCGACGGCCAAAAACGTTGGCCAAGAGCGGCTCGTTTTGACGGGACTACGCGTCATGTGGTCGAAATCGGCTCACACCCCGTGTGGGAACCGCGGGCGCCGCTGCATGAGTTCTTGAAGTTTCCCGGAAAAGCACTGTCTGCAAGAGCTACAAGAGGCTTTCTTTCCAGGGCCGAGCGAGCAAAATTGCGCTTCAAACCCGGTTTTTTGGAACTGCTTCGCGCTCACTTGCTGCATATGGAATCCAGCACATACTCCGATATCAATACATTCGCAGTTGCGGCCGAATGACGGAGCAAGCGACAGGCTTGAAGAGCTCTCAAATGCGCAGCATACGACGTGAGGGCACTTCCGCCGAGCTTGCTGTCGGAAGAGCACTGCGGAGTCTGGGTCAGAGATACCGTAAGAATGTCAGGACCTTGCCCGGGTCGCCCGATTTCGCCAACAGGACCAAGAAATGGGCGGTCTTTGTCAACGGCTGTTTCTGGCACCGACACACGGCCTGTGTGAGGGCGACCATACCGAAGACGAACAAGGAATTCTGGCTTGATAAGTTGGCTCGCAACAGAAAAAGAGACGCAAAAGCAATTCGATCTTTGAGAGCATTGGGAATGACGGCGATTGTCGTGTGGGAGTGCGAAACAGGTGACGAACCCGAACTGAGGAAACGTCTTCTAGATGTCTTTGAAGCGCGTGGCATAGGTATGAGCCAGCCGGTCGATCATTGACGCATAACTGAAGATGTCGCCAGAGAGCGGCGCTGGCGACTCCGTCACGACCTCCAAGGGAGATCCGTCGTTCTTACACTGAACGACGACGATCGCGAACGCGTCATATCCGACCTCGCCTGGACGGCTACGCTTCGGCAACTGCCGCAACTTGTCTACGGTGATCTGGGCGCTCCGCGGCTGAACATGGCGGCTCCATCTGAGCTCTATACCTGTGCCCTTGTTTCTGTCAGGGCTGAGGTATTCGTTCGCCATGTTCACCATCGCAAACCCGGCGGCAATAGCCTGATCGTTGGAGCCGTGGACAGTCGCGTGAGATGAGTTCAATTCATCATAGAGACGCGGAAGAGCCTTCTGATGAGCCGTCATACACGCTTTGGCCTCAAGGGCCATCAAGACGCTGCCTACCGGAGCCCGCGACAATGAGGGAAGCGCTGCGAGTTCCCGCATCTCCTCGTCGTTCAGTGTTATCCCTAAGTCCACCATCATAGCATCAAGCGAAAGAGGCTTTTTCTTCCTTTCATCCCGCCCGGCCGTACAAAGGACCAGATCGAGATTCTTCTTACGATCCTGCACGAAATCACGCATTTCGTGGTTAATGCCAAAAAAGACGGATCCAGCCTCGACATGTCGGCGCAACAACGGACATGTACGCATAAGATCGAATACGATTCCCCAACAGGCCACCTTCGAATGGTGATCGCTACGAGAATGGTACTGCCAAGCCCGTCCGAACTCATCTGTCCGAGAGGGTTTAGACAGCGTGCGCACTAGAATTCCTGGCCCAAACATTCTCACCGCCAAACGAATCGAACTCGCAGAAAGTCTATCGTGAAGGCTCGATGACTAGCTACACAATAAAGGCGGCCTCTCGGCCGCCTTTATTGATTCCACATCGACTCCCGTCTCAGCTGTCCAGGAACGAGCGCAGCTTGCGGCTCCGGCTCGGGTGCTTGAGCTTACGCAGCGCCTTGGCCTCGATCTGGCGGATACGTTCGCGGGTGACCGAGAACTGCTGGCCGACTTCTTCAAGCGTGTGGTCGGTGTTCATGCCGATGCCGAAGCGCATGCGCAGCACGCGTTCCTCGCGCGGGGTGAGCGATGCCAGAACCCTGGTCGTCGTCTCGCGCAAATTCGCCTGGATGGCGGCGTCGATCGGCAAAAGCGCGTTCTTGTCCTCGATGAAGTCGCCGAGGTGGCTGTCCTCTTCGTCGCCCACCGGGGTTTCGAGCGAGATCGGTTCCTTTGCGATCTTCAGGACCTTGCGGACCTTTTCGAGCGGCATGGCGAGCTTTTCGGCCAGTTCTTCAGGCGTCGGCTCGCGGCCGATCTCGTGCAGCATCTGGCGCGAGGTGCGGACGATCTTGTTGATCGTCTCGATCATGTGCACCGGGATACGGATCGTGCGGGCCTGGTCGGCGATCGAGCGGGTGATCGCCTGGCGGATCCACCAGGTCGCATAGGTCGAGAACTTGTAGCCGCGGCGATACTCGAACTTGTCGACCGCCTTCATCAGGCCGATATTGCCTTCCTGGATGAGGTCGAGGAACTGCAGGCCGCGGTTCGTGTACTTCTTGGCGATCGAGATGACGAGACGCAGATTGGCCTCGACCATTTCCTTCTTGGCGATGCGGGCTTCCCGTTCGCCCTTCTGCACCATGTGCACGATGCGGCGGAATTCCGTCACCGAAATACCGGTCTCGGTCGCAAGGTTCTGGATCTCGCCGCGGATGTCGCGGATCGTCTGGTTTTCCTCGCGGGCAAAGTCCTTCCAGCCACGGGCCGAGAGGTTGCCGATCGACTTCATCCAGTTCGGGTCGAGTTCAGCGCCCTGGTACTGTTCGAGGAAACTATCGCGCTTGACGCCGTAGGATTCGGCCAGACGCAAAAGGCGGCCTTCGTTCTGCACGAGACGCTTGTTGATGTCGTAGAGCTGCTCGACGAGGCTGTCGATGCGGTTCTGGTTGAGCGACAGCGACTTCACCGCCGTGATCAACTGATCCTTGAGCTCCTTGTAGCGGCGCTCCTGACCGGACGACAGCGTGCCGGTGCAGGCGAGACGAGCCTCGACCTGCTGGTCCTGCAGCTTGCGCAGCTTCTTGTAGGTGTCGGCGATCGTGTCGAGGGTCTCCATGACCTGCGGTCTGAGTTCCGCTTCCATGGCGGCGAGCGACAGGTTCGATTCGTCCTCGTCCTCTTCCTCCTCTTCCGGCGGAGCACCATCGCCGCCGACATCCGTGATGTCGTCGTCACCGCTCGGAGAGCGGGCGCGCCGGGTCTTTTCCTTCTCCTCGGCCGCCTTGCGATCGGCCTCGATCTTTTCCGGGCTCTGGAACTGCGGGGCAGCCTTGGCCTCGGGACCGGAATAGGTGGTTTCGAGATCGATGATCTCGCGCAAAAGCGTCGTGCCTTCGTTCAGTTCGTCGCGCCAGATGATCAACGCCTGGAAGGTCAGCGGGCTTTCGCACAGGCCGGAGATCATCGTCTCGCGGCCAGCTTCGATGCGCTTGGCGATGGCGATTTCGCCTTCGCGCGACAGAAGTTCGACCGAGCCCATTTCGCGCAGATACATGCGCACCGGGTCGTCCGTGCGGTCGGTCGGCTCTTTCTTCTTGGCGGTCGCGAGCTGGGTGCCCTGAGACGGCGCAAGTTCGCCGCCCTCGCTCTCACCGTCGCTGTCGTCGTCGCCGTCTTCGGCCGGAGCCGCCTCTTCGGCGTCCTCGTCCTCGATGACGTTGATACCCATGTCGGAGAGCATGGCCATGGTGTCCTCGATCTGCTCGGAGGTGACTTCCTCCGACGGCAGGACCGAGTTCAGTTCGTCCATGGTGACATAGCCGCGCTTCTTGGCGGCCTTGATCATTTTTTTGACCGCGTCATCCGAAAGGTCGAGAAGCGGACCGTCGGTAGCGCCGTCGCGTTCGCTGTCTGCTTCTTCGTTTTCTTTGACTTTGGATGCCATCTATTTCGTCGCTTTCCTGACGTCTGATCTTGTCCGCACGATGCAAAGCGGAGAGTGGCCGCAAGGCCCCTGCCCGCTACGATTTCTGTCAATGACCTAACGGAATGGTGCTTAATTCCCGATTAACTAAGGACCGCATCGCCGCCGTGCAAAGTCCTCGTTCTTCCGAATGACCGGTCATGGTACTAGAGATTCGCTGGACCCACTTCACCCTTGTGTGCCTGTATTGGTGATTCCCACAATTTTCCCTGCCGTCAAGCTTTTCCGGTACGATTGCCCGGGAAAACGGGAAAATTCTTAACGCTGATGCCTGTGCAAACCGCTCTCGGCGAATGTAGGTGTGAAAGCGCCGGAAACAAGGGGCAGCGCCGGCAAGGCCGCGACACGCGTCTCACCGCGATGCACCCGCCGACCGTCTAAACGCCGGTTTGTGATCTTGGGCCATTGAGGAACCAGACACGCATCGGGCCTTTGCCCTTGACGTCGATCTCGCCGCGCAGTTCGAAGTCGAAGCGGTCCTCGAGCATGTTCTTCACGCGGTCCCCGACCTGGATCCGGCCGGCGACCCCATGGGACTCCATTCGCGCTGCCGTATTCACCGCATCGCCCCAAACATCGTAGAGCAGCTTGTTCGAACCGATCACGCCGGCAACCACCGGACCGCTGTCGAGGCCGATTCGCACCTCGACCGCCTCGCCGCCTTCCGCCGAGATCTTTCGGCAACATTCCAGTATGTCCAGCGCCATCAATGCCACGCTCTCGGCATGGTCGGCGCGCGGCTCGGGAAGACCGCCCGCCACCATGTAGGCATCGCCGATCGTTTTGATCTTCTCCAGCCCGTGGGCCGCGGCGAGCGCGTCGAAACTGCGGAACACACGGCTGAGAAAGGTCACCACGTCGCGCGACGGCCACTTGGCCACCCGCGGTGTAAAATTGACGATGTCGGCAAAGAGAATGGTCGCTGAGCCGATCTGATCGGCGACCATGGCCGTTTCGCTGTGCTTGAGCCGCAAGGCTACCGTACGGGGAAGCATGTTTTCCAGCAGGCGCTCCGAGAAACGGTGCTCCTTCAAGAGCGCCAGCTCCGCCCGGCTGGCCTCCTGGAAGGCGAAGAGCACGGTCATGAAGATCAGCAGGAACACGAGAGGGACGGTCATGAAGAACAGGATGTCGAGAACGGCCGGATCGACCTTCAGGAATCCCGCCGGCCCTGCAAAGAACATCTCCGTCGCCAAGAAAGCGGCCAGCGCCAGGACCATCACGACGGCCGATCGTGCCAGGCGCTCGGCCCCGAAGATCAGCATTGTTGCCGCAGCCCCCGGCAGGAAGAACAGATGCAGGCCGGATTCGCGACCGAAGAGGAAGCAATACCCGACGCCGTAGGCGAGCCACATGGCCGTCAAGTAAACGGCCGCTGCGGCCGAACCGAAACGATGGAAATACGGGGTCGCCGCATAGACTACGATCTGCGGAGACAGCAGCGCCACCGCCGGCCAGAGAGCCTCGAGATCGTAAAAGGAATAGAAGAGGATATAGGGCACGGTCATCAGGCTGGCGAGCAGCGAACCGAGATTGATGACCGCCATCCGACGGCGGACATGCGGCGAATACCCTCGCGTGCCGCTTGCGGCCACCAGCCGCAGCAAGGCCATCGGCTGCCATGATGCCCCGGCCCGGTAGCCGCGCGGGGCTGAGATGTGAAATTCCTGCGTCGACACGACCTGTCCCGCTTTGCGGTTGTGACTGCTGAATGGTACATCCGCCGGACAAGGGCAACCGTTTAATCGCCGGTGCTCTACGCGTTGTGACCTGTGGCTGCTCCCTTGACACGCCCGGACATCACTCCGAACCCGTCGATGATCGCTTCCTGGTTCTCCATCCGGGTGATCTCGAGCTGCACTTCATGCAGCGCACCGATCAGTTGGCCGATTCGCTCGGCATCCTCTACCTCGGTGGCCTCAGCCACTTCGCGTTCCAGTTCGATGCGCTGGCGTCTCAGCGCCTTGGTGCGCTTGTGGAGCGAAAGTGCCTGGCGATAGCCCTCGCCCGCATCCTCGGCGGCCGCGATCTCGGTCGCGGTCCACAGGCGCGCATTGCGGATCTGCTGGTCGAGGCTCTTGATCAAGGCGCCATGACCCTGCTCTTCCAGGCGGGCAAGCAAAACCTCCCGGGTGAGTTGGGCTCCGGTGCCGGCGGCAATCGTCAGAAGCGAGGACCACAGCTTCTGCAGCGCGCGGTTCTCGTAGTCGATCGAGGCGATTTCGTCGTAATCGTCCTGGAGCAATTGCGGATGGTTGACGATGGTCAGCGCCAGCACGCTTTCGCGAAGCGCCGGCTGGTCCTGATGCCCCTTGACGAGCCCGGATCGCGCCAGACGGTCGGAGACCGCACCGCCGCCCCCAGCTGAGGGCCCTGGCGCCCGACCGCCGAACCGCCCCTGCCCGGCCGCCCCGCCACGGCCGCCG
>NZ_UEYQ01000018.1 GCF_900492205.1 Ciceribacter sp. T2.26MG-112.2
GCCAAGACCCCTCCCCAACCCCTCCCCACAAGGGGGAGGGGCTCCACCTGCCGCCCCATGCCTTCCTATGCGCTTGCTCCGTAGCCCTGGGGCATATTCCCCTCGCCCCTCCCCCGGTCTATAGAGACACCTCAGACATCCGCGGGGACTTTTACGCTTGCAGATCACATTCGACCGGGCAGAGGTGCGCTATGGCACCGCGGTGGCGCTTCATCCGCTGAGCGTCGCGCTTAGTGAACGCCGCATCGGCGTGATCGGGCTCAACGGATCGGGCAAGACGACGTTTGCGCGGCTGATCAATGGCCTGGTCAAGCCGTCGGCCGGCACGGTTTCGCTCGACGGGCTCGACACGGTAAAGGACGACAAGGCGGTGCTGGCGAAGGCCGGTTTCATCTTCCAGAACCCGGCCAACCAGATCATCCTGCCGATCATCCGCGACGACATCGCCTTTGGCCCGAAGAGCCGGGGACTGAAGGGCGCGGCGCTCGAGACGGCGGTCGATGGGGTGCTGGAGCGTTTCGGCATCACTCATCTCGCCGGCCGGCGGCCGCACGAACTCTCCGGCGGCGAGTTGCAACTGGCGGCGCTTTCCGCGGTGGTCGTGACGGATCCGGATCTCGTCATCTTCGACGAGCCGACCAACCAGCTGGACCTCAAGAACCGCGCCATGGTGAAGGCGGCGATCGAGGGGCTCACGCAGCAGGCGATCGTCATCAGCCACGATCTCGACCTCGTCGCCGGCTTCGAACGCGTGCTGGTCTTCCACCAGGGGCGGATCACCTTCGACGGCGAGGCCGGCGAGGCCATCGCCCGCTATCGGGAGATCGCGCTTTCATGAAAAGCCTGCATGTTCCCGGCAACAGCCTGATGCACCGGATGAAACCCTCGGTGAAGATGGCCGGGCTGGCGCTGATTGCGGTGTTGATCTTCCTGACCCGCGATCCGCACCTGCTGGTTCCGGTGCTCGTGGCCGCAGCCCTGCTCTATTTCTCGCTCGGCCAGCCGCTACGCGCGGCGCTGTCGCCGTTGAAGCCCGTCTTCCTCACCATCGCCATCGTCGGGCTCTTCCATCTGCTGCTGACCAGCGCCGAGGAGGCGATGGTCACAGTTCTCCGCCTTTCGACGCTGATGCTGCTGGGCGCCGCGGTGACCGCGACGACCACGGTTTCCGCCTTCATCGAGACCATCACCAAGGCCGCCGCGCCGCTCGAGCGGCTGGGCCTGGTGAAGGCCGCCGACATCGGGCTCTCGGTCGGGCTGGTGGTGCGTTTCGTGCCGGAAATCCTCTCGCGCTACGAGGCAATCCGCGAGGCGCACCGGGCGCGCGGCATCCGGCCGAAGATCGCAACCATGCTCGGGCCGCTGGTCATCGCCACCCTCAAGGATGCGGATAGCATCGCCGAGGCCATTGACGCGCGGGGCATTCGCGGGCAGTGACTTTTCCCGCTGGGGGAATTTTCGTTTCACATCTGTCGTCATCAGACCGCTTCATGGTTTTGCCCGACAGGCCCAAGGGAGACATCATGCAGACCCGTGACCTCGTACTCATCTCGCTGTTTGCCGCGATCATCGTCGCACTCGGCCTCGTTCCGCCGATCACGCTCGGCTTCATTCCGGTGCCGATCACCGCGCAGTCGCTCGGCGTGATGCTGGCTGGCGTCGTTCTCGGCGCCAAGCGCGGGGCGCTGGCCGCCGTTCTCGTCATCCTGCTGGTGGCGATCGGCCTGCCGGTGCTGTCCGGCGGCCGTGGCGGCCTTGCCGTCTTCGCCGGCCCGACCGTCGGCTTCCTGATCGGCTGGGTGCCAGCGGCCTTTGCCACAGGCCTGATCGCCGAACGCTTCGCCCGCCCGGGTCTGTCCGCCGTCAAGCAGACGCTCGGCTTCTTCGCCGCGGCCACCCTCGGTGGCGTCGTCGTGCTCTATGTCTTCGGCATCGGCTACCTCGCCTTCGGCGCCGGCCTTGGCCTTCAAAAGGCCTTTCTCGGCTCGATGGCCTTCATCCCGGGCGACCTGTTGAAGGCGGCGATCGCCGGCCTTGCCGGCCGCGCCGTGATGGTGGGTTATCCGCTGCTGCCGCAGCGCGCCTGAACGGTCGCGTTCCGGAAACGACCGACGGTCAACTCTCTCGCCGCCGCAGCAGCAACCATGTTGCGGCGGCGAAGCCCAGCGCGCCGAACCACGGTGCCAGCGAAACGGCGAGCGCGACGATGAAGGTCTCATAGGACTGGCCTTTCAGCATCCATTGCAGCAAGAGGCCGGCAAGCCAACCGCCAAGGGCAGCGGCAAAGGCCCATGCCAGGCGAGCCGCCGATCCGCGCGGCGCCCGCGCCTGCGGGTTCCTCCTTCCGGAAAAAATCCAGTACCAGAGTCCCGCCACCAGGGCGCCTATGATTGCCACGGCAGGCCCGATGACAAAGGCCAACCCCATGGCGGCAGCCCCCTCGCGCTGCGAAACCTCGAAAACGTCGAAGGCAACCAGCCCAATGCCGAGGGCCGCGAGATATCCGGCAACCAGAGCCGCAAGCGCGACCAGGACCGTCTTCAGCACTCTTGAAGCCCTGCGATCCCGGCCGTCTGGCCGCTCCCCCGCCATGCCCATCACCCGCGGCGGCAAAGCCGACGCCGCGCCCTAGGTCGGATCATAGCAAAATTGGCGACCGGCGCGAGCGGGCTCCGACCCGTCGACCCCGTCCACCGAAAGCGGGCAACGCGTGCTCAAAACCGATACGTTTCGCTGTATTGCAGCCTGCAAAGTTTGACCCATAAGATCGCAATGCTTGGAGGAGTGTCCAGCCGGCAGCCTTCCGACGTGTCGGAAATCGGCGTTTTGCTTTTGCAAGGGACGACAAGCGCGCTCTTCAACCTTGGGAGGAACTACCATGAAATGGAATGCCCCTAAATTCGTCGAGGTCAGCTGCGGCATGGAAATCAACCGTTACGCCCCGGCGGACGGCGGCGAGCCCGTGCTGTTCTGATTGATCGTCGCGGGCACGAGGCGATGACGCAAGTTCGTTTCCTCGTGCTCGGTGCCGCGGCCGGCGGAGGTCTGCCCCAGTGGAACTGCGGCTGCCCGAACTGTCGCGCGGCGCGTGATCCGGTGTCGGGCCTCAAACCCCAGACGCAATCGTCGCTGGCGGTCAGCCCGGACGGCGAGCAGTGGGTGGTGTTCAACGCCTCGCCCGACATGCGCGCACAGATCGAAGGCAATGCCTGCCTTCATCCGCGCGCGCTGCGCGACAGCCCGATCAGAAGCGTGGTCGTCACCAATGGCGACATCGACCATATCACCGGGCTCCTGACGCTGCGGGAAAAGCAGCCCTTCGTGCTTTTTGCCACGGCGGCGCTGATGGAGACGCTCGGGCAGAACCCGGTCTTCCAGGTGCTCGATCCCGCGCTCGTGCAGCAGCGGACGGTCGGCCTCGACGCGCCGTTTTCGCCGCTTGACGGCCTTGAGATCCGGCTGTTCGCCGTGCCCGGCAAGGTGCCGCTCTATCTCGAAGGGGCCGACCTGAAGCTCGGCCAGGAGACCGACGACACGGTCGGCGTCGAATTCCTGATCGGCGGCAAGCGCGCCTATTACATTCCCGGCTGCGGCTCGATGCCGGCAACGCTTTCGCGGAGGCTCGAGAATGCCGACCTCGTCTTCTTCGACGGAACCGTGTTCGAGGACGACGAGATGATCGTCGCCGGCGTCGGCAGCAAGACCGGACGGCGCATGGGGCACATGCCGATCAGCGGCGGGGGCGGCAGCCTTGCGGCGCTGTCGCCCCTGTCGATCGGCCGCAAGGTCTTCGTCCACATCAACAATACGAACCCGATCTGGCGCGCCGGGCCGGAGCGCGATCAGGTCGAGGCGCAGGGTTTCGAAATCGGCCATGACGGAATGGAGGTCATCCTTGTTGCCCAATCCTGACAGACAAGCCCAGGACAGAGCCGCCTTCGAGGCGCGCCTTCAGGCGATCGGGGCGTCGCGCTATCATGACAAGCATCCATTCCACCAGATGCTGCATG
This sequence comes from Ciceribacter sp. T2.26MG-112.2, assembly GCF_900492205.1. Taxonomy (GTDB): domain Bacteria; phylum Pseudomonadota; class Alphaproteobacteria; order Rhizobiales; family Rhizobiaceae; genus Allorhizobium; species Allorhizobium naphthalenivorans_A. The sequence continues at coordinate 4,011 of NZ_UEYQ01000018.1, forward strand.
GCGGCGGCTGTTCGATGATCCAGGTACGGGCCTGGGTCATCAACCGCTATTACTACCAGAGCCGCATCCCGATGAAGGACGCGGCCTTCCTGTCGCGCTGCGAGGATCCGCAATTGCGGCGCATCTGGCGCAGCCGCATCGAGGACCATGACGGTGGGGTGAGCGAAGGCGGCGGCATCCGCCGCTGGCTGAAGCTTTCCGAAGCCGTCGGGCTCGATCCCGATTTCGTCGCCTCGACCCGCGGCGTTTTGCCGGGCACACGCTTTGCCGTCGATGCCTATGTGCATTTCGTCCGGGAAAAGCCGCTGCTCGAAGCGGTCGCCTCGTCGCTCACCGAACTCTTCGCCCCGGCGATCCACGAGAACCGCATTGCCGGACTTCTCAAGCACTATGCCTTTGCCGACGAAGGCGCGCTTTCCTATTTCCGCCAGCGGCTGAACGAGGCGCCTGAGGACGTCAAGTTCGGCCTGGCCTTCGTGCTCGACCATGCCGACACGCTGGAAAAGCAGGATGCGGCCGCGGCCGCGCTCACCTTCAAGACGGATGTTCTGTGGTCGCAGCTCGATACGCTGCATTCGGCCTATGTGGCGCCGGCGCGCATTCCGCCCGGCGGCTGGGACGGGCGCGAGGGCGTGACCGGCGCGCTCGACGAAAACCCCTTGCGCGGGGCGGCGGAATGAGCGGCGAAGGGACGGCCCCAATCAGTGGAGAAAACATGGCCGCCGACGGCACCGGCGTCGTGGTCACCGGCGCAACCGTGGCGCGGCTGGCGCGCGGCGTGCGGTTGCGCGAGGACCCGGTGCGCGGCCAGACGGTCCTTCTCGCGCCCGAACGGGCACTTGCGCTCGACGAGATCGCGGTCGCCATCGTCAAGGCGCTGGACGGGGACCGCGACCTCGACACGATCGCTGCGGATTTCGCCCGTCAGTTCGAGGCGCCCAAGGATCAGGTGCTCGCCGACGTAATCGCCTTCATCCGCGAGTTTTCCGACCGGCGCCTCTTGGAGATCGTCCGATGAACGAACACCCCTCGCCTGCGCGCTTTACCGCCCAGCGCCCGCCGCCGCCGATCGCCATGCTGGCGGAACTCACCCATCGCTGTCCGCTCGCCTGCCCCTATTGCTCCAATCCGCTGGAGCTTTCCCGCGCCTCGGAAGAGCTTTCGACCGAGGAATGGATCGACGTCTTCCGCCAAGCGGTCGAACTCGGCGTGCTACATGTGCATCTCTCAGGCGGCGAACCCGCCTCACGGCGCGATCTGGTGGCGCTGACCCGGGCCGCGTCCGGCTTCGGGCTCTACACCAATCTCATCACGTCGGGTGTCGGCCTGACCGAAGCACGCATTCAGGAGCTTTCGGAGGCAGGCCTCGATCATCTGCAACTGTCGATCCAGGGTGTCACGCCGGAAAAGGCCGATCTGGTCGGCGGCTATGCGGGCAGTTATGACCGCAAGATCGCGGTCGCCGGCTGGACCCATGCGGCAGGTATTCCTCTTACCGTCAATGCCGTCTGCCACAAGCAGAACATGGACGAGATCGAGGACATGGTGGGGCTTGCCATCGAGCTCGGCGCGCGGCGGATCGAGATCGCCACCGTGCAGTTCCACGGCTGGGCCGAACGCAACCGGGCCTCGCTCATGCCGACCCGCGCACAGGTGGAAGCGACCACCGCCTTCGTCAACGAAGCGCGAAAGCGGCTCGCGGGCACGCTGGTGATCGACTATGTGCCGGCCGACCATCATTCACGCTATCCCAAGGCCTGCATGGGCGGCTGGGGCCGCACCGGCCTCAACGTCAATCCGGCGGGGCGCGTCCTGCCCTGTCATGCGGCCGAGACCATACCGGGCCTCACCTTCGACACTGTGCGCGAGACGCCGCTTGCCGAGATCTGGCTCGAGGGGGCGGCCTTCAACGCCTATCGCGGCGACGACTGGATGGCCGAGCCCTGCCGCAGTTGCGAGCGCAAGCACATCGACTTCGGCGGCTGCCGCTGCCAGGCCATGGCGCTCGCCGGCGACGCCACCGCCACCGACCCGGTCTGCATCCGCTCGCCGCTGCACGCGGCGCTTGTGGCCGCAGCCGACGCGGACGGCGAGGCGGAACCGGGCCCGTTCGTCTATCGGGGGCGGTAAAGCCAAAAATCATCGATCCGCTTCCGATGACAGACCCAGCGGTCCGACCAGCCAGCTTCTGCGGCTGCTCGACCGGCATCCGGAGTTGATCGAGGATCTGCGCTGATTTTGCCGTTCGTCAGTTCCAAGCGCTTCGGCCTTCGGCTATGGTGCCGGCAAAATACTGAAGGAGACTGAGATGACAGCCCTTTTCGCTCGCCTTGTCGCCATGATCGGCGCGGCGATGATCCTGATGCGGCGCTGGGGCAAGAGCCCGGAAAAGCCGGCCCTCGGCGGCGCGCCGATCATTCCCGAAGCAAAGCCGCAGCGCATCCCGACGCTCAAGATGCCGACCGCCAAGGGCTGGGAGGACGGTCATGCGCCGACCGCCGCCGCCGGCCTCAAGGTCAATGCCTTCGCCAAGGGCCTGAAACACCCGCGCTGGATCTATGTGCTGCCGAACGGCGACGTGCTGACGGCCGAGGCGCTCGGCGTCGACGGCGGGCGGATCAGGACGCCGTTCGACTATGCCATGTATTCGACGATGAAGCGGGCAGCGGCCGTCGGCAACAGCCCCAATCGCATCACGCTCTTGCGCGATGCCGATGGCGACGGCGTGGCCGAGATGCGCCACACCTTCATGGAAGGCCTCAACCATCCCTTCGGCATGGCCATGCTCGACGGCACCTTCTATGTTGGCAATACCGACGGCATCATGGCCTTTCCCTATACCGAAGGCGCGACGAAGATCCAGGCTGAAGGCCGCAAGATCGCCGACTACAAGCCGGCCGGCCACTGGACCCGCAGCATCCTGCCGAGCCGCGACGGCAAGAAGCTCTATGTCGGCGTCGGCTCGCTCAGCAACATTGCCGAGCACGGCTTCGAGGCCGAGGAGGGGCGTGCCTGCATCTACGAGGTGGACCTCGAGACCGGCACGCAGCGAATCTTCGCCGGCGGCCTGCGCAATCCCGTCGGTCTTGCCTTTGAGCCCACGACCGGCGACCTGTTCACCGTCGTCAACGAGCGCGACGGGCTCGGCGACGAGACGCCGCCCGACTATCTCACCTCGGTGAAGGACGGCGGCTTCTACGGCTGGCCCTTCTGCTACTGGGGCAAGACGGTCGACGACCGCGTGCCGCAGGACCCGGCCAAGGTCGCGACCGCCATCCGCCCCGACTATGCGCTCGGCGGCCACACGGCTTCGCTCGGCCTCTGCTGGCTGCCGGCCGGCACGCTGCCGGGCTTCCCCGACGGCATGGTGATCGGCCAGCACGGCTCGTGGAACCGCTCCAACCTCGCCGGCTACAAGGTGATCTTCGTGCCGTTCGAGGACGGCCGCCCTTCGGGTCCGCCGCGCGACATCCTCACCGACTTCCTGGCGCCGGACGAGAAATATTCCTACGGCCGCCCGGTGGGCGTCACCATCGGCCCGGACGGTTCCCTGCTGGTCGCGGACGATGTCGGCGACGTCATCTGGCGCGTGACCGGAGCCGGGGCTTGAGGCTTCGGGCCAAAGGCCTGCAGCACACTCCATGGAATACCGGCCTCGCCGCCTAACGCGGCGGGGTCCTTGCCGAACGGCGACCAGAACCCCAAAATGGCCCGTGCTTCTGAGACCCGCTCCGCTAGCATGGACCTCCATTGCGGCCGGCACGATGCCCGCCGCATCCAGCGTCCCCGGGGCCCTCATGCGTCAGACACGGACTTTTCTCCTCGCCCTCTTCCCCCTGCTCCTCGCCGGCGGTCTGTCCACACCGTCCCTTGCACAGGGCTATGACGAGGCCTGCATGCAGGCGGTCGAAGAGCTCTGCGGCAAGACGCCGGTGATGCAGTGTTTCGCCGACGACGCCCAGTGGGGCAAGATCCCGGAACGCTGCCACGGCGACGTGCAGAGCATGTTCGAGGCGGAAAACGATTCCGCCGCCGCGGAGGGTGCGGCCCCCGCCGACGTGCAGGCCGCCACCCCGATCGAGGATCTCGCGGCGCTTTCCTATGGCGGCATCCTGCGCTCGGGCCCGAGCATGGACTCGAAGAAGAAGGCCAGCATCAGGCTCGGCCAAGCGATCGAACTGCTCGAGGCGACCGGCATCTGGACCGACGACTTCCAGTGGTTCAAGGTCAGGACCGCCTCCGGCACCGGCTATCACTGGGGCGGCATCTTCTGCACCATGGGCGGCGCCAAGCCCGAGGGCGTGCTTTACGACTGCAAAGAGAACCCGCCGGGGAGTTTCTGAGGAAAGCGATCGGCCTTCTTGCGAAGGAAACAGCACGCCATCGTTCCGGCAGGTTCCCCCCGCTCAATTCGTCGCGCTGGATTGCATCCACCGACCTGCACAACCAAAATACGAAGAAGTCAAATTCGATAAACTAAAAGTTGACAAGCCGGGTATGGCCCGCTATATGAAGCTTATCGAGATTTGCTTGCTGAGCTTTGGTTACCGCGCGTCTGGCACCGCGCCCTGAACGAACCTTCCTTTCAAAAATCGTTATCTTCATCCGCAGCGCTTCAGCGCTGTGGTCAATCAATATGCTAAGAAAGGGTTCATCATGACCACTGGCACAGTTAAATGGTTCAATTCCACCAAGGGCTTCGGCTTCATTCAGCCTGACGATGGCGGCCAGGACGCCTTCGTCCACATCTCGGCCGTCGAACGCGCCGGAATGCGCGAAATCGTCGAAGGCCAGAAGATCGGCTACGACATGGAGCGCGACAACAAGTCGGGCAAGATGTCCGCCTGCAACCTGCAGGCCGTATAATCGGTAACGGCTTTCCTTTGACCACGGATGTACTGGCACTGTCGAAAGCCAAGTTACCAAGCGAGGTCAGGCATATAGTGCCTGGCCTTTTTTTATGCCTTGCAGACCGTCTGATCCCTGTCCGGCCCTTCTGATTGCCGGCGGCATGGTCGCGTCGCAGAATAACCGGAGCAAGCAATGACAGCAGCGGAGAAGGAGCTCCAGGCGACCACGACCGCCTGGCAGATCGCCATCCAGGAAATCCTGCGGATCGTGGTGCGTGACATCTACAGGACCGGCAGCGAGGCCGAGTTCCAGGCGCATATCAAGCGCATTGAAGAGGCCGCCGTCGACAGCATCTATACCGGCCTGATGCTTCGGGGTACAAACGAATGGACGGAGCTTCTGGTGAAGGAGAAAGCCAGCAACTTCGTGACCAGCCTGTTGACCTCGTTTACCTTCGACCGTGCCTAAGGTTGGTGGGGATTCCGAGCTTGACGCGGCATGAACGAACACAGGCCTGCGAGGTCGCGGCAAGACGGCCCTGCGATACCGTATTGTCTCCATTCGACGGGAAGCTGACCGATGCCCCACACTCTCAGTCCGCGGATCAAGCCTTGAGCAGGTCCGATACGTCTTCATCGCTCGAACGGCTCGGCTGGTCCGAATTCTTTGCCGCTCAAGTGGAGCCGGGCGAGGCCCATCTCGCACCCCGGCGCGTCGCCTCGGTTCACCGGGCCCGCCTCGAGGCGATCGACGCAAGCGGGCCGGTCGGGCTCGAGCTTGCGGCCAATGCCAATACTGCCGACTTTGCCGTGGGCGACTGGGTTCTGGCCGATCCGCTGACCGACATGCTGGTACGCCGCCTCGATCGAAAGACCCTGCTGCAACGACACAGCGAGATCCGGAACGGCCTGCAACTGGCGGCCGCCAATGTCGATACGCTGTTCATCACGACGTCCTGCAATGCCGACTTCAACGCGGCACGGCTGGAGCGCTACCTGATCATGGCCCACCAGGCAGGGACCAGGCCGGTGATCGTGCTGACCAAGGCGGACACCGCCGCCGATGCCGACGACTATCGCCGCCAGGCCATCGCCCTGCAGCGCGACCTGCCGGTGGTCGTCCTCAACGCCCGGTCGGCCGATGCCATCGAAACGCTGAAACCATGGCTTGGGGCTGGGCAGACGGTGGCACTGGTCGGTTCTTCCGGGGTGGGAAAATCGACGCTGGTCAACACCCTGGCCGGCTCGGCGAGCGAGACGGCGCAGAAGACCGGCACGATCCGCGAGCATGATGCGCAAGGTCGCCACACGACGACGGCCCGCTCGCTCCATGCGATAGCCGGCGGCGGGTGGGTGATCGATACGCCGGGCATCAGGACGCTCTATGTGAGCGACGTGACCGACGGCATCGACACGCTGTTCGGTGATATTTCCGACCTTTCGGAGCAATGCCGGTTTCGCGATTGCACCCATGTCCACGAACCGGGCTGCGCCGTGCAGGCTGCGGTCGCTTCGGGTCAACTCGACGCCGACCGGCTGGGACGCTGGCGCACGCTGATAGAGGAGAGCCGCAGCCGGACCCCGGTACAGACAGGACCGCGCGGCAACAAGGTGGTTCGCCGGAAGAAATACTAGGCCGCCATCGCCAAAGGATGCCGGCGCATTACCCGGGCGCAGGCCGCACCAGGCCTGGCGCTTTTCCCTCTCACCCTTCCATCCGATCCCGTGGCTTCGGTATCCCGCCGAGCCCCCACAACAGGAGACATTCATGTCCGACACCAAGACGAATACTTCGGCAAAGAACCTGCCCTACGAGCCCATTCAGTTCGCCAAGAAGCACCGCATCTCCGTCGAGGATGCAAAGGTCATCATCGACAGGCACGGCGCCGACCGCAAGTCGGCCGACAAGGAAGGCCGGCGCATCAGCCTCTGAAAAAACAGCAGCCGCGGCAGCCTCGCTGTCCGCGGCCGCAACCCGGTGCAGGCCTGAGGCGTCGTCGATTGGCCGCGCCCGAACTTACTTCAGATAGCCGTAGAGCCAGTCGCGGATATCCTCCGGCAGCCGCACCGGTTCACCGGTCTCCGACGCGCAAGCCGCCCAGATCACCTCGATTTCGGCGCAAAGCGTCTTGTCCTTCTCGATCAGCACGTTGAACCCGATCGACTTGCCGCCGATCTTGTCGATGGTGACGGTCATGCGGGCCCTGTCGTCCAGCCTCAGCGGCTCGTGGAAACGGATCTCGATCTTGGTCGCCTGGAAATGCGGCTCGTCTTCCAGCGGCGGACGATAGCGCCAGAAATGGGAGAGCGCGGTTTCGGCATAGGCGAGATAGGCGGCATTGTGCAGCCTTCCGGTCATGTCGATGTCGCGATAGGGCACGCGGATATCCGTCACCTCGACGCGTTCCAGATCGTCCATGAAACCTCTCCCCTTTCGCGATTGCCCCTGACATTCAAGGGCATTTTGCCGGCAATCACAAGGCGCGGTCAAAAATGGCCGCGTTCGGGACAGGCCGGTAGGGTCAAGCCAACGGCTCGCTCTGTCCACAGGGCAACGTCCCGCTTGGTCTGCGCGGTGGAACATCACGACCGCGCGCACTATGTTGGCCTCGACCTTCCAAGGAGAATGCGCGATGACCACCCGCCTCTACGAGAACACCGTCTTTCTCGAGCATGAGACGCCCGCCGGCCATCCGGAACGGGCCGACCGGCTGCGCTCGCTCAACATCGCGCTGGAACACCCCAATTTCTCGCCCCTCGAACGCGTCGAGGCGAAGATCGCCAACGAGGATGCCGTCGTGCTCGCCCATCCGGAAGAGCATCTCTTTGCCGTCATGCGACAGATCCCCGAGGAAGAGGGCGAGATCAACCAGATCGAAGCCGACACCTATACCTCGCCGAAGAGCCTGCAGGCGGCGCTGACGGCGATCGGCGGGGCGATGGCGGCCGTCGATGCGGTGATGACCGGTGAGATTTCCAATGCCTTCGTCGCGGGGCGCCCGCCGGGCCACCATGCGGAAAAATCCAAGGCGATGGGCTTCTGCCTGTTCAACACGGTGGCGATCGCGGCGCGCCATGCGCAGAAGAAGTACGGCGCCGAGCGGGTGGCGATCGTCGACTGGGATGTGCACCACGGCAATGGCACGCAGGACATCTTCTGGGACGATCCGTCCGTGCTGTTCTGTTCGACCCATCAGATGCCGCTCTATCCCGGCACAGGCGCCAGGGACGAGACGGGATCGAAGAACAATGTGGTCAATGCGCCGCTCTCGCCCAATGTCGGCTCTGATCATTTCCGAGAGGCGTTCAAGAGCCGCATCCTGCCGGCACTCCAGGATTTTTCGCCCGACCTGATCCTGATCTCGGCCGGTTTCGACGCCCACCATCGCGATCCGCTGGCGCAGATCAATCTCGTCGGCGAGGATTTCGACTGGGCGACGGGGCGGCTGATGGAAGTGGCCGATCGTTTTGCCCATAACCGGGTCGTCAGCATTCTCGAAGGCGGCTATGATCTGGAAGGTCTGGCCGAATCGGCCGGCCTGCATATCCTTAGACTGATGAAGGGTTGAGTATGACCGAGAACGCCGTTTCCGCCGAGATTTCCAGCTATTCCTTCGAGAAGGCGGTCGCCGAACTCGAAAGCATCGTGGCGCGGCTGGAGCGCGGCGACGTGGCGCTCGACGAGTCGATTTCCATCTACGAGCGCGGCGAGTTGCTGAAGAAACATTGCGAAACGCTGCTCAACGCCGCCGAAAGCCGGATCGAGAAGATCCGCCTTGACCGCGCCGGAAAGCCAGCCGGCACAGAGCCGCTCGACCCGCAATAGGCGCGTTGCGCCACGGGCAAAGGCTTGAAACCGGCAGGTGATCGAAAAGCATGCTTATCGTTATCCCGGCAAAAAAGCCTGCTCGCGATTGACGCGCGGGCATCGCCTCCCCCATGATGCCCCCCATCAACACACAGGTTTGGGAGGACCTTCATGAAGACCACGAAACTCGCAACCGTACTTGCCGGCGCTCTCGCGCTGTCGACCGCACTTGGCGCTGTCTCGGCCAAGGCATCCGAATTCATCAACGTGCTGACCGGCGGCACGTCCGGGGTGTACTACCCGCTCGGCGTCGCCTTGTCGAAGATCTACGGCGACAACATTGCCGGCGCCCGCACCCAAGTGCAGGCCACCAAGGCTTCGGTCGAGAACCTCAATCTGCTGCAGGCCGGACGCGGCGAGATCGGTTTCTCGCTCGGCGACAGCGTGCAGATGGCATGGGACGGCAACAAGGAGGCCGGCTTCCCCGGCAAGCTCGACAAGCTGCGCGGCATTGCCGCGATCTATCCGAACTATATCCAGATTGTCGCATCGCAGGACTCCGGCGTGAAGACGCTGGCCGATCTCAAGGGCAAGAGCCTGTCGGTCGGCGCGCCGAAGTCCGGCACCGAGCTCAATGCGCGCGCCATCCTCAAGGCCGCCGGGATGGGCTATGACGCGCTTGGCAAGACCGAGTACCTGCCCTTTGCCGAGTCGGTCGAGCTCATCAAGAACCGCCAGCTCGACGCCACGCTGCAGTCGGCCGGCATGGGCGTCGCCTCGATCCGCGACCTCGCCACCTCGGTGAAGATCAACGTCGTCGCAGTCCCGGCCGCGGATGTCGAAAAGATCGGTGCACCCTACATGGCGGCCGTCATCCCGGCCGGCACCTATGAAGGCCAGACCGAAGACGTGCCGACGGCCGCCGTCGGCAATTTCCTCATCACTCATGAGGGCGTCTCCGACGAGACCGCCTACCAGATGACCAAGCTTCTGTTCGACAACCTGCCGGCACTGACCGCCGCCCATGCGGCCGCCAAGGCGATCGACGTCAAGAAGGCGCTCGACGGCATGCCGATCCCGCTGCATCCGGGTGCCGAGCGGTATTACAAGGAAATCGGTGTCCTGAAGTAAGGCGGATTGCCGACGGACGACACCCCCTCTGGCCTGCCGGCCATCTCCCCCACAAGGGGGGGAGAAGATCCGGGGATACGTGTCGGCTTCGTCCGCAACCGTGCGACCGGGTTAAGCCCTCCCCCTTGTGGGGAGGGTTTGGGAGTGGTCTTCCGTCCTATGGCTGGACCGCGGCCTGAACGCACGTAAGAGCGGGGCAATTTCTTTCGGAGGAATGATGACCGATACGACCATGCCAGGCCACCACGCACCGCATTCGGCCGAGGAAGCGATCGAGGGGCTGCCCGCCGGATTCGGCGCCGGTCTGCCCGGCAAGGCGGCCTTCTGGATCGCCTTTGCCTTCGCGTTGTTCCAGCTGTGGACCGCCGCTTACGGCACGCTGCCGAGCCAGGTGGTGCGGGCCATGCATGTGGGCTTCCTGCTGTTGCTGGGCTTTTCCCTGTTCGGCAACCTCGTCGCCAGGAGCACGGCTGGGCGCATCTGGTTCTGGACGCTCGGCATTCTCGGGTTCCTCACTGGTCTCTACAACTGGGTGTTCTACGAAGACCTGATCACGCGTTCCGGATTCCTCAACGCGCTCGACCTGACGGTCGGCACGGTCATGGTCATCCTCGTCTTCGAGGCCGCACGCCGCCTCATGGGCTTGCCGCTAACCATCATCGCCGGGCTGTTCCTCGCCTACTGCTTCTTCGGCCAATACCTGCCCTCGCCGCTTGCCCATCGCGGCTATGACTTCGAACTGATCATCGAGCATTTCGCCTTCGGCACGGAGGGCATCTACGGCACGCCGATCTATGTCTCGGCCGCCTATATCTTCATCTTCGTCGTCTTCGCCGCCTTCCTCGAACGCGCCGGCATGCTGACGCTGTTCAACGATTTCGCCCTTGGGCTGGTCGGCACCTGGAAGGGCGGGCCGGCGCAGGTCTGCATCCTCTCCTCCGCGCTGATGGGCACGATCTCCGGTTCGGGCGTCGCCAATGTGGTGGCGAGTGGCCAGTTCACCATTCCGCTGATGAAGAAGTTCGGCTTCCGCTCTGCCTTTGCCGGCGGGGTCGAGGCGACCTCCTCCATGGGTGGGCAGATCATGCCGCCGGTCATGGGCGCCGTCGCCTTCATCATGGCCGAGACACTGAATGTTCCCTATGCCGACATCGTCAAGGCGGCGCTGATCCCGGCCATCCTCTATTTCGGCGTCTGTTTCTGGATGGTCTATCTCGAAGCCGGCAAGGCGGGCCTCAAGGGTATGTCCAAGGCCGAACTGCCCAATCCCTGGTCGGCGGTGAAGGAACACTGGCCGCTGGTGCTGCCGCTGGCGGCCCTCGTCTACCTGCTGTTTGCCGGCTTCACGCCGATCTTCGCCGGCACGATGGGGCTGGCGCTGGTCGTTGTCCTGATCCTCGGCACGCCGCTTGCCGCCATGATCGGCCCCTTTGCCTTCCGCATGGTATTCTGGCTGGCGCTGGGCCTGGCCGCGGCCGCCTTCCTCAAGTTCGGCGTCAACATCCTGCTCCTGGTGATCGGAACGCTGATCGTCGCCTGCGCCTTCTTCAAGGGTGGCCGGGAGACGCTCGCCATCTGCCGGGATTCGCTCGCCGAAGGGGCGAAGAACGCCCTGCCCGTCGGCATTGCCTGTGCTATCGTCGGCATCGTCATCGGCACGCTGACACTGACCGGCATCGCCTCAACCTTCATCGGCGCCGTGATCGAGATCGGCCGGGACAACCTGTTCCTGTCGCTCATCCTCACCATGGTCACCTGCCTGATCCTCGGCATGGGCATCCCGACCATCCCGAACTACATCATCACCTCGTCGCTCGCCGGGCCGGCGCTGCTGGAGCTCGGCGTGCCACTGCTCGTCAGCCACATGTTCGTCTTCTATTTCGGCATCATGGCGGACCTGACGCCCCCGGTGGCGCTCGCCTGCTTTGCCGCTGCCCCCATGGCCAAGACCTCCGGCTTGAAGATATCGCTGCAGGCGACCAAGCTTGCGACCGCCGGATTCGTCGTTCCCTTCATGGCGGTCTATACGCCGGCGCTGATGCTGCAGGATGCCGGTCCTATGGCCGCCGCCTGGGGGTATCCGGTCGAGGTCGCCTATGTCTTCTTCAAGGCCTGCTTCGGCATCGCGCTCTGGGGCATAGCGGTGGTCGGATACCTCTTCGCGCGGCTCTCGCCGCTTGAACGCTTGCTCGCCTTCGTCGCCGGCTTCAGCGTCGTGCTCGCCCTGCCCTGGACCGACGAATTCGGCTTCGCGCTCGGCGGCCTGCTTCTGGCCTTCCATTGGTGGCGCGCCCGCAAGGGGAGCCAGGCGGCCGCTACTCCATGAGCGTCTGCATCCTCGCCGGCGCCAAGGCGATGAGCTTCGCGGTTTCGCTGTTTTCGCTTAGCTGGGCCCATTCGGTGCAGAAGACGGAATGGCAGGAGGACTGGGAAGTCACCCCGGCCGGCCTCCAACTGACGGCGGCTCGCGTCAAAGGCTCCGGCGCCGGCATGGAACCGGGCGACGGTGCCGTGCTGAAAGGCGGCTGGTGGGAATGGTCGCCGCAGAACCCGCCGGTTGGCGAACTGCGCCTTGCGGCCTCCGGTGCTACCGGCGGCGGCTGGACCCTGTGCCATGACGGCGGGTGCGTGGAATTGGGAGCAGAGGCCGGCGGGGACGTCGTGATTGCGCCCTGCGCCGAGCACGAAGCGTTTCCGCAACGGTAGCGGATGAGAACACACTGTTGCGGAACCGGCGGCTGGGGCCAGGGCAACAATGTGCTAGAATTCCGACGTCATTCCCCGAGCGGAGATATCACCCATGTCGTTTTTTCCCGGCACCGACCCCCTGCCCGGCGATGCCTTCGCCAGCGACGCGATCGAGCAGTTGATCATTCCGCGCTCCAGCGACATCGGCGGCTTTGCGGTCAGGCGGGCGCTGCCCACCGCGCGGCGCCGACTGGTCGGGCCGTTCATCTTCTTCGACCGCATGGGACCGGCGCTGCTGCGGGCCGGCGAGGCGCTGGACGTCAAGCCGCATCCGCATATCGGGCTTTCCACCGTCACCTACCTGTTCGACGGCGAGATCAAGCATCGCGACAGCCTGGGTACGGAACTGGTGATCGAGCCCGGTGACATCAACCTGATGACGGCAGGGCGTGGCATCGTGCATTCCGAGCGCACGCCGGAAAAGCTGCGCGGCAAGCCCCATTCGGTCTCCGGGCTGCAGACCTGGCTGGCGCTGCCCGATGACCGGGAAGAGATCGATCCGGCCTTTGCCCATACCTCCAAGAGCGCCATGCCGATGTTCGAGACGGACGGTGCGTCAGGCAGGGTCGTGATCGGTTCGACGGCCGGGCTCAGTTCCCCGGTCAAGGTCTTCTCCGACACGCTGTATGTCGACCTCGCGCTTGAGCCGGGCGGCCGCTTCCACTTCGAGGCGGATCACGAAGAGCGGGCGGCCTATCTTCTGTCCGGAGAGGTGGAGATCGCCGGCGACCGATTTGCCCCCGACCAGTTGCTGGTCTTCCGCCCCGGCGACGCGCTGACATTGACCGGCGGCGCAGCTGGCGCGCATGTCATGCTGTTCGGTGGGGCTGCCATGGCCTCCAGGCGGCACATCTGGTGGAATTTCGTTTCGTCCTCGAAGGAGCGGATCGAACAGGCCAAGGAAGAGTGGAGAACCGGCCGCTTCGACATCGTGCCCGGCGACGAGGACGAGTTTGTGCCTTTGCCGCAAGGCAGTTGAACTCTATATAGGGGGAGGCCATCTGTCCTTGACGCGAGCTTTTGCCCGAGCGGTAAATCCTCTATAAGGCGAGCGACACGCCGAAAAGACGACAACGACAAGAGGCTCGAGCCCCGTGACATCCCTGCCCCCGACGCCCTTGCTGGACAAGGTCCGCTATCCCGCAGACCTGCGCGAGCTCGAAGACCGCGATCTGCCGCAGCTTGCCCGCGAAGTGCGCGACGAGATGATCGACGCGGTATCGAAGACCGGCGGACATCTGGGCGCGGGTCTCGGCGTCGTCGAACTGACCATCGCCATCCACAAGGTTTTCGACACGCCGAACGACCGGCTGATCTTCGACGTCGGGCATCAGTGCTATCCGCACAAGATCCTCACCGGCCGGCGCGACCGCATCCGCACGCTGCGCCAGGAAGGCGGCCTTTCCGGCTTCACCAAGCGCGCCGAGAGCCTCTACGACCCCTTCGGCGCGGCGCATTCCTCGACCTCGATCTCGGCCGGGCTCGGCATGGCGGTCGCGGCGGATCTTTCCGGCACCGACCGTAAGGTGATCGCGGTGATCGGCGACGGCGCCATGTCGGCCGGCATGGCCTATGAGGCATTGAACAATGCCGGCGCGCTTGATGCGCGCCTTATCGTCATTCTCAACGACAACGACATGTCGATCGCGCCGCCGACCGGGGCGATGAGCGCCTATCTGGCCCGGCTTGCCTCGGGCCGCACCTATATGGGCTTCCGCGACCTCGGCAAGAAGCTGACGGCCTATCTCGGCAAGACCGTCGACCGGGCGATCACCAGGGCGGTCGAACATGCGCGCGGTTATGTGACCGGCGGCACCATGTTCGAGGAAATGGGCTTCTACCATATCGGCCCGATCGACGGGCACTCGTTCGAGCACCTGCTGCCTGTCCTGCGCAATGTGCGCGACAACGGACAGGGGCCCGTGCTGATCCATGTGGTGACGCAGAAGGGCAAGGGCTACGCTCCGGCCGAGGCTGCCGCCGACAAGTATCACGGCGTCAACAAGTTCGACGTGATCACCGGCGCCCAGGCTAAGGCCAAGCCGAATGCGCCCTCCTATACCGCCGTGTTCGGCGAGGCGCTGGTGCAGGAAGCAACGCTGGACGAGAAGATCGTCGGCATCACCGCCGCCATGCCGTCGGGCACCGGGCTCGACAAGCTGGCCGAAATCTTCCCCAAGCGCACCTTCGATGTCGGCATTGCCGAGCAGCATGCCGTCACCTTCGCGGCAGGTCTCGCGGCCGAAGGGTTCAAGCCGTTTTGCGCGCTCTACTCGACCTTCCTGCAGCGCGGCTATGACCAGGTGGTCCACGACGTGGCAATCCAGGGCCTGCCCGTTCGCTTCCCGATCGACCGCGCCGGCTTCGTCGGCGCCGACGGCCCGACCCATGCCGGCTCCTTCGACACCGGCTTCCTCGCCTCGCTTCCCGGCTTCGTCGTCATGGCGGCGGCCGACGAGGCGGAGCTGAAGCATATGGTGCGCACGGCGGCGGCCTATGACGCCGGCCCGATCTCGTTCCGCTATCCGCGCGGCGAAGGCGTGGGCGTGCAACTGCCCGAACGCGGCGAGATCCTCGAGATCGGCAAGGGCCGGGTGATGAAGCAGGGCACCAAGGTGGCGCTTCTGTCCTTCGGCACGCGGCTCGCCGACTCTCTTCTGGCGGCCGAAGACCTCGATGCGGCCGGCCTTTCGACCACCGTCGTCGATGCCCGCTTCGCCAAGCCGCTCGATGCGGATCTCATCCGCCAGCTCGCCCGCCACCACGCGGTGCTGGTCACCGTCGAGGAAGGCGCCGTCGGCGGTTTCGGCAGCCAGGTCGTGCAGTTGCTGGCGAGCGAAGGGCTGCTCGACAACGGCCTGAAATTCCGCTCGCTGGTGCTGCCGGATTTCTGGATGGACCAGGCCAAGCCGGAAGTCATGTATGCCAAGGCCGGCCTCGACGCCGCCGGTATTACCCAGACGGTGTTCAAGGCGCTCGGCCAGGCCGGCGTCGGGGTGAATGCGGCAGGGTAAGACCCGAATGTTTCCTCAAGAGGAGAGGACTGCCGCGGCACACGTAAAGACTGCGGTGATGGCCCCACTCTTCTCAACTGTCCTGTTTTGCATGGCGCTGCCCTCATGGGCCAACGGCGATCCCGTCTCCATGCAAAGCATGCGGGACTTCCTGCAGGGCGCACCCGATTGCGTCGAGTTCACCGACCAATACAGCATATGCCGTGTCCGACGGTCAGGCGATGTGCTCTACCCCTTCGACGGCCTGCATCAAGAAGGCCTATGTCTGCACGCGGAGAAGCGCAGACTAACGACGGCGCGTTCCTGGTCTTCCTCTTCTCCCCCGCGGGGAGAAGTGCCGAGCGCATGCGAGGCGATGAGGGGGCCAAGTGCGCCTTCGGCGCCCCCTCATCCGGCGCTACGCGCCACCTTCTCCCCGTTGGGGAGAAGAGGGACGTCATCCCTCGACGCCCCCCTGCTGGACTTCCGCCCCTCCCCCGGATAGACCGGACCAAAAGCCCGAACCCAAGGGCCTCTGCGCCTTGAGGGAGGCCGCCATGTCGTTGAATGCCATCGCCGAGGATTTCGCGCCCGACTGGGCGGCGATCGCCGTGGTCATTCTCGGCGTTACGGCCTTTTCGGTCGGCCAGGGGCTCACTTATCCGCTGATCGCGCTGGTGATGGAAGGGCGTGGCGTCTCCTCCACCCTGTCCGGACTGAATGCCGCCGTCTTTGCCGCGGGATTGGCGACGTCGACGCTGATGATCGGCAGGCTGACGGCGCTCCTGCGCGGTGACCGGCTGATCGTCGCGGGGCTCGTTGGCGCGTCTGCCTCGCTTGCGGCCTTTGCCGCGTTCGATGAACTGTGGCTGTGGTTCGTCGCCCGCTTCACGCTCGGCTTTTCGACCAGCATCATCTTCACCATGAGCGAAGCCTGGCTCAATACCGCCTGCCCGGATCGGCTGCGCGGCCGCGTCTCGGGCGCCTATGGCGCGGGCATGTGCGCGGGTTTTGCGGCGGGACCGCTCGCCATTCCGCTGGTCGGCACCGAGGATGGCTTCGCCTTTGCGCTCATTGCCGTCTATGTCGCCTTCGTCGCCTTCGTCACTGTCATGCTCGGCCGGTTCGCTCGCACCCGGCCGGAGGCGGCCTCGGCCCGCGGCCTGATCGCCTTCGCCCGGACCGCGCCGCTTCTTCTCCTGATGGTGCTCGCCTTCGGCTATTCCGACATTGCGGCCATCTCGACCATCCCGCTCTATTTCGTCGAGCGCGGTTATTCGGAGAATTTCGCCGCCCTCGTCGTCAGCATGGTGGCGCTGCCGACGGCCATCGCCCAGCCGCTGGTCGGCTGGCTGCTCGACCGAAGCTCACGGAAACGGGTGGCCGTTTCGTCCGCAGCGCTCTGCGGCGCGAGCTTCATCGCGCTTCCCTTTCTCAGCAATCAGGCGCCGCTGCTTCTCGCCGTCTCGCTTCTCGGGGCGGCAAGCTTCTCGCTTTACACCTGTGCGCTGACCCTGCTCGGCGACAAGTTTCGTGGCGGGCTGCTGGTATCGGGGGCGGCTGCCTATGCACTGGTCTACGCGATCGGCAGCGCGGCCGGCTCCAGTTCCACCGGACTGATCATGGACTGGTCGCTCGATGCCGCCCCGATCCTGACGGGGGTCATGATGCTGGGCTTCGCGGCGATCTTCGCTATGGGCCTTCGGGATCAGCCGGCACGCGGCTGAGTTTGCGCAGAACGGGCTGGCTTTTGGCCATCCGATCTGCTTTGACCGCAGGATGCTGGAAACCTCGCCGCCCGACATCTTCGACTGCCAGACCTGCGGCGCCTGTTGCGCCTACAGCGCCGACTGGCCGCGCTTCTCGCTGGAAAGCGACGAGGAGATCGCCCGCATTCCCGAAAGGTTCATCGCGGCCGACCTTTCCGGCATGAAGTTCGAGGGCGGCCGTTGCGCGGCGCTGACCGGCGAGGTCGGCAAGCATGTCGGCTGCGCGGTCTATGCCGACCGACCGCTGGTGTGCCGCACCTGCATGCCTGGCGACGAAGAGTGCAGGATGGCGCGCGCCGAATTCGGCTTCAGCACCGAGGCGCTGCCCGATCCTGACCGCTTTTTGTAGTTCCCTCAGGGGATCGTGACACCCAGCGTTTCGGCCGGCAGTTCGCTGCCGAGTTCGACGGCGCGGGTCTGCTTGTCCATCACGCAGACATAGGTGACGGTCGCGTCTGCGCCCTTCGCCTTGCCCGACAGCACGGCAAGCCCGAAGCGCACGCTGCCGAACGGATCGACCGCGGCCCTGGCCTGTTCGAGCACGGGCGCTGCCGCTTCGAGGCACTTCTTCCCGACCTCCTCGGCGAATTCCTGCCAGGCATCGTCGGAGGAGGCAAAGGCCGGAACGGCGGCGGCGAGGAACAGGACAAAGGCTGGAGCGAGTCGCGGCATGGAAGCATCCTTTTCGATCGGAGGGCGCCAATTCGGCGACCATAGAAAACACATGGATTTCTAGCTCAGCGGAGGAGATAAATCTTCTCCCCGCTGGAATGATTTTGACCTTTGGCAGGTTGCCTCGGCAGGGTTCCCCTCCTATGTTCCCGATCACCGATTTCCGCAATCAGTTGCCAAAAGGAGATTTTACCATGGCTTTCGAATTGCCCGAACTCCCCTATGCCTACGACTCGCTCGCACCCTTCATGTCGGCGGAGACGCTCGAATATCACCACGACAAGCACCACAAGGCCTATGTCGACAACGGCAACAAGCTCGCCGCTGAAGCCGGCATGGGCGACCTGTCGGTCGAGGAAGTCGTGAAGAAGTCGTTCGGCACCAACCAGGGCCTCTTCAACAACGCCGCCCAGCACTACAACCACATCCATTTCTGGAAGTGGATGAAGAAGGACGGCGGCGGCACCAAGCTGCCGGGCAAGCTGCAGGCGGCAATCGACAGCGATCTCGGCGGCTATGACAAGTTCAAGGCCGACTTCACCTCGGCCGGCGCGACCCAGTTCGGTTCTGGCTGGGCCTGGCTCTCGGTCAAGGATGGCAAGCTCGCCATCTCCAAGACACCGAACGGCGAAAACCCGCTGGTGCACGGCGCCTCGCCGATCCTCGGCGTCGATGTGTGGGAACACTCCTACTACATCGACTACCGCAATGCCCGTCCGAAGTATCTCGAAGCCTTCGTCGACAGCCTGATCAACTGGGACTACGTGCTGGAAATGTACGAAGCCGCCACGAAGTAAGCGTCGACCGAATTTGCATTCAAAGAACCCGGTGCCGAGAGGCGCCGGGTTTTCTTTTGACATGAAGCCGCTTGCTAGAACGGCCGTCGGGTGAAACAGTCTGATCTGTCGAACGGTTCGGATTTCACCAGACCAGAAGGAGCCAACCATGGCCGATAATTCCCTGCAGACACAACTCCGCGAGCTTCAAGCACAGGTGACCGCCCTGACGGAGAGCCTGGCGCAACAGGGCGATGATGCGGCTGGCCGGCTTCGCAAGCGCACATCGGCCGCCATTCGCGATGCGTCACACACAGCCGAGGAGGTCGTAGACTATGCCAGATCCGAGGCGGAAAGCGTCGCCGGCATCGTGCGCGAGCATCCGGCCGCGACCTCGACGGCACTTCTGACCGCCGGCCTGATCGGCGGGCTCGTCGGCTACCTGATCGGCGCGGCGCAAGCCCCGCAGCATCCACACCGCCGCTGGTACTGACATCGCAGGACGAGGAACCTGCCGCTCCAAAAGCGGCGACCCGCAGGTTCTGTCAGCCTGGCTCTGGGCGAAACGCTTGTGGCTCGGGTGATAGCCGGGGCGGCAAGCGGGTGCGTGGCCTGCCAGCGCGAAATGGCGCGCGCATCCGCCGTCGTCACGGAACCTTCCCACCGGCACGGCGTTTCCCCTGGGAACTATGCCCTCAACAGGAAAGGATCACCCATGGCCAGCAACAACAGCGACATCATGAACGAACTGCGCAGCCTCCAGGCCCAGGTCATGCATTTCAAGGACCTGCTTTCCGAGGAGGGCGAAAAGGTTGCCGGCGAGGCGCGCGGCCGCGCATCGACCCTGGTCAACGGCGCCAGCCGCAAGGTTCAGGATGCCGCGAGCTATGCGAAGGACGAGGCCGCCACGATGGGCTCGATCGTCCGCGAGCATCCGACCGCGACTTCGACCGCACTCCTGACCGCCGGCGTGGTCGGCGGCCTGATCGGATACTTCCTCGCAACCTCCTCGTCGCAGTCCTCCAGCTATTCGCCGCGCCGCTGGCTCTGAACGCCCCGATGCAGGCTATTTAAAATAGCGACACCCGGCCCTCTGAAAAGAGCCGGGTGTTTTTCATATCAGACATCAGCCTGCGGTGATCAGAACTCCGACCATTCCTGCTTGGCAGCGGCGCTGCCGCCGGAAAATGCCTGGGTGATGCGTCCGGCAAGTGCGCGGGCCGGCGAGACGGCGGGCTTGGCATTGTGGTCTGCGGGAACCGGCGTCGACGCGCGTGCCGACGCAGGCCGGGTCTGGCGGACCGGGGCGGACATCTCTCCCTGTCCGAGCTGGAACTGACCAAGCAATGCGTTGAGAGCGGCGGCCTCGGTCGCCAGAGAATGGCTCGCGGCGGTCTGTTCCTCGACCATGGCGGCATTCTGCTGAGTGCCCTGGTCCATGGTGTTGACCGCCGTATTGATCTCCTGCAGGCCGGTCGACTGCTCGCGACTGGCCGTGACGATCGCCGAGACGTGATGGCTGATTTCCTCGACGGCGGCGACGATCTTTTCCAGTTGCGTACCGGTTTCGCCGACGAGCGCCACGCCGTTGCCGACCTGGGTCGAGGAGGTGGAGATCAGTGCCTTGATTTCCTTTGCCGCATTGGCCGAGCGCTGGGCCAGTTCGCGAACCTCCTGGGCAACAACCGCGAAGCCCTTGCCGGCTTCGCCCGCGCGGGCGGCCTCGACACCGGCGTTGAGAGCCAGAAGGTTGGTCTGGAAGGCGATCTCGTCGATCACGCCGATGATGTTGCTGATCTCGCCGGCCGACTTCTCGATCTCCGTCATCGCGGTGACGGCGTTGCGTACCACCTGACCGGAACGCTCGGCGCCGGCGCGGGTGCTGGCGACCAGCTGGCCGACATCCTCGGCGCGGCGGGCGGTATCCTTGACGGTCGTCGTGACCTGCTCAAGTGCTGCGGCCGTTTCCTCGACGGAGGCTGCCTGCTGTTCGGTGCGACGCGACAGATCGTCGGCCGAGGCGCGGATCTCGGCCGCACCGGCGTTGATTGCGGCGGCATTGGCGCCAACCGAACGCAACGCACCCTGAAGCTTTTCGAGCGATGCATTGAAGTTCATGCGCAGCGCGTCGAGACGCTCGGCGAAGGTGGTGGTGATGCGATAGGCGACATTGCCGTCGGCAAGGGCCGCAAGGCCGGTTGCCAACTGGTCGACAGCGAAGGCGATCTCGTCTGCCTCGCGGGCCTTTTCAGCCTCGGCGCGGCGACGTTCCTGCTCGGCGCTGGCGCGCATGGCTTCGGTTTCGCCGGCCAGACGCTGCTTTTCGACCGCTGCATCCTTGAACACGACGACCGCCTTGGCCATCTGGCCGACTTCGTCACCACGGTCGAGGGCAGGCACGTCGACGTCATGGGCGCCACCGGCCAGCCGTGCCATGGCCTCGGTCATGCCGACGATCGGGGTCACGATCGAGCGCGACAGCAGCCAGATCAGGGCAACAGCGACGACGCCGGCAATCGAGCCGCCGATCAAAAGTGCAAGCTCAAGATTGCGGTGAGCGCTGGCGAGCGCTGCCGCGTTGGTGGCCGACATGGAAGCAATCTGATCCTTGATCTTCGCAGCCTCTTCGCGGAAGGCATCGAGCTGACCCTTGGAGGCGTTGCGGCCGATCTCGATGACCTCAGCGATCGTCGCCTCGGTATCCTTGCGTGCGGCAAGTTGCGGTTCGGTCAGCTGGGTGTGGAAGACGTCGGCCGCGGCCTTCATCGCGTCGAGCGAGGCAATGATTGCCGCGTCGCCGGCGGCGGCCTTCTTCGCTTCCTCAATGTAGCCGAGCATTTTTTCGCGGTGAGCGAAGACGTCCTTATAGGTGCTCTCGCTGCGGAACAGCAGGTAGCCACGCTGGTTCACGGCCTGTTCGAGCATGGATTCAAGTGCGCGGTCGGACAGGGAAAGAACCTTTTCGGAGCGTTGCTGCTCCACCGAAGCGGCCTTGGCGAGGTAGGCCTCGACGAACACCACCGCCGTCGCGAGAAAACAGCTGGCCATGATGCCAAAAAAGGTGAGGATCAGCTTCTTGTTCAGGGAAATGTTCTTGAAGGACATGCGAACTACTCTCTCGCGCATTGCCATGGAGGGACCATGGCTCAAGCGCGCGGACACACAGGGGCTGAGGCATGATTGGTTCCTGCCGCAGCGCTGCCCTTCATGGCGCACCCTTGGATCGCGGAGTTCGTACAATCGTACCGAACATGAGCAAATGCTCTTATGATTCGGTTATGCGACAGTGCGAAATTTCGCATGCCGAAATTTACCGGCTCGGAACCACCAGAAGAATGTGCAGGTCCTTCTCCGGATAGAAGTCGGTCGCGGTCATCTCGAAACGTGTCGGCCCGACCTTGCGGACATTGCTGCCGCAGAAGCTGACGAAATTCTTCTCGTCGCCCTTGTCGACGGTCAGCTTGAACTTGCCGATCGACCCGCCCCAATTGGCGCCCGTGGTCAGGATATAGGACATCCATTTCTCGAAATAGTAGACGCCGGCATCGTAGTTCTGTTGCTTTTCCAGCTTGAGCGCCGTCTTGAGGAAGGCGTCGTCGATGCAATAGCGCTCGCGGTAATCGTCCAGTTGCGGCGTGGGCTTGCCGTCCTGGATGAAGGTCATGGCGACGGTACCGCCGACGCTCGGCCGGTAGCTGTGATGGACCTTCACCTCGCGTCCGGCCGGAAAGGTGGTGCGCCACCAGTAGACGGTCTCCAGTTTCCACAGCACTTCATATTCCGGCTCCACCGGCTTGCCCGGCACGCCCGGATCATAGCTGGTGTCGACGATCAGCCCCCGCGTTTCCCAGTCCTTGCGCACGTCGTCGGGCAGCCTGGCTATTCCGGCCCGCGTCGCCTCGCTCAACGGCAGCAGCGAAATACCGCGGCCGACGATTTCCTCGGTCATGTCGATGCCGTTGACGGTGGCGCGCTGCTGCAACTGCGGTTCGATCTTCCTGCCGTCCTGCGACACGGTAAAGCCCATGAAATTGTCGTGCTCGAAATCGTCGAGCGCGGCATTGAAATCCATGTAGCCGCCGATCTCCGGCATGGGGAAGGCGACAAGGGTTTCCAGATCGGTGTCCGACTGGTTCTTGAAGACATAGTCGACCCGGATCTCTTCCTGGGAGATGAACAGGTCCTCGCTCAGCATGTCGACCTGATCCTGCCTTGTATAGACGAGCCCGCCGGCCTCGAGCACGGCGGAGGTGTCGTTGGCCATCGCCGGGGCCGCCATCGTCAGGGCGAAAAGGCCTGCAAGCATGGCGTTCTTCATCGTCGTCTCCTGCCTTGTGAAGAGCGGCCGGACATGGCCAGGCGCAAGGTTAGGCGGCAAGTCGAAGCCAAGTCAATCGATCGGCCCGACCTTATCCGGGCAGTTCATCCCGGTCTTGAGCGTCCGCCATCCGCCGCGCATTCGCCCTCCTGCAGGCACGAGAGCGCCCGCGCGCAACAAAAGGCTTGCCATTGCGGCGGCGGACCGCCATTGACAGGCCATGTCTTCACGTCCCGAACCCCAGCGTCTCGACCAGCTCCTGGTCGCCCTCGACCTTTTCGCCAGCCGCTCGCGCGCGCGCGACGCGATCCAGCGCGGCACCGTCAAGGTGGACGGCAAGGTCGTCACCAAGCCCAGCCTGGTCTTTTCGACCGACCACGCGTTTACCATCGAGGACCCGGCGCAGGACTATGTCTCGCGCGCGGCGCTGAAGCTGGTCGCCGGCCTCGATCACTTCGGGCTCGATCCGGCCGGTTGCGAGTGTCTCGACGTGGGCGCCTCGACCGGCGGCTTCACCGAGGTTTTGGTCAAGCGCGGCGCGGCGCATGTGACGTCGATCGATGTCGGCCACGGCCAGTTCCACCCGCGGCTTGCCGCCGATCCGCGCATCACCAATATCGAGGGGCTGAACGCCCGCTATCTCGAGCCGGACGACATCGACGACCGGCCGATCGATTTCATCGTCTCCGACGTGTCGTTCATCTCGCTCAAGCTGGCGCTGGCGCCGGCACTCGACATGGCGGAGCCCGGCTGCCGCTGCCTGCTTTTGGTCAAGCCGCAGTTCGAGGCGGGCCGCGATGCGATCAGCAAGGCCGGACTGCTCAAGGAGCCGGAGACGGCACCGGCTGTCGCTGCCGAACTGGAACGCTGGCTGACCGAGGAAATGCGCTGGAAGAGCCTCGGGCTGATCCCCTCGCCGATCGCCGGCGGCGACGGCAACGAGGAATTCCTGCTGGCCGGGATGAAGCCGGAGGACGAAGAATGAGTGCCGAGACGGTCACCATCGACTTGCTGGGCGCCCAGGGCGACGGCATCTTCCATGCCTCGAACGGGCCGGTCTACGTGCCCTTCTCGCTGCCGGGCGAAACGCTTGCCATCGCGCGCGTGAAAGACCACGGCACGATCCTTTCCTACAGCGAGACCTCGCCGGACCGTATCGCCCCCGCCTGCCGCCATTTCGGCCCGGACGGCAAGGGCGGCAGCTGCGGCGGCTGTTCGCTGCAGCACATGGCGAAACCCGCCTATAGCGCCTTCAAGCGGTCGTTGGTCGTCGCGGCGCTCAAATCCAAGGGGATCGATATTCCCGTCGGCGAACTGGTCGAAGCTGAGCCAGGCGAGCGCCGCCGCGTGGTGTTTGCCGCCCGACGCACCGAGAAGGAAGTGCTGATCGGCTTCAACCAGGCCGAAAGCCACCATATCGTGCCGATCGAGGAGTGTCCGATCTCGGCACCGGGCATCGTGGCCAGCCTTGACGCCTTGAAGAAGATCGGTGGTGCTGCCGCAACCACGGCCGAGCCCTTCCGCATGACGGTGATCGAAACGCTTTCCGGCCTCGACGTGGCGATCGAAGGCATCAAGGCGCTGGCCGACAAGGAGCGCCGCGCGGTCACCGAAACCGTGCTTGCGCTGCGCGGCATCGCCCGCGTCTCGGTCAACGGCGAGATCGTCATCGAACCACGCAAGCCGCTCATCGACATGTCCGGCGTTGCCGTCGCCCCGCCGCCGGGCGCCTTTACCCAGGCGACCGCCGCCGCCGAGGAGGCCATGGTGCGCCTGACGCTCGCGCATTTCGGCAAGGTCAAGCGTACTGCCGATCTGTTCGCCGGCATCGGCACCTTTGCGCTTCGGCTGGCGCGCGTGGCCCAGGTCCATGCCGTCGAGAGCGATGAAAAGGCGATCAAGGCGCTTGACCACGCGGCGCGCAACACGCAGGGGCTGAAACCCGTTTCGGTCGAGCGGCGCGATCTCTTTCGCCGGCCGCTGATGGCATCCGAACTGAAGACTTTCGATGCCGTCGTCTTCGACCCGCCGCGGGCCGGCGCGGAAGAGCAGTGCAAGGAACTTGCCCGCTCGGTGGTGAAGAAGATCGTCGCGGTCAGCTGCAATCCGTTGTCACTGGCTCGCGACCTGGCGATCCTGAAAGCCGGCGGTTATCGCGTCACGTCGGTCACCCCGATCGACCAGTTTCTCTGGACCTCGCATGTCGAAGTCGTGGCGACCCTGACCAAGGGCTGAACGTCTTCTTTCCAATTGCCTTCACCGACCGCGGAGCGAGGCCCTCCGGGCGGAATTGTGCGCCCATATGCAACCTTAGATTATTAACGAAAATCGATTGCACCTTTTGCGATTTCATGCAATCTTTCGTTATCACCAGAACCATGCAGCAACCAAAGGCAGCAGACGGAGGAATTTCATGTCGGAAGTCGCGATGCACGGGCATGGCGTCCGTGGGATGAGCCGCGCCGCACTACAGGCGCTCGCCGGGAATGCCGATCCCGGCAAGTTCGGACGCATGTTTCCAACCCTTCCAGCGCATGAGGCCGACGAGGACGAACTGTTCGAACTCGCCGAGGCGATGAAGGATGCGGTCGGGCCGGACGGGCGCACCGATCCCGCCGGGGATAATCCCGATGTCCCGGCCGGCTATACCTATCTCGGCCAGTTCGTCGACCATGACATCACCCTCGATACCACCCCGCTCGAACAGCAGAAGGCGGATCCGCTGGCGACGACCAATTTCCGGACACCGGCGCTCGACCTCGATTCGCTCTACGGCGACGGGCCTGGCATTCATCCCTATCTCTATGACCGCGCCCCGGACACCCACCGGGTGATCGAGAGGTTCCTGATCGGCAAGGCCTCGGCCTCAAAGGACAAGGCCGGCGAGGATATCAGGGCCTTGGACAATGACCTGCCGCGCAACCAGGTCGGCCACGCCCTGATCTTCGACGAGCGAAACGACGAAAACCTGCTCGTCGCGCAATTCCATCTGCTGCTGCTGAAATTCCACAACAAGGTGGTGGAGGATCTGAAGGACACCCAGCCGGCGCTGAAGGACATGGCGCTGTTCCACGAGGCGCGCCGGATCGTCACCTGGCATTACCAGTGGATCGTTCTGTTCGATTTCGTCGAGCGACTGACCGAGCCGGGACTGGTCCGCCGCATCAAGCATGAGGGCCGGCGCTTCTACCGTTTCAAGAGCCGCCCCTATATGCCGGCGGAATTTGCCGCCGCCGTCTACCGCCTAGGTCACTCAATGGTGAGGCAGAGCTACGACCACAACCGGGTGTTCAACGCGGGACCGGACGCGATCGCCGACGGGACCTTGGGATTGCTGTTCAACTTCACCGGCAAATCCGGGCAGATCGTCGGGCAACTGAAGGATGCGGTCAGTAGAGGCGGCGGTCCGGGTCCGTTGCCCGACCTGCCGTCCAACTGGGTGATCGACTGGCGGCGCTTCTTCGACCTCGGTACGCCGCCGGAGGCCAATTTCAGGCTCAACCACGCGCGACGGCTCGATCCGTTCATCGTTCCCGCCCTGCACACGCTTCCGGGATTGCGACCGGAAACGGACAAGACCGCGGCCCGGGACTTCGTCCTGCCCTTCCGCAACTTGAAGCGAGGCCTCCAACTCGGCCTGCCGTCCGGCCAGGACGTCTGTCGGGCCATGGGGATCGTGCCGATGAAGCCGTCCGAGATCGCCACCGGCTCCGATGGCGAGGTCGCCGCCAGGCACGGTTTCCACAAGAAGACACCGCTCTGGTATTATGTCCTCAAGGAAGCGCAACATCATCACAAGGGAGAACGCCTCGGCCCGATGGGTTCGACGATCCTGGCGGAGACCTTCCTCGGCCTGGTCCACGGGGACCCGGATTCCTTCCTGTGGCAGCGCACGAACTGGACGCCTGACCTGACCAGCCAGACACCGGGTCACTTCACGATGGCGGACCTGATCCGGTATGTCAAAGACATCAATCCGATCGGCTGATTGCGTAGATCAGCGCGCGTAGAGCGTGCCGCTTCCCGTGGTATTGGGACAGCGGCAACGTCCGCCGACGCGACCGGGCTTGGCCGGGCAGGAATACATCATCGAGGTGTCGGCGCTGTCCGGCGGCTGGATCACGCAGAAGAAACGCTGCGGCCGCATGCCCGGCGGCGGCGGATTGCGGTTCGACCCGCTCTCGACGATCACAACGCCGCTGCCGGCCAGGGCCAGGGCGAAGCCCGGCACCAGGGGTTCGGCTGCCAAAGACATCATGCCGACGAACAACAGGGCAAGGCCCCTCATTTTGCTGCGCATCCGATCCTCCTTGTTCCGTCTATCGGCCATATGAACCGGAGAAGCATTAAGGAAGGGCGAATGTGGCAGGAGCAGGTCTTCCGGCAACGCGAAACGGCACCGGCGGTGAGCCGGTGCCGTCCGAGGGTCACAATGCAGTCGGAATTCGTCAGGCGGCGCGGCGCGACCCTTCCGAGTGTGTAGCATGGGCTCCGGCCTGCTGGATCCGGAACTGGCCGAGCAGCGCGGTCAGCGCCGCCGCTTCCGAGGCCAGACCATGGCTTGCCGCCGTCTGTTCCTCGACCATGGCGGCATTCTGCTGCGTGCCCTGGTCCATGGTGTTGACGGCGGTGTTGATCTCCTGAAGCCCGGTCGACTGTTCGCGCGTCGCCGTGACGATGGCGTTCACATGGCGGTTGATCTCCTGCACCTCGCGGACGATCACATCCAGCGCCTGGCCGGTCTGATTGACCAGTTCGACGCCGGACTGGACCTGCTGGCCGGAAGTGCCGATCAGTTGCTTGATCTCCTTGGCGGCATTGGCCGACCGCTGGGCCAGTTCGCGCACTTCCTGGGCGACGACGGCAAAACCCTTGCCGGCTTCGCCGGCGCGGGCCGCCTCGACGCCGGCATTCAGCGCCAGCAGGTTGGTCTGGAAGGCGATCTCGTCGATCACGCCGATGATGTTGGAAATCTCCCCTGAGGATTTTTCGATCCCATGCATGGCTTCCACCGCCCGCTGGACGATCTCGCCCGACTTCTCCGCGCCGCTGCGGGCGCGGCCGACGAGTTGGCCGACCTCCTCCGCCCGGTGGGCGGAATCCTTCACGGTGGTGGTGATCTCCTCGAGCGCAGCCGCGGTCTCCTCGACGGAAGCCGCCTGCTGCTCGGTGCGCCGGGCCAGGTTGTCGGCGGCCATGCGGATCTCGTTGGCGCCATTGTCGATCGCCCGTGCATTCAAGCCGACATTGGCAAGGGCATCATGCAGCTTGGCAACCGAGGCGTTGAAATCGACCCGCAGGCGATCGAGGTCGCCTGCAAATGGCGTGTCGATACGATGGACGAGGTCGCCGTTGGCAAGGCAGCCAAGGCCGTCGGCGAGTGCCTGGACCGCGAACGAGACCTGCTCGGCTTCGCGTGCCTTTGCGGCTTCACGCTCGCGCCGCTCCTGTTCGCTCAGCGAGCGATTTTCGTCCGCCTCCCTTTCGAGGCGGCTGCGCTCGATGGCGTTGTTACGGAACACGGCGACTGCCTCGGCCATCTGGCCGATCTCGTCGGTCCGTTCGGTGCCGGGGATCTCGGTCGAGACATCGCCTCTCGCCAGCCGGCCCATGACGCCGGTCATGTCGACGACGGGGCGCACGACCAGACGCGAGAGCAGGAAGGCCAGAACGCCGATCATGGCCACGACGCCGATCAGCGTGGCGATGGCGGCGGCGGTGCGGAAAGCACTGATGCCGGCATAGGCCATGTCGCGATCGACGGTGACGCCGAGATACCAGTCGCTGGTCGGAAGTCCCTGGACCGGGAGGAAGCTGACCAGCACCGACTTGTCGGCGGAGACCGTTTCGGACAGCTCGGCACCGATTGCGGGGGTCTCCGTCGGGAAGGCATCGGCGAGGGTCTTGCTGACCAGCGCATTGTCCGGATGAACGAGGATGACACCCGACTTGTTGACCAGGAAGGCGGAACCCTTGCCGCCCATGTCGACCGTGGCGATCATCTGGATCAGGGACTTCAGCGAGAAGTCGCTGGCCGCGACGCCGAACAGCTTGCCATCACGCTTGACCGGGGTGGCGGCACTGATGATCAGATCGCCACTCGAGGCATCCTGATAGGGATCGGTCAGGACCATTTTGTCGGCCTTGACCGCATCCTGGTACCACGGGCGCTTGCGCGGATCGTAATCCGCCGGCAGGGGCTCGTTCGGAACACTGGTGAAGGTTCCCTGCTCGTCGCCCACATAGGTCGACTTGAACTCGCGGATCAGCACAGGGTTGTCGAAGGCCGCGACGATCTCTTCCGCCGTGGTGGTCTTGGCGGCGGCATTGGCGGCCAGCTCGGTCAGCATGATGCGGGCATTCAGCCAGTTGGCGATGCTCTGCGACGCCTGCAGGCCGGTGGACTTGATCTCGTCCTGGACCGCGCGCGTCGTTGCGGCGCGCTGCAGGCTGTCGATGTAGATGGAGAAACCGGACAAGGCGGCGACGACCACAAGGGATGCAGCCACGAGGATCTTGGTCATAAGGTTCGAGCGTTTGCTCACGGGGGATACCTCATTCAAGCGGCAAGCCCGATCAAGACGCTGGCGGAACATTCTTCGCAGCCGATCCGGGCATTGCCAATCCACTTTGGGAAAGACGACAAGGGCCATCATGGCGCGAAAGCGGTCCACGGACCGCCATCCCGTTATATGCAGCCAGACTTAAAAGCCTGTTAATTCGGAGGGGTACCGGTCACACGGCCCCGCCGCCTGCGGTCAGCCGCGCCCCTTCGACATGAAGGTCTCAAAGGCGGTGCGCGCCTCGGCGCTCTTCAGCCGCTCGACGAAGTACTTCAGCTCCTCGTCCATGCGGGCCGCCAGTTCGCCGCGATCACCACGGATCAGGTCGCGGGCGATGCGCATGGCTTCCGGCGGTTTTGCGGCGAGCGAGGCGGCAAGCTTCAGCGTCTCGGCCTCGACCTCGGCCGGGGCGACAACCTTCCAGATCAGACCGGCTTCCCTCGCCTGCTCGGCGGAGAAGCCTTCGCTGGCGGCCAGCATGGCAAAGGCGCGCTGATGGCCCATCATCTTCGGTGCGAGCAGGCTGGAGCCGGCTTCGGGAACCAGGGCAAGGTCGACGAAGGGCGTCTTGAACAGGCTGCGGTCGGAGGCGATCGTCAGGTCGCAATGCATCTGGAT
Source organism: Ciceribacter sp. T2.26MG-112.2 (assembly GCF_900492205.1). Taxonomy (GTDB): domain Bacteria; phylum Pseudomonadota; class Alphaproteobacteria; order Rhizobiales; family Rhizobiaceae; genus Allorhizobium; species Allorhizobium naphthalenivorans_A. The sequence continues at coordinate 34,257 of NZ_UEYQ01000018.1, forward strand.
CGTCGTGCCGATGCCGATGGCGAGGCCGTCGACGCCGGAGACGACGGGTTTCGACACGCTCCACAGCGCCTTCAGGAAACCGAAGGCGGCAGGCTCTCCGACGGCGCCGGCCATGGCGAAGGCGAGGAAATCCGCCATGTCGTTGCCGGCCGAGAAACAGCCCTCGGTGCCGAGAAAGGCGACGGCGCGGATGCTCGCGTCATCCTCCGCCTCGAGCAGACCTTCGGTCATGCGGGCATACATGGCTTGCGTGATGGCGTTCTTCTTGTCCGGGCGGTTGAAGCGGATCACCAGCACGCCGGGATGGGCTTGCGGCCGTTCGATCAGGATATGGTCGGTCATGGGCATGTTCCCAGTTGGTGTCGCACTCCCGATGAGGGAGGCCGGTTCAAACGAATTCCCCCTCTGGCCTGCCGGCCATCTCCCCCACAAGGGGGGGAGAAAATCCGGGGCGAGCTTTCCGCACCCCTCAAACGGCAGCGGCACGTTAAGCCCCTCCCCCTTGTGGGGAGGGGTTGGGGAGGGGTCTCAAGCGAAAAGCACACGCGCCGCCGTCAGGCTCGCTTCACCGTTGATGACGCGATCCTTGAGCGCCGCGGTCTCGGCGATCAGGTTCTCGGCGGAAAAGCGGCAGAGCGCGATGCGGTTGTCGCGGCCGTGGTCCTCGTCGGCGAGCGCGCCCTTGGCGAGATAGGTACCGGTCAGCGCCAGGCCAAACAGGCGCTGGTAAGGGGTAGCGCCGGCAAGGGCTGCGGCGGCATTGCCTTCAGCGAGGCGGGCGAGCAGCCATTCCGTGGTGTCCTCGAGGTCGACGAGGCTCGCATCGAGGCGGTCGGCGGTGGTGCCGAAGCCTTCGAGGTTAGAGCCGCGCACGGCCTTGGCGATCTCCTTCAGCTCGGCGATGAAGCCGCGCACCTGCGCGCCGTCCGACAGGGGAAGCTTGCGGGTGACGAGGTCGGCGGCCTGGATGCCGTTGGTGCCTTCATAGATCGGGGCGATGCGGGCGTCGCGCAGGTAGCGGGCGGCACCGGTCTCCTCGATGAAACCCATGCCGCCATGCACCTGGATGCCCATCGAGGCTACGTCGACGCCGGCATCGGTGGCGAAGGACTTGGCAATCGGGGTCAGCAGCGCGCCGCGCTCGGCCCACTTCTTCGCGTCCGCGCCGTCCGTGTGGTGCGACATGTCGATGGCGTGGGCGCAGGAATAGCAGATGGCGCGCGAGCCTTGCGTCAGCGCCTTCATGGTGATCAGCGTGCGGGCGACATCCGGATGCTCGATGATCGGGCTCATGCCGGCACCGGTCCAGCCCGGCGCCTTGCCCTGGGTCCGTTCCCTGGCGTATCCGACCGCCTTCTGGGTGGCGGCTTCGCAGATCGCCACGCCCTGCATGCCGACCGCGAGGCGGGCATTGTTCATCATCGTGAACATGCAGGCGAGGCCCTTGTTCTCCTCGCCGATGAGGTAGCCGATGGCGCCCGGCTCGTCACCGAACTTGCCGTCGCCGTAGATCATCGTGCAGGTCGGCGAGCCGTGGATGCCGAGCTTGTGCTCGAGCGAATGGCAATGCAGGTCGTTGCGGGGACCGAGCGAGCCGTCGTCGTTCACCAGGAACTTGGGCACGAGGAAGAGCGAAATGCCGCGCGTGCCGGCCGGTGCGTCGGGCAGACGGGCGAGAACCAGGTGGACGATGTTCTCGGTGATCTCGTGCTCGCCCCAGGTGATGAAGATCTTCTGGCCGAAGATGCGGTAGCTGCCGTCGTCACGGCGATCGGCGCGCGACTTCATCACGCCGAGGTCGGAGCCGGCATGCGGCTCGGTCAGGTTCATCGAGGCGGTCCATTCGCCCGACACCATCTTGTGCAGGAACTTTTCCTTGAGCGCGGCGCTGCCGTGCGTGGCCAGGGCTTCCGAGGCACCCATGGTCAGCGTCGGGCCGAGCGCGAAGGCCATGGAGCCGGAATTCCACATTTCCAGCGCCGCGACGTTGAGCATGTGGGGAAGTCCCTGCCCGCCGAATTCTTCCGGCGCGACGAGCGCATTCCAGCCGCCTTCGGCCCAATGGCGATAGAGCTCGGCCCAGCCGTCCGGCACGAGAACCTTGCCGTCGACCATGCGGGCGCCCTGCTTGTCGCCGATCTCGGCGAGCGGTGCCACTTCGTCGGAGGCAAAACGGCCGGCTTCGTGAAGGATGGCATCGACCAGGTCGTCGCTCAGATCGCCGAGCCGGCCCTTTTCGAGCGCTTCGGCCATTCCGGCGACATGCTTGAGGGTGAACGCGATTTCATCGACCGGCGCCTTGTACATGGGCATGCTCCTCCTGCTTGCGACTGGCGGTTTGCCGCTCGGCCGGCTTGGCGGCGGCGGCGAAAACGTATCGATTTGGCTAATTGATTTTTACGTAAACGTCAAACCGTTTTGCGGTCCGCGGGCATTCGGATCGCGAGCGCGAGACTACCGCATCGGCGACGCCTGGAACAGGGTCCACGAGTGCGGCTTCGCCCAAAGTCGGCATTGCCTGCCGTGGCATCCAAGACCGCCCGGCCAATTGCCAAGCTCTCCGGGACGCCTTCGCCAACCCGACAGATGTTGAACAATGGCGCTTCCGTCACAGCACTGTAACGGATTGCCGCTAACCGCAGTTGGGAATGCCTTTCCCCCGACCAAACGAGGAGCACAACCATGACCGACATCGACAAGAGCAACCTGTCCTGGGACGAATGGGACGAACTGCAAAACCCGCCGCCGGCGCAGACCGATTTCGACCGGGTTGTCGAGACCGCCCTTTCGCGCCGCGGTTTTCTCGGTGGCGTCCTGGCGCTTGGCTCCGCCGCAGCGGCCATGGGCACGCTCGGCACCGCCGCCAACCTGATGTCCTCGACTTCGGCCCAGGCCCAGGAAGCCGCCGGTTCCCGTTTCGCCTTCAAGCCGATCCCGGTTTCCACCGACAAGACAATACATGTTCCGGAAGGCTATAGCTGGAAGCCGCTCGCCAAGTGGGGCCAGCCGCTGTTTCCCGGCGTCCCTGACCTCGATCACGTCAATGGCGTGAGCCTCGAGCATTCCGACAAGGTGTTCGGCGAGAACACCGACGGCATGGAAATGTTCGTGATCGGCGGGCATCAGGTCATCGCCGTCAACCATGAATACGTCAACACGAAAGTCAACCTGCCCAAGAATGCAGACGGCACGCCGACCAGCGCGGACGACGTCAAGATCCTGCAGAACATGCAGGGCGTGACCGTGATGGAAGTGGCCGAGGGCGAAAACGGCTGGGAGATCGTGCTCGACAGCCCGTTCAATCGCCGCATCCACCACAACACGCCGATGAAGCTGTCCGGTCCGGCCGCCGGCTCGGACCTCGTCAAGACCGCCGCCGACCCGAACGGCACCGACTGTCTCGGGACGTTCAACAATTGCGGCGCCGGCCGCACCCCGTGGGGCACCTACCTCACCTGCGAAGAGAACTTCAACGGCTATTTCGGCACGCCCAATGCCGAGTTCCAGATGCCCGAAGACTACAAGCGCTACGGCATTGCCGCCGAGACACGATATGCCTACGAAAAATTCGATGAGCGCTTCGACGTGGCGAAGAACCCGAACGAACCGCGCCGCGCCGGCTATATCGTCGAGATCGATCCGTCGAACGCGTCCTCGGTCCCGGTCAAGCGCACCGCGCTCGGCCGCATCAAGCATGAAAACGCCGCTGTCGTCGTCGCGCGTGACGGGCGTGTGGTGGTCTACATGGGCGACGACGAGCGTGGCGAGTTCCTCTACAAATATGTCTCCAACGGCATCTACGTGCCGGGCGCCGACACCTCCAAGCTGCTCGACGAAGGCACGCTGTTCGTTGCCAAATTCGCCGAGGACGGCAGCGGCGAATGGGTCGCGCTGACGCCCGAGACGACCGGCATGAAGATGGACGAAATCTGCGTCTTCACCCGCCAGGCCGCCTCCAAGGTCGGCGCCACCACGATGGACCGCCCGGAATGGGTCGCCGTCAACCCGGTCGCCATCGAGGCCTATTGCTGCCTGACGAACAACAGCCGTCGCGGCGAGATCAAGGACGGCAAGATGCGCACCAATGCCGGTGGCGAGGAGATGACCGTCAACGCCGTCAATCCCCGCGAGAAGAATGGCTACGGCCAGATCGTGCGCTGGTATCCGGAAGTGGAAGACCATGCGAATGCCAAGTTCAAGTGGGACCTGTTCGCCATGGCCGGCAACCCGGCCGTCCACAAGGACAGCGCCTATGCCGGCTCCGCGAACATCAACGAAGGCAACATGTTCAACTCGCCGGACGGCATGATGTTCGACTCCACCGGTCTCGTCTGGATCCAGACCGACGGCGATGACAGCAATGAAGGCGACTTCCTCGGCCAGGGCAATAACCAGATGCTCGCCGGCGACCCGGTATCGGGCCGCATCGAACGCTTCCTCACCGGTCCGAACGGCGCGGAAGTCACCGGACTGACCTGGTCGGCCGACAAACGCACCATGTTCGTCGGCATCCAGCATCCGAAGGCGCCGTTCCCGGACGGCGAAGACAAGCTGCCGCGCTCGACGGTCGTGGCCGTCAAGCGCGACGACAATGCCATGATCGGCTAACGTCCCGCTTCGGCCACCTGCATTTTGCCAGGCGCCCGCAAAAGAAATGCCCGGTCACAGACCGGGCATTTTTCATTTCGTGATAGGCCGCGCCGATCAATAATACGGCGAGTAGCAACGCTGACGCGGGCCGTTATACGGCTGAAAGGTGTTGCTGTAGGAATCGTAGGACCGGTAACGGTTGGCGCACCACTGATAGTGCTTCGGATTGATGCCGGCGCGACGGGGTGCGGGCTGCGTAGCGATCGCGCCGCCGATGATGGCGCCGGTCGCAAAGGCGGCCAGCGGGAACCAGTAGCCGTTGTGATAGCGATAACCCGGGCGGTGATAGCGATAGCCGCGGTGGCCGTGATAATAGTAAGGGCGATGGTGGCGGACCGTGGTCACGTCCGATGGTCCCTTGACCACCGGAGCCGGCAGCGGCATGGCCGCCTGGGTCGGCACGAAGCTCGCCATGGCGAGTACGGAGGCCAGGGCAAGCGCGCCCCAACGCTTCATCATATTGGTCATTTCGATTCTCCATTCCTTGCGTTGATCGGGCAAGTCTTCTGCCGAAATGCGCTTCGCATTCTCATCGTCCTCACGGCCTTCGGCCGATCCGGGCATCATACGCGAAAGCCTGGAATGACAGTAGAAAAAACTGCCTGAACCGGGCATTAACGAAATCGGGGAGCGGTTGACGTCTCGATCGGTCGTCGCCCGCGCCGAAGCCTCGGCGGACAACGCTGAAGCCGCTTTTCGGTTCCACCGGCGGCTCACGAACGTGGTGCGCAGGCGCGGAGCGGGTCAGTTGCCTTGCGGCACGACAAGACGGCCGTTGCGGATGACCTCCCGCGGATACCAGCAGCCATTGTAAAGGACGTAACCGGTCTTGCGGGTTTGCGAACAGGGATAGCCCTGATAGGTGGCGCCGCGCGGGGCGGACTTGCGGTAAACGGGCTTGGGCTTCGTCGTCTCGTTGACCAGTTGGACGGCCGCGGCCGGTCGTGCGGACGCCGGTGCGGGGACGCCTGCCTGCACGTGCGCCGACAAAAAGGTCGCCACCAACAGAGATGTAATCGCCCAGCCGATCTTCATGACAATCTCCAAACGGGTTTCGAATGGTCAACGACGCGTTGGCCCACAATCGCCGGCGGATTTGTCAGCAAGATGGCAGCGCGCTGCCTCTGGTCGGTATCAGGCCTCGATCTCGACTTCGCCCCTCGGCCGCGAACAGCAGGCGAGGATGTATCCTTCATCGATTTCGTCGTCGAGAATGCCGCCATTGTGGTCCATTTCCACCTCGCCGGACAGCTTCATCACCTTGCAGGTGCCGCACAGGCCGGATTCGCAGGCCGCACCGATGCGCACGCCGGAAGCGCGCGCCGCCTGAAGAATGGTGTGGCCCGGCTCGCACAGACCTTCCTTGCCGGACATGGTAAAGATAACCTTGGTCGCCTGGGCCTCGCCGCCATGATCGGCGACGACGACCGGCGGCGGCGGCGCGACGGGCTGGAAGGCCTCCTCGTGATAGTTCGCCATGTCGAAGCCGGCACCGGCGAGCGATTCGCGCACCGTCGCCATGAACGGCGCCGGGCCGCAACAGAACACGGTCCGCTCAAGGAAGTCGGAGGCCAGAAGCGCGATCTTGGCCTTGTCGATCCGACCCTTGAGGCCAGACCAGAGCTGGCCGTGCGACAATTGCTCGATGATGAAGCCGAGGGTGAAGTTCGGCATTTCCCGCGCCTTGGCCTCAAGCTCCCAGCGGAAGATGATGTCGTCCGGCGAGCGGGCGCAATGCAGGAAGGCGATGTCCGAATCCGGCTGTCGGTCGGACAGATCGCGCGTCATCGACACCATCGGTGTGATGCCCGAGCCAGCCGAGACGAACAGGTACTTGGCACCCGGATGACGGGCATAGGAGAAGTCGCCGAGCGGGCCGATCGCCTTCAACTGCAGGCCGGGCTTCAGGTGATCGAACATCCAGCGGGTGCCGATCGAATCCTTCTGCGCCTTGACGGTGACGGCCACGGTATAAGGACGCGACGGGCTGGAGGAGAGCGTGTAGGTGCGCATCACCGGCTCCGGACCGACCGGCAGTTCGAGCGTGACGAACTGGCCGGGCAGATAGCGGAAGAAGTGGCCCGGGCGGTCGGGGCGGAAGGTAAAGGTCATCACGTCGGGTGCTTCAGGCGTGACGGCAACGCATTCGAGCCTGTGCTCCCGGTCGGACCAGGGGCGCATCTCATCGACATGGCGATAGCTGGGAAGAGCGATGTTCATCTCACGCCACCGCCGAAAGACGGGCCTTGTCGCCCTGCAGACGCTCGACCATGAAGTTTGCGTACCATTCGACGAACTGCATGACGCCGCCCTCGTGGTCGACCGAATAGGGACCCGGCTCATAGGCCGGCGAGCGGATGCCGAAGGCGTTTTCCTCGACGATCGAACGGTCCTGATCGTTGGTCATGTTCCACACATGGGTCAGTTCGTCGAGATTGTAGTCGACGCCTTCGACCGCATCTCTGTGGACCAGCCAGGTGGTGGTGACGGCCGTCTCCTCGGCCGAGATCGGCAGGACGCGGAAGGAGATCGCGTGGTCGCCGAGGATGTGGTTCCAGGTGGTCGGATAATGGAACAGCAGCATGGTGCCGATGTGCGAAACGCCGATATCGTCGGACAGCGGCCGGCGCACGGCGCGTTTTCCCGACATGGTGTAGCTCTCGGCGTCCTGGATCAGCGGCATGCGGGCGACGCGGAACTGGCCGGACGGGTCCATGGTAAACTCGGACGGCAGGCCGGCGGCCTCGCAACGTGCCCAGTGCTCGGCGATCACCGGATCGTCCTTGGCGCCCTGCACGCCGGTGGCAGACGGAGCTTCCGGATAGGTGCGGCAGAGTTCCGGGTGATTGCCGGCGCAGTGGTAGCACTCGCGGTTGTTTTCCCAGACAAGCTTCCAATTGCCCTTCTCGATGATGGTGTTGCGATGCGCGACCTTGGCCTCCGCCAGCCGGTGCGGCGCCAGGAAGGGCTCGATCGTTGCCCGCACGGGAGCGAAATCGGGGGCCTCGTTGGCGAGACAGATGAAGATATAGCCTGCGACGCTTTCGCAATGCACGGTCTTCAGGCCGAATTCGGACTTGTCGAAGGTCTCGCCCATCTGGCGGGCAAAGACCAGCGAGCCGTCGAGATCATAGGTCCACTGGTGATAGGGGCAGACCAGCTTGGCCGAAGCGCCCCGCTCCTGGGTGCAGACGCGGTGGCCGCGATGGCGGCAGGTGTTGTGGAAGGCGCGGATCACCTGATCCTTGCCACGCACGATGACGACCGGATAGTCGCCGATCTGGGCGGTGAAGTAATTGCCGGCGCGCGGGATCTCGCAGTCGTGGCCGACAAACAGCCAGTCGCGATACCAGATCGTCTCCATGTCGAGCCTAAAATAGTCCTGGTCGATGTAGAAGGGCTGCTCGAGGCTGAAGCCGTCCCGGCGATTCTTCAACTGCCGCAATACCTTGCTCTGCAAGTCCATGGTCGTCGTCCTCGTATCCGTTCTGCCGTGACGGAGGTCGAGACCATGCGCGGTCGCGATGCCTTGCGTGGCATCGGACAAAGCCGTCTCGGGTCGCCCGCCGCGACCGTCAAATCCCATTTCCTTCTCAAAGGCTGGTTTCCGGGCTCTGGAGATGATCCTTGCGGACCGCGTGCGGCACCTTCCCAGGAGATAAGTCCCAGTGGTCTTTGCCGTCACGCATTCTCCACCACCGTTGCGGGGGCAGCGCCGGGATTCGACCGGCTTCCCGATTTCCTGCCCTTCCCTAGTCGGACAGCACCTCGAGTTCGGGATCATTTAAACACAGCGGCCGGACTTCGCCGCATTGCGAAACGACACGCCGTCGAGCGTTTGCGACACGCGGATTTTCCTGTTGCGTAAGAGATCATCGGCTTTTCGACATGGATTCCATGGCCATAACGTCCGCATCACCGAAAGTGCGAAAGACCGATGGCGCAAATTGGCCAGCCGAAGGTGACTAACGCCCGACTGACGCGCCGCAAGCCTGGCGAAACCGAAGGCGGTCAGGATGCGGCAAAGTGTCGTTAATCTCGGTGCCGTATCATCGGCGCATCGGCCTTGAGGATCAGAGCCTTTCCATGCAGAAGCTGAGATATTTCGCCGCCCCGAGGGCCGCCGCAAAGCCCGGCTTGCCGGTCAAGGCGGTGCATACCGAATTCCTGCGCACCGGTCGCATTTCCCGAAACCGGGAAGACTGGATGCCGGAAGAAAAGCGCTACCTCACCTATGAGGAAGTGGCGGAGCGTACCGGGCGCAGGCTCGAGGCAGCGGGAGAGACCACCCATAGCCGGATCAACGGTTTTCACCGCTCGATCCAGTTCCCCAAGCTGATCTTCCACAAGACGCTCGAGAACAGCCCGCATCTCGGCTATTGCCATGTGACGGCGGCGAAAACCAACTTTGCCAAATATGCCGATGTCAAATGGGCTTTCTACATCGCCAATTTCTTTGCGGAAGTGGGCGGCTCCGAGCAGTTCTTCGAACACATCCGGCCGAATTACGCCCGCATGTATTTCGCCGTCGCGATCCATCCGGACAAGGAAACGCGGTCGATGGCGATCGACCGCTCGATCCGCGACAACGGCCTGCTGTTTCGCACCCACGACCCGAAGGAAGCGCTGAAGAACGTGCTGATGCTGGGCGCCCGCGACGCCGAACTGCGCAAGATCATCGCCAGGATTTGAGGCTTGTGCGCGCCTGAGGCTCTCAGAAGCCGCCGACCGGCTGTTTCTTGTAGATCAGCCAGTCCTTCGGGGCATAGTCGTTGGCACCGTAGATGGTGACCGTATTGCCGCCGGCGGCCTTGGAGGCGGCCAGCGCCTTTTCGGTGAAATTGGTGAAGTCGAAGGCGTTCGGCGCCTGTTCCGAGAAGCAGATGCCAAAGGACATCGGCACTTGGCCGAGCGCCCGGCCATTGCCGGAATTGACCACTGTGGTGTTGAGCTTGGAGCGAACCAGGTCGACGATGCGGCTCACTTCCTCCTGCTCCGACGTGTAGAGCAGGATGCCGAACCGTCCGCCGTCGAAGCGGCAGGCCAGGTCCTCGGTGCCGGCGACGGCTTCCACCACCTTGCCCACCTGCTTGACGAAGCGTTCGCAGACGGCCGGCCCCATGAGGTCGGACAGCCTGGAAAAATCGTCGATCTCGCCGATCACCATGCTGCACAGCACCGGCATTTCCGCATTGGCATAGACCTTGGCGAGCGCCTTGTTGAAGGCGCGGCGGCTGGCAAGACCGGTCAGCGGATCGATGAACTTCGTCGCCTCGGCGTCTTCCGCTTCGCGCTGCAGGTCGGCAAGGGCGGCGGTCTTGTCGACGACCGCACGGACCACGTTGCTGTTCTGGTTGGCGCGCTGCTCGGTCGCGACCTTCAGCGCCTTGATCGACTGGCCGAGTTCGACATGGTCGATGTCCTCGGTCATGATCGCCTTGGTGGCATGGCCGATGAGGCGGCCGTAATCGGTCAGCGAAACCTTTTCCTGGTTCAGCAGGCTGATGAAATTGCTCATCTCGGCGCGCACCTGGCCGTTCTGGCGGCTGAGAATGCCGTCCTCATGGTGATGCGGCAGATACTTGCGGCCAAGCGCATCGAGCGCATCCTGTGTCTTGTTCTTGCCGAGCCCGATGAATTCGCGCACCAGTTCCGGATTGCTGCCGGCATAGGCCTCGTAGACGAGTTCGTAATTTCTCGGCAGGCCCTCTATGCCCATCTGATGCATGGCGGTTGCGACACGCAGTGCGATGCTCGAAGCTGGGTTCTTGACTTGCTGCATGGTCCGGTTCCCGAAAGAGGCGTCAAAGGGCTCGATGAAGCGGACTATGGCGCAAGATTTCTTTCTTTCGGTTACGTCGATGGGTAAAGTTTTAGCGATCACGATATCCCTGTTTTTCGAGGGGCTGGCTTAGGCATTGCTGATGCACGCACAGGCCCGGCCAAATGAGGATTTGATCGATCCGGTGCTGTCGCGCTATGGACGGACAAACCGGAAGCAGGAAGGCTTGAGACATGGCGCGGATCATTCCCATCGACCCTGACCAAGGCGCGGCGATCGATGCGGCGGCCGCCGTTCTGGCCGAGGCCCGCCCGGTGGCGATCCCGACGGAAACGGTTTACGGCCTTGCCGCCGATGCGACCGATCCCGGCGCAATCACGAGCATCTACGAGACCAAGGGCCGGCCGCGCTTCAATCCGCTGATCTGCCACATGGCCGATCTCGCAATGGCCGAACGCCATGCGACCTTCGATCCTCTGTCGCGCAAGCTGGCCGAGCGTTTCTGGCCGGGGCCGCTAACGCTCGTCCTGCCGCTTAAGGCGGAAAGCACGATCCATCCCCTGGCGACCGCCGGCCTCGACACCGTCGGCATTCGCGTGCCCAAAGGCTTTGCCGGCGAGCTCATCCGCGCCTTCGGCCGGCCGCTGGCGGCGCCGAGCGCCAACTCCTCCGGCCGGATCAGCCCGACGACGGCGCAGCATGTGGAGGCCGATCTCGGCGAGCGCATCGAGCTTGTCATCGACGCAGGCCCCTGCCCGGTCGGCGTCGAATCCACCATCGTCAAGATCGAGGACGGCCGGATCCGGCTGCTCCGGCCGGGCGGCGTGCCGGTCGAGGCGATCGAGGAAGCCACCGGCCTTGCAGTCGAACGCCCCAACGCGACCGGCACGGCCGCGATCGAGGCGCCGGGCATGCTCGCCTCGCATTATGCACCGAATGCCCATGTCCGGCTCGATGCCGCAAGCGTCATGCCCGGCGAGGCGCTGATCCGCTTCGGCAACCGGCCGGTCGCGGGCATGGACCAGGCGGCGGCCGTTTTCGACCTCAGCCCCTCGCGCGATCTCGCCGAGGCGGCCGCCAATCTGTTCGGCTTTCTCAAGCGCGCCGACCAGACGGGTGCGAACGGCATAGCCGTGACGCCGGTTCCCGACCATGGGCTGGGCGAGGCGATCAACGACCGGCTGAAACGTGCCGCTGCTCCCAGAAACGCATAGGAGGTCGAAGGTGACCGTGAGCGACAACCTGCCCGAGACCTTGAAAGCCTTCGTATCAATCGTCGGCGAAGCCAATGCGCTGACAGCCGCCGCCGATATCGCGCCCTATCTGGTCGAGAGCCGGGGGCTTTATCACGGAACATCGCCGCTGGTGCTGAAGCCCGGCTCGACGCAGGAGGTCTCCGCCATCCTTTCGCTTGCCAGCAAAACCGGCACGCCGATCGTGCCGGCCGGCGGGCGCACCGGCCATGTCGGGGGTCATGTGCCGCGCGAAGATGCCTCGGACGTCGTGCTTTCGCTCGAACGGATGAACCGCATCCGCGAGATCGACACCGTGGCCGACGTGATCGTCGCCGATGGCGGCGTCATCCTCGCCGACATCCGCAAGGTGGCCGAGGAGAACGGCCGGCTGTTCCCGCTGTCGCTCGGTTCGGAGGGCTCGTGCCGCATCGGCGGCAATCTGTCGACCAATGCCGGCGGTACCGCCGTGCTCGCCTATGGCAATGCCCGCCAGCTCTGCCTCGGGCTGGAGGTGGTGCTGCCGACGGGCGAGATATGGCACGGTTTGCGCCGGCTGAAGAAGGACAATTCCGGCTACGACCTGCGCGACCTGTTCATCGGCGCGGAAGGCACGCTCGGGGTGATCACCGGTGCGGTGCTAAAACTCTATCCGCAGCCACGCGGGCGGCAGGTGGCCTTTGCCGGGCTCGACTCTCCTGACGAAGCCTTGGCGCTGTTCGAGCGGGCATCGCTATTGTGCGGCACCGCGCTGACCGGCTTCGAGCTGATGCCGCGCATCGGCATCGAGTTTACGACGAGGCACATTCCCGGCGTGCGCGATCCTCTCGCCTCAGCCCATCCGTGGTATGCGCTGATCGACATTTCGACCTCGGATTCGGCGGCGACCGCCGAGCGGATGATCGACACGCTGCTGGAGGAAGCTTTCGAGGCCGGCCTGGTGAAGGATGCGGCCATCGCCTCCTCGCTTGCCCAGCAGGAGGCCTTCTGGCGCTTGCGTGAAAGCATGTCGGAAGCGCAGAAGCCCGAAGGCGGGTCGATCAAGCATGACGTGTCGGTGCCGGTTTCGCGCGTGCCGCGCTTCCTCGCCGAGGCCGATGCAGCGGTTCTGGCCCTCATCCCGGAGGCCCGGGTCTTCGCCTTCGGCCATCTTGGCGACGGCAATATCCACTACAATATCAGCCAGCCGGTGGGCGCCGACAAGGCCGCCTTCATCGCCCGCTGGCGCGAGGTCAACGCCGTTGTGCATGCCATCGTGCATGCCCATGGCGGCTCGATTTCCGCCGAGCACGGGGTTGGCCAGTTGAAGCGCGACGAGCTGATCGCCAGCCGTCCGGCGATCGAGACCGAGCTGATGAACCGCATCAAGCAGGCCTTCGACCCGGCCGGCATCATGAACCCCGACAAGATGATCGGCACTCCATGAGCGACAAGGCGACACGGCTGACGCTGCGCATCGACCTCGCCAATGGCGTGCGGCTCGGCCCCGGCAAGGTAGGGCTGCTTTCCGGCATCGCCGCGCATGGATCGATCCGTGCGGCCGGTGCCGCCATGGGCATGTCCTATCGCCGCGCCTGGCTTCTGGCCGACGAAATCAACCGTATGTTCAAGGAGCCCTCCATCTTTACCCGGCACGGCGGAAAGAGCGGCGGCGGCGCCGGATTGACCCCGTTCGGCGAGGCTCTGCTCGCATGCTGCCGCCGGATGGAGGCCGAGGCCCGGCGGGCGCTTGCCAAGGACATCGTCTGGGTGGAGGCGATGATCGATCCCGGCTTTTCTCCTGTCGAAAAGAATTCGAAGGCCTCAGCCGAGGATTGATGTGCCTGGTAAGCGTCAAGCGGTGCGATAGATGCCCTCGGCGGCAATCGAGACTGCCTTGAACAACAGATGAACCGGCATCCCCTCGACCACTCCGAGACTGGTGGCGGACCTCCGGGTGATCTCGGCCAGCACGCGCTCCCCATTGCAATCGATCGCCACCATGACCGCGGAGCCCGCCTCGTTGATGGTCTCGACCCTGCCCTCCAGCCGGTTGAGCGTCGATATCCCCTCCGGCCGCACGGTTGCCAACATGACTTCGCTGGTCGGCACGAAGGCGCGGATATGCGCGCCGACCGGGATGTCGGTGGCGCGCAGGAACAGCGGACCGGCTCTGGATTCGGCGAATGTCAAACCCTCGTCCGGACTGTGCCCAGTGACGACGGCATGCAGGAAACTCCCGGCCTTCATGTCGCCGGTAGTCGTCGGAACGACGGCGAGCACCTCGTCGGGCCTGCCGATCGCAACAGTCCTGCCCGCATCCATGACCACCACCCGCGTCGCGAGGCGCGTCACCTCCTCGATGGAATGGCTGACATAGAGGATCGGGATGCCGGCCTCATCGCGCATGCGCTCAATGTCCGGCAGGATCGCCGTCTTGAGGTCATGGTCGAGGGCGGACAGCGGCTCGTCCATCAGAAGCAGGCGCGGCTTGGCCATCAGGGCACGCCCCAGGGCGACCCGCTGTTTTTCGCCTCCGGAGAGCAGCGCCGGACGGCGGTCGAGAAGCGGTCCGATGCGCAGCAGATCCACCACCCGGTCGAGGTCTTCACCCGGCTCGTGGCGCGGGGCGAAGCGTGCGCCGTAGCGCAGATTGCCGCGCACGGTGAGGTGCGGGAAGAGCCGCGCCTCCTGAAAGACATAGCCGATGCGGCGGCGATGCGGCGGCACGAAACGCCGGCTTTCGCCATTCACCCAGATCTCGCCGTTGAAGGCAATTCTGCCGCTGTCCGGTCGGATGAGCCCCGCCACCAGATTGACCAGCGTGGTCTTGCCCGACCCGGACGGCCCGAACAGCGCGGTAAGGCCGTCGCCAATGGAAAGACCAACCGTAAGATCGAACTTACCCTGCCTATGCCGGACATCGATTTCCAGCATCATGCGGCACCGATCCTTGCGGCCATGCGACGCGACAAGACTTCAGAGGCGATGACGGCGGCCAACGAGATGACGATGGAGATCAACGTCAGCCGCATGGCCGCGACATCGCCGCCCGGCACCTGGGTATAGGTATAGATGGCGGAGGCAAGCGTCTGGGTTTCTCCGGGAATGTTGGAGACGAAGGTGATCGTCGCGCCAAACTCGCCCATGGCCTTGGCGAAGGCGAGCACGGCGCCGGCGGCGATACCGGGCAGGATCAGCGGCAGGGTCACCGTGGCGAAGACCCAGGCCGGGGCTGCGCCCAGCGTCGAGGCGGCCGTTTCCAGCCTTCGATCGACCGCATCGAGAGACAGACGGATCGAGCGGACGAGCAGCGGAAAGCCCATGACCGCGGCAGCAAGCGCCGCGCCGGTCCAGCGGAAGGAGAAGACGAGGCCGAACCACTCGTCGAGGAAGGCGCCAACGGCACCGCGCCGGCCGAAGGTCAGCAGCAGAAGATAGCCGGTCACCACCGGCGGCATGATCAGCGGCAGGTGGACGAGGCCGTTGAGAAGGCTCTTGCCCCAAAAATCGCGCCGGGACAAAGCCCAGGCGACCGCAATGCCGAAGGGCAGCGAGAAGGCCACGGCGACCGCCGCGACCTTGAGGCTGAGCAGCATGGCGGTCAGTTCTTCCGGGGTCAGCGCCACGCCAGAGCGATCCTAGTTGGTCTTCGCGAGCACGGTGAAGCCGGCGGCCGTGAAGATGGCATGGGCCTTTGCTCCCTGCAGATAGGCGAGGAAGGCGGCGGCATCTTCGGCATTCCTGGCCTCTTTCAGAACGGCAGCGGGATAGACGATGGCAGGATGGCTCGATTCGGGAAACCGGTCCACGACCCTGACGCCGGTATCGGCTTTGGCATCCGTCTCGTAGACGATGCCGAGCGGCGCCTCGGCGCGCGAGACGAGAAGGAGCGCGGCGCGCACGTTCTCCGCCTGGGCCACATGGTCCTTGACGCTGTCCCAGACTCCCAGCGCTTGCAACGCCGCCTTGCCATAGGTGCCGGCCGGAACGGCATCGGTATTGGCCATGGCGAGATGGCCGCCGGCCAGAAGATCAGCCAGCGGGAAGCCCTCCGCGATCGTCGCCGTGGTGGCGGCATCCTTCGGTGCGACGAGGACCAGGCGATTGCCGAGCAGGTCGACGCGGCTCTCGCCCGCGACAAGGCCGGCCTTGTCGAGATAGTCCATCCATTTCAGGTCGGCGGAAATGAAAAGATCGGCCGGGGCGCCCTGCTCGATCTGCTTGGCAAGCGCCGAACTGCCCGCAAACGACAGCGTCGTGTCCCTCCCCGTCTCGGCCTTCCAAGCCTCGGAGACCTCGCCCAGCACCTCCTTCAGGCTGGCGGCGGCGAAAACGGTGACCCCGTCTTCGGCATGGGCGGCCGTTACCGTCGGGGCGAGAATCGCGGCGGCGACAATGGCAGCCTTTGCCAGGTCGCAAAGCGAGCGGAATGAAGCGAGCATCAAAACCTCCCAAAGGCTATCGATATATCCCATTGGATATATCGATAGCCGAAACGGGAGACTCCGGCAAGGGGCGCGGTTCCAGGCTTCTCGTCAGCTCTTGAGGGTGGCGATGGACAGCAGCAGATCGGCGCTGATGCCACCGGTGCCGCCGGTCAGAACGGTGAGCGCCGAGGAGGAATAGTCGGCGTTTTCCGTGTCGTACATGGCGGTGAAGCGTTGCAGGAACTTCTTCATCTTTTCCGGATCCTGCATCTCGGACAGGTCGAGGTTCTTCTCGACCTGCGCCGCCTGCATGTCGATGTCCATGTTGGAGAAATCCTCGGTGAAGCCGAAGGCGACCCGGAAGGTTTCGAGCAGGGCGTCGTCGCCGAGCAGGTCGTAGGCGTCGGTGAGCGTCGGGGCGACCCGCTCGAAATAGAGCGCCAGGCGCACGCCGGCATTGCTGTTGCCCTGGTCCTCCTCCAGCACCTGATGCAGATAGAGGTTCTGCGCCTCGAGAACCGCGCCGCGCTGCTGGACCGTGCCGACGCTGTCGCGCGTCAGAAGGCCGTCTGTGTCGAAGTTGAAGGATGCGAGGAGTTCCGCCCAGGCCTCGTCCTCCTGCTGGTTGACGAAGCTCTTCTCATCCGAAAGATCCGACTGGAAGACCTGCTTGAGGAAGTCGTCGGTCACCTCGTCCGGGTCAAAGCCCTTGGCGATCAGCACGACATCGACGAGCCGCCGGTCGGCCAGCAGTTCGGCCGCGCTGGTGATGCCGAGAATGGTCTCCTGGTAATACTCGGCTTCCGCCTCCGCCTCCTCCTGCGCCGTTTCCAGCTCGGCGTCCTCGAGATAGCGGACCTGGTTGACGATATAGGCCTTGGCGACGGTCGTGATGGTAATCTCGTTCTGCGCCAGGAGCGGCGCCTCGGCCTCGCCGGCGGCGTCGAAATTGAAGGCGCTGGCAAGGTTGATCAGGCGCTCGTCGCGGCTCTTGTTGGCATAGCTCTTCGGATCGGTGAGATCGCTGGTCAGCGCCTTCTTCAGCTCCGCATCGCTATACTCGCCCTCCTCGATGCCGAAGGCCTTGAACAGGATGGCGCGGATCGAACTGTCCTTGAGCAGGTCATCGACCGAAGTGATGTCGGCCATCGTGTCGGAATAATAGTCGAGGAGCGTCTGCAGGTCCTCAGCATCGGCGTCGTCATAGTGGTTTTCATAGGCCGATTGCGTGGTCGACAACTGCTCCTCGTCCTGGGCCGACATGCCGTCCTTGACATTGCCGTCCTCGTCGAAGTTGAACATCGCCGCGATGCTGGTCCAGGCGGAACCCCCATTGGTCGCCGCATAGTTGTCCTCGTCGTCGAGGTCGCTGGTGACGATGTTGTAGAATTCCGATTTCAACAGGTTTGAGTCGAGCTGGAACGCCGCCTTGACATATTCGAACAGCCGCTCGTCGCCGGTGATTTCATCGACCGTGGTGATGCTCGCGATCTTCGTTTCGTAATAGGCCTGCTCGCGCTCCAGCGTGTATTCCGAAGCATAGGTGGTATTGGCGGACACATAGGCCGAAATCGTCGCTTCCTTCTGCGCGTCGGTCTGGGCGCTGTCGCCCGCCAACGATCCGTCCGTGTTGAAGCTGAAGGCTTCGGCGAGCGCCAGGAAGGCGGCCGAATTGTAGTCGTTGTCGGATGCCTCGTCGGTGGCGACCAACTGGTTGAGATAGCTGTTCTCGTCGTCGAGATCGCTGGTCAGAACCTTGATGAGATGCTCGTCGGTGTAATAGGTGCGGTCGATACCATAAGCGTCGAGGATATAGCCGAACAGCCTGTTGGTGCCGACCAGTTCCTCGGCCGAAGTGATGTTGTCGATCACCGATTCATAGTAGGCGGTCTCTTCCTTGATGCTTGCCGTCTGGTCGATCTGGGCCTGGGCGTAGAGGTCGAAGACCGCCGTCTCCTGCGCGTCCGACTGGGCATCCTTGGTGGCAGTGGTGAACTGGAAAGCCGTGGCGAAGTTGCGATAGCGGTCGTCTGTCAGCTTGTTGGCGTAGCTGTCCTCGTCGGTCAGGTCGCTTTCCAGCACCTTCTTCATGAAGGCCGTGGCATAGGTCATGTCTTCCAGGCCATAGGCCTTCATGGCGTAGGAGTAGAGCTGGTAGTCGTCGAGGAACTCTTCGACCGAGGTCACCTTGCCGATATTTTCCTCGTAATAGGCGGCCTCGCGCGCCACTTGCGCGTCGGAAGCTGTGCGATCGAGACTGGCCTTCATATCGCGCACGACGAGGTCGTAGCTCAGGTAGGTCGAAACCATGACGGGCCCTCAGAAAATGAATTAAACTATAATTATTATCGTGCGGCGGGGACCTTGCCCGGACCTTGGCCAGGACAAGTGGCGGACGAGCGCCCGCGCGCTCATCCTCAACCTGCGCGCAGCTGCGAAATCGACATCAGCAGGTCGGCATTGATGCCGACATTGCCGCCGCCCATCAGGATCGACAGCGACGGCGACGAACCGCCGCCATTTTCCAGGTCGTACATGATGGTGAAGCGACGGACGAGCTTGGACAGCTTGTCCGTGTCGGCGAGATCGGAAAGCTCCAGGTTCTTCTCGACAATCCGCGCCTGCTGGTCGATATCCATGCTGGAGAGCTCCGCCGGCAGGCTGTAGGTGGTGCGGAAGAATTCGAGCAGGGCCGTATCGCCAAGAATGTCGTAGGCCGAGGTTATGGTTCCGGCCATGCGCTCGAAATAGAGCGCGAGGCGAACGCCCGGATTGTTGTTGCCTTCCTCCGTCTCGAGGGTCTGGCGCAGGAACAGGTTGAGCTCCTCGCGCACCTCGCCCGGCGTCTGGATGCCGCCGCTCGCGGTGCTGGCAACTTTGCCATGCTCATTGAAATTGAAGGATGCCAAAAGCTCGGCGAAGCGGCTGTCCTTCTGCTCGTGGACGAAGCTCTTCGGATCGCCGAGGTCGGAAGCGAAGACCTCCTTCATGAAATCGTCGGTCACCAGCGAGGGATCGATCCTCTTGGCGACCAGAGCGACGTCGACGAGCCGGCGGTCCCCGAGAAACTCGTCGAGTGTCTTCAGGCTGGCGATCTTGTCCTGATAATACTCGGCCTCGGTCTCAGCTTCCTTCTTCAGCCTCTCCTTCTGATCCTCTTCGGCGAAACGGGTCTTCTGGACGATATAGTTCTTGGCGTATTTCTTGATCGTGCCCTCGTCCTGGGCCATGGCCGGCCAGCTGAGATCACCCTTTTCGTCGAAATTGAAGAGCTGGGCGAACCGAACGTAGCGATCATCCTTCAGCGAATTGGCAAAACTCCTCGGATCGTCCAGGTCGCTCATCAGGACCTTCTTCATCGTCCGCTTGGAAATCTCGTCCGGGTCGAGGCCGACGGCCTGCATGGCGAATTCATAGACGGCCTTGGTGCCGACCAGTTCATCGACCGTGCGAATGCTGCCGCTGTCGGTGTTGAAGGCGGCCAGCGCGTTCTTGTAAGCCTTGATCGCCCGTTCGTCAGCCGCTTCATGGGTATCGTCATAGCCGGAAAAATAGCGGCTCGACGTTTGGGACAACTGCTGCGGGGTCTGGGCCGGATCACCGGAGGCAAGCGTGCCGTCCGCCTGGAAGTTGAAGGCCCGCGCCAGTGCGACGAAGTTGTCGTAGTTCTTGTTCAGCTTGTACTGCTGATTGAGGTAGCTGGCCGGATCGTCCGGATCGCTGGTGATGACGAATTCCAGCGTCGAGGAAACGACCGCGGCGCTGGTCAGCCCGAACGCCGTCTTGATGTAGGACACCAAGCGACTGTCGGCGAGAAGCTCGTCGACCGTGGCAATGCCAGCGATCTTGGACTTGTAGTATTCGTCGTTGAGCAAGGCGCCGGTCCTCGTCAGGCGGTCCTGGCCGAAAATATAGAGATTGGTCGTCGCCTGCTTGTTTGCAGCCGTCTGGGCGGAGCCGGCGGCGACCGTGCCGTCACTGGCGAAACCGAAGGCGTTGGCGAGCTGTTCATAGGCGGAGAAGCCGGCGACGATGTTCTGAAGCCGCTTGTTGTCCTCCTTGAGCTTGTTGACCAGCGTCGTCGTCTCAGCCCCGACGGGCGGCAGAATTGCATTGTAGTCGTTGATGATCGTCTGTTGCGCCGAAAGCAGCGGCGGCACTTCGCTGACGTCGGTCACGCCGACGGCGGTGTACATCGCCTGCAACTGGGCCTGGAGCGTCGCGATCTGCGCATCGAGCGCGGGCACATCGGCGGCCGGCTCTAGTTTCTGCAGTTCCAGATCGTCGATCTGCCCCTGAATCACCGGCTGCTGGTCGATGACGCTCTGCATGGTCGCCGCCATGGTCATGGCGGAAGCGCGGCCGTTGACGGCAGTCAGGATGGTGTTGTTGTCGGTAATCTGGGTGGAGGCGGCGTTGGCCTGGGGAAGAATGACCGTATTGTAGTAGCTGGCCGGATCGCTGACATCGCTGGAGAGCGCGCCGCGGACCAGATCGTAGTTGTAGGTCTTCCGGTCTATGCCATAGGCCGTCAGCACATAATCGCGCAGCCGGTCGTCATGCAGGAAGACATCCACATTGGTGGTGCGATCGACCATGATCTCATAGTATCGCGTGTCCTCGGCAAGTTGCTCGTCCCTGTTGATGATCGTGGCATTGTAGAGACCGATCATCTCGTCCGTCTGCGTCTCGGTCTGCGGGATCTTCGTTGCCGAGGAAAAGGAGAAGGCGGCGGCGAAATTGCGGTAGCGGTCGTCGGTCAGCTTGTTGGCATAGCTGTTGTCGTCCGTCAGGTCGCTTTCCAGCACCTTGCGCATGAAGGCCTTGGCATAGGTCATGTCTTCGAGACCGTGCGCCTTCATCGCGAAGGAATAGAGCCGGTAGTCGTCAAGGAATTCGTCGACCGAAGTCACGTTGCCGATATTCGCTTCATAGTAGGCCGATTCGCGCGTGACCTGGCGGTCGGCCGCGGTCCGATTGAGGCTGGACTTGATGTCGCGCACGACGAGATCATAGCTCAGATAGGTCGAAACCATGGAGACAACTCTCTTGAGAACGGAATATCGCAATTTTCGCAGAAGCTACCAGACGAGGCTTGTCCCGGCCTGTCATGCGCCGCCTGCGTTCACGTTTTACAAACCGTGCCACATTCGAAAACGCTAACCATTTGAGCCGGCAAAGTTTTTTTAACCGCGATTTTTAAGCTGTCTCTCAGGGAGGAGCGCTACCTTCCAGCCATAGAGGACGAAAAGTCCCAATCAGACGAACGCATGAAGCGCTCTCGGGTAAAACAAGGGTAGCATGAAGATGACGAACACGGTTATGAAGCCCGCATGGGCAGGCGCGACGCTGCGACTGGATCCGACCCGGTTTCCGCAACAGGTGACCTACGCAGCGCGGGGTGCTTCCGGCGATGTGACGATAACCATCGACGAACGTGGTGCCGTGCTGCGCAAGATCCTGGCCTCGAGCGGCCTGCCCCTTTCATTCGCCTTGCCGGCGCGCGCCTTCAAGGGTGTGGCCGCACGGGCGATCGACCATGGAGACGGGGAAGTGACCGTAACGCTGGAACTGCATCACGAGGATCCGGAGCTCTGCATCCCGCTTCTGGTCGCACACGACCTTTGCGACATCGCCGCCGACTGGCGCGGCTGGTCTGATGCCTTCCGCATTCCCATGCTGATGGTCGAGGCCGATGGCGTCGCCCGCCCGCTCGAAGAACATCTCGGCGAAGTGCGGGCCCGCGAGGCCCAGCCGCGCCGCCGCCATTCCTATTTCGCCGAACGCCGCCCGCGCTTCCTGGTGCGCCGCACGACCGGCAAGCTCGGCGTGTCGATGAAGATCTCCGGCAAGGAAATCATCGCCCGCAATTGAGACGGTCCGGCTCCCGTCCGAGCCCACACGTTAATTTCAGCTGATCGACGAACGGCCCGGATGCTCATCCGGGCCGTTTCGCATGTTCCACTTCGAAACAGAAAGGATCAGGCGAAAGGCAGCGCCGCCAGAAGGCCGAGGAACAGGATTGCGCCGACCTTGTTGTTGAACTTGAACAGCGCCAGGCACTGGGCCGGATCGTCGATGTCGAGCACGCGGATCTGGTAGGCGAACATGCCAGCGGCGATCGCCAGGCCGACATAGGCAAGGAAGCCGACCCCGGCCAGGGCAAAGGCGACGAACAGCAGGAAGAGCGTCAGGCCGTAGAGGCCGATCAGCCAGGACCGCGTGTTTTCGCCGAACAGGCGGGCGGTGGAGCGCACGCCGACCAGGGCGTCATCCTCCTTGTCCTGATGGGCGTAGATCGTGTCGTAACCGATCGTCCAGGCGATCGCCGCCCCATAAAGAAACAGACTGGAAAGCGACAGCCAGCCGGCCAGCGCCGCCCAGCCCATCAGCGCGCCCCAGGAAAAGGCAAGCCCGAGGAAGAATTGCGGCCAGTCGGTGAAGCGCTTGGCGAAGGGGTAGATGGCGACGATCAGCAGCGAGGTGATGCCCAGCACGATGGCGAAGCGGTTGAAACAGAGCAGAACCACCAGCCCGACCAGCGCCTGCGCCACGAGGAAAAGCTTGGCCTGGCGCCGCGTCACGCGCCCGGATGGGAGCGGGCGCGAGCGCGTGCGGGCCACCGCCATGTCGATCTCCTCGTCGACCAGATCGTTATAGGTGCAGCCGGCACCGCGCATGGCGACCGAGCCGGCGAAGAACAGGAAGAGATGGAACAGGAACAGCGGGACGCTGAGCTGCCCCCGCTCCGCCAGTACATTGGCGGCCAGAGCCGAGGACCAGAAACACGGCCACATCAGCAACTGCCAGCCGATCGGCCGGTCCCAGCGAGCCAGTTGCGCATAGGGCCAGGCGGCGGGCGGCAGGACCCGGTAGACCCAGTTGTCGGATGGCGCGTCGGCAACGCGCCCGTTCTGATCGGCGGCGGTGTTCATGGGCGAATTGATAGAGCAAAGACGGCCCCAAGGGAACCGGCGGATTGGCTCTGCCGGCACCTCGAACCGCTACTTCTTGCGCATCGCCTCGGCGAGCGCCGCGCCCAGGCCACCGAGCGCCGGGGCCTCCGGCTTTGCCGAAGGCTTGGTACTCGCGTGACGCATGGCGTTTGCCGATCCGCGTGCATCGCGCATCGACGGCTGGGGCGCCTCGCCGCCATCCTTGCGCATGGTCAGCGCGATGCGCTTGCGCTTGACGTCGACCTCGACGACGCGAACCTTCACCACGTCGCCGGCCTTGACCACCTCATGCGGGTCCTTGACGAAGCGATCGGCGAGCTGGGAGACGTGCACGAGGCCGTCCTGATGGACGCCGATATCGACAAAGGCGCCGAAGGCGGCGACGTTTGTCACCGTACCCTCGAGCAGCATGCCGGGCTTCAGGTCGGTGATCTCGTCCACGCCGTCGGCGAAGGTGGCGGTCTTGAAGCTCGGGCGCGGGTCGCGACCGGGCTTTTCCAGTTCGGCGATGATGTCCCTGACGGTCGGCAGGCCGAACTGCTCGTCGATGAACTTCTTCGGATCGAGGCCCTTCAGGGTGACGCTGTCGCCCATCAGGGTCCGCAGGTCGCGGCCGCAGGCGGCGACGATCTTCTTCGCCACGCCATAGGCTTCCGGGTGAACGGACGAAGCGTCGAGCGGCTCCTTGCCGTTCGGAATGCGCAGGAAGCCGGCGCACTGCTCGAAGGTGCGGGCGCCAAGCCGCGGAACCTTCAAGAGATCCTTGCGGCTCTGGAAGGGGCCGGTCTCGTCGCGATGGGTGACGATGGCTTCGGCGATCGAGCTGCCGAGGCCGGAGACGCGGGCGAGAAGCGGGACCGAAGCCGTGTTGAGATCGACGCCGACGGCGTTCACCGCATCTTCGACCACGGCATCGAGCGAGCGGCCGAGCCGGCCCTGGTCGACATCGTGCTGGTACTGGCCCACTCCGATCGACTTCGGCTCGATCTTGACGAGTTCGGCCAGCGGATCCTGCAGGCGGCGGGCGATCGAGACGGCGCCGCGCAGCGACACGTCGAGGCCGGGAAACTCCTTGGCGGCGGTCTCCGAGGCCGAATAGACCGAGGCGCCGGCTTCCGAGACGATGACCTTGGTCGGCTTCGGAGCCGTTGCCGGGAACTGGGCGAGCATGTCGGCGACCAGCCGTTCGGTCTCGCGGCTGCCCGTTCCGTTGCCGATCGAGATCAGCTCGACCTTGTGCTTGCGGATCAGCGAGGCAAGCTCGGCCTGGGTGCCGCGAATGTCGTTCTTCGGCGGGAAAGGATAGACGGTCGTCGTCTCGAGCACTTTGCCGGTGCCGTCGACGACGGCGACCTTGACGCCGGTACGGATGCCCGGATCGAGCCCCATGGTCGGACGCGAGCCGGCGGGAGCCGCCAGCAGCAGGTCTTTCAGATTGCGGGCGAAGACGTGGATCGCCTCTTCTTCCGCCCGTTCGCGTAGGTCGCGCATCAGGTCGAGCGACAGGGAAACGGAAAGCTTCACACGCCAGGTCCAGCCGGCGACTTCCATCAGCCACTGGTCGGCCGGTCCCTTTCCGGCGATGTCGTAGGCAGCCGCGATGGTCCGCTGGGCCGGCTTGATCGGCGACGGATCGTCCTTGTCGACCTCGATCGACAAGGTGAGCATCTCCTCGTTCCAGCCGCGCAACATGGCCAGCGCCCGGTGGCCGGGGACGGTCGCCCAGCGTTCGGAATGGGCGAAATAGTCGGCGAATTTCTCGCCGGCCTGCTCCTTGCCGTCGACCACCTTGGAATAGAGGATGGCGCGGTCCTTCATGTCGTTGCGCAGGCGGCCGATCAGGTCGGCGTTTTCCGAGATCGCTTCCGCCACGATGTCGCGGGCGCCTTCGAGCGCTGCCTTCACGTCCGGCACCTCGGCGGTGATATAGGCCTCGGCCAGTTTTTGCGGATCGGCGGCGCGGTTGCCCCAGATCGCATCGGCGAGCGGCTGCAGCCCCTTCTCTCGGGCGATCTCGGCGCGGGTGCGGCGCTTGGGCTTGAACGGCAGGTAGATGTCTTCCAGCTCGGCCTTGGTGGCGACCTTGAAGATCTTGCCCATCAGCTCGTCGGTCATCTTGCCCTGCGAAGTGATCGATTCGACGATCGCCTTGCGGCGGGCACCGAGTTCACGAAGATAGGTCAGCCGTTCGGCGAGATTGCGCAGCTGCGTGTCGTCGAGGCCGCCGGTCACTTCCTTGCGGTAGCGGGCGATGAAGGGCACGGTCGCACCGCCGTCGAGCAGCTCCACGGCAGCGATCACCTGCTCGGGGCGGGCATTGACCTCGGAGGCGATGATCGCGGCGATGGATTTGCTGTCGTCGGCCATAGGTATTCTCCAGATTTGCGAGCGGCGACCATAGCCGCGAACGCGACGAAGGCAAGGAATCGCGTCTGCGCTCCACAGGAATGCAAAGCTTCCGGGTTTTTTCTTGACCTTTTGCGCCCCTGCCCTTAACCGCGCAGCTATTCCCAAGGCATTCGGAGGGCGGGCGATGAAGGTTCTGTTGATCGGTTCGGGCGGACGCGAGCATGCCCTTGCCTGGAAGATCGCCCAATCGCCGCTCCTGACCACGCTTTACGCCATCCCCGGCAATCCGGGCATCGCCGAACATGCGACGCTGGTGCCGATCAGCGCCGACGACCTGGACGAAATCCTCGCCTTCTGCCGCGGCCACGAAATCGACTTCGTCGTTGTCGGCCCAGAGGCGCCGCTGGTCGCCGGACTTGCCGACCAATTGCGCGCCGAGGGCTTTGCCGTATTCGGCCCATCCGCCGCCGCGGCCCAGCTCGAAGGCTCCAAGGGCTTCACCAAGGACCTCTGCGCCCGCTACGACATCCCGACCGGCGCCTACCAGCGCTTCAACAATGCGCCCAAGGCCAAGGCCTATGTGCGGACCCAGGGCGCGCCGATCGTCATCAAGGCAGATGGCCTTGCCGCCGGCAAGGGCGTCACGGTTGCCATGACGCTGGATGAAGCCTTTGCCGCCATCGACGACTGCTTCGAGGGCGCCTTCGGCGAGGCCGGCGCCGAGGTGGTGGTCGAGGCTTTTCTCGACGGCGAGGAAGCGAGCTTCTTCTGCCTTTGCGACGGCAAGACGCTTCTGCCGCTCGCCACCGCCCAGGACCACAAGCGCGTCGGCGACGGCGACACCGGCCCCAACACCGGCGGCATGGGCGCCTATTCGCCGGCCCCGGTGATGACGCCCGATCTGGTCGAGCGCACCATGAAGGAGATCATCGAGCCGACCATGCGCGGCATGGCGGAAATGGGCATGCCCTTTTCCGGCGTATTCTTCGCCGGGTTGATGATCACCGACAAGGGGCCGGAACTGATCGAATACAATGTCCGTTTCGGCGATCCGGAATGCCAGGTGCTGATGATGCGGCTGAAGAGCGACCTGCTCGAATTGCTGCATGCGACGGCCACCGGACGTCTGCACGAGGTCGATGCCGAATGGCGAGATGAAACGGCGCTGACCGTCGTTCTGGCCTCGAACGGCTATCCGGGCTCCTACGAGAAGAACACGCCGATCCGGGCGCTGCCGGCAGCGACGCAGGATGCCAAGGTGTTTCACGCCGGCACGGCGCTGAAGGATCATCAGCTGGTTGCCACCGGCGGGCGCGTGCTGAACGCAACGGCGCTCGGCTCAAGCGTCGCGGACGCCCAGGCGGCCGCCTATCGGCTGGTCGACACCGTCGAGTGGGACAACGGCTTCTGCCGCCGCGACATCGGCTGGCGGGCCATCGGCCGGGATTGAAGACCGGAAACGTCCCGGAAACCGACAGAAATACCGAGATCGATAAAATTCGATCGATCGGCCTGACCGGATGGCAATAATCGCCGCGTAAAACTCTCCTCGAAAGCAATTCGGGGATTTCGTCATGCGCAAGCTCATACTGACCGCCGCGCTTCTGTTCGCCACCGGGCCGGCACTGGCATCATCGATCGAGGTGGTCGGCAGCGCCAAGACCGACGGCTCCAGCATTCTCGTCATCAGCTGCACGGACTGCCCCGCGCTAAGGGAAGAGACGGACGAGAAAGCCTACAATGTTCCGCAGATCGCTCGCGGCACCCAGGCGGCCGAAATCGTCGAGGTCGACGGAGAACGGAAGCTGAAGCGCACCGAAGCCTGGCTCGGCGGCTCGCCGGTGGTCTTCTTCAGCAAGGCCGATGGCTGGACCACGAATGGCAGCGTCATTGCCGCCGCAAGCGCCGGACCGGCCGACGGCATCGACGTCGATGCAACCACCGCTGCAGTGCCGGGGAACACGAGCTTGGCACCCGTCTCGGCCTCGCTGACCGACCCCGCCGCAGCCAAATCCCTCGATATCACGACATTCGAGCTACGGGTCGATTGACCCCGTCCGGTTCCCTGCCCCACCCAGCCATACGATCCGGGCTGCGCGGGCCTTCCGCTGAAAACGCGGGACAGACGCCTCGGCTATGCCGGGGCGTTTGGCTTGAAGAGTACAGTCAAGGTTGAGAATACCGACGAAACCGGCAGTCAAGGCAACCTCCGGCAGCAGTATTGCGATTGTCTTTACCCTGCCTGCACAACCCTACGCTTAGAGCAGTCGCGACCCATATCTGTCCCGGGCCAGGTCCGTATCATTTGCGACTATTTTTCTATTATTTCTTGGGGTTCATTTATAGTTGCCAGTTTATAAATCAAATTTTACCGGTTTTATCGGAATGTGACGATATAACCCGGTAGCAGCATGACGCATACGCTCGCGAGCGCAGACCAACCTCGCAGGATCGGTAGGACACCGACCGGATCATTCGATTGAGCGAGGACCTATGAAAAACCTGAAAATCTCCCACCAACTTTTTCTGCTGATCGGCGCCCTGATGGTGGCGTTCGGCGTCGCCACCTATTTCCAGATCAAGACCGCATCCGACTCCATCTATGCCGAGCGCTACGACATGTTGCGCACGCAGGTGGAATCCGGCATCGCCATCATCAAGGGCTTTGAGGAACGGGTGAAATCCGGCGAACTGAGCCCGGAAGACGCCAAGGCCCAGGCCTTCAGGACGCTGACCTCGATCAAGTATGAACCGAACGGCTACCTGTTCGGCCTCGACTATGACGTCACCATGGTCTTCCACCCCGTGCAGAAGCAGGTCGGTCTGGCCCAGAAGGGGCTGCCCGACAAGATGGGCAATCTGTTCCGCGAGGAAATGATCTCGAAAGGCCAGAAGGGCGGCGGCATCACGGAATACTATTGGGAAAAGCCGACCGACCCGAATGGCGAGGTCTTCCTGAAGGCCGCCTATAGCCAGGCTTACGAACCGTGGAAAGTCGTGATCGGCACCGGCGTCTACATCGACGACCTGCAGGTGAAGATCAACGCGATGATCTGGAAGGCCGTCATGATCGGCGGGCTTGTGGTTACGCTCGGCCTGATCGCCGCCTATCTGATCATCAACGGCATCACGCGACCGCTTACCGCCATCCATGGCGCACTGGGTGCCGTTGCCGACGAGAATGTCTCGATCGCCATTCCGCACACGGACATGGGCAATGAAGTGGGCATGATGGCGAAGGCCACCAAGGCGCTGCAGGAAAAGGTGCGCGAGCGCCATGCCATGGCCCGCCGCCAGGAGGAACAGTCCCGCGAGCTGGATGCCGAGCGCAACCAGAACGCCGAAATGCAGCAGGCCGAAGCCGCCCAGCAGGCCCGTGTCGTCTCCACCATCGGTGCGGCACTGGAAGAACTGGCCCGCGGCGACCTGACCGTGCGTTGCGGCGAACTCGGCCCGAAATATGCCGCGCTCCGCGACAATTTCAACGAGGCCCTTTCCCATCTCGAGGCCGCCATGGCCAGGGTCAATGCCAAGGGTGTCGATATTTCCGGCTCGAAGGAAGAGATCCGCCGCGCCTCCAACGAATTGTCGCAGCGCACCGAGCGCCAGGCCGCCAACCTGGAAGAAACCTCGGCGGCCCTCGACGAACTGACCGTTGCCGTTCGCCAGACGGCGGAAGGCGCGCATGAAGCCGCCAAGCGGGTCACCTCGGTCAGCACCGAGGCCTCGCGTTCCGACGCCGTCGTCGCCCAGGCGATCGGCGCAATGAGCGGCATCGAGCAGTCCTCGGCCGAGATCACCAAGATCATCGGCGTGATCGACGAGATCGCCTTCCAGACCAACCTGCTCGCCCTCAACGCCGGCGTCGAGGCGGCACGTGCCGGTGAGAGCGGCAAGGGCTTTGCCGTCGTCGCCCAGGAAGTGCGGGAACTCGCCCAGCGTTCGGCCGCCGCCGCCAAGGAGATCAAGGAACAGATCTCCAAGTCGTCCTCGCAGGTGCAGAACGGCGTGCAGCTGGTCGGCGAGGCCGGAGAAGCGCTGAAGCGCATCTCCGACCAGATCAAGGCGGCGAGCGACATCGTCACCAAGATCGCCCATTCGGCGTCCGAGCAGGACACCACGCTGCGCACGATCTCGTCGTCGATGAACCAGCTCGACGCCGCGACCCAGCACAATGCGGCCATGGCCGAGGAAACGACCGCCTCGGCCGAAGCCCTCGCCAACGACACGGAAGAACTGCTGAACCTGATCCGCGGCTTCCGCGTCTCCGGCGCATCGCAGTCGGCCTCGCTCAACGGCATGGCCCAGCAGATGAGGCGCGCCGGCTGAGGTTTTCGCGCCACCAGAATTCAAAGACCGCCGGAGGCAACTCCGGCGGTCTTTGCCATTGACGGCGTTGGATTCAGAACTCGGTGCCGTCCTCGCCATCGAGATGCGCGACCAGCGCATCGATTTCGCGATCGGAATAGACCGCGATGCCGGCCCGGCGCATCAGGGCCGCCGTGACGCCATGGCCCGGATGCCGGACGGCGGAAAAACTGCCGTCATAGATGAAGCCGGAGCCGCAGGACGGGCTTCCGTCGATCAGGAGGGCAAAGGCACAGCCATTGGCGCGGGCGAATTCGACCGTCTGGCGCCCGCCCTCGACAAAAGCGTCAGTCACATCGCGCCCGGTGTTCTCGACCACCCGCGCCCGCCCCTCGATCACGTCCTCGCCACAAAGCCCGTCCTCGATCTCGGCTGGAGGACGCGGGGTGGGCAGGCCTCCGGCCTGTTCCGGGCAAAAGCCGACAAGCCGCCCCCCAGCCTGCCAGCGGGCAATCGCGGGGTGGGATAGAGGTTTGCCCGTGCCGTCATAGCGAACCGGGCGACCGAGCAGGCAGGCGCTGATCAGGATCTTGGGGGCAATCACGTCTCCCCCAGACGGCGTGCGACATCGCTGTTTTCGTGAAGAATTCTGATCACGTCGATGCTGCCCTGCCCCTTCTCGGTATAGAAGATCAGGTGATGCGCCACATGGAAACGCCGATAACCTGGACGGATCCGGTCCATCTTCCTGCCAATGCGCGGATTGGCCGCCAACATGTCCAGGCCTTGCAACAGGTCGCCCAAATAGGCTTCGGCCTGCTGCGCTGACCACGTATGGGCAGTATAGGTCCAGATCTCCTCCAGATCCTGTTCCGCCGCCGGACTAAGTCGGTACGCCATCACGAATGGCGCTCACGCATCCGTGCAAGGAATGCCTCACGATCGAAAGGGCGGGGCTCACCGCTGCGCTCGCCTTCGATCAAGGCCTCGCGCAGTTTCTCGATCTTCAACTGCTCCTCTTCGAGCAGCCGCAGTCCGGCTTCGACCACGGCCTCGGCGGATTTGAAACGGCCGCTCTCCACCTGCGTGTCGATAAAGCTGTCGAAGGGCTCGCCGATCGTGATTTGAACTGGCTTGTTCATGGGACTGCTCCTCGAAAGCTCCAAACCGCGGTATCACGAAGCTACCACAACGGGCGAACCAAGACAAAGCCTCGGGCCGACCATGCCCCGGTCGGCCCTTCGCTTCAGATTCAGGCTCAGGCGCTCGGCGCCTCGACCCGCCCGCTGGATCGATTGGCTCCGCTTATGCGGATCTCCGTCTCACGATACGATTTTGGAGAAGTCGGCCACGGTGCCGGTGGCTTCGCGGATCGCCTTGAGGAGAGCCAGGCGGTTGGCGCGGATGGCGGCATCCTCGTCGTTGACGAGAACGTCGTCGAAGAAGGCGTCGACCGGGGCGCGCAGCGTCGACAGCGCCTGCATGGCCGAGCGGAAGTCTTCCTTCGCCACCGCGTCGGCGGCTTCGTCGCTGGCGGTCTTGATCGCGGCAAACAGCGCCTTTTCCGCATCGAGCGTCAGCAGGGCGTCCGACACGCCGTCGGCGACGACGGTGCCCTTCTTCTCTTCGGCAGCGAGCAACTGGGTCGCGCGCTTGGTGCCAGCGAGCAGGTTCCAGCCGTCTTCCGACGTGATGAAGGCGGTCAGCGCCTCGGCGCGGCGGGCGACCATCAACAGGTCGTCGGCCTCAGGGGTCAGCACCGCGTCGATGATGTCGTGGCGGGCGCCCTGGTCGCGCAGATAAACCTTCAGGCGGTCGTGGAAGAAGGAGAGGAGGTCGGCCTCAAGATTCGAAACCAATCCGAGCATAGGTGGATTGATCTCGATCTCAACGAACTCTTCCCCCTCCACATTAGCAATCTTCTTACTCGCTTCCAACGCAAGCAGGTCTTCCGCAAGGCTCACCGGGTTTCCAGCCCGTGCAAGAACGCGCTCCAGATTTGCACGTTGCCAACGTAGTACGATCGTCTGGAACACTTCCAACAACGGTAACCTTGTGCCTTTCTCCAAAATCATCCTAACCACGCCCAGCGCTGCACGGCGCAGGGCATAGGGGTCCTTGGAACCGGTCGGCTTTTCGTCGATCGCCCAGAAACCGACGAGCGTATCAAGCTTGTCGGCGAGCGCGACCGTCAGGCCGACCTTGTCTTCCGGCAGGCGGTCGGAGGGGCCGTTCGGCTTCCAGTGGTCCTCGATGGCGGCGGCGACGGAGGCGTCTTCGCCCTGCAGGAGCGCATAGCGGCGGCCCATCAGGCCCTGGAGTTCCGGGAATTCGCCGACGGCCTCAGTGCGCAGGTCCGCCTTGGCCAGCACCACGGCGCGATCGACGAGCGCCGCGTCGGCACCGACGATCGGCGCCAGTTCCTTCGCCAGCGCGCGGATGCGGGCAACACGCTCGCCTTGCGTTCCAAGCTTGGCGTGGAAGGTGACGTTCAGCGCGTCGAGCTTGGCCATGCGCTGGTCGAGCGGCTTTTTCAGATCGAGGCCGAACTTTTCGGCCGAGGCCTTCAGCGTCTCAAGGTCCGGCAGGTCGCCCTGGTCGCGGGTCCAGAAATGCTTGGCGTCCGCCAGGCGGGCGCGCACGACCTTGCCATTGCCGTGCATGATTTCCTTCCCACCATCCTTCGCCTCAATGTTGGAGACGAGGACGAAATGGTTGGAGAGCTTTTCCGTCTCGCCATGCGGGCGGGTGACGAAGCACTTCTGGTTGGTCTTGATCGTCAGCCGGATGATCTCGGCCGGGATGGCCAGATAGTCCTGTTCGAAGGTGCCGAGGAGCACATGCGGATATTCGAGCAGGCCGGATACCTCCTCCAGCAGGCCCTCGTCCTCAACCAGATCGAGCCCGTTGGCGAAGGCGAGATTGGCGGCATCCTGGGCGATGATCTGCTTGCGACGCTCGGCGTCGAGGATCACCTTGGCCTTTTCCAGGCTGGCGACATAGTCGTCGAAGCGGCGCACGGTGATCGCAGCCGGCGCGTGGAAACGGTGACCGTAGGTGACATTGCCCGCGGTGATGCCGTCGATCTCGAAGGGGATGACGATGGTCTCGTCATGGTCGGTGCCGAAGGTGCAGACGATCGATTGCAAGGGGCGCACCCAGCGCAGCGCTTCCGAGCCCTTGCCCTCGATCCCGGCGAAGGTCGACCCCCTGGGCATGGAGGCGGCGCCGGAGCGCATCGACTTCGGCCAGGGGAAGGTGCGGATGATGCCCGGCATGACGTCGGCGACGATCGCGTCGGCGGCACGGCCTGGCTTGTCGAGATAGGCGACGTAGAAATCGCCCTTCTTCGGATCGGTCTTGACGATCGCCTGGTCGATGGAGGAGAGCCCCGCGCCGCGCAGGAAGCCGTCAATCGCCTGTTGCGGCGCGCTGACGCTCGGGCCCTTCTTCTCTTCGCGAATGTCGGCCGACCGGGCAGACAGCCCGCGAATGTCGAGCGTCAGGCGCCGTGGCGTCCAGTATTCCCGCGCGCCCTCGTAATTGAGGCCGGCCTCGACCAGCGCGTCGGTGACGAGCTTCTTCAGATCGCCAGCCGCCTTGCGCTGCATGCGGGCGGGAATCTCTTCGGAGCGGAGTTCGAGCAGAAGATCGGGCATCGGGGCTGGCTTTTCTTTGGTTGCTTAGGCTGCGCCGACTTAGCAAGCCCGGCGCGAAAAGTCATCCATGCAAGCAAGCAAAATGTGCCGGCGATCCATGGATATGCACCTTGAGCCTATGCTGCACTCAAGACCGGAATGGCGGCGATCTCCTCGGCCTTGGCGGCCGCCTGGACCTTCAGGTCGTAGCTGGTCTGGAGATTCATCCAGAACTGCGGGCTGGTGTCAAAAAAACGAGCGAGACGCAAGGCGGTGTCCGGCGTGAGCGCCGTCTGCTCCGCCACCAAACGCTCGATACGGGTGCGCGGTACATTGAGCTTCTTGGCCAACCCGCCTGCACTGAGGCCAAGCGGCAATAGAAACTCGTCTCTCAGAATTTCGCCGGGATGAACCGGCGGGAGGGTGATGGACATACTGCTAACTTCCCGTTCTTCAGTGGTAGTCGATGATCTCGACCCGATCGGCTCCGCCGTTCAGCCAGACAAAGCATATTCGCCACTGATCGTTGATCCGTATCGAATGCTGCCCCAGTCGATCCCCTTTCAACGGTTCCAACCGGTTGCCGGGCGGACGGGACAGATCATCAAGAGTGGCGGCGTTGTCGATGATCGTCAGCTTGACGATCGCGCGGCGCAGAAGGTCGGCCGGAAAGCCTTTCGGCGCCCTGCCTGAGGCGACAGCCTCGGTCATCCCGTTCGCGTAGGATCTGATCAACTTCGCATCCCAATTAGTAGAAATGTATCACATAACGATACAC
>NZ_UEYQ01000074.1 GCF_900492205.1 Ciceribacter sp. T2.26MG-112.2
AGATTATATTGAAAAAATTGCGCGTGATGATTATTACTTAAGCAACAAAGGTGAAGTGATTTTTAGGTTGCCAGAAGACAAAGATTCGTCTAGCTCAAAATCTTCGAAAAAATAAATCCAAATTGATTCAAAATTATCCGAGTATAGACATTGTGAAAAAATCCAAACAAGGATATAATAAGGGAAAATCGAATCAAATCGGGAGGATTTATTTAACATATGTCAATCGAAGTTGGAAATAAGCTTAAAGGTAAAGTCACTGGTATTAAAAAGTTTGGTGCATTCGTAGAATTACCTGAAGGAAAAAGTGGTTTAGTTCACATTAGTGAAGTCGCAGATAATTATGTTGAAAACGTAGAAGAGCACCTTTCTGTTGGTGATGAAGTAGACGTAAAAGTATTATCTATTGC
>NZ_UEYQ01000025.1 GCF_900492205.1 Ciceribacter sp. T2.26MG-112.2
TCCTCAGACGGCACGGCTGGGTTAAGCCCTCCCCACAAGGGGGAGGGCTTAACCCAGCCGTGCCGTCTGAGGATGGAAACGAGCGGCTTCCGCGTCTCTTCTCCCCCCTCGTGGGGGAGATGGCCGGCAGGCCAGAGGGGGTCTTTCTTATGTGGCCGACTGAGGGCAGCTGAGGCCTCAGAAGAACCCCAGCGCCTTCGGGCTGTAGCTGACCAGCATGTTCTTGGTCTGCTGGTAGTGATCGAGCATCATCTTGTGCGTTTCGCGACCGATGCCGGACTGCTTGTAGCCGCCAAACGCTGCATGCGCCGGATAGGCATGGTAGCAATTGGTCCACACACGGCCGGCCTGGATGTTGCGGCCGAAATTGTAGCAGCGATTGGCATCGCGGCTCCACACACCCGAACCAAGACCGTAGAGCGTGTCATTGGCGATCTCGAGCGCTTCGGCATCGTCCTTGAAGGTCGTGACCGATACCACCGGGCCGAAGATTTCCTCCTGGAACACCCGCATCTTGTTATGGCCCTTGAACACCGTCGGCTTGACATAATAGCCGCCGGCGAGATCGCCGGAGAGGTTGTTGCGCTCGCCGCCGATCAGCACTTCGGCGCCCTCCTGCCGGCCGATATCCATGTAGGACATGATCTTTTCCAGCTGCTCGCTGGAGGCCTGAGCGCCGATCATCGTCGACATGTCGAGCGGGTTACCCTGCTTGATGGCGGCAACGCGCTTCAGCGCCTTTTCCATGAAACGATCATAGATCTTTTCATGCACCAGCGCGCGGCTCGGGCAGGTGCAGACCTCGCCCTGGTTGAGCGCGAACATCGCGAACCCTTCCAGCGCCTTGTCGAGATAGTCGTCGTCCTCGCGCATCACGTCCTCGAAGAAGATGTTCGGCGACTTGCCGCCGAGTTCCAGCGTCACCGGAATGAGGTTCTGGCTGGCATATTGCATGATCAGCCGGCCGGTCGAGGTCTCGCCGGTAAAGGCGATCTTGGCAATGCGCGGGCTGGTGGCGAGCGGCTTGCCGGCTTCCAGGCCGAAACCGTTGACGACGTTCAAGACGCCCGGCGGCAGCAGGTCGCCGATCAGTTCCATCAGCACCAGCATCGAGGCCGGGGTCTGCTCGGCCGGCTTCAACACCACGCAATTGCCGGCGGCGAGTGCCGGTGCGACCTTCCAGGCGGCCATCAGGATCGGGAAGTTCCACGGAATGATCTGACCGACGACGCCGAGCGGCTCATGGAAATGATAGGCGATGGTGTCGTGGTCGACCTCGCCGATCGTGCCCTCCTGGGCGCGGATGCAGGCGGCGAAATAGCGGAAATGGTCGATCGCCAGCGGAATGTCGGCGGCCATGGTCTCGCGCAGCGGCTTGCCGTTGTCCCAGGTTTCGGCGCGGGCGAGCAGCTCGAGATTGTCCTCCATCCGCTGCGCCACCTTCATCAGGATGTTCGAGCGTTCGGTGGTCGAGGTCCGGCCCCATTTGTCCTTGGCGGCATGGGCGGCATCAAGCGCCAGGTTGATGTCCTGCTCGTCGGAGCGCGCGACATCGCACAGCTTGGCCCCGGTCACCGGCGTGGTGTTTTCGAAGTAGCGGCCATTGACCGGATCGCGCCATTCGCCGCCGATGAAATTGCCATACTTGAGCTTGAAAGGCGTACCCGCAACGGTCTGGACTTGAATATTCATGCTATCATCCTCCCTGACAAGGTCCCTCCAACGGACCGATGAGAGGATGATTGCTAAGTTTTGCCGAGGAACGATAGAGACCCGAATTCATACCGCAGCGCACAGTGTTTCAGGAATGCGACATATGCGAAAGCGGTCCTACTGCAGCGAATAACGCTTCATCTTGCGATGCAGGGTGGCGCGGCTGATGCCGAGAACCTGCGCGGCCTGCGAGACATTGCCGTTGGTGCGCGAAAGCGCGCGGCGCAGCGCCGCCCGCTCTGCGTCGTCCAGATCGGAGCTGGCATCACCACGGCTCTCGAGCAAGGCGTCGGCCGCCGGAAGCCCTTGGGCGATGCGCTGATCGTCGAGCTTGAGCGCCGTCCGCGCCGCCTTGGTGGCCCCGAGGATGAGATCGTCACAATCGACCGCGATCAGCGCCGCTGTCGCGGCATGGGCGGTCGGCACCATGATGATCCGCGCACCCGGGAAGGCATTCCTAAACAATGTCGCCTCGACCCGTGCGGCAACGTCCCGCACCGCTTGCGACAGGATCGACAATGTCATGTCGGTCACATCCGTCCGGCAGGTCGAGATATCGAGCGCCGCCGCGACCCGCCCCATATGGTCGCGGATCGGCGCCGTCGCACAGGAGAGCCCGATATTGGCACTGAGAAAATGCTGGTCGCGATGGATGAT
Organism: Ciceribacter sp. T2.26MG-112.2; assembly: GCF_900492205.1. Taxonomy (GTDB): domain Bacteria; phylum Pseudomonadota; class Alphaproteobacteria; order Rhizobiales; family Rhizobiaceae; genus Allorhizobium; species Allorhizobium naphthalenivorans_A. Next base: position 2,371 of record NZ_UEYQ01000025.1, read on the forward strand.
GACCGCGCGCTCGTCGGCAAGCGCGGTGCCGATGCCATTGGTGCCGACGCTCGCCTCGGTCCACACATTCTGTTGCCACAGGCCAAGCTCACGGAAATCCGCATCGTCGCCGGCCGCACCCCGTCGATCGAGCACGATGCCGTCGCGATCGGACAGCACGATGCAGCAACCGGAGCGGCCGACGGTCTGATAGAGGCGGTCCACCTCGTCGGCGCAGGCCGTCACCAGGTGGTCCATCCGCTCACGGGCGTAGCGAAAGACGGCCTCGTCGGCGAGCACCGGCCTGCGCCCCTCTTCCGGTGCAAGCTGGTGAAGGTTCAGGCAGCGCCGCCACGAGGCGGCGATCGGCGAACTCGCAGCCGCCGAATTCTGCAGCGCGGTTGCATAGACCAAGTCCGAATGGCTGGATGGCTGGCGCATCGGCTCCTCCCAAAGCGATAATGCCCATGTCGCATGACTCTTTCAATGACGATCAGCTGAAACAAGAAGCGCGGCATCTTCATTGGTCAAACTGTCGCAGATGTGCGACAGGTCCGCGGGCGTGCAGATGCCTGGACCAGACAGGGACCGGCAGAACCGGCAAAAAGCCGTTCACCGACGCCTTGCGGCAAAACCTCCCGGCAAAGCTTGCCTTTTCCACGCTTCTGTTCTATAGCGCGCCCGTCCGTGTAGACACCCTTGGAGGCAACGCGGATGAGGTTCTTGCCAGAACCCCGGTTTCGACCGGCGCCATTGACGTGCGCCTTCGGGACTCTCCAGACAACTTGAAAGGAACTGCCATGAGCCACTCTTCTTACGAGCTCAAGGCCGAGGCGCGCGAACGGGTAGGTAAGGGGTCCTCCCGCGAACTTCGCCGCAACGGTTTGATTCCCGCTGTCATCTATGGTGACAAGCAGGCCCCCATTGCCATCTCGCTCAACACCAACGAAGTGACGAAGCGTATCCACGCCGGCGGTTTCATGACCACCATCGCCACCATCGAAGTCAACGGCGAGAAGATCAACGTCCTGCCGAAGGACTACCAGCTCGATCCGGTGCGTGACTTCACCATGCACGTCGACTTCCTGCGCGTCTCCGCCGACAGCAAGGTCACCGTCGAGGTTCCGGTTCACTTCATCAACGAAGAGAAGTCGGCCATCAAGATCGGCGGCGTGCTGAACATCGTGCGTCACGCAGTCGAGCTGCACTGCCCGGCCAACGACATTCCGGAATTCATCACCGTCGACCTCGCCGGCCACAAGATCGGCGACAGCCTGCACATCTCGCATGTCAAGCTGCCGGCTGGCGTGACCCCGGTCATCACCGACCGCGACTTCACGATCGCCACGATCGTTGCTCCGGCCGGTGGCGTCTCCGAAGCCGAGACCGAAGAAGCCTGATAAGGTTCGGCAGAACTCCTGCCGCATGATGATCCCGCCTCCCTCCGGAGGCGGGATTTTTCGTGTCTGGAATGGCGTGACAATTGCAGCTTGCACGCTTGATTTCGCACCACCCCTTTAGCGAGATTTAACAAAGATATGAAAACCTGCATCCTCGTTGTGGGGTATCGGGGAGCATATGGTCTTGGCATTGATCAAGAACCCTCATGGAATTGATGGGGCCGCCGCGGCATGACCCGGTCGATCGAAAGCCGATTCCTGGCGATCGTCGCCATCACCGTCTTCATCCTCGTGGTGCCGCTGTTCGCCCTGTTTCTGACCCTCTCCTCGGATCGGGCAGCCCGGGAACTGCACGACCATGTGGAAATCCTGCTGGCCACCAACTCCCAGGCGCTCGCCAAGCCGATGTGGGATTTCGACCGCGAAAGCGTCGAGCAGATCGCGGCAACGATCGTCTCCGCCAATGCCGTGAGCAAGGTTCAGGTCAGGGATCTGTCCGGTGGCATCAATGTTTCCATGCCCCCCCTGCCGACCTGGCCGAAATCCGGCGTGGAATCCAAGACCCGTGAAATCGTCTACGACGGCGTCGACGGTCGCAAGCAGGTCGGAACGATCACCATCTACTACGGTCGCTTCGATGCGCTGTCCTCGCTGCGCGATGCCGAAGCCATCCTGATCGGCATTTTCATCGTCGCCGTCCTCGGCGTCGTGCTTGCCGCGATCTTCGGCAATCGCATCATGATCATCCAGCCGCTGATGAAGCTCGCCGGCGCGATCGAGGCGACCCGCCAGCTCGGTTCGCGCCATCACGTCGACTGGCAGTCGAACGACGAGATCGGCAAGCTGGCGAAAAGCTTCAACGCCATGCAGATCCAGCTCGAGCAGGAAGAACGCGAGCTCAAGATCGCCCATCGGCGCGCCACCGATATCTACAATCTGACCCCGGCCATGCTGTTCTCGCTCGATGAGCAGGACCGCATTACCGGTGTCAGCGACTATTGGCTGCTGGCCACCGGCTACGAGCGTCCGCAGGTTCTCGGCAAGCGCTTTGCAGATCTCGTGCACGCCGAGGCGCGCGAGGCCTATCTGGAGCGCAAGCGCCAGAAGAGCCAAAGCGACGCGGTCGTCGAGAGCACGACCAAATTCGTCCGCGCCGACGGAAATCTGATGGATGTGCTGATCGTCGAGGCGAGCAAGGAAGGCACGTCCGGCGAGACCGGCCTTTCCCTCAGCGTCATGACCGATGTCACGGCGTTGAAGCAATCCGAGGCCCGCAATCACCGCCAGGCGATCACCGATCACCTGACCGGCCTGATGAACCGCCAGGGCTTCGAGAACGCGCTCGACATCGAGATCCGCGCGACCGACGCGATGAACGGCGAACTCGCCTGCATCTTCGTCGACCTCGACCGTTTCAAGTGGATCAACGACAATCTGGGACATCAGGCCGGCGACACGGTGCTGCGCATGCTGGTCGACCTGATGCGTCCGCTCCTGCCGCCCGGCGCGGTCGCCGCGCGCCTCGGCGGCGACGAATTCGCCGTCCTCTTGCGATCGGCCAAGGTCGAGCATGACGCGCTGGAACTCAGCCATCGCCTCTGCGCCACCTTCGAACAGCCGCTTCTGGTACAAGGCGTGACCGTCCGCCTCAGCGCCAGCGTCGGCGTGGCACTCTATCCCCGCCATGCCGGCAATGCCGCCGAACTGCTGCAGAAATCCGACATGGCCATGTACAGCAAGAAGCGCGACGGCAAGAACGGCGCGCTGCTCTACGATCCGCTGATCCAGGACACGACCCGCCAGCGCGCCGCCATCGAACGCGACATCGAGACCGCACTCGACGAGGACTGGTTCGAGGCCTATTTCCAGCCGATCGTCGACCTTGGGGATGGTCATGTCGTCGGCTACGAGGCCCTGCTCAGGCTGGAACACCCGATCAAGGGCACGCTCCCTCCCGCCGACATCATCAAGATCGCCGAGGAGACCGGCGCCATCACCCGCATCGGCAACCGCATCCTCGAGAAGGCGCTCGCCAATCTCGTGCAGCTTTCCGAGGCGACGGGTGATTTCGACGCCTACATCGCCATCAATTTCTCGCCGCTTCAGTTCGAACAGACCATGCCGATCCGGCTCGCGGCGCTCGCAGCCCGACATGGCATCGCGCCGCACCGCATCGTCATCGAGATCACCGAAGCGACCCTTCTGCACGACAATCCGCAGATCCGCACCATTCTCGACGAATTCAACCGCTTCGGCTGCCGCACTGCGCTCGACGATTTCGGCACGGGCTACTCGTCGCTCAGCTACCTCAACCGCTTTCCCGTGGACATCGTCAAGATCGACCAGTCCTTCATACGCTCGCTTTCGGCGGAGGAGCCGGAACTGCAGCACAAGAGCCGCATGCTGGTCGAAGGCATCACCGCGATTTCCCACAAGATGGAATGCACGGTGGTCGCCGAGGGCATCGAGACCGAAGAGCAGCAAGAGATCCTGCGACAGTTCGGCGTCGATCTCGGTCAGGGCTATCTGTTCGCCCGGCCGCAGCCGGTCCGCCAATTGATCAAGACCCTGATAAATTCACCAAGACGCGGGGGCTCGGTCGCCTGAGCACCCCTCATATCGCGAAGGAAAGTGCCTATGAAATACGCCGCATTTCTCCTGTCGATGACATTGGCCGGCGCCGCAGGTGCCGAGACCATCCACTTCACCACCGAGGACTATCCGCCCTATAATTATCGCGAGGGCGGCGAACTCAAGGGCGTCGGCTACGAACAGACGGTCGGCCTGATGAAATATGTCAAGGCCGATCATACGATCGAAATGATGCCCTGGGCCCGCGCCCTCCAGCTCGCCGAGAGCGAGAGGACACACTGCGTCTTCACCACCGCCCATATCGCCGAGCGCGACAAGCGTTTCAAATGGGTCGAGCCGCTCGCCATCGATCGCAATGTGATGATTGCCAACAGAGCGTCCGGCATCAAGCCGCGCTCGATCGAGGAGGCACGCCAGTACACGGTCGGCACCCAGCGCAACGATTACACGCAGGACCTGCTGGAGCGGAACGGTTTCCCCAAGGTCGACCTCGCCACCGACCTGAAGCTCACCTTCAAGAAGCTGATGAGCGGCCGCATCGACCTGATGCCGATTTCGGAGAAATATTTCCAGGACCTCAGGGCCGAGGGCAATGCCATCGAGGCGCTGTTCATCCTCTCCGAACAGAAATTCGCCATTGCCTGCAACATCGACTTTCCCGATGCGCTGCTCGCCGAAATGCAGGCCGGGCTCGACAAGCTGATCGCCGACGGGACGCAGAAGGCGATCTTCGAGAAGTACAAGATGCCGACCGGCGACTGACCGACGCGCCGCTCGCCCACCGCAAAGCGGGTTGACAACGCCGCCGTTTCGCGGTGCTGAGAGGTGACCTTTCACCACCGACGGACATGGCTCATGATCATCATAGCGGGGCTCGGCAATCCCGGCGCGCAATACCGGGACAACCGCCACAATATCGGCTTCATGGCGGTGGACGCCATTCACAGGCGCCATTCCTTCTCGCCCTGGGCGAAGAAGTTCAAGGCCGAGATCGCCGATGGCGAGATCGCCGGCGAGAAGGTGCTGCTGATGAAGCCGCAGACCTTCATGAACCTGTCCGGTGAATCGGTTGGCGAAGCCATGCGCTTCTACAAGCTCGGCCCCGGCGACATTATCGCCGTGCATGACGAACTCGACCTCCTGCCCGGCAAGGTGCGCATCAAGGTCGGCGGCGGCCATGGCGGCCATAACGGACTGAAGTCCCTCGACGCCCATTGCGGCAAGGACTATCGCCGGATTCGCCTCGGCATCGGCCATCCGGGCGACAAGGATCGCGTGCACGGTCATGTGCTCGGCGACTTCGCCAAGATCGATCGCATCTGGCTGGAACCGCTGCTCGACGCCATCGCCGACAATGCCGACCTGCTGGTCAAGGGCGACGACGGCAAGCTGATGAACAAGCTGGCCCTCGCCACCGGGGCTAAGGGGGAGGCCCCCGCCCCGGCCAAAGCGGCCAAGCCGGCCGGCCAGTCGCATATCCGCCAGGCGCGCAACACGGCCCAGCCGAAGAAGCTGCCGGAAACCGGGCCGATGGCGGAAATGCTGAAGCGCATGTTCGGCAAGAAGGACGACTGACGCCATGTCGAAGACCGTCGAGGTCCGCCCACTGCAGAAAGGCGATTTGCCCGGCCTGCTCGCGCTCTATGCGCAGCTGATCGAAGACGACCTGCCGCTTGCTCCTGCCTTGGCCGAGACACGATTCGATGAAATGCTGAAACGTGACGGCCTTACCGTGTTCGGTGGTTTTGCCGACGGCATTCTCGCCAGCACATGCGTCCTGATCGTGGTGCCCAATCTCACCCGTGGCGGCATGGCTTACGCCTTCATCGAGAACGTCGTGACCGACGGGGCGCATCGCCGCACCGGCCTTGGACGCCAGACGGTCAGGACCGCGATCGATGCGGCATTCGACGCCGGCTGCTACACGGTTCGTCTGCAGACGGGCGGAAAGCGGCCCGGCACGCTCGACTTCTACAGGAACTGCGGCTTCGACCTGACGAAACATGGGCTGGAGGTCCGCCGGATCCCACCCCGCCAGGCTTCGCCGACCTGAGCGGCGGAACAAGGATGGCCGCTGAGGCATTGACCAGCCCTGGAGGCCCCCTCATGCAACTCGCCTTATCTCCGCTGCCCCTGCCCGGTCCCTTGAGCCGCAGACTTGATCTCTTCGCCCTCAAGCTGTCCCAGCCCAAGGGCATGACCTTCGACTTCTCCACGCCGCAAGGCGAATCGGCGCTGGTGCCGGCGGATTCGGTTTCCTGGCAGGTGTTCAAGAACCCGGTCACCGTCTTCATTGGCGGCATCGCCGCCGTTCTTCTCAAACTGGCCGAACCGCATGTGCGCGACGGGGTCTGGCAGCACAGCAGTTTCACGACCGACGCGCTTGCGCGCATGCAGCGCACCGGGCTTGCCGCGATGATCACCGTCTATGGCGCACGCAGCAGGACAGAAGCGATGATCAAGGGCGTCAACCGCCGTCACGGCTCGGTGACCGGCCTGACGACGGAAGGCAAGCCCTACCGCGCCGATGATCCGATCCTGCTGGACTGGGTTCAGGCGACCGCCGCCTTCGGCTTCATGGAGGCCTATCATCGCTATGCCCGTCCGCTTTCCGACGAGGAGCGCAACCGATTCCTCGCCGAGGGAAAGGCGGCAGCCGACCTCTACGGCGCGACGAGTGCGCCCGTCTCTGTCTCCGAGATGAACATGCTGTTCGAGGTGATGCGGCCGCGGCTGGTAAAATCGGAGGTCGTCTTTGCATTCCTCGATATCGTCCGCAGGGTTCCCGCCCTGCCGACGGCTTTGCGGCCCTTCCAGGAACTGCTCATCACCGCGGCCGTCGAGCTCTTACCCGCCTGGGTGCGCGACAGGCTTGGGCTTCGGCAGTTAGGATCGCTTACCCCCATGCAGCGGGCATTGGTGAAGGCTGCGGCCTTTGGCGCCGAACACATCATGCTGCCGTCGTCCGCACCGGTCCAGGCCTGCCGCCGCCTCGGTCTTGCCGACGACTACCTCTACCGCCGACGCCCTTCAGGTCGGCCGATCACTCCTCCGGCTCGGTCGTAAACATCAGCGGAAAGCCCGCCTCCTTGGCGAGATCGGTCGCCTCCTTGGCCTTCGTTTCGGCAATATCGCGCGCGCAGACGACAACCACGGCGGAGCCGAACTTGTGGGCCGTCATCATTACCCGGTAGCCGGTCTCCTCGCTCATCCGGAACACCGCCTTCAGCACCAGGGTGACGAACTCGCGCGGTGTGTAATCGTCATTGAGCAACAGGACCTTGTAGAGCCTCGGCCGCTCCGGCTTGGGCTTGGTCACGGTCTTCGGCTTGAGGGCGACATCGTCTCCCGTCATCGGAACCTCTCCAGCGATGACATCGGGTCCCGGCCCTTTGGCGACCGGCCCGGCGGGTGCATTCTAGCGCATCTGACCGCGACCGTCGACGGTGGCGCAGAAGGTCCGCACCGCTCCAGAGACTTGACCGCACCCTTCCTTTATCCCATAGGCGTGGGCAAAGATCATTCCAAGCTAAGCAGGTACTCTGGCCATGGGCTTCAAATGCGGTATCGTCGGCTTGCCCAATGTCGGCAAGTCCACCCTCTTCAACGCGCTGACCAAGACGGCGGCGGCGCAGGCCGCCAACTACCCGTTCTGCACGATCGAGCCGAACACCGGCGAAGTCGCCGTTCCCGACCCGCGCATGCAGAAACTCGCAGCCGTCGCCGGCTCGAAGGAAATCATCCCGACGCGCATCTCCTTCGTCGACATCGCCGGCCTGGTCCGCGGTGCCTCGAAGGGTGAAGGTCTGGGCAACAAGTTCCTCGCCAACATCCGCGAAGTCGATGCCGTCGTGCACGTGCTGCGCTGCTTCGAGGACGACGACATCACCCATGTCGAAGGCCGCATCAACCCGGTCGGCGATGCCGAGACGATCGAAACCGAACTGATGCTCGCCGACCTCGAGAGCCTGGAGCGCCGCGTCGAACAGACCCGCAAGCGCGCCGCTTCCAAGGACAAGGATTCGCTCGCCCAGCTGCCGGTCATGGAAGCCGTGATCAAGCTCTTGAACGAGGGCAAACCGGCCCGCCTGCTGCTGAAGACCTTGGCCGCCGACGAGATCGAGGTGCTGAAGGGCCTGAATCTCCTGACCTCCCACCCGGTGCTGTACGTCTGCAACGTCGCGGAAGCCGACGCTGCGACCGGCAACGAGCACACGCAAGCCGTCGCCAAGATGGCAGCCGAACAGGGTGCCGAATGCGTGATCATCTCGGCTGCGATCGAAGCGGAGGTCGCCCAGTTGCCGGAAGAGGAATCCAAGGAATTTCTCGCAGCACTCGGCCTGGAAGAAGCCGGCCTCGACCGCCTGATCCGTGCCGGCTATCACCTGCTGGATCTCATCACCTATTTCACCGTCGGCCCCAAGGAAACCCGCGCCTGGACCATTGTCCGCGGCACCAAGGCACCGGCCGCCGCCGGGGTCATCCATACCGACTTCGAGCGCGGCTTCATCCGCGCCTTCACCATTGCCTATGACGACTACATCAATTTCAAGGGTGAAGTCGGCGCCAAGGAAGCCGGCAAGGGCCGCGACGAAGGCAAGGAATATGTCGTCCAGGATGGCGACGTGATCCACTTCCGTTTCAACACCTGAGACGGACTGACAGGACCAGGCTTCACACACGAATTTGAAACCGCCGCCCCTCTCGTGAAGGGCGGCGGTTTTACTTTGGTTCATTGTGTCGACGTCAAGACCACCGATCCCGGATCCGAAGATCCGGCGACATCAGGCTCCGGTCTTCAGACCTTCTTCATCGGGCAGGTCGACATGCCGAAGAGCGAATAGAGCGGGCAAGTCGAGAGGAGGCCCGTGAGCAGCGGGACGACGCCGATCAGCGTCCAGTAACGCCACGAGGCGTCCGGATAGATGAAGAACAGCGACAGGACGACGAGACCGACGACAATGCGCAGGATACGATCGATCGATCCGACATTCTTGGCGAACATGGCATTCCCTTTCGATGCTGGGCAGGTTGCACAGTAAAATCATCATAGCTGCGGCCAAAGACATGTCAGTGACTAAGTCACGCTTTCGGCGAAGTGGCCATGCGCCCCAGTTCGGCCGCGTCGAGCACGCGGATCAGCCCGCGCTCATTGACGACGATCCCTTTCGAGGCCAGAGCCTCCAGGCGCCTCGACACCACCTCGCGCGCCGTCCCGATCACCGCAGCCAGTTCCTGGTGCGTCGCCTCGATCACGTCGCCGCCGGCGGCCCGCTCGATCAGCGCAAGGGCGAGCCGCTTCTCCACCTTGACGAAAGCGACCTGTTCGAGGACGAACATCAGATCGCTGAGACGCGCCGCAAAGGCGCGGAACACGAAATTGCGGAACGCGGCCGAGATCGCCATCAGGGTTTCAAACACGGCTTGGGGCACCATCACGGCGACGAGATCGCTCTCCGCCACCGCCTCGCCGGTATAGGCCGCCCCGCCCAGCACACCGAGCGTGGTCTGCACGCAGGTTTCGCCGGGCGTCACGGCATAGAGCAGAAGTTCGCGCCCGCCACGACCGGTGAGATAGACGCCGATGCGGCCGGATAGCAGGATGACGAAGGCCTCGGCCTGGTCGCCGGGTCGAAACAGCGTTGTCCGGTCCGGCACATGCTGCGGCCGCAAAACCTCAAGCTGACGGCGGGCCTCACGGTCGAGCTCCGAAAGGAACGACGCCTGTTCGATCCATCCCGCCATCCGCGCTCCTTGTCATTGCCCGTCTCGACGGTCATTCTGCACAGAAACGCCCACAAGGAAATGTCGCATGCCATCCTCGAAACTCTATTTCGAAGACTTCCACATAGGAAGGATATTCACGCTTGGACCGAAGACCGTCAGCGCCGACGAAATTGTTGAATTCGCGACGGAATTCGACCCGCAGCCGATGCATCTATCGGAAGCTGCCGGCAAGGCCAGCATCCTCGGCGGGCTGAGCGCATCCGGCTGGCACACCAGCAGCATGTTCATGCGCATGATGATCGATTCCTATCTCCTCGCCTCCGTTTCCGAGGGCGCGCCGGGCATCGACGTGATGGAGTGGCGAAAGCCGGTGCTTGCCGGGGACACGCTCAAGGGCCGCTCGACCGTCGAGGCGGCGCGAGCGATGCGCTCGCGCCCGCATATCGGCATCGTCACCTTGAACCACGAGCTGGAAAACCAGCGCGGCGAGATCGTCCTGCGCTCGCGCAATTCGATCATGTTCCGCCGACGCGATGCGGAGGACGCCGCATGAGGATGATCGAACTCTATCCCGCCGGCCACAAGGTGGAGACCGGTTCGCGCCTGTTCACCGCCGAGGACATCATCCGGTTCGCCGAAAAGTTCGATCCGCAACCGTTCCACACCGACGCCGATGCGGCGAAGTCCTACGTCTTCGGCGGGCTCTGCGCCTCCGGCTGGCACACCTGCGCCGGATGGATGCGCTGCTTCATCGATTTCTGGGGCGCGGAGGTCGAGCGGCTGAAGGCCGAGGGTCTGGTTCCCCCAAGGCTCGGCCCCTCTCCCGGCTTCGAGGAACTGCAATGGCTGAAGCCGGTCTTTGCCGGCGACACGATCACCTATAGCCTGACCAGCCTTGAAAGCCGGCCTCTCGCATCGCGTCCGGGCCTGATCCTCAATGTCGGCCTCGGCGAAGGCATCAACCAGAAGGGCGAGCCCGTGCTGCGCTTCAAGACCAAGATCCTCGAATTCGTGACGGAGAAAACCCCATGAACCTCCATGACTTCCATGCGGTCGATATCGACGGAAAGAACCGCGACCTGTCCGAATTCGCCGGAAAGCTGGTCCTCATCGTCAATACCGCCAGCGCCTGCGGCTACACGCCCCAATATGAGGGCCTGCAGAAGCTGCAGGAGACCTTTGCCGGCGACCTCGTCGTCCTTGGCTTCCCCTGCAACCAGTTCGGCGGACAGGAACCGGGAGGCGAGGACGAGATCAAGGCCTTCTGCGAGATCAACTACAAGATCGGCTTTCCGTTGTTCGCCAAGGTCGAGGTCAACGGAGCGAACGCCCATCCGCTGTTCAAGTATCTGACGCATGAGGTGCCGGGTATCCTCGGCACCGAGGCCATCAAGTGGAACTTCACCAAGTTCCTGATTGGCCGCGATGGGCAGCCGATCGCCCGCTATGCCCCTGGAACCAGGCCGGAAGCGATCGAGGACGACATCCGCAAGGCAACGGAGGCTTGATGCCATGCGGCCGAACGCGGGCGAGTTCAAGCTGTTGGCGAGCCGGTGCGCCGGCCTTTCGGTCATCGCCGCCTGCTCCGCCCATCGCTTCCCGCGCCACACGCATGACGAGTTTGGCATTGGCGCAATTTCCAGGGGCGGCCAAATGTCCGCCTCCGGACGCGGACAGGTGACGGCCGGCGCTGGGGACATGATCACCGTCAATCCCGGCGAGGTCCACGACGGGGAACCCTTGCGCGGCGAGCCTCGCGCATGGTGCATGTTCTACCTGACCCCAGCGCTCATGGCCTCATTGCTGCAAGGTTTCGAATTTCCCGGAGAGTTCGAGTTCTCCGCGCCGGTGCTGCGGCAGGGCATGGCCGCTGACGCCTTCCGCTCTGCTTTCAACCGCCTGACCGCGCCGGACCAGCCCGCGCCGGACCTTCTGGCCGACGAGACCCTGCTCGGCCTTTTCGCATCGCTGATAACGAAGCCTCAAGGGAAAGCTGCCGACAGCCCGCATCCAGGTCTCCGGCGGGCGCGAGCGCTTCTGGATGACGACCCGACGGTCAACCATTCACTCAAGGGACTGGCGATCGAGGCCGGCCTCAGCCGCTTCCAGACTCTCCGCGCCTTCGTGGCATGGACCGGCCTGACACCGCACGCCTACCTGATGCAGCAGCGCGCCTCCCGAGCCCGAAAGCTGATCATCGCGGGTCGGCCCCTTGCCGCCGCTGCGTTCGAAGCCGGCTACGCCGACCAAAGCCACATGACGCGTGACTTCCGCCGACGCTACGGGCTGACGCCGTCGGCCTTCTCCAATGCCCGGTGAAGACCCGTGCAATTCCGTTCAAGACCGCCAGCCTGCGTGGTCGCTATCCTTCTTGGAAAGACAACGGAGCGGATAGCATGCTGCTGGAATTCACCCTCACATCGCTGATCCTCATTGCCACGCCGGGGACCGGTGCCCTTTATACCGTCGCCATGGGCCTCGCCCATGGCCGTTCCACAGCCGTGGTCGCCGCCTTCGGCTGCACGCTCGGCATCGTGCCGCACATGGCCGCCGCCATGGCTGGATTGGCAGCGGTTCTGGCAACCAACGACGCTGCGTTCAACATCCTGAAGCTTGTCGGCGCGCTGTACCTGATCTGGATGGCCATCAATGTGTGGCGGGACACCCGACTTCTCGCGCCGCCAAGCGAAGCGAAGAGGCGAACCGCCGGTTCGATCATACGCCACGCCGTGCTGATCAACCTGTTGAACCCGAAGCTATCGGTCTTCTTCCTGGCACTCCTGCCGCAATTCGTCCGCCCCGACGATCCGGGCGCCCTAGCCGCCATGGCCGGCTATGGTTTGGCCTTCATGGTGATGACTTTCGCAGTCTTCGCCCTTTACGGTATCTTTGCCGCGCTGACCCGCGACCGGGTCCTGTCCAGCAAGCGATTCACAAGCCTGATCCGAAAGGCGTTCGCCGCCGCCTTCCTGCTGCTCGGGATCAAACTGGCCCTTGCCGGGCGATAACCAAGACGGCTGCGGCCGGGAATGGAACCGTCCGACCTTGCGTTCGTTGTATCCCTGTCTCAAGAACAGGAGCAGACCATGCACAAGGACAAGCGTCAGGACGAGGCCGAGGCAAAGGGCGACCTCGATCACCGCATCATCGTCGCCGGACCGGAAACTCGGGCCCGGGAGAACAATGGCAAGGATCCGCAGCCAGCCAAGACGGTCGTCAAGGACGACGCCAACTGAGATCATCGGAATGGCAAGTGCTCAGGGCTGGGGCAGACCAGAGCAGCGCGGCGATGGGCCCACCGCCCAGATCGCCGTGTGGCCGCGCCGAACTTCAATGGCCGGAAAACTCGACCAGGGTGCGGACCTCGACCCCCAGTGCCTCGAGCTTCTTGCGGCCGCCGAGATCCGGCAGGTCGATGACGAAACAGGCCGACACGACATCGGCGCCGAGCTTGCGCAACAACTGGACCGCGCCAACGGCCGTGCCGCCCGTGGCGATCAGATCGTCGCAAAGGATGACCTTCTCGCCCCGCTCCACCGCATCGACATGCATTTCCATTTCATCGACGCCATATTCCAGGCTGTAGGCGATGCTGACCGTCTCGTGCGGCAGCTTGCCCTTCTTGCGGATCGGCACGAAGCCGGCCGAAAGCTGGTGCGCCAGTGCACCGCCCAGGATGAAGCCTCGCGCCTCCATGCCCGCGACCTTACCGACCTTGAGCCCGGCATAGGGCTGCACAAGCTCGTCGACGGCCCGGCGAAAGGCGCGAGGATTGCCAAGCAGCGTGGTGATGTCGCGGAAAATGATCCCCGGCTTCGGATAATCGGGAATGGAGCGGATCGAGGAAGCGAGCTCCAGCGCGAAATTGTTCATGTTAAGTCCATGATGAATTGGTGTGTTGGGAGGATTGCAGGCGACATTATCAAGTCTCGCGAAGGCAGACCAATGAAAAAGGCGACCCGAAGGTCGCCTTTTCCTGTCACTGTCTGAACCCGTAGAGCTCAGTGTTCCTTGTTGGCGTAGACCGACTTCTTCGTCAGGTAGACCAGCGCCGTGAAGATCGCCAGGAACACCATGACCATGAAGCCGGTGCGCTTGCGGTCTTCGAGATGCGGCTCGGCCGCCCACATCAGGAAGGCAGACACGTCCTTGGCATACTGGTCGAGCGTCTGCGGCGTGCCGTCGTCGTAGGTGACCTGGTCATCGCTGATGGGCGGAGCCATGGCGAGCGAGGCGGAACCGACGAAATAGGGGTTGAAGTAGGTCCCCTCCGGCACTTCGACGCCTTCCGGCGGCTCCTGGTAGCCGGTCAGCAGCGAGTAGATATAATCCGGGCCGCCTTCCTGGTACTGGGTGAAGATGTCGAAGACGAAGGTCGGGAAGCCGCGCTCGACGCCACGCGCCTTGGCGATCAGCGAGAAGTCCGGCGGAGCCGCACCGCTGTTGGCCGCAGCCGCCGCTTCCTTGTTCGGGAAGGGCGACGGGAAGTAGTCCGACGGAACGGCCTTGCGGGTAAACATTTCGCCGTCGGCATTCGGGCCGTCTTCGACTTCGTATTCGGCGGCAAATGCCTTCACCTGCTCCTCGGAATATCCGAGATCGGTGAGCGTGCGATAGGGCACCAGCTCCATCGAGTGGCAGGCCGAACAGACTTCCTTGTAGACCTTCAGGCCGCGCTGCAGCTGGGCCTTGTCGTACTTGCCGAACGGGCCGGCAAAGCTCCAGTCGAGATTATGCGGCTTGAGGATCGGATAGTGGCTGGTCGCTGCCGCGTGCTCGACGGCGGCGGCAAGGCCATGACCTTCCTCCGCAGCCGATGCGCCGGACGAAAAACCGGCCAGGGTTGCGATCAGAGCGATGCTTGTAACAAGCTTTTTCATCTTATTTCCCTCTCTCGCAGCGCTTAGACGGTTGCGTCGGCGGACTTGCCGCTCTTTTCGAGAACCGCCTCGGTGATCGAGTTCGGAATGCGGCGAGGCTTCTCGAACAGGCCGAGCAACGGCATCAGGATGAGGAAGAAGCCGAAGTAATAGGCCGTGCCGATCTGCGACAGGATGACATACAGGCCTTCTGCCGGACGCGAGCCAAGCCAGCCGAGCATGATCGAGTTGGCAACGAAGATCCAGAAGAACAGCTTGTACCAGGGGCGATACACGGCCGAGCGGACCTTGGACGTGTCGAGCCAGGGCAGGAAGAACAGGATGATGATCGAGCCGAACATCACCAGAACGCCGCCGAGCTTCGAGTCGATCGGACCGACATTGAAGGTGATGGCGCGCAGCATCGCGTAGAACGGCAGATAATACCATTCCGGAACGATGTGAGCCGGCGTCTTCAGCGGATCAGCCATCGTGTAGTTGTCGGGATGGCCGAGATAGTTCGGCATGTAGAAGATGAACCAGGCAAACACGATCAGGAAGACCGATACGCCGAAGGCATCCTTGAGGGTCGCGTAAGGCGTGAACGGCACGGTGTCCGTCTTCGACTTCACCTCGACGCCGGTCGGGTTGGTCTGGCCGGTGACGTGCAGCGCCCAGACGTGCAGGATGACGACGCCTGCGATCATGAACGGCAGCAGGTAGTGCAGCGCGAAGAAGCGGTTCAGCGTCGGCTGGTCGACGGCGAAGCCGCCGAGCAGGAACTGCTGGATCCATTCACCGACCAGCGGGAAGGCCGTGAAGAAGCCGGTGATGACGGTCGCGCCCCAGAAGGACATCTGACCCCAGGGCAGAACATAGCCCATGAAGCCGGTCGCCATCATCAGAAGGTAGATGACCACGCCGAGGATCCAGAGGATTTCGCGCGGCGCCTTGTACGAGCCGTAATACAGGCCGCGGGCGATGTGCAGGTAGACGGCGATGAAGAAGAACGATGCACCGTTGGCGTGCATGTAGCGCAGGAGCCAGCCGTTGTTGACGTCGCGCATGATCTTCTCGACCGAGAAGAAGGCGATGCTGGTGTCGGCCGCATAGTGCATGGCCAGAACGACGCCGGACAGGATCTGCACGATCAGCATGACCGACAGCATGGCGCCGAAGGTATAGGCGTAGTTCAGGTTGCGGGGAACCGGATAGGCGACGAAGCTGTCGTAGATCATGCGCGGCAGCGGCAGCCTCGCGTCGATCCACTTCTCGAGGCCGCTCGACGGCTGGTAACTGGAATGATCACTCATATTTCTGAATCCCCTCAGCCGATCTTGATCACAGTATCGGATACGAATGCAAATGTCGGAATGTGCAGGTTTTCCGGCGCCGGACCTTTGCGGATACGGCCCGCGGTATCGTAGTGCGAGCCGTGGCAGGGACAGAACCAGCCACCGAAATCGCCGGCCTGACCGAGCGGCACGCAGCCGAGATGGGTGCAGACGCCGAGCATGACCAACCAGTTCTCCTTGCCTTCACCGGCGGAGCGGGCAAGGTCGGTGGCTTCGGCAGCGGCATCGCCGTTGGCATTGCGTGCGACCGGATCCTTGAGATCGGCGAGCGCGACGGCCTTGCCCTCTTCCACTTCCTTGTCGGTGCGGTTGCGGATGAATACCGGCTTGCCGCGCCACTTGACGATCAGCGACATGCCGGGCTCGAGCGCCGAGACGTCGACTTCGATCGAGCCGAGCGCCAGCGTCGAGGCGTCCGGACGCATCTGGTCGATGAACGGCCAGACGAAGGAAGCGGCGCCGACGGCACCGGCCACACCCGTGGTCAGGTAAAGGAAGTCGCGGCGAGAAGGCTCGCCCAAGGTTTCGCTATTCATCTCGTGCTCGCTCACGGTCAAACCATCCTCTTCGCAAAATCCATGCGACACACCGCATTGCTAAGGCGACGACGAATCCCGGGCAATCACGATTGCGCCACAGATTCCCCGCCAATTTGGCGCCTTCTAAGCTTGATATCGGATTATGTCCAGTCTTCACAGGGGGATGGGGGCACAATGTCGCGGTTTTATTCACGCCTGTTTGGCGGATCTTTGGCGCCCTGCCGGCCGTGTTGCAATGCAATGTGAATTGCGGCATGTTCGCCGCTTTCGCACAGGGTTTCCGCCCACGGACTAGCCGCTTTGATGAGAGATCGAATTTCCTCCGCTCTGGGCCTGCTGGTGTCCGTCGGCCTGATGGTCGTCGCCCTGCGCTACGTGACCGACTTCTGGCTCCTGTCGTTCTTCTTCAGCCTCCAGCCGCAGCTCGGCGTAGTCGCGGCCCTGGGTGCTTTGGCCTGCCTGGTGCTGAGGCGCAGCGCGTTCGCCTATGTCCTGCTCGCCGTTTCGCTGCTTCTGTGCGGCCACGCACTATGGATGCAGAGGGAATTCCTGCCGCCCGCCGCGAGCGATGTGGCGGCGGATGCGACGCGATTTCGCGTCCTGTCCTTCAACATGCTGGGCAACAACCACGCCAATGTCGGGCGCATCATCGACATGGTCAACGGATCCGGCGCCGACGTCGCCTACCTGATGGAATCAGGGCCCCTGCTCCATCATCTCGACGCCCTGTCGGCCGCCTATCCCTACCGTATCGGCTGCGGCATCGTGGTCGAAGGGTGCGACCTGATGATCCTTTCGAAACATCCGCTCGAGCATCCCCAGTATCTCAGCCTCAGCGACCTGCGCAGCGACCGCTTCGCCATGGCGACGGTCCACATCGGCGGTCAGACCGTGCAGCTGGCGGCGATACACCTCACCAAGCCCTATTTCGACACCTATCACGCCACCGAACTGCGACGCGCCGGCGTCGCCCTTCGCAAGCGCGGCGGACCGGTCGTGATCGGCGGCGACTTCAACTCCGACACCATTGCCCCGGACATGCAGGCCTTCCTGCGGCGCCACGCCTTGCAGGCCACCGGCCCCGAGCCCGCCACATGGCCGGTCGCGGCCGGCGTCTTCGGCATCCCGATCGATCACATCTACGTCTCAAAGGACATCGTACCGCTATCGCTGACGCGCATGGCCGACCATTACGGCTCCAACCACTACGGCCTGATCGCCGACCTGGCGCTCTCCCCGACGAGGTAACAGCCGGCCCGACGACACTTCAGACGGCGGCGTTCCGCGCGTCAGCGGCCTCGTCGGCCTCATTGTCATGCGTATGCAGGAAGCCGCCGGACTGGCGGGCCCAGAGCTCGGCATAAAGCCCGCCGCTGGCGACGAGTTCTGAGTGCGTCCCTTCCTCGATGATCCGCCCCTTGTCCATCACCACGAGGCGGTCGAGCGCGGCGATGGTCGACAGCCGGTGGGCGATCGCCAGCACCGTCTTGCCCTGCATCAGCCTGTCGAGATTGGACTGGATGGCGGCCTCCACCTCGGAATCGAGCGCCGAGGTCGCCTCGTCCAGCACCAGGATCGGCGCGTCCTTAAGCATGACACGGGCGATCGCGATACGCTGCCGCTGGCCGCCGGAGAGCTTGACGCCGCGCTCGCCGACATGCGCATCGAAGCCCTTGCGGCCGCGCTGGTCTTCCAGCCGCTCGATGAAATCGAGCGCCTCGGCCCGTTCCGCCGCCTTGCGCAGCATGTCCTCGCCCGCATCCTCGCGACCAAAGACGATATTGTCGCGGATCGAGCGATGCAGCAGCGCGGTGTCCTGCGTCACCATGCCGATCTGCGAGCGCAGGCTCTCCTGGGTCACGGTCGAAATGTCCTGGCCGTCGATCAGAATGCGCCCACCCTCGACGTCGTAGAAGCGCAGGAGAAGGTTGACCAGCGTCGACTTACCTGCCCCCGATCGCCCGACGATACCGACCTTCTCGCCGGGGCGAATGGTCAGCGTCAGGTGATCTATCGCCCCCTTCTTGCGCCCGTAGTGGAAGGAAACGTCCTCGAAGCGGATCTCCGGGCTCTCGACCTTGAGTTCACGCGCATCCGGCTTGTCGGTGAGTTCGATCGGCCTGGAGATCAACTCGGCCGAATTCTGGATCGTGCCGATATTGCGCATGATGCCGTTGAGTTGCGTCATCATCCGGCCGAGCAGCATGTTGAGCCGCAGCACGAGGCCAAGCGTGAAGGCGACGCCACCGGCCGTGATCGCGCCGGAGAACCACAGGTCGACCGATAGGGCTCCAATCATCAGGATCATCGCGCCCGACAGCATGGCAAGCGACGAGCGCACACCCGTCAGGAGCCGGGCGAACGGGGTGAGCGTCGCCTGAAAACGGTCGAAGCCGGCCCGGATATAGTGGTCATTCTGGCGCTCGCGCCCGAACAGTTTCAGCGTCTGGATGTTGGAATAGGAATCGACCATCCGGCCGTTCAGCATGGAGGCGGCTTCCGCCGTCTCCTTGGCATGGCGCCGGATGCGCGGCACGAAAATGCGGGCGAGCACCAGGAAGACGGCAATCCAGGTGGCGATGATTGCGGCGAGCCGCCAGTCGAGCTGTGCGACCAGCGCCATGGTCGACGCCGTATAGATCACCATGAACCACACGACCTGCAGCAGCGAGGTCAACAGATCGCCGGTCGATTGTCCCGCCGACCAGACCTTGGTGACGATCCGGCCGGAGAAATCGTTCTGGAAGAAGGAAAGCGACTGGCGTGCCACATGGGCATAGGCCTGCCAGCGGACCAGATTGAAGAAGTTGAGGACGATCACCTGTTCCTCGACCAGCGCGCCCACCGTCACCACGACGAAACGTCCGGCGAGCACGATCAGCGCCATAGCGAGGAGCTCATAGCCGTGGGCGGCGATCAACCCGTCCCATCCGGCCTCCTTCGGCACGGTATCGAGCAGGTCGACGAGGCGCCCGACGAACCAGAACAGCGCCGCCTCCAGCATGGCGACCGCGCCGCCGAACACGGCCATCATGACGAAGGGCAGCTTGGCCTGGCGGACATAGAACCAGACGAAGGCCCATGTTCCCGACGGCGGCCTGAGGTCGTCGGCGCGAGCGAAGGGAGAAATCCAGTTTTCAAACAGGCGGGCGACGGAGCGGAAGATCATGCCAAGCGATATAGGCGGTTTCCGCAGCGGGGCAAAGAAAATGCGGCCGAAAACGGATGGCTATTTCACCATGCCCCGAGACGGGCCCGAAAGGGCCTCGATCCCCTCACTTCGAAAAACGCGTCAGATAGATGCCGAACAGGATCAGCGCGACGCCGGCCGGCTGCCCGATGGAAAACTGTGCCGTGCCGCGCAGGTAGTCGATCGCCAGTCCGGCGATCATCTGCCCGCCGATGATCAAGAGCGCCGAGCGCGCCGCCCCGATGCGCGGGAAGACATAGGACGAGATCGCCACGAAGACCGCGCCGATCACGCCGCCGGTGAACGCCCAGCCCGGAACCTGCCCAAGCAGCGCCAGTCCCTGCCGCTCGAAGAAGACCACGAACACGCTGAGCAGGGCAAAGCCGATGAAGTGGTTCCAGAATGAGGCGCGAAACGCCCCGCGGTCCATGGTGAGCCGCCCGTTGATCGACCGGCTCATGCCCACGGCGGCACCGCCGGCCAGTGCGATGAGGATCGAGGTCAGCATCAGGCACCTCCCGAATAGATGATGAGCGCGCTGCCGGCGATGACGCAGACGGCCGCCAAGAGGTCGAACCGGTTGAGTATCCGCTTCGGCGTTCCGAACAGGCCCCAGAGGTCGGAGATCAGGCCGAACAGGATCTGCCCGACCAGAAGCAGCGAAAGACCGCCGGCCAGCGCCAGTTCGGAATTGACCGCGATCGAGGAGAGCGCCACGGCAAAGGCGCCCGGCGCGCCGCCGAGATAGGACCACAGCGGCGGCTTGGACATCCCCTGCCCGGCCATGCCCGCCCGACTGGACACCAGCAGCAGATTGATGCGCAGGAGGAAGAAGGCGGCAACCGCCCCCACGCCATGCACCACCCAGGAAGCGACGAAGGGCGTCGAATGGCCGGCCAGCCCGCTGTTGATGGTGATCATCACGGCCAGCAAGCCGCCGGCAAGCCCGGCCCATATCCAATCGAGATAGTGTCGCATCCCGCCCCGCTCAGTCGCTCTATCGGTTCGCCGGAATGGGCGAAGGGCTTGCATAACCGCCGGTCCATGCTGCGGCAATCGATTTGTCCGCGACCGATGTTGAGAAAATCTTCAGGCGCCGGCCATGCTCGGCGGCCCGCGCTAGGTCTCGCCACCGCTTGAAACGGAAAATGGGGCATCGCTGCCCCATCTCCCAAGCACATCACTGGATCGCAACACTCAGAATTCGGTCCAGTTCTCCTGGGCAACCGCCGCATTGCCGCGGAACGCACCGGCGAGCTTCTGGCCGAGCGCGCGAGCCGGCGAGGCGGCGGGACGCGAAGCGGGCGTGGCCGCCCGCACCGGCTGGGCGGGTTGCGCAGCCCCCTCACCACCGACCTTGAACTGCGCCATCAGCGCGGTGAGCGCCGCCGCCTGCTGGGCAAGGCTGTGGCTCGCCGCCGTCTGTTCCTCGACCATGGCGGCGTTCTGCTGGGTGCCCTGGTCCATCGTGTTGACGGCCGTATTGATCTCGTGAAGGCCGGTCGACTGTTCGCGCGCCGAGGTGACGATCGCCCCCACATTGCGGTTGATCTCCTGCACTTCGGCGACGATCTTCTCCAGCGCCTTGCCGGTCTCGCCGACCAGTTCCACGCCGTTGCGGACCTGATCCCCCGAAGTGGTGATCAATGCCTTGATCTCCTTGGCGGCATTGGCCGACCGCTGGGCCAGTTCACGGACTTCCTGGGCAACGACGGCAAAGCCCTTGCCCGCCTCGCCGGCGCGGGCCGCCTCGACCCCTGCATTCAGCGCCAGCAGGTTGGTCTGGAAGGCGATGTCATCGATCACGCCGATGATGTTGCCGATCTCGCCGGACGATTTCTCGATCGCCTGCATGGCCTCGACCGCGCGGCGGACGACCTCGCCGGAGCGTTCCGCTCCCTCGCGGGTGCGGGAGACCAGCGCGCCGGCCTCTTCGGCACGCACCGAGGAATCCTTGACCGCCGTGGTCACCTGCTCCAGCGCCGCTGCGGTTTCCTCCACGGAGGCTGCCTGCTGCTCGGTGCGCTTGGAAAGATCGTCTGCAGCGGACAGGATTTCCTTGGCGCCGGCATCGATCGCCCGGGCGTTTTCGCCGACGGCGCGCATCGCATCCTGGAGCTTGGAGACCGAATGGTTGAAGTTGACGCGCAGGGCATCGAGCTGACCGGCAAAGAACGCGCTGATCTCTACGGCGAGGTCGCCGTCGGAAAGACGCTTCAGGCCCTCGGCGAGCTGGTCGACGGCAAACTGCACGTCGGCGGCTTCGCGTGCCTTCTGCTCTTCGCGGGCGATCCGCTCCTCTTCGCTGAGATTGCGGTTCTCCTCGGCCTGGCGCTCCAGGTTCGCGCGCTCGATCGCATTTGAGCGGAAGACAGCGACCGCCGCCGCCATCTCGCCGATCTCGTCCTTGCGGCCGGCAAAAGGCACTTCGCTCGCGGTATCACCACCGGCGAGGCCGTTCATCGAACGTGTAATCTGGCCGATAGGCTTGACGACCCGCAGGATGCTGAGGGCGATGGCGCCAGCGGCGATCGCGCAGCCGACAAGCAGGAAGCCCAAAGTAGCGTAAAGGGCGAAGGCGGAGACGCTGTCAGCCTGAGCGATAGCCGCCTTGCTCGTCTCGTTGTTGGCCGCGGTCATCTCGCTCATCCGGGCAGTGGCCTCCTTGGCGACGGCGGTCATATCGCCCACGAAGATCGCCCGCGCGCCCTCGGAATCATAGGCGGCCTTCAGTTCCATCAGCTTGGCGCCGAGCGCATCATACTTGCCGACTTCTGCGCTGAGCGCGCCGAACTGGGCACGCGTCGCGTCATTCGCGATACCGCTCTCGAAAGCGCGGAAAGTCGCGTCACGATCCGCAACCGACTGCTTCAGGATCTCGCCCACCCGGGCGACTTCCTTCGCCCCGACCGAGCTCAGCATGACGGCATAGTTGCGCCGCACTTCGGCGAAGCGCGCGTCCATTTCGGCAATGGCCAGGGTGCGCGGCAGGCGTTCGCGGCCGATGATATCGACCTGCGTCTTGATGTCCGTGATGAACTTGACGGCCATGACGCCCTGGCCGAAGCCGAGGAGCACCACCACGGCGAAAAGCAGCGGCAGCATGATCTTGATTTTGATGTTTGACATGAACTTCGATCCGGAAGATGCGGGGACATCCCAACGGCGGGGGCAGAAAAGCCCAAGGAAGATCATTTCCCATCGAGAAACGTCGGGTACTCTTCAATAGTGCGCGGCGCATAAACGGAAGCTTGCCAAAGGCCTTGCTAAATTTCGCACGCCTTTTTTGGGGTGTCGCCGACCGCTCACCTCCCGCCTCGAGCCGGAGGGTGAGCGGGCGGGCGCAGGCCGCGGCTATTCCGCCGCGGCCTCGGCCTCATGCTGGTCGGCAAGGAAGCCACCCGACTGGCGGTTCCACAGGTCGGCATAAATACCCCCCTTGGAAACCAGATCGCTATGCGTCCCCGTCTCGATGATCCGACCCTTGTCGAGCACGACCAGCCGGTCCATCTGGGTCAGCGTCGACAGGCGGTGGGCAATGGCGATCACCGTCTTGCCCTCCATCAGCGAGAACAGGCTTTCCTGGATCGCCGCCTCGACCTCGGAATCCAGCGCTGAAGTCGCCTCGTCGAGGATCAGGATCGGCGCGTTCTTGAGGAACACCCGGGCAATGGCGATACGCTGGCGCTGGCCGCCCGACAGCTTCACGCCGCGCTCGCCGACCTGCGCATCGAGTCCCTTGCGACCCTGCATGTCGACCAGTCCCTCGATGAACTCCAGCGCATTGGCGCGCCTGGCGGCCTCCAGCACCTCGGCATCGCCCGCCTCCGGCCGACCATAGGCGATATTGTCGCGGATCGAGCGATGCAAGAGAGAGGTATCCTGCGTGACGACGCCGACCAGCGCCCGCAGGCTGTCCTGGGAGACTTTGGAAATGTCCTGGCCGTCGATCAGGATATGGCCCTTCTCCAGGTCGTAGAAACGCAGCAGAAGGTTCATCAGCGTCGTCTTGCCGGCACCGGAGCGTCCGACCAGACCGACCTTCTCGCCCGCCTTGATGGTGAGCGAGAAGTCCTCGATCACGCCCTTGTCCTTGCCATAATGGAAACGGACATGATCGTAGACGATCTCGCCTTTCGGCGCTTGCAGAGCCTTGGCGCTAGGCGCATCGACGATGTCGTGCGCCTTGGTCATCATGCCCATGCCGTCATAAACCGTGCCGATGTTTTCAAACAGCGCCGAGACCTCCCACATGATCCACTGCGACATGCCGTTGATGCGCATGGCAAGGCCGATGGCGACGGCGATCGCGCCGACCGACACCGTGCCGCCCAGCCAGAACCAGATGCTCAAGCCCGAAACGGCAAACAGCACGATGGCGTTGTTGATGTCGACAAGCACGTTGAGCAGTGTAATCTGCCGCATCTGCCGATGGACGGTGTCGAGGAAGGCGTCCATGCCGTCCTTGGCATAGGCTTCCTCGCGGCCGGCATGAGAAAACAGCTTCACCGTTGCGATATTGGTATAGCTGTCGACAATCCGCCCCGTCATCATCGAGCGCGCATCGGCCTGCTCGCTGGAGAGCCGGCGCAGGCGCGGCACGAAGAAGGTCAGGATCAGCGTATAGAGGACGATCCAGATGATCAGTGGCGCCACCAGCCGCCAGTCGGCGGCAAAGACCAGCGCCAGCATCGAGACGAAGAAGCTGATCGCATAGACGAACACGTCGATGATCTTCATCACCGATTCTCGGACCGCAAGCGAGGTCTGCATCACCTTGGTGGACACCCGGCCGGCGAACTCGTTGGCGAAAAAGGTCATCGAATGGCGCAGCAGGAAGCGGTGCATCTGCCAGCGGGCGATCATCGGGAAATTGCCGGCCAGCACCTGGTGCATGGTCAGCGTATGGACGAAGCCGACCAACGGCAGGCCGATGAGAAGAAGCGCCCCCATCCACATCAGCCGGCCCTTCTCCGTGTCGAGGAAGGTGGCGCGATCGGCAACCGACAGCCAGTCGACGATGTTGCCGAGGAACTGGTAGAGCAGGACCTCGCCGACGGCGATCAGCATCGAGCAGAGCCCGAGCAGCACCAGCCAGGGTGCGGCCGGCTTGGTATAGTGCCAGCAGAACGCCACGAGCCCCTTCGGCGGCAGCACCGGATCCTCCGGCGGATAGGGATTGAGGCGGTTCTCGAACCACGAAAACATGGAAATTCTCCAGAAATCGGCGGCCCATGGAAAACCGGAGCCCGCAATGCGGCGCCGGAAGGGCCAAAAATCAGACAATGAGGCCGCATCCGGCCGCAAGGCTATTCAAATATACAGGTCTTGGAAGAGGGGCGACCAGGTCGCCGTCACGCAGCCTGCAGGTAATGCGGCACCGGAAGGCGCGTCATGCCAATGGATGTCATCGAGGCCTCCCTGTTGCGTGTTGAAGAGGACTGTTTTCTACCTGTCCCAGGTGAAATTGAAAAGCGTCAAAGCTCCAATGAAGACGCGATCCGTCGCCCCCTGTTGCCTGAAGACCACAGGCGAAGGCGCCCGCGCCCCTTGAGCCAGAGGGCCGCCGCGCGCTAGTAAAAGTCATGACCGCACTCCGCATCGCCCTCTACCAACCCGACATACCCGGCAATACCGGCACCATCCTCCGGCTCGCAGCCTGCCTGGGCCTCGGCGTGGATATTATCGAGCCGGCCGGCTTCGACATTTCCGACCGCAACCTGAAGCGCGCCGGCATGGACTATCTGGCAAACGTGTCGCTTGTCCGCCACGTCAATTTCGACCGTTTCGAGGAATGGCGGCGCGAAAGCGGGCGACGTTTGGTCCTCGCCTCGACCAGGGCCGCAGAGCGCTATACCGATTTCGCCTACCGCCCCGACGACATCCTGCTGTTCGGCCGCGAAAGTGCCGGCGTTCCCGAAACCGTCCACGACAGGGCCGACGCCCGCATCATCATTCCGATGGTCGAGGGGCAGCGCTCGATCAATGTCGCGATGTCGGCGGCGATGATCGCCGGCGAGGCGTTGCGCCAGACCCGCTGAGGGCCGGCACAGGGACCCGGCCACCCGCACCTTCCTGCCCTGCCTCTCAAAGAACGGTCGTAAAACCGCGCTAGACTGGTCGCGACGCCGAAATTCGGCGCCTCGGTTGCGTTTGCAACTGCGGCATGATCGCCCCAGGCTCCCGCAGCATTTGCTAATTCTACCGATGAATGATATTGTGCAGCGCAGCATAAACCGGGAGACGATCGATGTTCGAGACCGCATTCGCCCTGAGTTTGACCCAGTTTGCCAGAAGCCTGAGCTTTCCGGAGCGGCTCCAGCACCGGCCGGCCCGCAACGCAGCGCTCGAACCCTGGCGATTGCGCAATACCGGCCTCGATGCGCTGTTCTACGACGTGAAAGCGCTGACGGCAGAGGAAACCTTCTACATCAGCGATTCCCTTGCCTCCGAAGGCCTGATCATGATCGTGCCGCCGAGCGGCGGTGCCATGCTGACCATCTGCGACAGCGTCGCGGAATACAAGCTGCGTGGCGGACGTGACGTACACGCGCTGGCGGTCGCCGGCATCGGCGGCTCGGCGATCGGGGCGGCCGCCTTCGCCCGCAATGTCGCCGACGCGATCGGCGAACCCGTCGCCGCCGTCGTGTCGGGCTACGGCCTCGGCGACATCATCAACGAGACGATCGGCGGCTCGTTCTTCTTCGGCTGGCTCGGCCACATGCGCAACGATCTCGAAGTGATCGACGACGTCGTCGGCCGCCCGCATCTCGGCGCCTACGAGGACCGCCACAAGCTCGCGCTGAAGGCGCATCCGAGCGCGCTCGACACCGATACGGTGGAGACCCTGCTGGCCGATTCCAGCCTTTCCTTCCATCTGCTCGCCGGCCATTCGCGCGGCAACCGCGTGCTGTCCGAGGCGCTCTACGCCATCAAGGAAGAGGACAAGCAAAGGCTGCGCGCCCTTGCCGACGGCCTGCGCATCGTTACCTTCGGCGGCCGCATCACCATGCCGCCGGACTGCCGCGACGTCATCGACGTGATTGGCGAACTCGACTGGTTCGGCGAGATCAATTCGCGGCCACAGATCGACAGCGACATTCGCGTGCCGCTCGCCGGACACTCGACCAATACCGACTTCGCCGGGGCCCTGCAGGTCACCAGGATCCTGAAGGACATCATCGCCCGCAGCCTGCCGGCGGTGACGGAACAGACGGACACAACCTTGCCGGCGGTGCCCGTCGCGGAGGCTCCCACAGTTTCCCCGATCCCGGAACCGGAGGCTGAAGCCAGCCCCGATACCGAGTTCAGCGAAGCGCAGCCCGCCGTCGAAACGGCGGCTGAACCGATCGAACCACTGGCGTCGGAGGAGATCGAACAGCCGGCCGCGGTCGAGGAAATGGCTGAAACCGACGCGGCGATTGCGGACAGCGTCGCTCCGCTGTCAGACGCCGACGAGGAACAGCCCATCGCCTCCCTCGAACCGATCGCCCAGGAGGCCTCCCCGGGCCCCGCCGCGGAAATGGAACTGGAGCCCACACCGGCCCCGGATGCCGCCGTCCCGCATCGCACCGCTCGCGGGGCGAATGGGCGGCACAAGGCTTCCAAACCAAAGACTGCACCGCGTCGCTGAGAACGCCGGAACATTGGACAAACGACAAAGGCCGGCGATCCCCTCGCCGGCCTTCCGAGTCCATGCGGCAAGTGTCAGGCAAACAGCTTGAGCGTGGCGCCCATGGAATTGTTGGCGATGTTGAGACCGATGGTCTGCAACTGTTGCTGCACCTTCTGCGCCGAAAGCTTGGCCGATTCCTCTTCCATGTCGGCATCCACCAGACGGCCGATGCCGATCTCGGTGATGTCCTGCAGGTCCTGCACGAATTCCGTGCTCAAGGCGATCCGGCTGCGGGTCGCGCCGAGACTGGCGCTGGCGTCGATCATGTTGGTCATCATCGTGTTCATCGCCGAGATCATCCCGTCGAACTCGTCTCGCGTGGTCGTGTCCGACACCGCGATTTCCTTGGATGTGGCGGCGACCGGAACAGCCGAATTGGCGTCGAGCAGATGGTAGTCATAGGCGACGCCGCTCCTGGTCGTGCCCGAATAGCTTTGGGTGAGCAAACCGTCCTGCGCGTCCTCGCCGCTGACCAGCGTCGATTTCGCCGTGTCGAAGTCGATCACGTTGACCGACACGTCACCGTCGCCATTGCTGGTGACGGAGGCGACCATGGACTGCACCTTGGGCTGCTGCCCGGCATCGAGGTTGAGCCAGTTCTGTCCGTTGAACGAGCTCGACTGGGCGATCGTGCCGAGCTGCGCCTTGAGCTGGGTGATCTCGGCATTGACCGCGGAACGGTTCGTGCCCACCGCCTGGGCGAGGATCAGCTTGGACTGGATCTCGGCGACGATCGACGTCGCCGCTTCCATGCCGAGCGCTGCCGTATCCGTCACGGCAGCCGACAGCCCGGTCGCGTCCTCGGCGCTCGACAGCGACATGGCGTCGGCGCTCATCGTCGTGGCGATCGACCAGTAGGCGGCATTGTCCGATGCCTCGTCGACCCGCTTGCCCGAAGCGACGCGCGTCTGGGTCGCTTCGAGCGCTCGGCTCGATCCGGTCAGCAAGGACAAGGCCGAGGCGGCCGTCGAATTAAAGGAAACGCTTGTCATCAATTGTCCTTGCGGTGAACCACGAAAAATGCCGGGCGGTGGCCATGGCTTTGACGACGGGCTTCATGCCGGGTCTGTGCACGGACGCGCAGACCGTCAACTGACAAAAGAATGCCAGAGCGGATTTGACATCCGCTTTAAGAAATCCTTAGAATTTTAGCGATGACCACGGAAACCCCGAAAAATGTGGGGCCGGAAAGATCGACCACGGGAAAAGCGTGGAGAAGCCCCGCTTCGTCAATCGGCGGACGGCAGACGGCGCATGGTGAACTCGATCCGGTCGCCCTCGAGCTGGCGCCAGCTCTCGACTTCCGTCCAATAGGCCGCTTTCGGGAAGCTGTCGAACCATTCGCGCGCCTTGGCCCGCGCCTCGTCGCGCGTCAGGCAGAAACTCTCGCGAACGAAATGGCCGCCGTCCGCCCCGGCCTTGGCCTGCCGTTGGGAGGCGATGCGCTTTTTCAGGCCGTCGAACGACGGCGGACCGGGTATTCTCGTCATGAAACACCTCGCAGGCCTGTAAAATAATCGCAGCGGGTCCGTTTTGCGAGTCGATTCTCAACGAATGCGTGAGCGCGGACTGGCCGAGGGCCGGACGTCCTGTTAATTCCGGGATCAGGACAGGCGCCGAGTCGCCAAGCAGGGGCGGATGCCCGGGGGAAGCCATGCAAAGACCTGATCTGCCGAAAGGCCTGCCGGACGATATCGAGGACAAGAAGCTGGCGGCACGCGCCTGGTTCGAGAGCCTGCGCGATACGATTTGCGCCTCTTTCGAAACGCTGGAGGACGAGCTTTCAGGCCCGCTTTCCGACCAGGCGCCCGGCCGCTTCACGGCCAAGGACTGGCTACGCGACAATGGCGAGGGCGGTGGCGGCCGTATGTCGATGATGGAAGGCCGTGTCTTCGAAAAGGTCGGAGTGCACACCTCCACCGTGCATGGCGAATTCTCGCCCGAGTTCCGCAAGACCATGCCCGGCGCCGAGGAGGACCCGCGTTTCTGGGCCTCCGGCATCTCGTTGATCGCCCATCCGGTCAATCCGAACGTGCCCGCCGTGCACATGAATACCCGCATGGTGGTCACCACCAGCCAGTGGTTCGGCGGCGGCGCCGACCTGACCCCCGTGCTGGACCGGCGCCGCACCCAGGAAGACCAGGACAGCCGCGTGTTCCACCGCGCCATGGAAATCGCCTGCGACCGCCATGCCAAGGTCGCGGACTATCCGAAATACAAGGCCTGGTGCGACGAATACTTCTTCCTGCCCCACCGCAACGAAGCCCGCGGCATTGGTGGCATTTTCTTCGACTGGCTGCATTCCACAGATGAGGTCGGCGGCTGGGCGGCGGACTTCGCCTTCGTCCAGGATGTCGGACGAGCCTTCAACTTGGTCTATCCGAAGATCGTCCGGGGAAACTTCAACCAGCCCTGGACCGAGCAAGATCGCGACGAACAGCTCGTGCGCCGCGGCCGTTATGTCGAGTTCAATCTGCTCTACGATCGCGGCACGATCTTCGGCCTGAAGACCGGCGGCAATGTCGAGTCCATCCTGTCGTCTATGCCGCCTGTGGTCCGCTGGCCCTGATCGGGAGACCTTGCACGCCTCGCCCCGCCGGCGACAACCACGCGCGGCTTGGCGCTTGCGCGCATGCGACATAAAATTGCATTTGGATCGGCCTGCCCTCGTGTTATTCTTCCGGTGATTTCATGGAGGATAAGTGCGATGGCATATCAGAGCAGCATTCCACCCCAGCAATCCACCACCAGCCGTCTGGCATTCGACAAGCCCGAACTCATCGACCGTCTTGCCGAGAAACTGAGGGCGACGAGTGACGTCGACCTGCCCCACGCCTATTTCGTCGAGCAGGTCCGCCTTGGGCTGGCCGGTCGCGATCTGGCGGATCTTGCCGCCGCCAATCATGTCGACGGCGCTTCGCGCCGACCTCCGCCGCAAGTCAGCGGCTCGGTGTTCCGCGCCTGGGCCATGCCGGAATAGGCAGCCTCGGGGCCGACTGCAACAGCGTGAAAAAAGCCGACGCCAAGCGCCGCCGCTGCACGCTTGGCGTGTTCCGCTTGGCCTAACTGGCGTTTCATGATATGTTTTCAACTGTTGAACCCAGTCGAAGAGGAGATGCGACATGAAGCAGTTTGAATGCGGTTCACTGGTTCCGGGCTGCCCCTGGCACACCCGCGCCGAAGAGGAGGCCGAGGTCGTCCGACGCGCCGTCGAACACATGCGCACAGCGCACGGCGAGACGGTCATCCGCGAAACCATGGTCGACAATATCAAGGCGCGGATCACCGATCAGGCTCAGGCCGCCTGAAAATTCGCTGCATCCGGCGCGGGCCGGACAGCCCATCAGGAGCCGGCAAAAACCGGAAATACGACTTCAATTCAATAACATAGAGGCAGAAAGAGACTCTCTTTCGCAACGACTTGAATCACTTCCTGATGAGATCATCGAGCCGGGCGAGCAGTTTCGCCCGGTCGAAGGAAAAGTTGGAGCCGATCCACGTCTCCTCGAGCCCTTTCAAGGCTTCGCCGACCTTGGGGCCCGGAGCCAGCCCCGCGGCCAGCACATCCGCGCCGCTCAAGGGAAAGACCGGCCGCTCGAATTTCTCCGCCCGTGCCAGAAGCGCCGACAGGCGCCCGGTCTTCGTCATCGCCTTCGGATCGACCCCGGCTTGGGCGCGGGCCTGCGCCAGATCGATCTTCAGCGAAGCGATCACGCCGTCCTTGCCAAGGCGATAGAGTTCCCGGTCAAAGGCCGCATCCGTCACCTCGCCGTTCGGCCTCGGCGCCCTGGCAAAGCGATCGAGGAAAGCGGCCTCGGCGTTCGACAGGCGCAGTCGTTGCGCAAGGGCCGCCAGCCGCTCGGCGTCCTTGGGCACGATCGCGGCAAGCCGCAGCATCGGCTCCGGCTCCCATCCGAGCGACTGCTCGGCGGCGACCAAGGCCGGAATCGCATCGATTCCCCATTTCTCCGTTTCGGGCAGAATGGCCCCGAGCACGCCGGACTGGCGCATCCACAACAGCGCACGGCCCGGATCGCTGGCTGCGAGAAGCTTCTTCGTCTCCGCCCAGACCCGCTCCGCCGAAAGCGTCGCCAGCTTGTCCTTCGCCCGCGAACAGGCCTTCAGGCCCGCCGGATCCGGACGCCCGCCGCCGTAATGGGCAAAGAAGCGGAAGAAGCGCAGGATCCGGAGATAATCCTCGGCGATCCGCGTGTCGGCGTCGCCGATGAAGCGCACCGTCTTCGTCTCGATATCCGGCAGTCCGCCGATCAGGTCGATCACCTCGCCGTCCGCCCCGACATAGAGCGCGTTGATCGTCAGGTCGCGCCGCTCGGCGTCCTCCTGCCAATCCTCGCCGAAAGCGACCTTGGCACGCCGGCCGTCGGTCTCGAGGTCGCGGCGAAGCGTGGTCACCTCGAAGCCCTTGCCGTCGAGCACCAGCGTCACCGTGCCGTGTTCGATCCCGGTCGGCACGGCTTTGATGCCGGCAGCCTTGGCCCGCTCCATCACCGTCTCGGGAGGAAGCGTGGTGGCAAGGTCGATGTCGGCAACCGGCAGCCCCATCAGGCTGTTGCGCACCGCCCCGCCCGCCACCCGTGCCTCGCCGCCGTCGGCATTGAGCAGCGCAAACAACCGCTGCAAAGCCGGATCGGTGAACCAGGTCTCGTTCGACAGGTTGGTCATGCATAGAGCCTTTCATAAAGCGTGCGGATGATCCCGGCGGTAATGCCCCAGATTTGGCGCTCGCCATAGGGCATCACGTAGAAATGCCGGACGATCCCCTGCCATGTCCGGCTGTCGCGCTGGTGATTATCCGGATTCATCAGGAAGGACAGCGGCACTTCAAACACCGCATCCACCTCGTCGGGATTGGGCTCGATGACGAAGCCGCGCTTGACCACCGAGAGCACGGGCACGATGCGAAAGCCCGTGCCGGACAGATATTGCGGCAGCCGCCCGACCGTCTCGACGAAGTTCGGGTCAAGACCGATCTCTTCCCTCGCCTCGCGCAGGGCCGCCACCTCCGGCGACAGGTCGCCCTCGTCGATGCCGCCGCCGGGAAAGGCGATCTGGCCGGAATGTTTTCGCAGCGTCGCCGTCCGCTGGGTGAGGATCACCTTTGCCCCGTCCGGATCGTCGACCACCGGCACCAGAACGGCGGCGTCCTTGAGCTTCAGCCCCTCGACCTCGAGCAAGCTCTGCGGATTGAGCACATGGTCGCCGTGATCGCGCCAGGCATGCTCGATCGGAGCTCCGATCTGGTTCAACGCCCGGTGGCGGAAGTCGGCGGCGGAATAAATGTCGACGCTCATTGCGCCAGCCGGTCGAGTTCTGCCGCCGGCATGACCGGAAAGATCGCCCCGCCCGAGCGGACCGAAAACATCTCGACCCCGTCGATCTCGATCGTCTGGCCCTGTTCCACCAGTTCATACATGACGGCGCGCGACACCAACGCCTCCAGCCGCCCACGCACATGCAGATAAGGCTTCAGCTCGTGGTTCTCGCCATGCACGACGAAGCGCAGCGCATGGTCCGGCCCGGCCTCCACCACGTCGCCGACATTGGTGCGGAAGGTCATGACCTTTTCGCCGTCACGCCCGGTCACGCTCATCTCGACGGCGAGAAACGGTGCATCCTCGACGCGGATGCCGACTTTCTCCACAGGCGTGACGAGATAGGTCTTGCCGTCCTCGTCCTTGCGCAGCACCGTCGAGAACAGCCTGACCAGCGGCGCGCGGCCGATCGGCGTGCCCATGTAGAACCAGGTCCCGTCGGCACGGATCTCCATTTCGATATCGCCGCAAAAGGGCGGTTCCCAGCGCTCCACCGGCGGCAGGCTCGGCTTGCCGCCGGCCGTCTGAGCGGCCGCGCGCGAAATCATCGCCGCCAATCCCGCCGCATCCGTCGTCGCCTTCAA
The DNA here is from genome assembly GCF_900492205.1 of Ciceribacter sp. T2.26MG-112.2. Lineage (GTDB taxonomy): Bacteria > Pseudomonadota > Alphaproteobacteria > Rhizobiales > Rhizobiaceae > Allorhizobium > Allorhizobium naphthalenivorans_A. The sequence goes on from NZ_UEYQ01000025.1 coordinate 35,604, forward strand.
GGTGTCGCCTGCCATCTTTGCGTCCCGGTTGGTGCCTAATCAGTGCTATGTCACGAGATAGTCATTCGAAACGCGCTTGTCAGCCGCCCTTTGGGGAATAAGTTAGTTGCATGTGCCGTCATCGGGAAGACCAGTTCCGATTCGCCGGCGCGGGCGAAACCAGATGGAGAAGACCATGGGCCTGATGCCAACCCCGGATGCCGCCCTCGACGAAAAGGCCATCATCGAAGCCGCCGAAAAGGCCCTGGCCGACATTGCCTCGGTGCGCCAGGCGGTTTCCAGGGTCATCTTCGGCCAGGAAAAAGTGGTCGAAAACACCCTGCTCGCCATCCTCTCCGGCGGTCATGCTCTGCTGGTCGGCGTGCCGGGCCTTGCCAAGACCAAGCTGGTCAACACGCTCGGCACCGTTCTCGGCCTCGACGCCAGCCGCATCCAGTTCACCCCCGACCTGATGCCATCCGACATTCTCGGCACCGAGGTGATGGACCAGGACGAGAACGGTCGGCGCTCCTTCCGCTTCGTCAAGGGACCGGTCTTTGCCCAGTTGCTGATGGCCGACGAGATCAACCGCGCCAGCCCGCGAACCCAGTCCGCGTTGCTCCAGTCGATGCAGGAATACCAGGTGACGATCGCCGGGCGGCCCTATGACCTGCCCGCCCCCTTCCACGTGCTCGCGACCCAGAACCCGCTGGAGCAGGAAGGCACCTATCCCCTGCCCGAGGCCCAGCTCGACCGCTTCCTGCTGCAGGTCGATGTCGGCTATCCGGAACTGGCCGCCGAACGGCAGATCCTCTTGGAGACCACCGGCATCAGCGACCAGAAGGCGGTCGGTGTGCTCTCCGCCGAACGGCTGATCGAGATCCAGAAGCTGATCCGCCAGATGCCGGTCTCCGACGGCGTCGTCGACGGCATTCTGTCCCTCGTCCGCTCCGCCCGTCCCGGCCATGGCAATGCCGAAACCGACAAGGCGGTCGCCTGGGGTCCCGGCCCCCGCGCCGGTCAGGCGCTGATGCTCTGTGCGCGTGCCCGCGCGCTCTACGAAGGCCGCCTCGCCCCCTCGATGGACGACGTCCATGCGCTCGCCGAACCCGTTCTCGAACACCGCATGGCGCTCACCTTCGCCGCCCGCGCCGAGGGCATGTCGGTGCGCGACGTGATCGCCGGACTGGTGAAGCAGGCACGCGGCTAGAAACCCGGAAGGATCGCGGACACGTGGCAGCCATCGGCCAGATCGTCGAGCAGACCCCCGCCGGGGACGCGCTGACCCGCGCCCGCCAGCGCGCCAGCCTCGTGCCCGATTGCATGGTCGAGGCCCACCGCATCGCCAATACGGTGATTGCCGGCTGGCACGGACGGCGCAAGCGCGGCATCGGCGAGAATTTCTGGCAGTTCCGCCCCTATTCCGAAGGCGAAAGCTTTGCCCGCATCGACTGGCGCCGCTCCGCCCGCGACGACCACACCTATATCCGCGACCGCGAATGGGAGGCCGCCCACACCGTCTGGCTCTGGGCCGATCTCTCGCCGTCGATGATGTACAAGTCGACGCTGGCCCCGGTCTCGAAGGAAAGCCGCGCGCTGGTGCTGATGCTGGCGCTCGCCGAAATCCTCGCCCGCTCCGGCGAGCGCATCGGTTGCCCGGGCGTCATGGAGCCGGTTTCCGCCCGCAATGCCGCCGAACGCCTGGCGACCGCCATCCTGCATACGCCGCTGATCAATGGCCTGCCGGACACGACGATGATCCGCGGCTCCAGCGACATCGTGCTGATCGGCGACTTCCTCGACGACGCCGACGCCATCATGGAGAAGATCGCGCCGCTCGCCCGGCGCGGCCTGCGCGGCCACGTGGTCGAGATCGCCGATCCGGCCGAGGAAAGTTTCCCCTATGCCGGCCGCACCGAATTTACCGATCCGGAGACCGGAGAGAAACTCGTCTCCGGCCGCGCCGAGGGCCTGCGCGACGACTATCGCCGCGCCTACCTCGCCCGCCGCGAAAATCTCGGCGAACAGCTTCGCCGTCTCGGCTGGAGTTTCGTCCACCATTCGACCGACCGCCTCGCCTCCGAAGCACTCGTCGCGGTCCATATGTATCTCTCCGGCACCCCGCCGCTCATCAGCCGGAGCACAGCCCCATGAACGCCCTGCCGCTCGCCTTTGCCGCACCCGCCGTGCTGATCGCGCTGGCCGCCCTGCCGCTCATCTGGTGGCTGCTGAAACTCACTCCGCCGCGCCCGAAGACCGAAGTCTTCCCGCCGCTGCGCATTCTCGCCGGCGTGCTGAAGCGTGACGAAACGCCCTCGAAGAGCCCGTGGTGGCTGACGCTGCTGCGCATGATGCTGGCGGCGCTGGTGATTTTCGCGCTCGCCGACCCGGTGCTCAATCCGCGCAATGCTTCGCTCTCGACCGACGGCCCGCTGGTTCTCGTCGTCGACAATGGCTGGGCGACTGTCGCCGACTGGGAGCGCCGCGTCGCCACTGCCGAAGCGCTGATCGGCGATGCGGACGATCGCGACCTGCCGGTGTCGATGACATTTACCGCCGACGCCAGCCATGACGCGGTGCCCGCCGGCGCCGCGGTGGCACTGGAGAAACTGCGCGCCGCAAGCCCGAAGCCGCTGCGCCCGGACCGCGCCCGTGCGTTCGAGGCCCTGAAGGCAGCCCTTGACGGCACGCCCCCCGGCACGCTGGCGGTTCTAGCCGATGGCATCGCCGTCGATGACGAGGAACGCCTGATGACGGAGCTCTCCGCGCTCCAGCCGGCACAGCTTCGGCTGATCCAAGGCGACAACGCCGCCGCGACCGCCATCACCGGCGCATCGAACGGCGCCGACGCCCTCACCGTCACCCTGTCGCGCCTCGACGGCCGCGCCGCGCGGAGCCTGATCGTCGACGCTCAGGACCGCCAGGGCCGCGTCATCGCATCGGGTACCGTGGATTTTCCCGCCGGCGAAACCGAGGCAAGCGGTCAGGTCGCCGCCCCGTTCGAGCTGCGCAACGACTTTGCCCGCCTGTCGATCGCCGGCCTTGCCACGGCCGGCGCGACGCACCTGCTCGACGACGGTTTCCGCCGCCGCCGCGTCGCGCTGATCTCGGGCGATACGGGGGACGCTTTCCAGCCGCTGCTTTCGCCGCTCTACTATATCGAGCGGGCGATCGCGCCCTATGCCGACCTGATCAAGCCCGGCATCGCCGATCTTGCCGTCTCCTTGCCCGAAATCCTCGCGCAGAAGCCATCTGCCATTGTGCTGGCCGATATCGGCCGCCTGCCGGAAGCGGTGTACGAACCGCTGCAGGCCTGGATCACGGGGGGCGGCACGCTCATCCGCTTTGCCGGGCCTCGTCTTGCCGCCGCCCCGGTCGGCGATCCGCTGGTGCCGGTCATCCTGCGCCAGGGCGAACGCGAACTCGGCGGCGCGCTTTCCTGGGCCGAGCCGCAACCGCTCGCCGACTTCCCGAAATTCGGCCCCTTTGCCGGCATGCCGAGGCCGGAGGGCGTGCTGATCAAGCGCCAGGTGCTGGCCGAACCGACCCCGGATCTTGCCGAGCGCACCTGGGCGAGCCTTGCCGACGGCACGCCGCTCGTCACCGTCCGGGAAAACGGCGCCGGTCGCACCGTGCTCTTCCATGTCAGCGCCGAGGCGACCTGGTCGGACCTGCCGATCTCCGGCGAATTCGTCGAAATGCTGCGCCGGGTCGTGCAACTGGCGCGCGCCGGGACGGCAACAGCCAATGCCGATCCGTCCGCCAAGGCGACGCTCGCTCCCTTCCGCCTCTTGACCGAGCGCGGTGCGCTGACCGCTGAACCCGGCAATGCCCGCCCGCTCGAAATCGGCCCGGCCCGGCCGGCATCGGCGACCTTCGACAACCCGCCCGGCCTTTACGGCACCGAGGACGGCTTTGCCGCGCTGAACCTTCTGCCCGCCGGCGCCGAACTGAAGCCGCTCGACATCACCGCCCCGCTGCCGATCGCCCGCGAGCCGCTGGCCGGCACGGCGGCCACGCCCTTGAAGCCGGTGCTTCTCTCGATCGCCTTCGCGCTCCTGGTGATCGACAGCCTGATCGTGCTGTCCATGGGCGGCGCCTTTTCCCGCATGCCGCGCCGCACCGCCGCCGCGTCCGTCGTGGCACTCGCTTGCCTCGTGCTCTTCGCGCCGGGCGACCGCGCCTTGGCCGACGACGCCAAACCGGGTGACGACGTCATCCTCGAGAGGCTCGACAATACCCACCTCGCCTATGTCGTCACCGGAGAGGCGGAGGTCGACCGCCTGTCGGAACGGGGACTGGCCGGCCTCACCGACTTCCTCACCTACCGCACGACGCTGGAGCCGGCCCCGCCCGTCGGCCTCGACATCAGCAAGGACGAACTGTCCTTCTACCCGATCATCTTCTGGCCGATCTCGGCGACCGCCCCCATGCCGTCGTCCGCCGCCATCAGCCGGATCGACGCCTATATGCGCGCCGGCGGGACCGTATTGTTCGATACCCGCGACCAGTTCTCCGCGCTTGGCGGCGACAACGGCCCGAGCCCCAATGGCGAGCGGCTTCAGGCGATCCTTGCCAATATCGACATTCCGCCGCTGGAACCGGTGCCGGCCGATCATGTGCTGACGCGCGCCTTCTACCTCTTGTCCGGCTTTCCCGGTCGCTACACCGGCAGCCCGCTTTGGGTCGAGGCGCGCCAGGAGGCCAGGACCTCCAACAGCGGCGTCGCCTCCACCGGCGACGGCGTTTCGCCGATCCTGATTACCGGCAACGACATTCTGGGCGCCTGGGCGATCGACGACAACGGCGTCTCCATGCTGCCGACCGTGCCGCCGGACGAAATGCAGCGGGAAATGTCCTTCCGCTCCGGCGTCAACATCATGATGTACATGCTGACCGGCAACTACAAGGCCGATCAGGTGCATGTTCCCGCCCTCCTCGAACGGCTGGGGCAGTGACATGACACTCCACTTCGCCCCCTTCGTTCCCTGGTTCGTCCTTTTGGCGCTTGCCGTGCTGGCGCTGATCCTCGCCACGGCGGGTTTCGCCCGCGGCGTGCGGGGAACCGCTATCCGCCTTATCGCCTCCGTCGCCGTGCTCGCGGCACTCGCCAATCCGCTTCTGATGCAGGAGGACCGCGAGGCGCTGTCGACCGTCGTGCCGGTCATCGTCGACCGCAGCCAGAGCCAGGAAACGCCGGAGCGCGTCGCCCAGACCGACGCCGCGCTCGAGGGGCTGAAGGACCGGCTCTCGCGCTTTGCCCGCATCGAGCCGCGAATCGTCGAGGTCCGCGATCCGGCCACCTCCGACGCACCCTCGACGCGGCTGTTCGAGGCACTGGCCTCGGCCATATCTGATGTGCCCCCGGCCCGCATCGGCGCCGCCGTCTTCATCACCGACGGCCAGGTGCACGACATTCCGGCTGCCGCCGAGGCGCTCGGCTTCAATGCCCCCGTGCACGGCCTTTTCACCGGCAAGGCCGACGAGTTCGACCGCCGCATCGAGGTGCTGCGCGCGCCGCGCTTCGGCATCGTCGACGAGGACCAGGAACTGACCTTGCGCGTCTTCGACGACGGCCGCCGCACAGATACCCCCGCCACCGTCACCGTGCGCATGAACGGCGAGGAGATCGCCACGCTCAATGCCACGCCCGGTGTCGAGACGACCTTCGGCTTCAAGGTGCCGCGCGGCGGCAACAATGTGCTGGAATTCGCCGTCGCCGCCACGCCCGGCGAGGTCACCGAGGTCAACAACAAGGCGATCCACCTGATCGAGGGCATCCGCGAGAACCTGCGCGTGCTGCTGGTCTCGGGCGAACCCCATGCCGGCGAGCGCGCCTGGCGCAACCTGTTGAAATCCGACGCCGCCGTCGACCTGGTGCATTTCACCATTTTGCGCCCGCCGGAAAAGCAGGACGGCACGCCGATCAACGAACTGTCGCTGATCGCCTTCCCGACGCGCGAACTCTTCGTCGAGAAGATCAACGATTTCGACCTGATCATCTTCGACCGCTACCAGCACCGCGGCGTGCTGCCGATCCTCTATTACGACTACATCGCCGAATACGTGAAGAAGGGCGGTGCCCTGCTGATCGCCGCCGGCCCGGAACATGCCGGCGAGGATTCGATCGCGATTACCCCGCTCGCCTCCGTGCTGCCCGCCGCCCCGACCGGCAACATGCACGAGGCGGCCTTCTATCCGCGCCTCTCCGACCAGGGCAAGCGCCACCCCGTCACCCGCGGGCTCGACGGCTCGGCCATCGAGCCGCCGCAATGGGGCCGCTGGTTCCGCAGCGTCGACGTCGACCCGCCGCGCGGCGAAACCGTGATGACCGCCGCCGACGGCCGCCCGCTTCTGGTGCTCGACCGCGCCGAGGAAGGCCGCGTCGCCATGCTGCTCTCCGACCAGGGCTGGCTCTGGGCCCGCGGCTTCGAAGGGGGCGGGCCGCATGTCTCGCTCTATCGCCGCATCGCCCACTGGCTGATGAAGGAACCGGAACTCGAGGAAGAGGCGCTGAAGGCCCGCGCCAGCGGCCGCACCCTGGAAGTGACCCGCCAGACGATCGCCGGCGACCCGGGTGCCGCCACCATTCGCACGCCGTCGGGCAAGACCGAGACGCTGGCACTCACCGAGATCGCCCCCGGCCTCTATCGCGGCGAAAAGCGCATGGACGAGACCGGCCTCTTCACCATCGCCAACGGCGAATTCTCCACCCTCGTCCATGTCGGCGCGGTCGATGCGCCCGAGTTCAAGGCCATGGTCTCGACGCTCGACACGCTGAAACCGATCGCCACCGAGACCAAGGGCCACCTCGCCCGCCTCGACGACGGCAAGGGGTCTCTTCGCCTCCCCGACATCCTCCCCGTCCGCGGCGACGTCCGCATCGCCGACGACCGCCGCCTGCTGGTGCGCCTGACCGACGAGACGGTGCTGAAAGGCGTGAACACGCTGCCGCTGTTTGCCGGTTTTGCCGGGCTCGCGGTGCTGCTGCTGGCGATGTCGGCGACGTGGTGGCGCGAGGGGCGGTAAGGCGAACCGCGTGGAACAGAGTTCGTCCCGCTAACGCTCGATCATCTGCACGCATCGGACCCCGCCCCGCGGAAGGTGGGGATGACCGATTTGGGGCCGTTAGCGGACTGACTGGTTGTGGCGTCCACCATCGACTTGCGGACCTTCATCTCGGTGCGCCAAGTGGCAATTCCAGACATGGACGACTGCTGTTGCGCGGCCCTACCGGGAATTGTTGAAGCGGCGGTGAGGCGGCGAACGCCGCACCACCGCCTGTCCTCACTTGGCGACGGGTTTTGCCGATTGGACCAGTGTGTGGGTCGCCTCGCCGCCGATTGCGACGCAATCGTCAGCGGACTGAGCCAGAACAACAATGTCCTTCACCTTGCAAACGGTGCCTACGCCGACGTCTTCGGTGCCTATCATGGGGCTGTTGGGGATCCAGCCGGACATGCCGGCAAATGCCGAGCTCGTCGAGGCGGTCAAAAAGAGTCCGATCAGGATGGTCTTCATTTCGTTTACTCCTTGGGTTGAAGGTTATGGCTGCCAATTGCGGTCAGTCATGCAGGACAATCCGCGTCAGCAGAGCGTCAGGATCATGCGTCGTCGGCTGCTGCGCGCACGACAGCGGATCCAATCCCGCCTGCAAAATCGCCGATTTCTGAGGATCACAGATAGCGATCGCCGCAGTATGTGTTTGCGATGCCGCAAGGTCTGCGGCTTGTTGAAATGTGCCGCGACCGACAGCAATCGACTGCGCCAACTGCTGGGAATAAAGGGCGATCGATCGGTCCGCGGCGAAATTGGCAAACTGGGAGGCCGCGGCGGAGACGATGACCGCTTCCGCGCGGGTCGCGTCGTTTAGCGGATGAGCTTCGATGAACAAGGGCGTGACGGCGCCGGATTCGCAGGCATCGAGAATGAAGATCACTTCCCCAGCCGCCAAGGCGTGCACCCAACCGGCGAAATCGCTGGCCATGATCCAATCGCCCTCAGCAACGGCAAACCTAACCGCGGCCGGCTTTTCCTTGGTCCACAACACGAACACGTCGTTGTCGGGCCCCACCTCCGCGGTTGGGTCGAGAGCGCCGGCGTGCATGTTTGCATAAATAATCAGCCGGTCATCGGCGCCAAGGCCGCTCAAACCCGCAAAAACCGCCTTCAGACCTTCGGTGGTGGCCGCGGCATTCACAAGGGTGGTCACATTCCTGTCGTCTATGCCGAGACGTTCGACCAAGGCCGCCTCGATGGCATCCACGCAGCGGCGGCAGGCCTGTGTATCCACTGGTTTCCACGGGGGACAAATGCCGATCGCCACCAGATGCGTCGTCTCGATATTTAGACCTTCGGCCCGCACCCCAGTCATCAGTATGACGGCTACGGCCGCGCCGACAATTAGGCCGAATATCGCCGCGGATCGAGGGTTCACACCTGAAAAAGGCATTTAAAACATTCTATTTGTTTGCGAATTTCCACATGAAACCTGCGCCGAGAATATTAACAATTCCCTTTGCGTCGATCCTTGACGCTGACCTTTTTTGACGGCGGGAACTCAGGGGGGCGTTGAGCATCGGCCGTTCGATCTCGCTCTGAATCCCTTCTGGTGTTATCGCCTGATCCCGAAGTCTCGAGCAACGCTTAGCTTGGAAACTCTTCGAGGCCACCAACCGGATGCTGGAGGCGGCGGCCTGGGGACGATGTCCGGTTTTGGCGGCCAACCTCAGTGGCTGGTAATGACCCAGTTGGGGGCGCAAATCTGCCGCCAGTCATACTGCCCTCCCACCTGC
>NZ_UEYQ01000015.1 GCF_900492205.1 Ciceribacter sp. T2.26MG-112.2
CACCACTACCATGGGCGCATATCGCGCTCACCGGCGACTACCTCTGGAACGAAATTGACCGACCCCTCGAACGCTTCAGGCCAATCCGGGCTAACCGCTTCAATCCAAACAACTTCAAATTCCCTTAGCGTGTATTAATGTAGAAATGCCCACGGAGCCCCGTCACGGTCTTCCCCGTGATGTCGTGCGCCTCGCAATACCTCCAGACTTTCTCGGACAATGGACGCAGCTCGGCTTTGGCGAGATCGAGATTGTCGATATCCTCGACGAACGTACCTGACCTGCACATCGATACGCTGAAGGTTAAAAGCCGGAATTTTCACCTACCACGAACATTCTGAGTAGCTGGTGAACGACTGAAAATCGTGCGCAAGTGGTCATCCATACAACTCGAACTTACGAGCGCAATTGGACAGTTTGCAGACGAATGCGCAGCTTGCACAATTCACTGATCGCTAACTCCGTTGGCCCTGAACATCATTCGATAGCGATCGGATTCCATTTGATAGCCACCTGGTCAGTTCCGCAGCAGCGATTTCCCGACCGCCCTTTTGTCCACACCAAAGAGGGCCGAACGAGAAATCTCCCCGGTTTTCGGCTACTGACCGCAATGGCGCAATTGCCGCTGATGCCAATGGGAAGGGGGGCGCCAGGTCGTAGATCGAATCTAACTCAAGCATTAGTCGATTCAGGATGCCGCGGGCTGGCCAGTGTTCGGCAAACCCGGCGTGATTCACCTCGCACCCTTCATCGAGTTGATAACACGTCAACGTTGATTTTCAGGCATTAGTTTGTCGTGTCTCACGCTCCGCCAAGAACTGTAATGGAGCAGACATTCTGGGCCGGGCCGCCGCCGAGATTATGCGTCAGTGCCTGTTTCGGATCTTTAAGTTGGCGATCGCCGGCCTGTCCGGTCAGTTGCAGCCAGGCTTCATAGAGCATGCGCAGGCCCGATGCGCCGACCGGATGGCCGAAGCATTTCAGACCGCCATCGATCTGGCAGGGCAGGCTGCCATCCGCATCATAGAGACCGTCAAGCATGTCCTTCCAGGCTCGCCCTTCGGCGCTGAGTCCGAGATCCTCAAGCGTCACCAGTTCGGTAATCGAGAAACAGTCATGCAGTTCCGCCATGCCGATGCTGGCGCGTGGATCGGTGATGCCTGCCTCCCGATAGGCGCGCGCGGCGGCGATGCGGGCCGTGTGGACATAGGTTCCATCCCATTCCGCCTGCTGCGCTTCCCAGCCGTTCGAGGTCACGACCTGGATTGCCTTGATCAGCACCGGCGCGGTCTTGCCGAGGCTGCGGGCGATGTCTGGCGTCGTCACGATGGCGCAGGCCGCGCCATCGGAAACCGGGCAGCAGTCGAACAGGCCGAGCGGTTCGGCCACCAGGGGCGCATTCATCGCCTGTTCGATGGTGATCGCCTTGCGCAGGTGTGCATTCGGATTGCTGATCGCGTTGGCATGGCTCTTCATCGATGTATGCGCCATGGCGCGCTTCAGATCATCGCGCGAGATGCCGTGCTTTGTCGCATAGGCGCGCGCGAGCTGGGAGAAATTGCCGGGATTGGTGTGGGTCGGCAGATACATCGGCGCAAAGGTACCGCGGGATGCGGTGGGCAAACCGGCAAAGCCTGTATCCTTGAGCTTCTCCACCCCGACCGCGAGCGCGATATCGACCGCACCGGAGGCGACAGCGTAGACGGCGCCGCGAAAGGCCTCGGTGCCGCCGGCGCAGAAATTCTCGACCCGCGTGACGCCGATATTGGGCAGACGCAGGGCTTGCGCCATCGGTGTCCCGGCCTTGCCGGCGCCGATATCGTCGTAGTGCGAGGAATACCAGGCCGCCCCGATCATCGAAGGGTCGATACCGGCCCGATCGAGCGCCTCGAGATAGGCCTCGCACATCAGTTCGTCCTGTGAGACATCCCACCGTTCGCCGAAGCGTGAACAACCCATGGAGAGAATGGCGACCCGATCCTTGATTCCGCTAGCCATGGTCTATTCCCCTCCGGTTCGGTTCGATTGCGTGTCGGCGGCGATCGCCTTCCAGAAATAGCGTCGGAAGCCGGTTCGTTCGTCGATATCCTTGATGCGGAAGACGAAACGAACTGCGTCGCCAGCCTTCAGCTGGTCGGCGCCCGGATCTGTGAAATCCATCATCAGACGGCCGCCGCCATTGAAATCGACAAGCCCGTAACAGTTGGGCGGATGGCGCGAGAAGGCGAGGAGATCGGCGGTGGATGTGGCGATGGTGCCACCGCGCTCGGCGAGCGGATAGGGCTCCAGCGCATCGACATCGAGTCCCTCGCGCGTTGCGGCTAGGCGCGATTGCGGGAACTGGACGGTTCCTGTCTGGCGGTTGCGTCCGCCGACGAAGCCGAGCAGCTCGTCCGAGCGCCGATAGGCCGTCGTCAGGGCTTCATTGACCTGCACCCTGCCGCGAAGGCCGCGCTCCCAGTCGAGCATGCCGCGAAAGATTGCCAGTTTGAGGTAATTCTGTTCGGGCAGGCCGCTTTCAATTTGGCGCGAGACCTGCGGCACGATTGTGGCGATTGCCGGACCAGCCTCGAAGATGAGCGCAGTCGCCCCCTGGCCGAATTCGGCGACCAGAACCTTCTCTCCCGGTTTCATCACCTCCATGGCTCCGGCGAGCATTAAAAGCGCATGGGCCGATCCGGTATCCCCGCAATCCGTTGCGAGATCGGAGGCGAGGCGGGCGTGACCGAGCCCGGATGCCTGACCCACAGCCTTTGCGCATCCGGCGATGGTGCTCGGCAGCACGAAATGGTCGATCTCCGTCGGGGAGAGGTACGCGGCCTTGAGCGCCGCCGAAATCGCCTCGGGCACGATCTTCAGATAGCCCTCTTCCCGGATCCATCTCTCTTCCCATTCGAGCGCGAAATCGCGTCCGGTCGCGCGGTATCTATCGGTGAAAGGCCGGGTAATGGAACCGCCACCAAGATAGCGCAACAGGCCGTCGCCCGATGGTTCGACAAGAACCGCTGCCGCGCCATCGCCCGATTTGCTTTCCGCACTGCTGCCTGCCGGATGTTTCGGTGTTTCTGCGGCCACAACGAGGCTTTTCTGGCTCTGTTCGAGCGCCTGCTGCAGGGCGATAAGACCGGCGCGGCGAGTGTTTGCCGTATCCTCGGTGAGGCAGTCTGTGCCTAGCCGCAAGGCGCCATGCACGAGAACCGCGTTCTGAAATTCGGCAAAGGGCGCGGTCGTCGAGGCGACAACCAACCGCCGAACGGCGTCGGGCATCTGGCCCGCCAGGCAGTTGCGGGCTGCCTCGACCGCCATGGTGACGCTGTCCTCGTCCCAGAAGGCGAGGCTGCGTGCGCCTTTGCCTGCTCCCGCTGATGCGGTCAGCCACCCCATCGCTTGGGCGATTGCGGTCCGTTCGAGCCGCATCTTCGGCAGATAGGTTCCGATCGATGAAATGACGACCACGATTTCCCCCGTTCCCGCGCCCGCCGGAAGGATCGCTCCATCCGCTCCTCTGGCGCGCCAGCAGTTGCATCTTGTCAATTCTCGATATAATAGTCAGAACGGTCGGTCAACTAATAACTTGTTGGGGGGAGCGGAATGGGTCGGGAACGGGTTGTGATTATCGGGGCGGGGCAGGCTGGAGAATCGGTCGCCATGGGTTTGCGGACCGGAGGCTATGGTGGCGACATCATGCTGGTTGGCGAGGAACCCTATCTACCCTACCAGCGCCCGCCGCTGTCGAAGAAATATCTCTCCGGCGAATGGCAGCGTGAACGGCTGATGCTGCGGCCCGATGACTTCTGGCGCCGAATGGAGATCGAGGTCGTAACAGGGAAAGCTGTGACGGCGGTCGATGCCGGACGCCACACCGTCGCGATCGATGGCAGGACGATCGGCTGGAGCAAGCTTGCCTTTGCAACGGGAACCGAGCCCCGCCCGATGCCGGACGGGTTTGTCGGGCTACGAGCCGTGCACCGTTTGCGAACCATTGACGATGTCGATCGGCTCGGTCCCGATTTTCTGCCGGGTAAGCGGCTTCTCGTCATTGGCGGTGGCTATATCGGCCTCGAGACTGCGGCGGTCGCGGCCATGGCAGGTCTCGATGTCACCGTTATCGAACGGGCGCCGCGCATTCTCGAGCGGGTTGCCTGCTCGCGCACTTCGGATCATTTCCGTGCGCTTCATCAGTCGAAAGGTGTCAGGATCATCGAAGATGGTGCAATTGCCTCCGTTTCGAGCCAGGACGGACAGTTGACCGCGGTGACCCTTGAGAATGGCGAGACGCTGGCAGCCGATCTTGCGGTGGTCGGGGTTGGCGTGCTGCCGCGCACCGATCTCGCCGAACGCGCCGGCCTCCACTGCGACAATGGCATAGTCGTCGACGTCCATGGCCGAACGTCGAAAAAGGGAATCTGGGCTGCCGGGGATTGTGCGAATTTCCCGTTCGGGGGCCTGCCGACACGGCTCGAAAGCGTTCAGAATGCCGTTGATCTGGCCGAGATCGTCGCTGATGACATGCTGGGAAAGACCCGGGATTACAAGCCGGTCCCCTGGTTCTGGTCCGACCAGTATGACACCAAGCTGCAGATCGTCGGTCTCAATCGCGGCTATGATTCAGTGGTGGCGAAGCGGGCTGAGCGGACCTTTGCGCACTGGTATCTCCGCGATGGCGTGGTGGTTGCCGTCGATACGATCAATGACGGACGCACCTATATGGCGGCCCGAAAACTGTTCGAGAAAGGCGTGAAAATCACCGCGGAGGATCTGGCGCGGCCGGATTTCGACCCGGTCTCAGTGCTGCGCGGATGAAGCCGGCTTCCCGCCGGCCGTTCTGTCAGGGCTTGCGGCCGACGAGCGCGTAGCCCTTGGTAAAAAGCTCGACCGTTCGGTCTGCCAGTTGCTCCGGAGAGACGGCGCCATTGGCTCTGTACCAGGTGTAGGTCCAGTTGATCATGCCGAAGAACAACATTGTGTCGACATGGGCCATGCTCATGTCGCCCGCCATATCGGGCCGAAGCTGGAGCAGGATGTCGCGCACATAGGCGATGAGTTCGCGCTGTTTTGCGATCAGTTCCTTCCGGTTTTCCGGTGCCAGGAAATCCAGGCACGTCAGCAGGACGACATGCTGGTCACGCGAGACGGCGTAGACCTCGAGAAAAAAGCGCGTCAGCTGCTGGAAACGTTCGATCGGGTCCTTAAAACCATAGAGCGAATGACGGCAGCTCCAGAGCAATTTATCGACATGCGTGTTAAGCATGTCGAGCAGGATTGCCTCCTTGCAATCGAAGTAATGGTAAAGCCTCGATTTCGAGCAGTCGCAGGCATCCGCAATGTCGCCGATCGAGGTCGCGGCGTAGCCGCGCTTGGCGAACATGCTGGCCGCCTTCTCGATAATGTCATCGCGGACCTTGTCGTAATCGGGCGAACGGGTTCTCGCCAAGATCGTTTCGCCTGCATAATTGATTTGAACGATCGGACTATAATCACCTTGGGGTGAATTTGTAAATTGTGGAAGCGTCTGCGGTGGGGGGCGGACGGCTTGAACTGCGATTTGTTAAAAATCTCGTTTACATAAACCAATCGTTCGTTCTATTAATTGCGCATGGGTTGGAGGTGGTCTGCACGTAATGCCGGGCGGATCGCGACTATTGACAGGGAGGACTCAGGACATGCAGCACCCGGAAATCGAGATAAAGGATCGCGAAGGGATCCTGAAGGTTCAGCAGGAAGGTCTGGCCGCCATGGGCGCGCGCCTGGCCTCGAGCCAGCTGTGGCGGGATCATTTCGCTCGGGCCGGCATGAAGCCTGAGGATCTGGCGGCACCGGATGCGCTTGCGAATGTTCCCTTCATGGAGAAGGAAAATCTGCGCGCCCATTATCCGTTCCCCTATCTGACGGTGGAGCCTGAGCAGGTCGAGCGGTTTGTTGCCACGTCTGGAACCACTGGGTTGCCGATGATGTTCGGCATGACGAAAAACGACCTGCAGTCGCTCCTGCCGTCGCAGATGGCACGTGCCCTGACGGCAGCCGGTGTCAAGAAAGGGTATCGGGCCTATCAGGGCTATGGTTATGGCCTCTGGATCGGTGGCCCGGCGCTGGATGCCGGCTTTGCCGCACTCGGCTGCACCAACTTTCCGATCGGTCCAGGTCGTGGCGAACTCGCCGCGCGCTGGTTGCGTGATCACCAGTATGACGTTGCCTCGATGTCGCCGCTCTGGTTGATGACGCTCGTGCAATCCGCCAAGCAGCAGGGCATCAATCCGAAAACCGACTGGAGCCTGAAAGTGGCGATCCTCGGCGGTCAGTCGGTTTCCGCCGAATTCCGCGCCCAGCTCGAAGGGGAGTTGCCGGAGGGTTTCATCAGCCACAATATTTACGGAACCACCGAAGCCGGCGGCCCGATCCTGGCGATCTCGACCCCCTATACCCATGCGGATGATGAACTGCAGCTCATCAACGAAGATACGGTCATTGTCGAGATTCTCGACCCCAACACCATGAAGCCGGTGTCGGAAGGCGAGGTTGGGGAAATCGTCGTCACCACCATCCGCAAGGAAGCATCGCCTGTCGTGCGTTGGCGGACGCGGGATCTCGTGCGCCTTTCCAGCCGACCGTATGACTGTCCTTCGGGCCGTCGGGGCATGCGCAAGATCGGCCGTATCATCGGCCGCAGTGATGACATGATCAAATTCAAGGGCGTTATCGTCTTCCCCTCGCAGATTGAAGATATCATCGCCGGCACCAAGGGAGCAGTGCGCGAAGCCTGGCAGATCTATATCGACAAGGAACTGACGACGATCGGCACGCTGACGGTGGCCGTGGAAGCGACCCATGCCGACCAGCGTCCTGCCGAACAGATCGTCAGCGACATTCGCCGCGAAACCAAGGCACGGCTCGGCATGAACATCAATGTCGAATGCCATCCGGAAGGGACGCTGCCGCGCTACGAAGCCAAGGCAACTCGCGTGCTGCACCGCGCCGAAGCCCGCTAAAGGGTTAGGCTTTGATCTCCCAAGCAGCGCTGGATAGGGCTTTTGCCCTGTCCGGCGCTTTAACGACGAGGCATGATATGGCCGGTAATCCCGATCCCCTTCTCGCGGTCAGCGACAGGATCCGTTCCATCACATCCTCCTGGGCGAACGGCATGACGCTTGATGAGATCAGGACAAGTTTCGATGAGTTTTTCGGCGGCGATTTTGCGGCGGATCGGCTTGAGATTTTCGATCTCGAAGGCTTGCCGGCCAGCTGGATCGGGAACGGCCTCGAGCGGACGATATTCTATCTCCATGGCGGTGGTTTCCAGATCGGTTCGCTGCGCTCTCATGCCGATCTGATGACCCGTATCGCCAGTGCCGCGAATGCCCGCGTTCTGGCCGTCGATTATAGACTCGCGCCGGAACATCGTTTTCCCGCTGCCCATGACGATGCTTTTGCAGCCTATCGCTGGCTCATCGCCTCCGGGATTGTGCCCGACGCAATCATGGGCGATTCCGCCGGCGGGGCGCTTGCGCTCGCCACGGCGATCAGGGCGCGCGACGGCGGCCTGCCGCTCCCGCGCGCGATCGCGCTCCTGTCACCCTGGCTCGATCTTTCGCTGAGCGGCGACAGCTACGTGTCACTTGCCGAGGCGGATATCTTTTCTAAGCCGGCGCAGCTGCGCGCCATGGCGAAGACTTATATCGGTCGCAACGGCAATCCGTCCGATCCTTCGCTTTCCCCGCTTTTTGCCCGGCTTGACGGGCTGCCGCCGATGCTCGTTCACGCCGGTGCCTGCGACATCACGCTTGATGATGCGCGCCTGTTGGAAAAGCGCATCAAGGATGCCGGCGGGGCGATCACGCTCCGGATCTTCGATCGCATGTGCCACCATTTCCAGGTCTTTCCGGAATTGCCGGAAACCGCGCAGTCGCTCGCTGAAATCGGCGCCTTTTTCGACGGGCTTTGAACCGGGATGGAGAGAGATGGATCAGGCGCCTCAGATGGCGCCTGATTGTTCTGCTGCCGCAATGCGGTCGCCGTCGATACCCCAATCGGACAGGATTTCTCTAGAATGGCTGCCGGGTTGGACGGCGACCGCGGGTGCTGCCGCCGGCGTACAGCTGAAGCGGGGTGCCGGTGCCGGCTGGCGGACGCCTTCCACCTCGATGAAGGCGGAGCGGGCCGTTGCCAGTTCATCCGCCTGCGCCTCGTCCCAGGAGAGCACAGGACTGGCACAGGCATCGCTGCCGGCAAAAATCCGGGTCCAGTGATCGCGCGGATGGGCACGAAAGACCGCCGCCATGCGCTGACGCAGACCCGGCCAGGCAGACGGGTTGCGGACATGGGTGAATTCGGCCGGATCGAGCCCCAGCCTTTCGATCAGGATGGCATGGAATTTGGGCTCGACTGCTGCCACAGCAAAAGCCTTGCCGTCCGCACAAAGATAGGTCGTGTAGAAATAGGCGCCGCCATCGAGCAGATTGGCTTCGCGCTCATCCGACCACATGCCGCCGGCGCGAAAGCCCCAGAACATTCCGGCCAGCAACGAGGCGCCATCCACCATTGCCGCGTCGATCACCTGCCCGAGGCCGGTCGATTTCGCCTGCAGGATCGCCGAAACCATGCCGAAGGCCATCAACATGCCGCCGCCGCCGAAATCCCCGACGAGATTGAGCGGTACGGGCGGTGGCTGGTCGGCCGGGCCCATGGAGGCAAGGGCGCCGGTCATGGCGATGTAATTGAGGTCGTGACCGGCCGTATGGGACAGCGGCCCGTCCTGTCCCCAGCCGGTCATGCGGCCATAGGCGAGGCGGCTGTTGCGGGCAAGACAAATGTCGGGACCCAGTCCCAGCCGTTCCATGACTCCAGGCCGGAACCCTTCGATAAGCCCATCGGCCTGACCGATCAGTTCGAGCGCCAGATCGACGGCACCGGGTGCCTTGAGATCGAGTGCGATCGACCGTCGGCCACGGGCGAGGACGTCAAAGCGGGTGTTCATCAGCGGAATGTCGGGTCGCTGGCCTTTCGCATGGAAGCGGATCACCTCGGCGCCCTGATCGGCCAGCATCATCGCGGCAAACGGGGCGGGGCCGAGTCCGACCATTTCGATGATCTTCAATCCTTGCAAGGGACCAGACATGTCCTATTCCTCATTGTTCGTGCGATGGGCCGGGATCGTGCCTTGGCTCAGCTTGCGGGCAGATAGACGGTGAGACCGTCGAGCTGGTCGGTGACCTTGATTTGGCAGGACAGCCGCGAATTGTCGCGGACGGCATCGGCGAATTCCAGCATGTCGCGTTCCATTGCATTGGCAATGCCGACGAGCGCCGCCCATTCGTCATCGACATAGACATGGCAGGTCGCACAGGCACAGGCGCCACCGCATTCGGCAATAATACCGGGAATGTTGGCACGCCGCGCGCATTCCATGAGATTCAGTCCGTCGGTCGCCTCGATCTGGTGGCTCTCGCCATTGGCGGCCACGAAAGTAATTTGTGTCATGTCTCTGTCTCTCGGCTTTTCTTGTTTGGATGGTCTCCCGTCCCGGCGGGGCGGATGATCAGGCGCCGCAGCCCATGCCGCCCGAAACGCCGAGGCATTCGCCAGTGACGAAGGATGAATCCTCCGATGCGAAGAAGGCGACGGCGGCCGCAATCTCGGATGGCCGGCCAAGACGTTTCATCAAGGTTAGCGCAGCCATGTCGGCGTGAAGTTTCTCGCCGACCTCGGCGATGGCGCGTTCGACCATCGGTGTCAGAACCGGGCCGGGGGCGATTGCATTGGCCGTGATGCCGTAGCGGGCATTCTCACGCGCGATCGAGCGGGTGAAGCCGATGAGGCCCGCCTTCGCTGCGGCATAGACCGAGCCACCTTTCGAGCCCAGTCGCCCGGCCTCGGATGCGATATTGACGATGCGGCCATAACGATTGGCCTGCATGGCGGGCAGCGCGGTATGGGTGAAGGCAAAGGCGCTTTCCAGATTGATCGTCAGCAGCGAGCGCCAGTTCTCAGGTCCGGTCTCGGTGAAGAAGGCGTGCTGGTCAACGCCGATATTGTTGACCAGCACGTCGACCGGCCCAAGCGAGCCACCGAGTGTCGCAATCGCTGCGAGGTCGGTGGCATCGACGGGCCGGAAATTCGCGCCGGTTGCCGATGCCAGGGCATCGCCGCCGGCGATGTCGCGATCGCAGAAGGTCACCGCCATGCCGTCCGCCAGAAGGCGGTGGACAATAGCGGCACCGATGCCATTGGCGCCGCCCGTGACCAGCGCATGCCGTGTCCGGCGCAATCCGGCCATGATCATGCGCCCTTGAACACCGGCTTGCGCTTCTCAATGACAGCGGCAAGCCCTTCGCGGGAGTCGGCCGTCGCCGACAGTGTGGAGACGGTGCGGGCCTCTTCCGGCAGGCAGGATTCGACGTTCAAGCCGTTCCAGAGCAGCCGTTTGGTGGCCGCCAGTGCCAGTGGCGCGCCTTCGGCATAGGTTCGTGTCGCCTTTCGGGCTTCTTCGGCAAGCGTCTCATCGGGAACGCAGCGGGTAATCAGCCCGATCTCCTGCGCTTCCCCGGCCTCGACGATGCGGTTGGTGAGGAACATTTCCGTCGCGCGGCGGAAGCCGATCAGGCGCGGCAGGATCACCGAGGCGCCACCATCCGGGGCCATGCCGACGCGGGTGGCGCCGGCCAGGAACTTCGCACCGGAACCGGCAATCACCACATCGGAGGCGCAGACCAGGCCGAGGCCACCGCCGCCGGCAGCGTAGCCTTGGACCTCCGTGACGACGATGGGTTCAAGGCGGATCAAAGCACCGATGGCGATCTGCAGATAGGAGGTGACTTCCCGCAGAAAATCGCCCAACTCCTCTCCTTTCGATGCGAATTCGCGCACATCGCCGCCAGCGCAGAAATTCCTGCCGGCACCGCGCAGATGCACGACCCGCACCCCCGGTTCGCGATGGCAGCGCATCACGGCCCGATAGAGAGCCTGCATCAGCTCGATGTTCATGCCATTGGCCGCCTCCGGGCGGTTGAGCGTGATGCGGGCGACATGATCGGCATAATCGACCAGGACCGGCCCTTCGCCGATCCAGACCTGCCGATCGGTATCGGCCATTGTGTTTTCAGACATTGCGCGCCTCAGACCAGGAAGGAGAGCGTGTAGATCGGCTTGTGGTTGTTCACCAGGCCGACCTTCTTGTAGGCGAGGCGGAATGCACCGTCGAAATAGCGCAACTTATATTCGTTGCGCGTGGCCCAGACGGTCTCGGCACGCAGATTGTCCTCGAAGATCATGGCGTTGGCATGCACCTTCACCTCATTGTCGACAACACTGACAATCTCGACATTGGAGACGATGCGGGCCAGCTCCGACCGCGGCGTCTGGGTGTGCCGGCGACCGGTCTTGAGCTGCTTGATACGCACGCCGATGCGCGAGCGGTTGTCATAAAGGATCGACATCTGACGTTCGGGATCGATGTCATGGCCGTTGGCCGGCACCCAGTAGATCGCATCCTCGCTCCAGAGCGCTTCCCATTCGTCATAGGCGTGGCTGTCCTGCAGACGGGCTTCCATATAGAGAAACTGCGTCACCGCATGCTGAAGCTCAAGCGGCGAGAGCGAGCCGAGGTTTTCGGCGGATGCCGGCGATTTTTCCTTGATTGCAACATTCATTGGGATCACTCCGACATCAGTTTGAGATAGTGGCGCCAGATGCCGCGCTGCGGCGTCTCGTCGGTCGAATGGGCGATGCGGAAGCCGTTTTCGTCCAGGCGCTCGCGGTGCTCGCCGCGGCTCAGAAGCAGCCATTCCGGATCGCGGATGGCAGCGCCACGATGGTTGCGTTCATACATTTCGGTATCGTCGGCAAGCAGGAAGCCTGCTGGCCCCACCGAGCCCATGGTCTGCTGACGCAGGCGCCGGTTCATGTCGGGCGCATCCTTGAACTGGATCGCTGTCACATGCTGGATGGTTTCGTCCACGGCCGTTGGCTGCAACACGAACATCTGGATTTCGGCGATGAACAGGTTGGGGAAGATCATGATATGCGGTGAACCGTCGATCATGATCTGGCGGGCGCGTTCGTCGCCATAGGCCTCGTTCATGGCCTTCACATAAGCCGGTAGGCGCGCTTCATTGGTGCCGAACCATTCGAGCGGCTTGTCGATCCGGCGCCATTCGGGACGCAGATCGAATTCCGTGTGCCCATTGCCATAGTCGCGGGTCAGCGCGGTCGAATCCGGGCCGTAGAGATTGGCAATGCCACTGTCGGTGACCTGGAAGATCGAGCCATGCACGAAACCCGGATGATAGCCGTCGGTTTCATTCTCCAGCATGAATTTCCAGTTGGCCTTGGTGCGGTGTTGCAGGAAGCCGGCCGTCAGTTCGAGTTCGCCGGTCGGCGAATTGTCGAGCAGCTGATCGAGCGATGCCTTGGCGCCGCCGAGATGCTCCTCAAGGCTCGGCCCCTCATGCGCGAAGGAACCAAAGATGAAGCCGCGATAGATTGCGATGCGCGGCACCTTACCGAGGCCGAGCCCCTTCTTTTCCGTGCCGACATAGCCATCCGGCAGGGCAAAGCCCATGAGATCGCCGGTATTGGAGAAGGTCCAGGCGTGATAGGGACAGGTGAAGCTCGTGCGGTTGCCGCCCTGATAGGCGCAAAGCTGGTTGCCGCGGTGCGGACATTTGTTAAGCAGCAACCGGATTTCACCATCCTTGTCGCGCACCATCAGGATCGGCGTCGGGCCGATCGATTTGACGACATAGTCGTTCTTGTTCGGGATCTCGCTCGTATGCCCGACATAGACCCAGGTGCGGTACCAGATCTTCTCCAGCTCTTCCTGAAAGATCGCCTCGTCATAATAGACGCGGCTATGGACCCGATTGGGCTCGATCAACGCATTGTAATCGATGCTCTCTTCTGTGGACGACAAGGTGCTCCTCCTTCTCCAATTGGTCTTTAATTACTCGACCGATCGTTCTATTTATTGGGATGGTTTTGCTGGATGTCAAGAGTGATCCGCAACCGAAATCGAAATGCGGATTTAAGGGTAGGTGGCAAGAAGCCAGTAAAAGGCGATTTGAAATCCATGAAACGTTTGGCAAAGTTGATTTATTGAGGTTTCCGTCTCGGTTTGAGATCTCGGCGGACTGTTTGAAGTTTTTTGTAGATTCGCAAGAAAAAGCAATATATAGAACGAGCGATCTGTTTATTAATAGATCGGGGGAGGGGCTGTGATCAGGCTGCGCCGAGAGGGCGCAGGTCTGTCCGACCAAACGGAAATTCAGGATCTTCGGAGGAGACCATGAAAACAGGAATGACTTGCCTTGCCGCGCTTATGGCAATGACCGGTGCCGCTGCTGCGGATATCAAGATCGGCGCCACGCTTTCAGAAACCGGCCCGGCCGGCGCTCTGGGGGATCCGCAGGCGAAAACCCTCAAGCTGCTGATCGAGGAGATCAATGCGGCCGGCGGCATCAATGGCGAGAAGATCTCGCTCGTGGTCTATGACGATGGCGGTGATCCCAACAAGGCCCGCACCTTCGCCACCCGGCTCGTCGAGGAAGACGAAGTCAACGCCGTCATCGGCGGAACGACCTCGGGCACCTCGATGGCGATCATTCCGGTGGTCGAGGAAGCGGAGATCCCCTTCATTTCGCTTGCCGGCGCCATCGAGATCATCGACCCGGTCAAGCATTGGGTGTTCAAGACGCCGCATACCGACCGCATGGCCTGCGCCAAGATTTTCGAAGACATGAAGAAGCGCGGTATCACCAAGATCGGCATGATCTCGTCGACCGATGGCTTCGGCTCTTCGATGCGCAAGCAATGTCTCGGCATCGTCAATGAGTATGGCATTGAGGTGCTGGCGGACGAAAATTACGGCCCGCAGGATGCGGACATGACGCCGCAGCTGACCAACATTCGTGGCAAGGACGGCATCCAGGCTATCCTCAATCCGGGTTTCGGCCAGGGTGCCGCGGTCGTCACGCGCAATGTCGTCCAGCTCGGCATCAAGATCCCGCTCTATGAATCCCATGGTGTCGCCTCGCAGGGCTATATCGACCTTGCCGGCCCAGAGGCGAGCGAAGGTGTCCGCCTCCCCGGAACGGCACTTCTGGTTGGCGACCTGCTCGGCGATTCCGATCCGCAGAAGCCGGTCGTTGCCGCCTACAAGACGCTGTTCGAAGGCGCGACCGGCGCTCCGGTCGGCACCTTCGGTGGTTATGCCCATGATGCCGTGCGCATTCTTGCCGATGCCATCAAGCGGGCAGGCTCCGCCGAGCCGAAGGCTATCCGCGATGCGATCGAAACCACCAAGGGTCTGGTCGGGACCACCGGCACGGTGACGATGTCGCCGCAGGACCATCTTGGTTTCGACCTCTCGGCCTTCAAGATGCTCGAAATCCGCAAGGGCCACTGGACCATCGTCGAGTGAACCGGCTTGGCCGGGCCTGAGCCCGGCCTTCCATCACGAAGCAGGAGCTCGGAACCTGATGCCTGAACTGATGCAGTTTATACTTTCAGGGGTGACGGTCGGCGCGGTCTATGCGCTGGTGGCCCTTGGTTTTACCATCATCTACAATGCCTCGGACGTTGTGAATTTCGCGCAGGGCGAGTTCGTCATGCTGGGCGGCATGGTGACGGTATTTCTTCACGATGCCGGTCAACCGCTGCCGCTGGCAGCCCTGATCGCGATCGTCGCCGTTGCCTTGATCGGCATCATTCTCAACAAGTTGGCGATCGAACCTGCCCGCAAGGCGCCGGTCGTGTCGCTGATCATCATCACCATCGGCGCCTCCATCTTCATTCGTGGCGTCACGCAGAATGTATTCGACAAGCAGCTGCATCGCTTCCCGGCCTTTTCCGGTGATCAGCCGATCATCCTTTTCGGCGCGACCATTCTGCCGCAGAGCCTCTGGGTCATTGCCGGCGCGGTGCTGGTCTTTACGGCGCTCTGGCTGTTCTTCACCCGGACTTTGACCGGCAAGGCGGTGCTGGCGACATCCAACAACAGGCTCGCCGCCCAACTGGTCGGCATCAACACCAACTGGGTGATGGCTCTGTCTTTCGCGCTATCGGCGGCAATCGGCGCGCTCGCGGGCATTCTGATGACGCCGATCACCATGACGGGCTATGACATCGGCATCGCGCTCGCCCTCAAGGGTTTCGCCGCCGCTATGCTCGGTGGCATGGGCAATCCCAAGGGCGCGCTTGTCGGCGGCCTTCTGCTCGGCATTTTCGAAGCGCTTTCGGCCGGTTTCATCTCCAGTCAGTACAAGGATGCCGTCGCCTTCATCGTCATTCTCGCGGTGCTGTTCATGATGCCGCAGGGCCTGTTCGGCCGGACATTCACGGATCGCGTCTGATGATGAAACTCGGAACCAAACACACGACGCTGCTGTTTCTGATCCTACTGGTCATCGCCGCACCGTTCTTTTTCCCGTCCGCCTATTATTTCCGTATCGGCTCGCTGGTCTTCGTCAACGGGCTCGCGGTCACCGGCATCGTCATTCTGACCGGCTATGCCGGCCAGATCAGCCTTGGACATGCCGGTTTCGTCGGGATCGGGGCCTATGCCTGTGCACTGGCACCGGCCTATCTCGGCTTGCATCCGGCCCTGGCTGTGCTGCTGGGAGCAGCACTTTCGGCGATCATCGCCTATCTGGTCGGACGTCCGATCCTGCGGCTCAAGGGCTATTATCTGGCCGTGGCCAGCCTCGGCTTCGGCATTCTCGTGGCGATGGTGCTGACCAACGAACGCGACATCACCAAGGGTCCGGACGGGATCGAAGTGCCGGATCTCGGCATTCGCGCCCTCGTCAAGGCGTCGGGTCTCGATCTGTCCAACAGCGAACTCTGGTACATCCTGTCGGGTCTCTGCATGATCCTAGGCGCCTGGCTGGCGCTCAATCTCTATGACAGTCCCACCGGACGCGCCCTGCGGGCGCTGCATGGTTCGGAAGTGGCAGCACGCACCGTCGGTGTCGATATCGCCAGATACAAACTGCAGGCCTTCGTCATTTCGGCGGTCTATGCCTCGGTCTCCGGTTCGCTGATCGCGCTGCAGAACAAGTTCGTGACGCCGGAAGTGGCCGGCTACATGCATTCGATCGAACTCGTGACGATGGCCGTCCTCGGTGGCGCCGGATCGGTGCTCGGCGCAATCTTCGGCGCGGCGATCCTGACCCTGTTGCCGCAGGCGCTGACCATCTTTGCCGAGTACGAGCAGATCATGCTCGGACTGATCATGATGCTGGTGATGATCTATATGCGCGAAGGCCTATTGCCCTCGCTGGCGCGACTGGTCCGGGGGAGTGGAGAATGAGCCTCTTGAGCATCGAAGGCCTCGGAATTGCCTTCGGCGGCCTGCGCGCCGTGGATGATGTTTCCTTTTCGATAGAGAAGGGTGAAATCGTATCGGTGATCGGGCCGAACGGCGCCGGCAAGACCACCCTGTTCAACATGATTTCGGGCGTCTACCGGCCGAAATCGGGGCGGGTAATGCTGGATGGGACCGATGTGACGGCGATCAGCCCGCATCTTCTGGCCCGACGAGGCATGTCGCGCACCTTCCAGAACCTGCAGATCTTCCAGGCGATGACGGTGCAGGAAAATGTGATTGCCGGCTTTCATCTCAAGGAAAGCGGCCCGCTGATCGCCGATCTCCTCGCATTGCCGTCTTCGCGCCGGCGTGCCCGCATTGCCGCCCAGGAGGCCCTCGCATTGCTGGACCGGGTCGGGCTGGCGCGGGCGGCGAGCCAGGAAGCGGCGAGCCTCTCCTATGGTGCGCTGAAACGGCTCGAGATCGCGCGGGCGCTCGCGCTCAACCCGAAAGTGCTGCTGCTCGATGAACCGGCCGCTGGCTGCAATGCCGTGGAAACCGAGGAGATCGACCACCTGATCGCCGAAGTCGCCAGAAGCGGCGTCGCCATACTGCTCGTCGAGCACGACATGAAGATGGTGATGCGCATCTCCAACCATGTCGTGGTGCTCGACCATGGCGTGAAGATCGCCGAGGGTGACCCTGCCTCCGTCGGCAAGAACCCGAAAGTGATTGCCGCCTATCTCGGCAAACAGGCTGCGGAGGATGCCCATGCTGACAGTTGAAGGTCTCAGATCGCGTTACGGTCGCATCGAGGTTCTGCATGGCGTGGACCTGACAGTCCATTCCGGCGAAATCGTCACAGTCGTCGGCGCCAACGGTGCGGGCAAGACAACGCTGCTGCGCTGTCTTTCCGGCGTGCAGCCGGTATCTACCGGCGCCATCACCTTCCGTGGCGAAGCGCTCGACAAGGTGCCAGCCTACAAACGGGTCGGTCGAGGCCTGGCGCAATCGCCGGAAGGAAGACAGATCTTCACCAACCTCTCGGTCGAGGAAAATCTTCGTCTCGGTGCCTTCCTGTTTCGCGATGATCGCGTCGGGTCCGATATGGACGATGCCTTCGCGATGTTCCCGATCCTCAAGGAAAAGCGGAACCTGGTGGCCGGCGGTCTCTCCGGCGGGCAATTGCAGATGCTGGCCATTGCCCGGGCTCTGATGGGGCGTCCATCCTGCCTGCTGCTCGACGAACCATCGATGGGACTGGCGCCGATCCTGGTCGCCCAGATCTTCGATGTCGTGCGCAATTTGAAGGCGCTCGGGGTGACCGTTCTGCTCGTCGAGCAGAATGCCTATGGCGCTCTTTCGATCGCCGACCGGGGCTATGTCATGGAAACCGGCCGGATCGCCATGGAAGGACCGGCGGATGAACTGATTGCCGATCCGAAGATCCGCGAAGCCTATCTGGGAATATGAAATGATCGTGACTGTTGAAATTGATGGTGGCGTGGCCATCGTCACCATCGATCATCCGCCGGTGAACGCCCTGTCGCAGGCGCTGCGGCAGGCATTGATCGAAACGGCTGTGGCGCTCGATGCCGATCCGTCCGTCGAGGCGGTGGTGCTGATCTGCGCCGGCAGAACCTTCATCGCCGGGGCCGATCTCGGTGAATTCGGCAAACCGACGCTTGCGCCGCATCTGCCGGATGTCATCGCCCGCATCGAAGGCGCAAGCGTGCCCTGGGTGGCGGCGATCCATGGATCCGCGCTCGGAGGTGGTCTCGAAGTCGCACTTGGCTGCCACTATCGCATCGCAATGCCGGGGGCGAAACTGGGGCTGCCAGAAGTCAATCTCGGTCTCATCCCGGGTGCCGGCGGCACCGTGCGGCTGCCAAGGCTGATCGGTTTCGAAGCCGCCGCCGATATGGTCACCTCCGGCAAGCCGGTCAGTGCCGGCAAGGCCAATGCGCTCGGCCTCGTCGATCTTTTGGTGGACGGGACGGATCTGCGCCAGGCCGCGATTGCGTTTGCCCGCGACATCGCCGCCAAGCCGCGGCCGACACTCAGCCGTGACAGGGTTCCTACGTCTCCGCCAGAGGCGTTCTGGAAACAACAGGCACAGGCTCTCAGCCGACGCTATCGCGGGCAGCAGGCGCCGGCCTGGGCGCTTGCCAGCCTCAGGAATTCGGCCGAGACGGATTTCGATCGCGCGATGCGTCATGAACGAGCGACTTTTCTCGAATTGCGAGACTCAGCCGAGGCGGCGGCGCTTCGCCATGTTTTCCTGGCTGAACGGGCGGCACCCCGTCCGCAGGCGCTCGAAGGCGTGCGTCCGCTGCCTATCCGGAAGACCGCCGTTATCGGCGGTGGCACCATGGGAACGGGGATTGCGGCGGCACTTCTCGATGCGGGACTGCCGGTGGTGCTGATCGAGCGGGATCAGGCCGCACTCGACCATGGTCTTGCAACCTTGCGCAATCTCTACCGGACCAATGTCGAGCGCGGTCGTTTGACGGAATCCGAGACCGAAGCGCGTATGGCGCAGTTGGACGGATCAACCGACTATGGCGTTCTTTCGGATGTCGATCTCGCCATCGAGGCGGTGTTCGAAAAACTGGACGTCAAGCGTGCCGTCTTTGCCAAGCTGCAGGCGGCGTGCCGCAAGGATGCCATTCTGGCGACCAATACGTCCTATCTCGATCCTGCGGCGATTGCCGAAGGGCTGGAACAGCCGGAACGCTTTCTCGGGCTGCATTTCTTCAGCCCCGCCAATGTCATGAAGCTGCTGGAGATTGTGCCGGCCGCAGCGACGTCGGCGGACGTCCTGGCGACCGCTTTCGCACTGGCCCGACAATTGGGGAAAGTGCCGGTTCAGGCCGGGATCTGCGACGGGTTCATCGGCAATCGAATTCTGAAGCGCTATCGAGCTGGTGCCGAGGCCCTGTTGCTGGAGGGCGTGTCGATCGGGGCGGTCGATACAGCGATGCGGAACTTCGGCTTTGCCATGGGGCCCTTCGAGGCGCAGGACCTTGGAGGGCTCGATATCGCTTTCCTGCAGCGCGAAGCCGCGCGGGCGGATGGCCAGGCGCTTCCCGAAACGCTGTGCGACCGGTTGGTGCGGGCTGGTCGCAAGGGTCGCAAGACCGGTGCCGGCTGGTACGACTATCCCGATGGGAATGGTAAGCCGCAGGTTTCATCGACCGTTGGCGAAATTCTCGCGCTTCCCGCCGTTTCCCAGAACGAGATTTCGGACACACAGATTGCGGCACGCCTGCTGGAAGTGATGGCGGAGGAAGGGCGCGCGATCCTCGATGAAGGGATTGCGGGCTCTGCCGCCGATATCGATCTCGTGCTCATCCATGGCTATGGCTTTCCGCGCTGGCGCGGCGGGCCGATGCATTGTGCCGAGACAAGCAGCGGGAAGGGAAACTGAGATGGACACGGTTCTTTCCGAATATTCCGATGGCCTGCTCCGGCTCACCCTCAATCGGCCCGATAAGCTCAATGCCTTTAATGAGGAGATGCATCTGGCCTTGCGAGCCGGCCTCGAGCGGGCTGGGAGCGATCCCTCTGTTCGGGCGGTTCTGCTGACAGGTGCCGGGCGCGGCTTTTCGGCCGGACAGGACCTTTCCGCCCGCGATCCGCGCAACCGTACCTCCGCGCCCGACCTCGGTCATTCGCTCGAGACCTTCTACAATCCGACATTGCGATTGATGTGCTGTCTCGAAAAGCCGATCGTCTGCGCCGTCAACGCCGTTGCGGCCGGTGCCGGTGCCAATCTCGCTCTGGCATGTGACATCGTGCTTGCGGCAGAATCGGCAAAATTCATCCAGTCCTTCGTCCGTCTCGGACTGATCCCCGATGCGGGTGGCAGCTGGACGCTGGCACGACGGCTGGGTGAACCGCGTGCCAAGGCGCTTGCTATGCTGGGCGAGCCGCTCGATGCAACCACCGCTGCCGCCTGGGGCCTGATCTGGCGGGCGGTTCCGGATGGTGAACTCGCCGCGGAAGCCGAAGCGCTGGCGCGGAAACTGGCATCCGGCCCAACCCAGGGTCTTGGCCTCACCAAGCGGGCAATCCATGCGGCCAGCGACAATGGCTTTGACAGCCAGCTCGACCTTGAACGCGAATTGCAGCGGCAAGCCGGCCTCACCGCCGATTATTCCGAAGGCGTGATGGCGTTTCTGGAAAAACGCAAACCGGAGTTTCAGGGCCGATGACCATCACCGAACAGGAAGTTGCCGAGATTTGCGTTCAGACGATGCTGGCGTCCGATCAGGCGGTCCGAAATC
Source organism: Ciceribacter sp. T2.26MG-112.2 (assembly GCF_900492205.1). GTDB lineage: Bacteria > Pseudomonadota > Alphaproteobacteria > Rhizobiales > Rhizobiaceae > Allorhizobium > Allorhizobium naphthalenivorans_A. The sequence goes on from NZ_UEYQ01000015.1 coordinate 20,587, forward strand.
TCGGCCTCACCGTCGATCAGGTCGCAGCCGGTCATGTGACCGTCTCGATGCTGGTGACCGAGAACTTGCTGAACGGGTTCGGCACCTGTCATGGCGGCTATATCTTTACGCTGGCGGATTGTGCTTTCGCCTTTGCCTGCAACAGCCGCAACCAGATGACGGTCGGCCAGCATTGTTCGATTACCTATGTGAACCCCGCGCGGCGAAATGACCGGCTCACCGCCGTAGCGAAAGAGATTTCCCAGCAAGGCCGGTCGGGCCTCTACGATGTTCGTATCTCCAATCAAGACGGCCTGATCGTTGCGGAGTTTCGCGGGCATTCGCGAATCTTCGGTGGCCAGTTGGCAAGCCATGTGGATTGGGCTTAGTGTTCTGGTTTAGTCGGAACTGTTATGTCGGCAGCTTTTCCGTCCGGTAAATTAAACGAGGATCGAATAGCTCCTGCGAGCCCGACAGCTTCCTGGCGCCTAACCGGCTCAGTTCCGCGTGGAAACCAACAGAGCAGTTCACCAAGGTTCCAGACGACCAAGCTTAGAACATTTTAGGAACGTCGCGCAAGTTGCAAGCGAAGCCTTTTATCATTTGTAATCAGGGGCTTCATTTGCAGATGCGGGGGTAGAAGGTTCGAATCCGTTCAAGAGCGACTGTTGAACCGCTTTCAGCCCCGTAAATTTGAACGGGGCCGATCAAGCTGATTTTAGAGAACGCTGACGTTTTCAGCCTTCGACTTTCCGGTCTTACGGTCTTGCCCCACGTCGTAGCTGACCTTCTGGCCATCCTGAAGCGAGCCACCGAAGCCGACAGCTGAAATGTGAACGAACACATCCGGCCCGCCATTATCGGGGGTGATGAAACCAAAACCTTTGTCTTGGGCGAAGAATTTTACCGTGCCAGTTGCCATAGTGTCCTCGTTGACAGCTTAACGTTCATCATCCCATTACCAGTCAACACTAGGTGCGGCAAGGTTACTACATCGGCGGACGTACACCAAAGTGTCACGGTGAATGTGGGCATTGTAAATGGCGGTTGTCCGGCGCCATCGTGGCTAGCTGTTAGCTTGTTAAGCGTTTCGCCAAGCGCCGTGCGCGATCGATGGCGGTTCAAACTTAGTCGCCGCTCTCAGCCTGACGAATAAGTTCATGGGGATCGGCGCCTATTGCTCGGCTGACCTTTATGAATTCTGCTACATCCAGTCTTCGTTCGCCGAGTTCGAACTTTGAGACAAAAGTCTGGCGAGAACCGATTCGTCTTCCAACCTCTTCCTGTGTGAGTTTCGCAGACTTACGCGCATCCACGAGCGCGTCAATTAGCCGACCGTAAAGCAGCGCGTGAAATGAGGGCATTGGGATAGCCAGATCTGTTGAGTTGGCCGTCAACTTGAACCCTCTTTCAGAGTACTCCAAAATCGGGTATGTTCGTGCCATTGTCGCAGCAGCGAGCCGCGTGCCGGATCTGTGGGGCAAGGTGAACGTGGTGGGACTACTTGTCATGGAAATCCGCCAGCTTTCCTATTTCGTGGCCGTTGCCGAGGAGCTGCACTTTGGGCGTGCCGCCATGCGGGTCAACATCGCCCAGCCGGCGCTCAGCACCCAGGTGCAGGCGCTGGAGAAGTCTCTGGGGGTGCAGCTGCTGTTGCGCTCGACGCGGCGGGTGGAACTGACCCGGGCAGGGGAGGTGTTCTACGATCGCTGTGTCAGGATGCTAAGCGATCTGGAGCTCTCGGCCGAGATGGCCCGCTCGGTTGCCGGCAAGACGGTGCGTGAGATCCGGATCGGCACGATCTATCCGGCGACCACCGGCGTGCTGCCGGCGTTCCTGTCGCGTATCGGTCGGAAATATCCCGACATCCGCCTGCATGTCTCCAATGGCTCGACCAGCGACATCATCCGCCAGCTGGAATGTGGCCGCATCAACCTCGGCTTCATCCGGCCAGTTGAGAATATAGGTTCGCTGCGCTTCTTCTCCATTGCCCATGAGCGCTATCTGCTGGCGGTGGGGCGGGACAATCCGCTGGCCGGTCTTGAGGAAGTTTCCGTTTCCGATCTGCGGGATCAGAAGATCATCGGCTTCAGGCGGCAGAACCTCTCCTACACGGAGCGGTACTTCGCCGAGAAGTTTGAAGAGCATGATCTGGCCGGCAATGTCGCCTACACCTGCGACGACACCTTTGCGCTGATCTCGCTGGTGTCCGCCGGTCTCGGTGTCGGCTTTGCGCCGGAATGGACAGCCGAGCTTCCCGATCGCGACATCGTGCTGAAGAAGGTGCGGGGCATTGATTTCCGGATCGGGCTTGGGGTTGCCTGGAACAAGGAGGACCCGACGGCGGCGCGTGACGACATCATTGACATCGCACGATCGCTTGCGCGACCGGGGCGGTGAGGGAAGGGCGGCCCCTCCTATGGTCCCGCGCCGGGACCAGTCGATTCCGCTTCCCGTCCAGGCTTCGGCGCAAACAGGCCGCGACCATGAGAACTGCCGATAGCAATCCGAACAACCGGAATGGAGAACTCCCGCGCCATATCCGGCGCGAGAATACTGAACGAGTAGTAGAGCGAGCCGTAGCCGATGATCTGCGTCGCCCCGAGCGCCCAGATGAGGCGCGCGGGCGCTGTCCGGCCATTCATTCGGCGGCTGCCGTTTCGCTCTGCGTCGGTGCGGTAGAGCCGCAACCGCAACCGGACTTGCCCGCTTCCTTGACCTCGACGTCGGGGACACAGCAGGCGTCGACCTTTGCCGGGGCAGGGCCGCCACAGCACCCCCCGGCGGATGGTGCCGCCGAAGGCGACGACGACACGTTGCAGACGCCGGTCTCCGGCAGGACGAGGTGAACTTCCCGCGCGGCCTTGTGGTCGCCGGCAAGTTCCGCCACGACCGATCTCACCTGTTCATAGCCGGTCGCCATGAGGAATGTCGGTGCCCGTCCGTAGGATTTTCCGCCGACAATGAAGAAGCCCGGCTCAGGCTGGGTCAGTTCGACCACACCATGCGGAGGGACTGTGCCGCAGGAGTGTAAATTGGGGTCGATCATCGGTGCGAGCTTGCGAGGGGCTTCCACCGCTGGATCAAGGTCAACCCTGATTTCCCTCAGCATGTCGAGATCGGGGCGGAGACCGGTCGCGACGATTATCCTGTCAACGGCGATTTGTTCAGGCTGGCCGTCAACCAAGGCTTCGACATGCAGTCCGTCGCCCGCGGTCTGGATTGACTGGGCGGAGAACGGCGCCAGCAGCCTGACGCGCCCGTTTTCGATTGCCGCCTTGGCCGCCAGGCCCAGATCGCCACGCGCCGGCAGCTGGTCGTTCAGGCCGCCGCCAAGCAGTCGCTCGATGCGGTTTCGCCTGAGTGCCCAGAGCACTTTCGTGGCCGGAGCGGTTGCCTGCAGATCAAGGAGAGAGAGCACGGCATTGATTGCGGAATGTCCACTCCCGACCACAAGGACGCAGCGACCGGCATAGTCTGCCTTGTCTCGTCCGGTGACATCGGGGATGCCGTAGGCGATCTTGTCGGAGGCGCTTTTCTCGCCGATTACCGGCAGCCCGTCGACGCCCATTGGGCTTGGCCGGCTCCATGTACCGGAAGCATCAAGGACTGCGCGAACGATTACGGATCTCTCCGTACCCGTTTTGTCGGTGTATCTCATCTGGAAGGGAGCCGCGTCGCGCTCTTGGCTGGCCACCTTGTCGAGCCCCTGGCGGGTGATCGCGCTGACCTTCGCGTCGAACAGGATGTTCTTCGCAATCTCCGGAACGCGGGCCAGCGGTTCCAGGTATTGCTCGACGATCTCGGTACCGGTCGGAAGGGCATCGTCGTCTGGTGCGTTCCATCCGGTGGAACGGAGCAGTTCGGCGGCGGCCGCCTCAACGACATAGCGCCACGGCGAAAAGACGCGCACATGCCCCCATGCCCGCAGCGAGGTTCCGGCTGACGGGCCGCTCTCGAGGATCAACGGCTTCAGGCCGCGGCGAACGAGCTGGGCTGCCGCCGCAAGACCGACAGGTCCTGCACCGATGATGGCGACGGGTAGGTTCTTGATCGCTTCCATCCATTTTTTCCTTCTGTATTTCTAGCAAGATCGAAATAAAACGGCAAAAAATCAGGCTTTGGCCGCCTCCCGGACATCCTCGCAGGCGCCGTCAGCGCAGCATTCATCCGAGAGGTAGCCGATGAGAGCGGACATCGCCTTGTAGTTCGCCCTGCAGACCAGCGTCGTTCCAATCCGTTCCTGGGTCATGAGCCCTGCCTCGATCAGGTTCCTGCAGTGATGCGAGAGCGTCGAGCCGGGAATGTCGAGTTTCTGCTGAAGGCCACCCACGGGAAGGCCATCGTAACCCGCGCGCACGAGCATGCGGTAGATGCGCAGCCGCGTCGGGTTGCCCAACGATTCCATCTGTGATGATGCTAATTCGAGTTTCATGGAAATATGCTTAGTCTGCCGCATCACGCCTGTCAATTACTATTTCGAAATTCGTCGAAATAACCTTTGACAGGCACCGGCGTTCCAGCCCTACTGACCATTGTCAGGGCCTTGTTGCCCAGCCCTTTTTCGGGGAAACGCGTCCCATCTTCCCCTTCTTCTCGGGAGGCCTGCAAACGGCTCGTATGCAGTTGAGCCACAGCCCGCCGTCATTTGGAGAACTGCCTGAGTGACCTAAATCGGTTCGCGTGGGGCAGAGGCAATTTTTCCGCGCGGTGTGGGCAGCCTAGCACATTTATACAAAGTCTGTTTTCATTATAGTATATGGATTTAGTATACTACATTGATCCAGAGAGGAAAGGGATTACCCTATTGGTCATCAAATGACTGGAAGGTTTTCCCATGACGGCATATCGACATCTCGCCCTGCTGAGCGTTGCGGCGTTTTCAATCGTTGGGGCGGTGGTTAGTGGCGCGCAGGCCGCAGACCCGATCAAGGGGGGCACCCTGATCTATCTGGAGCAACAGGCTCACACCAATCTCTATCCGCCGGCCGGCGGTTTCTACCCGAACGGCGGCATTCTCAACCAGATCACCGACAAGCTGACCTACCAGAATCCGAAGACGCTGGAGATCGAGCCGTGGATCGCGCAATCCTGGGAGATCAATGCCGAGGCGACCGAATATACGTTCAGACTGAAGCCGGGCGTCACCTTCTCCGACGGCACGCCGGTCGATGCGGCCGCCGTTGCCAAGAACTACGATACATTCGGCCTTGGCAACAAGGAGTTGAAACAACCGGTCTCCGAAGTGGTCAACAACTACGACCACAGCGAAGTCATCGATCCGCTGACGGTGAGATTCTATTTCAAGAAGCCGTCGCCGGGCTTCCTGCAGGGCACCTCAGTCATCGGCTCCGGTCTTGTCTCGTTGAAGACTCTGGAGCTGCCGTTCGAACAGCTCGGCGACGCGACCAAGATCATCGGTTCCGGCCCCTTCGTCGTCGAGAGCGAAACGCTCGGCAAGGAGCTGAGCCTCAAGGCACGCGACGATTACAACTGGGGTCCGGCCAAGCTTGAGCATCAGGGGCGCCCCTATCTCGACGGAATCAAGTACATCATCACCGGCGAAGACAGCGTGCGCATCGGAGCGCTTCTGGCGGGGCAGGCGGACTTCATCCGCCAGATCCAGGCCTATGACGAGCCGCAGGTCGAAGCCCAGGGCTTCAAGATCCATGCGCCGAGCACCCGTGGCATCAACAACAGTATTGTCTTCCGGCCGGACAATCCGCTGGTCGCCGATGTCCGGGTTCGTCAGGCTCTGCTGGCCGCGACGAACCGCCCGGAAATCGTTTCAACCCTTTTCTCTAAGAACTATCCGGTGGCAACCTCGATCATCGCCTCGACGGCGATCGGCTACGTCGATCAGTCTGCCAAGCTGGGCTTTGATCTGGAAAAAGCCAAGGCGCTGCTCGATGAAGCAGGCTTCAAGCCGGGCGCGGACGGGATCCGGGAAAAAGATGGCCAGAAGCTCGTTCTGACGGCCTATGAATCGCTGCCGCAGCCGCAGAACAAGGCGACGTTGCAGCTTGTCGCCCAGCAGTGGGGAAAGGTTGGGGTGACGCTCAACGTGCTCGCCGGTGATGCTGGCAGCAGGACTGTCGACGACCTCGATCCGCTGAAGACGCCAGTCTCGCCGGCCATGGTGGGCCGCGCCGATCCCGACGTCATCAAGAGTCAGTACTATCCGAAGAACCGCGACGTATTGCGCCAGAAGGGCGGAGCCAGCGACAAGATAAAGTCATTCGTCGACGACAAGCTGAATACGCTCCTTGAAGGCATCGCCTCCGAGCCGGATCGCGAAAAGCGATTGAAGACGGTTGCCGACACGCAGGCTTACGTCCTCGACCAAGCCTATGCGATCCCGATCTTCGAAGAGCCGCAGGCTTTTGCCGCTGCGCCTTATGTCGAAGGCGTTGCCTTCGAAGCTGTCGGACGTCCGAGCTTCTACAGCGTCTGGCTCAACAAGTAAGCAGTCCAAGGCGGCCGGCTTCGGCCGGCCGCCTTCTGCGTCCAGGAATCCGGGAGCTTGCTCATGCCCAAATATGTCATCCTGCGCATCGGTCAGGCCCTGATCGTGTTGTGGGCCGCCTTCACGCTGTCATTCATCCTGCTGCAGGCCATGCCCGGCGACGCGGTACTGATCAAGTTTCTCAATCCGGAATATGGCCTCAGTCCCGAGCAAATCGCTGAGATCCGCGCCTCCTATGCCATCGACAGCCCGATCGTGACGCAATACCTGCATACGCTTGCGAACTTCCTGCAGGGCGATTTCGGCTATTCGGTCCATGCGGGAGTGCCGGTCTCGGCCCAGCTTGCCGCCAATCTTCCGGAAACCTTGCAACTCAGCTTTTTCGGTTTTGTCGCGGCGTCGCTTCTCGCCGGCCTGATTGCCTTCGGCTCGAGCCTTTCGCCTTTCGCCTGGATTCGGAACCTCGTTCAGGCCCTGCCGTCGCTGTTCATCTCGATCCCTGTCTTCTGGCTCGGCATCATGCTGATCCAGATCTTCTCTTTCCGTTTGAAGCTTGTCTCGGTCATCAATCCAGGCCCCTGGGAAAGCCTTGTCCTGCCGGTGCTCACACTGGCCGTGCCGATTTCTGCACCGCTGGCGCAGATCCTCATTCGCAATCTCGATGAAGTCCAGACGCGACCATTCGTGTCGGTCGCCCGTGCCAAGGGAGCATCCCGCGGGCGAGTCCTTTGGCGCCATGTGGCCCGCAACGCCGTTCTGCCGGTCCTGACCATTGCCGGCGTGCTGTTCGGCGAACTGGTGGCCGGCGCTGTCGTCACGGAGACCGTCTTCGGGCTCAACGGCATTGGCGGGCTGACCGAGAAGGCGGTCGGCAATCAGGATCTCGCCGTGCTCCAGGCCATCGTGGTGATTTCCGCCACCGCTTTCGTGCTGATCAACCTCATCGTCGATCTTGCCTATCCTCTTCTCGATCCGCGCCTTCGCGCTAGGACAGGAGCCACGTCATGACCACGTTCGATACATCGGGCGCCGATTTCTCCGTGTCCGGCAGGACTGCGGTCGCTGTCGTTCGCAAGACCAGCATCCTTCGACGCTTCGGGCGTATCCAGCCCGGACTGGTCTTGTCGTGGCTTGTGTTGGCTACCGTCATTCTGTGGGCCGTCGCCCCGGGTCTCTTCTCCACCTACGACCCGTTGGAGGGCGTGCCCGGCGGACAGCTCAAGGGGCCCAGCGCGCTTCATCTGCTCGGCACGGATTCGCTTGGCCGTGATCTCTATGCCCGTATCGTATATGGCGCGGTCCATTCGCTCTCCGGCGCGCTCGCCGCGGTCGGCGTCGGCCTGTTCGTCGGCGCGACGCTCGGGCTTGCCGCCGGTTCCATCGGCGGGTGGATCGACGATACGATCATGCGCCTCGTCGATGTTCTCCTGTCGATCCCGACCCTGCTCCTGTCGCTCAGCATCATCATCCTGCTCGGCTTCGGCACGGTGAACGCGGCCATTGCGGTCGGCGCGACCGCGATTGCCGGCTTTGCCAGGCTGATGCGATCCGAGGTCGTCAGGGTCCGCCGTGCCGAATTCGTCGAAGCGGCTTTCGGTAGCGGAGGCACTTTCTTCAAGGTGCTGTGGCGCCATATCCTGCCCAATTCGCTGACTTCGGTCATAGCCTTCACTGCCCTGCAGTTCGGCTGGGCCATCCTGCAGATCTCCACTCTCGGCTTCCTGGGCTATGGCGCTCCGCCGCCGACGCCCGAATGGGGCCTGTTGATCGCCGAGGGCCGCAACTATATCGCGACCGCCTGGTGGCTGACCGCTATACCGGGGCTGGTGGTGGTCGCCGTCGTCCTGTCGGCCAATCGGGTAAGTCTGTCGATCGGCAGGAGGGGCGCATGAGCACCGACAACAGGCCGGTTCTCGAAGTCTCGGGCCTCAGCATTTCCTATGGCGACGATGAGACCTATACCCGCGTGGTCCATGACGTTTCGTTCACGGTGGAGCCCGGCGAGGTTGTGGCGCTGGTGGGTGAAAGCGGCTCGGGCAAGACATCGACGGCCCAGGCAGTGATCGGACTGCTTGCCGGCAATGGCCGGCTGGACAAGGGTTCGATCCGTCTGAACGGCACGGAAATCTCCGGATGGAGCCAGAAGCGGCTCGATGCGGTGCGCGGCGCGGCCATCAGCCTCATCCCGCAGGATCCGGCGAGTTCGCTCAATCCGGTGCTGACAATCGGCGCGCAGGTTCGCGAGATCCTCGAAATTCATGGCCGCGCCAAGGGGCGCGAAGCCGACCGAATGGTCGTCGAGCTGCTTGGCCATGTCGGCCTCTCGGATCCCGCGCTTCGGGCAAGGCAATATCCGCACGAGCTGTCCGGCGGCATGAAGCAACGCGTGCTGATCGCCATCGCCATTGCCCTCCAGCCGGCACTGATCATCGCCGACGAGCCGACCTCGGCTCTCGACGTGACCGTGCAGCGGCGGATCCTCGACCTGATCGATGATCTGCGTCGTGAATACGGAACTGCTGTCCTGCTTGTCACCCATGATCTCGGGGTTGCTGCCGACCGGTCAGACCGGTTGATCGTGCTACAGGGCGGGCGCATCCAGGAGCAGGGCCGAACCACCGACATTTTGGCTGCTCCGGAAAGTGCCTACACGCGCAAACTCCTTTCGGACGCGCCATCCCTGGCGCCGGCCGTGCCGCGCGCGCCGATACCAGAGGATGCCGACGATGTCGTCGTCGTCGACGGGCTCTGCCAGGATTTCAGTCTTGCAGGCCGGACTGCATTTCGTGCTGTCGATGGCGTGTCTTTCAAGGTCAAGCGGGGGAGCACCCACGCGATCGTGGGCGAGTCCGGCTCCGGAAAAACGACGACGATCCGTGCCATCGCAGGTTTCCACCGGCCGACCATTGGCCGTGTCGCAATCGGCGGCCTCGATCTAAACGATCTGCGCGGCGAGACGCTTCGCCAGTTTCGCCGGACGGTGCAGCTGGTCTACCAGAACCCCTATGGCTCCCTTGATCCGCGCCAGACGATCCTCTCCATTGTCGAAGAACCGCTGTTGAATTTTGCTGCAGTGCCGCGCGCGGAGCGAGTCGAGCGGGTCGCCGGAATCATCGATCGCGTCGGCCTGCCGCAATCCGTCCTCACGCGGCGCCCGCACGCCCTGTCCGGCGGGCAGCGGCAGCGAGTCGCCATTGCCCGGGCGCTGATCCTCGAACCGAAGGTGGTCGTGCTGGATGAGGCGGTCTCGGCGCTCGACGTCACCGTCCAGGCACAGATCCTCGAGCTTCTCGCCAAGCTCCAGAACGATTTCGGGCTGACTTATCTGTTCGTCTCGCACGATCTCGCGGTCGTGCGCCAGATCGCCGACACCGTTTCGGTGCTTCATGCCGGCAGACAGGTGGACCACGGCTCGGTTGAGGATGTCTTCACCCGACCGACCAGCGACTACACGCGCGAATTGCTCGCCGCCATTCCGGGGAAGAAGTTGGCGCGCCTTCAGGGCACCTTTTCCAAACACGCAGCAGGATGAAAATCATGACCAGCATAAAGGCAGACAAGCGGCTTGGCTTCTTCACGCGTCTTCTCGATCAAGTCGAGGCGGGGGACCGTTACCGGCTCGCCGCAGAGCAGATCGCCCATGCCGAATCCTTCGGCTTCGACAGCGCCTGGATCGCCCAGCATCACTTCCATGCGGATGAAGGTGGTTTGCCGGCTCCGGCCGTCTTCCTCGCCCATGTTACTGCGCGGACCTCGAAGATCCGCCTCGGCACCGGCGTCATTACCCTGCCGATGGAAAATGCCATCCGGGTTGCGGAAGATACCGCCGTTCTCGATCTGCTTTCCAATGGACGACTTGAGGTTGGCTTCGGCACCGGCGGTACGCGCGAGTCCTTCGAGGCTTTCGGCATCGACAGCGACAAGCGCGGCGAGGTTTATGGCGCCAACCTGAAGATTGTCCGCGATGCATGGGCCGGCCGCGATCTCGGCGCCGGGAACCAGCTCTATCCGGCGGCCCCCCATCTGCTCGACCGCGTCTGGCTCGCAACCTTCTCCACATCGGGAGCGAAACTCGCAGGCGAAACCGGTGACGGCCTCATGCTGTCGCGCACGCAGCCGCGCCCGGACGACAATCCCGACGCGACGCTGTGGGATCTGCAGAACCCGATCATCGATGCCTATCTGGCGGCACTTCCCGCCGGTCGTGCGCCACGCATCCTTGGTTCACGCAGCCTGTTCGTGGCCGACGACCGCAGGGAAGCGCTTCGACTGGCCGAGATCGGCCTGACGCGTGTCGCCGCGCGCTTTGCCGAAGCCGGCCATCGAATTCCCGGCAATTCGGTGAACGACCTGATCCGTGCGCTCGACAGCCATGTCGGCACGCCGGACGACGTGATCGCTTCGCTCAAGCAGGATACGGCGCTGGCCCGCTCCACCGACATCGTCTTCCAGGTACACTCGATCGACCCGCCGCATGAAGCGATCCTGCGTTCTATCGAGCTTGCCGCCACCGAGGTAGCCCCGGCGCTCGGCTGGCAGGGGCCATCAGCCGCCCGCCTTGCCGCCGCGCAGTAACCTTTGATTGGAAATCCCATGACCGAGACAAATATCGACATCATCGATCGACTGGCCGGTGCCAGCGAAGGCGCAAGGCTCGAACCGCTTCGTGCGCGTCGGCCTGTCACGAAGGCGCAGGCGCAGCAAAGCTATCTTGCGTTGTTCGAACCAACATCGGTTGCCGATGTCAGCCTCAGCGAGCGCCTTGCCGTGGCAACCTTCGTGGCGCTGCTGCATGGCGATGCCGTCGCGGCGGGTCACTATGGCGGTCTCCTCGCCGATGCGAAAAGCGGTCCCGCAATTGCGGTTGCCATTGACACTGCGGCCAAGGCTGCCACGGCCCGTGGTCCCTATGGCCACTTTCCGGCAGGCCCATTGAGTACTCAGGCGCAGGCAGGACCCGTCTATCAGGTGGCCGTTGCGGAGGCGGCCATCCTCGGGCCGCGGCTGGCCGCGGCCTTGGAACACACGCATCTTCTGGTCTTCCATCCGCGCGATTCCAGTCCTGAAGCGCTGCAGCGGCTGATCGATGCCGGCTGGAGCGCCAATGGTATCGTCACGCTCTCGCAACTTGTTTCCTTCCTGGCCTTCCAGCTTCGCGTCGTCAGCGGGCTAAGGGCTCTGGTTGCCGCCTGAAAAGGATCATCCAATGACTGACAAGATCATCGAACCGCCCGTTGTCGGCGCGCCTAACGTCTTTACGCAGGACAATATCGGCTGGACCCCTTGGCTGGAACCTTTGAAGGAAGCAGAGCTCACACCGCGCCATCGCGAAGCGTTGGTGGACGCAGCGCGACTCAGATCTGATTACTTCATGCTGCTTGCCCGCGATCCAGATATCCTTGAGGCACGCACGCTGACCGACAAGGATATCTTCTACAACACCGCGGACGGCCTACCACGCGCCGAGCGCGAGCTCGCTGCAACCGCTGCCTCGCGCTTCAACGGCTGCATTTTCTGCGCCTCCGTGCATTCCCGGTTCGCCTCGCATCACTCGAAACGGACAGAGGACGTCCAGCGGCTACTGGATGAGGGGGTGACTGCCGATCTCGGTGAGCGGTGGAACGCGATCGTCGCCGCCTCGGTGGCCTTGACCGCCACTCCCTCGTTCTTTGGCCAGGAGCATGTGGCGCGGCTGAAGAGTGCCGGACTTACGGAATACGAAATCTCCGACGTGATTCACGGGGCCGCGTTCTTCAACTGGGCGAACCGCCTGATGCTGTCGATCGGGGAGCCGCTGCCCGCCGCTTGAGATATGCCTCACTTTGGCATCATAAAACAGAAGGGGCGCCGCTTCCATCGCGGCGCCCCTTCTCTTTCTGCCGGGAATGTTCTGGGTTGTTCGGAGCCTGCTTCAGTCTGCCTGCAACACCTCAGTTATTGTCCTAGTGATTACCGCTTGCGCGTAGATGCCGTTCGAGCCACAGGCTGTAGCGCGAGGCGCTGAAGCTGATGGCGAAATAGATCGCGGCTGCTGGCACATAGGCTTCGGTGTAATAGCCCAGCCACTGCGGATCGGTCGCGGACGACTTTGCCGCGTTGAGCAGGTCGTGGATACCGATGACGGCGAGCAGGGATGTATTGAGCAGGATGCCGACCGAGAGGTTGACGATCGCCGGGATAACGGCGCGCAGGGCCTGCGGCATGATGATCAGTCGGACAGTTTGCCAGTAGGTAAGGCCAAGCGCCGATGCGGCATCGGTCTGGCCAGGCGATAGTGCCTGCAGGCCGGCGCGGATGACTTCAGCAAGATAGGCGGACGCAAAGAGCGTGATGCCGATCTGCGCGCGCAACAGCTTGTCCACCAGCGCACCTGACGGCAAAGCCATCGGCACGATCAGCATCGCTACGTAGAGCACAACGATCATCGGAACGCCCCGCAGGATCTCGATATAGGCGATGGCGAGCGCGCGCAGGATGCGCATGCGCGATTGCCGGGCAAGGGCCATGGCGACCGCCACGGGAAAAGCAAAGCCAAGGCCCGCAATCGACACGAAGACGGTGATCGGCAGTCCTCCCCATTGGTTCGTCGACACTTGCGGCGGCGCAATGATGCCGGATACCAGCAGGTATGCCGTGATCAGGGTAACGATCCACACGCCGATCAGATGGCCGCTCCAGAAGCGCGGCATGGCCGAGATTGCGAGGAGCGCGAGGACCGAGAGGGTGGCAAGCGCCGGCCGCCATTGTAGATCGGGGGGATAGAAGGCGAAGAGGATGAAGCGGAGCTTCACTCCGATGAAGGCCCAGCAGGCTCCCGCATCGCTGGCGGCGCAGTCGTCCGACGTTCCCCACCAGACGGCGTCCAGGACCGCCCATTTCAGCAGTGGAAACGCGATCCAGGAGATCACGGCCAGAACGGCAAGCGTGACGGCGGTATTGGTCGGATGGGAAAGGAGCGGCCGAAGGCGCATTGCCGCAAAACGGCGCGGTGCCGGCAAGGGCAGGGATATCAGGGTCATCGTGGATAGGCGCCTTTCAGCGCAATCTTGCGATTATATCGGTTCATGAGTGCCGAGACGGAGAGATTGACGGTGAGGTAGATTGTCATGATGATGGCAATCGCCTCGATCACCTGGCCGGTGGTGTTGGCCGTGGTATTGGCGACGCTGACGATGTCGGGAAAGCCGATCGCCACCGCGAGGCTGGAGTTTTTGGTCAGGTCGAGATAGCTCGAGGTCATCAGCGGCGTGATCACGCGAAGGGCCTGGGGTAGGACGACGAGCCGCATGATCTGGCCCGGTTTCAGGCCGAGCGCGCGGGCCGCTTCCCATTGTCCCATTTGCACCGACTGAATGCCGCTACGGACGATCTCCGAGATCATTGCCGAGGCGTTGATGGTGAGGCCGGTGAGAAGGGCCGCGAATTCGGGCGTCAGCGACCAGCCTCCGCGAATGTTGAAACCGCCTCGCGTCGGAACCTCGATCAACGGCGGATGGCCGAAGAGCGCCAGGAGGGCAAGCAGGAAACCGATTGAAACGGCCACCAACCCCACGCTCTTCGAGATATCGAGGCTCCTTCCCTTGAAGATCCGCCGCGCGGCAAGGGCCACTCCGCCGGCAAATGCGCACAGCACCGGGAGCCAGACGAAGACCGAGAAACCGGCGATGCTGACCGAGGGCACGAAAACCCCGCGATTGCTCAGGAAGGCGAGCTCAAGCACAGTCACGGCATTGCGCGGCGCCGGCAGGCTCTGGAAGATGCCCGTCCAGACAAACAGTTGCAGCAGCAATGGCGTACCGCGCAGGATTTCGACATAGCCGCGGATCAGCGCGGCGATCAGCCGGTTGCCGGCCAGACGGGCTATGCCGAGCGTAACACCGAGGATGGTTGCAAGGATGCAGCCGAAAAGCGCGACCTTGGCCGTATTGGCCAGGCCCGCCAGCAAGGCCCGGCCATAGCTGTCACCGGCCCGGTAAGCGATGACGCTTTCGCCGATCTCGAAATTGGCCTGCTGGGAAAGGAAGCCGAACCCCGGGGTGAGGCCGGCCCGGTTCATGCTTTCAAGCGTATTGGCACCGAAGAACCAGAAGGCAATCAGCACACCAAAGAGCAGGGCCGATTGCCTGACTGGCAGCGGGCCGATCCATTCGGATACCCGTATGAGCAAGCCGGGCCCTTTCGGACCCGGCAGGACTTTGATCGTCATGAGGTTTCCCCGGCGCGATCAACGGAAGGGCGGAGAATAGAGAAGACCACCATTCGTCCAGAGATTGTTGTAGCCACGCTCAAGATTGAGCGTCGTGCCTTTGCCGATGTTGCGGTCGAAGATTTCGCCGTAGTTGCCCACCGTCTTGATGATGGTGTAGGCGAATTTCGGATCGAGGCCGATCGCTTCGCCGAGCGACGGATCGACGCCAAGGAAGCGCTGGATCGCCGGGTCTTCGCTCTTCAGGAACTCGTCGACATTGGCCTTGGTGATGCCGAGTTCTTCAGCCTGGATCGTCGCGTAGACCGTCCAGTTGACGATTTCGAGCCACTGATCGTCACCGGCGCGGATCGCAGGAGCCAGCGGCTCCTTGGACAGGCGTTCGGGCAGAAGAACGTAGTCGTCCGGGTTCTTCAACTGGGTACGCTTGCCGGCCAGGTCGGTAGAGTCCTGGGTGAGTGCGTCGACGCGGCCCGATTCCAGGGCTTTGACGAACTCGCCGGTTTCCTCGATCGTCACGGGCGTGAATTTCTTGCCGGTCTTGCGGAAGAAGTCGGCGATGTTCAACTCGCCGGTCGTGCCGCTCTGGACGCCGATGGTGGCGCCATCGAGCTCGGTGCCCTTGGTGACGCCGAGATCCTTGCGAACCAGCAGCCCCTGGCCGTCATAGAAGATCACCGGGCCGAAATGGAAGCCCAGCTTAAAGGCGCGGGTGATCGTCTGCGTCACCCCCGACAGGAGGATGTCGTACTCGCCCGACTGCAGTGCCGGCAGGCGCTGCTGCGGCGAGGAGTTGGTGAACTCCACCTTCTCGGGGTCATTGAAAACGGTGATGGCCAGTGCGCGACCGTAGTCGACGAAGAATCCGTTCCAGCGACCATCGCTGCCGGGCGAGAAGAAGCCGGGGGTGGTGCCGACGCCGACCTTGATGAGTCCGCGTTCCTTGATCTTGTCCAGCGTCTCGCCGGCGTTGGCAATGCCGGCCGAGAGGGCCGTCGCGGCCATCAGGGAGATTGCGGCGAGGCGGTTTAGTTTCGAAAAGTTCGACATGAAATCTCCTGCTTGCGTGAAATTCGCATCGCTTGGGTTCGATGCGGAATTGCCACGATCATAAATCTAGTAATTTTATGTAATAGGTATTTTATTTTGTCGAATGCACAGATTTTGAACGCGTTGCCCAAATTCTGGTCTTGTGGAAGGCGCAGATTGCGCGACGCAGCAAAGGGTGTCTTGTGATGTCGAGGGTAATAGCGCTGCGAAGCACAATCTCATCGAAACGAGGCTGTTTGCAGAACCTATGGCGTGGCCAAGAACAAGTTCGGCCGTTGGCGAGGCAGGCGGTGCTGCCCTCGCACGCTCCAAGAAATTAATTCTACAAAATATATATAGAATAGGTGTCGCTTTCTTAGCGAAGTCCGCGCGTTGCGCCATAATGGCCCTCAGACATCACAAGTCGAGGATGGCAACGATGATGCGAATGCGCCCTGCTGACGATTCCAAGACGCTTATTCTTCCCGGACTGAACGGTTCTGGCGAAGGGCATTGGCAATGGCACTGGGCGCGCGACAAGGAGGATGCCGTCTTCGTCGAGCAGGACAACTGGACCTGTCCGGACCTTTCCGACTGGCGCAGCCGGCTCGAAGCGGTTCTTGAACGGTCGGGCGACGTGTGGCTCGTCGCTCATAGCCTCGGTTGTATCCTGACCGCCAACATCGCGAAAAGTCCGCTGGCCAACCGGATTCGCGGCGCGCTGCTCGTCGCCCCTTGCGACCTCGTCGCGACCGAAAAGCTCCACCCCTGCGTTCTCAACTTTGGTGATATGCCGCTTTCTCCGCTGCCCTTTCCAAGCCTCGTGGTCGCGAGCCTGGACGACCCCTACATGACCTTCAGCAAGGCCAAGACCGTTGCAAGCTCTTGGCAGAGCGCACTCATCGACATCGGCGAGGCCGGACACATCAACATCAAGAGCGGTTTCGGACGCTGGACGGGCGGCTACGAACTGCTTTCGCTTCTGAAAATCGCGGCCCGCCACCGCGTCGCGCAGGATCAAATTGTCAGCGACAATCGTTTCGCCGATGAGCGTGGCGTAGCGGCCCATTGAGAAGTTTCAGCTCCAACGCGAGCACGGCCTCGCAAAAACACAGGAGGAATGCGCAATGCCCCTTGGGATCAATGTCTTCTCCTTCAGCGTGTTCGGCGCGTCGCGCGGCGAGAAGGCCGGCTTGAGCGACGCCGAGCGGGATCGTGGTGCGGACCCGCGGCCCGCAACCGAAATCCAACAACACGACATTCGTGACAATGAAAAGCCATTGGAACATCAGGCGATTTTCCAATCGGGCTTCTTCCCGATCTATTGAGGGAGCGGGACCCATGTCCTACATCCCCTACAACTCCTCCCGCCGGTCAAGGACCGCAAATCCCGTCAGGCCAGATCTGCGCAAGGCACTTCCGGCCGGTGCGCTGATTGCCTCCTTCTTTTTCATTGCCGGCTTGCTCGTCTTTCTCTGACGGTGCCGAGCGGCAGTACGACAAACGAAAGGGCTCCCGACCGGAGCCCTTTCTCCATTCTTCCCCGCGGCTCAAGCGGCGGGTCTCATTTTTCCGCTGCCCACGGCACCAGCCAGCGTTCGAGCGCGCGAGCGGCCAGTTCCAGCAGGATGGCGATCAGGGCGATGACACCGATCCCGGCCAGCACGACGTCCGTCACCAAAAATTGCGCGGCCGACTGAATCATGAAGCCGAGCCCTCGCGTTGCCGCGACCAGTTCGGCGGCGACCAGTGTCGACCAGCCAGTGCCAAGCGCGATCCGGATGCCGGTAAGGATCGCGGGCAGGGCGGAGGGCAAGATCACATGCACCAGAAGTTGGCGTTCCGTTCCACCGAAGGAGCGGGCGGCATTGAGGTGATCCTTCGATACCGAGCGCACGCCGGCGGCCGTTGACAGAATGATCGCCGGCAGCATGGAAAGGGCGATCACGGTGATCTTCGAGGCTTCGCCGATGCCGACCCAGATGATGACGAGCGGCAGATAGGCAAGCGGCGGCAGCGGTCTCAGGAACTCGACGATCGGATCGAGAATACCGCGACCGATGCGGCTGGTGCCGATCGCCAGACCCGCCGGGACCCCGAGAAGGATCGAGACCAGCAGGCCGCCGAGAATGCGGCCGAGGCTGGCGACAACATGTTCGGCAAGGGTCGAATCGACGAAGCCGACGGTCAGCAGGCTCCATGCCGATTGGGCGACCAGGATCGGCGACGGGAGAAAGACCGGGGACACCAGCTCCAGGCGCGCTGCCAGCCACCAGATGGCGACGATGGCGGTCACCGTCAGGCCCGAATAGACGTAGAGCGGGACGACGGTCTTCCGTCTTGGCTGTTCGGAGGGCGTCTCTGACAAGAGCACGGGAGCTTCGCTGATGAGGGTCATGCTGCCACCTCGGTTTCGTCGGAGATCGAATGGATGAGATTGGTCAGCCCGTCATGCATGCGCTTGAAGAGCGGCGATGCCTTGATCTGGTTGACCGAGGCCCCGGCCAGCAGTTCGGCGGCGAAACCCGTCTCGATGTCAGCGGCCAGCCGGCCGGGATTGGGCGAGAGTACGATGACACGCGAGGCAAGCAACAGGGCCTCGTCTATGCTGTGGGTGATGAGCAGCGCACCGGCGCGGCTCTTAGACCAGACGTCGAGCAGGAAACCCTGCATCTTGGCCCGTGTCAGCGCATCGAGCGCGCCGAGAGGTTCGTCGAGCAGCAGGAAACGCGGATCGGAGGCCAGAGCTCGGGCAATCCCGACGCGCTGGCGCATGCCGCCGGAAAGCTCCGAGATGCGCCGGCGTCCCGCATCGGCGAGGCCGACAAGCTCGAGCAGTTCTTCGGCGCGGACACGACGGTCCTTTTCGCTCACGCCGCGCAGCTTGAGCGGGAAGGCAATATTATCGCGGGCGTCGAGCCAGGGGTATAGCGCATCGTCCTGGAAGACCACGGCGCGGTCGGAACCCGGCCCCGCGATCGTGGCTCCGTCCACGGCGATCCGGCCATTGGACGGTGTCAGGAAGCCGGCAGCGAGATTGAGGAGGCTGGTCTTGCCCGAGCCCGAGCGGCCGATGACGACGATAAACTCTCCGGTCTCGACGGAAAGGTTGATCCGCTCCAGAACCAGCGGCGGCTGGCCGGAGCCGGCTTGACGCGCCGGATAGCGCAGCGAGACGTCATGAAAGGACAATATGCTCATCGTCAAATCTCCTCTTGGATCTTGAACGGAAATGGCCCGGCCTTGCGAACCGGGCCACTTGCCAACGTCTGGCTCGTCAGAATGAAAGCTTGGACGCGTCGACGACCCAGCGCGACGAGACATAGGGTGCGTAGTCGGCGAGGACGGCCGGGATCTTGCCCTGTTCCTTCAGGAAGGCCGAGGTCTCCGCGACCGCCTTGATCGTGCCGCCGCCGAGAAGGTCGGGCTTGGCCTGTTCCTCCAGCGTCGGGAAGATGTAGCCCTTGAGGAGGGTCGGTACTTCGTCCTGCTTGGCGCCGGTCAGCCTGGCGATTTTCGCGGCCTCGGGGGAGGTCGGGCCCCAGGCTTCCGGGTCGGCGCGATAGGCCGCGGTCGCATCGCCGGTAACCCGTACAAAGGCTGCGACAATGTCAGGATGGGCTTCGGCAAACGTCTTGCTGACGATCCAGGCGTCGAAGGTCGGGCCACCCCAGTCGGCGACGTCCGCCGAGGTCGCAAGCACCGTGCCGGACTTCTTGAGCTCGGCCAGAACAGGATCCCAGACATAGGCGCCGTCAATGTCGCCGCGCGACCAGGCGGCGGCAATTTCCGGCGGGCGCAGATTGAGGATTTCGACCGATTTCGGATCGATGTTCCAGTGCTTCAGCGCTGTCAGCAGGCTGTAGTGCGCGGTCGAGACGAAGGGTGTGGCGATCTTCTTGCCGGCCAGATCTTCGGGCTTGGAAATGTCGCGCACGGCAAGGGCTTCCGCCTCGCTGATCAGACCGACGAGGGCGATGGTTTCGATCGGCAGGCCGCGGCTTGCGGCCGCGGCGAGCGGCGAGGAGCCGACATAGCCGATGTCGAGCGAACCGGATGCGATCGCAGCGATGACGTCGGCGCCGCCGTCGAATTTCTGCCAGTTGATCTTCGCTCCGGTCACCTTCTCATAGGTGCCGTCGGCCTGCGGCACGCGCGACGGCTCGACGATAGGCTGGTAGCCGATGTTGAGCGTGACGTCAGCGGCGAAAGCCGGTGCTCCCTGCAGGATGGTGAAAAGGGCGGTGGCGGCGACAAGGCCGGCCAAATCTCTGCGTTTCAGTGCCATGATGTTCCTCTCCTTGGCTGGTCGCGGATGCTCTGCATGCGATTGAGGAGATGATGATTTAATCCATCAAATTAGTAGAGATAAATTTCTCTCTTTTTCCGAGGCTTGCGGCCACGAATTTCCGCTTTGGCCAGATTTGCGAGTAGTTCGATCCGTCTCGACGACGGAAAGCGCCCGATGTCCCTGACATCAAGGCGTAGAGTGCGAGGGAAAATAATCTATAGTATTCTGAATCTATAGAAATAGATGCGTTCGCTTAGCGCTCCTATCTGGATAAGTTCGTCCCATTCACCCGAGGTCGGCTGTGCCTTCGCGTCCGTCCCTTTCCTCGTTGGAGAGATCGAAATGCCGCCCTACGTCCCCCTTCCCGTCGTCGCAATCATCGGCGGCGGTTTCACCGGAGCCGCTGTCTCCCTTCATCTGGCATCGCGAAATCGCGCGGGGCGCGAAGCGCGCATCGTCGTGTTCGAGCCGAGGGAAAAACTCGGCAAGGGCCTGGCCTACGATACCGACGAACCGGCGAACCGGATCAACGTGCCGGCTTCGAAGATGAGCCTCTTTCCCGACGATCCGGAGAGCTTTGCCCGGTGGATCGCCGAGACGGGCGCGTTGGCGGGTGATGGAACGGCCTTCGCCCCGGACGGCCAGCCCTTTCCGCGCCGCCATGTCTTTGGGGAATATGCCTTCGCAATGGTGGCGCCCTATCTTTCCAGCGGCGCGGTGGAACACCGGCGGACGCGCGTGACCGGACTGACGCGCTCCAAGGGGCGATGGCGCGTCAGCGCCGCCGACGGGGCGGATCTGGAGGCTGACCTCGTCGTGCTCGCCACCAGTCATCCTGAAACGGCGCCTCCGTGGGTGCTGTCCCCGCTTGCCGGAAGTCCGCACTACATCACCGATCCGACGGCGCCCGGCGCGCTGGATGCGATCGGCAGGAATGACCGGGTGTTGATCATCGGCAACGGGCTGACCTCGGCCGACGTCGTGGCGGCCCTATCCGAACGCGGTCATGTCGGACATATCGTTTCCATCTCCCGCCGCGGCCTTAGATCCCGCGGCCATCCTGCCGTGGCGCGCGAACCGTTTGGCGATTTCGTCACGCAGCCGGCCTTCACCGCATCGCAACTGCTATTCCGTATTCGGGGGGCACTGCGCGAAGCGCGATGCCTGGGTCTCGGTTGGCATCCGGTGCTTGACGCCGTTCGTGCCCAAGGCCAGCAGATCTGGCGGGCCCTCCCCGTGCAGGCGCGGCGCAGGTTGGCACGTCACGTGCGGCCCTATTGGGATGCCCACCGGTTCCGGATCGCACCTCAGCTCGAGCGCGTGCTGGATGATGCGATCCGTGCCGGCCGCCTGGAAGTCCTGGCCGCCTCTCTTGCTACCGCTTCAGTAGTCGGCACCGCTTTGAACGTCGGCGTGAAGCTCAGGGGAAGCGACGAAATACGCGAACTGACGGTGGATTCGGTCGTGGTGACGACGGGTCCTGCCCATGGGGGCATTCTCAAGTCGCAACCGTTTCTGACCGAGCTGGAGACGCAGGGCTATCTGGCGCTTTGCCCGACCGGGCTCGGGCTCTTGTGCGACGGCCGGTCCCGGACGCTTGGCGTCGACGGCAAGGTGGCACCTGGTCTCTTCATCGGCGGACCTCTGGCGCGCGGTACGTTCGGCGAACTGATGGGTTTGCCGCAGGTGACCGACCATGCCGTCTTCGTAGCCGACCAGTTGAGCACGGCACTTGAAACCCTGGGAGCCGATCGGCGGAAAGAACGTGAACTGGCCGGCTGATCGGGTCGCACTCGGAGACGCTCGAGCCTCATAGGAAACGAAGGAGGGGCGGATGTGGGTTTCACATCCGCCCCTCCTCCTGCTTTCCAAGTTGCCTCAGGCAGCGTCGATCGCTTGGGAGAGATCGGAGATGATGTCATCGGCATGTTCGATGCCGATGGAAAGGCGAACATAGCCGGGCGTGACACCGGTCGCGAGCTGATCGTCGGCCGAAAGCTGCGAATGGGTCGTAGTCGAGGGATGGATTGCCAGCGACCGCGCGTCACCGATATTGGCGAGATGGTAGAAGAGCTCGAGCGCATCAATGAAGCGCCGGCCCGCCTCGCGGCCACCCTTAAGTTCGAAACCGATAAGCGCGCCATAGGAGCCGGACTTCAGGTACTTCGCCGCGCGCTCGCCGGCCAGTCCCGTCTGGAACTTCGGGAAGATCACGTTCGCGACCTTCGGATGGCTCTTGAGGAATTCGGCCACCTTGATGGCGTTCTCGTTGTGCTGGCGAAGACGCAGCGGCAGGGTTTCAAGGCCTTGGATCAGCTGGAAGACATTCTGCGGGCTGATTGCCGCGCCGATGTCGCGCAACAACACGGCCCGGGCCCGCAGGATATAGGGGAAGAAGCCGATAGCATCGGCCTTTTCGATCCAGGTCTTGCCCTGATAGCTCGCATCGGGCTCGTTCAGGTTGGGTTGACGATCCTTCAGGTCAGCCCAGGGGAAATTGCCGCCATCGACGATGGCGCCGCCGATCGACGTGCCGTGTCCGCCGATATATTTGGTCGCCGAATAGACGACGACCGCGGCGCCGTGTTCGAGCGGGCGGATGATGAGCGGTGCCGCAGTATTGTCGACGATGAGCGGGATCCCGAAGCGGCGACCGATGGCGGCGACTTCGCCGATCGGGAAGACTTCAAGCTTCGGATTGGGCAGCGATTCAGCGTAATAGGCGCGCGTACGGTCGTCGGTGGCACGGGCAAAGGCTTCCGGATCGGCAGCGTCGACGAAGCGGGTTTCGATGCCGAAGCTCTTCAGCGTCGCGGCAAACAGTGCCCAGGTACCGCCATAGAGGCCGGCGGCGCTGACGATGTTGTCGCCGGCGCGGGCGACATTCAGGATGGCAAATGCCGAGGCAGCCTGTCCGGACGAGACGGCCAGGGCGGCGGCACCCCCTTCGATTTCCGCAAGGCGCTGCTCGAAGGCGTCCTGGGTCGGATTGGAGACGCGACTGTAGAGATGGCCCGGCGCTTCGAGGGCGAAGAGCTTGTCGGCGCCCTCCGTGCCCGGCAGTTGATAGGACGTGGTCTGGTAGATCGGAACGGCGACGGCGCCGGTCGTCGGATCGAAGCGGAAGTTCCCGCCATGGAGCGCAAGGGTTTCCGGGTGAAGACTCTTGAAGCTCGGTGCGCCTACAGGAACCTGCGGCGTTGCCGATTGCTCGATTGTGTCGGTCGACTGTTGAATGGTCATGGTTCTACCTCCGTTGAGCGGGTTTGATCGGCGGAGCGGCTGTCCGCCTTGATCGTGACGTGGACGAGGGCGGCAATCAGCAATGCGGTACCGGCCCAAAAGGCTTCCGGCGCATACCAGCGGATGCCGAACAGATGATCGTTGGTGCAGAGCGCTTGGGCGAGGTTGCACAGAGCCGACGTCCCGGCGAGGCAGCTCGCCGCCTGGACATGGGTGATGTAGCCGCTTTCGACGACCGTGCCGAAGATCAGCCACCACCAACCGGCGGCCAGCGCCGTGATGATCAGGCCGAGTGCCCCCAGCAGCAGGGGGAGCCGCGTCTCAGACGTCATGAGCTACCCCCAACTGTTCGAGGAGCGTCTGGCGCAATTGCACCAGTTCGGCATCGTCGCGTCGGCGCGGATGCGGTTTTTCGACGGTTACCTCGGCGACGATGCGCGCCGGGCGGTCGGAAAAGACGATGACGCGGTCGGCGAGCAGGAGGGCCTCCTCGACGTCGTGGGTGACGAGCAGGGCGGTGAAGCCGGCCTGCTTCCATAGCTGAAGCAGATCCTTCTGCATCGACAGCCGCGTCAGCGAATCGAGCTTGCCGAAGGGCTCGTCGAGCAGCAGCAGTTTCGGATCGTTGACCAGCGCCCGGGCGATCGCCACGCGCTGGGCCATGCCGCCGGACAGCTGGTGCGGATAGGCGTCGGCGAAGGCTTCGAGCTTTACGAGTTTCAGCACCTCGTCCACTCGGTGCCCCTGTTCTTGCAGCACGCCGCGGGCATCAAGGCCCGTGGCGATGTTCTTGCGCACGGTCAGCCAGGGAAACAGCGTTGCCTCCTGGAAAACCAGAATGCGGTCGGGGTTCGGTCCGCCGATGGTTTCGCCGTCTTCGCGCAATTCGCCCTGGCGTGGATGTTCGAGGCCTGCCGCGAGCCGCAGCAATGTCGACTTGCCGCAGCCGGAAGGCCCAAGCAGCGCGACGAACTCGCCGGGCTGCACGGTGATTGACACGTTGTCGAGGACCGGCAGGAGGCGTTCGCCCAGATCATAGGCATGCGACACCCGGTCGATATCCAGGGCCAGGTTCTGGCTTGCCACTTCGGATTGTTGGTAAGCCAGCGCCATCAGAGGATCCCCTTCTGCCAGCCGAGAAGCCGGTTGCGGGCGACGAACAGCAGGTGCACGAGGCCGGCGCAGATCAGCGCCATGACGATCAGCGCGGCGTAGACATTGGCATAGGCCGAATAGGCGGTGTTGAACTGCAGGTACCAGCCGAGCCCGAACTTGGCCCCGAGCATTTCGGCAACGACCAGAACGGCGAATGAATAATAGAGCGCCATGAACAGGCCGACGAAGACATTGGGCAACGAGGCCGGGATCGCCACGTTGAAGATCAGGTAGCGTTTGGAGGCGCCGAGCGTGCGGGCGACGTCATAATAGGCGCGGTTGACCTGTTCGACGCCGGCGGCCGTCAAGATCGCGACGGGAATGCCGGACGCCAGGGCGACGAGGAAGATCGAGGCCTGGAAGGTGCTCGGGAAGATGAAGAAGGTGCAGGGGATCCAGGCGCTCGCCGGAACCGGGCCGATCAGCTTCAGGAGCGGCATGCCCCAATAAGAGAAGCGTTTTGACCAGCCCAGCGCCACGCCGGCGGCAAAGCCGACCACGATGCCGGAGAAGAAGCCGAGGCCCCAGAGCCGCGCAGTGTAGGCGACGCAGACGAGCAGGCGATCCCAGTCTGTCACATAGACATGCAAAAGCCCCTGCGGCGGCGAGAAGAACGGCTTTGGCAGCCAGCCGAGCTTGGCCGTCAGCAGTTCCCAAGCGGCAAGCCAGATGCCCAATGCTATGAACCACGGACCGTAGTGGACCAGGGTTCTCGCCGAACGACCAAATTGCGGGACGGCGAGGGAGAGCGCCAGGAATACGGCCGCAATGGCGCCCGTCACGATGGCGAACAGGCCGGTCGCGCCCCATGTGATGACATCGGGCAGCAGTGCCGTGATGGCGGCGGCTGTCGCCCAGGTCGCGGCGGCCAGAAGGCCGTCGCGCCACAGGAGGCTTCTGCGGGGCGTTGCAGCCCGGGACAGAAGATCGATGTCGCTTCGGGTGACCTCGCTCATGGCCGGATCACGCGAAGATGTCGATGGTGATGCGGTTGGCGATTTCCTCCGGATCGGTGGAGGCATCGGCAACGCCGGTGAGCTTCAGGTCCTCGTAGCCGATCCTGACCTCCTTCAGCAGTTCCTTGCCGAACCAGTGGTCGTGATAGGTGAAGGAGGCCAGCACTTCGGTGAGATCCTCGAGCGGCAGGCCCGGCCTCAGCGTATCAAAATACCACTTGGCCACTTCGTCCGGATGCTTGGCCGTGTACTGGTGGATTTCCAGGTTGGCCGCGGCGACGCGCTTGATGGCGTCCTTGTTGGCTTCATAGTAGTCGCCGTTGACGCCGAGCACGCAGCACACGCGGTCCTGGAAGGCGCCGGTCTGGGTGTCCGCGATCTTCACGAAGCCGTGCTGCTTTTCGTAGGAATAGGCCCAGGGGTCCATGTGCGCCACGGCATCGGCCTCGCCTTTCAACACGCCTTCAGCGACGAGGTCGAAGGGAAACACCTTCCAGGTCACGTCGGTCTCCGGGTTGAGGCCGGCCTTGGCCAGCGCCACCGAGAAGGCAACGCGCGACGGCGACATGACGTCGAACGTGCCGATCGTCTTGCCCTTGAGGTCCGTCAGCGTCTTGATGCCGGAATCGGGCTTGACGAGAACGCGCTGGCAGCCGCCGTGCGATCCGGCGAACAGCTTGACGTCGAAACCCTGTTCGATCGGCTTCAGCCAATCGTAGAGCAGTCCTGGGCCTGCTTCCGCTTTGCGGGTTGCAAGCGCCTGGATCAGCGTCTGGCCGCTGGCGCCCTGATAGAAGAGTTCCACCTCAAGGCCATGCTTAGCATAGATGCCCTTGGCAAGGCCGAAGCCCACTGGCGAATGGCAGGCGGCAACTTCCGTCCACTCAAGCTTGATCGGGATGAGGTTGCCGGCGATGGCATAGGAACCGCTGCGGCCGGCGAGAGCGCCAAAACCGGCGGCGGCCCCGGCGATGCCGGCCGTCTTGAGGAGCGTGCGGCGCGAAAACGTGCCGGATACCGGCTGAAGTGGCCTGGGAGGCGTTTTGGTCATCGGTTTGTCCCCATGGATGAGATGATGGGAACAGACTAATTGATCAATATAAAATTGATAGATTTTATAGACTAATAGAAATGCCCGAGCAGGATTTTTTTGCTCTTCTCCGCGTTACGCGCGGGCGTCCTTGCTCGGCCCCGAAGCGCAAGGACGCTCCGGGGCCGAAGTGCGTCAATAGGCGGAGGCGACGGCTTCGCCGGCGAGCTGCTCCGGCGTTAGCAGATCCGCGTGATGCGCCCGTGCGACGTCGGGATGCGACCGCAGGCGGCTCTTCAGGTGGTTCTGGCCGACTTCGCGGAAAATCGGGTTGAGCGGGTCGACGGTCACACCACGCTCTTCACGCTTCAGTTCTTCCGGCAGCGCGATGACCGGGATGGTGGCGTCGTAGCGCGAGCCGAGGAAGAAGGCGACGGAGAAACGCTCGACACCGGCGGGCGGTGCGATGACGTCGTGCACGTCCGCACGGACGAAGCCATTGGTTGCCAGTTCCAGCAGTTCACCGGTGTTGATGACGAAGGTTCCTGGAACCGGCGGAGCCTCGAGCCAGACGCCATCCTCGGTCTGGACGCGAAGGCCCGGAACCGTATCCTGCAGCAGGACGGTGACAAAGCCACCGTCCTTGTGGGCGCCGACGCCCTGATCGGTCTCAGCCACTTCACGGCCGGGATAGCGGATGATCTTCAGAAGCTGCGACGGCTGCGGCTCATAGATCTGGGCAAAGGCATCCTCTGGCTGGCCGAGGGCAACCGCGATCGCTTTTAGCACGTCGATACCGACGCGGGTGACCTCCGCCTGATAGGCGAGCAGGAGGGGTTTCAATTCCGGAAGGGCGGCTGGCCACTGGTTCGGGCCGAGCAGGCGCTTCCAGGCGGGCGTGTTTGGGCCGATCTCGACCGCCGTGCCCTCGGTATTGATGTCGAGCTGTTCGCGCCAGTCCTGCTGCCCGCGGGTGCGCTCATAGCCGGCGCGATTGTAGCCGCGGAAATGCGGCGACTTCACCATCTCGATCTCCAGCTTCTGTTCGAGCGGCAGCGCGAAGAAGCGCTTCGAGTTGGCAATCACGTCGGCGACAAGCTTGGGATCGACGCCGTGGCCGGTGAGATAGAAGAAACCGTGATCGTGCAGGATCTTGCGGAGGTCGGCGATGAAGCGCTCGCGTTCGGCGGGACCGGCATGGAAGCGCGAAATGTCGACGAGCGGCAGGTGGACCGGGAGGGTGTGTATGGTCATTTGAGTTCTCCTTATTGGGCGTCCCCCGAGCAGCCATCGGAGGATGAATTTGACAACGCCGGCGGCCACCCGTTTCCGGCGGCCGTGCGCTTTCAGCGGGATCGGCGGCTGCGGGCGATCCGGTGGTTGACGAGACGGGCGGCGAGATCGCCGGACATCTGGACGGATTGGACGATGACGACGAGGATGACGACGACAGCGACCATGACCTCGGGCATGAAGCGCTGGTAGCCGAAGCGGATCCCAAGGTCGCCCAGGCCCCCGCCGCCGACAGTGCCCGCCATGGCCGAGTAACCGATCAGGCTGACGAGAGTGACGGTCTGGCCGGCGACGATGCCGGGAAGGGCCTCGGGCAGCAGAACCTTGAAGATGATCTGCAGCGGGCTCGCCCCCATGCTTTCGGCGGCCTCGATCAGGCTTTGATCGACCTCGCGCATGGCAGCCTCGGCAAGCCGCGCAAAGAGCGGGGTGATCGCCACTGTCAGCGGAACGATGGCGGCATAGGTGCCGACCGTCGTTCCGGCGATCAGCCGGGTAAACGGAATGATAGCCACCATCAGGATGATGAACGGCGTCGAGCGCACCAGGTTGACCAGCGTGCCGATCACCTTGTTGAACAGCGGCCGCTCCAGGAACTGGCCCGACGACGTGACGACCAGCAGCACGCCGAGCGGCAGGCCGATCAGCGTCGAAAGCAAGGCTGCGACAGTCACCATGGTGACAGTATCCCGCAGTGAATCAAGAATGAGCGCGATGAGCGCCGGCGAAAGCAGACCGGACAGCATGGCCGATGACCTCTCCGTGGAGACCGAGGGAAGACAGATAGGAAAGGATGGCATCGAGCTTCGGCTCGCCGCCTTCGGCGATCAGCGTCATGATGCCGAGCGGCTTTCCCGCGATGTAATCGATGCGCCCGTGCAGGATATTGGGCCGCACCTTGAAGCGCTCGACCAGGGTCGCGACGACCGGATCATGGGCCGCAACGCCGGTGAAGGTAATGCGCAGCACGGGATCGGTTTCCGCCGTGGCGCTCTCAACCAGCCCATCCGACACCTCGGGCGGCAGGTCATGGGCGACGATGCTCGACAGGAACGAGCGGGCGATTGGCGACTTGGGAAAGGCGAAGACGTCAAAGGTCGGGCCGGTCTCGATGACCTTGCCGTGTTCGAGCACCGTCACGTGATCCGCGATCTGGCGGACCACCTCCATCTCGTGGGTGATGAGGACGACGGTGATGCCGGTGCGACGGTTGATGTCCTTGAGCAGTGCGAGAATCTGCTCTGTCGTCTCGGGATCAAGCGCCGAGGTTGCTTCGTCGGAGAGCAGAACTGTCGGTTCCAGGGCCAGTGCGCGGGCAATGCCGATGCGCTGCTTCTGGCCGCCTGAGAGTTCAACCGGATAGGAATCTGCCTTGCCGCCAAGCCCGACCAGGTCCAGCAGGGCCGGAACGCGCTGACGGATCATCTCCTTTGGCACGCCGGCGATCTCGAGCGGCAGGGCAACGTTGGCGGCGGCCGTCCGCGACGACAGGAGGCTGAAATGCTGGAAGATCATGGCGATGTCGCGCCGCGCCCTGCGCAGCTCCGCACCCTTCAGGGCGCTGATCTCGCGGCCGGATACGGTGATCCGGCCGAAAGTGGGGGATACGAGACCATTCAGACACCGCACGAGCGTGCTCTTGCCCGCCCCGGACCGGCCGATGATGCCGTGGACCGAACCTTCTTCGACGACGATGGAGACGTCATCGAGAACCGGGCCGGCCTTCAGGTCATAGACCTTGGTCAGCGACTGGACCTCGATGATCGGTCGGGCGGCAGCGGGTGCGGATTGCACCACATCTGCCAGCTCGGATTGGGCGGGCAGGGACAAGCCCGGCCCTGTGCGTGCCAGAAGGCTCATCTTACCAACCTGCGATGACGTTACCTTCGAACGTCTTTTCGATGGCGGCCTTCACTTCCGGCGACTTGTAGGCCTCGACCAGGGTCTTCACCCACGGGGCATCCTTGTTCTTGTCGGCCACGGCGATCAGGCAGAAATATTCAGACAGCTGGTCTTCGATCAGCAGGCCGTCCTTCTTCGGGTTGAGTCCGGCGGAAAGGGCGAAATGCGAGGTGATGACCGAGAAATCGACGTCTTCCAGCGACCTCGGCAGCTGCGCGGTCTCCATCGGGATGATCTTGATGTTCTTCGGGTTCTCGATGATGTCGAGTTCTGTGGCCTGGAAGGTGACGCCCGGCGTCAGCTTGATCACGCCGCCGGCTTCGAGAAGCTTGAGCGCACGGCCGCCGTTGGACGGATCGTTCGGGATCGACACCTGAGCGCCATCCGGCAGGTCGGCGAGCGACTTGAATTTCTTGGAATAGCCAGCCATCGGCAGCAGGACGGTTTTGCCGGCGACGGACACGAGGTTGAGGCCGCGGTCCTTATTCTGCCGCTCGAGATAGGGCGTGTGCTGGAAACCGTTGGCATCAAGGTCACCGTCATTGGTGGCCGGGTCGATCAGCGCTCCATCGGAGAATTCGACGACCTGGACATCCAGGCCCTTGGCCTTGGCCACCGGAACCAGTGCCTCGGCGATCTGGGCGTGCGGACCGGCGGTGACGCCGAACTTAATGGTTTCGGCGAAGGCCGGGGCATGGGCGGCGATCAACAGGGCGATGGCCGATACGGTTCCGGCGATCAGGGAGGGAGTACGCATGCGATGTCTTTCCTTTTCGAGATGCGAGGCGGTTCAGGTGTGGGAGAGGTCCGGCAGGACCTTTCCGGGATTGAGAATTCCCAGCGGATCGAGCGTCTGCTTCAGCGAGCGCATCAGCGCGACGGCAGCGGCGCCATGCTCGGCGAGCTGGAATTTTCGCTTGCCGAGACCGACGCCGTGCTCGCCGCTTGCCGTGCCGCCGGCCTCGAGAGCACGTGTCACGATGCGGTCCGCGAGTTCCGCGACGGCGTGCTCTTCCTCGGGCAGGTGGATGAAGACGCAGTGGAAATTGCCGTCGTCGACATGGCCGACGATATGGGCCGGAATCTGCGAGCGGGCGACATCTTCACGGGTCGCCAGGATCACTTCGGCGAGCCTTGAGATCGGTACGCAGACATCGCTCGGCCAGGACTGCGATCCGGGTCGCTCAGCTTTCGCCCAGGAAAGACAATCGCGGCGGGTTTCCCAAAGGGCTGTCGTTTGCTCGCCAGGTCTCGGCCACTGAAGCCCGCCGCCGCCGTTTTCCGTGATGATCTCGGAAACGGTCCCGGAGACGGAGGCAATTTCGGAGGGAGAGGCGTGGAATTCGAAGAACAGGGTCGGCAGGGGGGCAAGGCGCATGGCGCCGCGGCGGTTGATGACCTCGACCAGAGACGCATCGAGAAGCTCGACGCGGCCGATGGCAAGGCCGGCGCGCTTGATGTCGGTGACCGCATTGACCGCACCGGCCAGCGTCTCGAACCCGGCATGGGCCGAGACCGCATCCGGAATGGGATGGAGCCGGAGCGTCACGTCCGTGATGATGCCGAGGGTGCCTTCCGAGCCGACGAAGAGACGGGTGAGATCATAGCCGGAGGAGGATTTGCGGGCCAGCGAACCGGTCTTGACGATGTTGCCATCGGCGGTAACCACGGTCAGGCCGAGGACGTTTTCCCGCATGACGCCATAGCGCAGGGCATTGGTACCGCTGGCTCCCGTCGAGGCCATGCCGCCGATCGTGGCATTGGCGCCGGGATCGACGGGAAAGAACAGGCCCGTGTCGCGCAGCGCCCTGTTGAGGTCGAGCCGGCGGACGCCGGCGCCGACGCGGGCGATCATGTCGTCGGCGCGAACTTCGAATATCTCGGAGAGTTCGGACGTGTCGAGCGAGATGCCGCCGAATTGCGGAATGGCGCCACCCTCAAGGCCGGAACCGGCGCCGAAGGGTGTGATCGGCACGCGGTTACGGGCTGCGATCCGCACAATGTCGGCGACCTCCTCCGTCGTCCTTGGATGCACGACGATGTCCGGCTCGTGACCTTCGTGATGGCTCTCGTCGCTGGCATGCAGGCGGCGCGCCGACTTGCCGGTCGTCACCGAGGCTGGATAACGCGCTTCGAGCGCGGCGATCGCCGCGCCAATGTCGGGTGGCGTCTCGCGGCGGGTCACGATGCCGCCCTCCAACCCTCTTTTTCGCGCCATTGGCGAAGCCGTTCGATCGCGGTGAGGATCGTCTCCTCCGTCTTGGCGAAGCAGAACCGCACATGGCTCTTGACGTCGCGGTCGCCATAGAAGGAGGAGACGGGCACAGGGGTGACGCCGGCCTCGAGTGTGAGGCGGCGGCAGAAGGCCAGATCGTCGCCGTCGGGATCGAGCGGGCCGATATCGGCGACGGCGAAATAGGTTGCCGGCACATCGGCGACATCGAAGCCCGCGTCCCGCAATCCGCGCACCAGCAGATCCCGGCGTGCGCCAAGTGTCCGGCGCAGGTCGGAAAAGTAGTCATCCGGCAGCGTCAGCCCGACCGCGACCGCCGCCTGAAGCGCCGGCGGCGTGGTGAAAGTGACATACTGATGCGCGCGGGCGATCGGCTGTAACAGTCCGGCACTTGACGTGACGTAACCGACCTTCCATCCCGTGACCGAGAAGCTCTTGCCTGCCGAGCCGATGCGCACCACCCGGTCGCGGATTGCATCGACGCCAAACAGCGAATGGAACGGGCGGTAGTCGAAGACAAGGTGCTCATAGACTTCGTCGGCGACGATGATGAGATCATGGGCGATTGCCAGGTCGGCGAGGAAGGACAATTCCTCAGGATCGAAGATCTTGCCGATCGGGTTCATCGGCGTGTTCACGACGATGAGCCGGGTGCGCGCCGTGATGGCCTTGACCAGGGCTTCGCGCGGCAGCTCCCAGTGCGGGGGCGTCAGCCGGACGGGAACGACCT
The DNA here is from genome assembly GCF_900492205.1 of Ciceribacter sp. T2.26MG-112.2. Lineage (GTDB taxonomy): Bacteria > Pseudomonadota > Alphaproteobacteria > Rhizobiales > Rhizobiaceae > Allorhizobium > Allorhizobium naphthalenivorans_A. The sequence continues at coordinate 53,100 of NZ_UEYQ01000015.1, forward strand.
TTGCGCCTGCACGACGGATCAGCGTGGCATAGGCATCATAGACCGGTTCGAAAACGATCACCTCGTCGCCCTGATCGAGAAGGGCGAAGAAGGTGTCCGCCAGGGCTTCGGTCGCCCCCGAGGTGACGAGCACCTCGCTTTGCCAATCCACGTCGAGATCGAGAAAGCGCTTTGCGTTTTCTGCGACCGCCCGGCGAAGCGCGGGCAGACCCATCATCGGCGGATACTGGTGTGGGCCGTCGCGCAGGGCCTGAACCGCGGCCTCGATCAGCGGCGCGGGTTCGAAACCCTCCGGGAAACCCTGCCCAAGATTGATTGCGCCTGTCTCCGTCGCAAGACGTGACATGGATTCGAAGATCGACGTGCCTGTTTGTCCGAAGATCGAATTGACCATGTTCTGCCTGCTCCAACGATGTCGTCTCGACACTTGGTAGACAGTATAATCTATCTATTATATCGACAAAGTATGTTTTATCGTTCCGAAGGGCGCAGGCGAAATGCTTTTGCCGAATTGTCACGGATCGGCAGCGCACCGCACTCCACTCGCGTCTCGACGCCGCCAGGTCGACCTTGCCGGGACAGAGCGGTTTTCCGCAAATGCCGCTTTCGGGGAAAAACGTTCCCCCGAATAATTGATAAAAAATATAGAATAACTGGCTTTCTCCCCGCGCTCTGCGATGCTGCTCGCACACTGAGACCGATTGAGGAGCCTTTCGATGAGCAGGACCATTCACTTCAACGCGTTCGACATGAACTGCGTTGGTCATCAATCGCCGGGGCTCTGGGCACATCCGCGCGACAGGTCGTGGAAATACAAGGACCTGGACTATTGGCAGGATCTTGCCCGCACGCTCGAAAGCGGCATTTTCGATGGCATCTTCATCGCCGACGTCGTCGGATATTACGATGTCTACAAGGGCGACAATTACCACGCGATCCATCAAGCGGCGCAGATCCCGGTCAATGATCCACTGCAGCTGGCCGCGCCGATTGCGCTTGCAACCGAGCATCTCGGCATCGGCATCACGGCGTCCACTTCGTTCGAACACCCCTACACCTTCGCACGTCGGCTGGCGACCGCCGACCACCATACCAAAGGCCGTGTCGGCTGGAACATCGTCACTTCCTACCTGGAGAGTGGCGCGAAGAATATCGGCCAGGCCGGGCTGCAGCGTCACGACAACCGCTACGACATCGCCAACGAGTATCTTGAGGTAATCTACAAGCTGCTCGAAGGCTCCTGGGAAGACGGGGCGGTGGTGCGCGACCGCGACAACCGCGTCTTCACGCTGCCGGAAAAGGTCCATGAGATCGGCCACAAGGGCAAATATTTCGACGTTCCGGGCTATGGCCTGACCGAGCCGTCGCCGCAACGCACGCCGGTTCTTTACCAGGCGGGCGCATCGGGGGCCGGCAAGAAGTTTGCGGCCGAGCACGCCGAATGTGTCTTCGTTGCCGCCCAGACCAAGACCATCCTGCGCAACTACGTCGCCGACGTCCGCCAGCGGGCCGTTGCCGCGGGCCGCGCGCCGGACAGCTTGAAGATCTACAACCTCCTGACGGTGATCATCGATGAGACCGACGAAAAGGCGCGCGCCAAGTTCCGGGAATATCTCGACTACGTCTCCTATGACGGTTCGCTGGTCTTCATGTCCGGCTGGACCGGCATCGATTTCTCGCAGTACCGTCCGGACGACCTGGTCACGAAGGTGGAGACCAACGCGATCCATTCCGCGGTCGAGAGCCTGTCGGAGGGAGATCCCAACAAGCGCTGGACCATCCGCGAACTCGCCGAATGGGGCGGCATCGGCGGCATGGGCCCGGTGATCGTCGGTTCGGCTGCGACCGTTGCAGACGAGCTGCAGCAATGGGTCGAGGAAACCGGCGTCGACGGCTTCAATCTCGCCTATGCGGTCACCCCGGAAACCTTCGAGAACATCGTCGGCTATCTCGTGCCCGAGCTGCAGAAGCGCGGCGTCTATCCCACCGAATACCGTCCCGGCACCTTGCGCGAAAAGCTGTTCGGCCTTGGCGCTCGGCTCGAGGCCCCGCATCCGGGCGCCCGTTACCGCGACATCGAGGCAATCAAGCGCAGCGAAGCTTTGCGCCCGACCGGCAGCTGATTTCTCTCTCCCCTTTTCAATGAGGATATGACCATGGGTACGCTTCCCGAAACCAAGATCGACCATTCCATCCATCCGCGCGTCAACTCCACCGATCCGGTGGCGCCCCGGCCGCGGCCCGCAACGCCGGCGCATGTCATCAAGACAGACGCCGAAGCCATCGAGATCGCCGAGCGGCTTGCCGAAAGGTTCAAGGTCGGCGCGGCCCTGCGCGATCGCGAGGGCCTGCTGCCGATCGTCGAACTCGATGAATACTCCCAGAGCGGGCTGTGGAGCATCAATGTGCCGAAGGCCTATGGCGGACCGGGCGTCTCCTACGCCACGCTTGCCAAGGTGATCGAGACCATTGCGGCCGCCGATCCGGCGATCGCCCAGATCACCCAGAACCATCTGGCGATCGTCGGCACGATCGATCTCGACGGAAGCGACGAGCAGAAGCGCGACCTCTTTGCGCTGGCGCTCTCGGGCATCCGTTTCGGCAACGCGTTTTCCGAGCTGAAGAGCAAAAACGTTGCCGCCTTCGAAACCCGTGTCCGGTTCGAGGGCGACGAGGCCGTGGTCAACGGCGAGAAATTCTATACCACCGGGGCGCTTCTCGCCCATGTCGTGCCGATCGTCGCCGTCACCGAGGATGGGCAGGCCTATTTGGTGTTCGCCGACCGCGACGCCCCGGGTTTGACGGTGACCAACAACTGGTCGAGCTTCGGCCAACGCACCACCGCTTCGGGTGGTGTGCGGATCGCGGATGTGAGGGTGCCGAAGGCCCGCGCGCTGCACGTCACCTCCTTCGAGCATCCGACAATCGCCGGTCCGGTCTCGCAGATCATCCAGTCGGCGATCGATCTCGGCATCGCCCGTGGTGCGATCGAGGACACCATCGCCTTCGTCAGGACCCAGAGCCGCCCCTGGATCGACAGCGGCAAGGAAACCGCCGGTGAGGACCTCTTCACCATCGCCGCAATCGGCGATCTGCAGATCAAGCTTCATGCCGCCGAGGCTCTGCTGGAGATCGCCGGACGTGCGATCGACGTCGCTGGCGCCGATCCGAACGAGGAAACAGTCTCCGAGGCCACGATCAAGACCGCTGAATCCAAGGTGCTGACCACCGAGATCGCCATCCTCGCGACCAACAAGCTGTTCGAACTGGCCGGCACCCGCTCGACGCTGGCCGAGCACGGCCTCGACCGTCACTGGCGCAATGCCCGCGTGCACACCCTGCACGATCCGGTGCGCTGGAAGTTCTACCATGTCGGCAATTACTACCTGAACGGCGTCAATCCGCCGCGCCATGCCTGGAATTGAGGCCGGATCGATGAGCCAGAACGACAGAAATCTGCACCGGGAGGCCGCGCTGACCGCCGGCCGCCCGGCACCCCACATCCCGCCGCGGCAAAAGAAGGCGCACCGCATCAAGGGCGATGCGGAAGCCGTCGCCGTAGCGCGCGAACTCGCGCGGGAATTTGCCGCCGGCGCCGTTGCCCGCGATCGTGAGCGGCGGCTGCCGATTGCAGAGATCGAGCGTTTTTCCCAAGCGGGTCTCTGGGCGATCACCGTGCCGAAGGAATACGGCGGCGCCGGCGTCTCCGCCGTCACGCTGGCCGAGGTGACGGCGATCATCTCGGCCGCCGACTCCTCGATCGGCCAGATCCCGCAGAACCACTTCTACATGGTGGAGGCCTTGCGGCTCGCCGGGACAGAGGAGCAGAAGCGACACTATTTCGCGCGCATTCTCGATGGCGACCGGCTGGGCAACGCCTTCACGGAAATCGGCACCAGGACGCCGGTCGACTACAAGACCATTTTTGTGAAGCGCGACGGCAAGCTTCGGCTCAACGGCCAGAAATTTTACGCGACCGGTTCGCTATTCGCCCACATCATCGTGGCGGTCGCCAAGGATGATACCGGTCGGGTGCATATTGTGTTCATCGACCGAGCCACTCCGGGTCTGGACCTGGTTGATGATTGGTCATCCTTCGGCCAGCGGTCGACCGGCAGCGGCACAGTCACTTTCGACGATGTCGAGATCACGCCGTTCCAGGTCGTCGACCACGACGTCGTCTTCGAAAAGCCGACGCCGATGGGGCCGTTCGCCCAGATCATTCATTCGGCCGTGCAGGTGGGCCTTGCCCGCGGTGCACTTGCCGAAGCGATCTCTTACATAAGGGCCTATGCACGACCGTTCTTCGAGCTCTCGATCGAGCACGGCTACGAGGATGCCCATTCGATTCACCAGATCGGCGACGTGTCTATTCGGGTTCATGCAGCCGATGCACTGCTGGCGCGGGCAGGGCGGCTGCTTGATCTCGCGACGGCTGATCCGACCGAGAACACGGTGGCCGAAGCCTCGATCGCGGTTGCCGAGGTCAAGGCGCTTGGAACCGAAGTGGCGCAACTGGCGGCGACCAAGCTGATCGAGCTTGGCGGTGCACGCTCGACGCTCGAAAGCTATGGCCTTGATCGCTTCTGGCGCAATGCCCGCACCCACTCGCTACACGACCCGGTCCGGTGGAAATATCACCATATCGGCAACTACTACCTCAACGGCATCCTGCCGCCGAGGCATGGTGCCCTTTAATTCAGGGCAAGCCCAACTTGCCGGACACAGGCCTGCAAAAGAGCCTGTGTCCGGTCTTTTTCATTCAATGGAAACACCAGATGACCTACTTTCCTGCCTCCGACCGCTATGACAATGCCGCCTTTCGCCGTGTCGGCCGAAGCGGCCTCAAGCTGCCGGCGATCTCGCTCGGCCTCTGGCACAATTTTGGCGACACGACACCGATCGAAACGCAGCGGTCAGTCCTGTTCAAGGCCTTCGATCTCGGCATCACCCATTTCGATCTCGCCAACAATTACGGGCCGCCGGCCGGCAGCGCAGAGATCAATTTCGGCCGCATCTTGAAAGAGGATCTGGCTGGCCATCGCGACGAGCTGATCATCTCGACCAAGGCCGGCTGGGACATGTGGCCGGGGCCTTATGGGCGGGGCGGCGGCTCGCGAAAGGCAGTGTTGTCCAGCCTCGATCAGAGCCTGAAGCGCCTCGGTGTCGACTATGTCGATATCTTCTATTCGCACCGCTTCGATGCCGACACGCCGCTGGACGAAACGGCCTCGGCGCTCGCATTCGCGGTCGAGCAGGGCAAGGCGCTCTATGTCGGCATCTCGTCCTATTCCGGCAACAAGACGCGCGAGATCGCCACGCTGTTGGCGGAGCGGGGCGTGCCGTTGCTGATCAACCAGCCGTCCTACAACCTGTTCAACCGCTGGATCGAAAAGGACCTGCTGAAGGCGACCGACGAGGTCGGCGCCGGCGTCATCGCTTTCACGCCTTTGGCTCAGGGACTGCTCACCGACAAATACTTGAACGGCATCCCCGACGATGCCCGCGTCAACCGCCCGGGCGGCGGCTTCCTGCGGCCGGACCACCTGAGGGAAGAGAATATCGTGCGGGCTCGCGCGCTCAACGACATCGCCGCCCGCCGTGGCCAATCGCTGGCCCAACTGGCGCTGGCCTGGGTGCTTCGCGATTCGCGCGTCACCTCGGCCCTGATCGGCGCAAGCTCGGCCCGGCAGGTCGAGGAGAATGTCGCGGCGCTGAACAATTTGTTGTTCACCACGGAAGAACTCGTCGAGATCGACCGCTACGCGGTCGAGGGCGGCGTCAACCTCTGGGAAAAGCCGTCGCACGACCAGGCGGTCTGAGCGGCGGCTTATGTGCTTTGAGACCACCGTCGACTGCCGGAAAAGGCGGCTGCAACCGCCTCTTTGGCAGATTAAGGCTAAAACAGAATGCTCTGCTCACTGCAACTGACAGAAAACCGGATGTGCATATTGGTGGCACCGCCCTTCTGATTTTGCGCCGGGAGTGCCCCAAGGGAACCAGTTTTGCGTTGTTATTCCATGTCGTTGATTAACTCTATTGATTCGATAGAGTAAATGCATCCAATGGAGGTGTGAAATGAATATTTTGAAGAAAAGCTTCGGTCTGGTTCTCAGCCTGGGTCTTGCCCTCGGCAACGCTCCCGCCGCATTCGCGGAAACGACCCTGCTCAACGTGTCCTATGACCCCACGCGTGAGTTCTACAAGGAGTATAACGAGGCCTTCGCCAAGCACTGGAAGGCCGAGACCGGAGAGGATGTCACTGTACAGCAGTCGCATGGCGGTTCGGGCAAGCAGGCCCGTGCCGTGATCGACGGGCTGGAGGCCGACGTGGTGACCCTGGCTCTTGAAGGCGATATCGACGCCATTGCGAAGAATACCGGCAAGATTGCCAAGGACTGGCGCGGACGGCTGGAGAACAACTCCTCGCCGTACACCTCGACGATCGTCTTCCTGGTGCGCAAGGGCAATCCCAAGGGAATCCAGAACTGGGGCGACCTGGTGAAGGGCGATGTCCAGATCGTCACCCCCAATCCGAAAACCTCGGGTGGGGCGCGTTGGAACTATCTCGCGGCCTGGGCGTGGGCGCATGAGGAATTCAAGGGCGACCAGGGCAAGATCCTTGCCTATATCGCGGAACTCTACAAGCGCGCGCCCATCCTCGACACCGGTGCCCGCGGCGCGCTGACCACCTTCGCCCAGCGTCAGATCGGCGATGTTTTGCTGGCCTGGGAAAACGAGGCCTATCTGGCCGGCGCCGAATTCGGTGCGGATTCCTTCGACATCGTCGTGCCGCCGCTTTCGATCCTGGCCGAACCGCCGGTCACCGTGGTGGATGGCAATGTCGATGCCAAGGGCACGCGCAAGCAGGCCGAAGCCTATCTCGCCTATCTCTATTCGGAGGAGGGCCAGAACCTTGCGGCCAAGCATTTCTACCGACCGTCCAAGCGGGACCTGGTCAAGCCCGAACTGCTGAAGCAATTGCCCGACATCAAGCTGGTCACGATCGACGACCCGATCTTCGGCGGTTGGGCCAAGGCGCAGCCGGAACACTTCGGCGACGGCGGCATCTTCGATCAGATCTACAAGCCGAAGTGATCAGACAGACCTTGGACAATGAAGACAACCCGCGGCAAACACCGCGGGTTTTTCTGTCCCGGCCAGCCGGGACCGGGCGTTGCGGCGGGAGCCTCGCGACGCAGACTGGTTGTACAGATGTCGCCCCTCTGCGGTTTGGCCGCGACGACCGCCGCGTTGTAATCCCCGTCGCAGCCGGAGTGCAGTCACTGAATTCGCCCCGCCGGACGGTCGATCCAAACGGCAACGCATGACGCGACGGATAATCTCCAAATCGCCCCATCCGCTGGAATAAAATTCCTTACAAAAACTATAGAGATTATTACTTTGAGGCATTGTTTCAGGAGTGCCGCGATTGGCACACATCGGAGGTCGACATGATTACCAGGAGACAGGGTCTCAAACTTGCCGCAGCCCTTGCCGTCGCTGCCTTGCCCCTCACGCGGACGGCATGGGCGCAAGCCAAGAAGATCCGGATCGGCTGGCAGAAGTTTGGCGTGCTGGCGCTTGCCAAGCAGCAGGGCGCGCTTGAGAAGCGCTTTGCCGACCGTGGCATCAGCATCGAGTGGTCAGAGTTCACCTCGGGTCCGCCGCTCCTCGAAGCGCTCGGTGCCGGCTCGCTCGATTTTGGCCCGACCGGCGACGTTCCGCCGCTCTTTGCCCAGGCCGCCCGCGGCGATCTCGTCTATGTCGGCACCTACAAGCCGCCGGCTGCCTTTCATGGCATCCTCGTTCACAAGGATTCGGCGATCAAGACGCTTGCCGATCTCAAGGGTGTCAAGCTTGCCTACAAGCGCGGATCGAGCGCCCACAACTTCGCCTTCAAGGCCTTGGCCAAGGTCGGTCTGACGCCGGATGACGTCGAGAATGTCGACCTGCCGCCGCCGGATGCGGCCGCCGCCTTCAAGAATGGCAGCATCGATGCCTGGTCGATCTGGGATCCTTATTTCGCCATCGCCGAGAGGGACCCGAACGCCCGCCTGCTGACCACCTCGGAGGGCATCGTCGAGGCCTGGGGCTACTTCCTCGGCAACGGCGCCTTCGCTTCGCAGAACCCCGAACTGATCACCGAGATCCTCGATGAACTCGCCAAGGTCGGTGCTGCCGCCCAAGCGGACATCGGGGCAACCACTGCGGCACTGTCGGAAATTACCGGAGTTCCCGCCGACGTCACCCGGGTGACGCTGACGCGCGCCGGCTCCGATCTCGGCAAGGTTGGCACGGTGTCTGACGAGGCCGTCGCCTACCAGCAGGCGCTGGCCGACGACTTCCACGCGCTCGGCGTCCTGCCGAAGAAGCTCACCATCTCGGACATCGTCTGGCGCCCCAAGGCCAGCTGATCCCACCAACCCATCGGAGAGATACCATGATCACGCGCAGGCAAAGTTTGGCACTGATCGGAGCGGCAGCGACCTCGCTTTCCATGCCCGTCCTCCGGCCCGCCCGGGCGGCGACGACCGTGTTTCGTATCGGCTGGCAGAAGAATGGCGTGCTCGCGCTGGCGAAGCGCACGGGCGCCATCGAAAAGAGACTGGCGCCGCGGGGTATCAGCGTCACCTGGTCGGAATTCACCTCTGGTCCACCGCTTCTGGAAGCGCTCGGCGCCGGGTCGCTCGATTTCGGCCCGACCGGCGATGTTCCGCCACTCTTCGCCCAGGCCGCCGGCGGCAATCTGCTCTATGTCGGCACCTATCGCGGTCCCTCTACCGGGTCAGCCATCCTCGTCCACAAGGACTCGTCGATCGCCTCGCTTGAGGACCTGAAAGGCAAGAAGGTCGCGTTCAAGCGCGGTTCGAGCGCCCATAATTTCACCGTCAAGGCGCTTCGCAAGGCGGGTCTCGAAGTTGGCGACGTCGAGGCGATCGACCTTCCTCCGCCGGATGCGGCCGCGGCCTTCAAGACCGGCAGCATCGACGCCTGGGCGATCTGGGATCCCTACTACGCGATCGCCGAAACCGATCCGCAGACGCGCGTGCTGACGACCGCGGAGGGCATCGTCGATAGCTGGAGCTTCTACTTCGGCAATGGCGACTTCACGGCGGCCAATCCGGATGTGCTGTCGGAGGTGATCGATGAACTGGCAAAGACCGGCGCCTGGGCGCAATCGCACATCGAAGAGACGATCTCCGCGCTTTCGGAAATCACCGGCGTGCCGATCGAGGTGACCCGCACCGTGCTGACCCGCAAGGGCGCCGACCTTGGCAAGGTCCATCCGCTGACCGAGGAGGCGATTTCCTATCAGCAGGCGCTGGCCGATGAGTTCCATGGCCTCGGCATCCTGCCGAAGAAGCTCACCATTTCCGATATCGTCTGGCGGCCGAAGGCCAGCTGACTCCCATTGTTGAAAGGACCTTGACATGACCAAGACCGAAAAGCCGCTCGATTTCCTCTGGTTCATCCCGACCTCGGGTGACGGATCCTATCTCGGCTCCGACGACCGCAGCCGGCCCGCCGATCCGGGCTATTTCCGCGAGATTGCCACCGCCGCCGATCGCCTCGGCTATACCGGTGTGCTGATCCCGACCGGTGTGGCCTGCGAGGAGTCCTTCGTGCTGGCAGGCCATCTTGCGGCCGTCACGGAGAAGCTGAAATTCCTCGTCGCCATCCGTCCGGGCACGGCTTCACCGGCTTACTATGCGCGCCTGGCCTCGACGCTCGACCGCGTTTCCAATGGACGTCTGCTGCTGAACATCGTCGTCGGCGGCAGCGCCCAGGAACTGGCGGGTGACGGCATTTTCCTGCCGCATGACGAACGCTACGCCCATGCCGAAGAATTCTTCCAGGTTTTCAATCAACTGATCGAAACCGGCAAAGCCAATCTCGACGGCAAGTACATCAAGGCGCTGAATGCCCAGCTCGGCATCCCGCCGGTCCAGGAACCGCGCCCGCCGCTTTACTTCGGCGGCTCGTCGGACGCGGCGATCGAGTTTGCCGGTGGTCGCGTCGACAAGTACCTGACCTGGGGCGAACCGCCGGCGCAGGTGGCGGAAAAGATCGCCTCCGTCCGCAAGGCGGCCGCATCCAGGGGCAAGGACGTGAGTTTCGGCATCCGTCTGCACTTCATCGTTCGCGAAACGGACGAGGAGGCCTGGGCCGCTGCCGACCGGCTGATCTCCAAGCTCTCAGACGAGGCGATCGAAGCGGCGCAGGAGGTGTTTGCCAAGAGCTCCGATTCCGTCGGCCAGGCACGCATGGTGGCGCTTCACAATGGCCGGCGCGACAAGCTGGAAGTTTCGCCGAACCTCTGGGCCGGCATTGGTCTGGTTCGTTCGGGCGCCGGCACCGCGCTGGTCGGCTCGCCGAAGACGGTCGCCGCCCGCCTGCGCGAATACCAGGCGCTCGGCATCGATACGATCGTCGCTTCCGGCTACCCGCATCTGGAGGAGGCCTACACCGTCTCCGAGCTGCTCTTCCCGGAAATCGGCCTTGGCGGCCCACGCAACCAGATCCGCTCGTCCTTCGGCGAGCGCCAAGTCTTCGGCGGCGGCGGCCACGGCGGCAACGTCAAGCTCGTGTCCGGTTCCTGAGCCGCCGAAATCGGCACTTCGATTGCCCCTCAGCCGTCCGGTAAGCCGGACGGCTGTACCTCTGACCAGGAGACAGGACATGACGGCATACGAGATCGTAACCGATGCGGAGGCGCGACGCGCCCGCCTCACAATACCCGCCATCAGCTTGCCCAATATCCGGCTCGCAGGGCTGCTGCCCTACTTGCTGCCGGCCGTCGTACTTGTGGTGTGGCAGTTCCTGTCCTCGGCCGGGTGGATCTCGTCGCGGATCATGCCGGCCCCGACCGATGTGGGCCTTGCCTTCGTCGACCAGTTGAGCTCGGGTGCCCTGCTGCATGACATCGCCGTCAGTGGCGCCCGGGCCCTGGCCGGACTTGTCGTTGGCGGGTCGATCGGTCTGGCGCTTGGGATCGCCAACGGGGTTTCGAAGCTGTCGGAACAGCTGACCGACACAACCCTGCAGATGCTGCGCACCATCCCGCATCTGGCGATGATCCCGCTCGTCATCCTGTGGTTCGGCATCGGCGAGGAATCCAAACTGTTCCTCACCTCGCTCGGCGTGCTCTTTCCCGTCTACCTCAACACGTTCCACGGCGTGCGAAACGTCGATCGCGACCTCCTAGAGATGGGCCGGATCTATGGCATGAGCAGTCTCACCCTTTTCCGCAAGGTGATCCTGCCCGGTGCGCTGCCGTCCATCTTCGTCGGCCTGCGCTACGCGCTCGGCATCATGTGGTTGACGCTCATCGTCTCGGAATCGATCGCCGCCTCGTCGGGCATCGGCCACATGGCGAACGAGGCGCGTGAATTCATGATGACGGATGTCGTCGTGTTGTCGCTGCTGGTCTACGCGGTCCTCGGCAAGCTGGCCGACATGATTGCCCGTGCGCTGGAGCGTTACAGTCTTTCCTGGAACCCTGTCTATCAGAAGTGAGGATCGGACGATGATGCGACATGCCTTCTATGCGCCGGCAGAGCGGCCAGACAATGCTGTGGCCTATGCCGATCACGGCGTCACGCGCCCTGCGGTCAATGCGGCCGGTCCGGTATCGATCCGGCTTCGCGATGTGGAGAAGTCGTTCGGTGACAACACGGTTCTGCGCGGCATCGATCTCGATGTACCCGCCGGCCAGTTCATCGCGATCGTCGGCAAGAGTGGTTGCGGCAAGAGCACGCTGCTGCGCCTGCTGGTCGGTCTGGACAAACAGAGCGGCGGTTCGATCACTTTCTCCGACGTGTCCGGTGACGAGGCCGTGCCCAATGCGCGTATCGTTTTCCAGGAGCCGCGGCTGCTCCCCTGGGCAGGCGTGCTCGACAATGTCGTTGTCGGCCTCGGTGAGGGCATCGACAGGGAAACGGCCCGCCGGGAAGCGCTTGCCGCGCTCGAAGAAGTGCAGCTTTCGGAAAAGGTCGGACAATGGCCGTCGCGCCTGTCCGGTGGGCAGCGACAGCGCGTGGCGCTAGCCCGATCGCTGGTCAGCAAGCCCGGCCTGCTCGTTCTCGACGAGCCGCTCGGTGCTCTTGACGCGCTGACCCGCATCACCATGCAGCAGCTCGTTGCCCGTGTCCGGCGTGAACTGGGTTTCACAGCTGTCCTCGTCACCCACGACGTCAGTGAAGCGGTCAATCTCGCCGATCGCGTGATCGTGCTCGACGAGGGGCGCATTGCGCTAGATATCGAGGTTGACGCCGCGCATCCGCGGCGCCACGGCGATCCAGAGCTTGCCGCGCTTGAGCGGCAGTTGCTTGAGGCGATCCTCGGCAAAGCCTGAGGGGCGATGACTTGTTCGCCAGAAGGCTTCCGACCGTGTCGGAGGCCTTCGTCTGGCTTAGGAGTGGTGCATCATCGGTCGACGGCCCTTGACGCCTTCGATGATCTGCCTGGCGATCTGTTCGCATTGGACCGCGATTTCAGGAACACCGGTGAGTTCGCCGAAAGTGCCCCGGGCTAGCGGCCCCGCGATGAAGAGGCCCTCCGTCGCATGGCCATCGACGCCGATGGCGCGGCTCTCACGGTCGCAGGCGAGGCCCAGGCCATGGCCGTCCGTCTTGACGAAGTTCTGGCGGTTGAGTTCGGCGAGATAGGGCTGCGAGCCGATGGCGGCGGTATGATCCGGTCCGGTTGCCATCACCACCCATTGGAAGGACTGCCGCTCGACCACGCCGTCCGGCTTGACGATCAGGTCGATGGAAATCGCATGAGGCGCGCGTTCGACCCGACAGACCCGTCCGGCCCGCGTCAGTAGCCGGCCGTCCCGGATATCCGGGCGAATGAGGTCTGCGACCTGCGGCGGCATACGGTAGCGGTGGGTCTCGAAGCGACGGCGCAGATGGCGCAGGAGCCGCGCCTGCTCCTGGTGCGGCAGCGTCTGCCAGATCGTCTGCCCCTGCTGGCGAAGCGCGTCGAACACGCTCTGCCAGGGAAGGCCGGAGCGCTGGGCGTCGGCAATCGCGACACGCACGCGTCGCAGAAGGTTCCGGACGCTCGTTGCTGGAGGCACGACGAAGTTTCCGGTCGGGGCAAGCGTCCCACCGACCTGAGGCTGCGGCAGCAAGCCGGAGCGGGAGAAAGCGACAATCGCGCCGTCATGACCACGGTTTCGCAAGGATGCGATGACGTCGAAGGCCGTCAGGCCTGCTCCCAAAATGAAGACTCTCTCACCCGGGCGAATGTAAGCCAGAGCATCGGTTCGCGACGGATCGGTGATGAACCGCGGGTGGCCATTGAGCGCCAGGGCGATCATGCCGGGCGCCTTGGGCTTTGGATGGCTTGTGGCGATCACGACGATGTCGGCGACGATCTCGGTGCCACGACTGCCGGTCACGCACCATCGGGAGCCCGACCGTGCAATCCTCTCGACCCGTTCGCGAACATGCCGCACGATGCCGCGGTCGATGAACGGCTGCATGCGCTCGGCCATGAAGCGGGCGAAGGCCGATCTGCGAGCATAGATGCCGCCGCTGCCGACCCGTGCATCGGGGTCGGCCTCGTTCGCTCCGCTTGTTTCGAGCCAGCGGGCAAAGGCATCGGGCTCTCCGGGAATGGCGCGCATCCGCGATGCCTCGACGTTGAGCCTGAGGGCAGGATCGGCCGTATCATAGGCAAGCCCTGCGCCCAGGCTGGCGCGTGGCTCGAAGACGGCGATCTGGTGGTCGTCCCATTTCGCCCCGATCGCCAGCTGGCGGGCGAGCGAGGCGCCGGCAAAACCGCCGCCGATGATGGCGACCCGGCACGATCCGTCGTGGGCTGAGAGCATGGGTTTTTCCGAGGGTAGGGTCATTCGCAACATGGCGTTCTCCCTTCAGTTGAAGCCGTCGGCTTCGAAAGCGTCCCGATCTAAGGCGACTTGCAGACATATTTTCTATAAAATATATAGATTATAAAATCGAATGTCTACGGGGAGTAAGTCTGGCCTGCTAGAAAGGTTCCCGATCACGGATTGCCACCCTTCACGGAGTTCCCGATGAACAGTTCATTTATCAGTCTGGACCAAGTCAAACACGAGCCCCTCTTTCCCTTTATTAAGCCTTCCGTCGACGCGGATGGCCTGAAGGCCGCCTTGCGCAACTTGGGTGGCGGGGTCAGCATCATCACGGCTGGCCAGGGGGAGGCTCGCACCGGTGCGACAGTCACCTCGGCCACCGCACTCTCGGTTGAGCCTCCGCGAATGCTGGTCTCGCTCAATCGCACCTCCTCCACCTGGCCGGTGGTCGAGCGCTACGGGCATTTTTGCGTCAATGTCGTCGGCCCGCTGCATGAGGGGCTCGCCAACCAGTTTGCCGGCAGGGGCGGATTGAAGGGACCGGATCGCTATCGAGGGGCCTCCTGGACCACGCTTGCATCCGGGGCGCCGGTTCTCGAGGATGCGGCCTCCGCCATCGACTGCGAGGTTGAGGAGGTGCTGGAACGCCACAGCCATGCGATCGTCATCGGTCGGGTCGTGGGCATCCGTGTCCTCGGCGGCGGTTCGCTGGTCTACGGCAATGGGCGCTATGCATCGCTCGACGGCTGATCGAGCGTCTGCGGCAGGCTCTCCCGCTTTTGCTCAGGCTTACGCGGTCTGGAGAATGGTGTGCCAAGCACGTCAGGCAGAATAGAATAGTGTTTTTATCGAAAATATTGACGATCGCCGAAAATACGGCGACACTGCGACATCAGCTCATGATGGGCGTAGCAGGAGGGATGAGGCATGCCGATGGGTATAGACAGCTTTTCCTTCGATCTGTTCGGCATAACGCGCCGGGCAAAATCGACAGGCCGCGAGGCGGTCGGTGGACGTCCGAGGGCTCTGGCCGAGGACCAGAATGTCAAGGACGACCAGCATACGGAACGCGCCCGAGACCAGGAAATTTTTTTCTGGGGCATGTTTTCGGTACTCTAGTCAGGAGGCAATCATGGCTCATGTTCTCGACAGTCTGACCGGCCAGGGTCCCAGAAGCGCAGGCGGCGCTCTTGCCGAGCGCCTGGCGCCGCTCGCGGCGATCTCGGCCGTTGTGTTTCTTGTGGCCGTTATCATCCTGCTCTGATGGTGGCAACGGTCTCCGTCCTCCGAAGTCGCGGTGCGATCGGCCTGCAGAACCTGAAGGAGCGAACAATGGGAACCATTACGCATCTGCATGAGCGTCTCCGTCCCGTGCCCAACCGCATCGACGCGGAAGGGGACGTGCTCGCGGCCGCATCCGCCGTCCTTCCCGTCTTGTCGCAATTACCCGTGGCCGAGGCTCTCAGCCGATCCGGCCTTCTCCCCCTCTCTGTTCCGAGTGATTTTGGCGGCCTCGATGTCTCCAACGTCGTACTCGCCGAAGCCGTTTCGGTGATCGCTGCCGTTTCGACCAGGGCGGCCGAGGCCCTCGCATCCCACTGCTCCGCACTTGAGGCTATCCGCAATGCCGGCAGCGAAGAGCAGCGCAGAACCGCCTTTGCCAGATCCGCAGCGGGCGAGTGCTTCCTCCTGTTGACTGAAGGAGACGTTGCCGAGCTGAAGACCGACGCGCGTTTTCTGCCTGAAGGCATGGGATTTCGCCTCGAAGGGGAGGTGCAGCTTGCCGCTATGGTCGATGCGGACTGGCTTGCCATACCCGCCTCCGATCCGTCCGGACAGTCAGCCCTGCTTCTCGTGCCGCGCAACGCCGCGGGTGTCGAATTTTCCCAACCGGGGGAGGGGGCCTCGTCGTTGCTCCGGTTTACCGGCGTTCACGTGGCGGCCGACAGTGTCCTTGCTCTCACCTGCCGCCAGGCAGGTGAGATGATGGAGAGCGTGGGCAGGCTTCTGCGGGCTGCAGCCATTCTCGGGCAGGGCCGGCGAGAGCTGGAGTCCATTCTTGCGGCGATTGATCCGGAAAGGGATGCAACGGTCGCATCGGCCCACGCAATCGGCTGGCGACAAGTCGAGATCGAGACGGTCCATGCACTGATTCTGCGCGCTGCCGCGGCGATCGATGGAGCCCAGGTCAATCCTGCGGCGGAGACGATCGCGCAAGCCCACCGGATCGCGTCAATTTTGCGTGTCGCTGCGCAACGGATGGACACCGGGCGAACGGCAGACGAAGAAGAAGAGGCGATCGTTGCCGCTCTTGGCAGGCTATTGATCGCCGGCCGGGACGAAATGCCGGCCTAGTCCATCAGGGCGAATCAGCGGGCCTGCGGCTCAAGCCTTGGCGAGCCCTCGGCGTCGATGTTCTTCTCGCGCGCGACGAACTGGGTGAGCGTCATGTTGTCGAGAATGGTGGCGATTGCATCGCGCACTTCGGTCATCGACAGGCGCACCTGGCAGGTCGCCGGATCGGCGCAGTCGTCGCAGGCCTCGAAGGCCGTGCGGCTGGCGCAACGGATCGGGGCGAGCGGGCCGTCCAACGCGCGAATGACCTGACCGATCATGATATCGTCGGAGGGTTTTGAAAGCGAATATCCGCCGTTCGGCCCCTTCTTCGAGCGCAGGATTCCGTTGTTTCGCAGCTCCAGCAGGATCGTATCGAGGAATTTCTTCGGAATATTGTTGCGCGTGGCGATGTCGGTGACGAACGCGGTTTCGCCCGGATCGAGCTGCGCCAGATCGACCAGCGCCTTCAATCCGTATTTGCCTTTTTTCGTGAGCATGGGGAGAACTCGATTTCGTTCGTGTAAGCTGGCGGCTCGCTGCAGGGCTCTGCTAACTGAAGATGTATTCTTCCAAATAGATAGTTTTTACTGGCTAAAGGTGCAAGCCCAAACTCCGCGTCCTGGAGCGGGCCGCAATCTTCCCTTCGACCGGCCGGTTCCTGCCCTGGAAGGAGCCAGCCACTTTCCGCGTCTCTTACGGATGGTGTTGGTGGGCGCATTTCAGTGGTGAGCTTCTGCTAGCCACGCATTATGTCGCGACTACGTTGAGATAAAGTTCCATAATTCTTGTTACGCGATTTCGGTTTGTCAGGGGGTACATTCTATTTCCAAGTGCGACATGCCAGTAATTTCAATGGCTTCACTTTGGAGATTTTGGCATGTCGGAATGCTATGCGCAATTGACCCTCGCCGATCGACGGCGGCTTCACCACCTCCTCGCTCGCAAGGTGCCGATCAACGAGATGGCCTGGGACCTGATCTTCGACCGCCGGGAAATTACCGCGGAAAACTCCAGTTATGAACGGTTCAGTTTCCGGGGCGCCGTTACGTCCGCATGACGATCAGATAGCTGAGATAGGTCAGATAGAGGCAGATGAAGAACACGCCTTCCATGCGGGACACCTGGCGCCCACTGTAGAAGACGGGGACGCAAAGAAACGCGACCGCGGTCATGACAGGCACATCGACCATGATCATCGCATCCGAGACTTGAACGGTCCTTCCGGGGACCGCGAGCGTCAATCCAAGGATCGCCAGAATGTTGTAAACACTGCTGCCGAGAAGATTGCCAATCGCGATCTCACGCTTGTTGCGCAGTGTCGACAGCACGGTCGTCACCAGTTCCGGGGAAGACGTACCGATGGCGATGATGGTCAAGCCAATGAATGTCTCCGAGACTTGCCATAGACGTGCCAGGTCCACGGATCCCCTCACAAGCAGGTCCGCGCCCAGGACGATGATGCCAATGCCGATCACCAGGACAAGCAGATCTCGCTTCGATGATCCATCGTAAACGGTCAGAGGCGTAACGGCTTCGAGTTCGTTCTCGAACCTTGCTTTTACCAGTCGGCTCTCGCGCCGTGCCGAATGAATGACGGCAGCGGTATAGGCAAGAGAAGAGAGGAAAAGAATGATCCCGTCATTCCGCGTCAATTCTCCGTCCGACACCATGAACAGGAACATCAGTGAGGCGACGACGATCATCGGCAGGTCGAGCCACAGCGTCTCGGTTCGCAGCGATAGCGGGATCATTGTCGCGCTCACGCCCAGGATCAGCAGGATGTTGACGACATTTGTACCGGCAATGTTGCCCACTGCGAGATTGCCGTTTCCGGAAAACACGGCATCGATCCCGACCGCCAGTTCCGGCGCGCTCGTGCCCAAGGCGACGATCGTGGCACCGATGACCACGGGAGAGATATTGAAGCGGCCGGCAAGCTGAGATCCGTTCCCGACCACGAGTTCGGCGCCGAAGACGAGAAGTGCCAGACCAACCGTACAAAAAAGAAGCGCAGTCAACATTTGCGCTTTCCCATGGCGCCAAGGCGGATCATTTCAGAAGAACACCCGTGGTCTTCGCTGCGACAACAGCCACCCGTCACGCTCGCAACTCCCCGAACCAGTCCATCCTGCGTACCAGCACTTTTTCAAACTCGAGCAGCACCATGAGAGCCGCGCCGATCGCGACGATCATGATGCCGTCCAGAAGACCAAGCGGACGGCTTTCGAACAGGTCATTCATGAACGGCGCAAACGTGAACACCAACTGGGCCACGACAAGGATCGCGATGGCAATCAGGGCCGCCGGCGTTCCCTTCACTCCAACGAGCGTCACGGAAGGAACATGAAGGTAGCGCACGTTGAAAAGGTAGAATATCTCGCCAACGATGAACATGTTCACGACCATGGTTCGCGCCGTCTCGAGATCGCGGCCGGTGGAAAGGGCGTAGAAGAAGATCCCGAGCGAAGCTGCCGCCAGCACGAGCGATACCAGTATCACTCTCCACAACAGGAACGGCGACAGAAGGGGCGCGTCCGCCCGGCGGGGACGGCGCTTCATCACGCCCGGCTCCGTTGGCTCGAAGGCCAGGACAAGTCCGAGGGTCGACGCCAGGACGAGATTGACCCACAGAATCTGGGTCGCCGTCATCGGAAGAGCAAAACCGAAGAGAATACCCAGGACCACGGCCAGGGTTTCGGCGCCATTGGTGGGCAGTTCCCATGAGACGACCTTGCGGATGTTGTCCTGCACCGTCCTGCCTTCGCGGACGGCATTGACGATGGAGGCGAAATTGTCATCGAGGAGGACCATTTCGGCTGCCTCCTTCGCCGCTTCCGTGCCCTTGATGCCCATCGCCGTTCCCACGTCCGCCTGCGTGAGCGAGGGCGCGTCGTTGACGCCGTCCCCGGTCATGGCGACCACATGGCCATTGTGTTGCAGGGCGCGCACGATGCGCAGCTTGTGTTCCGGCGTGGTGCGCGCGAAGACCGTCGTGGACTCGACAAGGCGCCTGAGCTCGGTATCCCCGATCGCCTCGATTTCAGCGCCTGTCATCACTGTCGGATCTGACGCGAGATCGAGTTGGCGGGCAATCGCCGTGGCCGTGGCCGCGTGGTCGCCGGTAATCATCTTGATCGCTATGCCGGCCGATCGGCATTCCGCGACCGCCACGGCAACCTCCGGACGCGGCGGATCCATGAAGCCGACGATGCCGAGGAATACAAGACCGTCGGCAACCAGATCGAAGTTCAGTTTCTCGGCAGGAGAGTCCAGCCGCTTCATGGCGAAGCCGAGTACACGCTCGCCCTCGGCACCCGCTTCGGCGATCTGCTCGTCCCAGAAGGCCTGGTCCACAAGATCGCCTCCCATGGCAAGGAGTGTTTCCGCGGCACCCTTGACGAAGATGACATGCTCGCCCGCCGGCCCCCTGTGGAGGACAGCCATGTAGCGATGTGCCGCGTCGAATGGTATCTCATCGATGCGTGTCCACTCGGCCCTCACATGACCGGGATTCAGTCCGGCCTTCATCGCCAGGGCCACCAGAGCCCCTTCCATGGGGTCGCCATTTGCCTGCCACTCGCCATCGACCTGGAACAGGTCTGCATTGTTGCAGAGCAGACCGCATCGCAACAGATCGCCGGCATTGGCAACGGCTTCCACGTCGTCGCCATTCGGGCTGGTTATCCCGCCCTCCGGCGCATAGCCGGCGCCTCCGACCAGAAGATGGTTCCGGGCCATGACGACACGGCGGGCCGTCATCTCGTTGCGCGTCAGCGTGCCGGTCTTGTCCGTGCAGATCACCGAGGTCGCGCCCAGCGTCTCGACTGCCGGCAACTTGCGGATAACGGCCTTCCGCACCGCCATCCGACGCACGCCGATGGCCAGGGTAATCGTTATGACTGCGGGTAGTCCTTCCGGGACCACGCCAACGGCAAGCGCCACCACGGCGATCAGTGCGGTAATCCAGTCATAATCGCGCACAAGGACCGCGAAGGCGAAAAGAAGCAGGCCGCCCAGGAACACGACCCAGGTAAACCGCGTGGCGAACGCATCAATCTGGCGCAGCAGGGGCGTACTGAGCGGCTGTATGTCCTGCAAGAGCCGGCTGATTCGCCCGATTTCCGTCGACATGCCGGTGTCCACGACAATGCCGGTGCCCTGGCCCGCCACGACCAGCGTGCCTGAATATGCCATGCAGTGCCTGTCACCCAACGCTGCCTCGGTTTCCGCCGCGGCCTCGACCTTCTCGGCGGCAACCGACTCGCCCGTCAGCAGTGCCTCGTCGATCAACAGGCGACGGGCGCGCAGCAATCTCAGATCGGCCGGAACCTTGTCTCCCGCTTCGATGAGCACCACGTCGCCCGGAACCAGTTGCCTCACCGGAATGCTGGCACGTCTCCCTTCCCGCAGGACATTGGCCATTGGCGCGATCATGTCGCGAATGGCATTCAGGGCCTGCTCGGCCCGGCCTTCCTGGATGAAGCCAACGATGGCATTGACGATGACGACCGCGACAATGACGCCGCCATCAATGTGATGGCCGAGCAGGAACGCCGCAGCCGCGGCGATCAACAGGAAGTAGATCAGGACATTGTTGAATTGTGCGAGAAACCGCTGCCACGCCGGACGGCCTTTGGTGGCGGGCAGTTCATTGGGGCCGTGCGTCACCAGTCGTTCCGATGCCTCCGCCATCGAAAGACCACCGGCATCAGTCTGGAGGGAGGTGAGTGTCGCTTCCGCGGACTGTGCATGCCAAGCCAGGGCATTTCCCTTGCTCACAGTGACCATTTCATGCCTGCCCCTTGTTCTTACCGCTGCCCCGCGGTGTGTTGCTACCAACCATGGCGCTCGGATGCAACGCCGCAAAGCGCACGCGCCGGGCGAGCACGCACGCGCAATATTCGCGCAGGTTTGCGCTGCTATGATCGGTGCATGAACGCATTTCCGCCGCAGTCAGCCGGGATCCTTGCTCGCGGCGTCGCCATCCACCAGACAGACGGCTGGCCCGACATCGGACACCATAGGGAACACCACGCCATGGTCGTTGAACGCACGCACGATCTGCGCGGCAGTCGCCCGGTGCACGTCATGCCGCGCACCTTCATAGTCGCGGATGGTGCTGCGCGAAACAGTGGAGTGCTCCGCGAGCTCCTCCTGCGTCCAATCCAGGAGTCCGCGGGCGGCCCGACAGAGAGCTGGCGTCATAATTGGATGTTGGCTTCCTTGACCCATCGAATCTCTCCCTGCATATTGTACAGAATAAACCATTTAGGGCGACAAACCAGTCCCTTCCTATCCGTAATTGGTCTACAGTGCATTCCAGTCCGGCCAGCTACAGGCAAGATTGGATGAGCCGCATGGTACACCTTGAGCAGGCGCCATCGCGTCAAAGGAGAGTTACGAAATTGGGGTAACGGCGGGTCCGGAACTACTCTTGGTATTGATGCTCGTTCCCTTCATCGGGAGTGTGCTGACGGCCGTCATGTTGCGCACCGATTCACGCCTCTTGCCGGCCTATCTCGCGGCAAGCGTGGCCGTCATCGAGCTGGCGATCCTCGTGGTCCTCTATCCGACGATCGCGCGCGACGGCGTTTTGCTTTACGAGATCGAATGGCTGCCGCAGCTGGGGCTCAATCTGACCTTGCGGATCGACGGCCTGGCTTGGCTGTTTGCCATGCTCATTGCCTCCATCGGGCTGCTCGTGGTGATCTATGCCCGCTACTACATGTCGGATTCGGATCCGATACCCCGCTTCTTTTCCTTCTTGCTTGCCTTCATGGGCTCGATGCTGGGTATCGTCATTTCCGGCAATGTCATCCTGCTTTCGGTCTTCTGGGAATTGACGAGTCTTACGTCCTTTCTTCTGATCAGCTACTGGCATCACAGTCCGACGGCCCGCGACGGTGCGCGCATGGCCCTGACCGTGACCGCGGCCGGCGGCTTTTGCTTGTTGGGCGGACTGCTGATCCTCGGGAATATTGTTGGCAGCTATGACCTCGATAAGATCCTGGCCGCAGGCGACGTTATCAGAGCCCACCCGCTCTATCTGCTGAGCCTCGTCCTGATCCTTCTCGGAGCCTTCACCAAGAGCGCCCAGTTCCCGTTTCATTTCTGGTTGCCGAATGCCATGGCGGCACCGACGCCGGTCTCGGCCTATCTGCACTCAGCCACCATGGTCAAAGCCGGGGTGTTCCTGCTCGTTCGCCTGTCGCCGGCTCTGTCGGGAACCTATGAATGGTTCCTGCTCGTGGGGTTGGCGGGCATTTCCACCTTGCTGCTGGGCGCTTATTTCGCCATGTTCCAGCAGGATCTGAAGGGGCTGCTGGCCTATTCCACGATCAGCCATCTCGGGCTGATCACCACACTGCTGAGCCTTGGCAGCCCGCTCGCCACGGTCGCGGCCATCTTCCACATGATGAACCACGCCATCTTCAAGGCCTCCCTGTTCATGGCGGCGGGCATCATCGACCACGAAACGGGTACACGTGATCTGCGACGCCTGCGGGGGCTGATACGCTATTTGCCGATCACCGGCCGGCTCGCCATGGTGGCAAGTGCGGCCATGGCCGGGGTGCCCTTGCTGAACGGCTTCCTGTCCAAGGAAATGTTCTTCGCCGAGGCGGTGGAGACGCATGCGGACTCCCTGCTCGACACCGCCCTCCCTTACCTTGCCGTCATCGCCAGCGCCTTCAGCGTCGCCTATTCGCTGCGTTTCATTCATTCCGTGTTTTTTGGCCCGCCAGCTACGGACCTGCCCAAACCGAAACCGCATGAACCTCCACACTGGATGCGCTTTCCGATCGAGTTCCTCGTCCTCGCCTGCCTGGTGATCGGCATCATTCCCAATCTCACCATCGGCCCCTTCCTGCGGGTGGCTGCCTATAGCGTGCTGGGCGAAACCATGCCCAACTATAGTCTTTCCATTTGGCACGGCTTCAACATTCCGCTGCTTATGAGCGTGCTGGCCCTCGTCGCCGGCGGGCTCATTTATGTTGCGTTCCGCGCCTACTTCAGTCGCTGCGACGGTCCGCCACTGTCGCGTCACCTGCAAGGGCAACGCATATTCGAGCGGGTTCTCGTCACGGTCTCCTGGCGTTGGGCCAGGACTCTGGAGGGTCGCTTCGGTACGCGAAAACTCCAGCCGCAATTGCGCTGGGTCACCGTCATCGGCTTCTTGGCCGCCCTGCTGCCGCTTTATCTGTCCGGCTTCCAGTCCCGGATGATCCCGCCTTCGGCGTTTGACGTGCCCTTCTCGGTGATGTGGCTGCTGGGCGGCGGCCTGTCGATCGGTACCGCCTATCTGGCAAAGTACCATCGGCTTGCCGCACTGGTCATGCTTGGTGGGGTCGGACTGATCGTTTGTGTCACCTTCGTATGGCTCTCCGCGCCCGATCTGGCCATTACCCAGCTCTTGGTCGAAATCGTCACCACGGTTCTCATCCTCCTGGGGCTGCGCTGGCTGCCGAAGCGGACCGAGCAGTTACAGGACGACCTTACGTTCAAGGCGCGCTTCCGCAGGTTTCGTGACTTTCTTCTCGCTGCCGTCTGCGGCCTCGGCATGTCGTTCGTCGCCTATGCCGTGATGACCATGACGGTTCCGGATGCAATCGCCCGCTTCTTCCTGGACAATGCCTACAGCCAGGGTGGCGGCCGCAATGTCGTCAATGTCATCCTGGTCGATTTCCGCGGCTTCGACACGCTCGGCGAAATTACCGTTCTCGGGATCGTCGCCCTGACTGTCTACGCCTTGTTGCGTCGTTTCCGCCCGGCCGCCGACAGCATGGCACCGCCGGAACAGCAGCGGGCACAGGCGAAATACGATGCGCTGCATGCCGATCGTTCCGAGGGTGACACCGTCAGGGACTACCTGCTGGTACCCTCGGTCATCATGCAATGGCTCTTTCCGGTGGTCATCACCTTGGCCATTTACATCTTCATCCGGGGCCATGATCTACCCGGTGGAGGGTTCTCTGCCGGCTTGACGATGTCTATCGCCTTCCTGCTTCAGTATCTCGCCGGCGGCACGCGCTGGGCGGAGGAGCGTATCCGAATCCTGCCGCTGCGCTGGATGGGAACGGGTATCCTTCTGGCCTCGGCCACGGGCATCGGCGCCTGGTTGCTCGGCTATCCGTTCCTGACCTCGCATTCGCGTTACCTTGAGTTGCCGCTGATCGGCCAAGTGCCTCTGGCCACGGCCATGATCTTCGATCTCGGGGTATTCCTGCTGGTGGTCGGCTCCACTGTGCTTATCCTGGTGGCTCTCGCCCACCAGTCGATCCGCATCAATCGGCTGCGCGCCCTGGAAGAGTCCAAAGAGGAGGGCGCCTGATGGAACTCGTCTTGTCAATCGCGATCGGCGTAATGACCGCATGCGGGGTGTGGCTGATCCTGCGCCCCCGCACCTATCAGGTCATTATCGGCCTTTCCTTGTTGTCCTATGCGGTGAACCTGTTCATTTTCGGTGTCGGCGGCGTGAAATCGGACGAGCCTCCCCTCCTCGGCGAGGGCGTTTCAGTCACCTCTCTCACCGATCCCGTTCCGCAAGCACTCGTGCTGACGGCGATCGTCATCGGTTTTGCGACAACGGCCCTGTTCCTGGTGGTCCTGCTCGCGTCCCGGGGGCTTACCGGGAGCGACCACGTCGACGGACGGAGCGATCCGCGATGAACTGGTCCAGCCATCTGGTCATTGCACCGATCTTGCTGCCACTGATCAGCGGCGCTGTTCTCATGTTCATCGCCGACCGGCAGCGGGTCCTCAAGGCGATGGTCAGCCTGTTCGCGACGCTGGGCCTGGCGATGGTCGCCCTCATGCTGGTGGCCGATCAGGCAAGCGACGATGCGGTCAATCGGGTCTACATGCTCGGCAACTGGCTCGCCCCCTTTGGTATCGTTCTGGTCCTCGACAAGCTGTCGGCCCTGATGGTCGCGCTGACTGCCATACTCGCCGTACCTGTGCTGGTGTTTTCCCTGGCCAGATGGCATTCCGCCGGCTCACATTTTCACAGTCTCTTCCAGTTTTTCCTGGTCGGCGTAAACGGCGCCTTCCTGACCGGCGACCTGTTCAATCTCTTCGTGTTCTTCGAGGTCATGCTGGCAGCCTCCTATGGGCTGCTGCTGCATGGTTCCGGTGCATTGCGCGTCAAGGCCGGCCTGCACTATATCGCAGTCAATCTGGCCGCCGCCCTGCTCTTCCTGATCGGGGTGAGCTTGATCTACGGGACGGCAGGCACGCTGAACATGGCCGACCTCGCAGCGCGTATTCCGTCTATCGAGCCGGATCGGCGGATGCTGATGGAGGCCGGCGCAGGCGTGCTCGGCGTCGCGTTCCTGATCAAGGCAGGCATGTGGCCGCTCTGCTTCTGGCTGCCGACAGCCTACAGCGTTGCGGCCGCACCGGTCGCGGCGATCTTCGCCATCATGAGCAAGGTCGGGATCTACATCATCCTGCGTCTGTCCGTGCTGATGTTCGCGGAAGGTCCGTCGGCGGAATTCGGCACCGACGTCCTCGTCTATGGCGGCCTTGCGACCATCGCGTTCGGGACGATCGGCGTCCTCGCATCACAGGCTCTTGGCCGGATTGGCGCCTATTGCGTGCTTGTTTCCTCCGGCACGTTGTTGACGACGATCGGGCTGCAGGACGCCGCGGCGAGTTCAGGCGCATTGTACTATCTCGTCAGTTCGACACTCACGCTCGGCGCATTCTTCATGCTGGTCGAGCTTGTCGAACGGTGCCAGGATGCGGGCGCCAACGTGCTGGCGGTCACGATGGACGCCTACGGCGATGCGGACGACGATATCGTGGAGGAGGCCGAGGGCGTCACCATGCCATCGACGCTGGCAATCCTGGGTACGTGTTTCGCCGCCAGCGCCATCCTGCTGTCGGGATTGCCGCCGCTTTCCGGCTTTATCGCCAAGTTCGCCATTCTCTCGGCCATCATGGGGACGGGCTCGATCGGTGTGCCGCCCACAGGCTCCGCTCTATGGCTTGCAGCACTTGTCATCCTCGCCGGCCTGGCCACTCTGATCGCGCTCACGAGGGCTGGCATCCGTACCTTCTGGAGCTCGATCGAGGGCACCGTGCCGCGCGTCCTGGTCATGGAGATCGTGCCGGTCATGATACTGCTTGCCGTGATGGCAGGTCTCACGATCAAGGCCGGGCCTGCACTCGCCTACATGGAGGCGACGATCCGCGACGTTGGCAATTCCAAGGCCTATATCGAGGCTGTCGGAAAGGCCGTAACCGTGCCGTCATGGCGGGACACCAAAGCGAAAGAACAGGGAGGCGGCTGATCTCATGTTACCCTATCCTCTCCTTGCTATCTCGCTTACCCTTATGTGGTTGCTGCTGAACGGGTTCAGCCTTGGAAACCTCCTCCTCGGAGGCGCGGTGGGGATTTTCGCTGCCTGGGCGATGGCAACCCTGCGGCCCGCCAAGCCGCGGCTGAAGAAATGGTATCTCCTGCCCAAGCTGTTCATGCTGGTGATGACTGACATCATCCGCTCAAACGTGGCGGTCGCCTGGGCGATCCTGCGGGGACGTCCGCGCGGCCATCATTCGGGCTTCATCGACATTCCCCTCGAACTGAAGGATCCGATGGGTCTTGCCATCCTCGCCGTGATCGTGACCAGCACGCCGGGCTCGGCATGGCTCGAATATGATTCAAGCCGCAACTCGGTCTTTATTCACGTATTTGATCTCATTGACGACGATGAATGGCGAAACGTGCTCAAGAACCGTTACGAGAGGCTTCTCCTGGAGATTTTCGCATGAGTGCCATCATCATCCTGACCGCCGTCGGCATCGCGCAGATCATGCTGGTCATCGCCATGGCGATCGTCGCGATCCGCATCTTCTACGGTCCGCGCGCCCAAGACCGGATCATCGGACTCGACGCCCTCTATATCAATGCCATGCTGCTCATTGCGACCTTTGGCATCGGCACGGGAAGAACCGTCTATTTCGAGGCGGCCCTGGTGATCGGCCTGATCGGATTTGTCGCCACGGTCTCCCTGGCGAAGTTCCTGATGCGCGGGGAGGTGATCGAATGACCTATCATGCCGCCGACATTCCCGTATGGGGCGCGGTCCTGATTGCCTCCTTCATGATCTTCGGGGGGGCTCTGGCATTGATCGGCGCGATCGGTTTCCTGAAGCTTTCGACGTTCTATGACCGCATCCACCCTCCGACACTTTCCACCAGTTGGGGTACGGGCGGCATCATGATGGCGTCGATCCTGTTCTTCACCTTCGCTT
This sequence comes from Ciceribacter sp. T2.26MG-112.2, assembly GCF_900492205.1. GTDB lineage: Bacteria > Pseudomonadota > Alphaproteobacteria > Rhizobiales > Rhizobiaceae > Allorhizobium > Allorhizobium naphthalenivorans_A. Next base: position 80,541 of record NZ_UEYQ01000015.1, read on the forward strand.
CAGGCCGCCCTGTCTTGCACGAAATCCTGATCGGCATTTTCGTCACGGTGACGACGCCCGTGACCTTCATGCTGCTGGCGCGCGCCGCCTTGCACCGTGACCGCGCGGATGGGAATCCGGACGTTCCGCAGCCAAAGGGCGCGGGACCCGAGATGCAAGAGCCAGATTGATCGATTTCGCACACAGGTGGAGGAAGATCAGGGTCTCAGGTCAATCAAGATTGGACGCCTATCGAATTAAAAATAGACGACTTCCCGCTTTAAATTGGACCGGAGTTGGATTAAGAATGGACGCATGGCTGAGCATACAGGTCTGAAGTCTCTTGTCGATCGCAAAGCGTTGCCTCTGGTTGAGGCGGCTTTGGCCGATACCCGTGTGGTGTTGATATCCGGGCCACGACAGGCGGGCAAGACGACGCTCGCGCGCATGTTTTCCGGCAGGGATCAACCATACGTCACGCTGGATGATGCCGGAACCTTGAGCGCCGCGAAAGCCGACCCGACCGGGTTCATCCGCGGGATGAAGCGCGCGGTTATCGACGAGATACAACGAGCCCCCGATCTGATGCTGGCGATCAAGGCAAGCGTGGATGACGATCAGGAGCCCGGACGGTTTCTTCTGACGGGTTCTGCCAATCTCGCGACCATTCCGGCCATCGCTGACTCCCTGGCCGGCCGAATGGCCGTCATACCGCTTCTTCCCTTTGCGCAGGCCGAAATCCGATCTTGTCCGGGCCTCATGCTCGATCGGCTATTTGCCGGGGAAGAGCCGGTCATCGATGGCGAAGTCGTTCTGGGCAAGGAAATGATGAGTATGGTTCTCGCCGGCGGCTATCCGGAAGCCCTGAGGCGAACCACCCCGGCCCGGCGCGTCTCGTGGCTCGAAGACTATGTCGGTCTGATCCTCGATCGCGACGTGCGCGACATCGCCAACATCGATCAGCTGGATCGGTTGCCGCGTCTTCTGAACATCCTTGCCGAACATGCCGGGCAATTGGTCAACAATAGCAGCTTCGGTTCGGCGCTGGGATTGTCCGGTGTCACGGCTCAGAAATACATAGCCATCCTGGAGCGGCTGTTCCTCGTCAAAACCCTTGTCCCGTGGTCGAACAACCGGCTCAGCCGGCTTGTCAAAACGCCGAAGCTCCACTTCCTCGACACGGGACTTCTGGCCGCGTTGCGGGAAGACGAACTGGCTCGGCTATCCGACGACAAGACCCGATTTGGAGCCCTGCTGGAAAGTTTCGTCGTCTCCGAGCTGATGAAGCTGGCATCCTGGTCCGATCGACGTCTGTCGTTTTCGCACTACAGAACGAAGGATCTGGATGAGGTCGATATCGTGATCGAGGATCGCCGCGGGCGCGTCATCGGTATCGAAGTCAAGGCGTCCGCGACCGTCAAAGCCGATGATTTTCGCGGGTTGCGTCAGTTGCAGGCCGCGGTCGGCGATCGTTTTGTGCGTGGCCTCGTCCTGCATGATCACGACCGCATTACGCCGTTCGCGGAACGCCTGCAGGCTGCACCCCTCTCGATCCTGTGGTCGATGTGAAAGGGATGATCGGCTTTCCGCGCTTGCAACCTCACGAAGGGGCAGCCGCCGCTATCGCCTCAGCCCCAACCTGATCTGCTTCTCGATCTCGATGACGGCAAAGAAGGTGGCGCCTACCGCCACGATCAGCAGCCCGTCCCACAGCGGCACCGGCCGGGTGCCCAGCACCGCCTGCAGTGCAGGGATGTAGGTGACCGCGAACTGCGCCGCGGTGATGGCGATGACCACCCTTCAGACGACCTTCGTCCCGCGGGCCGCCGCCATGTAAGCGAGGTCCCGTGAATGTTGCGGATGAAGAAGAGGTGGAAGATCTCCAGCACGACCAGCGTGTTCATTGCCATGGTCTGCGCAAGCGCGACAGGATAGCCGCGGTCGAGGGCATAGCTGAAGATGCCGAAGACGGCCGCCAGGAACAGCATCCCCACCAGCACCACATGCCAGACCAGGCCGCCCGACAGGATCGGCGCGTCGCGGCGTCGCGGCGGCCGTGCCATGGTGCCGGCCTCGGTCGGTTCAAAGGCGAGTGCCAGACCCAAGGTGATGCCGGTGATGAGATTGACCCAGAGGATCTGCACCGCGGTGACCGGCAAGGCAAGGCCCGCGAGCAGCGCCAGGATCACCACCATTGATTCGCCGGCATTGGTCGGCAATGTCCAACTGATCACCTTGGTGAGATTGTCGTAGACCGTCCTTCCCTCCCGCACGGCGGCCGCGATGGAGGCGAAATTGTCGTCGGCCAGCACCAGATCGGCGGCCTCCTTGGCAGCCTCCGATCCCTTCTGTCCCATTGCGATGCCGGCATCCGCCCGCTTGAGCGCCGGCGCGTCATTGACGCCGTCGCCGGTCATGGCGACCGACAGCCCGTTGGCCTGAAGGGCGGTGACCAGGCGCAGCTTGTGTTCCGGGCTGGTGCGGGCAAAGACGTCCACCCCGGTGACTTCGAGGGCCAGTTGCGCGTCATCCAGCTTGTCGAGATCGGATCCGGTCAGCACCCGGCCGGTGTTCTCCAAGCCGATCTGCGCGGCGATGGCAGCCGCGGTTCCGGCATGGTCGCCGGTGATCATCTTGACGCGGATGCCGGCGGCGCGACACTCGGCGACGGCGGTGATCGCCTCGGGGCGTGGCGGATCGATCAGGCCGACGAGGCCGAGAAAGACGAGGCCGCCCTCCAGCGCCGCAGGGTCGATCTCGTCGTCAGCCACCGCCCGCTCGGCGAGGGCCAGCACGCGAAGCCCTCGCGAGGCCATCTGCTCGGCGCGATCATGCCATCCTGACAGATCGATGCCGCCGCACATCCTCAGCACCCGTTCGGGCGCTCCCTTCACATGAACGATGCGGCCGTCCGCGTGCTCGCTCAACACCGCCATGAAGCGGTGACGGGAATCGAAGGGAATGGCATCCAGCCGCCTTCCGTCGGGCCGGTGATCGCCGGCCACCTTGCCGGCGAAGGCCAGCAGCGCCCCTTCCATCGGATCGCCCTCGACGCTCCAGAGGCCGTTGTGAAAGGTCAGCGCCGCGTCGTTGCAGAGCGCTGCGGCGCGTGCCAGGCGTGACAGATCGCCCGCGGGCGTGACGGCGCCGGCAGGCGCATAGCCCTCGCCGGCGATCGTGAATATGCCGTCGGGTGTCTCCGCCGCGGCGACCACCATCTCGTTGCGGGTCAGCGTGCCGGTCTTGTCGGTGCAGATGACCGAGACGGAGCCGATTGCCTCGATCGCCGGAAGACGCCGCACAATGGCATGGCGCTGTGCCATCGCCTGCACTCCAATGGCCAGCGTGATGGTCATGACGGCCGGGAGGCCCTCGGGAATCGCGGCAACGGCCACGCCGACCACCGCCATGAACATTTCGCCGAACTCATGGTGACCGACAAAATATCCGTAGGCGAGCAGCAGCGCCGCGATCAGCAGGATCAGGAAGGACAGCCAGCGGGCGAAATGATCCATCTGGGCGACGAGGGGCGTCGTCAATTGCTCCACGCCCTCCAGAAGCCCGCCGATGCGGCCGATCTCCGTATCGCCGCCGGTGGCAACCACCAGGCCTTTCGCGGTGCCCTGGGTGACCAATGTGCCGGACCACAGCATGGAGCGGCGATCGCCGAGGGGCGCATCGGCGCTTGTCGGCGGTACCGTCTTGTCGACCGGCACGCTTTCGCCCGTGAGGATCGCCTCCTGCGCCGAAAGGCCGCGCGCGACGACCAGGCGAAGGTCGGCCGGCACCTTGTCGCCGGCCTCCAGCAGCACGATGTCGCCCGCCACGAGATCGGCGCCGTCCACGGTCAGCCGTTCGCCATCGCGCAAGACCGCCGCATGGGGCGCCAGCATGTTGCGGATGGCGGCCATCGCGGCTTCCGCCTTGCCCTCCTGGAGAAAGCCGATCAAGGCATTGGCCAGCACCACCGCGAGGATGACGCCGGTATCGACCCAATGCTGCAACATGCCGGTGACCACGGCCGCGGCCATCAGGACATAGATGAGAACATTGTGGAACTGCGCGAGGAACCGCAGGAAGGGTCCGCGCCGGTGCACCTCGGGCAGCCGGTTGGGGCCGTAGATCTCAAGCCGCCGTTCGGCCTCCGTGCGGGTCAGCCCCTCCGGCCGGGCATCGAGCAGTTCAAGGCAGGTTTCCACCGTCTGACTGTGCGGGTTGTCCAGCTTCATTCGTCACGTTCCTTCTCTACCGTGCGGTTTGGCCCCTTTAAAGGCGAGGTCGCTCAAGCGACGATGCGCCCCTCCGTCTCGATCTCGGGAATTTCCGTGCGTTCCTCACCACGGCCGCCGCACAACAGCTCGGCGCTGCCGAAGCGTCCGAGACCGAACAGAATGATCTGACCGGACTGATCGGAATGGCTCGCGGTCTCGCTGGGTTCCTTCGGCGTGCCCTTGCGTTCAAAAACGCCCAGCCAAAGCTCGCACCACATCCATCAGTGCTCCAGCCGGTCCGGATGATGGGTCGCGTTGGCGTCGGACACGGTCGGCAACAGGGTGGCACCGCTCTGGCGCGGCCGCGTCTCGTGTCGGTGCAGGAAGTCATCGAAGTCGATGTCCGAAACGCGCCAGCCCTTGCCGATGTCGATGGCTCGCAACGCGCCTTCCTTGATCCAGTGGCGAACCGTTGCCTCGCTGACCTTCAGCCGGTCGGCCACTTCTTGTACGGTCTGGTATCGATCTTGTGGCATGGTATCACCGCTTGTATCCGTTTGGTGCACTATGCCGGAATTTGGCACTCTTTGGTTGATTGAGATCAAGGCTGGTGGCTAATTGCGATGATTTGATTGTTTTAGTTGAGACAGGGGCAGACAATGACGCACATCATGGTGGCGACCGACTTTTCCGAACGCTCGGATCGGGCTCTTCGCCGGGCGACGTTGTTGGCCCGGCAGACGGGTGCGAGAATGACGCTCGTCACTGCCGTGGACGAAGATCGGCCGCTGCGACTGGTGGAGGAGGAGAAGCGGGAAACGGAGACGCTGCTGCGCAACATGCGCGCCACCCTGCGCGACGTGGACAACATAAGCTGCGAGAGCCGGCTGCTGGTCGCCGAGCCGTCGCAGGCGATCGTGCAGTTTGCGGAAGAGACGGCCCCCGACCTGCTGGTCCTGGGTCCGCATCGCCGCCAGTTGTTCCGCGACATCTTTGTCGGAACGACGGCGGAGCGGACGATCCGGAATGTCACCTGCCCCGTCCTGATGGTCAATGCAGCGCCTGTGGCCGCCTACAGGAACGTGCTGCTGACGACGGATCTGGGCGAGGCTTCGCGCAACGCCATCACGATCTACGCGAAGATGGTTCTGGCCAACGACGCCTCCCATTCCATTCTCCACGTCTTCGATGCGCCGATGCTGCAACTGGCGACGGCGTCGACGATGACGGAGCGAGAGGCAAAGCTCTACATCGAAGATACAAGGCAAAAGGCTGCCGGCGAATTGTCCAGCTTCATGGGCACGATCGGGATCGGCGGCGTCCAGCCTCTTCTTCGTCATGCCGCGACAGCCGTCAATCACGAGATTCTCGCGGCGGCGGCGGAGATTTCCGCAGACCTGATCGTGCTGGCGAACCAAGGCAAGCGGACTCTCGAGCGATGGTTGCTGGGAAGCGTGACGGAGACTGTGCTGAGGGATTCGACGATCGACGTTCTGGCGATCCCTCCGGCGCGTGCGGATTGAAGGTGGCGATCGGCCGTGTGACCTGCGCTGTGCGATCAAGGAAAGGAACCGTCATGGCGAAATGCCCTATCCAGCCCGTCTCGGCATTGCAGGAGAGGCGATCGAGATGACAATGGATCACGACCGGGTTCACGACCGGGATCAGGCCCGCAAGGACGCGCGGCCGCGTCACACGATGAGGCGGTCCGTGCGGCTCCTGTTGGCCGCCACGATCGCCACGGCCGCCCTGGGCGGCGCCCATGGTCAGGACATGGCGTCCGCCCTGCCCGCCCGCGCGTCCTTTGAAAAGATATTCATGGCCGCCTTTTCCCATGTGCTCACCCCGCAAGGCGGAAGCCAGCCGCTGGCCTCGACAATGGTGGTTCACAATGTCGATCCGGCAATAGAGATCACCGTCTCGACCGCAGACTATCTCGACCAGAACGGCAACCCGGTGAAATCGTTTCTGAAAACACCGATCAAGCTGGCCCCTCGGGCGTCGCACGCGTTTCTCGTCAAGGTCAACGAACAGCCGGCGGGCTTTTCGGCAAGGTTCGTGCTGGAGTGGAGTGCCGATGAGCAGGCGCTGTCGCCGATCCTGCAAGGCGTGATGATCGGCGGCGCCGGAACGCAAGGGATCTCCTTTACGACGGTCGGAAGGGTTGTCGAGCGTCGTCCCTGACCGGCTCAAGGGGCCGGGCAAGCCCGCCTGCCAAGCCCGCCCGTCAGGCCCTCGCTTGGTGCGATGGCATGCAACGATCCGGTCTTTTCTGTCGCTTGAGCGTTTCGAGCCAGGCTCTAGAGCACGTCCGTTTTACTCGGGATCATATCCGCACGATTTGAAGTAGTTGGCGCATTCTTGTGGTTCGAACAGCGTGACGATCTGGCCGATGGTATTCCATAAGCCCTCGACCGTTCGCTCGGC
>NZ_UEYQ01000073.1 GCF_900492205.1 Ciceribacter sp. T2.26MG-112.2
CCCTGGCTCCGTCGACTATTGATATTGAAATCTACTGATGCGCACCAGGTTAGACATCCCAGGTGCGCAAGTTGTCAAGCGGCGGCAGGTGTGCGGTGTGCCCAGGCTTTGTGTTCGTCGTAGCGGGTCCGGTGGCGTAGGCAACCGTGCAGGATGCCGACGAGGCGGTTGCCCAGAGCCCGCAGTGCTTGGTGATGGAGGTCGCCTTCAGCGCGGCGATGGTCGTAGAACTGTCGAGCTCCGGGACTTCGGGTTAGCGCGCAGAAGGCCCACTGGTCGATCGCGTCGTAGAGCCGACGGTTGCGGATGTGGCGGGCCAGTACGGCGCGCTTCCTGCCGGACGCAATGGTCAATGGCGAGGTTCCGGCGTAGTTTTTGCGACACTGGGCGTTGGTGTATCGGTTCGGGTC
>NZ_UEYQ01000016.1 GCF_900492205.1 Ciceribacter sp. T2.26MG-112.2
TACATCCGCTACTACAACAATGATCGAATCCGGATGAAACTGAAAGGGCTGAGCCCTGTGCAATACAGGACCCAGCCCTTAAATCATTCCAGCCAATGAACCGTCCAAATTTATGGGGTCAGTTCACTGCCGATCCGGGTTTTTGTTTTTGAGCTTCAGGGACGGACGGTCAGTTGCCGGGCCCGCCCAGTGCCGTCCATTCCTTCATCACCTGGTCGAAGACAGCAACGCCCGCGGCGCCCTTGTCGAGCGTCAGCAAGGCGCGGCGGCCGTTGCGATAGCTGATCGGGATATCGATCCAGCCACGGGTCGCCAGAAGGTCGAGATTGGCCTTCATGATGTCCTCGAAGTCGTTGAGCGCCACCAGATAGGTGTCGTCGGTGACCTTGGCCGCGACGGCGACGAGCGGATCGCCGCGATCCTGCTCCGTCCGCTTCATGGCGATACGCTCCAGCTTGTCCACCGCCCCACCTTCGAAATCCGGCGGCACGGAGAATACCACCTCGATCAGATGGCTGGCCGGCAGCGAGCTGTCGGTGTTGCGCTTGATGGTGATCAGCGCGGTCAAGCCGCGATCCGGAATAGTGATCTTGCCCTGGATCTCTGGATTGGGCTTGCCGTCCTCGCCGGTTTCGCGCAGCGCGCTCCAGGCGATCGTGCCGGGCACGGCGGTCGGCGTGGTCTGGCCGAGACGTTCCTCATAGAGGAAGGCCCGCTCACCGTTCGCGGCCGGCGCCACGCTGTCGCCGGTGGAGGGAGCCGTGGTGGTCGGTGTGGCCGGCTGTGCAACCCCGGCATTGGTTCCAACCGCCGGCTGGTCGGTCGGCTCCACGGTCGAGGCGACATTCTGCTCGGAAACCGATTTGCCTTCGCTCGACGGACCACCCGCAGCGGTCGTGCCGGCGCCTTCGTCGACTTCCGTTCCGTCCGGCATGAGGCGCTGGGTGAACTTCTGTCCGGCGACCGATCCGTCGTCCGCAGCACCATTGGTCGGTTGACCCGTCTCGGCGGCCGGCGCGGGCGTGCCCGTTGCCGTCTCCGCACCATTGCCCGCTTCGGGCGCCGGTTGTTCGTTGACCGTGGCCGGCACGGTGTCCGTCAGGCCGCTGACATATTGGGTGATCTGATCGCGATAGGTCCAGGCGGCAAAGCCGCCGCCTGCGACCAGAGCGACACCCAAAAGGCCGAGCACGACCGGTGCATAATTGCGCCGCTCCTTGGGCTCGATGCGATAGGCACGCTGCTGGGTTTCGGCGAGGAAGGCGTCGACGTCCTCCACGCTGCTTGACGCCGGCGCTGCGTCCGCAGTCACAGGCTGCGGCCGAATGACCGTGTCGGCGACCGGCACGACAGCGGCCGCACCCTCATCGGCCGCAGTTTCCTTCGGCTTGTCATAATCGGCGAACCAGTCGGAAAAATCGTCGCTCGCCACCGGCATGTCCGTGGATGGGCCGTCCTTGGCCCCCGCGGACGGCAGAGCATAGGCCGTGCTGTCCCAGTCGAGGGCGTCGAGCGTCCCCGGTGCCGCAGGCTCGGACTTCACGCCAGTCACATCGCCGGACGGTGTGGCAAGCGCGTCGGCGTCGGCCGGTCGAGCCGGTTCGCTGCGCCAGGATGCGTCCGCGGGAAGCTCCCACGGCTCGTACGCCGCCGGCTGCACCGTTGCCGCTTCCGGCTCTGGCGCCACCGCCTGATCCTGTTCGGCACCGGCATCCGCCGCGCGCCTGGGCATCCAGTCGTCTTCGCCCGTTACCGGGATTTCGACCAGCCGGTTATAGGAGGGAACCGTGGGCGCAACCTCAACCGCTGGCGTTTCCGCCTCCGTCTCAAGCACTTCGGCCTGGGCTTCGGCTGCGCGCTGGCTCTCGCGATACTCTTCCGGTTCTTCCGCGGTAACCGGAGCGGCATAGCCTTGCTCCGGCTCGACCGTCGAAACGACATCGCGATCGGCGTCCGAATAGGCCGGGAACGCGGCCGGTGCGAGCGCCTCGACGGCCTCGACCGGCTCCTCGGCCCATCGAACGGGCTCTTCCTGAGGCGCCGGTTCGAACACATGCGCTGGCTGAGGCTCGGGCGCGGGCTGAAGTTCGGGTGCCACCTCGGCAATTTCCGGGGACGGCTCCACCTGTTCCGCCTCGAAGCGCCGTTCGGCTTCCGCATGGTCTTCCGGCTCGGCCTCTTCGGGCGCCGCCTGTTCGGGTTCGGCAGGCGCCGCCCAAGGATCGGGCTCTGCCGGGGCCGCTTCTGCCTGCCATGCCTCGGACGCTGTTTCAACCGGCCGTTCGGGCTCGACTGCGGCCTCTTCTGCCTGCTCGGCCGCCGGCTCCTGCCAGTCCTGCGCGATGGCAGGCTGAGGCGTCATCGCCTCCTCGAAGGTTGCGGCGGCCTCATCGTCCGGCAAGGCTTCGGCATGCTCCGCCTCGACCTCGAGGATCGCGGCGTCCAGCTTCGCCAGCTGCCGCTGCAGCATCTGCTCCGGCGGTCGCGGGTTCATGTTCTCCAGCTGCCGCAGCACGGCGCTGCGTGCCTTGTCATAGACCTTGGCACGCATCTCAGGTGTATTGTTCGACAGGCCGTCCACGGCACGCCGGATAACCGCAATGAAGTCAGCCATCAGCACTTTCTCGTTGTCGCCGGCGCGCGCCGGCTGGCAAAAGCTTAACGAAATCCAAGCTTAGTCTTCAAATGGATCAGTCACAAGTATGGTGTCGTCGCGCTCGGGGCTGGTGGAAAGCAGCGCCACAGGCGCACCGATCAACTCCTCGACCTGACGGACATACTTGATCGCCTGGGCCGGAAGATCCGCCCATTTGCGGGCACCGACAGTCGATTCCTTCCAGCCTTCGAGCGTGATGTAGATCGGCTCGACCCGCGCCTGCGCCGCCTGGGCGGCCGGCAGATAATCGATTTCCTGGCCGTCGAGCTTGTAGCCGACGCAGATCTTCAATTCGTCGAGGCCATCGAGAACGTCGAGCTTGGTGAGCGCGATGCCGGTGATGCCGTTGGTCGCTACCGACTGGCGAACCAGCGCGGCATCGAACCAGCCGCAGCGACGCTTGCGGCCGGTGACGGTGCCGAACTCATGGCCTTTTTCGCCGAGGAACTGGCCGATTTCGTCGGTCAGTTCGGTCGGGAACGGGCCTTCGCCGACGCGGGTCGTATAGGCCTTGGTGATGCCGAGGATATAGCCGAGCGAGCCCGGCCCCATACCGGAACCGGCAGCGGCCTGGCCGGCGACGGTGTTCGACGAGGTGACGAAGGGATAGGTGCCGTGATCGATGTCGAGCAGCGAGCCCTGCGCGCCTTCGAACAGGATGCGCGAGCCCTTGCGGCGCTCCTTGTCGAGCAGAACCCAGACCGAATCCATGAACGGCAGGACGCGATCGGCGATTGAGGTCAGCTCCTCCATGATCGTCTTGTGTTCGACCTCGGGCGCGCCGAAACCGCGGCGAAGCGCATTGTGGTGAGTCAGGATACGTTCGACCTTGCCTTCGAGCGCGTCGAGATCGGCGAGGTCCATGACGCGAATCGCACGACGGCCGACCTTGTCCTCATAGGCCGGGCCGATGCCGCGACGGGTGGTGCCGATCTTTGTGCCGCTATTGGTGGCCGCATCTTCGCGCATGCCGTCGAGTTCGCGGTGCAGCGACAGGATCAGCGTGGCGTTCTCGGCGATTCGCAGATTGTCCGGCGTCACCTCGACGCCCTGATCCTTGAGGCGGCCGATCTCGGCGATCAGCGCATGCGGATCGACGACGACGCCATTGCCGATCACGGCCTTCTTGCCGGGCCGAACGACGCCCGAGGGCAGCAGAGACAGCTTGTAGCTGATGCCGTCGATCACCAGCGTATGGCCGGCATTGTGGCCGCCCTGGAACCGGACGACGATATCCGCCCGTTCGGAGAGCCAGTCGACAATCTTGCCCTTGCCCTCGTCACCCCACTGCGAACCCACAACCACGACATTCGTCATTTCGAAATCCTGTCTATCGCGCAACAGACTGCGCCTTATCCAAACCCGCGCATCTATACTGTGTTGTTTTTGTGAAATCGACTCGTTATGCGGGCGAAATCGGCTTTTTGCGTGACAAAACGCTGCTCCTCGCCTATCTGATCCGGCGGATCAAAGCCTTAGCGCGCCCTCCCGCCCAACCTCCCGGTGCAATCCTGTGCTTCTCAGAGCCTATTTCTTTCTGACCGTTGCAACGCTTTTTTGGGGCGGAAACACCGTGGTGGGCAAGCTGGCCGTCGGCCATGTCAGCCCGATGGTGCTCAATTTTTCGCGCTGGTCCATCGCGCTGATCATCATCTGTTCGATCTCGGTGCCGCAACTGAAAAAGGACTGGCCCGAACTGAAGCGCCACTGGCTGCTGCTGCTCGGCTATGGCGCGATCGGCTATACCGCCTTCAACGGCTTTCTCTATACCGCCCTCAAATACACCAGCGCGGTCAACGGCGCGATCGAGCAGGGCGGCATTCCGGTGCTGATCTTCATCCTGAACTTCCTGCTGTTCCGCATCCCGGTCTCCGCGGTCCAGATCCTCGGCTTCGCCATCAGCTTCGTCGGCGTGGCGCTGACCGCAACCCGTGGCGATCTTGATGTGCTGCTGTCGCTGGCGCTTAATTTCGGCGATGCGCTGCTGCTGCTCGCGGTTGCCGCCTATGCCATTTATACGATCGCGTTGCGCTGGAAGCCGGCGATCCACTGGAAGAGCCTGATGGCCGCCTCCGCGCTGGGCGGCGCGCTGACCGGCCTGCCGCTCGTTCTTTGGGAAGAGGCCAATGGCACGATGATCCTGCCGGATCTCGCCGGAATGGGCATGATCGCCTATGCCGCCCTGTTCCCCTCGCTGATTTCGCAGGTCTTCTATGTGCTGGGCGTCGAGGGCATCGGCGCCAACCGGGCGGGCCTGTTCATCAATCTCGTCCCGGTATTTGGCACGCTTTTGTCACTCGCGGTGATCGGAGAGGCGCTTCAGCCGCTGCACCTGATCGCGCTTTCGCTGGTTCTCGGCGGTATCGCCATTGCCGAATGGGGCAAGCCCAGACCGACCGCCTGACGCGCTTCGCGCAAGACCTGGTGCCGACCGCAAGCTACCGCTCGCTTTAAGGCAGCACCCTGCACGCAATATGGTGCTTTTCCAAGCCCACCCAAGTGTCCTATCGATTCTCCTGATACTTGCGAGGGAGCCGACCATGGCCAAGCCATTCTTCTGGAACGAACTGAACACTGCCGACTTCGCCGGGCTTTCCCCCGACACCACCATCGCCATACTGCCGATCGCCTCGACCGAGCAGCACGGCCCCCATCTGCCGATCGCCACCGACGTCGCAATTGCCAACGGCATGCTCGCCGAATTGAAGAACCAGCGTCCGGACGATCTCGATTTCCTCGTCCTGCCGACCCAGGAAATCGGCAAGGCCAACGAGCACATTTACGGCCCCGGCACGCTGTCCTTCGGCCCGGAGATCCTGATCCCCGCCTGGACCGCGATCGGCTCCAAGGTGGCCGAGGCCGGCATCCGCAAGATGGTCATCGTCAACTCGCATGGCGGCAATGTCGACGTGATGAGCATCGTCGCCCGCGAACTCAGGGTGCGCCACCAGATGGCCGTGGTCTCCACCCAGTGGGGCCGCTTCGGCAATCCGGACGGCATGATCTCGGAACACGAGACCCGATACGGCATCCATGGCGGCGAGGTCGAGACCTCGCTGATGCTCCATTTCCGCCCGGATCTGGTGCGCATGGACAAGGCCGGGAATTTCGTCTCGCGCGCCGAGGAGATGAAGGCCAGTTCGAAATACCTGACCCCGCTGCCGCCGCATTCGCTGGCCTGGATCGCGCACGACCTCAACCCGAACGGCGTGGTCGGCGATGCCTCGAAGGGCACGGCGGAAAAGGGTGCGGCGATCTGCAGGCACCAAATCGCGGGCTTCATAGAACTCTTGCGCGACCTGACGCGCTATCCGCTGGCCAATCTCTATTCGCGCTGATCTTCGTCGCGCATCGCAAGGGCCCGCTCGCCCGGCTTCTCGCCCGCCGGTATATGGCCCTTGCCCTGCAGTTCGTGCACCAGACCCACCAATTCCTGCATCAGATACTCGACGAACAGGCTGGTCGCCGCATCGAGCGGCGCCCGCGCCCGGGCAAAGAGCTTCATCGGCTGGTGGCGCAACTGGCCCTCGAGCAGCGGACGGAAGACCAGTTCCCCGGCCCGGCACTCGCTGATCACGTCAAGCGGATTGAGCAGCGTCAGCCCCACCCCGCATTTGACCAGTTGCTTCATCAATTCGGATGAATTCGTCTCCAGCACCGGCTCGACCGGCAGCGGCACCGGTGCGAGCGCCAGGTCGATGATGTTGCGCAGGCTGGTGCCCGACTGCGCCAGCACCAGCTTTTCCTGCACCACATCGGCGAGATCGATCGGTCCCGCCTCGTGCGACAGCGGATGGCCGGGCGGCAGCACGACGCCGACCGGCACATCGAAATTGGCAAGCGTGCGAATGCCGGGGGTCGCTGGGATGTTGAAGCCTAGGCCGATGTCGACCTCGCCGGTCAGCACCGGGTTTATGGTCGTCGAACCGCCGTCATTGCGCAACTGGATGCGGACCCGCGGGTGCGATTCGAGAAAGCGCGCCAGGATTTGCGGCAGGGGACCAGCGGCCAGGCCCACCGTCGTCACCAGCGTCACCTTGCCGGCCTGCGGCATTTTCAGGCCGCGAATGCGGGATTCGAGCTTTTCGTAGTTCTTCAGCACGTCGCGGATATGCTCTACGCACAGCTCGCCGGCAGCCGTCAGGCGAAGACCGCGCGGCAGCCGCTCGAAGATCGGCGCCCCGAGTTCATCTTCGAGCGCCAGGATCTGCCGGTTGACCGCCGACGAGGCGACGTTGAGCCGCGCCGCCGCCTTGCGGATCGAGCCGCAGCGGACGATTTCATTGATGTATTGAAGCTTTCGGGAATGAAGCACCGGGTCACCATTGCATAATTTTTAATCGAATAGCATAAATTGGGCATCAACCTGCACAGCGGTGCAAAAAAGGCATCAATGCGGACGAATTTTGATGCTTTTCAAAGCGCAAGGCAACCGCTCAAATATGGAAAACGGAGCCCAATGGCGGAGCTTCGGCGAATGGACAGGGGAACTCGATCGACATGCGCGACACTCTCAGCAAGACCACCTTCCTCGCCCTTCTCGGGCTCGGAACGGCGCTTTCGGCACAGCAGGCCTATGCCCTCGACGAGGTCAGCTACGGCACCAACTGGCTCGCCCAGGCCGAACATGGCGGTTTCTACCAGGCCGTCGCCGACGGCACCTATGAAAAGCACGGACTCAAGGTCACCATCGTCCAGGGCGGCCCGAACGCCGCCAATCGCGCGTTGCTGATCGCCGGCAAGGTCGATTTCTACATGGGCAGCCCGCTCGGCGAGATGGATGCCGTCAAGCAGGGCATTCCGCTGGTCGACGTCGCCGCGATCTTTCAGAAGGATCCGCAGGTCCTGCTCGCCCATCCCGACCAGGGCATAGAGACCTTCGCCGACCTCGCCAAGCTCGATGCGATCTTCATGGGCAAGGACGGCTACGTCACCTATTTCGAGTGGATGAAGAAGAACTATCCAGGCTTCAAGGACGAGCAGTACAAGCCATACACCTTCAACCCGGCGCCGTTCATCGCCGATCCGAAGTCGGCCCAGCAGGGCTACCTGACCTCGGAACCCTATGAGATCGAGAAGCAGGCCGGCTGGGCACCGAAGGTCTTCCTGCTCGCCGACAACGGCTACAACCCCTATTCGACGATGATCACCACCACCGCCACTATGGTCGAGACCAAGTCCGACCTGGTCCAGCGCTTCGTCGATGCCTCGATCGAGGGTTGGTACAATTATCTCCACGGCGACAACAAGGCCGCCAACGATATGATCAAGAAGGACAATCCGGAAATGACGGATGGCCAGATCGAGTATTCCATCGCCAAGATGAAGGAATACGGCATCGTCGAATCCGGCGAAGCGCTCGACAAGGGCATCGGCTGCATGACCGAGGAGCGTTACAAGAAGTTCTTCGACGACATGGTCTCGATCGGCGTCCAGACCGCCGACCTCGACTACACCAAGGCCTTCACCACAAAGTACGTCTGCAAGGGCGTCGGAATGGCCCTGAAGAAGTGACACCGCCCCCTTCTCCCCCGCGGGGAGAAGGGCCGAGCGGATGCAAGGCGATGAGGGGGAGGCCGGAGGCCTTGCTGACGCCCCCCTCATCCGGTCCTTCGGACCACCTTCTCCCCGATGGGGAGAAGCGGGAATGCGCCGATCCCGACCAACAAGAAGCAATCAAGGCCCGAAATGACATCTCCAGACGCCGAGACGGCAACCTCCTCCGCCCAGAACGGCGCATCGCCGACCGACGCGCGGCACCGGCCGCTCGTCGTCATGGACCAGGTGACGAAAGTCTTTTCCAGCGGCACCGTGGCCCTCTCCGACATGTCGCTCACCGTCAATGGCGGCGAGTTCGTCAGCCTGCTCGGCCCCTCCGGCTGCGGCAAGTCGACGGCGCTCAGGATCATCGCCGGACTGGGCGACGTCTCGACCGGTATGATCGACTGGCCAAGCTCGCGCATCAATTCCAAGGGCCTGCCCGAAGGCGACATTTCCTTCGTCTTCCAGGAACCGACGCTGATGCCGTGGCAGACGGTGTTCGGCAATGTCCACCTGCCGTTGAAGCTCAAGGGCATTTCCAAGGCCGCGGCGCGCGACGAGATCATGGCGACGCTTGCGACCGTTGGCCTTGAGGATTTCGCCGAGGCCTATCCGCGCGAACTCTCCGGCGGCATGAAGATGCGCGTCTCGATCGCCCGCGCGCTGGTCACCCGGCCGAAGCTGCTTTTGATGGACGAACCCTTCGCGGCGCTTGACGAAATCACGCGGCAAAAGCTCAACGACGACGTTCTGCGCCTGTGGAAAGAGACCGGCATCACCGTCGTCTTCGTCACGCATTCCGTTTTCGAGAGCGCCTATCTGTCGAGCCGCATCGTCGTGATGAAGTCGCGGCCCGGCCGGGTCCATGCCGACTTTGCGCTGCACACCAGTCTGGAGCGCGACGCGCACTACCGCACCTCGGAAGAATATCGCCAGGCCTGCGAGACCGTTTCGGAAACACTGCTGGAAGCCATGGACGGAGAGGACGCACACTGATGGTTACGAGCCCCTCCTCCCCGATCGCGGCCAAACCCGTCGCAGCCTCCCGTTCGCGCGACACGCTGTTGAAGATCATCGTGCCGATTATCGTGGTCTTCACGCTTCTGTCCGCCTGGCAGATCGGCGTCGTCCTGTCCGGCGTTCCGCAATACATCCTCCCGAGCCCGATTGCCGCGGGCACCGCGCTCGTCACGGACTGGGGAACACTGGCGCCGGCACTCTGGGTCACGACCAAGATCACCCTTGCCTCGCTGGCGCTGGCGCTGATCGGCGGTGTCGGTATCGCCATCTTCCTCGTCCAGTCGCGCTGGATCGAGCTCGCCTTTTATCCCATCACCGTCATCCTTCAGGTGACCCCGATCGTCGCGATCGCCCCGCTGATCCTGATCTACGCGCCATCGACCCAGGTCGCGCTCCTGATCTGCGCCTTCCTCGTCGCCTTCTTCCCGATCCTGTCGAACATGGTGCAGGGCCTCAAAAGCGTCGACCACAACCTCTTGAACCTCTTCGACCTCTATGGCGCGACACGGCTCCAGACGCTGCTCTACCTTAAGCTCCCCGCCTCGCTTCCCTATTTCATGACGGGGCTTCGCATCGGCGGCGGCCTTGCCCTGATCGCCGCCGTGGTCGCCGAATTTGCCGCGGGCTCGGCCGGCGCCGGCTCGGGCCTCGCCTTCCGCCTGCTGGAGGCACAGTATCGACTGAACATCCCCCGCCTCTTCGCGGCCCTCTTCCTGCTGTCCTGCCTCGGCGTCCTGATCTTCGCGATCACCTCCTTCCTGTCCTGGCTCGCCCTGCATCGCTGGCACGAAAGCAGCCTCAAGAGAGAAAACTGATGCCCTTTCCCGCCTTATCCCTGCCCACCGCCGACCGCTATGTCCTGACGAACGCCACGCTGCCGGCCATCACCGTCGATGGCTTTGCCGGGCCGAGCGGCCGCGAAGGTCTGATCGATGCGGATATCGTTATTGCCGACGGCAAGATCGAAGCGATCCTGCCCGCCGGCTCCACGCCGACGGATATGCCGGCCACGGACCTCGCACAGGGCATGGCATGGCCATGCTTCGCCGACATGCACACCCATCTCGACAAGGGCCATATCTGGGACCGCCGACCCAACCCGACCGGCGATTTCGTCGGTGCGCTCGACGCCGTGCGCAGCGACCGTGAGGCCTGCTGGTCGGCAGCCGACGTGCGTGCCCGCATGGAGTTTTCGCTAAAGACCGCCTATGCCCACGGCACCGGCCTGATCCGCACCCATCTCGACAGTCTGCCGCCGCAACATCGCATTTCCTTCGAGGTCTTCTCCGAACTGCGCGATGCCTGGAAGGACAGGATCACCCTCCAGGCCGTCGCCCTCTTCCCGCTCGACATGATCACCGACGAGGCCTTCTTCGGCGACCTGACCGACGTGGTCGCAAGCCATGGCGGCCTGCTCGGCGGCGTGACCTACCTGATGCCGGATCTCGAAACCCGCCTCGACAAGCTGTTCCGCACCGCTTCCGAGCGTGGGCTGGACATCGACCTCCACGTCGACGAGACCCAGGACCACGAGGTCCTGACCTTGAAGACCATCGCCGAGGCAAAGATCCGCAACGGATTCGAAGGCGCCGTTACCGTCGGTCACTGCTGCTCGCTCGCCCGCCAGAACGACGAGCTGGCCAAGGCGACGATCGATGTCGTGGCAAAGGCCGGGCTTTCCGTCGTCTCGCTGCCGATGTGCAACATGTACCTGCAGGACCGGGCGCCGAACCGCACGCCGCGCTATCGCGGCGTGACGCTGTTCCACGAACTGGCGGCGGCCGGCATCCCGACCGCGATCTCCTCCGACAATACCCGCGACCCGTTCTACGCCTATGGCGACCTCGATCCGGTCGAGGTGTTCCGCGAAGGGGTGCGCATCCTCCATCTCGACCATCCGCTCGACGAGGCCGCGCGCGTCGTCACGCGGACGCCCGCCGACATTGTCGGCCGTGCCGACCGCGGGCGCATCGCCGCCGGCCTTCCCGCCGACCTCGTGCTGTTTTCGGCGCGACGCTGGAGCGAATTCCTTTCCCGTCCGCAGGCTGACCGCATCATCGTGCGGAATGGCAAGGGCATCGACCGCAGCCTGCCGGATTACCGTGACCTTGACCCGCTGATGAAAGACTGACCATGGCCGACTACCAGCAGATCAAAAAGGAACTCGAAGGCATTGCGGTCGAAGACAATCCGGCGCTCGTCAAACAGAAGAGCCGCGACTTCTATTGGTACTCGCCGATCCTCAAGGCCCAGCTCGACAATGTCGTCGGAGACCTCGTCGTCTCGCCGAAGAGCGAAGAGGAAGTCATCCGTACGCTGAAGGTGGCTTACGCCCACGGCGTGCCGGTCACGCCGCGCGGTGGCGGCACCGGCAATTACGGCCAGGCCATGCCGCTCTCCGGCGGGATCATCCTGAACCTGATGAACATGAACAAGATCAAGGCGATCCATCCGGGTCGGGTGATCTGCGAACCGGGCGTCATCGTCTCCGAACTCGACAAGGAGACCAAGGCCCATTCCGGCCAGGAGCTGCGCTTTCATCCCTCGACCGCCCAGACCGCGACGATCGCCGGCTTCATCGCCGGCGGCTCCGGCGGCGTCGGCTCGATCACCTGGGGCGGCTTGCGCGACCTCGGCAACATCCTGCGCCTGCGCGTCGTGACCATGGAAGCGGAACCGCGCGTGCTCGAACTTTCGGCCTGGGACCTGCAGAAGGTTTCCCACGCCTATGGTACCAACGGCATCATCACCGAAGTCGAGATGCCGCTCGCCCCGGCTTACGACTGGGTCGACGTCATCGTCGGCTATGACGACTTCATGGATGCAGTGCGTTTCGCCGATGCGCTCACCCATCGCAACGGCATTCTTCTGAAGGAAGTCGCGCCGATTGCCGCCCCCGTGCCTTTTGAGTATTTCACCCGCCACAAGCCCTGGCTGAAGGAAGGCCAGTCGGTCGTGGTGCTGATGGTTGCCCCGCATTCGATGGAACCCTTCGCCGCCTATGTCGAGAAGATGAAGGGGGAAATCCGTTTCCGCTCCGACACGGTCGACAGCATGAAGGGCATACCGCATGCCTATGAACTGGCCTGGAACCACACCACGCTGCGCGCCCTGAAACTCGATCCGGGCTTCACCTATCTGCAGGTCCAGTATCCCGGTCCGGACCATGTCGAGAAGGTCGGCAGAATGGTGGAGATCTTCGGCGACGAGGTGATCGGCCACCTCGAGTTCATCAAGTTCGACGGCGCGATCCAGTGCTCGGGCCTGCCGCTGGTGCGCTACACCACGCCGGAACGGCTCGAAGAGATCATCAGGATCCACGAGGACAACGGTTGCCCGATCTTCAACCCGCACCGCTACACGCTGGAGGAAGGCGGCATGAAGCAGACGGACACGGTTCAGCTCGCCTTCAAGAAGGAAACCGATCCGAAGGGCCTCCTGAACCCCGGCAAGATGATCGCCTGGGACAATCCCGATTTCGACTTCAAGGCCGGCAAGAACTACCTCTTCCCCGGTCTCCAGGCATTCATGGAGACCTGATACCGCCACGACAGACAGAACATCCGAAGGTACTCCCGATCGGGGCTGACAAACGGCCTCGACGCATGGAAACGACCATGGTGGTCAAAGGCCCGGCTATGGCGGCGGGCCGCTGATCATCGGGACAAACGGCGCGGAAAATTTTCACTCAACGCTCGGCGGCATTCGGTGCCGGGCCACGACATGGAGCTTTTCAACACGATGCGCGTACTTGTCCTGCATTCCCATCCGCTCGACGAAAGCTATGGCCGGGCGCTCTATCGCCAGACCTGCGAGAGCCTGACCAAGGCGGGCCACGAGGTCGATGGCTGCAATCTCTATGAGGAAGGTTTCGACCCCGTCCTCTCCGCCCACGACCGCACCGTCTACCACGACTATCCGGAAAACACCGTCCTGGTGAAATCCCATGTCGAGCGGCTGAAGGCGGCGGAAGCCCTCGTCATCGTCACCCCGGTGTGGAACTTCGGTTTCCCCGCCATGCTCAAGGGCTATTTCGATCGCGTCTGGGTCAAGGGCGTGTCGTTCGACCTGGAGGACGGCAAGCTGACGCCGACGCTGCGCCACATCCGGAAGCTGGCCGCGGTGATGACCTATGGTGCGACGCCCTGGCGCGCCTTTCTGGTCGGCAATCCACCGAAGAAGATCGTCACCCGCGTGCTGCGCGCACAGATCAAGATCGGCGCGCCGGTGAAATATCTCGCCCACTACGACATGAACAACTGCACCGAGGAGACACGAGCGGCTTTTCTCGCCCGCGTCCGCAAGGTCATGGAAGACTTCTGATCATGAAAAAGCCGGCCCCCCTCATGGGGAGCCGGCCTTTTGCACGAAGCTGGGCAGCGAGGGGGTTACTGGCCAGCCGGTGCGGGGGTCGTGGACGGAGCAGGAGCGGCCGGGGCAGCCGGAGCGGCATCGGTCGAAGGAGCCGGCGTTGCCGGGGCAGCCGGAGCCGGAGCGGCATCGGTCGCGGGGGCAGGATCAGCCGGTGCCGAGCTGGTAGGAGCGGTGACGTCTACGTCAACCGAATCGCCGTTCAGGGAGAAATCGGTGAACATGAAGACGGCGCCGATGCCGAGTGCGACGGCAACCAGAAGGGCGACAGCCCAGCCGGCACCGCTGCTGCGGTCATTGTTGACGACCGTCGCTCCACGGTCCGCCGGGGTTCTCGGATCCTGCGGATGGACGGGACGGGTGGTGTTGGTCTGATAATCGGTCATGTCAGGTCTCCTCGGTTTCAGCGCCCGAGATCGAGCGCGTGGGTCGGATCGGGGAAAAAGCGCGGCCCCACCCGACGAATGTTCAGTCTGTTCTCAGGGATCGGACGCGGTGCGAATACATCGACCGGCCGATTGGTTACGACATCCTGCGGTTCCTGTTGAAGCGCCGCCTCCACCCTCCATCCTGCGGCTTGCGCCTCCGGCTGGAGTACGACCGCCTCTTCAGGGCGATCGCTGGATTGACTTGCGGCCTTCACCGAAAGGGCGACGGAAAGACCGATGACTAACGCACTCAGTGCGAGGACCGACGTTTTCATCGCCCGCTCCTTGATCAGGGTTATCAGAATGTCAGAATGTTGGTGGATGCCGCCGGGCAGCTATGCGCCGCCCGGCATCATCATTGATCGTTACTCGACGACCTGGACGACCACATGAGTCTGCGGGTCGACGATGACTCGCTGATTGTTGACCACGGCATAGGAATAGGTCGGGTCTTCGGCGACCGGGGTCAGCACGACCGTTTCCGGGATCGGCTTGCCGACGACGATCGGCTGTTCGATCACGACGGTTTCGGTCGGAACAGGCTGCTGGCGGACATAGGTCACGACCTGGGCCGGCGGCGGAGCAACGGCAGTGCCGGCAATGGCGCCAACGACGCCCCCGACGGCCGCGCCGACCGGACCACCGACGATCGCGCCAGTCACGGCGCCACCGGCAGCACCCGTGACGGTGCCTTCCTGGGCGATGGCAGGGACAGCGATCGAGCCGAGCACGATGGCGCTAACTGCAAGAATCTTCGTCTTCATGGCGGTATCCTTTCTTGTTGATGTGCCATTGACCGTAAGAACTTGCGGGGCTCCCTTTTGTTCCTGAAAATACCCTTCGAATGGTGGGGGAAAATCCGCGCGTCGGCACGGAAATGTCCAGCAAGCAGCCGCCAGCAGGCATTCAACGCCGCAAATGCGGGCGTTTCAGACGAGTTTTGCCGCCGTAACCTCGACCTCGACGAGAAACTCCGGCCGGGTGAAGCCACCGACCACGATCAGTGTCGATACCGGCTTCGGTTCCAGCGTGTACCGGTCCCGAACCGCCATATAGGCCGCGAAGTCCTCCCGCCGTGTAACGAAGCCCGAGATCCGGACGACGTCGGCAAAGCTCATCCCGGCCTCCTCCAGAATGGCCTTGATCGCCTCGAAGCACAGTTCCGCCTGGCCGGTCACATCGTCAGGAATGCTGTCATCGGGACGAATGCCCAACTGGCCCGACGTCACCAGAAGGCTCGCGCCCGGCGGTACGAGCAACCCGTGATTATATTGGCCGAAGGGAGGGCGAACGGATGGCGGATTGAAGACGCGTTTCATCGTGAAGAAAGGCCCTTGGACATCGGGTGGACGGTGCAATCAGTTAAACGGCAAGCGACGGCGCTTGCAAGGCCGCGGCGACCGATCATCGCCTCGACAGGCTTTGCCTCCCCGGGTCGTATCCGCGAACTCGACCGAACATCGGCTACCCCTCCAACCCGTCCAGCATACGATACCAGGCGATCGTGACGCCGACACCAAGCGCGCGAAGCGAATGAAACGGGATTGGGCGGATCGGCGTCAGTGGAAACGGCAAGGCAGCCGGATCGCCACTCTGGATGTAATCGACCAGACGGGGCCCGAGCGCGGTCATCAATCCGACACCCCGTCCCTGGCAGCCGGCAACGGCCAGCAGGCCCCTTTCCGGTTCATGGACATGCGGGAAGTGGTCCGGCGTCATCGCCACGCGACCGAACCAGCGGTGCTCGACGGTCACGCCCTCAAGCGCCGGAAAGAGCCGCACCATCGCCCTTTGCAGATGGACCCAGTCGGCTTCGCTTTTCGGCTCTGCCATCCGGCCACGCCCGCCCAACACCAGGCGGCCGTCCGGGCTCTTGCGGTAATAGACCACGATACGGCGACTGTCGGAAACGGCCTGCCCATGCGGCAGGATGGTCTCCCGCAGGTCCGGCGGCAAGGGCGCGGTGGCGATCTGAAAGGAATGCAATGGCAAGAGGCTTCGCGCCAGCCCCGCAACGAGCCGGTCGGAATAGGCATTGGTGGCGACCACGACCGAGCGGGATGTGACCGGATATCCAGCCGAGGTATCGACCAGCCAGTCCGCCCCCTCGCTCCGCAACCCGATCGCTCTCGTTGCCGTGGCGATCCGGGCACCGGACTGGGTCGCCAGACGTGCCAGTTCGAAGACGAAGGCAAGCGGATCGATGGTCCCGCCGCGGCGATCGAGCCAGCCACCGAGATAGCCGCTCGCCCCGGTGAGCAGCGCCACTTCCGCGCCGTTCAACAGCATCACATCGGCGCCCCGCGCCCGCCATTGACGATTGCGTTCCTCGGCGGCCGCAAGGGCCGCCGGCGTATGGGCGGCCTGAATCCACCCGGACCTGACATGTTCGACGTCCAGCCCCTCCGTCTGGATCAGGTCGAAAACCGCATCGGCGGCGCCCGCGGCAAAATCGATCAACGCGCTGCCTCGGGTTTGGCCGAAATGCTGCAGCAGCCAGTCCGGATCCTGTTTCAGGCCGGCAATGACCTGTCCGCCGTTCAGGCCGGATGCCCCCTCACCCAGTTCGCGCGCCTCGATCACCCGCACAGAAAGGCCCCTACGTGCCGCCGCATAGGCCGTCGAAAGCCCCAGCAGGCCGCCGCCGACGACGGTCAGGTCGACGCGCTCCGGCGAGGATATCGGCTCGCCGGCGAACAGGGCGCGCGGGGGCCGCCGCCAGAGTGGCTGCGAAAAATGCAACGGGGTCATGCCAATACGTCCTGAAAAATGCCTTCAAAAATCAGCGGGCATGCTGGACCGGGCAAAGGCCAAAATCAATAAAATTTTAGGGAGTATACGGAGGGTCGACTACAGTTCAGGATGGTTCCCGAGCGGCGCATCCGGCAGTCTCCAATCGATCGGATCGAGCCCCCGCGAAACGAGGAATTCGTTCGCCTTGGAGAAATGCCGGCAACCGAAAAAGCCGTTATGGGCGGATAGCGGCGAGGGATGCGGCGCCTTCAGCACCAGATGGCGCTTGCCATCGACGAAAGCCGCTTTCTTCTGCGCATAGGAACCCCAGAGCATGAAGACGACATTGTCGCATTCGTCGTTGACGGCCCGGATGACCGCATCGGTGAAGCGCTCCCAGCCTCGGCCCTGATGGGCGCCGGCGCGCGCCTCCTCGACGGTCAACACGCTGTTGAGCAGCAACACGCCCTGTCGCGCCCAGCTCTCGAGGAAGCCATGGGACGCGCGCGGTATGCCCAGATCGCTCTCCATCTCCTTGTAGATGTTGACCAGCGACGGGGGAATGCGCACGCCGGGCCTGACGCTGAAGCACAAGCCATGGGCCTGTCCCGCGCCGTGATAGGGGTCCTGGCCGAGAATGACGACCCGCACGCGAGAAAGCGGCGTCAGGTCGAGGGCGCGGAAATACTCCGCACCCTTGGGAAAGATACGCTTGCCGTCGCCTTTCTCGGCAAGCAGGAACTCCCTGAGCTGGCCCATGTAAGGACTTGCGAATTCCGGCCCGAGCACCCTCTTCCAGCTTTCCTCGAGACGAACATCAGAAGCGTTCATTGCCGCAACGTGCCTTTTCCGTTTAGATGATCGCGGACGATTGAAAGCCAGAGACCACGGCTGTCAAGTCCGGCCTCGGGCGACATGGAGAATTCGGTGGGGAACGACAGGTGACGGCTCTTGCGATACTTTGGCAGCGCCATCGCCTGCTGCTCGGCGGTTTCCTGGGCGCGACGCTGATCGCCTTGTTTTTTGCCGCCCGCTTCCTGCTTTCCGTGCTCTACTGGAGCGACCCGGCCCACCGCAACCAGCCGCTCGAAGGCTGGATGACGATCGGCTACATCGCCCATTCCTACGAGGTGCCGCGCGACCGCTTGATCGAGCTCCTCGACCTTCAGCCGCCGGACAATCAGGACCGGAAGACACGGCCGACGCTCGAGCGGATCGCCCGCGAACGGGGCCAGCCGCTCGACGCATTGGAGAAGGACATCGAGGCCGCGATCGCACAGCTGCGTGCCGAAGAGCAAGTCAGATGACGGATCAGTTGCTGGCGCTCCTGCCCATCTACGGCCTGCCCCTGCTCGCTGCCGTCACCGGCTTGAGCTGCCTTGGCCTGCCGCTTCCGGCCTCGATCGTCATGATGCTGATGGGTGCCTTCGCCGCCGCCGGCGACTTCAACCTGACCGCGGTTTTCTTGACGGCGCTTGGCGCGGCGGTGCTCGGCGACCAGACGGGCTTTGCCATCGGCCGGCTGGGCGGCGCCACCATCGTGTCGCGGTTGGCAAAAACCCCGGCTCGACAACAGGCACTCGCCAGCGCGCAAGAGCGGATCAACACCCGTGGCGCTGTTGCCGTTTTCCTCACCCGCTGGCTGCTCGCCCCGCTCGGGCCCTATGTCAACCTGCTCGCCGGAGCCACGGCATTCTCCTGGGCGCGCTTCACCTTCTACGGCGTGGCCGGCGAAGTTTTCTGGGTCGGCGGCTATACCAGCCTCGGCGTGACCTTCAGCGACAATGTCATGACCATTGCCGAGATCGTCGGCGATCTGAGCGGTTTCCTCGCCGCCGGCGTGATCGCGCTCTACCTCGGCTGGCGCATCCTCCGCATCCTGCGGTACAAGGAAGGCAAGGCCTAGCGGCGCTCGTGAAGCGCCTGGCGCCGCTCCACGACTTGGCGCGCGTCTGACGGGAGGCTATGGTTGCCGAACTGTCATATGCCGGTGCTATGCCGGAGCGCCCCCGCCATGAGGATGTGCCATGACTGTCTTGTTCTGGATCTGCGCAATCGCCCTTTGTGTTCATCTGCTCAGCATCCTGATCGTACTGATACGCAAGAAGCGGGCGGAACCCGATGCGACCTGGACCGTCCGCCCGGCCGTCACCATTCTCAGGCCCTTGTGCGGGCGCGAAAACAATCTGGCCGAGACGCTTGCCTCGACCTTTCGCCTCGACTGGCCCGACTATGAAGTGGTCTTTTGCGTCGCGTCAGCCAACGATCCAGCCATCAAGATTGCCCGCGACTGCATGGCAGCGCACCCGGACAGGGCCTCGCGGCTGATGGTCGGCGAGGACGTGTTCAGCGTCAACCCGAAGATGAACAATCTGATCAAGGGTTGGCGCTCGGCCCAGCATGACTGGATCGTCATTGCCGACAGCAATGTGCTGATGCCGCCCGACTACCTGCAACGGCTCTTCGTCCGATGGACAACCGGGACCGGTCTGGTTTGCTCGCCGCCGATCGGCGCAGCCCCCCAGGGCTTTGCAGCCGTTCTCGAATGCGCCTGGTTGAACAGCTTCCAGGCGCGCTGGCAATTGCTGGCGGATGCCATCGGGATCGGCTTTGCCCAAGGCAAAACCATGCTGCTCAATCGTCAGGTCATGGCGCGCGCCGGCGGTTTCGAGCGCCTCGGCGAGGAAGTGGCCGAAGATGCGGCCGCGACGGACCTCGTAAGAAGCCTCGGCCTCAAGGTGAGGCTGGTGACCGAGCCCTTCGACCAGCCGCTCGGCCGGCGCACGCTCATCACCGTGTGGGGGCGGCAGCTGCGCTGGGCCCGCCTGCGCCGCTCGTCCTTCCCGCTCTTCTTCCTGCCCGAACTTCTCGCCGGCGGCGCGCTGCCGATCCTGACGCTTGCCGGCCTGACCGCGGCCGGCATCTGCTCGCCGCTGACCTTCATGCTCTACGTGCTCGCCTGGTATGGTGGCGAGATCCTGCTGACCCGCGCTTTCCATTGGCACATGGGACGCCTGACGCTGCCCGCCATGATCCTTCGCGATCTCGCTTTGCCAGCCCTCTGGATCACCGCCTGGTTCGGCGATGGCTTCGTCTGGCGCGGCAACCCGATGACCGTCGCCTCGGGCACGCAGGACAGGGCGCCGGCCACCGTGCGCATCCGCCGCATCGTCGACAAGACGAAGGAACGCGCCAAGGCGTTTACGGCGCTGCGCCACTGACCCCGACCGACGCCTGACGAAGACCGCCCCCTCCGATGGATGAGAACGTCGGGTTCGGCGGTCAACCCATGCGCAACGGGAACGGTGTCTTCGCACCGCCCCCGCCCGCAGGGAGGTTTCCGTCAGATCGAACCGGCGCCCATCTGTTCGGCGATGTAGTCTGCTTGCCGGATCGCCAGCGTCACGATGGTGAGCGTCGGGTTCTCCGCGGCCCCGGTGGTGAACTGGCTGCCGTCGGAGACGAACAGGTTCTTGATGTCGTGCGTCTGGCCATGCTTGTTGACCACGCCGTCCTGCGCCTTCTCGCTCATGCGATTGGTGCCGAGATTGTGGGTCGACGGATAGGGCGGCGTCGGGAAGGCGCGGGTTGCCCCCACAGCCTCGTAGAGCTTGACGCCCTGGCTGTAGGCGTGATTGCGCATGGCCTCGTCGTTCGGGTGGTCGGTGAACCACACATCCGGGATCGGCATGCCGTATTTGTCTTTCAGCTCGCCATGCAGCTTAACCGCATTCTGCTCCTGCGGCATGTCCTCGCCGACGATCCAGAGCCCCGCCATGTTGGCATACTGGTCCATGGCCGAGGCAAACGACCGGCCCCAGCCACCCGGATCGAGGAAGGCCGCCATGAACGGGATGCCGAGCGCCAGCGTCTCCAATTCGTAGCCGCCGACGAAACCGCGCGACGGATCATGCCTGGCCTCGTCGCGGATGATGCCGGCCATGGTCGTGCCGCGATAGAAATGCACCGGCTTTTCGAACACCGCATAGACCGAACCTGTCGTATGGCGCATGTAGTTCTTGCCGACCTGACCGGAGGAATTGGCAAGGCCGTCGGGGAACATCGAAGAGTGCGAGTTGAGCAGCAGGCGCGGGCTTTCGATCGAATTGCCGGCGACGCAGACGATGCGCGCCTTCTGGCTCTTCATGTTGCCGTCCTTGTCGGCATAGACGACGGCCGTCACCTTGCCCGACTTGTCGTGCTCGATCTTGACGACATGCGAATTCGGTCTGACTTCCAGCTTGCCGGTCGCCTCGCCCTTGGGAATTTCGGTGTAGAGGGTCGACCACTTGGCGCCCCATTTGCAGCCCTGGAAACAGAAGCCGGTCTGCTGACAGCTGTTGCGGTCGTCGCGCTGCGCCGAGTTGATCGCCATGTTGCCGGTGTGGCAGTCCTTGTAGCCGAGCTTGTCGGCACCGGCCTTGAGGATCTTGAAATTGTTGTTTCCGGGCAGTCCTTCGATGCCGTTGGTGCGGGTCACGCCCATCTTGTCCTCGGCCTTGGCGTAGTAGGGCTCGAGATCGGCAAGGGTGATCGGCCAGTCGAGCAGGTTGGCGCCCTCGACCTTGCCGTAATTGGTCAGCGCCTTGAACTCGTGCTCCTGGAAGCGCAGCGAGGCGCCGGCCCAGTGGGTGGTGGTGCCGCCGACCGCCTTGACGATCCAGGCCGGCAGGTTGGGGAAATCCTTCGCCACGCGCCAGCCCCCGCCGGTGGTGCGGTTGTCGAGCCAGGCGAGTTGGGCAAAACTGTCCCATTCGTCGTTGATGAAATCCTCGACCTCGTGCCGGCTGCCGGCTTCGAGAATGACGACGTCGATGCCCTTCTGGGCGAGTTCGTTGCCGAGCGTGCCACCGCCCGCACCCGAACCGATGATGACGACCACGCTGTCGTCGTTGAGATCATAAGGCGCTGCCATGATTTCCTCCCAGGAATGTCAATTCGGCATTTTCGGAATAGGCCGCCGTTCCCATCCGCGATGGGCCTCCTTAGGCGGCTATGCTGTCTCTTGGGCCGGCGTCAGAGCCATTCGATGTCGTCGAAGCCGCGCTCGATATAACCGCCCTTGGAATAGGACTCGCCCTCGTAGCCGAAGATCGGCCACAGCTCCTTCTGGTTATAGAGGCTGACGACGAGGTCGCCGCGCACCGCCTGGAAGAAGGGCGTCGTCTCGATATCGCGCAGGATGGCCACCCGGTCGTCCTCCCAGCCGAGGCCGCGATAGCCGCCCGGACCGGCCCGCTTGTCGAGATCGGCGATGCCATCCTCGATCAGCGTCTTGTGGGCCTCGTCCTTGCCGGCGCGATCGTCCTGGCCCTTGACGGCGATCGCGTAGAAGCGGTCGGCCAGTTGGTCGTGCGGATAGATGTCGCGGGCGAGCTTGATCAGCGTCGCCATGGTCTCGGGTTTCAGCGCCTTGGCCTCCAGCGCCCAGGCGGCCTGCGGACAGATCACCGCCGAGCCGCTGATCACCAGCAGCGCGCCGACGCTGCCGCTGCGCTTGAGCAGGTCGCGGCGGGAAATCCCATTCGATTTTTCGTAAAGCGTAACCACGTCAGTCTCCTCCCAGGGTCATGTGGCATGGTCGACGGACCGTTCTCCTGCCGGTCCGTCGTCGGGCGGCGCGGCGGCCGCGCCCTCCCCTTTCAAGAATATGCCAAGCTCGCGGAGCCTCCCGTCCCGCGGCGGCTTCCGTCCTTACTTGTAGCGCCCGTGGCGCTGCAGAACCTCGATCTTGTAGCCATCGGGGTCGGTCATGAAGAAGAAGCGGGCAAGCAACGCCCCGTCGCGGTTGAACTCGACGATCTTGCCGGGGTCGAGCCCAAGATCGGTCACCCGTTTGTGCTCGGCATCGAGGTCGGCGACGCTGACGGCGAGGTGGCCGTAACCGGTGCCCAGATCATAAGCCTCTTCCCGCCCCTTGTTGACGGTCAGTTCGAGCTCGAACTCGCTCTCTGAATTGCTGAGATAGATCAGCGTGAAGGTGTCGAAATCCAGCCGCTCGGCAATGTCGAGCCCGAAGGCCTTGCTGTAGAAATCGAGCGATCGGGCTTCTTCCATTACCCGGATCATCGAATGGATCATTTTCGCCAAGGGATGCTCCTCGTTTCAGGCAAATCATCGAATGGTCGAAGTTTCCGCCACCGGCGGCAAATCGGGTAGCAGCCCGCTACCGCACCGACAATTTTTGCCGGATCGGCAGCTGCCAGGCTGCGGCCCGCGCGAAAAACCGCCACGTTTTGGGAAATTGACCGGCAAACCATCGGGCCGCATAATGCGTATCAAAAGAAAAGCCGGAGGAGCATGCCATGTGTGAAGTCTTTGCGGGACAGGACCCCGCCCGTTACCGCGCGGTCAACCGATCGGTGAGGATCGCCGGCCATTCCACCAGCATCCAGATCGAGGCCGCGTTCTGGGACCTGATCGACGAAATTGCAGGCAGCCAGTCGATGTCGACCTCGCGTTTCCTGTCGACGCTCTATGACGAGGCGCTGGAGATCAACGGCTCCGTGTCCAACTTCGCGTCGCTCCTGCGCACCAGCTGTCTGATCTATCTGATGGGCAAGGCACAGCACCCGGAAGCCCATCACGAGTTCCACATCATCGCGGCGGAATGAACCGAGCCGATTGGCGCGTTTCCCTTTACGACGGATGAAGGTTCATTCGTCTCCGTCGTCGCTTGGCTCGCCCTCGCCTCCGCGAAGCGGCAGCTGAATATTGGCCATCACCGCTTCCAGGTCTTCGAGCAGCTTCTGCATCTCCCGCATGCGCTCGGCACCGAAGGCACGGGTGATTTCGGCATATATCTCCTCCGAATGGGGAGAAACCTTTTCGATCAGGTCGAGACCGGCCGCGCTGATGGTAATGCGCGCGCGACGCAGATCGTTCTCGTCGGGATGACGCTCGATCAACTGGCGGGCCTCGAGATCGCGCAGGATGCGCGACAGGCTCGGGCCGAGCAGGAAGGTGGCGCGGGCAAGCTCGGTCACCTCGATTTCCTTGACGGTCATCAGGGCCCTAAGGATGCGCCACTGCTGCTCGGTCAGGTCATACATCCGCAGCGAATTGCGGAAGTGTTTCATCACCGATTCTCGCGCCCTGAGCAGAAGCATCGGCAGGGAGCGGGAGAAATGCCGGAGCCGCACGCGGGGCACAGGTCCCCCACTCTCGCGCGGCGGCTCGGCGTTCTCGGACTGATCCGCGGTCTTGTCCGCCATTTCCTCTCCCGCTCTAAGGGCCAAGGCTCAACCCTTCTTGACCTCGGCGAGGAGCGTCTGTGCGCCCTTCGCCAGGACCCCGACATCGCTGCCGACGGCGATGAAGCAGGCGCCGGCGTCGCGGGCAAGCCGGATCATCGTCGGATCGGTGGTCATGATGCCGGCCGGCTTGCCGAGCAAGACGACCTTGCGGATCAGCGCATCGACTGCCGCCATCACGTCGGGATGACGCGGATTGCCGGTATGGCCCATATCGGCGGCAAGGTCCGAAGGCCCGATCAGCACCCCATCGACGCCCTCCGTGGTGACGATCGCCTCGGCATTGTCGATGCCAAGCTGGCTCTCGATCTGCACGATCAGGCAGATCTGCTCGTTGGCGGTTTCGACATAGTCGGCGATCCGGCCGAAATCGGAGGCACGGCCGAGACCTGCCCCCATGCCGCGAATGCCCTCCGGGGGGTAACGGCAGGCACGGGCAAGCCGCAGCGCCTCTTCCCCCGTCTCCACCATCGGAATCAGCAGCGACTGCGCGCCGATATCCAGCGCCTGCTTGATCAGCCAGGTTTCACCGACCGGAAGGCGGACCACCGGATGGGCGGCATGACGCGCGACGGCGGCGAGCTGCGCGGCGATCAGCGGAATGTCGTTCGGCCCGTGCTCGGCATCGATCAGGATCCAGTCGAAACCGGAGCCGGCAGAGACTTCCGCTGCATGCGGGCTCGCCAGCGCGACCCAGAGACCGTAGAGCGTCTGGCCATCGAGAATGGCCTCCTTGAAGACATTGACCGGTGCGGGCATGAACATTTCTCCTTAGGCAAAATAGCAGCTGACGGTGCCGTGCGGCCCGAAATCACTGGTGATGGTGTCGCCGTGGCGGGCCTCGATCGGACGGATGAACGACCCGGCCAGTACGACCTGCCCCGCTTCGATCTTTCCGCCATACTGATGCAGCCGATTGGCAAGCCAGGCAATGCCGCGGGCCGGATGATTGAGCACGCCGGCACCGAGACCGGTTTCTTCCACCTCTGCATTGCGCGAAACGATCGCGCCCATCCAGCGCATGTCGACCTGATCGGGGCGCATCGCCCGGCCGCCGAGCACGATTCCCGCATTGGCGGCATTGTCGGAAATGGTATCGACGATGGTGCGCGACTTCATCGTCTCGGGATCGACGCGCAAAATGCGCGTATCGAGGATTTCCAGCGCCGGCGTGACATAGTCGGTGGCGTTCAGCACGTCGAAGACGGAAACGCCGGGGCCGGACAGATCCTTCTTCATGATAAAGGCGATCTCGGCCTCGATGCGCGGCTGGATGAAGCGATGATCGGGGATCACCGCGCCGTCGTCGAAACGCATGTCGTCGAGCAACACGCCGGAATCCGGAATGTCGATGTTCAGCGCATACTGCATGGCCTTGGAGGTGAGCCCGATCTTCCAGCCGATCGAAGTGCGCCCCGCCGCCATCTTCAAGCGAACCCATTCGGCCTGCACGGCATAGGCATCGTCCATCGTCATGCCCGGATAGGCGAGCGACAGGAGCCCGGTCTGCTTGCGGGTTCTTTCCGCCTCGTCGAGGCTTTTCGCAGCGGCGGCGACCTGTTCAGGCGTCATCATCTTCAAACCTCGTCTTTGACCGTGTTGCGCAGGATACCGATACCGTCGGCCTCGACCTCGATCACGTCGCCGGGTTTCAGCCAGATCGGCGGATCGAATCGCGCGCCCGCCCCGGTCGGCGTTCCGGTGACGATGATATCGCCCGGCACCAGCGTCGTGAACGTCGAAACATAGGCGATGATCTTTCTGAAGGAGAAGATCATGCGGCTGGTGCGATCGCTCTGGCGCACCTCGCCATTGACCCGCGTCTCGAGCCTGATGTCGGCAATCTGGCTCTCGTCGGTGAAGGGCACGAGCCAGGGACCGATCGAACCGGAACGGTCGAAATTCTTGCCCTGGGTGACGTTGAACTTGGCATGGCGCACCCAATCGCGGATCGTGCCTTCATTGCACAGCGACAGTGCAGCGATGTGGGACAGTGCATCGGCTTCCGCAATGCGCCTACCGCCTTTGCCGATCACGATGACCATCTCGCCCTCATAGTCGAGTTGCTCGCTTTCCGGCGGTCGGATCAGCGGCTGGTCATGGCCCGTGAACGAGCGCGGGAAGCGGACAAACAGCGACGGGTTCGGCGGCGCCTCCTGGCCGTCCTTGTATTCGGCATTGCGGTCGGGAAAATTGACACCGACACAGATGATCTTTTCCGGCTGCGGGATCGGGATTTCGTAGGTGATCGCGCTGACGGGATCGTCCGGCTTCATCTCCGCCGCCGCCGAGACGAGTTCACCGAGCGCTCCTGCCTCGATCACTTGCTTCAGCGTCGGCCAGCGGGCACCGAAGCGGGTCGAAAGATCGACGACGCCGTCATCGGTAATGGCACCATAGGCGGCACGGCCGTCGATCGTGAAGCTTGCCAGTTTCGTCGTCATTGTCATTCCTCTTCAAGACCCCTCCCCGACCCTCCCCACAAGGGGGAGGGAGTCTGTCGCGCCAGACGCGCCGGCTTCAGTCAGTCGACACCGTCCGTAGTCTTTCGACACCGCCCGTCTGACCAAACCGAGGACCCAACCGGCTTGCCACAAACTCGACCCGCCCCCTCCCCCTTGTGGGGAGGGTTGGGGAGGGCTCACGCCACCGTCTCACGGCGCGATGATCGGTTGCGCCTTCAAGATCGCCTCGCTGACTTCCGTCCCGGCAAACAGGCTGCCGTGCTCGAACCAGGAACGCGGCGCCGGCGCGCCCCACAGCGTCTGGCGCTGCGGGTCTTTCAGGTCCCACTTGATCGGCTCCAGGTCCGGATCGACCGTCTGGTAGTCGGAGCAGTAGATCTCGATGCGATGGCCGTCCGGATCGAGGATGTAGAGGAAGAAGGCGTTGGAAATGCCGTGGCGGCCGGGGCCGCGCTCGATATTGGCGAGATAGCCGGTGGTCGACATCAGGTCGAGCAGGTCGATGATGTTGAGCGGCGTCGGCACCCAGAAGGCGGTGTGGTGCAGGCGGGGCCCGAGACCATTGGTGAACGCCATGTCGTGCACGCCGCCCTTGCGATGCATCCAGGCCGCCCAGAGCCGCTTCGACTCGTCGTCCTCGGTATATTCGGTGACGCGAAAGCCCATCTCGTTGTAGAAGGCGACCGAGGCATCGACGTCTGGCGTGAAGCAGTTGAAGTGGTCGATCCGGAGCGGCTTGACGCCGTGATAGAGCTTGTACTGCTGGTGGATCGGCGCCAGGCGGTCCATCTTGAAGTAGAATTCCAGCGGCGTGCCAAAGATGTCGATCGCCCGCAGCGTGCGGCCCTGATACGGACGCTCCACCCAACCGTTCGCCAGCCCCTTGGCGTCGAAGAAGGCCTTGGCCTTGTCGAGGTCATCTTCCGCATAGACCTTGAGCGAAAGCGCGGCGACTTCCGATTTCTCGCCCTTGCGCAGCACCATGCAGTGATGGCCGCGTTCCTCGAGCGCGCGCAGATAGATCGTAGAGGCATCCTCGTCGGTCACCTGCAGGCCGAGCGTGTCGACATAAAAGGCGCGGCTGGCGGCCAGATCTTTGACGATGAATTCGACATGGCTGAGGCGCACGACGTTGAAGGGCGGATAAAGATTGGGCTGTGGTATCGGCATCGGGTTCTCCTCCTCTCCGTCCGAGCGGCCGGGCCGGTGACGGATCATCTCAAAGACAATTCAGGGCGCGGACCGGGATCGCTCGCCGCCGCCCGCGCCTAGGCAATCGGTTCAGCCGCCCAGCTTCGGGATGGCGTGGGCGCCGGTGGCAAAGGCGATATTCTTGGTTTCCATGTAGAAATCGAAGGACCAGTCGCCGCCGTCCCGGCCGATGCCGGAATTCTTCACCCCGCCGAACGGCGTCGGCAGGTGGCGGACGTTCTCCGAGTTCACCCAGATCATCCCGGCCTCCAGCCGGTCCGAGAAGCGGAAGGCGCGTGTCACGTCGGAGGTCCAGACATAGCCGGTCAGGCCGTACTGGACGTCATTGGCGAGCGAAAGTGCCTCGGCCTCGTCCTTGAACGGGATGGCGGTCAGCACAGGCCCAAAGATTTCCTCCTGGGCGATGCGCATCTTGTTGTTGGCGCCGGTGAACAGGGTCGGCGAGACATAGCAGCCGCCGCCCGGGCCGTCGAACCTGGCGCCGCCGGCGGCAACCGTCGCCCCCTCGCCCCGGCCGATGTCGATATACTCCAGCACCTTCTTTTCATGCACCGGATGGATCAGCGGACCGACCACGGTTTCCGGATCGAGCGGATGGCCGACGTTGATGCGCTTGGCCTTTTCCGCGACCTTGGCGGTAAAGGCATCGTAGATGCTTTCCTCGACCAGCAGGCGCGAGGACGAGGTGCAGCGCTCGCCGTTCAGCGAATAGATCATGAAGACGGCGGCGTCTGCTGCGCGCTCCAGATCGGCATCGGCAAACACGATCACCGGGTTCTTGCCGCCGAGCTCGAAATGTACGCGTTTGAGGGTATCGGCACCCTGGCGCATGATCATCGAACCGGTGCGGCTTTCGCCGACGAAGCCTATCGCCTTGATGTCGGG
Source organism: Ciceribacter sp. T2.26MG-112.2 (assembly GCF_900492205.1). Classification (GTDB taxonomy): domain Bacteria; phylum Pseudomonadota; class Alphaproteobacteria; order Rhizobiales; family Rhizobiaceae; genus Allorhizobium; species Allorhizobium naphthalenivorans_A. The sequence continues at coordinate 28,565 of NZ_UEYQ01000016.1, forward strand.
ATGTTCGGTCAGCGCCTTGCCGGCCTCTTCGCCAAGACCGTTGACGAGGTTCCACACGCCCTTTGGCAGGCCGGCCCCTTCTGCGATCTCCACCAGCAGCCGGGCAGTGAGCGGCGAAAATTCGGCCGGCTTGTGCACCACCGTGCAACCCGCCGCGAGCGCCGGCGCGATCTTCCAGGTCGACAGCATGAAGGGCGTGTTCCACGGCGTGATGACGCCGACGGGACCGATCGGCACGCGCGTGGTCATATTGGTCTGATCGCTGGTGCGAAGCACCTTGCCGTCGCGCGCCTCCGGCGCCTTGTCGGCGAAGAAGCGGAAATTCTCCGCCCCGCGCAACGCCGCCTTGGACATGAATTTCAGCGCCTGGCCCGTATCCATGCACTCGACAAAGGCGATTTCCTCGGCGCGGGCGACGATGGCATCGGCAATCTTGTGCATCAGCTTCTTGCGCGCATCGCCGGGCATGGCGGCCCATTCGGCAAAGGCACCCTTGGCGGCCTTGGCGGCACGGTCGACATCCTCGGCCTTGCCGCGCGCAACCTTGGCCATAGGCTTGAGGTCGACGGGAGAGATAATCTCGAAGGCCGTCCCGTCGGCCGCCGGAACGCTTTCGCCGGCAATGTGATTGAGGACACCATCGGCCTTGAAACGGGCGAGATAGCCCTCGGCCTTGGCGATGTTTTCGTCGAGCTTCGACATGGTCAGGTCCTTTGTCTACCCCGGATGCGGGCTATTGATCCCTGAGGCGGGCATGCATCGAATTCTTCTTCCAGCTCAGCGCCGGGTCGATCTCGACGACCTCGAGCGAGAGCGCGAAATGCGGGGCAGCCAGAAGCGGAGCGAGCTCGGCAGCGACCGCCGCCATGATCGCGTCGCCGGCGCGCTTCTTGTCTTCGGCGCTGCGGCCGGCGCCCAGGCGAAAGACCATGTCGACAAAACCGTTTTCGATGTGCCGGTCGGCGATGGCATAATGCGGTGCGGGATAGGCGCGCACGCGCGGAGCCCCAATCTCGAACAAGCCGGTAGACAGGATCGCCTCATGCGCCGCGCGACAAACAGCGGACATGTCCGCCTTTTGGTCGAGATTGGCGGAATACTCCAATCGCAGATGCGGCACGTGCTCTCCTCCTCGTCCCGTCCATTTATTTAACGTGTTAATTAGAATGGCGGAGTGTGTCAAGGGGAGGACGCGCCACTCCCCCGCCGGACTTGCGACCGAAACGATTCACTTAACGCGTTAATGAGGCAGGAACGACGGCCTGCCCTCAGGCGCTACGGGCGCGCATCCCCGCCAACCGGCGCGCCGGCATGCTGTCCTTCGCGCCAGACGCCCGGTGGCTCGCCCGTGCGCTGGCGGAAGAAGCGCGAGAAATAGGCCGGATCCTTGAAACCGGTCTCGTAGGCAATGTCCTCCACCGTGCGGACGGTGAAAAGCAGCAACCGCTTGGCCTCCAGCAGGCGTCGATCGTTGATCAGCTCTTTCACCCCCTTGCCATGCACCAGGGAAGCGGCCTTGGCGACAAGATGCGGGGTCGAGCCCAGCATCCCGACATAGTCGCCGACGCTTCTATCCTCGCGAAAATAGAGGTCGATCAGTCGCTTCAGTTCGCTTGCCAAGGCTACAGGGCCTGCCGATCGCATGATGGCGGCCTGCGACGAGAGCCGCGCCATGAAGGACAGCACGGCGGAGGCGAGCGGCAGCACGATCTTCTCCATGCCCGGCTGGCCCGTCAGGTATTCCTCATGCGCCATCAGCATCAGCGCGCGCATTCGCTCCCAGGTCGGGTCACACCGCTCCGAGCGCAACATGATCGGCCGGTCGAGCGGCAGCAGACTATGGGCCGCGACCAGCGGCAATACACCGTCGGCGATCGAGATCACCACGGCATCCGAATTCGGCCCCACATCGAAGCCATGCACGACATGGCTCGGCACGAAGCTGATCGCCGGCGCCGAAAATTCCAATGTTTTGTCTTCGATCAGGTAGGACCCGCCGCCCCGGGTCCAGAAGGTCACCTGCGCCAACTGCTCGTGCATGTGCGGTTCCGCCCGGCCGTGATGGATATGCTGCCGCTGCGAAATCAGCTCGACGTGCAGGAAGCCGATATCGAGCGGACGGGGGGTCTCGCCATAAATGAAATAGCTCGGAATGTCGTTCACACGTTAACCACCGAAAAAAGTACAAGCGATTTCGCCATTCTGTGCATGGGCGGAGCTCTCATCAAGACCTAATTTGGACAAAGAGGAACAGGGAGGAAACCATGAGATCCGAAGACTACCGCGCCGACACCAGGCGTCCGTTCACCGGCGCCGAATACATCGCCTCGCTGCGCGATGGCCGCGAGGTCTATATCAACGGCGAACGCATCGCCGACGTCACCACCCATCCTTCGATGCGCAATTCGGTGCGCTCGCTGGCGCGCCTCTACGATGCCCTGCACGATCCGGCCAAGAAGGACCTGCTGACCACGCCGACCGACACCGGCAATGGCGGCTATACCCACAAGTTCTTCAAGATCGCCCGCTCCGTCGACGATCTGGTCGGCCAGCAGGCGGCGATCACCGAATGGGCCCGCATGTCCTATGGCTGGATGGGCCGCACCGCCGATTACAAGGCGGCGCTCATGAACACGCTCTCGGCCAATGCCGAATGGTATGGCGACTATAAGGACAATGCCATTGCCTGGCACAAGCGGACCCAGGAATCGGCCTTGTTCCTCAACCACGCGATCGTCAACCCGCCGATCGACCGCCACAAGCCGGCCGAGCACGTCAAGGACGTCTTCGTCCACGTGACCAGGGAAACCGACGCCGGCATCTATGTTTCCGGCGCCAAGGTCGTTGCGACCTCGTCGGCGCTGACCCACTACAACCTTCTGGCACAGGCCTCTGCGACGGTCACCGAGGACCCCTCGCTGTCGATCACCTTCATCGCCCCGATGAATGCACCGGGCATCAAGATGTTCTGCCGCACCTCCTATGAGCAGACAGCGAACACGACGGCCGAACCGTTCGACTATCCGTTGTCCTCGCGCTTCGACGAGAACGACGCGATCCTCGTGCTCGACAATGTCTTCGTGCCCTGGGAGGATGTGCTGATCTACAAGGATGCCAAGCGCATCCTGTCGTTTACGGTCATGTCGGGCTTCATGCACGGCTACTGTTTCCAGGGCTGCAACCGCTTCGTCGTCAAGCTGGAATTCCTCGCCGGCCTGTTGGCCAAGGCGCTGCGCGCCACCGGCGGCGACGCCTTTCGCGGCAACCAGGCCATGCTGGGCGAGGTGATCGCGCTGCGCCACAAGTTCAAGAGCTTTGCCGACACCATGGCCCGCAACCCGATCGAATGGGTGAACGGCACCAAGCTGCCGAACCTTGAGGCGGCGCTCTGCTACCGCACTTTCATGTCGGACGCCTATCCCCGCATCATCGACCTGATCCGCCGCACCGTCGCCTCGGGCCTGATCTACCTGCCTTCCTCGGCCAAGGATTTCGCCAATCCGGAGATCGACCGCTATCTGGCGCAGTATGTGCGCGGCTCGAACGACATGGGTCATATCGAGCGCATCAAGATCATGAAGCTCCTGTGGGACGCGACCGGGACCGAATTCGGCGGGCGCCACGCGCTTTACGAACTGAACTATGCCGGCGCCCCGGAAGACGTGCGTCTGCAGGTGTTGAAGGGCGCAGAGAAGGGCACGATCCTGCGCGACATGGAGGCTTTGGTCGACACCTGCATGAACGACTACGACGAGAAGGGCTGGACCGGCGACACCTGGCTCGGGCCGATTGGCAGCGAACCACCGCTGCGCAGCGCAGCCGAATAGGGAGAGCGCCATGCAGGCCGGTGTATCGAAGACCGAGTTCCGCAATGCCATGGCGCGCGTCTGCGCCCCCGTCAACATCGTCACCACCAACGGACCCGCCGGACGCGGCGGGTTCACCGCCACCGCCATGTGCTCCGTGACCGACGAACCGCCGACGCTCCTCGTCTGCATGAACGGCCGCTCCACCCAGACCGGCCTGTTCCTCGAGAACAAGCGCTTCTGCGTCAACGTGCTGAGCCCGGAGCATCAGGGTCTCGCCAACCTCTTTGCCGGCGGCAGCGCAGATATGGGCGCGCGCTACGCCGCCGCGAACTGGGTCGGCATGACGGGTGGCACCGAGGCGCTGGCCGATGCCATCGTCTCCTTCGACTGCCTGCTCGAGGACGTGCGTCAGGTCGGCACCCATCATGTCTTCATCGGCCGGGTCGAGAGCCTCCGCGCGCGCACCGACGGTCACGCCCTGGCCTATTTCGACCGCAGCTATGTCCAGGTGCCGAGCCTGCTGGCGGGCTGAGTTGCCTCGGCCGACACACGACACCTGCAACAAATTGAGCCGCGGCGATGATCTCGCCGCGGCTCTTTCTCTTCCAGTCGCTCGAAGGCTGTCCGGTCAGTTCGACAGCATATGCGGCAACCACAGCGATATCGCCGGGAAGGCAATCAGCAGCGCCAGGCGCACCAGCTCGCCGAGGAAGAACGGGAAGACCCCCTTGAAGGTCTGGCCCATCGGCACGTCCTTGGCGAGCGAACTGATGACGAAGACGTTCATCCCCACCGGTGGCGTGATCAATCCGAGTTCGACGACGATCAGGGCGAGGATACCGAACCAGATCTTCACGTCTTCCGGGTCCATGCCGAAGTCGAGTTCGCTGACCACCGGCCAGAAAAACGGCATGACCAGGAGGATCATCGACATGGAATCCATCAGGCAGCCGAGGATGATCAGCGCGATCAGCAAGAGGATCAGGATCACCATCGGCGAGAGGCCGGAATTGACCATCATCTCCGCCGCCGCCTGGGGAACGCCGCCACGCGACATGAAGATCTTCAACAGTTCCGCGCCGAGCAGGATCAGGTAGATCATGCCGGTGGTCTTGGCAGTCTCGAGCAGGGCCCAGCGATAATCCTTGAGGTTTACGCCGCGCCGCAGCGAACCGTAGATCGCCACCAGCGCCACCCCGACGGCCGCCGCCGGTGTGGGATTGTAGAAGCCGACATAGATGCCGCCGATGACGATGACGAAGATCGCCAGCACCGGCACGACGCCGAAGGTCGCCGACAGCCATTCCGCCCGCGACAGCTTGTCGCCGGCCGGACCCGATTCGGGCGAGACGCGCACATAGATGGCGATCACCAGGATGAACAGCGCAACCGCGATCAGGCCGGGGAAGAGGGCTGCGGCAAACATCGAGACGATGTTGGCCTCGACGATGATCGCATAGACGACCAGCACCACGGAGGGAGGGATCAGAATGCCGAGCAATCCGCCGGCCGCGAGCGTCCCGGTCGCCAGCGCGCCCGAATACCGGTAGCGCTTGAGTTCCGGCAGAGCCACCTGGCCCATGGTCGTGGCGGTGGCAAGCGAGGAGCCGCAAACCGCGCCGAAGCCCGCGCAGGCCGCGATCGCCGACATGGCCACACCGCCGCGCATGCGCCCGAACCAGGCATTGGCCGCGCGAAACAGGTCCTGGGACAGGCCGGCGCGGGTGGCGATATAACCCATCAGCACGAACATCGGGATGACCGACATGTCGTATTTTGAGAACTGGCTGAAGCCGAGCGTCTTCAACTGGTTGAGGAAGACACCGGGTCCATTGAGGGCGATCGTGCCGACCGCGCCGACGACGATCATCGCATAGGCGATCGGTACACGGATGCCGATCAGGACGATCAGTGCGCCAAGGCCGACCAGCCCGAGGAAAAGACTATTATCCATCAGTGATACACATTCCTGCTGGGGTGGGCGATATCCTGATAGCTCTCGGCGAGCGTGACGACGGCGGCGACGGCGACCAGGATCAGCGAAATGACGATCGGCACGAAGGCATAGCCGATCTGAATTTGCAGGATGGCAGTCTGGTAATCATAGGAGAACTGGTCCTGCGTGCCGATCCATGTCCGCCAGGCCATGACGACGGAGAACACCAGGGCGATGATCGCGGAGAAGAACACGAGAACCGCTTGCCAGCGGCGGCCGAGCCCGGAGGTGAAGATGTCCGCGGTGACATTGGCGCCGGTCAGTTGGCAATAGGGCAGGAATGCGAAGGCGCCGACGGCGACCCCGAGTTCGGTCAATTCGAAATCACCCGGCAGCGGATGGCCGAACGCGCCGGTGACGACGCTGATGCTCTGGATCGCGACGACGGCGAGGATGACGACCCCGCCGAGCAGTGCCCAGGCCTCGATAAGGCGGTGGGTGAGGCCTTTCGGCCCCACCCTTTCTTCGTTTTGCGTGGTGGCGTCCATCGCGCTTACTTGCCCGTATTCGCCGCGACGAGTTCGCGGGCCTTGGCGACGAGAGCAGCGCCATCGATGCCCTTGCCATCGACTTCCTTGACCCAGCGGTCGACGACCGGCTCGAGAACGGTCTTGAAGGCGTCGGTTTCCTCTTGCGTCAGCTGGATGTGCTTGTTGCCGGCATCCGTTGCGACCTTGATGCCGTTCTCGTCGATCTGGCGCCAGATATCGGCCGCCTTCTTCACCCATTCCTCGCCGGAATTGTCGAGGAAGGCCTTCTGGATGTCCTCCGGCAGCGAGTTCCACTTGTCGAGGTTCATCGAAACCTGGAACGTCGTGGTGCCGAGGCGGGTCTTGTTGATACCTTCGATCTGGTACTCGGTCTGATCCTGCAGCTTCAGCGCCGGGATGATTTCCCACGGGATCAGCGCACCATCGACGACACCCTTGGAGAAGGCCTGCGGGATATCCGGAACCGGCATGGCGGCGGGAGCGGCACCGAGCGCCTCGATCACCCAGGCGCCGGTGCGGGTCGGAATACGCATCTTCTTGCCGGCTAGATCGGCCGGCTTGCGCACTTCGTCCTTGGCCATCTGGATCGCCTGGCCGGCATGGGTGTGAAGGAACATGACCTTCACGCCCTTGTACTCGGGAGCGAGATACTCGTCGAACATGGCGCGCATGGCGAGGTTGGTGGCGCGGATGTCATTGGTGTGGATGAACGGCAGCTCGAAGGCTTCGGTGCGCGGGAAGAGGCCCGGCGTGTAGCCGTTCACCGTCCAGACGAGATCGACGACACCGTCGCGCACCTGGCTGACCAGTTCCGGCGGAGCACCGCCGAGCGACATGGACGGGTAGATCTCGATCTTGACCTTGCCGCCAGAGGCTTCCTCGATGCTCTTCGCCCAGGGCTCGAGCATCTGCGTCTGGGCCGGGGATTTCGGACCGAGGAAGTGGTGCAGTTTCAGCGTGACTTCCTGGGCGAGCGCCGAGGCGCTGAGCGCCGTGGTCGCCAGACCGGCAAGCAAGAGTGTCTTAAAGGATCTCATTGGCATTTTCCTCCCTGTTAAAGGCCATTGAATACGCTCCGCCGGCTGGCGGACTGTCTGTTACGCCACCCGAATATCGAGCAGCGCGGTACGTTTATTGTCCATCACCTCGGTGATCGCCGCCTGCAAGGCGGCGGCAAGGTCGCCGCGCTCCGTCACCTTGCGCGCCCAGGCATTGCTGGCTTCGGCGACCTTGGTGAAATCGGGGCTCGGCGAAAGACCGGTCAGCGGCATCTGGTTGGCCTTGGCCGCATAGCCGTCGGGATAGAGCATGGTCACCGACTGGCGCACCGCTCCCCATTCCGCATTGTTGAGAATGACGATCAGAACCGGAATGTCGTAGGCCTCCATGATCTGGTGGCAGGCGACCGGATTGGCGAACATGTAGGACCCGTCGCCGAGCGTGGCTATGACAAGCCGCTCGGGCTTGGCGAGCTTCATGCCCATGGCGCAGGGCAGCGACCAGCCGAGACCGCCGGAATGCGGCTCCTGGTACCAGGCCTGGGCGTGATCCAGCGTCATCGGCGCCAGCGGGCAGCCGAGTTCGGAAAGCACGGTCGCCTGACGTCCGGCGATCGCCTTGGATAATTCGAGCGACACATGGGCCTTGCTCATCACCGGTCCGGTCTCGCCTTCCGCGGAGGCGATCACCTGATGGCGAAGCTCTGATGTCCGGCGCTCGATCGTCGCGCGGCGCGCCGCCCGGCCTTCCGGATCGGGATCGCGACGGGCCCGAAGAGCCGACAGCAGCGCGACGATGCCCGTCGACGTCTCGCTGGCGATCGACAGGTCGGAGCGGAAATTGCGCACCGGGAAACGGCTGAACAGGGGATTGGGGCCAAGCTGGATCACCCTGGCCTCGTCCCGCGGATTCTGCAGGTCGGGCGCCCAGGGGGCGAGCGCATCGATCACCAGGATTACATCCGCCTCGGACAGCCACGGCTCTGGATTGCCGCCGGCAAACATCGCGTGATCGGTCGGAATGCCGATCTGCGTCGCCCAATAGTGCACCACGGGAATGGCAAATTCCGTGGCCAGCGCCGACAGTGCGGTAAAGCCTGCATCGTCGCCTGCCCCGCGCTGGACGAAGATCACCGGATTGCGGGCCGATAGCAGCCAGTCCGCTGCCATGTCGATCGCGGCAGCCGAGGCTTCCGCGACGGCCGGCGCCATGAGGGGTGTCTCGGCAATGCCGCCCGCATCGATCTGCTCGGACAGAACCTCGCGCGGCAGGCTGATATAGACCGGACCCTTGGGCGTCGAATTGGCGATCGCATGGCCGCGGTCGAGGATCTCGGCGATCTGCTCGGGAAAGCGCAACTCGTAGTCCCACTTCACCGCTTCCCGTACCAAGGCCGTCTGGTCGCGCATTTCCTGCCCCCAGCCGATCGGCACGGTGCGTGCGCCGAACCGTCCGCGCTCGACAGTCGGCGTGCGGCCCGACATCAGCACCATCGGCACATGGTCGGTGGCGGCATTGAGCGCACCGATCGCGCCGTTCGCCAGCCCGACATTGGTGTGCAGCATCACGGCCTGGGCCCGGCCCGTCAGGAAGTAATAGCCGTGCGCCATGCCGAGTGCGGCATGTTCATGCGGAATGGTAATGGCTTGCGGCAGGGCGATGCCGGATGCGGCGGCCTCGGCAAGGCCCTCGATGATGGGCGGGAAATCGGTTCCGGAATTGGCGAAGACATAGTCCACGCCGAGCGTCTTCAAGCGGCTGAAGATCACACTGCCGGCGCTGACCTCACCAGATTTTGCATTCCGAGCATCCAAGTTGCGACCCTCCCAAGTCGGCTTGACATTTCAATAATTGAAATACAAATTTCAATAACTATCACATTCTTGAGCCAGGCCGTCAAGGGTGAGAGATTGATGAGAATAACTAATGAATAAATGAGCGCGAGCGATAGAATGGCCACCCCTACCAATAACTCGATCGTCAAGGCCTTCGCCATCCTCGATCTTTTCGACGACCAGCGTGACGAGCTAACGACGGCGGACGTGGCCGAGCTCGTGGGGCTGAACACGATCACCGCACATCGCTTCCTCAAGACTCTGGTCTCGGTCGGCGCGCTGCACTCCCCCCGCAAGGGGATTTACCGGCCCGGCGGAAAGCTGATCGAATACGGCGAGCGAGCCCGGAGCGCCCGGCAACTGGCGATGCAACTGCAGCCCTTCCTCAATGCTCTGGCCGCCGAATCGGGCGAAGGCGCCATGGCCACCACCTTTGACGGCACGATGATCACCTGCATTGCCGCCGCGCATTCCAACAACGCCTATGTCTACAGTGCCCGTGTCGGCGCGCGTATCGAAGCCTATGCTACGGCCAATGGCAAACTCTGGCTTGCCTATTCGGGCAAGGAGGCTGTCGAGAGTTATCTGGAGGCCAACAAACTGGTGCCGCTGTCCCGCGCCACGCTGATCAACCGCGACAGCGTCTTGCGGGAAACGGAGGAGATCCGGCGAAAGGGCTATGCAGTCAACCGGGGCGAGCGCGAGGCGGGTCTGAGCGCCGTGGCCATGCCGATCTTTGCTCCGAATGGTGCCATGATCGCCGGGATCTCCATCTTCGCTCCCATCCCGGCACTGGACCAGCAAACCGAAACCAGCTTCACTTCCCTATTGAAGGTCGCGGTCGCCGCTGCTCAAGATACGCTCTTTCCTCCCTCGCAGCCGTGAGATCGCGCCCTCCCCTCCGACAGCGATTGAACTCGCGCATATCCGCGTGGTACGGGGGACATTCGTTTCCCGACCTTTGAAAGATCGCCATGCTCCCCTGGATCCAGCTCGATTCCGCCGTCATTCCCGGTGGGGGTGGCGAATTGCGCCTCAAACAGCGCGGCACCGAGTTCTCGATCATGCTCGGGACCAACGAGCTGATGAACAGCCGGCTGAGCGGTTCGGAAGAGGCGCTGGCGACGCTCGCCTGGGAACGGATCGTACCGCGCAAGCGCCCCCAAATCCTGATCGGCGGCCTTGGCATGGGCTTCACGCTGCGCGCCGCCCTCGCCGTCCTGCCGGCCGATGCGCAGGTGACCGTCGCCGAACTGGTGCCCGCCGTCGTCGCCTGGGCGCGGGGCCCTATGGCCGAGGTCTTCAAGGGCAGCCTCGACGATCCGCGGGTCAAGGTGCATGTCGGCGACGTGGCCTCGCTCATCCACACCTACCGCCACAGCTATGACGCGATCCTGCTCGACGTCGACAATGGCCCGCAAGGACTGACCCGGTCGGCCAATGACGGCCTCTACGACTATGCCGGCCTGCGTGCGGCCAAGGGGGCGCTACGCGCCAGGGGCGTGCTGGCCGTCTGGTCCTCAGGACCCAATCCGGGCTTCACGCGCCGCCTGGGCACCCTCGGTTTCAAGGTCAAGGAAGAGCACGTTCGCGCCGGCAAGAAGCGCGGCGCCCGCCATGTCATCTGGCTGGCAAGCCCGGATGGCGGGGACGGTGCCACGCAGCCATAACACCCTCCGGCCCCAGACTTTTCTATCGCGGCGACACCGTTCTGTGCGGATTCAGCCCCAGAGCGCCGGCTCCGGCATCTGCATCATCGACCCCTCGTAGCGGATCGGCGACGCGCGGTCGGCGGCGAGAAGCAACGGACCGTCGAGATCGGCAAAGCCCGCCCCTTGCGCGACGAAGAAGGCCGGCGCCATGGCAAGCGAGGTGCCGAGCATGCAGCCGACCATGATGTCGAAGCCTGAGGCGACCGCCGCATCGCGCATCAGAAGCGCCTCGGTCAGCCCGCCTGTCTTGTCGAGCTTGATGTTGATCGCATCATACTTGCCCTTGAGATGGCCGAGCGATGCCCGGTCGTGGCAACTTTCGTCGGCGCAGACCGGCAATATCCGCGCAATCGTCCTGAGGGCCTCATCCTGTCCTGCCGGCAGCGGCTGTTCGACCAGCGCCACGCCGAGGCGGATCAGCGTCGGCGCAAGCGCCAGATATTGCTCGACCGTCCAGCCCTCGTTGGCATCGACAATGATGCGGGAATTCGGCGCGCCGGCGCGTGCCGCCTCGATGCGGCCAAGATCGTCGTCGGTGCCGAGCTTGACCTTGAGCAGCGGACGTTCCGCATTCTTCGCCGCCGCCTCGCGCATGCTCTCCGGCGTGCCGAGCGAGAGGGTGAAAGCCGTTTCGATCGGTTTCGGGGATGAAAGGCCGGCCAACTGCCAGACCGGCTTTCCGGCCCGCTTGGCCTCGAGATCCCAGAAAGCACAGTCGAGCGCGTTGCGCGCCGCCCCAGGCCCTAGCCGGCTTTGAAGGCCGTGCCGGTCAAGACCCTCGTGCAGATCATTGGCAACCCCGAGAATTGCCTCCATCACGCCGTCGACCGTCTCACCATAGCGCGCATAGGGCACGCATTCGCCACACCCGACATGGCTGCCGTCGGACACCGTGACGGTCACCACCCGGATTTCGGTGCGCGACCCGCGCGAGATGGTGAAAGAGCCGGCGACCGGAAAAACGTCTTCGACGGCCGTGAGACTGAGTCCATTCACCATTTTACCGTCCCTCCATAAGGCGTCCGTGCCGCGTCGCGAATCGGCGCCCCTTGCGCGTTGCGACATTCCTTTCTATATCCGTCAACAATTAGGTCGAGGCCTCATCAGTCGACGGACTGCAATTTGCCCCAATCCCATACCAGCAAGCTGGCGATGGCGACAGGGCGTCCCGTGCCTCGCCTGCGAACGCATCAGATTGGCGGAAAAGCCCGTGAACACGCTGGATTTTGACAAGAAGCCGGAAGATACGCGCGTCGTCGTCGCCATGTCGGGCGGGGTCGACTCCTCGGTCGTGGCCGGTCTGCTGAAACGCGAAGGCTATGACGTCCTTGGCATAACGCTGCAACTCTACGATCACGGCGCCGCCGTCCACCGCGCCGGCTCGTGCTGCGCCGGCCAGGACATCGACGATGCGCGCCGCGTCTGCGAAACGCTCGGCATCCCCCATTACGTGCTCGACTACGAGCAGCGCTTCCGCGACACGGTGATCAACCCGTTCATGGAAAGCTATGTGGCCGGCGAGACACCGATCCCCTGCGTCGCCTGCAACCAGACCGTCAAGTTCGCCGACCTGCTGGCGACGGCCCGCGAACTCGGCGCCGATGCGCTGGCGACCGGCCATTACATCCGCTCGAAGTCGGTTCCTCTGCCGAACGATCCGGGCCACCGCGCGCTGTTCCGCCCGATCGACAGCGAACGCGACCAGAGCTATTTCCTCTTTGCCACCACCCAGGAGCAGATCGACTATCTGCGCTTTCCGCTTGGCGCCATGTCCAAGGCCGAAACGCGAAAGCTCGCCGAAGACATGGGTCTCGTCGTCGCCCAAAAGGCCGACAGCCAGGACATCTGCTTCGTGCCGCAGGGCAAATATGCCGATGTCATCAACAAGCTGCGTCCCGATTCGGCGCTCGCCGGCGAGATCGTCCATCTCGATGGCCGCGTTCTGGGTCACCATGATGGCATCCTGCATTACACCATCGGCCAGCGTAAGGGTCTCGGCGTGGCGACCGGCGAACCGCTCTACGTCGTCTATCTCGACGCCCGCTCGCGCCGCGTCATCGTCGGACCGCGCGAGGCGCTGGAAACCCACCGCGTCTATCTGCGCGACATCAACTGGCTGGGCGACCACGGGCTGGAAGAAACGGCCCGCGACGGCTTCGCCTGTTTCGCCAAGGTCCGCTCGACCCGTCCGCCGGCCCCTGCCGTGCTGCACGCCGACGAACGTGGCGTCTATGTCGACCTGGAAATCGGCGAAGCCGGTATCGCGCCGGGCCAGGCCTGCGTTCTCTATTCCGCGCCGGGTGCGGATGCGCGCGTCTATGGCGGCGGTTTCATCGACAGATCCGAACGCGCGGCAGACGCGGAAAGCCAGCTGAAGGCATTGCTTGCAAGCCCGGTCGCGGCCTGAGGCGAACGCCTCGCCCAAGTCCACAGAAGTGCTTCGGTTTTTGCTTGCCGCGCGCTTGACACTGGCAGGATCATCGCCTTATAAGCCGCCCATCGCTTCGGACGGCTCCGCTTTTCAGCAGGCCTTCGCGATGTGTGGCGGGGTAGCTCAGGTGGTTAGAGCGTGGGATTCATAACCCCAAGGTCGGCGGTTCAAGTCCGCCTCCCGCTACCAAATTTCTCTTCTTCGAAAATCTGAAAATCTCAACCGGACGCAACGTGTCAGGCACCGCCGGTTGCGGCATCTGCCGAGTCACGTGTCGTTGCGCCCGGTGCGGAAACGGTCGAAACCTTCAGCAAATCGGTCATCGTCGAACGGATAGAGCCAGCGGCCGAGCCGCCTGAGCGCGGGGTCGGACTGTTCGCGGAAGAATCCGATCGGATCGCGCCGATAGGAGGCCGCGTCGTCGGCATTGCCTATGCGGGCGACAAGCGGTCCGACGACCAGCGGCAGCAGACGACGCCAGCCGAGCAGGCCATATGCACCGAACGGTCGCCAGGGCGACGGGCGCCGTCGCGCCGAGAGCAGCCGGCGGCTGTCATCGGGCAGACCGTCCCTCTGCCATTCGACCATTTCGGCCAGCGTGGTCTCGAAGCACCGCTGGGCACCCGTGCGTGGATCGAAATAGCGCGGATAGATGAGATAGACCCCGGCGAACAGCGCCTCCAGGCTGAGTGCGCGGCCCCGGCGCGGGTTCGCCTGGCGATCGTCGGTCAGTCCCCAGCCGGCATAGAAGGGCGAGCCGGAGACCGTCACCCGTTTGCCCCGCATCAAGGCCTCGAAGCCGGCGAGCGAGGTGATCGTGTAGACGTGGTCGACGGCATCGAGCACGTCGGGCAGCGCCATAGGCGCGGTCAGGACATGGCAGAGATCCGCCACTTCGGCCGGATCGGAGCTCGGCCGTCGCACGCCCTTCAGCACGTCCGGATGCGGCTTGTAGAGGATCGTCGCGCCGGGATTTTCCCGCGCCGCCAAACGTACCAGATCATTGTTGAGGATCGGCCGCTCGGCGCCGTAGCGGATCGAGGCGTCGCTCTCGACCTGGCCGACCACCAGCACCTTGCGCCCCGGACCTCGAGGCAGCTCGACCTTCCCTCGCGCCTGCTGCCCGCCATACTTGCCGATCCGATGCGCGAGCATGGCGGCAATCCCCGCCCTCGCCCGCTCGATCAGCGCCGGATCGGCATCGAAATCATAGGTCCTCAGCAGGTCTTCCAGATCGGACGGCCCACGACTGTCGAAGAAGGGCCGTTGCCGGTCTAGGGTGAGCGAAAACGGCGCGCTCTGGCCGGCGGTGCCGCCGACCGAACGCAGGAAACCGTCCTCGATGAAGCTGACCGGGATGTTGCGGCTGGCGCAGAAATCCGCCGCTGCCTGCGGCAGGTTCGGCCCCCAGACGATCACGCTCGGGTTTTCGAGCGCCGCGAGGCGGGCCTGCCAGACGTCAACGAATTCCTTGTCTCCGACGAAGAACGGCATGTAGTGGAAGTCCCATTCCGGGAAATACGCCTCCAGCACCGACCGCTTCCACTCATGGATATGGAAGGCGACGACGGGCGGGCGATCGGTCAGGGGTCGCGGCATGGGCCGGGCTTGTTCCTCGTTGGCGGGCAACCGTTCATAACCCGGCGTGGCCGGGCCGACAATCGCCGCACTACCAGTTCGCCTCGCCACTCTGCTTTGGTTCACAGCCCCTGGCGCACCCGCCCGTCCGGGTGGGCGAGGACCATTAAGGATCCGAAAACCTTTCGTTAAATTTTAAGTAATATCCTGGCCGCCTGAATGAGGATGAACGATGCGTGGCGTAATTGTCGTTGGCCTTCTGCTGGCATTGACTGCTTGTGCGAAACCGCCGAGCCAGACGAAGAATGCCTGCGCGATTTTCGAGCAGCGCGACGGCCTGTTCAACAACTGGCGCCGCGCGGCCGAAAAGACCGAACGCGAATATGGCGTGCCGGTGCCGATCCTCATGGCGACGATCTACACGGAATCCGGCTTCCGCCACAACGCCAAGCCGCCGCGCAAGAAGCTGCTGGGCTTCATTCCCTGGAAGCGCAAGTCGTCTGCCTATGGTTATTCGCAGGCCCTCGACGGCACCTGGGATCGCTACCAGCGCGAGACCGGCCGATGGAGCGCGCGCCGAACCGACTTCTCCGACGCCATGCAGTTCATCGGCTGGTATCACCGCCAGACGGCGGAAAAGAGCGGCATCCCCCTCAACGATCCCTACAAGCTCTACCTCGCCTATCATTCCGGTCACGCCGGCTATGCGCGCGGCAGCTGGCGCAACAATTCCGAGGCGCTGAACGGCGCCAAGCGTTTCACCGACATCACCTACACCTATGCGCGGCAGTTGAAGAACTGCCCGAACTGAGCATCCACCGCCGGCAGACGCGAAAAGGCCCGCGCGAAGCGGGCCTTTTTGTCTGATGAAATGAGCCTTATTCCGGATCGCCGGAGGCCTGGATCGCCGAAATCTGCCAATCCGTGCCTGGGCGCCGGACGAAAGTCCATATCTCGGTGGATTCCGAGACATTGTCCGGATCGCCGCTGACGACCTTGCCGCTGGTACGGTCTCGCAGAACGTCGATGCTCTCGTAGCGCATGGCGACGGTTGCATAATCGACATTGCCCTCGCGCCAGCTTTCCGAAACGTCGCCCTGGACGAGATGCACGTCGCGCACCTCGTTCTTGACACCCTTGGTGGCGTTCTCGCTCAACTCCTCGGCGAGATAGGACATGGCTTCCGGCGTGGTGATGCGGCGCAGGCTCGCATAGTCTTCGTTGGCATAAGCCGCCTGCATTTCCTTCAACAGACCCTCGAACCGCTCGAGATCCTGCTGGCCGACACCGATTTCGTCGGCGGAACCGGAAGGCCGGCGCGGTGCGGCGGAAGCCGAAGAACCGCCAAGGTTCAGGCCGCCGATCTTCGGGATCTGGAAGCCCGGACCACCGGCAGCGTCGTTACGCGCCGATGAAGATGCCCCCGCGCCCGAATAGGACGGTTGGCGATTGGCAAACATGCGCATGGCGAAGCGGACCAGGAAGAAGATCAGCACACCCTGCAGCAAAAGGCCAAGGAAGCCGAAGCCGCCGCCGAAGCCGGAGCCCATCAGCATGCCGAACAGGCCACCCATCAGAAGACCGCCCATGAGACCACCGGCGAGACCGCCGAACAGGCCGCCCGTACGCCCGGCCGGGTTCTGCGCATTCGGAGCGGTAGCGGGGCGTGTCGCTTGCGACTGCGGCGTCATGGTGCGCTCGATCGGCGCAGCCGGCGCAGGCGCGGTGCGCGTGGCGGCCGGCGCCTGGAAGGTCCGCGTGCCACGGCTACCGAACCCGCCGCTCGCACGGCGTGCTTCGGCAAAGTCGGCGAGCGTCAGCATGGTCGCCAGACCAATTGCCAGAATTCCAAAAAACTTGCCGTAGCGCCGCATTTCGTCTCCTCGTTTTCAATGCCTTGCCGGATAAAAACATCCGCTTGGGCTCTCATATGGCGCGCCCTCGCGGAGAATTGAAGCCTTGGCCGCCTGTTTTTCGATCACAATCGCGCCATCCGCTGCCATCAGGCTCCGAGCGCCAGCTTGATGGCATAGGCGACCACCCCGACCGCAAGCACGCCGGCGAGCCACAATCCGACGAACCAACCGAGGCGCTTGATGAGAGAAGCATCCGCCATCAGTGATAGCCCTCCTCCGGATCGACCTTGCCGCGGAACACCCAATAGGCATAGCCGGTATAGGCCAGGATGATCGGCACCAGCACCGCCGCTCCGGCCAGGAGGAAGGCGAGGCTCGATTGCGGCGCCGCGGCGTCCCAGATGGTCAGCGAGGTCGGCACTATATAGGGATAGAAGCTGATGCCGATCCCGGCATAGCCGAGCACGAACAATCCCAGGGCCGCGACGAAGGGTTGGGCATCCTTGCCGGAGCGCAGGCCGCTAAGGATGAGGTAGAGGCATCCGAGCACCAGCAATGGCACGATGAAGGAGAAGATCGCCGTCGGATAGCCGAACCAGCGCTGTACGTAGAGCGGCTCGAGCCAGGGCGTCCACAGGCTGAACACGCCCATCGCGCCGACGGTTGCCAACGCGGCACCATAGGCGAGACGTCGCGCCTTCTCTGCCAGCGGCCCACGCGTCTTCATCACCAGCCAGGTGGCGCCGAGTAGCGCATAGCCCAGCACCAGCGCCAGACCGGTCGCCATCGAAAACGGTGTCAGCCAATCCCACCAGCCGCCGGCATAGGCGCGGTCGACCACGGGAATGCCCTGGACGAGGGCGCCGAGAGCCACCCCTTGGGCAAAGGCCGCCACCGTAGAGCCCCCGGCAAAGGCATAGTTCCACAAATGCTCGGCCCGCTTCGTGCGCCAGCGATATTCGAAGGCGACCCCCCGGAAGATCAGTCCGAGCAGCATGGCGATCAGCGGCGCATAGAGCGCCGGCAGGATCGTCGCATAGGCGAGCGGAAAGACCGCCATCAACCCGCCGCCCCCCAGCACCAGCCAGGTTTCGTTGCCGTCCCACACCGGGGCGACCGAATTCATCATCTGGTCGCGGTCGGCCTTTTCGGGAAAGAGCGGGAAGAGAATGCCGACCCCGAGGTCGAAGCCGTCGAGAATGACGTAAGCCAGCACGGCGAATGCGATGATGGCAGCCCAGATGAATGCGAGATCAAAGGCCATGCTTGCCTCCCTCGGTCTGCGCCGCCGGCGTTATGCCGGACGAGCGGATCGGTCCGTCGTCGAGATCGGGCATAGGGTCACGCGGCAGGCGCGCCATCAGCCTCAGGATGTAGAAGGTCCCTGCCCCGAAGACGAGGAAGTAGACGATGATGAAGGCGATCAGCGAGGCCGCGACGGCGGGTGCCGCGATCGGCGAAATCGAGTCCGCCGTCAGCAGATGGCCGTAGATCGTATAGGGCTGCCTGCCGACCTCCGTGGTGATCCAACCGGCCAGCACCGCCACGAAACCGGCCGGCGCCATGAGAAGCGCCACGCGGTGCAGCATCCGGTTTTCGAACAGCGTCCCGCGCCAGCGACACCACAGGCTGAACAGGCCGACGCCGAGCATGGCAAAGCCAAGCGCCACCATCACCCGGAACGACCAGAACACGATCGCCACCGGCGGCTCCTTGTCGTCGTCGATCGTGTCGAGGCCGGCCAGCGGCGCGTTGAGATCATGCTTCAGGATAAGGCTCGAAAGCTTGGGGATCTGGATCGCATAGTCGATCCGCTTCTCGGCCTGGTTCGGCAGGCCGAACAGAATGAGCGGCGCGCCGTCCGGATGGCTGTCGAAATGACCCTCCATCGCCATGACCTTGGCCGGCTGGTGCTCCAGCGTGTTGAGGCCGTGCGCATCACCGACGAGAATCTGGATTGGCGCGACGATCGCCGCCATCCACATCGCCATGGAGAACATCGTGCCGGCGCGCGACGGCGAGGTGCGGCGAAGCAGGTGATAGGCGCCCACGCCGCCGACGACGAAGGCGGTCGTCAGATAGGCGGCGATCACCATATGGGTGAGCCGATAGGGGAAGGACGGATTGAAGACGATCGCCCACCAGTCGACCGGAACGAACTGGCCGACATCGTTGATGGCGAAGCCGGTCGGTGTCTGCATCCAGGAATTGACCGAGAGGATCCAGGTGGCCGAGATCAGCGTGCCGAGCGCCACCATCAGCGTTGCCAGATAATGCAGGCCCAGCCCGACTCGCTCACGGCCGAACAGCATCACGCCGAGGAAGCCGGCCTCGAGAAAGAAGGCGGTGAGCACCTCATAACCCATTAGCGGCCCGATGACCGGTCCCGCCTTGTCGGAAAAGACGCTCCAGTTGGTGCCGAACTGGTAGGACATGACGATGCCGGAGACGACGCCCATGCCGAAGGCGACCGCGAAGATCGTCTTCCAGAAGTCGAACAACTCCAGATAGACCTTGTCCTTCTTCCACAGCCATAGCCCCTCCAGCACGGCGAGATAGCTGGCGAGACCGATGGAGAAGGCCGGGAAAATAATGTGGAAGGACACTGTGAAGGCAAATTGCAGCCGTGCCAGCAATTGCGCGTCGAAAATCTCGAACATCGTCCTGTCGCTCTCGTTGCCGTCTTGATCGAAGGTCCGAGCAAGCAAATAGGCTTCGTTCCATTCCGATCAATGCGACAGGCTGCCCTGCGTCAACTTGACGTCCATCAAGTCCTGCCGGGCGGCAAGCAGAAGGGGCGCGAGCGTTTCCGCCCGCGCCCCTGTGGATGTTCCCGGGAGGAACGGATCAGTCGACGTTGAAGATCAGCGGTTTCGCCTGCTTGATCGCGTGATGGGCGGTCAGCTTGTCGAGGACGTCCTGCTTGACCGGCTCGTCGACATAGAGAAGTGCGATCGCATCCCCACCTTCCTTCTCGCGGCCGAGCTGGAAATTGGCGATGTTGACGCCTGCATCACCGAGCGTGGTGCCCATGAAGCCGATCATGCCGGGCACGTCGGTATTGGCAATGTAGATCATGTGCGCGCCGACATCGGCATCCATGTTGATGCCCTTGATCTGGATGAAACGCGGCTTGCCGTCGGAGAACACGGTGCCGGCAACCGAACGGGTCTGACGCTCGGTCGTCACCGTCAGCTTGATGTAGCCGTCATAGACGCCGGTCTTGTCGCGCTTGACCTCGGAGAGCACGATGCCCTTCTCCTTGATCATGATCGGAGCCGAAACCATGTTGACGTCGGAGACTTGGTTGCGGATCAGGCCCGCGAGCAAGGCGCTGGTCAGCGCCTTGGTGTTCATCGTCGCGGTGACGCCGTCATAGAGGATCTCGATTTCCTTGATCGGGCTTTCGGTGACCTGCCCTGCAAACGAGCCAAGCACGTCAGCCAGCCGGATGAAAGGCTTCAGGATCGGCGCCTCTTCCGCCGTGATCGACGGCATGTTGATGGCGTTGGAGACCGCGCCCTTGATCAGATAGTCCGACATCTGTTCGGCAACTTGCAGCGCGACGTTTTCCTGCGCTTCCGTGGTCGAGGCTCCCAGATGCGGGGTGCAGACCACGTTCGGCAGGCCGAACAACGGGCTCTCGGTCGCAGGCTCGACTTCAAAGACGTCGAAACCGGCACCGGCGACATGGCCGGACTTGATGGCTTCGGCAAGGGCCGCCTCATCCACCAGCCCGCCGCGGGCGCAGTTGATGATGCGAACACCCGGCTTGGTCTTGGCGAGCGCCTCCTTGTTCAGGATGCCACGGGTCTTGTCGGTCATCGGCACGTGCAGGGTGATGAAGTCGGACTTGGCGAGAAGCTCGTCGAGTTCGACCTTGGTCACGCCCATTTCCTCGGCCCGTTCCTTCGACAGGAAGGGGTCATAGGCCAGAACATGCATGCCGAGCCCGATCGCCTTCTTGCAGACGATGCCGCCGATATTGCCGGCACCGATGACGCCGAGCGTCTTGCCGGTGATTTCGACGCCCATGAACTTCGACTTTTCCCACTTGCCGGCCTGGGTCGAGGCGTCGGCAGCAGGCAGTTGGCGGGCGACGGCGAACATCAGGGCGATGGCATGCTCGGCCGTGGTGATCGAGTTGCCGAACGGCGTGTTCATGACGATGATACCGCGGCGCGAGGCGGCCGGGATGTCGACATTGTCGACGCCGATGCCGGCGCGGCCGATGACCTTCAGATTGGTCGCAGCCGCGATCAACTTCTCGGTCGCCTTGGTGGCCGAGCGGATGGCGAGGCCGTCGTAATTGCCGATTATTTCGGCGAGCTTTTCCTTGTCCTTGCCGAGCTTCGGCTGGAAATCGACTTCAACGCCGCGGTCACGGAAGATCTGGACGGCGGTTTCCGACAATTCGTCGGATACGAGAACGCGAGGTGCCATGGGAGGCCTCCTTCAAAGGGGTTCAGGTCTGGTACGGATATGGGAATGTGCGGCCTCGCCTTAAGGGCGAAGCCGGATCAGTCTCAGGCAGCCTTGAGCGCGGCCTTCTGGGTCTCGAAAGCCCAGGTGAGCCAGGGCAGCAGCGCCTTCATGTCGGCGGTCTCGATGGTGGCACCGGCCCAGATCCTGAGACCCGACGGGGCGTCGCGATAGGCGCCGATGTCGAAGGCGACGCCTTCCTTGTCGAGCGCCGTGACCATGGCCTTGGCAAAGGCGGCCTGGGCGTCGGCATCGAGCGCCGCGACGTCCTTGTCGACGATGGTGAGGCAGACCGAGGTGTTGGAGCGGGTCTCCGGCAGCTTGGCGAGGTTGGCGATCCAGTCATTGGCCTCGACGAAGTCGAACAGCACCTTGGCATTGGCATCGGCGCGCGCCATCAGGCCGTCCAGACCACCGATCGACTTTGCCCAGAGGAGCGCGTCGATATAGTCCTCGACGCACAGCATAGACGGCGTGTTGATGGTTTCGCCGGTGAAGATGCCCTCGATCAGCTTGCCGCCCTTGGTCATGCGGAAGATCTTCGGCAGCGGCCAGGCCGGGACGTAGCTTTCCAGACGCTCGACGGCGCGGGGCGACAGGATCAGCATGCCGTGACCGCCCTCGCCGCCCAGAACCTTCTGCCAGGAGAAGGTGACGACGTCGAGCTTGGAGAAGTCCATGTCCTGGGCGAAGGCGGCGCTCGTAGCGTCGCAGATCGTCAGGCCCTTGCGGTCGGCGGGAATGAAGTCGGCGTTCGGAACGCGGACGCCGGACGTGGTGCCGTTCCAGGTGAAGACGACATCGCGGTCGAAATCGACCTCGGCGAGGTTCGGCAGTTCGCCGTAAGGCGCCTCGAACTTGCGCACGTCCTTGAGCTTCAGCTGCTTGACGACATCGGTAACCCAGCCGGCGCCGAAGCTTTCCCAGGCCAGCATGTCGACGCCGCGCTCGCCGAGCAGCGACCAGAGCGCCATTTCGACGGCGCCGGTGTCGGAAGCGGGCACGATGCCGATGCGGTAGTCCGCAGGCACGTTCAGAATTTCGCGGGTAAGGTCAATGGCCTGCTTGAGCTTGGCTTTGCCGACCTTGGCACGGTGCGAGCGACCGAGCGGGGCATCGGAAAGCGCATCGATCGACCAACCGGGGCGCTTCGAGCAAGGGCCAGAAGAAAAATGAGCATTTGCCGGACGCGCGGCGGGGGCGACGATATCAGCCATATAGATACCCTTCCAGGTAATTAGCCTCTCGTTGGGGAGAGGTGTCCCGCCGCTGGAACTACGCCTGTCGAAAATCCGCGTCAAGGAAAATCGATGTCGCAGCCAGAAGATTTTTTGCCGCACCCATCGAACCGCCCTGCCCCTCAAAATACACCCTGAACGCGAAAAGGCCGCCCACGGTGGGGCGGCCTCTCGCAATCCAGATGGGCGATGGGATTACTTGTAGACGATCGGCTGCGGCGGAGGCTCGTAGGCCACCGGCTGCTCGCAGCCGCCGAACATGTAGCGGGCGCCAACATGGGCCTCGTGGCTGTAGAAGCCCTTGTCGCGGCCGGGGCCGCCATTGTCCTGGAAGCCGAACATGCCGCCAGCCAGCGTATGGCGGAAGCGATAGCCGACATCGGCCTTGACGTTGCAGGTGACGTCGATCGAGGCGCCGGCCATCAGCTGGTAGGCAAACCGCCAGTTGTGGTAGCCCTTGTGGGTGACGGTGTCGTCACAGCCGCCGCCATCGTCCTGGCAGGCGGTGTTGCGCAGCTTGTCCCACTTGACGTAGGCGCCACCGATACCGCCGCCGACATAAGGGGTGATCATGCCGTAGGTGCCGACATCGACATAGGCATTGGCCATGAGGTGGTAAGCCCGCATCGCCGAGACATCGCTCGAGGTGCAGGGCTCGAGCGGCGTGCCGCAGGAACCGGTGGTCGAACCTTCAAAGTCCGACTTGAACATATAGTCGAGGGTCAGGTCCGTGCGCAGGTAGTTGTTGACCTGATAGCCGACGCCGACGCCGAGCGTGAAATTGTCGTCGAGGTTGGTATCGTCGAAATCGACCAGGTTGCCGTTGGAGCCCTGGAAGTACTCGGCTCCACGCATCTTGTTGAAGGAATAGCCGACGTCGCCGCGCAGATACCAGCCGGAGGCCTCGGTGATTTCGACCTCGGGTGCCGAGATCGGCGCGGGTTCAGGCTGATAGATGTCTGCAGAATGGGCTGCTGTGCCGGCGAGCAGGACGGCAGCCACGGCGAAAAGGCTCGTCTTCATGGCAAGATACTCCAATATCCATCGTTGATGCACGGGCCTTGTTGCGGCCGATGTTTTGATCAGGATGGATAATGAAGCACAAAGGTTAAGGTGCGCTTAACTACGTCTGTTTACCTTGACGAGCGGGGATATTCTTGCACGCCCGGCAGAATAGTAGGCAGCGGCCGCGCGTGAGACAGTCCTTGCCCCCTGAAACGACCAAGGGCCGGAAGCATGCTTCCGACCCTTCGAGTGATGGGTAACGTCGGGACAGGCCTCAGCTCGCCCGGCGCATGGTCCCGCCGAGGCCTGTGTCGCCGGCTAAATGCCCGCCGCCAAGCGAGAACTGCCCGAGCCGCTGGTCCATCTCGCCCGCCTCCTGGGCGAGCCGGTGGATCGCCGCCGTCGTTTCCTCGACCATGGCCGCGTTCTGCTGCGTCATGGCGTCGAGCTGGTTGACCGAACCGTTGATCTCGGAAAGCGTTTGGGCCTCCTCCCGGGTCGAGCTCATGATCTCGCTGATGCGGCCGTTGATCGCCAGAACGTGCGAGCCGATCCCCTGAAGGGCGGCCCCCGCCTTCTCGACCAGTGTGACGCCATGTTCGACCTCGGTCGTCGACTTCGCCAAAAGGCCGGCAATCTGCTTGGCTGCCGCGGCCGAGCGCTGGGCAAGCTCGCGCACTTCCTGCGCGACGACGGCAAAGCCCTTGCCGCTTTCGCCGGCCCGTGCCGCCTCGACGCCGGCATTGAGCGCCAGCAGGTTGGTCTGGAAGGCGATCTCGTCGATAACGCCGATAATCTGGTTGATCTCCTGCGACGAACCCTGGATCGCCTCCATCGCGGCGATCGTCTCGCGCATGATATGGCTCGACTGTTCCGTGTCGTTCTTGGCGTTGCGGGCAATCTTTTCCGCATCCTCGGCGCGGGCGATCTGGGTGCGCACGCCCTCGGTGATCGCCTTGATGGCGCTCGCCGTCTCGGTGAGCGCGGCGGCCTGCCGTTCCGTGCGCTCGGCCAACTGGTCGGCGCCGGAACGCATCTCGTCCGAACCTTCCCGAACGGCGACGGAGTTTCCGCCGATGCCGGCGAGCGTGGCGCTGAGCGTCGACAGCGCCTTGTTGAAGTTGTGGCGGAGCGATTCGAGTTCCTGTGGGAAGGTCGTGCGGATTTCGAAGGCGAGATCGCCGCGTGCCAGCCGGTCGAGGCCCTCGTCGAGAGCGGCGACGACCGCCTGCAGGCTCTGGGCTTCCGTTTCCCTCTCCGCCATGCGCTGGCGACGTTCGATGTCGGCGCGCTCGCGTTCGGAACGGGTCTCCGATTCGAGGCGCTGCTGTTCGATCAGGCCCAGGCGGAAGCGTTCGAGCGCCTTGGCCATGGTGCCGATCTCGTCTCGACGGTCCTGGTTGGCGACGGCCTCGTCGAGCTTGCCGTTGGCAACGTCACCGGTGACGGTGGCGAGCTTGGCAAGCGGAGCGAACAGCCGCCCGGTCAGATAACCGGTCGCGATTGCCATGACCGTGAGCACCACGACGGCCGTCACGAAAAGCGTCATGGCGATGTGCCAGGAACCGGCGCCGAGCTCGGCATGGGTGAGGCTCTCGACCACGAGATAGGTATCACCACCGTAGGAGACCGGACGACCATAGGCGTTGGCCGCACCATCGGCACGCTGGAACGAGGAGATGACGATCTCCTTGCCATTGATCGCCTCTGCCGGAAAACCGAAGGGTGCCGCGGAAATATCCGCAAGCTTGCCGTCGGCCGACAGGCTGATACCGGTTCCGTCTTGAGACAGGATGGCGGCCTGCTCGCCGCTGTCGGCGTCGATCCCCTTGGACAGGATGCTGGTGATGGCGCTGTCCTTGAGCTGAAACAGGATCGCACCCTTGAACGAACCGAACTTGACCACGGGCACGGCAAAATAGATGTCCGGCGACTGTGGATTGCTGCCCGCTTTCAGCCCGGAGAAACGCGTCGGGGCGGCATCGTCGACCGCCTTGCCGGCCTCTTCCACGCTGCGGGCAAAGGCGCGCCCGAGGCCCGTCCCGGCCAGGGGGCCGCTTGCCACGTTCTCGCCGAAGCTTTCGCCCTTCTTGTAGGAATAGATGACGTTGCCGGCCTGGTCGACGATCAGCAGGTCGCGGAACTGGGTGTCCTTGAGAAAGCCCGCGACCTGGGTCTGGACCGTCTCATGGCTCGAATAGTAGAAGCCGCTCGGGCCCTCCGGCTTCAGCAGTTTTTCGAGCTCGGCCGGATTGGGGTTCTTGGTGATGAAGACGTCGCGCAATTCCTTCCTGGCATCGCCAGAGGTCTTGACGATCGTGTTCCAGCCGCTCTTCATCGCGGTGATCGACTGCTGCAGGCTCTCGATCTTGGCGATCGAGGTCGCCTGGTTTTCCAGCTGCGCCAATTGCTCATTGAGAATGTCGCCGCGGAAAGTGAGCGTCGAGCGCATGGACCGGAAGGTCTGGTCCTCGAAGACGGCACTGGAAGTGGAATAGGCCAGAATATTCAGCAGTCCGACCGACAAGACCGTCAGCAGGAGAAATATGCCGATGACCTTGGAGGACAGCGAGTTGAAACGACTAGTCATCTTGAATCCCGTTTTCCGCGCCCCACTCTGCGCGTGTGTTTTTATAGCGTCGAAATGGCGGAGACGCGCACGTCTCGCCAATAGACGCCTTACGGTCGGGATTTTTCTTTAAACGCCGGTTAAAGCCCGCGGCAAATTCTCATCACAAAGTAGAATACGCGGAATTCTGGCTGGAATACCGGATTATTCTCGGAGATCAGCGAAGATTTCCGTGGATCGCAGTCGTGCCTCGACAGAATGAATGGGCATGGAGATGATCAATTCGTCGGCGCCCGTCATTTCGAGGAACGTATTCAGCCGCGATCTTGCCGTCGCCGGGGCCCCGACCACGGCATAGCGGAGCGTGTGCTCGACCCCGTAACGCTCGACTTCGTTCCAGATCCCTTCCATCGACTCGACAGGTTTCGGGAACGGCTTTCGCACATTGCGGCGCAGGTTGACGAACTGCTGCTGCGACGACGTGAACAGATGTTCGGCCTCGGCATCCGTTTCGGCTGCGACCCCCATGATGCCGACCATGACATAGGGCTTGTCGAGTTCGTCCGACGGCTGGAAGCGCTCGCGATAGATGGCGATCGCCTCCATCAACTGGTCCGGGGCAAAATGCGAGGCAAAGGCGTAGGGAAGTCCGAGCGCCGCGGCCAGATGGGCGCTATAAAGACTGGAACCGAGCAGCCAGAGCGGTACATGGCTGCCCATGCCGGGAACTGCAAGCAGCGCCTGATCCTCGGCGGGCTCGCCGAGCAGTCGCCTGAGTTCGATGATGTCGTGGGGGAAACTCTCCGCCCCCGCTTCCATATTGCGCCTGAGCGCCCTGGCCGTGCGCATGTCGGTGCCCGGCGCCCGCCCGAGACCGAGATCGACACGACCAGGAAACAGCGCCTCCAGCGTGCCGAACTGCTCGGCGATGACCAGAGGCGAATGATTGGGCAGCATGACGCCGCCCGAGCCGATGCGGATGCGCTTGGTGGCCTGACCGACATGGGCGATCACCAGGGAGGTTGCCGCACTGGCAATGCCCGGCATGCCATGATGCTCGGCCAGCCAGAACCGGTTGTAGCCGCAATCCTCCGCCTTGATCGCCATCAGCCGGGAGGCGTCGAGCGCTTCGGAAATCGTGTGGCCCTCGGCGATCGGCGAGAGGTCGAGGATGGAAAAGGGGATCATGGCTTGGGTCCGGTGTGGTTTCGCGGTCGCCCCTATGTAGATCCAAGACCCGCGAATGCCAAAGCCGGAATGACGACTTTCTCTGATCGTCACTTCAATGTTTTTGTTTTGTTCACTTAGTTCTGGCAGACCGGCGGGCAGGAAGCTAGAGTGACCCCATGCAGAACGCGATTCGAATTATCGGCATTGACCCGGGCCTCCGCCGCTGCGGCTGGGGCGTCATCGAGACGCTCGGCAATTCCCTGCGCTTCGTCGCCTCCGGCACCGTGACCTCGGACGGCGACATGGATCTGGCCTCCAGGCTCTGCCAGTTGCATGACGGTCTTTCGGAAGTCGTGCACGCCTACCAGCCGCACGAAGCCGCTGTCGAGCAGACCTTCGTCAACAAGGACGCCGTCGCCACCCTGAAGCTCGGCCAGGCCCGCGGCATCGCCATGCTGGTGCCGGCACGGGCCGGACTGCGGGTGGCGGAATATGCGCCCAATGCGGTGAAGAAGGCGGTCATCGGCGTAGGCCATGGCGAGAAGCAGCAGATCCACATGATGCTGAAGATCCTCATGCCCAAGGCCGAGTTCAAGGGCAATGACGCCGCCGACGCGCTCGCCATCGCCATCTGCCACGCCCACAATCGCGGCGGTGACCGCATGCGCCAGGTGCTGGCCAGCGCCTGATTTGTTCTTGACTTGTTCCGCAAGTAAGATATTTTCTTACCGCAGAAGGAGCGAGATCATGCGCGTCACATCCAGGGGACAGGTCACCATACCACGCGACTTGCGTGAACTGGTCGGCATCGAGCCGAACAGCGAGGTCGTCTTCACCGTCGAAAACGGCAAGTTGACCTTGGCGCCCAAAGACAACCGTCATTCGGATGCCGACCGCACGCGTCTCGCCGCGTTGATGGAAGCCCTCGACGCACTCGAGGGAACCGGGGACCAGACAATCGACGCCGATGCCCTGATGGCCATGACGAGGGATCGCTGATCGATGGCGACATTGGTCGACACGAATGTGCTGGTCGATGTGGCGGTGCGCGACCCGGTCTGGCTCGGCTGGTCGCGCGCGGCGCTGACCCGTGCGGCGGCCGAGCAGCCGCTGGTGATCAATCCGGTCATCTATGCCGAATTTTCGGTGCGCTACGACGATATCGAGACTGTCGACAAACTGCTTCCGCAGTCTGACTTCCATCGTGAAAGCTTGCCCTGGGCTGCGGCCTTCGCCGCCGGCGTGGCCTTTGGCCGTTACCGCAGGACCGGCGGTGCGCGCGAGCGTGTGCTGCCGGACTTCATGATCGGCGCTCATGCCGCCATTCGCGGCTATTCGATTCTCACGCGCGATCCGAAAGGCTACCGCACCTATTTCCCGATGGTTCCCCTCATCACTCCTGAAACCCATCCCTGACGGACGTCTCCCATGATCGGTAAGCTCAAAGGCACCATCGACGAAATCGGCGACGACTATGCGCTGATCGACGTGCATGGCGTCTGCTACGTCGCCTTCTGCTCCTCGCGCACCCTGTCACGCCTCGGCTCGCCGGGCGAGGCGGCGGTGCTGTTCATCGAGACCTATGTGCGCGAGGACCAACTGAAGCTGTTCGGTTTCATGACGGCGCTGGAGCGCGAATGGTTCAATCTCCTGCAGAGCGTCCAGGGCGTCGGCGCCAAGGTGGCGCTTGCCCTGCTGTCCACGCTCACCCCCTCGGAACTCGCCAATGCCATTGCCCTGCAGGACAAGACCGCCGTGTCGCGCGCGCCGGGCGTCGGCCCGAAGGTGGCAGTCCGCATCATCACCGAGCTGAAGAACAAGGCGCCGGCCTTTGCCGGGGAAGCGGCCGCCAATATCGGCCTCAAGCAGGAACTCGGCGACGGCGTCGCCCCTGCCCCCGTTGCCGATGCCGTCTCGGCGCTCACCAATCTCGGCTATTCGCGCGAGCAGGCCGCCAATGCGATCTCCGCCGCCCTGAAGAATGGCGGAGAGGACGCCGACAGCGCCAAGCTCATCCGGCTGGGGCTGAAGGAGCTGTCGCGGTGATTGCTGGAGAAGGCAATTTGCCTTACTATTCGTGAAAAGCAAGGAGCATCGGATTTGGGCTTTAACATCACTGTCACGGCCAAGGGCCAGATGACCATTCCAAAGCACGTTCGGGACGCACTCAACGTCCGGCCTGGCGACAAATGCTACGCCTGGGTCCGAAATGGCGAGATGATCGTTGTGCCAAGGAACAAGCCGCTGAGCGAGCTGGCCGGCTTTATGGGCAAGCCGCCATCGGAACGCGAGGCGACCGAGGAGCAGATCGATGCGGCGATCGAGGAAGAGGCCGTTGAGCGCTACGCGAACTCCGGACGCCCGGGCTGAGAGCGATGAGCACGCTACAAGGCATCGATACGAATGTGCTGCTGCGTATCGTGGTCGGCGACAGCCCCGAGCAAATCGGGACGGTTGAGCGGCTGCTGGATCGGTTGGGCCATGGAGAGACCATTTTCGTCAACGTATCGGTCGTCCTGGAGGCAAGCTGGGTCCTGAAGCGGTTCTATCGCTTTCCGCGTGACCGTATCCTCGACTTTCTCCAGGCCCTGCTTGAGAGACGCGAATTCGAGATCGCCGACTACGAGGCCGTCGGAAATGCGTTGGATCTCTGCCGGCGCGAAAATGTAGACTTTGCCGATGCGCTTTTGGCCGAGATGAACCGGCTGGCCGGCTGCGCAACAACCTTCACCTTCGACAAACGCGCCGCCTCCCGCGTGCCCGGCATGGAATTTCTCGCATGAGCACCCCAAACCCCATCCTATCGCCGGACAAGCGAGGCGAAGACCTCGACACGGCGCTGCGCCCTCAGTCGCTCGACGAATTCACCGGTCAGGCGGAAGCCCGCGCCAACCTCAAGATCTTCATCGAGGCGGCGAAGAACCGGGGCGAGGCATTGGACCATGTGCTGTTCGTCGGCCCCCCGGGCCTTGGCAAGACGACGCTCGCTCAGATCATGGCGAAGGAACTCGGCGTCAACTTCCGCTCGACCTCCGGCCCGGTCATCGCCAAGGCCGGCGACCTTGCCGCCCTTTTGACCAATCTCGAGGAGCGCGACGTGCTCTTCATCGACGAAATCCACCGGCTGAACCCGGCGGTCGAGGAAATCCTCTATCCCGCCATGGAGGATTACCAGCTCGACCTGATCATCGGCGAAGGCCCGGCTGCCCGCTCGGTCAAGATCGACCTTTCCAAGTTCACCCTCGTCGCCGCCACCACCCGCCTGGGGCTTCTCACCACACCGCTGCGCGACCGTTTCGGCATTCCGGTCCGCCTCGCCTTCTATACCGTCGAGGAACTGGAACTGATCGTCAGGCGCGGTGCCCGGCTGATGGGCCTCGGCATGACCGACGAAGGCGCCCGCGAGATCGCCCGCCGCGCCCGCGGCACGCCACGCATCGCCGGCCGGCTGCTGCGCCGCGTGCGCGATTTCGCCGAGGTCGCCCGCGCCGAGGCCGTCACCCGCGAGATCGCCGACGAGGCGCTGACCCGGCTTCTCGTCGACAATATGGGTCTCGACCAGCTCGACAAGCGCTACCTCAACATGATCGCGATGAATTTCGGCGGCGGCCCGGTCGGCATCGAGACGATCGCGGCAGGGCTCTCCGAACCGCGCGACGCGATCGAGGACATCATCGAGCCCTACATGATCCAGCAGGGATTCATCCAGCGCACGCCGCGGGGACGCGTGCTGACCACCACGGCGTGGAAGCATCTGGGCCTCCAGCCGCCGAAGGATCTGGAGGCCGCCCAGTTCCGCCTGACGCTGGAAGACGATTGAACTCCGCTGCAAGCAGGTGCCGCGGGGACTGAACCATCAGGCCAGGGAGGCGACAGTCCATGACCGAGACCAGTGATGCCACGCGCGTCTTCCGCAAGCTCGCCCGCGCCAATGCGCTCGCCAATCTGCGCCTGCACAAGGCGGTGGCGCTTCTGCAGCCTGGCGAATTCGAGGCCCGTCGCACCAGTTTCTTCCCGTCGATCCGGGCGACGCTGAACCATATCCTCGTCGTCGACTGGTTCTATGTCGATGCCCTGGAGGGCGGCACGCTGGGGCCGAAGGCCTGGGAAAACGAGGAACCCTTTGCCGACCCGGCAGAACTGCGCACCGCGCAGGCCGACGTCGACCGCCGTCTTCTCACGCTCTGCGACCACCTGACACCCGGCGATCTTGCCCGCACCGTCGCGGTCCATCGCGGCAGCCGCATCCAGACCGACCGGCTCGACGACATCCTCAGCCACCTGTTCCAGCACCAGACCCACCATCGCGGCCAGGTCCATGCCATGCTCTCCGGCACAAGCGTGAAGCCGCCGCAGCTGGACGAATTCATTGTCGGCGACGACCGGGCCGCACGCGCCACCGAGATGGCCGAACTAGGATGGCGCGAAGCGGATCTGATGGGCTAAGGCTCAGCACCGCAAGCTGTCTGCGAAACTCCGAACTGTCGCTTCGAGCCGTTCTTTGCCACCCGGCATCCAGCCCAGCGCGCGGATCTTGTCCGTCGCCATCTCCGCCACGAGCGTCTTGTCTGCCGGCACCGGCAGCGGGTGCGGAGACCCGGTCGCCATCTTTAGGGTCGCGAGGATCTCATGCGTGTCGGTGACGACGTCCGAGACGTTGAACGCCTCGCCGCACACGCGCGCCGTATCGCCCTCCAGCATCAGTCGCACCGCTTGTCCGACGTCGCGGCCGTGCACTTCCGAGCCGGCACGCACCGGCACCGCCCTGCCCGAGAGGTAATTGGCGAACATATCGTCCCATTTGTTCGGCCGAAGATGCCCGTAGACGCCGGTCAACCGGAGGCTTGACCCGGCAAAGCCCGCGCCGGACATCTCCGCCAGCACCTGCTCGGCCAGCAACTTGACTTCGCCGTAAAGGCTTTCCGGATGCAGCTCCGCCGTCTCGACCAGAGGTTCCTCCGGCGCCATGCCGTCATAAACGGCCCGGCTCGACAGAAACACCACGCGCCGCACTCCGGCCCGCCGCGCGGCATCGAATAGCTTCACCGTCCCATCGAGATTCAGCCGGCGAAACCGCACCGGATCGTCGCCTTCCCCGCCCCGGTATTTCCCCGGCTCGTGGTCGAAGGCCGCGTGGACGAAGTGATAGGCGTCATCGAAAGCGTCGATCGGATCGTGTTCTGGATCGAGCGACAGCGGGCGAAACGCGACAGGCCGCGAGAAGTAACCCGCCGCAGGCGGCGACCGCCCGCCGACGATCACGTCATAGCCGCCGGAAAGCAGGGCTTCGACGACATAGCGGCCGACCAGCCCCTTGCCCCCGGAGACCAGGACCTTCATGCCGCAGCCGCCGGCGCCGGATTGGCCAGCGTCGCGGTGTCCGGAACGCCAACGCCGGAATAATAGGCATGCCACAGATCGATCAGCGGCCTGAGCAGCGTCGCCTTCGGATGGTCGGCCTCCCACGGCTTTTCATATTGGTAGTGCAGGACGCCGATCTCTTTCCAGTCCCACAGCTCCGGCAGGTTGAACCAGACATATTGCAGCATGTTCATGAACACCGGCAGGCCGTGCCAGTCGGAAAAGAAGGTTTCGAGAAATGTCTGGTCGGTGCGCCGCCAGAACACGTCCGGCTCGTCCAGTTGCTTGAGCATGGCGCCGAAGGTGGCAAGCGACGGCTTGGCGACGAACACGCCGGAGTTCAGCCGATGAAAATCGGCAAGGCTCTCGTATACATTCGGCGCGGCGGAGAATTCCGGGTAGTCGAACAGCTTGTCGATGTTCTTGAGCACGATCGCGTCCGCATCGATGAAGACGCAGGTCGCGTAGTCGATCAGTTGCCACAGTCTCAACTTGCAGAAATTGTCGAGCGGCGAGTGGAAGGACGGCTTGCGCCCCTTGGTGAAGGGCGCATTCGCATGCAGATTGCCGCGCCCGTGGCGCAGGTTGAACGCATGCGAGAGAGGCAGATGATCGACCTCCACCAGCCGGCAGCCGAGCGCTTCCAGCGGCTGGAGGGCGCTCGCCTCCACCCCGCCGGTGAAAAGCACGACGATATCGGCAGGGCTGCCGGTCAGCCGGATCGACCGTGCCAGCGCCACCGCGCCCATGGCATAGTCCGCATTAGTCACCAGGGTGACGAAGGCGTTGCGCGAACCGGCCGTGGTCTGCGGCCGGATGCCGCGCAGCATTTCCGTGCCCATCATCATGACACGGATTTCAGCTTCTTGCCTTCAGGGTCGCGGTTGATCGTCTTGGCGATGTCCTTGGTCCAGGCCGAGACGGCCGGCACGCGCGAACGATCGACGCGATAGGCGAACTTCTTGGCAACGTCGACGATCTCGTCGAGCAGGCCGCCCTTCAGCGTCGTCGGTTCGAGCCCGAGGCCGAGGAACTTCTCGTTCCTGACGATCAGGTCGTTCTCCGGGGCTTCCTTGCGCGGATTGGGCAGCCAGGCGATCTCGGCGCCGGTCATCTTCGAGATCATCTCGGCCAGATCGCGGACCCGGTGCGTTTCCGTCATCTGGTTGAAGATTTCCACGCGCGACCCGCGCGCCGGCGGATTGTTGAGCGCGATCTCGATGCAACGCACCGAATCCTGGATATGGATGAAGGCGCGCGTTTGTCCGCCGGTGCCGTGCACGGTCAGCGGATAACCGATCGCCGCCTGGATCAGGAAGCGATTGAGAACCGTGCCATAGTCGCCGTCATAGTCGAAACGGTTGACCAGCTGCGCGTGACGGCGCGTCTGTTCGGTGTGCGTCCCCCAGACTATGCCCTGATGCAGGTCGGTGATCCGCAGGCCGTCGTTCTTGGCGTAAAATTGGAACAGCAGCTGATCGAGGCACTTCGTCATGTGGTAGATCGAGCCGGGATTGCTCGGATAGAGGATTTCCTGGGATACCGTCTCGCCCTGCATCGTCTCGATGCCGACCGGCAGATAGCCTTCCGGAATCGCGGCTCCGACCGTCGAATAACCGTAGACGCCCATCGTGCCGAGATGGACGAGGTGCGAATCGAGGCTGAGTTCGGTCAGCGCGTTCAACAGATTGTGCGTGGCGCTCACATTGTTGTTGACCGTGTAGTTCTTGTGGCGGTCGCTCTTCATCGAATAGGGCGCGGCGCGCTGTTCGGCGAAATGGATGATCGCGTCCGGGCGCTCCTCCGCCAACCAGTTCTTCAGGAGTTCGTAGTCCTTGGCGAGATCGATCAGATGGAAATGGATGCGCCGGCCCGTTTCCGCGTGCCAGATGCGGGTGCGCTCCTGGATCGAATCCATCGGCGTCAGCGACTGCACGCCAAGTTCGGTATCGATCCAGCGGCGCGACAGGTTGTCGAGGATATGGACATCGTGACCGGCATCGGAGAGATGGAGGGAAGTCGGCCAGCCAACGAATCCGTCTCCGCCCATGACTGCAATCTTCATATGGTAGTCTCCTGTGCCGGTAAGGTCTGAAATCTGATAATGCCGATTTGTGACAGAACTACAATGGTCGCCGGATCGCTGCGCACGGACAGCCGGACAGATGCCGCCAGAACAAGGTAAGAGCATGAATCAAAAGACGATTTCTCTCTGTGGAGAACTGACGGAGGAGGGTCATCGCCTCACCCAGCGCGTCTATTATGAAGACACCGACTTCTCCGGTCTGGTCTATCACGCCCGCTATCTGCACTTCCTCGAGCGTGGCAGAACCGACTATCTGCGCTGTCTCGGTGTCGAACAGAGCGCGTTGATTGGCATGGACGAGGAAGGCCTCGTCTTCGTCGTCCACCGCATGGAAATCGACTTCAAGTCACCGGCCCGCATGGACGACGTCCTGGAGATCACGACGGCCACCACCAAGGCCGGCGGCGCCAAGATGGTGCTGGAACAGGAAATCCGCCGCGCAGGCGACCTGCTGATCGTCGCCAAGGTGGTCATAGCCGTGGTCAATCGCAACGGTCGTCCCCGCCGCCTCCCCGAAGGACTGGCCGCCCGTTTCCTCACCTGATCGAGCCCGCGCCGCCGGTCCGCGCTAACGGTCCCTTAACCATAATGATGTCTTACTGCCCGCGTGGAAATTTGTGCAACGCACGCCTTCCTTTGACCAAATTTGAGGGCAAGAAGGCAATCTGGGAGCTTGAAGCGGAATAAGGGCGTTCGGCAATGGCAACCGTACAATTCCGCAACAGAGCTTTTTCACCGCCCGGTCCTGTGCCGGGCGTTTGGATTTCGGGGATTTAAAAGCGATGGAAGAAGTAGGTTTGGCAGCGGCGACGCATGACGTGAGCCTTTGGGCCCTGTTCATGCAGGCAGGTTTTGTCGTCAAATTGGTCATGCTCGGACTGCTCGCCGCCTCGGTCTGGACCTGGGCGATCATCATCGACAAGTTCATGAGCTATTCGCGTGCCCGCCGCCAGTTCGACCAGTTCGAACAGGTTTTCTGGTCGGGTCAGTCGCTGGAAGAGCTTTACCGGACGCTGGCGGAACGCAGCAATACCGGGCTTGCCGCCATGTTCGTCGCCGCGATGCGCGAATGGAAGAAGAGTTTTGAGCGCGGCGCCCGTTCGCCGATTGGCCTGCAGATGCGTATTGACCGCGCCATGGACGTGACGCTGGCGCGCGAATCGGAAGGACTGGAAGCCCGGCTCACCTCGCTGGCGACCATCGGTTCTGCCGCCCCCTTCGTCGGGCTGTTCGGCACGGTCGTCGGTATCATGACCTCGTTCCAGGCCATCGCCGGCTCCAAGTCGACGAACCTGGCGGTCGTCGCCCCCGGTATCGCCGAGGCGCTGCTGGCCACCGCGATCGGCCTCGTCGCCGCTATCCCCGCCGTCATCGCCTACAACAAGTTTTCCGGCGAGGCAGGCAAGCTGACCGCCCGCATGGAAGGCTTTGCCGACGAGTTCTCCGCCATTCTTTCGCGCCAGATCGATGAGAAGCTGCAGCCTCGCCAGGCCGCGCAGTAATCGTCCGGACTAGGAGACGCACGCTATGGGTATGAATGTCGGATCGGGCGGTGGCGGCGGTGGCCGTCGTGGCGGAAGGCGCGGCGGCAAGAAGGCGCCGATGAGCGAGATCAACGTCACGCCGATGGTCGACGTCATGCTGGTGCTCCTGATCATCTTCATGGTCGCGGCACCGATGATGACGGTCGGCGTGCCGATCGACCTGCCGGAAACTCAGGCCAAGGCGATGAATTCCGAGACCCAGCCGATCACGATTTCGGTCAACCCGGCCGGCGAGATCTATCTCCAGGAGACGGCGATCCCCCTCGAGGACGTGGTTGCCAAGCTCGAGGCGATCGCCACCACCGGCTACAATGAGCGCATCTATGTGCGCGGCGACACCGCCGCAGCCTATGGCACCGTCATGCAGGTCATGGCCCGCATTTCCGCGGCCGGTTTCAAGAATATCGGCCTCGTGACCCTGCAAGAACAGGACAAGTGATCGGACGCGATGAGAGCTAGTCTCATTTCTTCGGCTGTGCTGCACGGGCTGGCGCTCACCTTCGCGCTGGTCAGCATCGGCGCGCCCGAATCCTTCGACGTCGCGGACGTCGAGGCGCTGCCGGTCGAGATCGTGCCCATCGAGGAGATCACCCAGATTCAGCAGGGCGACAAGTCCGCGCCGGTCGCAGAGAAATCGGCCCCCGTGCCGACCAAGAAGCCGACCTCCGTCGCGGATGCGCAGAATGTCGGCGAGAACAAGGTCGACCTGAAATCGGTGCCCAAACCGGCCGAAAAGCCGACCAATGCCGAATCATCGGCCGCCCCGGAAAAGGTCGAGAAGGTCCAGCCGACGCAGGACGATGTCACCAACGACATCAAGGACATCATCAAGGAAGAGACGGTCGCCGAAAAACCGGTCGAAGTGGCCAAGGCCGAACCGCCGAAGCCCGAACTGACGCCGGAACCGAAGCCCGAGCCGCCTGCCGAGCAAGCGCCGCCGGAAGAAGCGGCCGCCGAGGAAATCCCGCTGCCCGACAACGTGCCGGTCCCCTCCGCCAAGCCGAAGCCGGAAAAACCGAAGCCGGCCGAGGCGAAGCCCGCGGAGACCAAGCCGAGCCAGAGCGAGGCGGCCAAGGCCGAGAACAAGAAGAAGGACGTCAAGACCCAGGAGACGGCAAAGTCGAAATCCGCCAAGGAAAGCGATTTCAACGCCGACGAGGTCGCGGCCCTCCTGAACAAGAACGACCCGACCGCCGGCGGCGCCAAGGCATCGCCGGACAAGGCGGCCTTTGGCGGCAAGACCACCACCGGCGGCTCGAAGCTCAGCCAGAGCGAGATGGACGCGCTTCGCGGCCAGATCCAGAACAACTGGTCGGTCATTCCAGGGCTTGCCGATGCGGCCGACGTCCGTATCCGGGTGAAATTCCAGCTCGACGAATCCGGTCAGCTGATCGGCGAACCGGAAGTCAGCGCGACCGGCGGCACGCCGCAGACCCAACAGGTGCTGATGGGCGGCGCGCGCCGCGCCGTCCTGCGCTCCGCCCCCTTCAAGAACCTTCCCCAGGACAAATACGACGCCTGGTCGGAAGTGATCGTCAATTTCGACCCCAGCGAACTGATGTAAGAGCTGAAAGGCTTGGATCTTATGATGAAACTCAACCTTCTTCGAACCCTGATGGTGATTGTCGGCCTGGCCGGCGCTTTTGCCACCCCGGCGAGCGCCGTCGTCGAAATCAACATCAACAAGGGCAATGTCGAGCCGCTGCCGATCGCGATCACCGACTTCGTCTCGGCCGACGGCATCGGCGCGAAGATCGCCGCCGTCGTCGAGGCCGACCTCAAGCGCTCCGGCCTCTTCGCCCCGGTCAACCGCGCGGCCTTCATCGAAAAGATCACCAATCCCGACCAGGCTCCGCGCTTCGAGGACTGGAAGGTGGTCAACGCCCAGGCGCTCGTCGTCGGCCGGATCAGCAAGGAAGGCGACGGTCGTCTTCGCGCCGAGTTCCGCCTGTGGGACACCTTTGCCGGCCAGCAGATGACCGGCCAGCAGTTCTACACCCAGCCGGAGAACTGGCGGCGTGTCGCCCATATCATCGCCGATGCCATCTATGAGCGCATCACCGGCGAAAAGGGCTATTTCGACACCCGCATCGTCTTCGTCTCGGAAAGCGGCCCGAAGACCGACCGCAAGCGCCAGCTCGCCATCATGGACCAGGATGGGGAGAACGTCCGCATGCTGACCGGCTCCAAGGACATCGTTCTGACGCCGCGCTTCTCGCCGAGCCGCCAGGAAGTGACCTACATGTCGTTCGAGGGCCAGCAGCCCCGCGTCTACCTTCTCCAGCTGGAGACCGGGCAGCGCGAAGTGGTCGGCAACTTCCCCGGCATGACGTTTTCGCCGCGTTTCTCGCCCGACGGCCAGCGCGTCATCATGAGCCTGCAGCAGGACGGCAATGCCAACATCTACACCATGGACCTGCGCTCGCGCACCACGACGAGGCTCACCTCGACGGCTGCGATCGACACCTCGCCGTCCTATTCTCCGGACGGCGCCCGGATCGTCTTCGAATCCGACCGCGGCGGTCGCCAGCAGCTTTACGTGATGAACGCCGACGGCTCGGGCCAGCAGCGCATCTCGTTCGGCGACGGCTCCTACTCGACCCCCGTCTGGTCGCCGCGCGGCGACCTCATCGCCTTCACCAAGCAGTCGGGCGGCAAGTTCTCGATCGGCGTCATGAAGACCGACGGCTCGGGCGAGCGCATCCTCACCTCCGGCTTCCACAATGAGGGCCCGACCTGGGCGCCGAACGGCCGCGTGCTGATGTTCTTCCGCCAGACGGCCGGTGCCGGCGGTCCGCAGCTCTATTCGATCGACTTGACCGGATACAACGAACAGCTGGTCAAGACCCCGACCTACGCTTCCGATCCGGCCTGGTCGCCGCTCCTCGAATAGGCCGCATTCATGCCGCTTTCCTGCCGCAAGGTCCCGCAGAATGGCGCCTCGCGGCAGTGATTTGACACTTTCTTAACCATGTTCGTTGGATGCCGGTTAACCTCGAATGGTTAAAGTCCGGCAACCCTAACGGAAAGACATCAAGGAGACCGGCCATGAGCCGCATTCACACTCCGGCGAAGAGCCGCATGCAGCAGATCGCCAGCAACCCGGCCGTCATCGCCCTCGCCCTGACGCTGGCGCTTGCCGGCTGCGCCTCGAAGAAGAACCTGCCGAACAGCGCCTCCGACCTCGGCCTTGGCGCCGGTGCGGCAACGCCGGGCTCGACCCAGGACTTCACCGTCAATGTCGGCGACCGCATCTTCTTCGACACCGACTCGACCTCGATCCGCGCCGACGCCCAGCAGATCCTCGACCGTCAGGCCCAGTGGCTCGCCAAGTATCCGAACTATGCGATCACCGTCGAAGGCCATGCCGACGAGCGCGGCACGCGCGAATACAACCTGGCGCTGGGCGCACGCCGCGCCGCCGTCACCCGCGACTACCTCGCCTCACGCGGCGTTCCGGCCAGCCGCATGAAGACCATCTCCTACGGCAAGGAACGCCCGGTCGCCGTCTGCGACGACATTTCCTGCTGGTCGCAGAACCGCCGCGCGGTCACCGTTCTCGGCGGCGCCGGAATGTAACCCACGCCCCAAGCGGCAGAGTTGCGAAAAGGCGGCTTCCTCCGGGGAGCCGCCTTTTCTTTTCTCCACACTTTGGCCGAACTTCGGTTGCTTTTTACCGACAATTGGAAAGAATCTCCGGGTTGCGCCAAGCCCGGCGCGACGTGACATGAGAGACAGGAACCAGACATGAAAAGACTTGTCATGGCCGCATTGCTCGGAGCGGCGACTGTGGCCGGCCTGCCCGCAAGCGCCAGTTCGATGCAATTGCTTGCACCGCGCCCCGCGCCGCAAGCCGGGACTGCCGCCGACAACGGCCAGCATGCACCGGTGATCCTCGCCCAAAGCGCGGATCCGGCGATCCGCGTCCAGCAGTTGGAGGAGGAAATCCGCAACCTCAATGGCCGGATCGAGGAAATGAGCTTCCAGATCCTGCAGATGCAGGAGCAGATGCGCAAGACCCAGGAAGACAACGAGTTCCGCTTCCAGGATCTCGAGAAGGGTGGAGCCAGGAAGAGCGGCGCCCTCGACACGCCGGTCGACGGCGGCGGTCAATCCGATTCCGTTGCCGAAATCATTACCCAGGACCCGGCACCCGGCAGCAATGCCGGGTCCGACCCCCTGGCCCAGCCGGAACAGGTCCTCGGTTCGATCG
Organism: Ciceribacter sp. T2.26MG-112.2; assembly: GCF_900492205.1. Lineage (GTDB taxonomy): Bacteria > Pseudomonadota > Alphaproteobacteria > Rhizobiales > Rhizobiaceae > Allorhizobium > Allorhizobium naphthalenivorans_A. The sequence continues at coordinate 68,940 of NZ_UEYQ01000016.1, forward strand.
AACTGGACTCTTCCGGCATGCCGCGTTCGGCGACGGTCAACCAGGATGCGATCGGCAACGGATCGACCGCCCTTCCCGGCGTCGAGACCGTCGCGCCGCCGACTTCCCCATCGAGCACCGCTTCGATCGGATCCGAAGGCGATCTCTATCAGGTGGCCTATGCGCATGTCCTTTCCGGTGATTACGCCATGGCCGAGAACGAGCTTGCCGATTTCATTTCCAGCTACCCCCAGAGCGCCAAGATCGCCGATGCCAATTTCTGGTTGGGCGAAGCGCAGTATTCGCAGGGCAAGTTCAACGAATCGGCAAAGACCTTCCTCAACGCCCACCAGGCCTACGGCTCCTCGCCCAAGGCACCGGAAATGCTCTTGAAGCTCGGCATGTCCCTTGCCGCCCTCGACAATACCGAGACCGCCTGCGCCACCCTGCGCGAAGTGACGAAGCGTTATCCCAAGGCATCGCGCGCCGTGGTCTCCAAGGTCGCCTCGGAGCAGAAGCGGCTTCGCTGCTGACCGGCTGCGGCGCTGCCGTGGACACGCCTTCTCCCGCCCCCCATGCATCCCCCGAACACGCCGCACGGCGGTTCTTGACTTCCATTCGCCATCCGACCCGCCTGCTCGTCGCCATCTCCGGCGGCAGCGATTCGACCGGCCTGTTGTTGGCCCTGAAGCGTGCGATTGCCGATTGTGGCGCGCCCCACAGCCTTGTCACAGCGACCGTCGACCATGCACTGCGCGCCGGCTCGTCCGACGAAGCCCAGGCTGTCGCTCGCCTCTGCGCGTCACTCGACATTCCCCACCGCATCCTGACGTGGCACGGAGAGAAGCCCCTGACCGGCATTTCCGCGACAGCCCGCGAGGCGCGCTATCGCTTGCTCGCCGACGCCGCCACGGCGCTTGGCGCAACCGCCATCGTCACCGGCCACACAGCCGACGATCAGGACGAAACGATCGCCATGCGCGCCGCCCGCGCCGACGAGGACAGCATCGGCCTGTCGGGCATGGCGAGCGCGACCCTCTACGACCGACGCATCTGGCTGCTGAGGCCCTTTCTCAAGGTGCGACGGGAGGCTATCCGCGACTATCTTTGCAATGCCGGCTTCGGCTGGATCGACGATCCGAGCAATGTCGACCGTCGCTATGAGCGCGTCCGTATCCGACAGGATCAGAGTTCAGCCTCGCTGCTGTCCACAGACGAAGCCGCCGTGCGACGGCGTCATTTATCAGAGGGCGCGGCGGATCTGATCGCAAGCAGCGCCACGCTTCATGCCGGCTGCCTCATCGCACTTTCGCCCGAGGCGCTCGGTGCCGATCCGGCAATTCTGCGCCATGCGCTTGCGACGCTCGTGGCGATCGCCGGCGGCAAGCCGCACCGGCCAGCTGGGGCCGCGATGGACAAACTGATGCGGCTGGTGGGTTCAGGATTGCCCGGCCGGACGACGCTGGCGCGCGCCCTCGTGCAGTGCCGGCGCGATGGCCTCTATATCATGCGCGAAGTCCGCGATGTTTTGCCGCGTCCGGTGCCGGCGCATACGACCCTCCTGTGGGATGGCCGATACCGCATCACCAACCCGACCGACAAGGCGTTGCAGGTCGCACCTCGCACGGACCTGCATCTGTCACCCGAAGCACACGTCTTGCCACCGGCAATGCTCTCCCACATGGCGAAGATTTCCCCGCAGATCCGGGCAGAATCGGCGTTTGCGCGCGTTAGCCAGGCCACTGCCGCGCATGCCAAGGTCGAGCCCGCCTTTCCGCTGTTTGACCGCTTCCTTGCCGAAACCGACCTCCCCCTCGCCGATGCGGTCGCAGGCCTGTTTGGAGGCAAGGCCTATTTGCCGCCCCCGACTTAAGCGGTTATTGACGGAAAACGCATTGCAAGCGCGGCTTTGCCTTGGCAATGCCCCAGTGCGATCCTATGTTAGTCGATAATCTGGCGGGCATTCAGCGCGCAACACATGTTCGGGGAGTTCTATGAACCCAAATTTTCGGAATTTCGCGCTCTGGGCGATCATAGCCCTTCTGCTGATTGCCTTGTTCAGCATGTTCCAGACGTCGCCGTCGCAAACCAGTTCGCGCGAAATACCCTATTCGCAATTTCTCCGCGAAGTGGATGCCGGCCGGGTCCGTGACGTGACCGTCACAGGAAACCGCGTGCTCGGCACCTATGTCGAGAACGGCACGGCATTCCAGACCTATTCGCCGGTCGTCGATGGCAGCCTCCTGCAGAAGCTGCAAGACAAGAACGTGATGATCGTCGCGCGCCCCGAAACCGACGGCTCGTCCGGCTTCCTGAGCTATATCGGCACTCTTCTGCCCATGCTCTTGATCCTCGGCGTCTGGCTGTTCTTCATGCGCCAGATGCAGGGCGGCGGCCGCGGCGGCGCCATGGGCTTCGGCAAGTCGAAGGCCAAGCTGCTGACCGAGGCGCATGGCCGCGTGACGTTTGAGGACGTCGCAGGTGTCGACGAAGCCAAGCAGGACCTCGAGGAAATCGTCGAATTCCTCCGTGATCCGCAGAAGTTCCAGCGCCTCGGCGGCAAGATCCCCCGCGGCGTGCTGCTGGTCGGTCCTCCGGGCACCGGCAAGACGCTGCTCGCCCGCTCGGTTGCCGGCGAAGCCAACGTGCCCTTCTTCACCATTTCCGGTTCGGACTTCGTCGAAATGTTCGTCGGCGTCGGCGCATCCCGTGTCCGCGACATGTTCGAGCAGGCCAAGAAGAACGCGCCCTGCATCATCTTCATCGACGAAATCGACGCCGTCGGCCGCCATCGTGGCGCAGGCCTTGGCGGCGGCAACGACGAGCGCGAACAGACGCTGAACCAGCTGCTGGTCGAGATGGACGGCTTCGAAGCCAATGAGGGTGTCATCCTGATCGCAGCGACCAACCGTCCCGACGTTCTCGACCCGGCGCTGATGCGTCCCGGCCGTTTCGACCGCCAGGTCGTCGTGCCGAACCCCGACATTGTCGGCCGCGAACGCATCCTCAAGGTCCATGCACGCAACGTACCGCTCGCTCCGAACGTCGACCTCAAGGTTCTCGCCCGCGGCACGCCGGGCTTCTCCGGCGCCGACCTGATGAACCTCGTCAACGAAGCCGCCCTCATGGCCGCCCGCCGCAACAAGCGCGTTGTCACAATGGCCGAATTCGAAGACGCAAAGGACAAGATCATGATGGGTGCGGAACGCCGCTCCTCCGCCATGACCGAAGCCGAAAAGAAGCTGACCGCCTATCACGAAGCCGGCCATGCGATCACCGCGCTCAACGTTCCGGTCGCCGACCCGCTGCACAAGGCGACCATCATCCCGCGCGGCCGTGCGCTCGGCATGGTCATGCAGTTGCCCGAGGGCGACCGCTACTCGATGAGCTACAAGTGGATGGTCTCGCGCCTCATCATCATGATGGGCGGCCGCGTTGCCGAAGAATTGACCTTCGGCAAGGAAAACATCACGTCGGGCGCATCCTCCGACATCGAGCAGGCGACCAAGCTCGCCCGCGCCATGGTCACGCAGTGGGGCTTCTCGGACGTGCTCGGCCAGGTCGCCTACGGCGAGAACCAGCAGGAAGTCTTCCTCGGCCATTCGGTTTCGCAGACCAAGAACGTCTCGGAATCGACCGCGCAGAAGATCGACACCGAAGTGCGCCGCCTGATCGACGAGGCCTATACCGAGGCTCGCCGTATCCTGACCGAAAAGCACGACGACTTCGTCACCATGGCCGAAGGCCTCTTGGAATACGAAACCTTGTCGGGCGATGAGATCAAGGCGCTGTTGCGCGGCGAAAAGCCGGCCCGTGACCTCGGCGACGACACCCCGTCGGGACGCGGCTCTGCGGTTCCTTCGACCGGTTCCAAGAAGGACGCGCCGAAGGGCGGCGAGCCGGAAGGCGGCCTCGAGCCCCAGCCGCATTAAGCTTGCCAACCAAAAAACACGAAGGCCACCCCTCGACGTCGGCGGGTGGCCTTTTTCTTTTCGCTCACAAGATGTATGCGCTGTTGACGCTAATTTACGTGCCCTTCGTCCCGTTTTGTGGCAAGAGCACGCGCATTGCAGTATTGCCGGCCACTTGGCCGGCTCGGGAATCCAGCGCCTTTCGCCCGCGCCTATCGGCACCGGCTCGATCCTTGCAGGAGAACAGATGACTCGTCGCTATTTCGGTACGGACGGCATTCGTGGTCAGTCCAACCAGTTTCCGATGACCCCCGATCTCGCCATGCGCGTCGGCATTGCCGTCGGCACGATCTTCCGCCGCGGCCACCATCGCCACCGGGTGGTGATCGGCAAGGACACCCGTCTTTCTGGTTACATGCTGGAGAACGCGCTGGTCGCCGGCTTCACCGCCGCCGGTCTCGACGTCTTCCTGCTCGGCCCGATCCCGACGCCCGCCGTCGCCATGCTGACGCGCTCGCTGCGTGCCGATATCGGCGTGATGATTTCCGCCTCGCACAATCCCTTCGCCGACAACGGCATCAAGCTGTTCGGCCCGGACGGCTACAAGCTCTCCGACGAGATCGAGCACCAGATCGAGGCCCTGCTGGAAGACGACATCTACGCGCAGCTGGCACCCGCCCATGAGATCGGCCGGGCCAAGCGCGTCGAGGGCGACATCTACCGCTATATCGAATTCGTCAAGCGCACGCTGCCGCGCGACGTCACGCTGCATGGCCTCAGGGTCGCGATCGACTGCGCCAACGGTGCTGCCTACAAGGTGGCGCCGGCCGCTCTCTGGGAGCTCGGCGCCGAGGTGGTGACCATCGGCAATGCGCCGAACGGTACCAACATCAACCTCGATTGCGGCTCGACCCATCCGGCCGCCCTGCAACAGAAGGTCCACGAGGTGCGCGCCGACATCGGCATCGCGCTCGACGGCGATGCCGACCGCGTCATCATCGTCGACGAGAACGGCAAGATCGTCGACGGCGACCAGCTGATGGCGGCAATTGCCGAGACCTGGGCGCAGGACCAGACCCTCAGGGGCGACGGCATCGTCGCCACCGTCATGTCGAATCTCGGTCTCGAACGCTTCCTCTCGGGCAAGGGCCTCACACTCGCCCGCACCAAGGTCGGCGACCGCTATGTCGTCGAGCACATGCGCCAGCACAATTTCAACGTCGGCGGCGAGCAGTCGGGCCATATCGTACTGTCCGATTTCGGCACCACCGGCGACGGCCTGGTCGCCGCGTTGCAGATCCTCGCCTGCGTCAAGCGCACCGGCAAGACCGTGAGCGAAATCTGCCACCGCTTCGAACCCGTGCCGCAGCTCCTGCGCAATGTCCGCTTCTCCGGCGGCAAGCCGCTGGAGGATGCAACCGTCAAGCAGGCGATCGCCGACGCGGAGAGCGAACTGTCGAAAAACGGCCGTCTGGTCATCCGCCCGTCTGGAACAGAACCGCTGATCCGCGTCATGGCGGAGGGCGACGACCACGAACAGGTCGAGCGCATCGTCAACGGGCTGGTAAGCGTGATCGCAAGCGTGCGGAGTGCCGCCGCCTGAGGGCGCCGATTTGCGGAACTGAGACTAATTCGTGAAGATGTCAGACCATGACCAACGGAAGGACGGTCGAAATTGGAGCACATTCTTCCCGCAGAGGTATGGTTCCCGGTGGTTACTCTGATCATAGGGGTAGTTCTTAAAGGATTCTACGACTCTTTAGCCGACCGGCGCATCGCTAGACGCGAGAGAGACGCCCGTATCGAGACGCGACGCGATGCACGGTTGCTTCGGAGGGCAGAATTTCAGCGCGAAACAATCTTGGCGCTTCAAGAACAGTTAGCAAAACTAACGCGCGCAACTGGCAAAATGCACCATGCGGATATCATGGAGTTCCGCAAGACTAGAGTGTGGGGAAAAGGCCAGTTTCCTGACGACGCAAACAACAATGCGTTCGAAGCAACCACGCAAATCTCGGTTCTGCGCGTCAGAATAGATGACGATGGAGTCCGAGACACCGCGAGCAAGTTTACTAGCGCTTGCGCATCCGTTGCACTAGCTCGTAGCGAAGACGAAGCAGAGGCCCGGCTTAGGTTCGCAATCGGGATGTTGGAGGAATTGAGCGAACAGATTGGCGAGGTGCTACGCAATCTGGAACGAATTGAAGAAGACGGTCTAGCAGTCTAGAAAATCAAGGTTCGCCGAGCGGCCTGCCCCGACTGACACAATGCCGTTTGGGATCTGGCGATATAAGCCAGATCCCACTATGCTCAACAACTAATTCTATCAGGCCGACAGCTTGGCCATGACTTCGTCCGACACTTCGAAGTTCGAATAGACGTTCTGCACGTCGTCGTCGTCTTCCAGCGTGCCGATCAGCTTCATCAGCGACTGCGCCTTTTCCTCGTCGACCTCGATCGTGTTCTGCGGCTTCCAGATCGCCTTGACGCTTTCCGCCGCACCGAGCACGTCTTCGAGCGCCTTCGACACTTCGTTCATGTCCTCGAAGGCGCAGTAGATCGTATGGCCGTCTTCGTCCGACACGACGTCTTCGGCGCCGGCCTCGATCGCCGCTTCCATGACCTTGTCGGCATCGCCGACGGAAGCCTTGTAGGTGATCTCGCCGACATGGTCGAAGGAGAAGGACACCGAGCCGGTTTCGCCGAGCGCGCCGCCGGCCTTGGTGAAGGTCGAACGAACGGTGGATGCGGTGCGATTGCGGTTGTCGGTCAGCGTCTCGACGATGACGGCGATGCCGCCCGGACCGTAGCCCTCGTAGCGAATCGCGTCATAGCTCTCGGCGTCAGCGCCCGAGGCCTTCTTGATCGCACGGTCGATATTGTCCTTCGGCATCGACTGCGCCTTGGCGTTCTGCACGGCCAGGCGAAGGGCGGCGTTCATAGTCGGGTCGGGCAGGCCCATCTTCGCCGCCACCGTGATTTCGCGCGCGAGCTTGGAAAACATCTTGGAACGGATGCCGTCCTGTTTTCCCTTGCGGTGCATGATGTTTTTAAACTGTGAATGGCCAGCCATGGCACCCCTGATCAGGTCTATTTGTGAGGAATGGCGCCTTATACGAGCGAAATCGGCCCTGTTCAAGGGGAACTGCACGATTCGCCGACCCGCCGCCTTCGGCCCGTCAATCCACACCGCCAGCGCTTTCGCGGGAACAAGAACACCGGCCGGCCCGTTCCCTTGCCGAAACCCACCAACAACAGGAGATGGTTCATGGCAAGCTTCAGCGAAGCGCGCGAAACCCCGGTCGAGCAGCTGTGGGAGGAGATCGACGACATCCATGCCGGAATGCTCGGGCTCGAAGGCGGCCACATGAACATGCAGCCGATGGCGCCTTTCGCCGATCCGAAGACCAATACAATCTGGTTCTTCACCAAGACGGATTCGCATCTCGTGCAGGCGCTGAAGCCCGGCAGCCGCGCGCATTTCTGCGTCGTCGGCAAGGACCACGACTATCATGCCTGCCTCGGCGGCGTGATCACCGAGCGTAAGGATCCGGCCAAGATCGACGAATACTGGAGCTCGATCGTCGAGGCGTGGTATGACGGCGGCAAGGCCGACCCCAAGCTTACCATGCTGGCCCTCAAGCTCGACGACGGCGAGATCTGGGCATCGACCGGCAATCCCCTGAAGTTCGGCTGGGAGATCGCCAAGGCGAACCTCAGCGACGACAAGCAGCCTGACATCGGCGTCCACCGCCGCGTCTCCTTCGCCTGATTTCGAGCCCTACCGAAGGATGAACGCCCGGCCATTGAGCCGGGCGTTTGCCTTGACATCAGGCGGCGGAGGTGATGAGCCGCCGGCCAAGCATGTCGCAAAGCCCGCGTTCCTCGGCAGTGAACTCGGTTCCCGTGATCGCTCCGAATGCCCTCGCCGCCTCCTGGCTGCGGGCATGGGCATCGCCAAGGGCGTCTGGGCCTGTGAGCCTGAATGAGACGGCCGACAGCGGCCCAAACAGAAGTGCCCGCTCCAGATCCGGCCATTCGCCCGGGTTCGGCTCGACGCCGGCATGACCAGCGAACATCAGCGCTGCCGCGTTCATCGGCATGCTCGCCGGGCCGGCCCGCATCGCCCTGCTGCGCGCCACACCGGCGTGCATTTCCGCCTGCGACGGCATCGGCCGCAGACCGGCGAAGCAATAGCTGATCCACCGCGCCTGAAGTTCGAGCACGGGAAGATAGGGTCCGACGAGATCGTACAGCCCCAGAAAGGCCAGCCCCGGCAGATTCGGATGGAAGCTGTGTTCGTGCAGATCGAGATGGCTGTCGTCCAGATCGACCGCCTTGGCGATGTCGGCACCGAGCCACGGCAGCGAGAGGCGGTAACCGGTACCGAAGACGATGCCGTCCGCATCGAAGGCCGAACCGTCGTCGAACAGAACCCTGCTACCCTCGATTCTGCGGATCCAGGGCGCGACGGTGATACGGCCCTCGGCGACCGCCGGGAGGAAATGGTGCGACTGGGTAATGCCGGCAGCGAAGATATTCTCGTCCGGGGCCGGCGCGCCGAACTGTGCCGGATTCCCGGCGACGCTCAGGACCTTCGCCTTCAAACCGGCTGCCAGCGCCTCCGGCGGGGCAACGGCCCCCAGAAGCGCCGAAGCGCGATTGAACATCACATGTTCGGTCGGCACGCCGGCGATCAGCTTCGGCAGTACGTAGCGTTGCCGCCGATTGCAGACCACGACCCTTGCGGCACCGCCATAGGCAAGTTCGGAAGCGATCTCCAGCGCACTGATCGAACAGCCGGCGACCAGGACAATGCGGCCGCGATAGCGTTCGACGCCGTTGTACTGGGCCGCATGTACCGCGCCGAGGTTGCCGCCGAAACGGTCGAGCCCGGCGACCTCGGGGATCTGCGGCGAACGGTGGCGACCGCTGGCGACGATCACCCGCTTGAACACGTCCTGGCGGACGCGGCCGCCGGCGACGGAACGCACCAGCCAGCCGCCGCCCGACGCACGGTCCAGCGCTTCGACGCGGGTGGAGAGCCGCAGATGCGGCAGCAGGCCGGCGGTGAAGGCATAGCGCTCCAGATAGTCGAGCATGTCCTCCTGGCTGACATAGGTCGGCGTGCCCGGCGCATGGTCGAGATCGGAGAAAGCGGTCATCACCCGACTGGTATTGGTGCGCATGCCGGGCCAGGTGGCGCTCGACGCCGAGGCCGAGTTCCACTGCCCCCCGACCCGTGCGGCCGCCTCGAAGATCACCGGCTCGAAGCCGTGGGCGCGCAGCCATCGGCCCGCGGCAAGTCCCCCGGGCCCCGCCCCGATGATGGCGACCGCATTCTCCGGCATGGTGTTTGTCAGTTCCTGTTGCATGAATGTGCTCCCTGGTCTGTGATGGAGCGTGGCTATAGGCGCATCCGCCAAGGTCGTTTCCTAAAAGCTTCCTAAGAGGCGGATCGCTTATCCTAAAAGCTGCATAACTGCTGTAAGGATCGGTCCTCACGGAGAACATCATGCTGGACTCGGAGCTTGCGGCTTTCATCGAGAGCCCTGTCATGCAGATTGTCGGGACGGCCGACGCCGCCCGACGGCCCGGGATCGCGCGCGGCGTCGGCGCCTGGTGCACCGGCCGGGACACCGTCGATCTCGTCCTTTCGGCCTGGCAATGGCCGCAGACCATCGCCAATATCGAGGAGAACGGCCGTATCGCAGTGACCTTCTCCCGCCCTTCCGACTACGTCACCTACCAGATCAAGGGGACGGCAAGCCTCAGGCCCGCCAGCCCGGCGGAAATCGAGCGATCCGCGGGCTACACGGTCTCGATCGTATCGACGCTGATGCGCAACGGTCTCCTGCCGGAGATCATCGCCCCGTGGCTCACCACCCGCGATGCCGTGGTGGCCACCATCAGGATATCGTCGGTCTATGTGCAGACGCCCGGGGCGCAGGCCGGCACGAAGCGCGCGAGCATTGGCCGATGACGTGGTCGCTCGTCGAACTCGAAGCCTGTTTCGAAGGCGTCATCCCGTCGATCATCGCGACGGCCGATGCCGACGGCCTTGTAAGCGGGGCTGATTGGGTGGCAGTGCCCGAAAACAGGACCATCCGTCGGCATCTGGTTGTCTGCCAAATTGGCGTTTGGCATGGTGGTATTGACGGTCAACAGGGGAGTGGGGCGGAGCAAATGCGGCAGATCGATATCGACAGCCTGGACGAGGCAACCCTCATCGAACTCAAAGAG
>NZ_UEYQ01000077.1 GCF_900492205.1 Ciceribacter sp. T2.26MG-112.2
ACCGTGGTCAGCCCGACCTGTGAAGTGCAGGCCGGCAGCCGCAATATCGCCGTCGATTTCGGCAGCGTGCCCAACACTACCTTCACCGGTGTCGGTTCCAAGGCCGTTGACCGCGATTTCGAGATCCGCCTGAACTGCCAGGGCAGCAATGTCGCGCAGTACCAGAGCAAGATCGGCATCCGCCTCGATGCCGATCAGGACAGCTCGAACATGCCGGGCGTGCTGAAGCTCAGTGCGGCCACCAACAGCGCCACCCGCATCGGCATCCAGATGGTCCAGCGCGATGGCACCACCGAGCGCGAAGTGCGCTTCGGCCAGACCGTCAATGTCGGTACCACCACCCCCGGCACCAGCACGATGACCTTGCCGCTGCGCGCCCGCTATGTGC
>NZ_UEYQ01000014.1 GCF_900492205.1 Ciceribacter sp. T2.26MG-112.2
ACCCCAGCCTGCCCCGCACCCCTCGGCCCCTTTCGGCACAGGCCGCCCTGCCGCCAATGGAATTTCTCAACGCCCCTTCAGTCTTTGGTAACCAAGTTCGGTAACCATAGGCCTCTATTCCAGTGCTGCGTCAGCGTAAGAGTGAGTAACCGATGGCTTCCGTATTCCCGCTCGCCGATCTCCGCCGTTCCAGTGACCCCTTCTCCTGGGTCAATTCGATCATCAAGGGCGACTGCGTCGCCGCACTCGAAGCGCTGCCCGACAAGTCCGTCGATGCGATCTTCGCCGATCCGCCGTACAATCTGCAGCTCGGCGGCGCGCTGCACCGCCCGGACCAGAGCCTCGTCGATGCCTGCGACGACGAATGGGACCAGTTCGCCTCCTTCGAGGCCTATGACGCCTTCACCCGCGCCTGGCTCTTGGCCTGCCGCCGTGTGCTCAAGCCGACCGGCACCATCTGGGTGATCGGCTCCTACCACAACATCTTCCGCGTCGGCGCGACCCTGCAGGACCTCAATTTCTGGATCCTCAACGACATCGTCTGGCGCAAGACCAACCCGATGCCGAACTTCAAGGGGCGTCGTTTCCAGAATGCCCACGAGACGATGATCTGGGCCTCGCCCGACGCCAAGGCTAAGGGCTATACGTTCAACTATGATGCGCTGAAGGCCTCGAACGACGACGTGCAGATGCGCTCCGACTGGCTCTTCCCCATCTGCTCGGGCGGCGAGCGGCTGAAGGGCGACGACGGCAAGAAGGTCCATCCGACCCAGAAGCCGGAAGCCCTGCTCGCCCGCATCATCATGGCCTCCACCAAACCCGGCGACATCGTGCTCGACCCGTTCTTCGGCTCCGGCACCACCGGTGCGGTGGCCAAGCGCCTCGGCCGCAACTTCGTCGGCATCGAGCGCGAACAGGACTACATCGACGCGGCCTCGGCCCGCATCGCCTCGGTTACCCCGCTCGGCAAGACCGAACTCACCGTGCTGACCGGCAAGAAGGCCGAGCCGCGCGTCGCCTTCAACACCCTGGTCGAGAGCGGCATGGTCAAGCCGGGCCAGGTTCTCACCTGCGCCAGGCGCCGCCATTCGGCGGTCGTGCGCGCCGACGGCACGCTCGCTTCGGGCAGCGATGCCGGTTCCATTCATCGTCTGGGCGCCAAGGTGCAGGGCGTTGATGCGTGTAACGGATGGACCTTCTGGCACATCGATGACGGACACACCCTGCGTCCGATCGATGAACTCCGGGCGGTCGTCCGCAGTGGGCTGGCAAAGCTGGACTGACGATCCGCCCAGCTTTGCCAGTCCGGAGTTTCTCCGGCCGGTCTTGTACCTCTAGTCCCGGCAGGAGAGCCTTGACGCCCGGTGCGAAAGCGCCGGGCGTCATCCGTTTCCAGGCACGTCTGGTCCTAGACCTTGTAGTCGGTGACCTCGACCGAGACGATCTTGCCGTCGGCATTGAAGGTAATGGTCTCCTCGCCGAAGCGGATGAGCGGCTCGCCGGTCTCGGCATGGGTCGCCTTCAAACGCCACACCGCGCGGGCGGAAAGCGGCGAGACCGCCTCGATCAGTTCGTCGACCGCCTGCTGGTCGGGATAGGTTGTGAAATACTGCCGAAACGCCGCCAGGATTGCGTCGCGCCCCTGAAGCCCTCCGACCTTCACGGAGCCATAGACGGCCTCCTCTGCGTAGAAATCTTCGATGACGGCGAAGTCGAGATCGTTGACGGCGTCGAGATAGCGCTTGGCGGCGGCGACGGGATCGAAGGTCATGAAGGCTCCGGAAAGGGCGGGAATATGAAGGCTGCCGGCGGGTCGCGGCGGCCGGGCGCCACCTTCGCCCAGTCGACAGTTTCGGACAAGTCGGTCCGCCTAACCATGGCGGCGAAACATGGGGATGACGAAGACGTGACGGCATTGCTGGATCAGGCGAAGCGGCAGTTCAACGAGGGCGATCTCCAGTCCGCGCTCGCGACGCTCTATGCGCTGTTCGAGACAGAGCGCGGCGACGCCCAGCCGATGATCCTCGCCGCCACCATCTACGAGCGGCTGGGCGACCGCGCCATGGCCGCGACCTTCTATGCCGGCGCCATCGATCTGACCCCTAACCTCAAACGCGAAGTCGCCTTCCGCGCCGCTTCCCACTATCTCGCCGTCGGCGACGGCGATGCAGCCCTTTCCGCCCTGCGGATGCTGGAAAAGCATCTGCCGGACGATCTCGATCTCGCCCATTCGATCTGCAGCCTTCATCGCGAGGCCGGCCGCTATTCCGACGCGCTGCCCTATGCCCGCACGCTGGCGGAGAAGGGCCAGAACTTCGGCAATTTCCTCAATGCCGGTATCGTGCTGTCGGGGCTCGGCCTCTATGAGGAGGCCTATCCGCCCCTGCTTCAGGCCTATGTCGCGAACCCGCAAGAACGGCTGGCGCTGTCCGAGCTCTTCTGGTGCGCCGGAAACCTTTGCGATTTCCCGCTGGCCGATCGTCTGCAGGGCGAGCTTCAGGCGGCCTATGCCCGCGAGGGCGTGACCGCCGACATCCGCGAAAATGCCTTCCGCGCGCTCGTCTGGTCCGGCGACGAGGAATATCACGCCCGCTGCGCCCGCCGCACGGCCGAAGCGGTCTTTCCCCCGGTCGCGTCGAAATGGTCGCGCAGCGAACGTGCGCCCGGCCCGATCCGCATCGGCTACCTGTCCTCGGATTTCTGCGATCACGCCACCATGGCGCTGTTTGCCGGCGTGCTGGAAGCCCATGATCGCGAGAACTTCGCCGTTTACGGCATCTGCCACACGGCGGAAGACCAGCGCAAAGGCCCCGTGCGCGAGCGTTTCCTCGAGGCGATCGATTTCTACATCGACATTCTGCCCTTAGACGACGATGCCGCCGCCGAACTGGTGCGCTCGCTCGATCTCGACATTCTCGTCGACCTCAAGGGCTTCACCCAGGGCAACCGGCTCGGCATCTTCTGCCGCCGTCCGGCACCGGTGCAGGTCACCTATCTCGGTTTCCCCGGTTCGGTCACGGGGGTGGGCATCGACTATGCCGTCACCGACCGCATCGTCACGCCCGACCGCTCGATCCCCTTCTACCAGGAAAAGCTGCTCCGTCTCGACGGCAGCTACCAGGCGAACGACCGCAGCCGCGAGGCGGTGGAGCGCGCGCCCGACCGCGCCGAGGCCCGCCGGGCCCATGGCCTGCCGCTCGATGGCGTCGTGTTCTGCTCCTTCAACCAGCCACAGAAGATCCGCAGCCACATGTTTGTCGCCTGGATGCAGGTGCTGGCCGCGGTCGAAGGCTCCGTGTTGTGGCTGGCGGAGCAGTCGCCGCTCACAAGGGCAAACCTGCAGAAGGCTGCAAAAGCCCACGGCATCGATCCGGCCCGCCTGGTCTTCGCCCCGAAAAAGCCGCTGGCCGAGCATCTGCGCCGCCTCGTCGAAGCCGACATCGCCCTCGATACCGCACCGTATAACGGCCACACCACCACGTCGGACGCGCTCTGGTGCGGCGTGCCAGTCATCACCGTCAAGGGCACGAGCTTTGCCAGCCGCGTGTCGGAAAGCCTGCTTTCCGCCGTCGGCCAGCCGCAGCTCGTTGCCGGTGACCTTTCAGAATTCGTCCGCCTGGCGGTCGAACTGGCGCAGGACGGAGACCGCCATCTCCGCCTGCGCCAGGACTTGATCGAGGCGCGCACGTCAGCGCCGCTGTTCGACACGGCCCTTTTCACCCGCCGGCTCGAGGAAAAGTTTCTCGAGATCGCCGCGGGCTGATCGGTCCTATCGGTTGCCCGCTCGTTTCGGCTTGTCCTCGCCGCCGTCTTCGGAAGCAAAGATGCTCGTAAGAACAGCGGGTTTCCTGTCCGGAAAGCGCGCGATGATCTCGAGGTCACCTCCCATCGCCGTGATGTAGTCGCGCAGGGTCGACAGGAGCAGATCGCTGCGACGCTCCATGCGCGAAACGTTTTCCTGATTGACGCCGAGAATTTCGGCCACCTTTTCCTGCGTCAGGTCTCGTGCCTTGCGCAGGTCCTGCAGGGTCCGGTACTCATCGAGCCGTTCCTGGCCGCGCTTTTCCAGTTCCCTGCGCTTTTCCTCGGGCAGGGCGGCCAGAGCCTCGTCAAGCGTTCTTGCCATCGTCTTTTCCTTCCAGATCCTTCAGGTGCTGCGTGAAGCGCCGGTCCGCCTTGTCGATCAGCTGTCTATAGAAGCGCTTTTCGCTCCCGCCGGACTTGTCCGCTGCGACAAGCAACACGGCCTGCCGCTTCGGGTCGAACGCATAGGCGACCCGCCAGACGCCGTCATCGGCCTTGAAGCGCAGTTCCTTCATATTCGGGTGGCGAGAGCCCTTTAGTGTGTCGGCCCATGGGCGCCCGAGCTGCGGGCCATAGGTCTTGAGCAGCGGCAGGCTCGCGAAGATTTCGTCCCTGACCGGCTCGGGCAGGGCCTCGAATTCCGGATCGAAGGCTTCATGCAGCAATACGCTCCAGGTCATGCAAAAATATGACATGGAGCGCATATGAGTTCAATGGCATTTTGCCGAGGTGACCCGCACCCTAGATCCTAGACCTCGACGCCTAGATCCTTCAGGTCCGCCTTCAGCTTGTCCGCTCCGAGGAACTGAACCGCCTGCCAGCCGGCAGCGCGGGCGCCTTCGACATTGACGGTGACGTCGTCGATGAACAGGCTGGCCGCCGGGTCGAGACCGAAATCGGCGGCGTGGCGCTGGTAGATCGCTACATCCGGTTTCAGCAGGCCGATCTCGCCGGACACGGTCACGCCGCGCGGCAGGTCGAGGAACGGATACATCCGCCGCGCGTCCCGGAACGTGTCGGCGGCGAAATTGGTCAGCATGGTGACGTCGCGCCCGGCATCGATCAGGCCCTTCATGATCGCCACGCTGTCCTCATAGGCATACGGCACCATTTCATGCCAGTTCAGCCGGAAGGCGCGGATCTGCTCTTCGCGCTCGGGATAGCGGGCAATCACCTCCGCCTCGGCCTCGGCCCATCCGCGCCCGCGGTCCTGCTCCAGGTTCCAGTCATGGGTGCAGACATTGTCGAAGAACCAGCGACGCTCCGCCTCGTCGGGAATGATGCGGGAATAGGGCAGGTTGGGGTCGTAATGGATCAGCACCTTGCCGATGTCGAAGACGATATGGCGGATGGGCTCGGGCATGTCTTATCCTTTGCTGATGGAAAACGCGGTCGGAATAGCGGCGGCAATTGCTTTTTTCATGACAGTCGGCAGCGCCTCGCCGTCAAGATTTGTGACCGGCGCCCAGAAGCCGTGAACCGCGCCGGCCTCCGCGCGGGAAACCTGCACCCGGTAGACGCCGAGCCTAAGCTCGAAATGGGTAAACACATGGGTGACGGTGCCGCAGGCCTGCCAGCCGGCGGCAAACGGCGCGGCTTCAACGCCCGTCTCGCCGTCGACCCGCGACGTCCAGGCCGTGGTCGGCACCTCGGTCATGCCGCCGAGCAGGCCGCTGTCCGGCCGGCGCCTTAAGAGCAGGTGCCCGTCGCTATCCACCGCGACGAAGGCGGCCCCGAGCCGCACCGGCTTTTCCTTCTTCGCCGCCTTGACCGGAAACCGCTCCGGATCGGCGGTGGCGAGCGCCATGCAGACATCGTTGAACGGACAGAGCGCGCAGGCGGGCCGCTTGGGCGTGCAGATCGTCGCGCCGAGATCCATCATCGCCTGGGCGAAATCGCCCGGCCGGTCCTGCGGCGTCATCGCCGCGACGTGGGCCTTCATCTGTGGTTTGGAACCGGGCAGGGGCGCGTCGATGGCAAAGAGCCGCGAGATCACTCGCTCGACATTGCCGTCCATCACCGCCGCGGGGCGGTTGAAGGCGATCGCCGCGACGGCGGCTGCCGTGTAGTCGCCGATGCCGGGAAGCGCCTTCAGGCCGTCCTCCGTGTCGGGAAAGCGGCCGCCATGCGCAGCCGCAACGGCCTCGGCGCATTTCTTCAGGTTGCGGGCTCGCGCGTAGTAGCCAAGCCCCGCCCAGGCGACCATCACGTCTTCGGAGGGAGCGGCCGCCAGATCGCCGACGGTCGGCCAAAGCCCGACGAACTTGGCGAAATAGGCCTTCACCGCCGCAACCGTGGTCTGCTGCAGCATCACCTCCGACAGCCAGATGTGATAGGGATCGGGCGTCACACCACGCCTGGCCATGGCCGGCGAAATGCGCCAGGGCAGGTCGCGGTGGTGGCGATCATACCAGGCGAGCAGGGGCGCGGCCGCGGGTTTCTTCTGGATTGTCACGCTGGTCATTTGCCGCTTGAAGGGAAAGTGCCCTATATCTGGCCAAATCACCCGGCCGTTCAAGGGGGATGTGAAAGGCTTACACGGTATTCCATGCGTGCTCCCAGAAAAGGCGTGATCCAGATTTCCGAGGTGGCGAACGGCATCATCGATCCGGTGCTCGCCCGCCGCGCCGGCATCACCACGGCGCTGCTCGGTTCCTGGGACGAGATCGCCGGCGAGAATTTCGCCGATTGCACGAGGCCGGAAAAGATCGCCTGGCCGCGCCGCAGCGATTCCAGCGACGAAGGCGGCCACAGGCCCGGCGTGCTCACCATTGCCTGCGAAGGCGCCCGCGCGCTCTTTCTCTCGCACGCCCAGGGCGAACTCATTTCGCGCATCAACGGCTTCTTCGGCTATCCGGCGATCGGCCAGATCCGCATCGTCCAGAAGCCCGTCTCGACCGCGACGCTGAAGCGCCCGCGCCCGCGCAAGCTGGAGGGCGAAAAGGCCAGGAAGCTCGCCGGCATGATGGAAGGCATCACCGACGACAAGCTTCGCCTGGCAATCGAGCGTCTCGGCACGGGTGTGATGTCGCAGCGGCGCAAATAGCACTGGGGTGTCTCAGTGACGAAGGACGTACGTGCCCCTCGTTCCAGTTCACCTTGTGCTGGAATCCATCTCTCAAATCCTGAGTCTTCTGGTGGCCTCCAGGAAGGATCCACCAAGGAAGACCGCGAAGGGGAGCATGGGGACGTAATACAAGTAGCTTTGGTCTTGGCTCTCTTGGATTGTCTGGGAGAAAATTTGGGAGCCAACCACTAAAGGAAACAGAACAGTCAAAGCCCATTTTGGTTCCGTCTTGTTGTCTCTTACTAAATCTTCATCGTTGGGTCCGGTAATTCGCTGTGTTGATTTAAGATTGAGGAATCTGAAATAGAAGAAAAGAGCGTAGTGAAAGCTGACGTAAGTCGGGAAAAAACCCGCGATAGCCTGTCAGAAACATCGTCACTATCGGGACATTCGACAGGAGCAATATCTTTGTATGTCTAATCATCTTTGTCGTATCTTTACTGAATTAAGATATGCGGGTCCTTGAATTTCACGCCACGATGCGCGGGCCCCAGCTTCCACCGAAACGTGTTTTGCCTCAGCAACTGACCAGATCCAAGGGGGGCAGCCGCGAACAGCGCAAAACTCCTGAAGCCGCCGGTCCAATTTTTCATCTTCGGTCGCTCGCGGCCAAGCGAGACATCGCGGCCAATACCGACACTGTATCCGCCCAGCCGCGAACATGAAGAAGATTTAATGCGTTAGGCCTCCTGAAGTCACGATTCTTTGATGTCGGGGCAGGGTGCCCGCCTTGTTTGCTGCCGATTGCCGCGATAACGGTTGGCAACGTCAAAAACAGTCATCAGGGTGCATTGATGCCGAAACTCGATCCGATCCTCTCCAAGAGCCGCCTGCTCGGTGGCGCCGCCGTCATCGCCATGGCCGCCATGCTCGCGTCCTGCAGCGACGACACCGAAAAGAAGGCTGCCGACGCGCCGAAGCCGGCTGAAACCAGCACGGCAACGCCCGCCGCTCCGGCCGAAACGGCAACGGCGCCCGCGGCCACGCCTGCACCGGCCGCCGCACCGGCTCCAGCCGCTACCGAGACCGCCCAGGCGCCGGCTCCTGCAGCCGAGCCGGCAGCACCCGCCGCCAAGGTCGAACTGCCGACCTCAGACCGCGACATCGACATGGAAGAGGCGCTGAAGCCCGGTCCGCTCAAGGAAATGGCGCTCGGCGATCCGAACGCCCCGGTCAAGATCATCGAATACATGTCGATGACCTGCTCGCACTGCGCCAACTTCCACACCAGGACCTTCGACGCGATCAAGGCCAAGTATGTGGACAGCGGCAAGGCCTATTTCATCGTCCGCGAATTCCCGTTCCCGGGCGACACCGCATCGCTTGCCGCCTTCATGCTGGCGCGCTGCACGCCGGAGGAACGGTTCTTCCCCTTCGTCTCGATGTTCATGAAGCAGCAGATGACCTGGGCCGCCCCGGCCAACAACGATGTGCGCGGCGCCATGCTGCAATTGTCGAAACTGGGTGGTTTTACACAGGAGAGCTTCGACGCCTGCTTGACGAACCAGAAACTTGCCGCTGATGTGTCCGCAGTCCGGGATCGCGGGGCCAAGGATTTCGGCATTCAGTCGACGCCGACCTTCCTGATCAACGGCAAGAGCTATTCGGGGGACATGTCGGTTGAAACCATGTCGGCGCTCATCGACAGCATGCTCTGATCGGCGCTCCGGCATTCTGGCGGGCGGCGGGCAAACCCGCGCGCCCGTTTTTGCTTTTACCCTCTTCTCCCCTGCGGGGAGAAGTGCCGAACGATGTGAGGCGATGATGAGGGGGCTTCGCGCACGACGTCCCCCCTCATCCGGCCCTGCGGGCCACCTTCTCCCCGCTGGGGAGAAGAGGAGGCTTGCGGCATGAAGTTCAACCGCCTGCGTCTGCTCGGCTTCAAGTCCTTCGTCGAACCGACCGAATTCATCATCGAACGGGGCCTGACCGGCGTTGTCGGGCCGAACGGCTGCGGCAAGTCGAACCTTGTCGAGGCGCTGCGCTGGGTGATGGGGGAAAACTCCTACAAGAACATGCGCGCATCCGGCATGGACGACGTGATCTTTTCCGGCTCCGGCAACCGTCCCGCCCGCAACACCGCCGAGGTCGGCCTCTATCTCGACAATTCCGACCGTACCGCACCCGCCGCCTTCAATGATGCCGACGAGATCCAGGTGACGCGCCGCATCGAGCGCGGCGAGGGCTCGGTCTATCGCATCAACGGCAAGGAAGCCCGTGCCAAGGATGTGCAGCTTCTGTTCGCCGACGCTTCGACCGGCGCCCGGTCTCCCTCGATGGTCGGCCAGGGCCGCATCGGCGAACTGATCCAGGCCAAGCCCCAGGCGCGTCGCCAGCTGCTCGAAGAGGCGGCCGGCATTTCCGGTCTGCATTCGCGCCGCCACGAGGCGGAACTGCGCCTGCGCGCCGCCGAGACCAATCTCGAACGGCTGGAAGACATCACCGCCCAGCTCGAGACCCAGATCGAGAGCCTCAAACGCCAGGCCCGCCAGGCCAACCGCTTCAAGATGCTCTCCGCCGACATCCGGGCGCACGAGGCCATGCTGCTGCACATCCGCTGGAGCCAGGCCAAGCAGGCCGAGGGTGAGGCGGAAAGCGCGCTGAACCAGGCGACCTCGATCGTCGCGGAGAAGGCGCAAGGCCAGATGGAGGCGGCCAAGGCACAAGGCATCGCCAGCCTCAAGATGCCCGAACTGCGCGAGGAGGAGGCACGCTGCGCCGCAGCCCTCCAGCGCCTGCAGATCGCCCGCACCCAGCTCGACGAGGAGGCCGGCCGCCTGCTGCGCCGCCGCGACGAACTCACCCGCCGCCTTGCCCAACTCTCCGAGGACATTCGCCGCGAGGAACGCCTGGTCGCCGAGAATGCCGAAGTGCTGGAACGGCTGACGGCGGAGGAGGTGGAAATCGAGGACATCCTCGCCGATTCCGGCCGCACCGGCGAAGAAGCCCGCATCACCTTCGAGACGGCGGCGGCGACCCTTTCCGACAGCGAGAAGCGCTTTGCCGCGCTCACCGCCGAGCGCGCCGAGGCCGCTGCCGGCCGCAACCAGCTGGAACGCCTGATCCGCGATCTAGCCGACCGCCGCCAGCGGCTGGAGCGTCAGGTGGCGGAGGCCAATGGCGAGCTCGAGCAGATCGCCGCCCGCATCGCAGCCCTTCCCGATCCGGACGAGAAGCGCGAGATGGTCGAGGCCGCCGAACAGGCGCTGGCCGACAGCGAGGCCGCAACCGCCGAGATCGAAGATCGCCTGGCCGAGACCCGCCGCGCCGAGAGCCTGACGCGCGCCCCGCTTGAGGCCGCCCGATCCAAACTCAATGCGCTCGAAACCGAGGCACGCACGATTTCGCGCATGCTGGCCTCGGCCGTGTCGGGCGATTTCACCCCCGTGGCGGAAGAACTGACCGTCACCCGCGGCTACGAGACGGCGCTCGGTGCAGCGCTTGGCGACGACCTCGACAGCCCGCTCGATGCGGCCGCGCCGGCCCACTGGATGCTGAACGGCGACGGTACCGGCGATCCGGCCCTGCCGGCGGGCATTGCCTCTTTGGTGGATCATGTGCGTGCGCCGCCGGCGCTGACCCGCCGCCTGCGCCAGATCGGCATCGCCGACGAGGCGACGGCGCTTCGCCTGATGCCCGAACTTCGCCCCGGCCAGCGCCTCGTCACCCGCGAAGGCGCCGTCTATCGCTGGGACGGCCATGTCGCCGGCTCAGAAGCCCCGAGCGCGGCCGCTCTTCGGCTGGCCCAGAAGAACCGCCTGACCGAGATCGAGACGGAGGCCGAAGAGGCGCAGTATTCACTGAACGAGGCCGAGGAGCGTCTGGCCGAGGCGGTCGACGCGATCCGCAGCGAGGAGTCTCGTCTGGCCGAGGCGCGCGACAGGCAGCGCCTGTCGATCCGCCACCTTGCCGAAGCGCGCGAGGCGCTGACCCAGGCCGAGCGCGCCTCGGGTGATCTGATCCGCCGCTGCGTCGTCATCGAGGAGGCGGTGAACGGCCTCAAGGCCCAGATCGAGGAAGCGCTCGAACAGGAAGAAAACGCCCGCATCGAGATCGAGGAGACGCCGGACCTGTCGGCCCTCGACGTCCGGCTGCGCGAGGCCGAGGCCGAAGTGGCGACCGATCGCGGCCGCCTTGCCGAGGCGCGGGCCCGTTTCGAGGGTCTGGCCCGCGAGGACGAAAGCCGCCGCCGCCGCATCCTCGCCATCCGCCAGGAGCGCTCCACCTGGCAGGCGCGGGCGCGAAACGCCGAGGAGCATATCGCCACGCTGCGCGACCGTGTCGCCGAGGCCGAGGACGAGATGATCGGGCTGGAAATGGCGCCCGACGAGGTCGAGGAAAAGCGCCGCGCCCTGATGAACGAGCTGGAAAAGGCCGAAGCCGCACGCCGCGCCGCCGCCGACCGGCTCGTCGAGGCCGAGACGCGCCAGCGCGATGCAGACCAGAAGGCCGCCGCAGCGCTGGCCGAACTCGCCGAAAGCCGCGAGAAGCGCGGCCGTGCCGAGGAACGGCTCGTTTCCGCCCGCGATTGGCGCAAGGAGGCCGAAACCCGCATCCACGACACGCTCGCCGTTCCACCGCACGAGGCCTTCCGCCTGACGGGGCTCAAGGATCCGTCCGAGATCTCCGACCTGCGCGAAGTCGAACGTGATCTCGACCGTCTGCGCATCGAGCGCGAGCGCCTCGGCGCCGTGAACCTCAGGGCCGACGAGGAACAGAAGGAGCTGTCGGAACGGCTCGCCGCCCTCATCAAGGAGCGCGACGACATCATCGATGCGATCAAGAAGCTGCGCGGCGCGATCCAGAGCCTCAACCGCGAGGGCCGCGAGCGCCTGATCGCCGCCTTCGACGTGGTCAACGCCCAGTTCCAGCGGCTGTTCACCCATCTGTTCAACGGCGGCACTGCCGAGTTGCAGCTGATCGAGAGCGACGACCCGCTCGAAGCCGGTCTTGAGATCCTCGCCCGCCCGCCGGGTAAGAAGCCGCAGACCATGACGCTACTTTCCGGCGGCGAGCAGGCCTTGACGGCCATGGCGCTGATCTTCGCGGTCTTCCTCACCAACCCCGCGCCGATCTGCGTGCTGGACGAAGTGGACGCGCCGCTCGACGACCACAATGTCGAGCGCTATTGCAACCTGATGGACGAAATGGCCGCCTCGACCGAGACGCGCTTCGTCATCATCACCCACAACCCGATCACCATGGCCCGCATGAACCGCCTGTTCGGCGTCACCATGGCCGAGCAGGGGGTCAGCCAACTGGTGTCGGTTGACCTGGAGACGGCGGAAGCGCTGCGCGAGCGTGACGTGGTCTAGATCGACCGTACCCGTCCTCGGTCTTGCCTGTGAGCGGGGTTTTACGCCGCCAGCATCAGGCGGTCGCGGCCTTCATGCTTGGCCTGGTAGAGCGCCTGGTCTGCGCGTGAATAGACGGCCTGGGGCGTGTCCTCGGCCTTGATCTCGGCGAGGCCCGCGGAGAAGGTATAGGCAAAATCCTTGGCGTTCGGCAGCGGCCGGCGCTCGTGGACCGCGGCAAAGATCCGGTCGACGATCTTCTTTGCATGGAGGATCGATGTGTCGGGCATGAGCAGCATGAATTCCTCGCCACCGATGCGGCCAAATCCGTCCCGCAGCCGGATGCTGCCCTGAACCGTGCGGGCGAAGTCGACCAGTACCGTGTCGCCGGCCTGGTGGCCGAAGCGATCATTGATCTGCTTGAAGAGGTCGAGGTCGAACAGGCAAACGCAGCCCTGTCGCTTGGCCGAAGGATGCATGCCGCCCAGCAGATTCTCCAGCAGCGACCACATATGGCGGCGATTGGAAATGTCGGTAAGTTCGTCGGTCTGGGAGGCGCGCGTGGCGAAGTCGCGCAACTGCCGCAGTTCGCGTTCGTCGCGCCGCAATTCGGTGATGTCCGTGGCGATGAACAGCATCCAGCCGTCCGGCTGTACGGTCTCGACGATCCACAGCCAGCGCCCGTCGACGAGATCGCTTTCAAACGAGCGGCGCGGCACCTTGCCCCGGCGCGAGATGGCAGAGGCGAGCCAGGCATCCATGTCGGGATGGGCGATGATGGCGCCGCGGCCCATCTGCCAGTTGCGGCGCATCAGGTCCGGCCAGAGGGGCGTTTCGTCGGGTTCGACAAAGTAGGCTTTGCGGAATGCGGCATTGGCGTAACGCAGACGGTCTTCCGGGTCGTAGACGGCAATGAGGGCCGCCGATTCCTCGCGGAGCGTGGCCAGTTTATCCGCGATCTGCTCTCTATTCACCGGCTGCTGGTTCCCATCGTTCAAGCAATTTCGATGGTCATTATGGGCCGGAACTATGAACTATGAATAAATTAGGGAAATCGGAGATTTCCGATTTCCACCTTCTTTGGCCGGCATGGGCCCCTGAGGTCGGCCGCCGGCTGCGCCTTGTCAGACCGGCTTGACCGCCGAGATCGCATAGCGGTGCTGCGTTGCCCGCTCCAGCCCTTTGAGCAGCGTGAAGTTCTTGCGCTGCTGGCGGTGAATGGCCTTGAGGTCGAAATCGACGCGGATGTCGGTGAAGCCGGCTTCGGTCAGCAGGCGCACGACTTGGTCCGCCCGCGCACCGTTGGAGAAATAGACGCGCGACAGGATGCTGCGATGGGTTTCGCCCAGCGCGCCGGGACCATGCCGCCTGTCCGGCGCCATCAGGCTGATCTTCTGGGCAAGCCCGGAGAGCCTGGAGAACAGCCGCGACAACGGGCCCGGATTGACGAAATCGCCGTCGACGATCAGCAGCTTGCCGCCGGGCTTCAGGATACGGTGCCACTCGCGAAAGGCGGCGGCCGGATCGACCAGCGTCCACACCAGGTGGCGATTGGTCACCACGTCGGCGGAATTGTCCGGCTCCATCGTCACTTCCGCATCGCCGAGCAGAAACTCGATCGACCGCTTGCGGGCAGCGGCCTTGCGCCTTGCCCGCTCCAGCATGGGCTCGGCCCAGTCGATGCCGGTGACCCGGAAGCCGATGTCGTCAAGCAGGTGGGAAATCACCGCCGTGCCGCAGGCAAGGTCGACCGCCCGCCGTCCTTCGCCGCGCCCGAGATGCCGGATGAACAGCGCCTGCCAGGCGGCGCGCTCGCCCTCGGAAAAGATCTCGTGACCCGGCTGCTCGTCGAAGGTCGCCGCACGCTCCGACCAATAGGCCTTGATCTCGTCTTTCAGGCTGTAATTGCTCGCCAGGTTCATTCTCTCAGCTCCGACACGTCTCGAGTTTGGAAGCGTTATAAAAGATAAATCTTGACTGTAAAGATCATGAAACATATTCCAGCACCAATTCAGGTGCTGGAGAGAAAAATATGAATATCTTCCATAAGGTGGCGTCAGCCGCCCTGGGTCTTGCCGTGCTTTTTTCCGGCAGCGTTTACGCCCGGGACAAGGTCAAGGTGACCGACATCACCGGCCGTGAGGTCGAGGTGGCGGTGCCGGTCGAGCATGTGATCCTTGGCGAAGGCCGGCAGATGTATTTCGTCGCCGCCCTCGATACGGAAGCGCCCTTCAGCCGTGTCGTCGGCTGGCGCGACGATTTCAAGAAGGCCGACCTCGACGGCTACAATGCCTATCTGGAGAAATTCCCGGAAATGGAAAAGCTGCCGACCTTCGGCGGCATGAAGGACGGGACCTTCGACATCGAGCAGGCCGTGGCGCTGAAGCCCGACGTCATCATCATGAACATCGACGCCAAGACGGCCACCGAGGAGGCCGGCTACATCGAAAAGCTCGGCAAGGTCGGCATTCCGCTGGTCTATGTCGACTTCCGCGAAAAGCCGATGCTCAACACCGAGCCGTCCATGCGCCTGATGGGCGAACTGTTCGGCAAGCAGGATCGGGCCGAGGAGTTCATCGCCTTCCGCGCCGCCGAGATCGCCAGGGTCACGGACGTGCTCGCCAAGGTCGCCGATCTCAAGCGCCCGAGCGTCTTCATGGAACGCGCCGGCGGTTATTCCGATGATTGCTGCATGTCCTTCGGCAACGAGAACTTCGGCCAGATGGTCGCGCTCGCCGGCGGCACGAACATGGCCTCGGACTTCATCCCCGGCACCTTCGGCACGGTCAATCCCGAGCAGATCATCGCCTCCAATCCGGATCAGGTCATCATCACCGGCGCCAACTGGGAGCTTTATGTCCCCGGCGGTGCATGGGTCGGGGTCGGCCCGGGTGCGGATGCCGCCAAGAGCGCCGAAAAGCTCGCCAAGCTGATGGAGCGCCCGGCCTTTACGGGCATCAAGGCGGTCAAGGACGGCAATGTCCATGCCATCTGGCACCAGTTCTACAACAACCCCTACCAGTTCGTCGCCGTGCAGCAGATCGCCAAGTGGCTGCATCCGGACCTGTTCAAGGATCTCGATCCCGACCAGACCTTCCGCAGCCTGCACGAGCGCTTCCTGCCCGTCGATTATCGGCCCGGTTACTGGGTCTCGCTGAACGCCGGAAACTGATATGGCCGCGGCTGTCGAAACCGTCACGATCAAGGAAGGGCGCGGTCACTACCGCGCCCTGTCCTTCAGGCGCATACTGCTGATCGTTTTCCTGTGCTGTCTTCTGTTCCTGTCGGTCGCCGCCGACATGGCGGTCGGGCCGGCGAACTACACCATCGCCGAAGTGCTGAAGACGCTCTTTTCCCGGGACAGCGTCGACATCCAGCGGCAGGTGGTGATCTGGGACATCCGCATGCCGATCGCCCTGATGGCGGTCACCGTCGGCGCCTCGTTGTCGCTCGCCGGCGCGCAGATGCAGACCATCCTCGCCAATCCGCTGGCGAGCCCGTTCACGCTCGGCATTTCGGCCGCCGCCAGCTTCGGGGCCGCCCTTGGTCTTGTCGCCGGCGTCTCGCTGGTGCCGATCGCCGTCCACCTGATGGTGCCGATCAACGCCTTCATCATGGCGATGCTGGCAGCCCTCTTCATCCATTTCGCCTCGACGCTGCGCGGCGTGACGGTCGAGACCATCGTGCTGCTCGGCATCGCCCTGGTCTTCACCTTCAACGCGGCGCTGTCGCTGCTCGAATATCTCGCCTCCGAACAGGCGCTCGCCGCCGTCGTCTTCTGGACCATGGGCAGCCTGACCAAGGCGACCTGGGTCAAGGTGGCCGTCACCGGCGCCATGTTGGTCATCGCGGTGCCGCTCTTTGCCCGCAACGCCTGGCAACTGACGGCACTGAGGATGGGTGACGAAAAGGCAGCAAGCCTCGGCGTCAATGTCAAAAGGCTGCGGCTCACCACGCTGATGGTCGTCGCGCTGCTCGCCGCCATCCCCGTCTCCTTCGTCGGCACCATCGGTTTCATCGGCCTGGTCGGGCCGCATATCGCCCGCATGCTGGTCGGCGAGGACCAGCGTTTCTTTCTGCCGGCCTCAGTGGTCTGCGGCGCGCTGCTGCTTTCCGCCACCTCGGTGGTCAGCAAGTCGATCATCCCGGGCGCGATCCTGCCGATCGGGGTCATCACCGCGCTGGTCGGCGTGCCCTTCTTCTTCGTCCTCATTTTCACCCAGCGGAGGCGCGCATGGTAGGCTTGATGATGCAGGATCTCTCCGTCCGCTACGGACGCTCCGAGATCGTCTCCGGCATCAGCGCCGAAATCCCCTCTCCGGGCGGGCTGACGGCCGTCATCGGTCCGAACGCGGCCGGCAAGTCGAGCTTCCTGAAACGCATCGCAGGTCTTGCCAAGGGGACGGGAACCGTCGTCGTGGTCGAGGGCGAAAAGGGCGATGCCGGCATTTCCTACATGCCGCAGGACACCGCCTGCAACGCCGTGCTGTCGGTCTACGAATCCGTGCTGATGGCGGCCAAGCAGGGCTCCGGCTGGCAGGTCGAGGACCATGAGCTGGCCGACATCGACCGGGTGCTCGCCTCGCTGAAGATCACCCCCTGGGCCTTCCGCAACCTCGGCGAACTCTCCGGCGGCCAGCGCCAGCTGGTGGCGATCGCCCAAGCGCTGATCCGCAAGCCGGAAATCCTGCTGATGGACGAGCCGACCTCGGCGCTCGACCTCTACCGCCAGATCGAGGTTCTGACCTATATGTCGGCGCTGGCAAAGCGCACGGGCATGGCAGTGGTGATCGCGCTTCATGATCTGAACCACGCCCTGCGCTATTGCGAACGCACGCTGGTGATCGCCGAGGGCAGGCTGGTCGCCAGCGGCCCCTCGGAAGAGGTCATCACCCGCGACATGCTGCGCGACGTCTACCGCGTCGACGCCCGCGTCGAGCGTTGCTCGCTGAGCCGTCCGATGGTCATCGTCGACAGTTCGATCGTCTGACCGCGGCCCGCGATCCCGCACGGCCCCTGTCGACTGCGCCCGACCACGATTTCGCCCTGGGCAATGGCTCTTCCCATCGCGCCGACATCGCGAAAGGATGGGGAGGGCGCCTTGGCGTCTGATTCGTCAAGGGAGGATCGAGCGCGATGAGGACAGGAAGACAGCAGAGGGCGTCGTCACCGGTTTTCCTGCTTGCGCTATTTACGGCGCTCGCCGTCCCGCCCGTCGCGACCGCGACCGCGACCGCTGCCGAACCCTCCCTGTCGGGCAATTTCCTCCCCGCCGTCATCGCCGGCTCCGAGCCGCATCGCCAGTCGCTGGTCGGCCTGATCCGCGGCAAGCCCGGCCTGCCGGCCTGGGTGCGCAACATGGTGAGCCGTGACCGCTACGTGGCGCTCGCCTCGAAACGGGTGGAGATCGAGGGCAAGTCGATGCAGCTGTTCGCCGCCTGCCAACCGGGAAATTGCGCAGCCAGTGCGCTCCGCGTGCTCTATTCCGCGGACGGCAAGCGGGCGGTGCTGCGGATCGCTGACGTGAGGCTCGGAACCATCGTGCTCGGCGAGCCGAAGCCGGCCGAACTGGACGTGCTTGCCGCGGACTGAGCGGCGGCAGACGACGCCCGACGCTTTCCGTATTAACTCTCTGCCGCAATTATGATGCAATGCAACATAATCATGCGTGCTCGGCGTTTTCATTCCGTCACATATGCTGTAAACCGTCGACAAATGGCCTGTTCGGGTGGAGATGAGGCATGAGGAAATGGGTTTATACCTTCGGCAACGGAACGGCCGAGGGAAGTGCTGCCGACCGGGACCATCTGGGTGGCAAGGGCGCCAATCTCGCCGAAATGGCCAGCCTCGGCCTGCCGGTTCCCCCGGGCCTGACCATCGTTACCGACGCCTGCGCCTTCTACTACAAGAACGGCAGAAGCCTGCCGGATGATCTCAAGGCCCAGGTGCTGGAAGGCATCAAGGGCATGGAGGCCGTCACGGGCCGGGGCTTCGGCGATACCACGCTGCCGCTGCTCTTGTCTGTCCGCTCCGGCGCCCGCACCTCCATGCCCGGCATGATGGACACCGTCCTCAATCTCGGCCTCAACGACCAGACGGTGGAGGCGCTCGGCCGCAATGCCGGCGATGCCCGTTTCGCCTGGGACAGCTACCGCCGCTTCATCCAGATGTATGGCGACGTCGTCATGGGTATCGACCATGAGGCTTTCGAGGAAATCCTCGAGGACGAGAAGACCCGTTTCGGCCACGAACTCGACACCGACCTTTCCGCCGTCGAATGGCAGCATGTCACCGCTCTCTACAAGGAAGTGATCGAGGAATCGCTTGGGCAACCCTTCCCGCAGGACCCCCATGTCCAGCTCTGGGGCGCGATCGGCGCGGTGTTTGCCAGCTGGATGAATCCGCGCGCCGTCACCTATCGCCATCTCCACGCCATTCCCGCCGAATGGGGCACGGCCGTCACGGTTCAGGCCATGGTTTTCGGCAATCTCGGCTCGTCGTCCGCCACCGGCGTCGCCTTCACCCGCAATCCCTCGACCGGGGAGAAGGCCCTCTACGGAGAATTCCTGGTGAACGCCCAGGGCGAGGATGTCGTCGCCGGCATCCGCACGCCGCAGTCGATCACCGAGGCTGCCCGCATCGACAGTGGCTCCGACAAGCCGTCGCTTGAAAAGGTCATGCCCGAGGCATTCGCCGAGTTCGGCCGCATCTGCGACCGGCTGGAAGCGCACTATCGCGACATGCAGGACCTCGAATTCACCATCGAGCGCGGCAAGCTGTGGATGCTCCAGGCCCGTTCCGGCAAGCGCACCACCAAGGCGGCGATGAAGATCGCCGTCGACATGGTGGCCGAAGGGCTGATCACCGAAGAGGAGGCCGTGCTGCGCATCGAGCCGTCCTCTCTCGACCAGTTGCTGCATCCGACCATCGATCCCAAGGTCGAGCGTCATGTCATCGGCTCCGGCCTGCCGGCCTCACCGGGGGCGGCCACGGGCGCCATCGTCTTTACCGCCGAAGAGGCGGTGATCGCCGAGGAGGAGGGCCGCAAGGTCATTCTCGTCCGGGTCGAAACCAGCCCGGAGGACATTCACGGCATGCACGCGGCCCAGGGCATCCTGACCACCCGCGGCGGCATGACCAGCCACGCCGCCGTCGTCGCGCGCGGCATGGGCATTCCTTGCGTCGCCGGTGCCGGCACCATGCGTGTCGACTTGCGAAACGAATTGCTGATCGGCGTCGGGATCACGCTCAGGAAGGGTGACGTCATCACCATCGACGGCTCGACCGGACAGGTGCTGAAGGGCGAAGTGGCCATGCTCCAGCCGGAATTGTCCGGTGATTTCGCCCAGTTGATGGAATGGGCCGACAAGGCGCGCCGCATGACCGTGCGCACCAATGCCGACACGCCGGTCGACGCGCGCGCCGCGCGATCCTTCGGTGCCGAGGGCATCGGCCTTTGCCGCACCGAGCACATGTTCTTCGAGGGCGATCGCATCCAGGTCATGCGCGAGATGATCCTCGCCGAGAACGAGGAAGGTCGCCGCGCCGCGCTCGGCAAGCTTTTGCCGATGCAGCGCTCCGACTTCACCGAACTCTTCGCCATCATGCACGGCCTGCCGGTGACCATCCGCCTGCTCGATCCGCCGCTGCACGAATTCCTGCCGAAGACCGAGGAAGAGATCGCCGAAGTGGCGAGCGCCATGGGCATGGACCCGCACCTGCTCAGCCAGCGGGTCGACGCCCTGCACGAGTTCAACCCCATGCTCGGCCATCGCGGCTGCCGTCTGGCGATCTCCTATCCGGAAATCGCCGAAATGCAGGCCCGCGCCATCTTCGAGGCCGCAATCGCCGCTGCCCGCGAGACGGGCGCGGCCGTCGTGCCGGAAATCATGGTGCCGCTGGTCGGCCTGAAAGCCGAGCTCGACTACGTCAAGGCGCTGATCGACAAGGTGGCGAAGGACGTCATGACCGAGGCGGGACTGGAAATCTCCTATCTCGTCGGCACGATGATCGAGTTGCCGCGCGCGGCCCTTCGCGCCCATGTCATCGCCGAGGCCGCCGAATTCTTCTCCTTCGGCACCAACGACCTGACCCAGACAACCTTCGGCATTTCGCGCGACGATGCCTCGGCCTTCATTCCGACTTATCAGCGCAAGGGCATCATCGAGCACGATCCGTTCATCTCGCTCGATTTCGACGGGGTGGGCGAACTGATCCGCATCGCCGCGGAGCGCGGCCGCAAGACCCGGCCCGACATGAAGCTCGGCATTTGCGGCGAACACGGCGGCGACCCGGCCTCGATCCACTTCTGCGAAAGCGCCAATCTGGACTACGTGTCCTGCTCGCCCTTCCGCGTGCCGATCGCCAGGTTGTCGGCGGCACAGGCGGCGATCGGCAGTGCCGCGAAGGTTGATCCCTAACCGGGCACCGCCGGCACGTCGCGCTTCATGTCCGGCTCGTCGTGGATGAAGGTGATCTGCAAGGTGGCCATGCGTTCAGTCGCCGGGTCCGCTCCGCCGGGGTCCTCACCGGGCTCGTCGACCGCAATGTCGCCTTCGCGCAGCGCGGCAATGAGGGCAGGGTAGGCGCTGGCGGCAAGCGTCAGGCGGATCGTGTTCATCAGGTTGGAATACATCTGCACGTCGTCGATCCAGCCGCCGAGGCGATTGACGGTGTCGAAGACGAAACTGGTGGCGTCCTTTCGCTCGCGCCGCGTGACGGCGTTCAACATCAAGATCCGCATCATGTCGGCCATTCCCGCACTTGCCTGTCTGCCGGCCTGTCTGCCGGCGATTCTCGTCACGGCGGATGACAAAGCAAGCCGTTTGTGGAATAGCCGAGGCCTAGCCTTTCAATCGAGACAGCAGAAAGACGGGACGACCGATGAGCAAGCGCCGCCAGAGCCAGAGATCCCGTTCGAAGGCAAGGGTAAGGGCCGACGGCAGCACCGCGAACAGCCAGCGTTCCCGCCCGGAGGCGGCCACGCCCGCGCCGAAGGGACAGGCTGAAGTCAAGGTCAAGACCAGGGGCGCCGCCAGTGCGAGCGGAAAGTCCGCGGCCGGTGCGGCTGCCGCCTCCGCCCAGTCCGCCGCCTCGGCCGCAAGCCCGGCCGACGCCGGCAACCGGCCGGATTTCGCTGCGATCTTCGCCAACCCGTCGTTTCGCCGCTCGCTATGGCTGCTCAATGCCGGCGTGATCGGCCTGCTTTTGTCGCAAGGGATCCCGCACGATTACGGTTTCCTCGAACTCGGCGCGCTGTTCACCTTCTCGGTCTACGACCTGGCGCTCGCCATGCTGGGTCTGGCGCTCGGCGCGGCCATGGCCGAGACCCGCCGCGATTTCCTCGCCGTCGTCGGCGTCTTCCTCGGCGTACTGGTCGTCATGCTGGCCTTCTTCGACCCGATCTTCGGCGTGATCCGTTCATCGCCGCTTGGCGAGGTGCTCTACCTGGTCGCACCGACAGCGGTCATCTCGACCGGCGCCGCGCTCTGGCTGACGGGACGCTGGCGGCAATGGGCCGTCATGCTCGCCGCCGGCGTCGTCGCCTTTTCCTTCTCGCTGTTCGTCGGCCTTGACGACATCGGTGTAGGGCTCATTGACTTCGCCTTCGGTACGGTCCTGAGCGCGCTCTGGCTGGTTCTCGCGCCGGCCCTCATGCTGCGCCATTTCCGCGGCCCGTGGCTCAAGATCCCGGCCCGCATCGTCGGCAGTTGGTTGGTCGTCATCGGCGTCATCGTCCTGGTATCGCTCTACGTACCCATGCCGCTCAAAGCACCGCCGCTGCCCGATCCGTCGCAGCCGGACGGCGGTGCGATCGAGCTGCAGATCCCCGAGGACGGCTCGGCCCCGACGCTGAACGGCGAGGTTCTGGATCTGGAAGGGGCGGCTGAGCCGCAGGCGTCCGTGGCTCCTGCGACGCCCCCAACATCGCCAGAACCGGGCCCCGCCCAGTCCACGCCGCCCAAGCCGTAGTCTTGCCGCCGCCGGGCGACGCCGGAACTTTGCTCCGTGCGTCAGTAAGCGGTACATGGCCGGCTCCATCGGCAGGACCGTGACAACAGCCGGCCGCCCGCTTGTCGCCCCTGCGGCCAGACGATAAACATTGTCGGACTGCTTCGCTCGTCCCTCCGCCTGATCCGGTGTCGCCCCCGATGACCATCCGCTACGACAGACCCGTCTCGCGCTCGGCCTACCTCGCCTGGCGGCTCGGGGTCTTTGGCGCCGCGGTGCTGGCGATCGTCATCCTCGCCCACCGCTTCGGGCCGCTCACCACCCCGGATTTCGTCGCGCTGGCGGCGCTTGCCGCCGTGCCGGCGGCGCTCGCCGTGCCCTTTGCCCTGATCGGCCTTGGCCGGCTCTGGCAGGTCGGAGCGCTCGGCGGAGTGGCCGCGGGCTGGGCGCTGTTCTATGCCACGTTGCCGCTCGGGCTGACCGGCTGGGCGGCCTGGCGCTATCTCGATCGCCCGCCGATCTACGACGTCTCGAGCGATCTCGTCGATCCGCCGCAATGGCTGCGGGAACCCACAGCCCGGCAGCAATGGCTGGAGCGGCCGCCGGTCACGCGGGAGAGCCGCGACCTGCAGGCACGGGCCTATCCGGGCTTTACCGGTCGACGCTACGAAGGCGCGCTCGACCGCGTCTACGAAGCGGTGCGCAAGGTGGCCGATGCCAACGGTCTTCTCGTCATCGCCGAGCGAGGGCAGGAATATGCGGTGCCCGAGTTCCAGCCGCTTTCGCCCGCTCCGCCGGCGAGCGCATCCGTTCCGGCCGTCGATCCCAATGCCCCTCCGCAGGGCGTTCCGGTCCCTCTGCCGCGTCCCGAACCGGAGCCTGCCGCAACAGCCCTGCCGCCCGAACCGATCGGCACGGTGCGGCTGCAGGCCGCGACCCGCACCTTCGCGCTCGGCCTGCCGTTCGACGTGGTCATCCGCTTGCGCGAGGAGGTGGAGACGACCCTGGTCGACCTGCGCGTCGCCAGCCGCTATGGCCCGCACGATCTTGGTATCGGCACCGAGATCGCCGAACATTTCCTGCACGCGCTCGACGCGGAACTGCTCGGCATTGCCGGTGACTGACCCCGTTTCGCGCTTTCAGCCGAGCCGGTAGACGCCTGAAAGCCGCGCCGGCCCGTCGGTCGCCACTTCGCCCTTTTCGACCAGGTCCTCCAGATGGGCCAGCACTGAGAGCGCTGCCGCGCCATGCAGGCGCGGGTCGGTGCTGGCATAAATCACCTTGACCATGTCGGCGATCAGCCGGTCGCCGGCCCGGATGCGCTCCAGCACGGCGCGCTCGCGCATGCGCCGATGGGTGCGAAGCCCGCGCAGGAAGGCCGCCGGCTCCTTTACCGGCCCGCCATGCCCGGGGAAATAGATCCGGTCGTCGCGCTCGAGAAGCCGCTCAAGCGAGGCCATATAGTCGCCCATCGCGCCGTCCGGCGGGGCGACGATCGAGGTTGCCCAGGCCATGACATGATCGGCGGAAAAGACGATGCCACGGTCGTCGAGGGCAAACGCTGCGTGATTGGCCGTGTGTCCGGGGGTGAGAATGGCGGACAGCCGCCAGCCGTCGCCCTCGATCACGTCGCCATCTTCAAGGGTGATATCGGGAACGAAGTCGAGGTCGGAGCTTTCGGCAAAGGGATTGGCCTCGCCCTCGTGCAGCCGCCGCGCCGGGCGATAGGGGCCTTCGGCGACGATGATCGCCCCGGTTTCGGCCTTCAGTCGGCGGGCCAGCGGCGAATGGTCCTTGTGGGTATGGCTGACGGCGATATGCGTCACGTCCCGGCCGGCCAGTGCCGCCATCAGCGCGGCGAAATGGGCCTCGTCTTCCGGACCCGGATCGATCACGCAGACGGATTTGTCGCCGACGATATAGCTGTTGGTGCCGTGGAAGGTAAACGGGCCGGGATTGTTGACCGTGATGCGCTGGACATGCTCGGCCACCGGCACCGCCTGCCCATGGAGAGGCTGGAACGCAAGGTCGAATTCCGGCGCCTCGGCCTGATCGCGCGGCGCGCTCATTTATATTCGATCTCGATGAAGGACATCGGCTTCTTGCCGCCGTTGATCACGTTATGCTCGACCCCCGCGTCGCGGCGATAAACCTCGCCGACCGGCCGTTTCAACCGATGTTCGCCGGTCGCGTCCTCGATCAGGAATTCGCATTCGGTCATGGTGACGACGACATAGCCCATGCCGTGGACGTGATGACCGGTTGCAGCCCCCGGCTCGAAATCCCAGCGCGTCACCCGCACCACGGCGTCATCGACCAGCAGCGTGGGAATGGCGGGCGGACGGGCGGAATATCCGGGCATGGAAAAGCTCCTTTTGGCGATGCGAGACTGGGCCTCAGCTATCGCACCGCAGGAGGGTTGCCGTAAAGGGCCATGCGAAACCTCCCGTTCCCCCCCTCGGGTATAATCAGGAGGTTCGCGAAGCGACCGTGGGACGGCGAGGCGAGTGGGAGGCAAATATACGCCTGACGTGAAAACCCTCTCCCGGCCGGGGCCGGGAGAGGGGACGTCCGTCCTTGGACGGCGTGCGCAAGCCGGGATGACGGACATTGCGCCCGTGAATGCGCGCCTTAAGCCGCGCGGCGGTCGTGACGGCCTTCCTCGACCTCCTCGACGATCTTGGCGACGAACACATCGAGGTCGTTCGGGTTACGCGAGGTGATGATGCCCTGGTCAGTCACCACCGCCTCGTCGCGCCAGGCTGCGCCGGCATTCATCAGGTCGGTCTTGATCGAGGCATAGGACGTCGCCTTGCGGCCCTTGAGCGCGCCGGCCTCGACCAGCAACCACGGACCGTGGCAGATCGCGGCGACCGGTTTGCCGGACTGGACGAAGCTCTTCACCAGGTCCACGGCGCCCTTGTCGGCGCGCAGGATATCCGGATTGATCTGGCCACCGGGGATGACCAGCGCATCGTAGTCATCGACCGCTACATCGCCGACAAGGTGGTCGACATTGGCCGTGTCGCCCCAGTTCTTTTCGTCCCAGCTCTTGATCGGCTCCTTCTTGAGCGAAGCGATTTCGACCTTGGCGCCATGGGCCTTTAGCTTGTCGAGGGGAAAGCGCAGTTCCGAGCGCTCATAGCCGTCGGTGGCGAGAATGAGGATACGTGCGGAATTGATGGAGGGCATGAAAAACTCCTTGTGCCTGGTTGCGTTGAGCGGTGGATGCAAGGCAAAACCCCCGACGGCGCCATTCGTTCCGTGCAAAAAGGATCGGTCCGGCCTGCGTGCGTGCCAGACAGGGCCTTCTGTGACGGCCGAAACATTCGACCGCGTTGCGCCTCCAAAAAAAGCGTCAAAAGGTCATTGCCGCTCGGGCCGGCCTTTGCTAATCAGACGCCCATCCGCAAGCGGCTTCTTCGCCGCCGCGCACGTTGGGGCGTCGCCAAGCGGTAAGGCACCGGTTTTTGGTACCGGCATTCCCAGGTTCGAATCCTGGCGCCCCAGCCATCTAAATTTCGTCCAGTATATCAAGTAGATAGATTTTATTAGGTAAATCTAACCGTAACAGCCTTCCGGTTCGTATTTACGTGACAGCATGCAAGAGTACTGGTGTCAAAACTTGCAGCCACGCAATAGAGTATCGAACCTCATAGCAAACTTCGTGGCTGGAGAAACCTCGCCAATAGATGCCAATGCCCGGTCGTTGCGTTTTGGCTGCTCCAGCGTCTCGGCGCGAGCCTTCATCGACGAAGTCTAAATTTCTCCGCGGCTTTGGGATGGAAGCGGATTTACACGGTCAGGTGTCGATCCTGATCCTCATCATGCGTTTCGGAAAAACCCCGTGGCCATAGAGGATCGGTGTCCCGGCGCCGTCGGTGTCGACATAGGTCATGATCATGACTGGCAGCGAAATGGATACGGCAAGCGCTGCCGCTTCGCGCGGCCGCGGCATGCGGCAGTCGATCCAGGTCGACGCGCGGAAGAAGGAATCGACGCCGAAGGTGGCCAGAGCCTGGGTGAAGCTTGAGGTTTCCTCGAAGGCCGCGGCTATTCCGTCGAACCTTTGCTTTTCAAACATGTGATAGCCATAGGTGGCGATACCGGGACCGACCGTGCGCAGGGTTTCCGTCACGATCAGCGGCGTGCCGACCTCAAGTTGAAGCGCGCGCGCGATCGCCTGGCTGGCGGGCTGCTCGTAGCTGTCGAGAAGCCGTCCGCCGGAGCCGCCGTCGAAGCGTTTTTCCACCTCGCTCCATTTGGCGTTGCGATCGAGTCGGTATTCGAACGGTTCGTCGGCAACGAAGACACCCTTGCCCTGGTGCGCCTTGACGATGCCCTTCTGTGCCAGGCTGGCGAGTGCCTGGCGCACGGTATGCCGGTTGACGCCGTATTTGGCTGTCAGTTCATGCTCGCTCGGCAGCCTTTCGCCGGCGCCGAACACGCCGGTCTGGATGTCCACCTCCAGGTCCGCCTCGATTTGCCGCCAGACCGGCAGTTCCCGGTCGCGCCACATTGGGTTGTTCGAAATGTCCATTCGCTGACCCTTGCCTGACCGAAATTGAGGCGTTGTGCGCGCCCTATTCCCTCTTTGTCCGGTGCTTCCAGCCGGCTCAAGCCGCGTCACAAAAAAATCATGTGTCGGCAACATCGCTGTAACAGAACATGTCCATACAGTCTAGACAAGTTACGAGGTGGAGCGAATGTTCGAATTCGTCATCAGCAGAGTGTTGCGTACGTGCCTGACCGTCGCGGTCATCGTCACGGCGGTGTTTTTCGCCACCCGGTTTTCCGGCAATGCGATCGACTTCCTGGGCGGCGAGGGTCTCGGTGCGAAGGACCGCCAGTTGCTCGTCGAGTATTACGGGCTGGACGGCTCTTACGGCGAGCAGTTCGTCCGCTACATCGCTTCGTTGATGGACGGCAATTTCGGCCTGTCGCTGATCGAGCGGCGTCCGGTGGCCGTCATCTTTGCCGAGCGGGTCTGGCCCTCGCTGCAGCTTCTGATCGGCGCGGTGCTGCTGACGCTCGTGGTGTCCGTGCCGGCGGGCATTGCCGCCGCGATCTATCGCAATTCGTGGATCGGCAATGCTATCATGGGGGGTGCCTTCTTCGGCTATGCCATTCCCAATTTCGTTCTCGCCATCCTGCTGCTGCTGATCTTCTCCTTCTGGCTGGGTTGGCTTCCGTCGACCGGCAATTCCACCTGGCTGCATTTCGTCATGCCGGTCACGGCGCTTTCGACCTTCTATATCGCCGGGATGACGCGCTTCACGCGCAATGCCATGCTGGATGTGCTTAGCCAGGAATACCTGCGCACGGCGCGGGCGAAGGGGCTGCCGGAGCGGGTCGTCATCTTCAAGCATGCGCTGCGCAACGCCAACATCACCATCCTCTCGGTGCTGGGCCTGCAGATCGCCGGCCTTGCTGCTGCCGGCAGCGTCGTCATCGAAACGGTCTTCTCCTGGCGCGGCATTGGCGAGCTTCTGGTCTCCGCGGCCATTCGCCGGGACTACCCGGTCCTGCAGTTTGGCGTGCTTGCCGTCGCGCTCGCCGTCATCGTCATCAACCTCCTGGTCGATCTTGCCTACGGCCTTGCCGATCCGAGGGTCCGCCTCGGAAGGAACGCTTGAGAAAGGGTGGCGAAAATGTCCGATACCACGATTGATTCCTTGCCCGAAACGTCCCGCAACCCGCTCTTTGCTCGCCTGCGGTGGCCGGCCACGATGCGGCGCGTCTGGGCCGGACTGGACTGGCCGATGCGGCTGGTTCTGGTTCTGGGCGCCTTGCTGGTGTTTGCGGCTCTCGCCGCGCCGCTC
Source organism: Ciceribacter sp. T2.26MG-112.2 (assembly GCF_900492205.1). Taxonomy (GTDB): domain Bacteria; phylum Pseudomonadota; class Alphaproteobacteria; order Rhizobiales; family Rhizobiaceae; genus Allorhizobium; species Allorhizobium naphthalenivorans_A. The sequence goes on from NZ_UEYQ01000014.1 coordinate 27,939, forward strand.
ATTTCGCCGTTCGAACCCAATGCACAGAGCCTGCTTTCGCGGTTGAAGCCGCCCGTCGGTTTTGCCGGCGCTAAGGTCGGCCATATCTTCGGGACCGACGAACTCGGCCGAGACGTGCTGTCGCGCTGCCTCTACGGTTTGCAGATGACGCTGTCGATCGCCCTTTCCGGCGCGATCATCGGAATGCTGATCGGCGGGACGCTCGGCCTTCTGGCTGGCGCTGCGGGCGGACGCGCGGATGCCCTGGTCATGGCGCTTGTCGATATCCAGATCGCCGTTCCCTTCACCCTTGTCGCCCTCCTGGCCGTGGCCGTCTTCGGCAGCGACATGCAGGTGCTCATCGTCGTGCTGGGGATCGCCTATTGGGAGCAGTATGCCCGCATCATCCGCGGCGAGGTGCTGAAGCTTCGCGAAATGCCCTTCATCGAGGCTTCGCGTGCGGCCGGTGCTTCGCCGCTCAGGATCGCCTTCCGGCACATCGTGCCCAACGTGGTTTCTCCGCTTGTCGTGATGTTCACGCTCAACTTCTCGAACATCGTGCTGCTGGAATCCAGCCTTTCCTTCCTCGGGCTGGGCCTCAGGCCGCCGACTGCGACGCTCGGTTCCATGGTCGGCATCGGCCGGGATTACATGCACACCGCCCCCTGGATCGTCGCGGCGCCAGCCCTGCTGATCCTGTTGATTACCTTCGTCGTGCAAATGCTCGGAGACCGGCTGCGCGATCGTATGGACGTGCGCCTGCGGGACCGCTGAGCGCCAAGACGAAGTGCGGCGTCCCGCCGCGAACCTCATTGCCGGCGGCCTGACAAACCGTCCGGATCTTTCAAGCCCTGCAACGGAGACCACCATGAAGACCACGATGATCATCGCTTCGACGCTTTTTGCGCTCATGAGCGGCAGTGCCCTTTCCGCCGAGCTGAAGGTCGGCTCGGCCAACATGCCGCCCTATCTCGATCCGGGCCGCGACCACTCCAACGTCGGTTCGCAGTTCTACTACAACAGCTTCGACGTCCTGATCGACAAGGATTCGGAGACCGCCGAGACGGCGTTCCGTCCGGGCCTCGCAACCGAATGGAAGCTCGTCGAGCCGACCGTGATGGAGTTGAAGCTGCGCGAGGGCGTGGTCTTCCAGAACGGCGACCCGATGACAGCCGACGACGTCATCTTCTCGCTGAACCGTATGCTCAAGCCGACCTTCAAACCCTATATCGTGCGCGCCAAGGACCGTCTGGGTAATTTCGACCGTGCCGAGAAGGTCGACGACCACACGATCCGCATCGTCGCCAAGCGCCCCGAGCCGCTCTGGGAAACGCTGATCAACATGCAGCAGCTGATGGTCATTCCGGAGAAATACACCAAGGCGCTCACCGGCGATCCGAACGTCGCCGAGGATGCCGACTTCGAAGCCTTCTCGCTCGCCCCGGTCGGCACCGGCCCCTACAAGATCGCGCAGTTCGTGCCCGGCGAAAAGCTCGTCTGGGAGCGCCATGACGCGTTCTGGGGCGACAAGGCGCCCTTCGAGAAGGTGACCGTCTCATACGTTCCGGAAATGGCGAGCCGCATCACGGCGCTGAAGAACAAGGAAGTCGACCTCATCACCAACGTGCCGCCGGACCAGCTTTCGACGATCGAGGCCGATAGCAATCTGAAGGTTGCCAGCGACGTCACGCCGCTGTTCCACATCCTGATCTTCAACACCCAGAACGACGTGATGAAGGATCCGAAGTTCCGCCAGGCGATCAGCTACGCGGTCGACCGCGAAACGCTGAACGAGGCGCTGTGGCTCGGCAAGGCCGTGGTCCCCTCGACCCACACTTACAAGCAGTTCGGCGAACTCTACATGCCGGAGCTGAAGACCTTCGAATACGACCTGGAAAAGGCCAAGAAGCTGCTGGCCGAATCCTCCTACAAGGGCGAGGAGATCCGCATGGATACTTCGGCCGTCTATTACACCAACGGCATGCTCGCCATGCAGGCGATCGCCGAGATGTGGAACGCGATCGGCATCAAGACCAGCATCAATGTCGACGACAAGTGGACGGGCGGCGATCCGACCATGATGGTGCGCAACTGGTCGAACCCGATGTACTTCGCCGACCCCTTCGGCTCGTTCGGCGTGATGTGGGCACCGGAAGGCCCGTCGGAAGGCGAAGGCCGCTTCAAGACCGACGAAGCCTATGCCAAGACCTGGGAGAAGTTCCGCTTCTCCGAAAAGGTCGAGGACCGCAAGGCCGCCTATGCCGAGCTGATGGATCGCATCAAGCAGGATCCGCCGATGCTCGTCCTCTATCAGCCCTACGAATCCTGGGCGATGCAGAAGGGCATCCAGTGGGCTCCGAAGCCGGGCCACATCCCTTACGTGCTCGACTTCCGCGCCGGCTCGATCTCGGTCGCTTCCAACTAAGCTCTGATACTGCCGGGCGGCCCCTTCGCCGCCCGGTTCCACTCCCATTCACAAGCGGAACTCCCATGGCCACGACACGCCTCTGCATCGTCACCGACATCCATCACGGCAAGGACAACTTCACCAAGAAAGGTTCCTCGGCGCTCACCCTGCTCGAGGAATTCTCCCGTTTCGTCGAGGCGACCAGGCCGGACGCCGTCATCGACATGGGCGACCGCATCTCCGATTGCGACAAGCAGACGGACAAGCAATTGGAGCAGGATGTCGCCGCGATCTTTTCTCGCATGAACGTTCCGCGCTTCCACATCTGCGGCAATCACGACCGCGACTATCTGAGCGTCGACGAAAACGCCGCCATCCTCGGCCAGGATCTCTCCAGCACGACGGTCGACATGGGCGACTGGACGCTGGTGATCTGGCGGGCCGACGCGAAGATCCACAGGCCGGGCGGTTTCATCCTGCCGGAGGCCGACCTGCTCTGGCTGGCCGGCGTGGTGCGCAACGCGACGCGTCCACTGGCGATCTTCAGCCACGTTCCAGTCTCGGGTCATTCCCAGGCCGGCAATTACTATTTCCAGCGCAATCCGGACGCCTCGACCTATCCGGGGGCCGCCGAGCGGGTGCGCGCCATTCTCGCCGGAGCCCGCGTGCCGGTCGCCTGCTTTGCCGGCCACGTGCACTGGAACACGCTCACCATGGTCAATGGCCAGCCGCATTTCACCCTGCAATCGCTGACCGAGACCTTCACCACCCATCCCGAGCCCGCCGGTTCCTATGCCCTGCTCGAGCTTTCCGAGCGGATTGACTGGACCGTGTTCGGCAAGGATTCCATGCGGGTCTCGCTCGATGCCGAAGAGACGGCACGCCGCTGGATTGAACCGCTGCCGCCGTTCCACGAGCACCCGGAGATCCGGCTTCGCCATCTCCAGCAAGCGGCCGAATAGGTATGACGATGACCGACAATGCCAGAACCCCGCTGCTCTCGGTCGAGAACCTGTCGGTCTCGTTCGGTCCGGCCCACACGCCGCTGGCTGCGGTTCAGGATCTCTCCTTCGATCTCTTTGCCGGCGAGACGCTGGCGATCGTCGGGGAATCCGGTTCCGGCAAGTCGGTCACGGCCCTTTCCATCCTGCGCCTCATCGAGCGGGAGGGCGGGCGGCTCGACAAGGGCCGTATCGCCTTCCGGCTCGATGATGCGAGCGTCGTCGATCTCGCCGAAAGCAGCGAAGCGCAGTTGCAGCGCATCCGCGGCAATTCCATCTCGATGATCTTCCAGGAGCCGATGACCTCGCTCAATCCGGTGCTGACCATCGGCGACCAGATCTGCGAGACCTTGATCCATCACAAGCAGCTGTCGCCGAGCCAGGCGCTGCGCGAGGCACGCGATCTTCTCGACCGCGTCCGCCTCTCCGACCCCGGCCGCCGTCTGTCGCAATATCCGCACGAGCTTTCGGGCGGCATGCGCCAGCGGGTGATGATCGCCATGGCGCTGGCCTGTTCGCCACGGTTGCTGATCGCCGACGAGCCGACGACGGCGCTCGACGTCACCATCCAGGCCGGCATTCTCGATCTCATCCGCGAATTGCAGCAGAGCAGCGGCACGGCGGTCGTCTTCATCACCCATGACATGGGAGTTGTCGCGGAGATCGCCGACCGGGTCGTCGTCATGCGCCAAGGCAGAATGATCGAGACGGCCGACACCGGCATGCTGTTTCGCCAGCCGCGCGCCGACTATACCCGCCAGTTGCTCAATGCCGTGCCGAAGCTCGGCTCCGGCGCCCCCGTCTATGCCGCGCCACGCTCCACGACGGGCGAGGAGGCGCGCCGGAATGAAGAGGGCCGGGCCGCCGAAACCGTGCTCGAGGTCAACAATCTCGTTACCCGGTTTCCGATTCATAAAGGCATGCTGAAACGGCTCGTTGCACGGGTCCATGCCGTCGAGGATGTCAGCTTCACCCTGCGCGCCGGCGAGACGCTCGGCCTGGTCGGCGAATCGGGCTCCGGCAAGTCGACCATCGGCCGTTCGGTTCTCAAGCTCGTAGAGCCGGAAAGGGGCAGCATCCTCTTCGCCGGCAAGGACCTCATGCCGCTTTCGCGTCGCCACATGCGGCCGATGCGGCGGGACCTCCAGATGATCTTCCAGGACCCCTATGCCAGCCTCAATCCGCGCATGTCCGTGGCGGAGCTGGTAACCGAACCGCTCATCATTCACACCGACCTCAACGCGCGTGAACGGCGCGACATGGCGGTGGAACTGCTGGCCCGGGTACGGTTGCCGGCCGCCAGCATCGATCGCTTTCCCCACCAGTTCTCCGGCGGCCAGCGCCAGCGGATCTGCATCGCACGCGCGCTGTCGTCGAAGCCGCGGATCATCGTCGCGGACGAGGCGGTGTCGGCGCTCGACGTCTCGGTCCAGGCGGAAGTCATCGACCTGATGCAGGAACTGCAGCGCGAGGACGGGATCGCCTATCTCTTCATCTCGCATGATATTGCCGTGATCGAGAAAATGAGCCACCGCGTGGCCGTGCTCGACCAGGGCCGGATCGTCGAGATCGGCGCGACGGACGATGTCCTGCAGCGGCCACGGCATGATTACACGCGCCAGCTGCTCGATGCGGTTCCGGTCGCCGATCCGAGCCGCCGCCGCGAGCGCGCCTCAGCCGCCCAGATCGAGCGCAAGACCCCGATCCGCCCCGTGGGTTATCGGCCGGTGGCGAGCGAGTATCTGAGTGTCGGCGCAGATCACCTGGTTCTCGCGCAATAGCGCAATAGCAAAGCCCGTCCGCTTGGGGGGCAGACGGGACGGATCGCTTCAAGACCGCACTCATGCGAGCCGGACACGTCAAGACAAGGCGAGCACGGTTCGCACTGAGGTTTCGATCTCCTTGAAAGGGCGGCAAGCCGGAGAAGGTCATGAACCTTCTCCGGCTTCTTGCTAGGCTGCCATGCGCTCGCAGCTCTCCGCACACCGACGGCAGGCTTCTACACAGCTCTGCATGTCGCCGACGCGTTCGCAGTCTCTAGCGCACTCGCGGCATATCTCCGCACATTCTCGACAGGTGTGCTTGTGATGCTCGGTGCCGATCAGCATGAAATGGGCAGAGGTCCGGCAAATTTCGGCGCAAGCCATCATGAGCGTGAAGTGCTTCGGCTCCGTGTGTTTGCCACCCATTTCGAGGCAGTGCCCCATCGCCATCGAGAGACATTCACTGTAGCAGGACAGGCAGTTGTCGATACATTCCTTCATTTCCGGGGACATGTGATGCATGGCTCACTCCTTCACTTCCTTGTCGACCACAGACCGACAGTTCGATTTGCTCAGTCTGATCATCGAAGATTTCCGGGCGGCGATTTTCGACTCGTCATCGCCGCCGAAGGGCTCATCGGAGAACCAAGGAGGTGCCGAAAAGTTCCGCAGCACCAATTTGCGTGCGTCTGCCGACCACGCGCGTTACGGTTCAACTCGACAAGAACCGTCAATTCGCCGAGCCGAGCGGTGTTCATCGCTTCAGTGGGCGATCGTGTCCCGCCGGGGCGGTTTATCCTGTCCGACCGGGCTTCCGTCCGTTCTCCGGATTTCGATCGTGGCTGGCCGGAATGCAATTGACCCGGGTCCCGCACGACTGCGGAACCCGGGCCCAGAGCGGTCGGATCGGTTCGCTGGATCCGTTCAGCCTGTCGTGGGGCCGGCCAGCCGCGCGCGATAGTCGAGCACCGGCAAGCCGCCGACGCCCCAGTCTTCGGTCTCGACCTCGTCGATGACGACGAAGGTGGTGGCCGGCGATTTGTTGAGGACCCGCACCAGAAGGTCGGTCACGCCGGCGATCAGTTCCGCCTTCTGCGCCGCCGTCGCGCCTTCACGGGTAATTTTCAGGTTGACGTAAGGCATTAGTGAACCTCCTCGGAAAAGTGAAAGACCTTCGAGATGATCTGCCAGCGATCCTCGATGTAGATCAGCGACAGGAAATCGATGAAGTGCCGCGAGGCGATGGAACAACGCAGATTGACCCGCGCCGTCGCCGGCCCGGCGAACTCGATCGAGACGATCTCGTCCGTGCGGCTCTCTCCACGCGAGGCGGGGGAGGGACGATGGTCGACGACGTCGAAATAGGTGTTCATGTCGCGGTGGAGCAAAGTCCCGTCCGACACGGTCACATACTGGGCAAGCGGGTGAAAGACCCGACGAAGGCGATCGGTATCCGAATGGTGGAGACCTTCGAAATAGGTCTCCACCACCGATGCCACCGCCTCCAGGGAACGGCGATCGCTCATCTTTATACGAGCCCCTCTGCGCGCAGCGTCTTCTGGACGGCAGGACGCGTGGCGACCCTGTCCATGAAGGCCGAAAGGTGCGGCCAGTGGTTGAGGTCGATGCCGGTGAAGTTGGCCCAGTTGGTGACGACGAAGGCATAGGCATCGGCAATGGTGAAACCGTCGCCGATCAGGAACCGGCGACCGTCGGAAAGGCGCTGCTCCAGCCAGTCGAATTTGGCCGCGACGGCGTGGCGTGCGGCCGCCTTGCTGCCCTCATCGGCGGCGGGATTGAACAGCGGCCCGAAAGCGACATGCAGTTCGGTGCCGGTGAAGTTGAGCATTTCCGCCAGGCGTGCGCGCGCGAAGGTGCCGGCCTCGGGCGCCAGATCCCGCCGCCCCTTGCGGTCGGCAACGTATTGCAGGATCGCCGGCCCCTCCGTCAGGATCTCGCCGTCGCTCTGAAGTGCCGGAACCTTGCCCTTCGCGTTGATCTTCAGGTAGTCGGCGCCCGATGCGGTGCGCTTCGTCTCGGTGTCGACTGCTTCGATCGAGAACTCGTCGCCGATCTCGTTCAGCACGATGTGCGAGGCCATGGAGCAGGCGCCGGGCTTGAAGTAAAGTTTCATGGGAACTCCCTGTTTGCTGTTGCAGGTCCCGTCTAGCTTAAAAGTCACCATAGGTAATCTGGGAACTTGAGGTTCCTGACTGAATACGGTATCCCTGCGGTAACCACCACCACCCACGGAACGGACGCCCATGCCGCTGAAACGTCGAAAGAACCGCACGCCGACGCCCTTGTGTCCGCTGTCCGAATGCATGGCCGTTCTCGGCGGCGCCTGGACTCCCAACATCCTCTGGTATCTCTCGTCGGGGCCGCGCCGCTTCTCCGAGCTGCGCGCCGACATTCCCCTCGTCTCGGGCAAGGTCATCACGCAGCGGCTGCGGGAACTGGAGGAGCGCGGCGTCATCAGTCGCACTGTCATGCCGACCTCGCCGCCCTCGGTCGAATACAAGCTGACGGAGCATGGACAGGAGTTCCTGCCTGCCATCCGTGCGATCGTCGATGTCGGCTATCGCCTGAAGGCAAAGCAGAAGGGCGGCACTGCGCCGCCCTCGGAAACCGTGGAGGTCGAAGACAGCCCCAGCGAGGTGGGACTGCCCGCCGCCGTTTAGGTCGGCATCAAAGGCTCGGCCCGTCGACGCGAATGCTCTGCTCCATCGCCATGCACTGGTCGTAGATGAAGACGTCGAAGGCCGAGAGCTTGTCGCGCCATTTCGGCGCAAGCGACGCGACGCAGGTCACCGTCACCCGGTCGATGTAATTGTCGAAGACCGCCCAGGGGTTGGTCTTGTCCTGCGCCCGCATGCCTTCGCCCGGCGTGGTCGAACCCAGCGCCGTCGCGGCGGCGGCGTGCAGGTCGGTCATGAAGGCCAGCTGCTGTTCGACGTCCGCGCGCGTGCCCGTCCGCCCGACATGTCCGGCGATCAGGCGCGTATAGTCGTATTTCGCGTTGATGCCGCCGACGAGATCGAAGACGCCGGGAATGTCGTGGGCGATCGCCATGCGGCGCCACATCATCCAGCCCGGGAAGATGACGTCGACCAGCATGAGCGTGCGGCTCTTCTCGTGCCAGATCTCGATATTGCCCGGTTCGTGGTTCGGTCCGGAATAGTTGAGCCGCAGGGTCTCGCCGCCGACTTCGAGAGAGAACGGCTTGTCTGTTCCGTCGAAGACCTCGGTCGGAAGCGGTCGGTTCTTGTCGTTGGCGCGCTGAAGGATATCGCCTGTTTCGCCATGCGCGACGATCGTCAGTCCTGGATTCGCCGCAAGCAGGGCTCCCGCATGGCCGATATGATCGACATGCGCGTGGCTGTAGACGAGGTGGGTAATCGGCTGGCCGGGTGCGATCTCGTTCGCCGCAGCCATTATCCTGTCGCCGATCGTCGGCGGCGCATCGACGACGACCAGGCCGGTGCCCGTGCGCAGGATCATCATCTGGTAGATACCTTCGGTGACCATGTAGGCGCCGCCGCCCAGATCCTCGATCCGGTAGCCTTTCTTTGCGTCGACGAGTGGCCCGAGGCCCTCGGCATGGACGGCATCATAGGCATCGTTGCGTGCCATGGGTGGCGCGATGTCGGCGGCGCCGTGATAGGGGTGAAGCTCGCCGGCAAGCGCGCTCGTCGCGTAAAGCAGGACCATGCCCGCCATGAGGGTGGTTTTCATCTGACTTCCTTTCGTGGCCGTCAACTCACAGGAGTTGCGTTGCACGTCCGGTCTAGCCAAGCGATCACCTAAAGTAATCTCAGAACTTATGGTTCCCTTCAGTATCGGGTATCCGCACGGTAACCGTTGTCGCCGGCAGCGGTTCTCTCCCACGCATTCCGAACGGCTTGCCGACGGTTGGAACCGACGGCCCGGCAGAACGCGCTTCGCACCCTGCCGCGCGGTGCGGTCAGCGAATATCGACCGGGCGGCCGAGGCGCAGGCGGTCTCCGGACACCATGGCGAGTTCGACCGAGATTTCCCGCTCGACGTCGAGGATGGCGCGGATGGCGTCCGGCTCGAGAAGGCTGAAGGCGGTGGAATAGGCGTCCGCCGTGGTCGCATCCGGGGCGATCACCGTCATGCGCCGGTATTTCGGCGCGGTGCTCCCGAGCCGCGGGTCGAGGATATGGCCGAAGCGGGCCGCCGTGTCGAAATGAAAGCCCGAGGCGCTCGAGGTTGCAACCGCGCGGTCGATGATTGCCGCGACGGTGTCGGGTGTCGCTTCGTCCTCGGTTTCGCCAAGGCCGATGCGCCAGGGACTGCCGTCGGCCTTCGCCCCGATCGCCCGGCTTTCGCCCATGCTGACCAGGCTGCTGGTAATGCCTTCGCCCCGCAGAAGAGCGACCACCCGGTCGGTGATATAGCCCTGGGCGATCCCGTTCAGCGTCAACGCCATTCCGGGGCGGGGAAGGGCGATACGGTCGCTGTTGAAGCGTACGCCGGCAAAATCAACCAGCGGCAGCGTCTCGTCCAACTGCTGCCGCGATGGTCCGGCCGGATCCGATCCGGGCGTAGAGAAGTGGCGGGCATAGAGCGACCAGAGCGGCTGCACGCTCGGATCGAAGGCGCCTCCGCTGGTCTTCCAAGCCTCGTGACAGGTCGCGAGCAGGGCGACGAGTTCGCCCGGAGGTGCGGCGAGCGCGCCCTTGAGGTTGAGCTCGGTCAGAGCGGAGTTCTTCCGATAGAGGCTGAACACCGATTCAAGCCTGTCGACCTCGGAGACGACCCGGGCGACCAGCCTTTCGGCTTGGGCCCGGTCGGGATGATTGAGGATCAAGGTGGCCGGCGCGCCGAGCGCCTGGCCCCTCCAGACGACGGGTTCGACTGCGGCCAATGCCGCCCCGGCAAAGGGAATGAGCGGCAGGCCGGCGGCGGCGGCCATGATGGTCATCGCCCGGCGGCGCGTAATCGGTTCAGCCATGATCGTGTCCTTCCGCGTTTTCGCTGGTGGCCTCGGGGTCGAAGGCGGAGCCGTCGGTCGGAGCTTCGCTGCCCGAGCCGAGGATGTAGTCCTTGGGCATGGCGTCGAACGAGACCAGGCGGCCGCCGTGCTTTTCGGCAAAGGCCTTGGCGTCGGCCTCGCTGGAAAAGGGAACGGCCTCCTCGGTGCCCATGCCGCCGCGCTGCGCGCTTTCGATGACGAAAAAGGCCTTCCTGGCGTCGATCCAGTTCTCCGCGCCGGGCTCGTCCCAGCTCGTGGCCTTGCTCATGTCGGAGACGTAGATCGCGGCAATGTCGCGCGGCTCCTCCGGCAGCATGGTGAAGGCGATCGTGTCGCGGGCCGAGGAAAACCAGATGGCCTCGGGGATCTGCTCAAGGATGATCTGCCCCTTGGGGCCTGCATGTTCGAGCACGTTCATGCCGCAGTAACGCCCCATGGCCTCTTCGGTGAGGGCAAACGGGGGCGGCATGGCGGCTTCCTCCTTGCCGTTGCAGGCGGAAAGCAGGAGCGAGGCGGCGAGTGCGCCGATGGCGATGGAAAGTCTCATACTTCCCTCCTTGAGAAAATGACGGTGGCCCAGCCGAGAGGAACGATCGTCCACAGCGTCAGCGCTGCGACCAGAACCGGGGCGGTGAGACCGCTATGGGCGGCGATCCCCCCCATGCCCGACAGTGCGCCGGCATTGCCCGAGCCGAGATTGAGCAGGCGGTAGACATCCGTCGGATTGGCGAGCAGCAGAAGGTCGAGCGCCAAAGCCGGCACGGCCTGGCCCTTGGCCGCGACCAGCCCGCCGAGCAGCGCCATGTCGTATATTAGCACAAAGAACAGCCAGATGCCGATGGCAATGCCGCCTGCCGTGCTGCGCTCTCCGACCAGCGTGCTCGTCAGATAGCCGATGGCCAGGAAGACCGCGCCGAGCAGGACGGAGGAGGCGACCATGGAAAGGAAGGCACGCCAGCTGTCGGCCGCGATCTCGCTTCCTGTGACGGTCAGGGCGCCGGCGGCCGCGCCGTAGCCGATTGCTGTCGCAAAGGCGAGAATGGCCAGATGACCGAGGAACTTGCCGAAGATCACCTCGCTGCGGCCGATCGGATAGCTCAAGAGCAGCAGCATGGTGCCGCGCTCGGTCTCGCCGACGATCGCGTCGTGCGACAGAAGCAGCGCAATCAGCGGCACGAGGAAGATGGTCAGGCTTGACAGGCTGACGATCACCACGTCGAGGCGATTGACGCCGACATTGCCGGTCGGCGCGCTGCCGAGGAAGGACAAGGTCAGCGCCAGCGCCGCAAGCAGCAGAGTGGTCGCGAGCACCCAGCGATTGCGCAGGCCTTCCTGGATCTCCTTGCGGGCGATGATGAGGATATTCGTCATGTCGGCGACTGCCCTTTGAGGAAATGCGCATAGAGCTCGTCGAGCGTCGGTTCGGCAACCGAAAGCGCCGCGAGCCGGGAAGGGTCGGCCGTCATCTCATGCAGCAGGGCGATCTTGTCCTCGGGCGCCACATTGGCCTCGAACAGGCCGCTTGCGCTGCCTTTCCACTCGGTGCCGCCGCGGGTCCATCCGGGGGTGGCCCCCGTGTCCGCCAAGCGAACGCCGATGCGGGTCGGCAGGCGGGCAATGCCGCGCAATTCGTCGAGCGTGCCGTCGGCGATCTTGATGCCGCGATCGACGATGATGACACGATCGGCCCGGTCCTCGAGTTCGGTCAGGGCATGCGATGACAACAGCACGGTTGCGCCGGCGGCGCGCAGATCGGTGATCAGATCGTAGAAATTGCGGCGCAGCGCCGGGTCGAGACCGCTGGTCGGCTCGTCGAGCAGAAGGACGCGCGGCTCGCCGAGCAGCGCCTGCGCCAGCCCGAGGCGCTGGCGCATGCCCTTGGAATAGGTGCGCACCGGGCGGTCGGCCGCTTCCTGCGCCAGGCCGACGCGCTCGAACAGGGCGTCGGCGGAAGAAAGCGTCACGCGCTTGAGGCGGGCATAGAAGGAAAGCGTCTCGCGCCCGGTCAGCGCCATATGGAAGGACACGCTTTCCGGCAGGTAGCCCAGCCGCTGGCGAACATGGAAATCGCCGCGCGCCGGGTCTTCGCCGAGCACGCTGATGGTCCCGGTGGTCGGACGGATCAGGCCGAGCATCAGCTTGATCAGCGTCGTCTTTCCCGCGCCGTTATGGCCGACGAGCGCAATGGTCTCTCCGGCATTGAGCGTGAAGCTCACGTCCTTCACCGCCTGAACTGCGCCATAGCGTTTGGAAACGCCGGCGGTACTCACAGTCGCCGTCATTGAAGTGCTTTCTTCGGCGCGATAGGCGCCATCAATGGATGGTTGTCGACCACGCCGCCGGGCAGGAGAGCGGGGAACTGGGCCTGCGCCCAGCGAATGACCTGCACGGCCGGGCTCGACATCAGGATCTTTGCCTGCGGCGAGGTCCACAGCACCTGGTCGATCAGATCGTTCGGTCGATAGGGATTGTCGGCAATGCCGTCGCCGTCGAGATCGAAGGCGGGATTGTCGCTCCAGTAATTGCCACGGCCCTCATCCGACCAGTCGAGATAGCGCGTTCCGACATATTTGACCTGGTTGCGGTTGTTGACGAAGGCGTTGCCGCTCATGCGGTTGCCCTCGGAACCCGCGGTGAAATGGATGCCGATCGAGCAGTTCTGGAAGCTGTTATCCATGAACCGGTTGCGGTTGGCATTGTAGAGGAAGACGCATTTTTCCGGCCCGAGACGCTGATCGCCGACGACGGCCGTGTCTGTGCCATCGGAGGTGGGAACGCCGTGCTCGCCGGTCTGTTGCCCGGCCGACAGCCAACGATCGATCGGCTGCAGCCGGCCGATCACCACATTGTCGCGGATCTCCGAGCCGTTGGCCGAATTGACCAGGAGCCCATGGTCGCGGTCGCCGTCGGAAATGTTGCCGGTGATCTTCAGCCGGTTGGAAAACATGATGGCATAGCCGACCGAATTGCCGATCGAGACATTGTCGCTGATCTCGCTGTCATTCGTGTACATGTAATGGATGGCGAAGCGCAGGTCGGTGAAACGGTTGCCGCTGAAGACATTGTTCTTGCTGGCCGTGGTGGCGATCCCGTCACGGCCGAAGCGGATGTCGTTGCCGATCACCTTGGCGCCGGGGGCGTTCCAGATGGTGACGCCGCTGCCGGCTTCGCTCATGCGGCCGGACTTCAGCCCGACGACCCGGTTGTTGCGAGCGATGGAATCGACCGCGCCGTAGAGATAGATGCCGAACATGTTGTCGGTGACGGTGTTGTCCTCGATGATCGCGCCGGTCGCTTCCTTCGCGGCATAGATGCCGGAATCGCGGAAAGTCAGGTCTCGTCCGGACCCGGTAACGGAAAGGCCGCGCACGGTGACGCCGGGCGAGGCGATCGTCACGACGCTGCCCTTGCCGTTGCCGATGACGGTGGCGCCGGGCTTGCCCGCAAGCACCAGCGGCTTGTCGATCGTGATCGGCCCGGCATATTCGCCCGGCTCGAGGGTCAGCACATCGCCTGGCGCCGCCTGGGCGACAACTTCCTGCAATGCCGGGCCGGCCGGCGAAACGATGCGTTCCGCCGCCGCTGCCATGGCTGGGATGGCGGCCAGGATGGCCGCCATTCCAAGTCTTTTCGTCATGGGACGAAGGATCATCATGCCGCCTTCGGTTCGACGAACATGCGGCCCTTCATTTCCATGTGCATGGCATGGCAGAACCACGAGCAGTAGTACCACCAGACGCCCGGCTTGTTCGCCTTGAAGGTCACCGAGGCCGTGGCCTGCGGGGGTACTTCCATGTTGATGCCGTAGTTGATGATGGCGAAGCCATGGGTCAGGTCTTCGACTTCGTCGATGTTGGTGACATAGACCGTGACCTCGTCGCCCTGCTTGACCTGGAAGCTTTCGAGGCCGAAGGCCGGAGCGACCGAAGTCATGTAGACGCGCACCTTGTTGCCGTCGCGGATGACGGTGCTGTCGGCCATCAGGTCGACGCCGTCGGCCTTGGCCTGTGCCACCGCATCGGCGAAGAAGGGGTCCTCACGGTTCCACACGTTGACCGGGTTGATCTTCGAGGCATGGACGATGGTCGCGTCATGCGGCTCGGCAAACGACGGGCCGTCATGAACGATGACCATCTCATCGCCGGAAATGTCGATCAACTGGTCGTTCTCCGGCTTCAGCGGGCCGACGTTCAGGTAGCGGTCCTTGGAGAACTTGTTGAGCGAGATCAGCCATTTGCCATCGGCTTCCTTGGTCTGGCCCATGGAGGTGTGGTTGTGGCCCGGCTGGTAATGGACGTCGAGCTTCTGGCGGATCGGATCGACCTTCTCGCCGGCATAGGCCTTCTTGGCGTCCTCGATGTTCCACTTGCACACCTGGCTGTCGATGAACAGCGTGGTATAGGCATTGCCCTTGCCGTCATAGGCGGTGTGGAGCGGACCAAGGCCCAGTTCCGGCTCGGCGACGACGCAGTCGCGCGGCTGGATCTTGTCTTCGAACAGGTCGTCGAACTTGCGCACGTCGAAGACGGTGACGGTCGGCGACAGCTTGCCATTGGCCACGACGTGGATGCCGTCCGGCGCGGTGTTGATGCCGTGCGGGCTGTTGGCCACGGGGATGTAGCGGGTGTAGGGCGAGCCCTTGCGACCGTCGATGACGGGAACGCCGTTCATTTCCTTGAAGTCGCCCTTGGCAACGCCTTCTTCGATCCGCTTGAGATTGAAGACGACGATCCAGTCCTGCTCATTACCCATCATCTCGGCGAGATTGACGCCCTCTTCGGAGTTGTAGCAGGTGGCGAAGCAATATTTGCCCTGGTAGTCGGCGTCGACGTTGTCGAGGTTGCCGTCGACCATGACCTGCCAGGCGACCTTCATCGTTTCGCCGTCCACCGCGGTGAAGATGGCGTGATACTGCTTGTGATCGTCGAGGATCTTTCCGTCGTTCGGGATCGGCACGCGGTCTTCGCCGTTGCAGAAGACATAACCGGTCTTCGGGTACTTCTGCACGCGCAGGCCATGGACCGTGTGCTGGTTCGGCAGCTGGACAATCTTGTCGCACTTCATGACGTCGAGGCGGATACGGCAAACACGCGTATTGGCCTTGTCGTTGGCATAGAGATAGCGGCCGTCATAGGTCCCGTCCGTCTGGGACGGATGCGGATGGTGCAGGTCGCCGTTCAGGAAGATACCGCCTTGGTCCGCCATGAATTCGCGGTCTTCCGGCAGCATGCCCTCCATCAGGACCTTGCGGCTTTCATTGGTCAGGCCCCAACCGGTGGCGCTGCAGCGGTTGAAGACCGGAATGCGCATGAGTTCGCGCATCGACGGCAGGCCGACGACACGGACCTCGCCGCTCTGGCCGCTCGAGAAGAAGGTGTAGTATTCGTCGAGTTCGCCCGGCTTGACCTCATAGCTGTGGCCATCGGCCCCTTGGGCCAGGGCCGGCGTTGCCGAACCACCGGTGAGGCTGATGGCGCCACCGACGGTCGCCGCGCCGGCTGCGGCCACGAAAGCCGTGGATCCCAGCATCTGGCGCCGGTTCAAGCGCATCTGGTTTTCTTCGTTTGACATGATTGCCTCTCCTTGGCTGGTTGATCACGCAGGCTGTTCGGACGCGCCGTCGGCTTTGCCGATCGGTGCGCCATTGTGGGTGACGGCGACCTTCGGCGGGATGTCTCCCCGCGTGGCCGGCGTCGAAAGGGCCATGAATTTTTCCCGCTTCAGCCGCACCTGGATCATGTGCGGACAGCGGTGGTCGTCATGATAGAGTTCCTGGCAGTGCATGCAGTAGATGCACTCGTTGACATTGATCTGCCCCTCCGGATGGATCGACTGGACGGGACATTCCTTGGCGCAGCGCTGGCACGGCGAGCCGCATTCCGGATAGCGCTTCAGCCATTCGAACATGCGGATGCGACCGGGGATGGCGAGCGCCGCACCGAGCGGGCACAGATAGCGGCAATAGAAGCGCTCGATGAACAGGCCGGCCGACAGCATGGTCAGCGCGAAGATGACGAAGGGCCATTCGCGGGCGAACTTCAGAACGATCGCGGTCTTGAACGGCTCGACCTCGGAGAACATTTCGGCGAGCGCCAGCGAATAGAGGGACAGTCCGAACAGGCCGAGGAAGATCATGTATTTGATCGGCCAGAGGCGTTCGTGAAGGCCCCAGGGCAGGCGAACCTGCGGCACCTTCAGCCATTGCGCCAGATTGTTCGTCAGTTCCTGAAGCGCGCCGAATGGGCAGAGCCAGCCGCAGAACGGCCCGCGCCCCCAGAACAGGAGGCCGGCGGCGACCGCGGCCCAGAGAATGAAGATCAGCGGCGCCGACAGGAAGAATTCCCAGTTGAAGCCGGTGATCAGCGAGTTGACGAAGGTCAGCACATTGACCACCGACAACTGCGCATTGGCATACCAGCCGAGCCAGACGAGCGTGAACAGCAGATAGCCGCGGCGCACCCAGGCAAACAGCACCGGACGCTTCACCAGCCAGTCCTGGAAGAAGAAGATGGCGGTCAGCACCAGCAGCGCGGCGATGGTGATGCCGATATTGATGCGGTTCATGTCCCACATGCGCATCCACAGCGGCTGGCCGTCGGCGATCTGCTGGTCGGTCAACTGGTCGCTGCCGGTGCCTGTTGCCGGAGCAGCCGGTACCGCAGGGGTCGGCGATTGCGCCGCGGCAGGGATCTGCTCGATCGTCACATATTTGTCGGGCAGGATGTAGGACAGGTTATAGGGCAGAATGGACTTGTCGCGTCCCTGGGCATTGCGCTGCACCAGCATCTGCAATTCGAACGGCTGGGTGACGTCGAAGGCGAATTCGGCGGGCACGACAAAGAGCGCGATCTCGCGCAGGCGCGGCGCGCCGTCGGCGGCGAGCGCCGGCAGGCGGGTATGGTCCCGGTCGCGGAAACGCACGCCCTGGCCGTTCTGCAAGAGTTCGATGCGGTCGAAGATCCCGCCGCGCACATAGCCCGAGCCCTTGAACGAATAGGCGCCGTCGCCGGCAACCAGAAGGGCCGTCTGTCCCGGCTTCAGCCGCGATGCCAGCCGGTCATAGGCGGCGTCGCCGAGCAGGGTCCGGCCGATGGTCGGCACGCTGACCGGGGCGAGGTAGAGATCGATGAAGCGGTCGCCCGGCGTCTTGGTCTCCGGCTTGTCGGCGGCAATCGTCTGGCCGGCCTGCCGGAAGGCCTCGGACACTTCGCCGACCGTCATGCGCAGGCTGCGCACCGAGCCGTCGCCCAGAAGCGTCTGCCAGTCGCTGGTTTCGGTCTTCGACAGGTCGAGCTTGCGGGTCTCGGTCGCGGCGGCAACGCCCGTCGCCAGGTCCACGCCCAGGCGATTGCTGCGGATCAGCTGGACGGCGGCGCGCGACACGCTGTCGCCCATGACCAGCACGGTGACGGTTGCGCCGCTGACGATGTCGACCTGCGGCGGGCGCTCGGCGCCCGAGGCGACGCGGCCCATGTCCTTGTCGATGAGCGCGTTCATCGAGGCGACGACCTTTTCCTCCGGAATGCCGATCAGCACGATCGGCTCCTTGTGGTCGACCAGCTTGAAGCCGCGAATCACGCCCTTGGGATCGATGCCGACGACGATATGGATCGGCTTGCCGGAATAGCCGATCGAACTGGAGAAGTCGGAATTGAGATAGGCATAGCCGAGCAGTTCGTCGCCGCGCATGACCGGCGCGATCGGCGGGTCGCCGCTCAACTCGCCGAATCGGTCGGCGCCGTCGAACAGTTCAGAGGGCTCGACCTTCTCCAGATAGGTGGCGAGCTGGCCGGCGGCATGGCCGGAAGAGGCGTAGGAAAGGGCGGCAATGAAGGCGATCACGAGGATTGCGAGCCAGGCCGGGAGCGAAGGAATACGGTGCTGAAGTGTCGCGCTCTTTGTCATCGGCCTCGTCTTTTTCTTCGGGGTGCCCGTGCGGTAACGCTGTGTTTATTCAGCCTAATGCAAAAACTCGTTGATTCAAATCAAATATACAAAAGGTATCTTTTCGGCATAATGACAGAGGCCGAGTGAGGCCTTGAGACCGATCCGGGGGAGTGCCATGAGGGACAGCAGAGACGAGCCTTGGGCAGTCGAGACGATGGACGAGCTCCTGGCGCTCGCAAGAGCGATGGAGCAGGAGGCAATCGCCGGCTATGTGGCGCTTGCCGAGCGCATGCGACACGAGAACCGCCCCGATCTGGCTGCCGTCTTCGAGAGGCTGGTGGCGGAGGAGGAGGGCCATCTCGGGGCTGTCGACCGCTGGATCGAGCAATCGACCGTCGCCGTCCCGCCGCCGGTCGCCCTGCAGGAGCCGATGTTCGACGATGAGGGCGCAGCCTTCGTCGCCCCTGAACTCCTCAATTCCTACCGCGCCTTTTCCATGGCGGTGCGCAACGAGGAACGCGCCTTCGTCTTCTGGAGCTATGTCTCGGCCCATGCGCCGTCCGAGGAGATCCGCCAGGCGGCCGACCGCATGGCCCGCGAGGAGCTCGGCCATGTCGCCACCTTGCGGCGTGAGCGGCGGCGAGCTTTCCACGATCTGCGCCGTTCCGGCGCAAGCCCGGTACGCGGCGAAATCGCCGCCCTCGAGCTTCGCCTGTCGGATCATCTCGAGGCGCGGGCGCTCCGGGCTGCGGGCAAGGAGGCCGAGCGGTTTCGCGCCCTGGCCGAGGCGGCGCAGGCTCGAAGTGCGGCGGCCGTGGCGAGACCCTTCGGCAGGTCGGCAGTGCTGGATGCCGTACCGGAAGGGGCGGACGCAAAGCTGGTGCCGCTGTGCGAGCTGTTGCTCGACTGTTATCTCGATCTCGCCGAGCGGGAAAAGGAAGAGGACGGGCGGTTAAGGGCCCAGGCTTGCGCCGGCGAGATGATCGCCTGCCTGCAGGCCGTCAGGCAATAGGCCGGGATACGGCTCTATCTGGATCGGCGCCAGCCATCTGCGACGCCGACCGGTCCCGGCAAAGGCAGTGCCGGCAGGTTGAAGATCTTATGCCGCCCTGGCGAAGCCGAAATCCTCGGGCCTGAGGACCAGTTCGGCAAGCGTATGGCGATCGAGGACCTTGAGGAAGGCGCCGAGGGCCTCGCCCAGCACGCCGCGCAGCCGGCAAGCCGGCGTGATGCGGCACTGGTTGCCGGATCCCATGCATTCGACGATGGCGAAATCGCTTTCCGTGGCCCGCACGACGGCGCCGATGGTGATGCTTTCGGCGGGCCGCGCCAGGGTGAGACCGCCGCCGCGCCCGCGCGCCGCCTTGAGAAAGCCCTCGCGCACCAGCAGCTGTGCCACCTTCATCAGATGGGCGCGTGAAATGTCGAAGGCTCGGGCCGTTTCTTCGATCGTGATGCGCCGCTCGCCATTGGCGGCTGCCATCATCATCAGCCGCAGGCCATAGTCGGAAAACCGTGTCAGTTGCATCGCGCTGTCAAAGCCGTCTGTCATGACGCGGTCACAGGATTGTGCCGTGCAGCAAATATATACGGTTCGCTATGCTTGCTTGTCAAATGGCGCAAGTGCCGTCCATCAGGGGCGCGCTGTCAGCAGAGCGTTTTCATTCGCGTATTTCTCTGAAAATTTGAGCCGCATCTCATCATCAAGTACCTTGACCGGACGCCCGGCGAGGCCGGAGAACACATCATCCAATTTGAGACGCAGAAGATAGCGCTCTCTGTCGTTGGGGAGCAGAGGCATGACATGACGAGCTATCTCCAGTGCTTCCTTTGGCCAGGATTCGTTGCGCCGTGGTATCGATAGGGGATCAATTCTGCCCGTGTATCCATACGCGCTGAACAGTGCTCGAAAAAACTCCTTATGTGTTTCGGCGGTTGATCCATACTGTAAAACCATGACATTGGCGGCGCCAAAGTGCTGCCTCATGGTGTCCACTATGGGACGCCAGGAAAGATCGGCAGTTGCAGCCCAATTTCGGAAATGATCTGGATCGGGAACATGGCCGAGCTTGTGGAGTTGCAAATACCAGGAGTTCAGAAAGTCCCACTGGTCCCGGATGGTAAAAACAATCAATGTGGGTAAGTCGTTGAGGAATTCTGCAAGCGCACTTAATGATGCTCGCGCGCCTGGATACAGAATTCCCTTGGTCTCGTCATATGGCTCACCCAGAAATATCTCCCAGGGAATAAGAAGAGACCGGATATCCCCTCGAGAGAATATCTTACGTGTATTCTCAATGACTAGTTTACAACGGGCTTCGCGGGAATCAAATCGGCCTTCCCCTCGCGCCTCAGCCGTCAAATCCCTCAGCGTTCTGTAGGTGGAAAATGGTTTAGTCGTATGTCCAACGTAGACTATTCCGTCCGCTCGGAGCGTGTTCGCTTCCAAAGTGCAATACTCTTGTATCGCCGTGGTGGCGGTCTTGTGGGCTCCCAGATGGAGTACGATCTTCCCCGTCATGGGTGTCCTTGGCGCAGCAATCAACTCCGCACCTTATATTGCCGGGGACATGGGCATTCAAGCCATGTTGCCAAAGAACCGAGAGACAAAGGGGTGACCATATTATGGGAATTCCTTGTCGTTGTTTTCGTTTTTCGCGGATGCTCAAATTTCGGGGCACGTGCCGAGCAAACCGGACCGTTGATGCTGCGTGCGGGCGTCGCCTTCGATGCATAGGTTTAGTGAGAAGGCAAAGGTCGCGACGCTGAACGGCCGTTCCACCTGCGTTACGGGTGATCGGCTGCCCCCTGACTATTGACAGCGGCCGGGAATATCCAGCCTATAGGTCGTCTTGCCCGGTCCCTCGGGCAAGATCGGGATCAGATAGACCGTGAGATCGCACTCCTGGGTGCGGACCTGCCATTCGCTGGCTCCGTCCCCGCGCGTGCCGGTGTTGGCAATCGACCCGACCGGCGCCTGGCCGACGGCATCCGCCACCAGGCTGCTGGAGAGGATCGTCGTGATCTTTTCCGCGCTGTCGTAAAAGCCGGAAAGCGCCGCCATGGCGGGCGAGGCGAGAGCGGCAAGGAAGAGAGCCCTGAAGACGAGGCCGGCGCCGGTGATGTGCTTCATGCTTGTCCTTCCTTGAGGTCGGCTCAGTTTTCCATGCGCTTGCCGATTGGACAAGTGCAGAAAGCGAGTGCCGCAGGCCGAACTTGACTTCGTGGCCACCTGCTTTATTCAGGCGCTTGCCGAAAAAATTCGAGGCCGGTTTGGTTATTCCGGTCCCCGCCTTGCGGGATAAAGTCGCATCTCGCGAACCCACGGCACCAATCCTAATCCAGGGTGGTGCCGTGACGGGTTTTGGCTCCTGTCACGCTCGACCCTTAGACAGTGAGACCCTTATGCTCGACAAGAAAACCCTGCTGCTTGCCCAGATCTTTATGACCTTCATGATGGCTTTCTCCATGTCCGGGATCATGTCGTTGATCGCCTTGGGCCCTACCGCCGAATGGCTCCATGTCTGGCCTCGGCAGTTTGCCATGGCCTGGCCGATTGCCTTCGTCCTGACGATGTTCGTCAGCAGGATCGGCTTTGGTCTGGCCGTGCGGATCCGCGGAAGGAAGTCGATCTCGGGCGAGTAGGGCGCCGATCCCAAGGTCTGCCCCGCACCCGCAGGCAAAGCAAGACGCGCCGGCGCTCGCAGGCGGAACCGCGCAGGACCGATGGGCCGGCCACGGCCTGTCGGGCCGTGGTCTCGCGTACAGGTAGGGGTGTCGCTCAAATCACCGAGAAGTCGAGGGAGGTGAGCGCGAGCCCCGCGTTGAGATCGGCGATCAGGACGCGCCCGCCGGCGGCATTGCCATTGCTGTCGTAATACAGCATGCCAGTGTCCGTTTCGTAGATCAGCCGGTCGCTGGCATCCGCCGCCAGCCCGCTCGCATTGGCGACGAAGGCTGTCGAGGCAAGCGCTCCGGTTGCGGTGAGTGCCGTGAAGATCGCGTTTTCCAGCCAGATCGTGTCGTCGGCCACGTTGAAATCGATGATCGTATCGACATTGGTCGTGGCGTTCGGCGCCGAATTGAAGACGAAGACATCTCGGCCGGTGCCGCCGATCAGCGTGTCATTGCCGGTCCCGCCCAGAAGCCGATCGTTTCCCGTCCCGCCGTTCAACTCGTCGTTGCCGGCCCGGCCGTCGAGAATGTCATTACCGCCTTCGCCGCGAAGTCGGTTTGCCACGGCGCTGCCCGTCAGGCGGTCGACATATTGGGTGCCGCGCACCGCTTCGATGCTGATCAGCGTGTCGGTCCGCCCGAAACCGTCGATCGCCGTGCCGGCGGTCAAATCGACGGTGACGCCAGCCCGCCCGCCGTGATTGACGTCACGATGGAAGCGAACCTCGTCGAACCCGCCGCCGCCGTTGATCCGGTCACGGCCACCCAGCCCCATGAATTGCTCGTTGGCGGCGGACCCGGTCATCGTGTCGGCGAACTGGGTGCCGCGGAAGGACTCGAAACTGGTGAAGGTTTCGGCGTTGCCATAGGCGTCGGTGACAGTCCCGGCCGCTGCGTTGAGGACGATGCCGCGCACGGCGTTGGGATCCTGATAAGCGCGCGAAAAGCTCAACTGGTCGAAACCGGCGCCGCCGTTCAATACGTCTCGCCCCGCCCCGCCGTCGATATAGTCGTCGCCGCCGCCGCCGTTGATGGTGTCATTGCCCCCGTAGCCGTACATGTCGTCGGAGCCGGATGACCCGTTCAGGGTGTCGTTCCCGCGCAGCAGCCACTGGCCCAACCTGTATCCGTCGAAAGCGTCGTAGCCATCGAGGAACAGTGCGGTCGCCAGGCTCAGGCTCATCGTCCGCAGGACGGTCGTTCCGTTGGTGTCGAGAATCTGCAGGCTGGTAATGGTGCCCGTCTCGCCAAGCTCGCCGCCGACGGCGGTGAAGCCTGTCCCGACAAGCCTGACATAGAGGCCGTTATCGAGCCTGTATCGGACGGAGGTCGCAGTCACGCTTCCGACCTGCGTCGCATTGCCTCCATCGCCCAGAAGATCGTCAAACGAAGGATTGTAATCCAGGCCGAACGGATAGATTCCACCCGGAAAGAAATAACTGACGGTCGCCATCGCGCTTCCCCTCTTGAATGACGAATGACTGCGAAGTCATCATATCGTCATGGCGGTGTTTCGCAATCGGTAGTGGAGTACAGTTCGAATATTCATCAAATAGAAAGACTGATGACGGAATCTGATGATAGGGCAATTCTATTATGGATTACGAAGAGACAATTGCGCATCACTGTGGCAACCAGGATACCCGCCCGGCCGTCCCGCCATTTATCCTCGCACCTTCACCGGCCGCCAGACGATGGTCTCCGGTGTGCGGTCGAACGGCCAGTCCATCAGCGTCACCCGGCAGTCGCGCCGGTCGCAGGCCTTGCAGCGGAAGGGCAGGGTGCGCGGGTCGCGCCCATGGCCGTAGAAGCCGGCGAGATCGCTCGCCAGGAAGCGCGCCTGGCGCTCGCAATGCCGGCAGGTTGCCACCACGAGCATGTTGTGGCGGGTTGCCTTTCCAAGGGTGTCGATGCTGACGGCCATGGGTATCGGATGGAACAAAGAGGGAACGAAGTCAAGAGGGCGCGCATAGGCGCGCCTGATTCCTGCCCGGCCGCGTCCACCGACCATCCCGCCTTTGTTGGAGGTTTTGGCTAACCTCGTGTAATACACTGAATATTAACCATAAATACCGGAGCGCGTAAGGCATGCGTTAACCCTAACGCATGTATAAACACATGGCTTCCAGTCGGTAGTGCGTTCGTGAGGCGTGTTTGTTCTGAGTTTCTTTCGAGAGGGCGTCATCCACGACGCCCTCTTCGGACGAACGGTATTGCGTAGGTGTTGTATGCTGAGTTTTAACACGAATAACGGCGCTATTCTTGCGCTCGACGTTCTCCGGTCGACGACGGGCGATCGCGACGCCACCATGGGCCGGATGTCCTCCGGTCAGCGGGTTGCCACGGCGGCAGACAATGCCGCCTACTGGTCGATCGCCACGACCATGCGCTCCGACAACAAGATGCTGTCAGCCGTCGAGGATGCGCTCGGTTTGGCGAGCGGCATTGTCGACAGCGCCAATAACGGCTTTTCCGCCGCCACCGACACGCTGGTCGAAATCAAGAAACTGCTGGTTCTGGCGCGCGAGCCGGGGGTGGACCGGGACAAGGTCAACACCGATCTCGACCAGCTGAAGGATCAGCTGAAGACCATCGCCAGTGCGTCGAGCTTTTCCGAACAGAACTGGCTGAAGCGCACCGACCTCGCCGACGACGTCGATCGCGAGCTCGTCGGCTCCTTCCGGCGTGATGCGGATGGCGGTGTGACGGTGACGAGCATAACTTACGAGATTGCCGGGACGGCCGGCACGACCGACGTCAACTTCCTCGTCGACGACCTGTCGGGCGACAGCGGCATCCTGACCGGCTCGGGTTTCGCCACCGAACTCGGCACCTCCAAGACCTGGGTGCTGTTCAACGGCGAGAACGGCGGCGCCTATGACGAGATCGCCCTTTCGGACGCGACGACCGACGCCGAGATCGAGGAAATGATCAGCGTCGTCGATGCCATGGCGGAACGCACCATCGAGGTGGCGACATCGCTCGGCGCGATCAGCACGCGCATCGAGCTGCAGTCGGAATTCACTAAGGACCTGCAGGATTCGATCGAAACCGGCGTCGGCAAGATGGTCGATGCCGACCTCAACGCCGAAGCGACGCGGCTGAAGGCGCTGCAGACCCAGGAACAGCTCGGCATCCAGGCGCTGCAGATCGCCAATTCCGGCACCGAGCGCTTCCTCGACCTGCTGCTCTGACGTCACCCCGCAGGCAGCGACGACGACGAAAAAAGCGCCCGGGAATCATCCGCGGGCGCTTTTGTCTGTCACGAACGACTGGCGGCGATCGATCATTCGCCGGCGAGGAATTCCTCGCAATAGCTCTTGCCGTCCGTGCGCTTGTCGACGACGGTGCGCACACCGCGGATCACGTAGTCGGGCGACACCGTCAGCTGCACTTCGCAGCGCAGATATTCGGAGCGCGCCGGCTTCAGGAGCTTGCCCTTCTTGCCATTGCCGAGATCCTCGTAGACGGCCGGCACGGCGCGGGTCTTGTAACCGCCGCGCCAGGTGTAGAGCGTCGTGCCACCGGTCTCGACATCGGTAATCGGCGGGCCGAACTTGGCGAAGAAGGCGCCGGCCTGCTGGCCGTTCCAGCGCGCTTCGATCGGGTTCGTGGCGACACCCGTAGTGGTGCAAGCGGCAAGCGCCAGCGCAAGGCCGGCCATGGTGATCACGCGGAAATTCATTTCTCTGTCCCTTGAGCTCATGTCGGCGAAGACGGCCGCCCGGAGCCCCTGATTCTCCGCCCATCGGCGCCGTTTCGCAATGCCGGCTTTAGCCGCAATCCGGGTGGATGAAAATCGCCTCTTCTGGCTGTACCGCGTATTTTTCGCCAATGATGCCAAGGGGCCACGTTCCGCCACATTTTCAGGTGTTCCCGCCGTCCTGGGCGGAGAGGACGCGCCGGCATCCGTCACGAAATTTTCGTCTTCCGCAGGAAATCTTCAAATCACCGCTTGTGCAAGAAAAAACGCTGGTCTATAGAGGCGCCGCTGGCACGGAGTGTAGCGCAGTCTGGTAGCGCACCACGTTCGGGACGTGGGGGTCGAGTGTTCGAATCACTCCACTCCGACCAGCTAGAAAAGCCCGCGATTGCGGGCTTTTTTCGTTTCAAGGCCCGTGTCTTTTCCAGATTGGCAAATTGTCGTCCTCTTCGCACCGCCTCTGAGGGCTGGATCGCTCATATCCCAGGAATGAAGAGGGCCATGGAGAGCGGCTGCCGGCGAGGGCGCTCCGCGCCCGGCACGGTGATCGGCAGGAGCGGACGCGCCTGAAGAAACATTCCGGTGCAAGCCGCAATTGCGCAACTTCCTACCTTTAACAAGAAGCCGATCTGGCCAATAAGGGGGAGACCTGTTTCCTGCCAACGCTGCCAGAATTCCGGGACAAAGCATTTCGATGACCACCAGCGATCCCGCCCGCCGTTCGGCAAAGGCTGCCCTCAGGCAATTGTTCAACCCGATCCTTGCCGGCGCGACGCTCACCGAACGGCTGATCGGTTGCCTCGGCGCGCTGGTCGCGACGGCCCTGACCGGCTTTCTCTGCGGCCTGCTGCTCGGTCCCGATCCGCATCTGCCGTTGATCGTCGCACCGATCGGCGCGTCCGCCGTCCTTCTTTTCGTCGTCCCCGCCAGCCCGCTCGCCCAGCCCTGGTCGATCATCGGCGGCAATTCTCTTTCGGCGCTTTCCGGCCTGGTCGTCGCCCATTTCGTCCATGAGCCGGCCCTTGCCATCGGCCTTGCCGTCTCGCTGGCGATCGCCGCCATGTCGCTCACACGCTGCCTTCATCCGCCGGGCGGGGCGGTCGCCATGATGACCGTGCTCGGCGGGCAGGCGATCGCCGACTGGGGGCTGCTCTTTCCCATCGTCCCGGTCGGCCTCAACTCGGCCATCCTGGTTACGCTCGGCATCGTCGCGCACAAGCTGTCGCGCCGCGCCTATCCGCACCTTGCCCCGCCCGATGCCGCCAATCTCCATCAGACGCGCGACCTTCCCCCGCAACTGCGCGCAGGCTTCAGCGAGGCCGATATCGAGGCCGCCCTTGCGGCCATGCACGAAACCTTCGACATCGACCGCGGCGATCTCAAGCAATTGCTGATGCAGGTGGAACTGCAGGCCACCATCCGCCGGCATGGCCCTCTGTCCTGCTCCGACATCATGTCGCGCGACGTCATCCGGGTCAGTGAGAACGATACGCCGGAGACGGTGCGGGCGCTTCTGTTGCGGCACAATATCCGCACGCTGCCGGTCACCGATGCCGAAGGCCGGCTGCTTGGTACCGTCGGTCTTCGCGAGCTGATCGGCGCCGACGGTGCGATCGGAGCGAATATCTCGCGGGCTGCAACCGCCTTGCCGCATGATCCGGCATTGGCGCTCCTGCCGCTTCTGACCGACGGTAAGGCCCATGCCGTGGTCATCATCGACGAGGACGAACGGATCGAAGGGCTGATCTCGCAAACCGATCTGCTCTCCGCCGTATCACGTGCCCTGGCCCTCGAGGAGGGGCAGGACTTGAAACCTGCGCTCAATAGGCCGATGCTCGCTGTCGGTTGAAACGGATGAACGCGAAGGAGAAGCGGATGCGGATCGAACGCGACGGCAATGGCGACTTCATCCTCGATCCGGCCGAGCTTGCCCAGCGCTTCGGCCTGGCACCCCAGGATTTTCGCCGCCAGCAGGAGCAGGGGCTGGTGAAAAGCACTGTCGAGAAGGGTGAGGGCGAGGATGCCGGCACCAGCCGATTGAGCCTGCGCATCGGTAATCGCATCTGGCGCGCCGTTCTTGATGGCGACGACCGGGTCATCCGCGAGGAACTGAACATCGCCCGCGGCGCTCCGGTCCGTCGCGACGGCAAGGCCTGATTCCACTCCCGCAACGACGAAAAAAGCCCGCTCCGGGTGAGGGAGCGGGCATGTGGGACGCCTGGCGTCCGGGGAGAACCTCGTTTCAGCCGTCGATGCCGTCGATGAGGTCGCGGGCGGCGGCGTTGGTGACGCGGCGGGTTTCGACCTCGTCGCGACGGCTGGCGAGCAGTTCGGTCGCCATGATCTGTTCGGCGAGATCGGCCGGCAGCGACAGGATCACCCGGCCGTCATTGGCGTTGAGCCCGCCCAGATCGGCCCGTTTGGCGGTGATCATGCCGCCGGCCACCGTATTGTTGGTGTCCGGATCGATCAGGATGAAGGCGCCGGTCGAGCGGTTCTGCTCGTAAGGATCGAAGATCGCCGCTTCGTCGAAGGCGAGGTGCACCTTGCCGATGGCGTTCATGGCGAGCGCCTCGGCCGGGTTCCACTTGCCCGACTTGAGGTCGAGCTGGGAGACCGGATTGACCTGCACGCGCTGGCGGCGCGAGCCGGACTTCAGCCAGTAGCGCTTGCCCGGCTGGATGCCGTCCGGCTGCAGCGCGACCAGATGCGCATCGAAGGACAGGCCCGACTGCGGCTGGCTGTCGAGCGAGACGATCATGTCGCCGCGCGACACGTCGACCTGCCGGTCGAGCACCAGCGTGATGGCGTCGCCGGCGACCGCGGCATTGCGCACCAGGTCGAAGGTGACGATCTGCTTGACATTGGCGATCTGGCCGGACGGCAGGATCACCACGCCGTCGCCCGGCTTCACCGCGCCGCCGGCGACCGTGCCCTGATAGCCGCGGAAGCTCTCGCCCGGGCGGCAGACGCGCTGCACCGGCAGGCGGAAGCCCGTGGTCTGGGCAGACCGCAGCGTGGCGAGTTCCAGCGCCTCGACCAGCGTCTGGCCGTCATACCACGGCATGACGGCCGCGCCGGAATAGACGACGTTCTCGCCCTTCAGCGCCGACATCGGAATGGCGGTGACCTGGCGCACGCCGAGCGTCAACGCCAGTTCCTTGAAATCATGGGCAATCCGGTCGAAGACAGCGCGGTCGTAGCCGACGAGGTCGAACTTGTTGACCGCCAGCACGAACTGCTTGATGCCCATCAGCGAGGCGATGGTCGCGTGACGGCGGGTCTGCTCCAAAAGGCCGGTACGCGCATCGACCAGCAGGATGGCGAGATCGGCGGTCGAGGCGCCGGTCGCCATGTTGCGGGTATACTGCTCGTGGCCGGGCGTGTCTGCGACGATGAAGGAGCGCTTGTCCGAGGCGAAATAGCGATAGGCGACGTCGATGGTGATGCCCTGTTCGCGCTCGGCCTGAAGGCCGTCGAGCAGCAGCGCGAAGTCGGGCAGGCCGAGATCGTTCTGCTTGCCCGAATCGCGGTGCAGCGTCGCGGCCTGGTCTTCCTTGACCGCTTTGGTGTCCCACAGCAGGCGTCCGATCAGCGTCGACTTGCCGTCGTCCACCGAGCCGCAGGTGATGAGCCGCAGCGGACGTGAATCGCGGGTCACGAAGGCCGGAAGGACGTCCGGAAGCTCGGCGGCGAGGGCGGTAATGGCGGCGGTCATCTCAGAAATATCCTTCGCGTTTCTTCTTCTCCATCGATCCCGACTGGTCGCGGTCGATGGCCCGGCCCTGGCGCTCGGAGACGGTGGCGATTTCCAGCTCGGCGATCACCTCCTCCAGCGTCGTCGCGTGGCTGCGGATGGCGCCGGTAAGCGGGAAACAGCCGAGCGTGCGGAAGCGGATCATGCCTTCCTGCTTGACCTCTCCGGGCAGCAGTTCGAGGCGCGGATCCTCGGCGAGGATCATCATGCCGTCGCGCTCCACGTAAGGCCGCTTCTTGGCGAAGTAGAGCGGCACGAGCGGAATGTCCTCGGCCTGGATGTAGCGCCAGATGTCGACCTCGGTCCAGTTGGACAGCGGAAAGGCGCGCACGCTCTCGCCGCGGCGGATCTGGCCGTTATAGATGTTCCACAGCTCGGGCCGCTGGTTGCGCGGGTCCCAGCGATGGTCGGGCGTGCGGAAGGAGTAGATGCGCTCCTTGGCGCGGCTCGCTTCCTCGTCGCGGCGCGCACCGCCGAAGGCGGCGTCGAACTGGCCGGCGTCGAGCGCCTGGCGCAGGCCTTCCGTTTTCATGATGTCGGTATAGAGCGCCGAGCCATGGCTGAACGGGGTGACGCCTTCGGCAGCACCGCGCGGGTTGATGTGCTCGATCAGGTCGAGATCGTAGCGTTCGACGATCTCGTCGCGAAAGGCGATCATCTCGGCGAACTTCCAGCCGGTGTTCACGTGCAGGAGCGGGAAGGGCACCCGGCCGGGATAGAACGCCTTGCGCGCCAGGTGCAGCAGCACGGACGAATCCTTGCCGATCGAATAGAGCATGACCGGCTTCTCGAACTCGGCGGCCACCTCGCGGAAGATGTGGATCGCCTCGTTCTCCAGCGCCTTCAGGTGCGGATCGAGCGGCGGCTTGGCCGGCTGGTCCTTGGAATGGGGATCGAATTCCGAATGATGCATTGTCTCTTGTCCTTGGATCGGAATCACATCCGACTGTAAGTCTTGGGCCTTTCCCCTCATCCGGCTGCCGCCACCTTCTCCCCGCAGGCGGGGAGAAGGGACTTGCTGCGCCGTCTCCGTCCCCTCTCCCCGTTCACGGGGAGAGG
The DNA here is from genome assembly GCF_900492205.1 of Ciceribacter sp. T2.26MG-112.2. Taxonomy (GTDB): domain Bacteria; phylum Pseudomonadota; class Alphaproteobacteria; order Rhizobiales; family Rhizobiaceae; genus Allorhizobium; species Allorhizobium naphthalenivorans_A. The sequence continues at coordinate 58,169 of NZ_UEYQ01000014.1, forward strand.
GTCAGGGTGAGGGGCAAAGGCCGCTAAAATCAGGCCGGCGTGGGTTCCAGCAGCGTCGCTGCCGCTTCCGGCACGTGCAGGCCGCATTCGCGTTTCTCGTCATTCTCCCACCACCAGCGGCCGGCGCGCTCTGGCTCGCCGGGCTTGATGGCCCTTGTGCACGGCTCGCAGCCGATCGAGGGATAGCCTTTCCTGTGCAGGGGATTGGTGGGCACCGCCTCGGTCTCGACATAGGCATTGATGTCTTCGAGCGACCAGTCGGCCAGCGGGTTCACCTTGATGAGATCGCGCTCGGCGTCGTATTCGGCAAAGGGGGTGGCTGCACGGTTACCCGACTGGCCGCGCCGAAGGCCGGTGATCCAGATCGTGGCGCCCGAAAGCGCCTTGGCGAGCGGCACCAGCTTGCGCACGTGACAGCAGGCATGGCGCGCCTCGACGCTCTCATAGAAGCCGTTCAGGCCATATTTTGCCGCATAGGCGTCGATGTCGTCCTGTTCGGGATGGAAGCGCTTGATCGAAATGTCGAAGCGCTCTTCGGTTTCGCCGATCAGATCCGCGGTTTCCTTGAACAGCCGGCCGGTTTCCAGCGTCGAGATCTCGACCGGCAGCCGCGCCAGGCCGATCGCGGCGGTGATCACCTGGTCCTCGATGCCGAGGCTGGTGGTGAACACGGCGCGGCCGCCGAACGCGGCGATGAGGGCCAGCCGACCGGGAAGGTCGAGGCCGGCCAGTTCGGCATCGAGCCGTTGCGCACGCATCTCATGGTCTTGGGAGGTCATGTGTCGATCCTGCTAGCTGAGCTGTGTGAAAGTATCGCAACAAAATCCCGGCAGGACGAGAAACAGCCATTCCCAAACAACCGGAGGGGCGAGCAAATATCTCTCTCACTGGCGCTTTCGGAAGAAAAGCCGCCGCGGCGCCCGCTTCCTCGTCTGTCGCCAGGCGTGCCGGCGCCGGTTTGTTTTTCCATGCGAATTGGGCTAAACGCTGCGAAACAGGCGGTCGGGCGACCGCATCGGCCAGCAATCGGTTCTTCGATGATTTCGCAAAAAGCCAAATACGCCTTGCGAGCGCTTTCGGCCCTGGCGCGCGCCGAGGCCGGCGAGCCCTTGCAGATTTCCGACATTGCCGACCGGCAGAACATCCCGAAGAAGTTCCTCGAGCAGATCCTGCTGGACCTGAAGCGCAACGGCCTGGTCACCAGCCGCCGCGGCAAGCAGGGCGGCTATCTTTTGCTGAGGCAAGCAGCCGAGATCACCTATGGTGAAGTGCTGCGGCTGATCGACGGGCCGATCGCGCCGCTGCCCTGCCTGTCGCTCACGGCCTATCGCCGCTGCGAGGACTGCAATGGCGAAAGCGAGTGCGAGGTCCGCCATGTCTTTGCCCGTGTCGCCGACGAGACCCGCGCCGTGCTGTTCTCCACGACGATCGCCGATGCTCTCAACGGGCATCCGGCTCGGATTGCCGTCGAGGAAACGGTGTAGATCTGCCGCCGGGAGCGGAAATGTTTCGCTCCGGCACCTGTGGGCGGTGGTTTTCGCAAACGTGACTTTTCTGTGACATCGCGGTTTGGCGAACGAAATTACCTGCATTCTTGCGCCGGGCACCGCCCCGCATTTTCCCTCGCCCTGCGGCTCAGGGTACTGTTTTGCTATTTTTCCGCTCGCGTTGACTAACACGACCTCACCGGTAGTCTTAACGTGAGGAAACGGGGAAAGGACAGGTTGCGATGAACAGCTTCACGAAACAGTTGGGCAGGTTCCTTGTCGGGCTGTCGCTGTCCACAGGTCTCGTCGTCTCGGCTCATGCCGACACCCGCCTGTTGAATGTCTCCTATGACCCCACCCGGGAACTCTACAAGGAGTACAATGCAGCCTTCGCCAAGCACTGGCAGGCCGAGACCGGCGAGGACGTGGCCATCCGTCAGTCCCACGGCGGTTCCGGCAAGCAGGCCCGTTCCGTGATCGACGGCCTCGACGCCGACGTAGTGACCCTGGCGCTCGAAGGCGACATCGACGCCATTGCTGAAAAGACCGGAAAGATCGCCAGGGACTGGCGCGGCCGTCTGGATAACAACTCTTCGCCCTTTACCTCGACCATCGTCTTCCTGGTGCGCAAGGGCAACCCCAAGGGCATCCACGATTGGGGCGACCTGGTGAAGGGCGACGTGCAGATCGTCACCCCCAACCCGAAAACCTCCGGCGGTGCCCGGTGGAATTATCTGGCCGCCTGGGCCTGGGCCCACAAGCAATATGGTGGCGATGAGGCCAAAATCCGCGAGTACATCGCCGAACTGTTCAAGCGCGCGCCCGTGCTCGATACCGGTGCACGGGGCGCCTTGACGACCTTTGCCCAGCGCCAGATCGGCGACTTGCTGCTGTCTTGGGAGAATGAAGCCTATCTTGCGCTGGAGCAGTTCGGCGACAGCGCCGTCGAGATCGTCGCCCCGCCGCAGTCGATCCTCGCCGAACCGCCGGTTGCCGTGGTCGACGGCAATGTCGATGCCAAGGGAACCCGCAAGGTCGCCGAGGCCTATCTGCAATATCTCTATTCCGAGGAAGGCCAGAAGATCGCGGTGAAGCACTTCTACCGTCCGTCCAGACCCGAACTGGTGGCGGCGGAAGACCTGGCCAAATTCGCTAAGGTTGATCTCGTCACGATCGACGATCCGATTTTCGGCGGCTGGGCCAAGGTGCAGCCCGCCCACTTCGCCGATGGCGGCATTTTCGACCAGATCTACAGGCCGGCTCGGTAATCGATCGTCGATCGGTCGATGAAGCCCCCGACCTCAGTGATAGTCCGGGGCTTGTGGCAGGCGGTATTCAAGGCATTATGCGGGTGGGCCCAAGGCAATGACGACGGGACAGATGATGAAGAACTGGCGCCAGCCGAGCATCCTGCCGGGCTTCGGTCTGACGCTCGGCTACACGATCTTCTACCTGACGGTGATCATCCTCATCCCGCTGGTGGGTCTGGTCTGGCGCTCCGCCTCGCTTGGCTGGGCGGAGTTCTTTGCCATCGCCGCCGACGAGCGCACCATGCTTGCCCTGAAGGTAAGCTTCGGCTCGGCGCTGGCAGCCGGCGCCATCAATGCCGTGTTCGGTGTCATCGTCGCCTGGGTGCTGGTGCGCTACGACTTTCCTGGGCGCCGCCTGCTCGATGCCGTGGTCGATCTGCCCTTCGCCCTGCCGACCGCCGTCGCCGGCATCTCGCTCGCCGCCCTCTATGCGCCGAACGGTTGGGTCGGCTCGCTGCTTGCGCCGCTCGGCATCAAGATCGCCTTTACCCCGGTCGGCATTGTCGTGGCGCTCGTCTTCGTCGGCCTGCCCTTTGTCGTGCGCACGGTCCAGCCGGTGATGGAAGAGCTCGACCGCGAGGTCGAGGAGGCCTCGGCCACGCTCGGCGCCACCCGGTTCCAGACGCTGCGCATGGTCGTCCTTCCGGCGCTGACGCCCGCCATTCTCACTGGCTTCGCGCTCGCCTTTGCCCGCGGCGTCGGCGAATACGGCTCGGTCATCTTCATCGCCGGCAACATCCCTTACGTCTCGGAGATCGCGCCGCTGCTGATCGTCATCCGGCTGGAAGAGTTCAACTATGCCGGCGCCACCGCGATCGCCTGCATCATGCTGCTGATCTCGTTCGCCATGCTGCTGTTCATCAACCTTCTGCAGATGTGGAGCCGGAGGAGATACGCCAATGTCCGCTAAATCCGCCTCCATGGCCAAGCCCCGTTTCCGCGACGCCTCGACCGAAAGCCCGCTCGCGCGGCTGTCGCTGATGGCAGTGGCGCTCGCCTTCATGGCGTTTGTCCTGCTGCTGCCGCTCGTCCTGGTCTTCATCGAAGCCTTCCGCGAGGGCGTTCCCGCATTCTTCGAGGCACTCGGCGATCCGGATACGCTCTCGGCGATCCAGTTGACCCTGACGGTCGCGGCGATCGCCGTGCCGCTCAACCTGGTCTTCGGCGTGGCCGCCGCCTGGGCGATCGCCAAGTTTGAATTCAAGGGCAAGACCTTCCTGATCACCCTGATCGACCTGCCGTTCTCGATCTCGCCGGTCATCTCCGGTCTGGTCTATGTGCTGCTGTTCGGCTCGCAGAGCGTGCTTGGGCCGTTCCTCAAGAGCTACGGCATCGAGATCCTGTTTGCCGTGCCGGGCATCGTGCTCGCCACCGTCTTCGTCACCTTCCCCTTCGTTGCGCGCGAACTGATCCCGCTGATGCAGGAGCAGGGGACCGGCGACGAGGAGGCGGCGCTGTCGCTCGGCGCCAGCGGCTGGCAGACCTTCTGGTACGTGACGCTGCCCAACATCAAATGGGGCCTGCTCTATGGCGTCCTGCTCTGCAACGCCCGCGCCATGGGCGAGTTCGGCGCCGTCTCGGTGGTGTCCGGCCATGTGCGGGGGCTCACCGAAACCATGCCGCTGCATGTCGAGGTCCTCTACAACGAATACAACTTCGTCGCGGCCTTTGCCGTCTCGACGCTCCTTGCTCTCCTTGCCCTCGTGACGCTGGCGCTGAAGACCGTTCTGGAACTTCGCTACGGCCACGCGATCGCCGGCAGCCGCAAACACTGAAAGGTCCTCCGATGGATGTCACGATCACCAATATCCGCAAGGAGTTCGGCCAGTTTCCGGCACTCTACGACCTGTCGCTTGATATCCGCTCCGGCGAACTGATCGCGCTGCTCGGCCCCTCGGGCTCCGGCAAGACGACGCTTTTGCGCCTGATCGCCGGTCTCGAACAGCCGACCGCCGGCAAGATCTTCTTCGGCGAGGAGGATGCCTCGGAAAAGAGCGTGCAGGAACGGCATATCGGTTTCGTCTTCCAGCACTATGCGCTGTTCCGCCACATGACGGTTGCCGAAAACATTGCTTTCGGCCTGAAAGTGCGCCCCAAGGCCAACCGCCCGCCCGCCCATGAAATCCGCAAACGTGTCTCCGACCTGCTCGACATGGTGCATCTGTCGGGCCTCGAGAAGCGCTATCCGGCGCAGCTCTCGGGCGGCCAGCGCCAGCGCGTGGCGCTCGCCCGGGCCATGGCTATCGAGCCGACCGTGCTGCTGCTCGACGAGCCCTTCGGCGCGCTCGATGCCAAGGTGCGCAAGGAACTGCGCCGCTGGTTGAAGGAATTCCACGACCGCACCGGCCACACCACCTTCTTCGTCACCCACGACCAGGAAGAGGCGCTCGAGCTTGCCGACCGTGTCGTCGTCATGAGCCAGGGCAAGGTCGAACAGGTCGGTACCGCCGACGATGTCTACGACACGCCCAATTCGCCCTTCGTCTTCTCCTTCATCGGCGAGTCCTCGCATGTGCCCGTGACGGTCCGCGACAAGACGGTGCTGTTCCAGGGCGAGCCGATCGGTACTACCGAGAACGGCGAGGGGCCGGGCGAGCTGTTTTTCCGCCCGCAGGACGTCGTCGTCACCACCGACAGCCACTCGCTCTACGGCAAGGTCACCGCCTGCCGCCGCCTCGCGGGTACGCGCATCGCCGAAATCGACGTCGCCAACAACGGCCACGAGCCCTACCATCTCGAGATCGAAGTGCCCCTCGACGCCCCCGTCGCCGTCGGCGCCGACATCCGCTTTCGCCCGACACGGTGGAAGCTGTTCGGGCAGTGAAGGTGCGGATTCGATTCCCGTGACGGCGGGCGGCGGGCTTTAAATCGTGTCGCATCGGGTGTATATCATGGTGTGATATCAGACAGGACGTTTCGCCATGCGTACGCTCGTGGACATCGATGAGAAGGCCCTGACCGCGCTGGACCGGATCGCGCGGCGCCAACGCGTGTCCCGCGCCTCCCTGATCCGCGAAGCGGTCGGCGATCTCTTGGCCAAGAAGCAGCGGCCGGAGGAGCAGGCGGCCTTCGGCCTTTGGGGCGAGGCGGGTGTCGATGGCTTGGCCTACCAGAAGGCACTGCGGGAAGAATGGTAGCGGCGCTGTTCGATACCAATATCCTGGTCGACTATCTGAACGGCATCCCGCAGGCGAAGGAAGAGCTCGGCCTCTATGAGGAGAGGGCGATCAGCATCGTCACCTGGATGGAAGTCATGGTCGACGCGCCGGCGCTGCTCGCCGAGGCGACAAGGTCGTTTCTGTCGGGTTTCGAGGTGATCCAGCTTGACGAGGCGGTGGCGGAGAGGGCGGTCAAACTGCGACGCACGCACCGCATCAAATTGCCAGATGCGATCATCTGGGCGAGCGCCGACAGTCGCGGGGCGATCCTGATCACGCGCAACAGCAAGGACTTTCCGCCTGATAATCCGGGAATGCGAATGCCCTATCAGCTCTGAGGCGACGGAACCGACGCTGATTGGCACGCCAGATGGAGGAGTCTGGGTCGGTTTCAAAGCAACGTCCGCGGCGAAGTTGACCACGTCCATACGCGGCGGTACGATGCATCGCATTTGCAACGCAGGAGGTTTCCATGAAGACCGCAACGCTTCCCTCTCTCCGCGTCGATCCCGAATTGCGGGCCGCCGCCGAAAGCGTGCTCGAGGAGGGCGAAAGCCTTTCCGCCTTCGTTGAGAATGCCGTGAAGGCGCAAATCCATTCCCGCAAGACCCAGGCCGAATTTATCGCCAGGGGACTGGCGGCCCGGGAGCATGGAAAGAAGACGGGCATCTATTACACGAAGGAAGATGTCCTCGGGATGATGCGAGAGAAGCTTGAGAAGGCGAAGGCGAAAGCCGCGAAAGCCGGATGAGCCGCAAGCTCCTGTTCGCCGAACCTTTCTTCATCGACATCGAGCGGTATTACGACCATTTGACCGAAACGGACCCGCGTCTGGCGGATAGGGCCTACGATGCCGTTTCCAAGGCGCTTTCGGTATTGGAGGATTTTCCGTTCATCGGACGAAAAGTCGTGGTCGATGACGAGACGATCATGACCCGCGAGTTGCTGGTTCCTTTCGGAAATTCTGGTTACGTTGTTCTCTATGAAATCGAGGATGCCGAGACGGTCACCATCCTCGCGGTCCGCCACCAGCGCGAGGATGACTACCACTGATCCTTACCGGTCGCTGGTCTCCCAACGCGGATTGACCCAAGGCTCCTGGTTGGAGCGGGGCAAGGGCTGTTTGCCGAGGATATGGTCGGCGGCCTTCTCGCCCGTCATGATCGACGGGCCATTGAGGTTGCCGTAGGTCACGTGCGGGAAGATCGAGCTGTCGGCCACCCTGAGCCCCTCGACCCCGATCACCCGGCATTCCGGGTCGACCACGGCCATGGGGTCGTCGGCGCGACCCATCTTGTTCGTGCCGCAGGGGTGGTAGGCGCTTTCCAGATGTTCGCGCAGGAAGGCGTCGATCTGCTCGTCCGTTCGCACATGCTCGCCCGGCTGGATTTCCGGACCACGGAACGTATCGAAGGCCTGCTGGCCAAAGATCTCGCGGGTCAGCCGCACGCAGTGGCGGAACTTCTCCCAATCTTCCGGATGGCTCATATAGTTGAAGCGGATCACCGGATCGGCCATCGGGTCGGGCGAGCGCAAAGTCACGCTGCCGCGCGACTTCGACAGGTTGTAGCCGACATGCACCTGGAATCCGTGGCTCTTGGCCGCCGCCTTGCCGTCATAGGAGATGGCGACCGGCAGGAAGTGATACTGGATGTCCGGCTGCTTGAGGCCCGGCGCGGAGCGCAGGAAGGCGCAGGCCTCGAACTGGTTGGAGGCGCCGAGCCCGCCCTTGGACAGCAGCCATTGCGCGCCCGCCACCCCCTGCCAGAACCACGGCAGCCAGGAATAGAGCGACACCGGTTTGGTCGAGACCTGCTGGAAATAGAATTCCATGTGGTCCTGCAGATTGGCGCCGACGCCGGGACGGTCGGCGACGACCTCGATCCCCATCTCCTTCAGATGCGCCGCCGGCCCGATGCCCGACAGCATCAGCAGTTTCGGCGAATTGAACGACGAGGCCGAGACGATCACCTCGCGATTGGCGCGCACCACCTCGACCTTGCCATTGCGCTCGATCTCCACGCCGACGGCGCGGCCGTTTTCGATGATGACGCGGCGGGCAAAGCAGCGGGTGAGCGAGACGTTCGGCCGCTTCAGCGCGGGTTTCAGATAGGCATTCGCCGCCGACCAGCGCTGCCCCTTGTAGATCGTCTGCTCCATCAGGCCGAAGCCCTCCTGCTTGGAGCCGTTATAGTCCTCGGTCAGTTCGAAGCCGGCCTGTTCGCCGGCCTTGATGAAGGCATGGAAGAGGGGATTGTTGACCGGCCCGCGCCGCACATGCAGAGGCCCGTCGGTGCCGCGCCATCCGGCTTCGCCGCCGCTCGAGGTCTCCATCCGCTTGAAATAAGGGAGAACGTCCGCATAGGCCCAGCCGCGCGCGCCGAGCTCTTCCCAGCGGTTGTAGTCCTCGGCATGTCCCCGCACATAAACGAGCCCGTTGATCGACGACGATCCGCCGATCACCTTGCCACGCGGCGCGGTGATGCGCCGGTTGTTGAGGTTCGGCTCGGGCTCGGAGAGGTAACCCCAGTTGTAGCGCTTCATGCTCATCGGCCAGGCCAGCGCCGCCGGCATCTGGATGAACGGCCCGACATCCGATCCGCCATATTCCAGCACCAGCACCGTGTGCTTGCCGTCCTCCGACAGGCGATAGGCCATGGCCGATCCGGCGGAGCCGGAGCCGATGATGATGTAGTCTGCCTGCTGCATGTCCTAGCCCCCTGCGCCGCCTCTCCCCTTGTGGGAGAGGAAGCGATTTCAGCATCTCAGCTTCAGCTAAGTGCTAGAAGTCGCAGGTGAGAGGTACCCCCTCACTTGCAAAATCTAACATTTAGCTGCGCTAAACTGTTGATTTTGCTTTCTCCCCCACCGAGGGGGAGAAGGATCTCAATACGGCGCCGGTCGTCGTCCCTCTTCTCCCCAGCGGGGAGAAGGTGGCGGCAGCCGGATGAGGGGGAGGCGAAGCCTCGCAAGCGGCCCCCTCATCTGCCCTTCGGACCTCTTCTCCCCGAGGGGGAGAAGAGGGAAATCAATACGGCGCCTCGCACTTGCCCATGCCGACATAGACCGTTTTCAGCTCGGTATAGTGCTCCAGCGCCGCCGCCGAATTTTCCCGTCCGAAGCCGGATTGCTTCGAGCCGCCGAAGGGGATTTCGACCGGGCAGAGATTGTAGGTGTTGATCCACAGCGTCCCGGCTTCCAGTTCGTCGACCACGCGGTGGGCGCGGGTGATGTCGGCGGTGAACACGCCGCCGGCCAGGCCGAATTCACTGGCGTTCGCCCGCGCGATCACGTCCGCCTCGTCGTCGAAGTCGAGCACGCACATCACCGGGCCGAAGATTTCTTCGCGGGCGATGGTCATGTCGTCCGTCACGTCGGCAAACACCGTCGGCTGGACAAAGTAACCCTCGCCCGAGACATTGTTGGGAATGCCGCCGCCAGTGACGAGGGTGGCGCCCTCGGCCTTGCCCTTGGCGATGTAGCCGAGAACCTTCTCGCGCTGTGCCCAGGAGACGAGCGGTCCCATCTGGGTTGCCTCGTCCTGCGGGTCGCCGATCAGGATCGCCTCGGTGCGCTCTTTCAGCCGAGCGAGGAACTTGTTCTTGATGCCCTTGTGCACGAAGACGCGCGTGCCGTTCGAGCAGACCTGGCCGGTGGAATAGAAATTGGCGAGCATGGCGCCGGAGATCGCGCTTTCGACATCGGCGTCGTCGAAGATGATCAGGGGCGACTTGCCACCGAGTTCCATGGTGACATGCTTCAATTGCGCGGCGGCGCCGCCGGCCACCTTGCGCCCCGTCGGCACCGAGCCGGTCAGCGAGACCTTGGCGACGTCGGGATGGGAAACCAGCAGCGGCCCGGAGTCGCGGTCGCCCTGGATGACGTTGAACACGCCCTTGGGCAGCCCCGCCTCGATCAGGATCTCGGCGATCTTCAGCGCCCCGAGTGGGGTGACTTCCGACGGCTTGAATACCATGGCATTGCCGGCGGCAAGGGCCGGCGCGCCCTTCCAGCAGGCGATCTGCTGCGGATAGTTCCACGCACCGATGCCGACCACGACGCCGAGCGGCACGCGCTTGGTATAGGCCCAGTCGCCACCCAGAGGAATCTGGCTGCCGTTGAGCGCGGTCGGCGCGATGCCGCCGAAGAATTCGAAGGCGTCGGCGCCCGAGGTCGGGTCGGCGACGATCGTCTCCTGGATCGGCTTGCCGGTGTCGAGCGTTTCAAGTTCCGAAAGCGCGCGGTTACGCTCCCGCATGATCTCCGCGGCGCGCTTGAGGATCCGGCCGCGGGCCATCGGGCTAAACTTCGACCATTCCTTCTGTGCCCGTTTGGCCGAAGCGATGGCCTTCTCGACAATTGACGGCGTCGCCGCATGCAGCTTGGCGATCACCTCGCCTGTCGCCGGATAAAGGCTCTCGATGACGGCACCTTCGGTATCCTCGACATATTCACCGTCGATGAAATGGCTGGCTTTCGGCTGTGCGCGCATGTTCGACCCCAGTCTGGCAATGATCCGGCAATTCTTCGCTGAGCCAAGCATATAAGCGGGCAGAGGACCAGAGTCCCCTTTTAGCGAGGCCAGATTCCGTTCCGTTTGCGACACCTCCTGATCGCCGACAGCGGCAGCCCCGCGATGGGTTGGACGTACGAAATAAAAGATAGATTGACACTCTATGTTTTAACGACCAGGTTTGATCCCATGGTGAGAGACAAGGAACCGGCAGGCGTGATCGAAGAAAGCCGTATCGACAGGACCATCCTCATAGACGGCATTCCCTTGCCGGACATGCTGGACGAGCAAATGGTTCGCGCCGTGGTCCATGGCTTTTATGACGAGATCCGCCGCGACGACCTGCTCGGACCCGTCTTCGCGGCGGAGATCGCCGCCGACGAATGGCCGGCGCATCTCGACAAGATGTGCGACTTCTGGTCAGCAACCCTTCTGCGCACATCGCGCTATGACGGCCGGCCGCTGCCGCCGCATCTGGCGATAGAGGGTCTCGACGAGCGCCATTTCCGCCGCTGGCTCACCCTGTTTCGCGCCACCGTGCGGCGGCTTTGTCCGCCCGAGGTCGCGCAATTGTTCATCAACCGTGCGCTTCGCATCGCCCACAGCTTCCGCCTGGCGATCGCCTTTCACCGCGGCGAGAACGCGATACACATCCAGCCGATCGGCGAGGACGCACTGTGATCGCGGCAGGTTGTGGTGCAGACGTGACGACGGAGCGCGGAGCCCTGCCATGCGCCTGACGAGCTTTTCCGACTATGCCCTGCGCATGCTGATGTTCGCCGCATCGAGCAGCGAGACGTCGTTTACCATCGAAGCGGCCTCGCGCGCCTTCGGTGTATCGAAGACCCATCTCAACAAGGTCGCCAGCACGCTGACACGCGGCGGCTTCCTCAAGGCGCTGCGCGGCCGGTCGGGAGGGCTGCTGCTCGCCCGGCCCGCCGAGACGATCCGCATCGGCGACGTCGTCCGGCTGACCGAACCGGATTTTGCCGTCGTCGAATGTTTCGCCACCGGCAACCAGTGTGTCCTGACCCGCACATGCAGGCTTTCGGGCATGCTGGGCGATGCGATCGGGGCTTTCCTGTCGGCGCTGGACCGCTACACGCTCGCCGACATCGCTCTGGAGCCCGCCGCCTTCGCCGCCTTTCTGCCCGATGCGCCGCCACGGCCGCGCAGGCCCTATCGCCGGAAGGCCGAGACCGTTTCGGCAGTGGGAGACACCACGCCGGCCGCCCCAAAAAACCTGCCCTGACAAAAGGAGAACAACCATGGCCGAGACCCCCGAGAAAGACACTCCGAAGACGCTGGCGGCCGAGACGATCGACGGCGGCAGCTCCCTTTTGCCGATGTTGATCGTCGGACTGATCATGATCACGGTCGGCTATGTCGTCCTGATGATGTTCGTCTGATCCGAGGCCTTGATCCCGGCCGCAGGCGAGACCGAATGCGTGGTCCGGTGAGCCTGTGCCTTGGCGCAACGGACGGCTTTTCAACGCGTCGTCCCTTGGCTGATCGCTCAGTGCCCCACTGCCGAAACTTCCTTCTCGCGCGGCGGACGGGCCCTCTCGAGTTGAGGCCGCGTCGGCAAACATGCTAGAAGCGTCGGGACCGCTTTCGCCAAAGCCGGTCGGCATCGGTGAAGGCTGAAGGTGTCTTATGAAGCTGCATATCCATCTTGGCGCCCACAAGACGGGCAGCACGTCACTTCAGTTTCACTTGCGCAAGAACGAGGCGAAGTTCGCCGATGCCGGCATGGCCTATATCCCCATGCCGGAGTTTCGAAAGCGCTATTCGGCCTTTCTCAACCGGATTGAAAACAGATACCCTGCCTTCATCAGGCTGCTTTCGCCGACGATCGAAAACAGGTTTCGCGAACAGCTTGTCCCTTTGTCGGGTTCGTCCCTGGTGGTGATCTCGGATGAGAACCTTCTGGGCGGCCTGGCACCGATCGCGGCCAAACACAGGCTCTATCCCCATGCCGTGCGCATGGTCTCCGCGGTCAAACGCGCGGCCGGGCCGAACGACGCCCACTATTTCCTCTGCATCCGCAACTACCCGGAATTCATCGTCTCGATGTACCTTCATCTGGTCATCCAGGGCCGGCGTGTGCCTCCGCTCGAAAGCGTGACGGCGGATTTCCTAGGGGGCGCGCGTGGCTGGGCCGAGGTCGTGGCCGATGTTGCAAACGTGGTGGGCGCCGACCGGCTGACGGTCTGGACCTACGAGCACTATCGCGATGCTCCGGGCGCGGTACTCGATGTTCTGGCGCCCGGCGTCCCGGTCGAACTCTTCGTTCCGCCGGGAAACCTTGCCATCAATCGTTCGCTGACCGCCAAGGGCTGGCAGGTGATGGAGGCCTTGCAGGACATCCTGACCCGGACGGAACTGGCCAGCATGGGTACGCTGATGAGAAAGTTCCCGTTCGAGGAACCCAATCCCAAGGTCGTGCTCGACGATCCCGCGGCGCTGGCGGAGCTCGACGACAAATATCGCCGGGACAAGATCGCCATCGCCGCGCTCGGCTGTCGCCTGCTCGATGGCACCCAAGCCGGTTGATCCGCCAGCCTTTGCCGCATCCGTTGCTGCGCGAGCGCAACCCTTGGGCCGGCCTGTCGACGGCAGTCCGTCGGTTCTGTGCGGCTCGCCGGTCATGAAACCTTCATCGAACCTTCACATTGCGGAAAGGTTTTCTTGACGATTTCCAAGCAAGCCTTGCGGCCATAACAACAAATGGATTTTGGAGAAAGACAATGGTTACTGGCGCCGCGTTGGAGACGGGCATCTTGCGCCGCTTTGCCAATGACCAGTTGCTGACCCTTGCCAAGCTGGTCGTCGAAAACGCGCTGCAGCCGATCGTCGAGGTCGGCACGGGTGCCGTGTTCGGCTATGAGAGCCTGATGCGCGGCCACGACCGGATCGGCTTCGACAGCCCCCTCGACCTGCTCGACCAGGCGGCGGCCTCGGGCCAGTTGGTATCGATCGAGCAGATGGTGGCGAGCCGGGCGCTCGCCAAGTTCGCCACGCTGCCGCATTTCTCCGACACCACGCTCTTTCTCAATCTCGACGTCCGGTTGATCGCCCATGGCGACGAACTGCTCGACAGTGTGCTGCAACACCTGCGCCTGGCCAATATACCGCCATCCTCGGTATGCTTCGAGCTCTCCGAACGCTTCGACAATACCAGCGTGCCGGAATTTGCCGGCCTCGTGGCGCGGCTACGGAAATCCGGCTTCAAGCTGGCAATCGACGATTTCGGTGTCGGCCATGGTGAGATGAAGCTCTTGTGCGACTTTCCGGTCGACTATGTGAAGATCGACCGCCACTTCATCGCCGGCCTCGACGGCAATCCGCGCAAGCGCCATCTGGTCAAGAACATCGTCAACTTCTGCCACGTGCTCGGTGTGCGGGTGATCGCCGAGGGTATAGAGACGGAAGCCGAGTTCATCGCCTGCCGCGAATTCGGCGTCGATCTGGTACAGGGCTGGTTCATCGCCCGTCCGACCACGCTGATGAACGAGTTGAAGCCGTCATTCCCGCACCTGCAGGAGATCGGCAAGGTACGCCGCTCGACGCAGTCGCTCGACGAGATCCTCATTCGCCGGCAGATCGAGCATATGCCGACGGTCTTCGAGCACGAGGGAATCGACAGCGTCTTCGATCTGTTCCGCCGCAATCCGCGCCAGTCCTTCTTCCCGGTGCTCAATGCCAATGGCGAACCGCGCGGCATCATCAACGAGTTCCACCTCAAGGAATTCATCTACCAGCCCTTCGGCCGCGACCTGTTGAAGAACAAGATCTACGAACGCTCGATCTCGCATTTCGTCGAGCGCGCCCCGATCGTCGGCCTCGATGCCGATGCCGAGCGGCTGATGTCGATCTTCGCGAATATGGACGGTTCCGACTGCGTCATCCTCACCGAGAACATGCGCTATGCCGGCGTGGTCTCGGCCGCCTCGCTGATCCGCATCATCAACGAGAAGCAGTTGAAGACCGCGCAGGACCAGAATCCTTTGACCGGGCTTCCCGGCAATCGCGCGATCCGCGACCTCATGCAGGATTTCGCCCGCGACGGCGATGACAGCCGGTTCTTCTGCTATTGCGACTTCGACCACTTCAAGCCGTTCAACGACCATTACGGTTTCCAGAGCGGCGACCATGCCATCTCGCTGTTTGCCGCCCTGCTGCGTCGCTATTTCTTCGCCGAGGGCGATTTCCTCGGCCATGTCGGCGGCGACGATTTCTTCATCGGCCTGCGCGACTGGAGCCGCGAGGAACTGACCGAGATCCTCGACCGGCTTCTTTCCGACTTCCACGACGACGTGATCGAACTCTATTCCGAAGAGGACCGCAGCACCGGCCGCATCCATGGCCAGGACCGCCATGGCCGCGACCGCGAATTCCCGCTGATGCGCTGCTCGATCGGCGTGCTCGAACTGCCGCAGGGGCTGGTGATCGACGACGTCAACCGTGTCTCGGCCGAGATCGCCGAGTTGAAGAAAAAGGCGAAGAGCAGCGAAAGCGGCCTGGTGATCGACGTCTACCTGGGTCGCTGAGAACCGCCGGACCGCTCGCTACGGGCGGCCGGCGATAGCGCAAGGGCGGGCAGGACAGAAGCCTCCGCGTCAATGAGCCTCCTTTCCAGATCGTGACCCATGGCTTATGTCGGGACATCCGCGCCGAGTGAGAGGACATCCGCCATGCCGCTTCCTGCATCCATGCGCTACGTCGACCTGCCGTCCTTCGGCGAGGCCGATGTCATGACCTTCGCCACCGGCCCGCTGCCCTCGCCAAGGTCGGGCGATATCCTAGTGCGGGTCGAAGCCGCCGGCGTCAATCGCCCCGATGTCGCCCAGCGCCAGGGCACCTATCCCGCGCCGAAGGACGCAAGCCCCGTGCTCGGCCTCGAAGTGGCCGGGGAGGTGGTGGCGCTGGGCGAGGGTGTCACGGAATTTGCAGTCGGCGACGCGGTCTGCGCGCTCGCCAATGGCGGCGGCTATGCCGAATACTGTGCGGTGCCCGCCGGCCAGGCGCTGCCCTGGCCGAAGGGTTTTGACGCCGTGAAGGCCGCGGCCCTGCCGGAAACCTTCTTCACCGTCTGGGCCAACCTCTTCCAGATGGCGGGCTTGACCGAAGGCGAGACCGTGCTGATCCACGGCGGCACGTCGGGCATCGGCACCACCGCGATCCAGCTGGCGAAAGCCTTCGGTGCGGAGGTCTTCGCCACCGCCGGCTCCGACGAGAAATGCAAGGCCTGCACCGATCTCGGCGCCAAGCGGGCGATCAACTACAGGACCGAGGATTTCGTCGAAGTGATCAAGGCCGAGACGGATCGGCGTGGCGTCGATACCGTGCTCGACATGATCGGCGCCGCCTATTTCCAGAAGAACCTCTCCTGTCTCGCCAAGGACGGCTGCCTGTCGATCATCGCCTTCCTCGGCGGCTCGGTGGCTGACAAGGTCGACCTCAGCCCGATCATGGTCAAACGCCTGACCGTCACCGGCTCCACCATGCGCCCTCGCACCGCCGAGGAGAAACGCGGCATCCGCGACGAACTCGTCGCCGAGGTCTGGCCGCTGCTGGAAGCCGGCACCGTCGCCCCCGTCATCCACACCGTCCTGCCCTTCGACGAGGTCGTCGAGGCCCACCGGCTGATGGAAAGCTCGCAGCATATCGGCAAGATCGTGCTCAGGCTGGGGTGAGGGCGGGGGGCGTTTTCGGACGGCTTCCAGATAACGGAGCTTGTACGTCTTCCGTTGGAGGTCGCATTGCTGTGGTCATAAAGTTTCAACTGGTAACCCGGTGCCGATGTCTGCAATACGAAAAGCGAAATCGACAAGCCTGCCAGCCCCGTATCTGAAGCGCCTTTGGGTGCGGGAGGATGCTCGGTTGGGCGAACAATATCCGTTCGACCTGCCCTGGCTCGACCAGGATTTTGCCGTCGATTTCGCGACACCGGTGACCATCATCGTGGGTGAGAACGGCACTGGAAAATCCACCCTCATCGAGGCCGTGGCTGCGTTGTGCGGCTATGACGAGGCCGGGGGCGGCAAGGGCTACAGGCCGGTTGACCACTCCCGTGCGCTGGACCGCAGCGGAGCCCTGCTGGCCAGCGCGCTGCGTGCCGCCTGGTTGCCGAAGGTCACGGCGGGCTGGTTCTTTCGTGCGGAATCCTTCTTCTCTGTGGCGCGCTTTCTCGACGAAGCGGCCCGCGACGCCAATGCTGCGCCGCCCGACTTCTTGTCCTTTAGCCATGGCGAAGGTTTCGTGCGTTTTTTTGAAGAGCGCATGAGCAAGCAGGGAATTTACTTTCTCGACGAACCTGAAAGCGCGCTTTCCCCGAAGCGCCAGCTGGAACTGCTGCGCCTTCTCCATGAGATCCAGGGATCGGCCAATGCGCAAGTCATCATGGCGACGCATTCACCCATCCTGATGGCGGTCCCCGGTGCCCGGCTGCTGGAGATTACCCGCGCCGGCATTGCGGACATCGACCTGCGCGATACGCGGCATTTCAAGCTCTACAAGGACTTCACCAGCGACCCGGACGATTTTGTCGACCGTGCGCTGCGCGACGTGATTTGAACGCCAGAGGAGCGCGCCAGCGGCGCGAACCTATGCCGCCAAGCGGTCAACGCTGCGTGGGTGGCGCTTCGTGGTGCTTGCTGCCAGTTTGGCATTTTTCTGCCCCTCACCCTGACCCTCTCCCCGCAGGCGGGGAGAGGGGACGGCCACGGCGGCGCCACTCGTCCCTTCTCCCCGTTCACGGGGAGAAGGTGCCGGCAGGCGGATGAGGGGGCAAGCCCCAAACGCAGCGGCGCCCACCCCACATCCCTGAGCGCCAGTTTCGTGCAACCGTCGGTCCGTAAGCCTGCCGGCGACGGATGGAGGCGAAGGCCATGAAGAAGAGCTTCGAGCAGGCGCTCAAGGAATATCAGGCCGGGCGGCTGCCGGCGGCGCTGAAGTTCGCCGAGAAGGCCATGGCCGAAGGCGGCGCGAACCATCCCGGCCTCCTGGCGCTGATCGGCAATATCCAGTTCAAGTCCGGCAACCGCACGGCCGCCGCCGAGGCCTTTGCCCGCGCGGCGGACAAGGCCGACGACAAGGCCGCCGCCGGCTATCTGAAGCTTGCCGTGACGCTTGCCCAGGCGGCCGGTCTGACCGATCTCATGCTCGCCGTCGGCGTCCGGGCCGTGAAGCTCAACCCCGCAGACCCCGAGTTGGCCTTCACCGTCGCCAGCGCCTTCTTCACCCGCGGCCGCTGGGGCGACATGGATCCGATGCTGGAACGGCTCGATCGCGACAATGACCGGCACATGGCGCTGATCGTCAATCATCACCGGCTGATGAGCCGCTTCGACGCGCTCTATGCCGAACTCGACCGGGCGCTCTTGACCCGCCCCGACGACCTGTTCCTCAACGTCTCGAAATTCGCGGTCGCCCGCGAGGTTCTCGATTTCCCCACCATCGAGCGCCACGAGGCGCTGATGCGCGAGCCGGACGCGCCCTTTGCCGCCGGCCTGATGGCGCGCGAGCCGGCGCTCGGCCGCATCCTCTGGTGCGACGACGAGGCGCTCAATGCCCGCCCGAGCCAGGAAGCATCGAGTTATGCCGCGACCCTGCGGTCGGCGACCGGCCGCACCCGCCGGGCCTTCTCCGCCCCGGGCGAAAAGATCCGCATCGGCTACCTGTCCAATGATTTCCACGGCCATGCGACGATGACGCTGTTCCTCGAGGCCATGGCCGCCCACGACCTCGAGCGCTTCGACGTCACACTGTTCTGCTATACCGAGCGCCATTCCGCAGCCCAGCAGGCCGCCTGGCCGGAACACCTGCGCGCCCGGATCGTTCCGGTCGGCCATCTGTCCGACGAGGCGGCGGCCGCCCTGATCTCCGAGCACCGGACCGACATCCTGGTCGACCTCAAGGGCCACACGATGGGCGCCCGTCTCGGCATCGTCAATCTCTCCGACGCGCCGGTCAAGGTCACTTATCTAGGCTTCCCCGGCTCCGTCACCGGCGTCGAGCTCGACTATGCGATCACCGATCCGATCATAACACCCGACAGTGCCAAACCTTTCTACGCCGAAAAGCTCTGCCGCCTGCCGGAGACCTACCAGGCCAACAACTGGCGCACCCGCCCGCGGCCGCGGCCGATGGAACGCGGCGACGTCGGCCTGCCTGAGGACGCCTTCGTCTTCGCCTCGTTCAACGCCAGCTACAAGATCACGCCGTCCACGCTGTCGCTCTGGGTCGCGGTTTTGTCCGCCGTGCCGGACTCGCTTTTATGGATCCTCTGCCGCTCGCCCGAGGCGCGGCGCAATTTCACCGCCGCCCTGCAGGCCCGCGGCGTCGATCCGGCACGCCTGATCTTTGCCGAGAACCGGCCGTATGCCGAGCATGTCAGTCGCCTCCCGCTCGCCGACCTCGCGCTCGACACCCGGCCGTGGAATGGCCACACGACCACCTCCGACATGCTGTGGGCCGGCCTGCCGGTGCTCGCGACAAGGGGCAGGACCTTCGCCAGCCGGGTATCCGCAAGCCTCCTGACGGCGATCGGCCTGCCGGAGCTGATTGCCGAGACCGACCGGGATCTTGTCGACAAGGCGGTGATGCTGGCCCGCGACCCTTACGCGCTCACCGCCCTCAGGTCGCGCCTCGACGCGGCCCGCTTCACGGCGCCGCTGTTCGACAACGAACGCTTCTGCCGCCATCTGGAGCGCGGCTTCGAGGCCATGGCCGCGCGGGCGAGGGCGGGTCTGGCGCCCGAGCATATCGATGTCGAGCCGCTGCCGCCGCGCACCACGCCCTTCTCCGGCGAAGCCTCCTGATCGACGCCCCTTGAAACCTTGGGCCTCGACGCCCATCTTCTGTTCAGTGTTAACGAACGAAAGGGAGGTGATCGAATGTCTAATGAGATTTCGGTTTGCATGACGGGCTTGGCGAAGACGATGGTCTCGACGGGGCAGCCCTCGGCCTGACCTCGCCTTGCTACGGATCGCGCCGCGTGATCCGGGTCCGGAATGGGACCAAACTCATGGAAGGGCCGCCTCGCGCGGCCCTTTTTTTGTGGCCAGACACTTGAAGCATGTTTCCCGGACGAGATCGCGCAAGATCCGCGCCCGCAACCTCATGGCAACGGTCTCACTCGAACCCGCTCAATCGGGCCAGCTGATCGCGCCAAATCCCGGCAGCTTGAGCGCTGGCTGCTGGAAATCCAGCCCCGCCACCAGCCCGAGAAGATTGACCTCGAGCCCGCTGCGGGCCCCGAGCGAAAGCCCGGCCAGCCCGCCGAGGCTCAAATGAAGGTCGCGGCCGTCGCTGTCGAGCGCATAGAAGGCCCCGTTCGGCAAATAGTCGCGGCCGACCGCATCCGGCGGCAGAACCGCCCCCAGTTCCGGCACGGAACGCAGCACATGGGCGACAAACGTATTCGAGTTCGGCCCCGGATAGATCCGGTAGCCGCCGGGCTCGCCATGCGGATAGCTGGCGATCGCCGCCTCCACCTTCGGGATCGGCCGCTCGGCCTCGAGGCCTTTCACCGAGGTGACGAGGCGCGGCGGATTGGAATACCAGTAGCCGTCCGGCGGCCGATGATTGCGACGGATCGGCGCGCCCCAGCCAACCTTGTCATAGCGCTGATACTGGCCGTTCTTCTGCTTGGTGACGATCCAGGCATGGCTGGCGACCGAACCCTTCATGCCGCCCGTCATGGCCGAAAAGACATGGATCGCGGCTTGCCGGGTCTCCTCCGCCTTCGGCAGGATGCCGGCCGATCCCCAGTCCGCCTCGTTCCATCGCGCCGGCCGGTCCTTGGCCGCCCACAGCCCCGCCGACACCAGGGTCGGCAGGACAAAGACAAGGGCCAGCATGGTGAGCAGGCGCAGCATGGTTTTCAATCGCGGACCTCGTGCATCGGGCGTCTGTTTGCGCTATGAGCCGGAGACAATCCGGAATTTTTGAGGCGAGCCATGAACAATCCGATCACCGTTGAAGTCACCCGCGGTAAACTTGTCGAGAGCCGCCATCGCGGCCTGGCCGTCGTCACCGATGGCGACGGCGCCATCGTCTTTTCCGCCGGCGATGTCGATGCGGTGACCTTTCCCCGCTCGGCCTGCAAGGCGATGCAGGCCCTGCCGCTCGTCGAAAGCGGCGCGGCCGACGCCTATGGTTTCGGGATGAAGGAACTGGCGCTCGCCTGCTCCTCGCATTCCGGCGAGGACGAGCATGTGGCACTCGCCGCCTCGATGCTGAAGGCCGCCGGGCGCGATGAAAGCGTGCTCGAATGCGGCGCCCACTGGTCGTTCGAACAGCCGGTGCTGATCCACCAGGCCCGCACGCTGGAAAAGCCGACCGCGCTTCACAACAACTGCTCGGGCAAGCATTCCGGCTTCGTCTGCGCCTGCTGCCATTCGGGCGAGGATCCGCGCGGCTATGCCGGCTACGACCATCCGCTGCAGGCGGAAATCCGCGGCATCATGGAAAGCCTGACGGGCACGCCGCTTGGCCGCGACAATTGCGGCACCGACGGCTGCTCGATCCCGACCTATGCCGTGCCGCTCGTTTCGCTTGCCCGCGGTTTTGGCAAGATGGCGACCGGCAAGGGGCTGGAGCCGGTCCGGGCGGCGGCGTCAAAGCGCCTGATCGCGGCCTGCATGGCCGAGCCCTTCTACGTCGCCGGCACGAAGCGCTTCTGCACCCGGCTGATGCAGGTGGCGCCCGGCAAAATCTTCGCCAAGACCGGCGCCGAAGGCGTATTCTGTGCGCTCCTGCCGGAAAAGGGCCTGTCCTTTGCCGTCAAATGCGAGGACGGCACCACTCGCGCCGCCGAGAGCATGATCGCCGCCCTGCTGGCCCGCCATTTCGACAAGGAAACGCCCGAGCACGCCGCGCTGATGGCCATGGCCAACCACTCCATGCGCAACTGGATCGGCCTGCATGTGGGGGATGTGCGGGTGACGGATGTGATGTTTGGGTGAGGTTTTGTCTGTCGGCCTTGGCCGGTGGCCTTCTCCGATTGCCCCTCACCCTAACCCTCTCCCCGTGAACGGGGAGAGGGGATGATCGACAGGCGGTGCCGCATGTCCCTTCTCCCCGTTTACGGGGAGAAGGTGGCGGCAGCCGGATGAGGGGCTGCCTTTCAGCAATCTGTCGGCATTTTACCCGGGATTTTTTCGGGCAAGCTCGGACGGCCCTGCATCCAGGACGGTTCGCCGTTTTCTCGTCGGAGCCACTCGCAGTTATCCCGCAAGGGCAACCGCATCGGCGCCCGCCGGGATGCGCATCGGCGAGCCGGGATCGGTCGCGGCGCACCAGATGGCCTCGGCCACATCGTCCGCTTGGGTGATTTCCGTTTCCATCTGTCCTTCCCATCCGGCGAACACGGACTGGACCACCGACGCATAGGCCTCTGGGAAACCGCCGTGTTGCTGGATCCTTGATCGCGCCGTGTCGCCGAAGCTGGTTGCCGGCGCGCGGCCGGGCAGGACGATCTTCATGCGCACGTCGAAGGGCCCGAGTTCCAGCGCAGCAGCCTCTGTGAAGGCATTCACGGCGGCCTTGCTCGCCGTGTAGACCGACAGCAGCGGCAGGGGCATCAGCGTCACGCTCGACGTCACGTTGATGACGACCCCTTGCCTGCGCTCCCGGAACTGCGGCAGGACCGCCTGCGTCATCGCGATGGTGCCCAAGCTGTTCGTTTCGAAGAGATCGCGCACGATGTCCATCGGCGTTCCCTCGACAGCATTCATCCAGCCTATGCCGGCATTATTTACCAGAACGTCGATCGGACCGGCTGCCTTGACTGCCTTGCGGATGCTGTCGACGTCCGTCACGTCGAGAGCCAGGATGTCGAGATTTTCCGAGACGGGCAGAATATCCGCGCGCGGCGTGCGCATCGTCGCCACGACCCTCCAGCCCCTGTCGAGGAAGAGTTTCGCAGTCTCCAGTCCGAACCCGGAGGAGGCGCCGGTAATGAGAACGGTCTTCATGCTTCTTTTCCTTAATTGATTTCGGATGAAAGAAGGGTAGATCGTTCTGATGATGCGATACATAATGCATGATCCATAAAGCATTATCAGGAGTGTCGTTTGAGCGATCCGCTTGCCGAGATGGTCACATTGCTGCAGCCGAGCGCGGGCTTATCCAAAGCGGTCAGCGGAGGCGGTGTCTGGAGCGTTATCCGCGACGGGCCGGGGAACCCGTTCTATTGTGTGATGCTCGAGGGCGCGTCCCGCCTTGCGGTGGAAGCCGAGGCCCCGGTAGAGCTGCGCGCGGGTGATTTCGTGCTCGTTCCCGGCATGTGCAACTTCACCATGTCGGGGAGCGGAGAGACGCTGGACGAGACGCTCGATCCGCGCACGGTCACCCGGCTTCCGGGTGAGATCAGGCATGGCGATCCCGATGCGCCCGCCAATGCGCGGCTGCTGGTCGGCCATTTCTCCTTCGGATCGCCGGATGCGGAACTGCTACTGTCCCTGCTGCCGAGGTTCTTTCATGTCCGCGGAGACGAAAGGCTGTCGGCCCTCGTCGGGCTCGTGACCGATGAAGCCCGTAACGAAAGGCCGGCGCGAGAGATAATCCTCGCCCGGTTGCTGGAAGTGCTGTTGCTGGAGACCCTGCGCTCTACCTCGGGTGAGACCGTCCGCTACGGCATCCTGCGCGGTCTCGGCGACGAACGCCTCGCGCCCGTCATCCGCCTGCTGCACGAACATCCGACCCGTGAATGGACGATGGAGCAACTGGCGGGAGAAGCCGCACTCTCCCGGTCCGCATTCTTCAAGCGCTTCCGCCGTGCGATGGGCGTGGCGCCTATGGAATACCTGATTTCCTGGCGGATGGCGCTGGCGAGAAACCTCCTCATGAAGGGCAATATAGGCATTCAGGAAATCGCCGAACGGGTCGGCTATCGTTCGGCCAGTGCCTTCAGCACCGCCTTCACCCGCTTCGTCGGGCTTCCGCCATCGCGATATGCTGCGAGCGGAGCCGCCCCGTGACGCCGGTCGCTGATCATCCCTCGATCACCGCCACCCCCGCCTCGCGATAGGCTACCAATCTCTCCGCCGCGATCCCGGCCGGCACGATCAGCCCGGTGATCGCATCGAGCGGCGCGATGCGGCAGGGGGAGACGGCGTCGAGCTTGGCCGCCGTCACCGCCACATAGGTCTCGACGCTGGCGGACAGAATGTGCCGCTTGATCGTCGCCTCCTCGAAATCGCCGGTCGACAGCCCGTGGCGCGGATGTGCGGCGGTGACGCCGAGGAAGAAGATGTCGGGCCGGATGGCGTCGATCGCCTGCATGGCCGCGGCCCCGACCGAAACCATGGAATGGCGGTAGAGCCGGCCGCCGATCAGGATGACCTCGACCAGCGGGTGATGCTCGAGTTCGGCGGCGATGGTCGGTGAATGGGTGGCAACGGTAAGCGCCGAGTCGCGCCGCAAATGTCGCACGATCTCGGCCGTCGTCGTGCCGCCGTCGAGGAACACCATCTGGCCCGGACGGATAAGGGCCGCCGCCCTGGCGCCGAGCGCCGCCTTCTCCGCATGGGCAACGCCACGCCGGAGACCGAGGTCCGGCAGGTCTGGCGCGACCGGCAGCGCCCCGCCATGCACCCGTTTGAGCAGCCCCTGGGCCGCCATGTCGCGCATGTCGCGGCGGATCGTGTCCTCGGATACGTCGAGTTCGCGCGCAAGCGCGCCGGCGAGCGCCTGGCCCTCCCGCCGCAGCGTTTCGAGGATGTGGGTTCTACGCTGGCTGCCGAGCATTGCACGTTCCTGCACGAATGGTCCCAATGATTCACGATAATGCACGAATAGATTCGACATGCCAGCATAAACACGCAAATGTCGGCAAGCCTGCAGGAGGCAGGCGGAAGAAACCATGGGAGACAAGACATGCTGATACTGATTGCCGGCCCCTATCGCTCCGGCACCGGCGACGATCCGGTGAAGATGGCGGAGAACCTGAAACGGCTGGAAGCGCCGTCGTACGCGCTGTTCAAGGCGGGGCACGTGCCAATGATCGGCGAATGGGTGGCGCTGCCGGTCTGGCATGCGGCCGGCGGAAAGACGATCGGCGACGACCTCTACGAGGAGATTTTCCACCCGGTGGCGGGCCGCCTCCTGCAATTGTGCGAAGGCGTGCTGCGCCTGCCCGGGGCCTCGAAGGGTGCCGACAACGACGTGCGCATCGCCACCGAGCGCGGCATTCCGGTCTGGTACCGGCTGGAGGACGTGCCCGGCTGCGCCTGAACCGGCCCGCTCGTGATGACGACCCATCGGGTGCGCCCCTCCGCGTCAGGGGGAGAGGCGCCCATTCCGGCATCCGAACCGCGCTGCGGCGGCCCCGGCGGAAGGCCTCACACGGCAAAGATCGCCGCGTCGTCGTTGAAGGCCTTGAACTCCAGCGCATTGCCGGAGGGGTCGAAGATGAACATGGTGCGCTGTTCGCCGGCCTGTCCCTCGAAGCGCAGCTTGGGCTTCAGACCCCAGCGCGTGTCCGGGTCGGCGTCCAGCCGTTTGACCAGCGCCAGGAAATCCTCCATGGCGAGGATCACGCCGAAATGCGGAATCGGCACCGTATCGCCGTCGACCGCGCCGCTTGCCGTGTCCTTGGGCATTTCCGCTCTCAGATGCGCCGACATCTGGTGACCGAACAGGTCGAAGTCGATCCATTTGCCGGGGCTTTCGCGGCCGATGCGGCAGCCGAGCACCGTGCCGTAGAAACGCCGCGTCGCCTCGATGTCAGTGATGGGAAAGGCCAGATGGAAGGGTCGCATGGGGTCTCCTCGATTTTCTTGTCTGTCCAGACTAGCGCGATCCGCACGGCGCGCAAGCCGGCACACCCCGGCAAGGGCGCCCCGGCGCCGCTTCGCAATTGACAATTGCATGTTGCGATGCACAATCAATGCCATCGACCGCAGCGACGATGGGCGCCAGGCCCGGCCGGGATGTGCACGAGGTGCGTGTATGAGCAGGATGACGCTTTCGTCGCGTGAGATCGCGGCGGTGGATTATGATCCGAACGCCTTGCGGCTCGAGGTTGAGCTGCGCAAGGGCGGCGTCTACGAGATCCTCGGCGTGCCCGAGGCCATCTACCAGACCCTCATCACCTCGCAATCGCCCGGCACCTATTATCACCTGCATATCCGCAAGGGCGGCTACCGGATGACGCAGCTGCGCTGAGGCGGTTGCTGACCGCCGCTGGGCGGGGCGCAAGCTGGCAAACCCGCCCAGCGCCCTTCTCACTCCTGCTCATCGAGACGCGCCTGCCACATCGCCTTGAAGGCGGGGCGCTCATGGCAGCGTTTCAGCCAGGCCGAAAGATGGGGAAAGGGCTCGAGCGCCGGCGCATAGGGCTCAACATAGCGCACCACTTCGGCGAGGTTGAGATCGGCCACGGTGAAGCGTCCGCCGACGGCATAGTCGTTTCCGGCGAAATGCTGTTCCAGCACGCCGAACGGCCGCTTCAGGAGGCGCGAAGCGACGTCCGCCTCCGCCTGTCCCGCCTCGGTGGCAAGCCGACCCTGCGCATTAGCCATGGAGATCTTCAGCGCATTGGCTTCCATCTCCGACACCGCGAAGAACGACCACTGGGTGATCATCGCGTCCTCGGCAAGGTCCCTGGGCGCCAGCGGCCCGCCATGCTTCTTGGCGAGATAGAGGTTGATCGCCATGCTCTCGTAGAGCCGCAGACCGTCGTCGTCGATCGCCGGGATCGCCCCCATCGGATTGATGGCGAGGAATTCCGGCGAGCGGGTATTGGTCCTCACACCCGGCGCCATCGGGTCGGCGAGCTTGTAGGCCTGGAGGATCGGCACGTGCTCGAACGTCAGCCCGAGCTCGCCGGCAAGCCAGAGCGTGCGCGTCGCCCGCGACTTGTAGACGCCATAGATCTTCAGCATGAAAGGAACCCTCCGATTGATTTGCCGGAAGGCTATCGGTCGAACATGGCGATGAGAAGCCGCGGATCGCTGATCCGGCCATGAATTTCGCTGATGGTCGAAAGCGCCGAGGAAAGTGCCGTCTCAGCCGGCGGCGCTGAGCGGGGCTTCGTTTTCGCCAAGCGGCGTACCGATGACGCGGCCCTCCTTGAGCAGCGTCGAAATGGCCGTACAGTCGATCGCCCGCGCGTAGAGATAGCCTTGGGCATAGGTACAGCCCAGCCAGTACAGCGTCTCGGCCTGTTCCGCGGTCTCGACGCCTTCGGCAACGACGCCGATGCCAAGGCCCCGCGCAATGTCGATCAGCCCCTTGATGATGACGGCGCCGCGCTGGTCATTGACCATGCGCTGGACGAAGCACTTGTCAATCTTGACGATGTCGACCGGGACGGTGAGCAGATGGGTGAGCGAGGCATAACCGGTGCCGAAATCGTCGAGCGCGACGCTCATGCCGGCCGCCCGCAGTTCGCGGATCTGCCCGGCGACGATCTGGTCGCGCTGGTCGAGATAAACGCTTTCGGTTACCTCCAGGGTAACCTTCCGCAAGGGGATGCCCGCTTCGTTGAATTGGCTCGCCACCCTTTCGGCAAGGCCCGGTCGGTAGAAGTCAGCCGCCGACAGGTTGACGCTGACCCGGCCGAAATCGATCCCCGCATCCATCCAGCGCCGCGTGTCGGCCGCGACATTGCCGAGCATTCGCCGCGTCAGTTCGAAGGCGATGTTGACGTCCTTGGTCGCCTCGTGGAAATGCGCCGCCGACAGGATTTCGCCGCTTCGCGTCTTCATCCGGCAAAGCGCCTCGAGATTGGCGACCCGGCCGGTCGCAAGCTCGACGATCGGCTGGTAATAGGCTTCGATACGGTTCTCGCGCAGCGCTTCCGTGACGTCCTGGATGGCGCGGAACCGCTTGACGATCGCGGTGCCCAGCCCCGGCACGTATTCGATGTAGTTTCCGCGTGCCCGTTCCTTGGCGTGGTAGAGCGCATAATCGGCGTTCTGGCGCACCTGCTCGGCGCTGTCGCCGGCCATGGCCACGGCGCCGCCGAGGGTGACCGACGGATAGATCACATGGTCGAAGCATGTGCAGGGGCGCCGGACCGCGTCCAGCACGCGCGCGGCGATGGCAGAGAGATCCCTGCTCGCCTCGCCGGTCACGATGATGGCGAATTCGTCGCCGCCGAGGCGAAAGCTCATGCCCGGCTCGCCGATGGAGGCGATCCTGGCCGCCACGGTGCAGATCAGGTCGTCGCCGGCCCGGTGGCCGAAAGTGTCGTTGACCAGCTTCAGATTGTCGACATCGCCGAGCAGCACGCCCCAAGGCGCGCCGGCCTTGTCCTGCGCGGCAATCACGTCGTTGAACCGGCCGCGATTGGGCAATTGCGTCAGTGCGTCGGTCTCCGCCAGCCTTTGCCGTTCGGTGACGCGCTGGTCGCGCTCGATGGCGATGGCGCAGAGGTGGACGCAGGCATCGACGATCTTCTGCTCGAACTCGGAGGGGCCGCGCGGCGTGCGGAAATAGAAAGCGAAGGTGCCGAGCACCTTGCCCGAACCGATGATCGGCGTCGACCAGCAGGCGGCGAGCCCGAGCGGAAGCGCATAGTGCTTGAAATCGGCCCAGAACGGGTGGGTGGCGATATCGGTGACGGTCACCGGGCTTCCGGTAAAGGCGGCGGTGCCGCACGAACCGACGCCGGGACCGATGGCCGTGCCGTCCAGCGCCGCTGCATAGGCCTTGGGAAGCGAGGGTCCGGAGAGGTGCCGCAGCCGCTTCTGCGCATCGATGACCAGGACAGAGCAGACGATGTCGGGTACGGTCTGCTCGACTGTGCGGCACAACAGATCGACGGTCTCGCCCAGCGATTGGCCGGTGGCGATCATTTCGAGAATCTTGTTCTGCAGTTGTGTCAGCATCGTTGTGCGCGGTTCCCGTGTATCGTCAATGAAAGCACGCAGGCCTTAAATACTTGTTACGGAAAACCTAAAATAGCGATGCAACCACCAATCCGGTGGCCGCGCCCGAGAGGCAATCGCCCCGGCGGTCGCCTCAGCCTCGCCGGTTGCCCTCGACCGTCAGGTGAGGGTGGCCTGCGGCGCCGTCGATCAGTTCGTCGGTCGCCTTGTCGTTCCAGCGATAGCCGAGGATCGCGCCGTCGGGCGCCCCGCCGATCACATTGCCTGAAATCAGTGTCGTGCCCGCCCCCTCGACCACCGAGACGGCGATGCCGACCGGGCAATCGCGGATGATGTTGGCGCTCGCCACGACATTGCGCAGAAAAGGCCCCCAGCCGAGCATCAGCCCCCATTTCGGTGCCTTCTCGATGACATTGCCGCTCACCACGCTATCTGCCTCCACCGCGATGCCGAAACCGAAGCCGGCGCCGTCATGGCTGTAGGGTCCGTCGGGCTTCAGGTTGCGCACGATATTGCCGGTGACGCTCGACAGGCGGCCGCCCTCGTCGAGATTGACGACGAGAATGCCGTTGGCCGCGCCGTCGACCAGATTGTCGGCGATCAGCGCACCCTCGAAGGAAAATTCCGCATAGATCGCCGTCTCGCCCGAGCGCAGGCACTGATTGGTGGCGATGGTGACATTGGACGCCGAATTGGCGCGGATCGCCGAAAAGGCGCAATCGGAAATCTGATTGTCCGAAATCAGCACATTGTCGGCGCGAAAGAGGTTGATCCCATTGCCGTGCTGCCCGGTGCCGCCGGCCCGCGCGCCGATCCGGGCGATGCGGTTGCCGCTCACCATGGCGCCGTCCTCGCCCTTGATCCAGCGATGCACCAGGATGCCGCCATTGCCGCAGTCGGTGACGTCATTGTCCTGGATCGAGAGCGCCTTCGTCTCGATTGCCAGCAGTCCGGCATCGGCGGCGCCGGTGATGCGGCAGCCTTTGACCTTCCCGCCGGACCGCTCCAGTTGCAGGCCGTGCTTGCGGCTGCCGACGATCTCGCAGTCGCTGACCAGCACCTCGTCGACGGCGCGAAACGAAACCAGCGCATCGGCATAGTCGGCGAGCCAGCGATTGGCGCCGTCGAGCGTGATGCCGGAGAGCGCCACATGGCGGGCGTCCCGCGCGGTGATCAGATGGCCGTCGCCGGTATAGGTGAGGCGGGTGGCGCCCGGGACGCCGAACAGTTTCGTGCCGTCCGGCAGGTCGAGGTTGGAGACCTCATAGGCGCCGGCCGGCAGGAACACCGGCTGTCCGCTGGCGGCGGCGGCATCAAGCAGCGCCTGCAGCTTGCGGCTCTGGTTGTCGGCGGCCCCCGGCACGATACCGGCCTGCGCGGCATCCAGCGCCCCGCGCAGTTCGGCGGCGATCGGCAGTGGCTGGGCACGCGCTTGACCGGCGGAAAAACCCAGCCGCAGGGCCGGCAGGCTTGCCAGCCCTTGAAGGATCATCCGCCTGTTCAGCATCATCGCTCCCCGTTGACGACCGGCCCAAGGGGCACGAAACGGTTCCCTGCCCATCCGGGACGGCCGGAGCTTGGCCGAAAGCGCCGGGTACGGCAAGCACGGCTGCGACAAATCATCCGCCTGTCGCCTGGCCGGAACAGTTTGCGCCAGATCAATGCCGGAGCTTTGGCAAGGTCTAGTCTTCAGGTCAGAAAGTAAATCGATGGAGGGCTTCATGCTTCGTCTTTCCGCAGTTCTTTATATCCTGGTTGCCAGCGCCCTGGGCGGCGCGGCCGTAACGGCCGTCCTTGCCATGCGCATGATGGAGGCTTGGCAGATCGCCGGGGCGTTTGCCGCCGGGTGCGTCGTCGCGCTGCCGATCTCGGCCATTCTCGGTCGCAAGATCTACAATGCGATGAAGACCCCTTCGGCGACTGCCTGACGCAGTCGTTGGACCGCGCGCCGAGCCTGCCGGTGTTCCCTGGGGCGGACCGATGCCGGCGGATGGGGTTCAATCCGCGCGACGCCGACCGGCTTCGTCTTTGAACGGATGAGGCCGGTCGCAACGGTTCCGCGATAGCCTTGGATGGCCTTTATTCGCGCGTCGTTATTCTTCGCCGTCCGTCCTGACCTGCGATTCCATCTCGAATTGCTGCCGGCGCCGGTCGAATCCGCAGATGAAGCGATCGTAGAGTTCGGCGAAGCGTTCGACATCTTCGGCCGGCCAATCCGCGACGATATCGCGGATCGTGTCCCGCTTCACCTCGTCAGCCTTCTTCAGCAGGTCGTGGCCGACCGGCGTGATGACGATGATGGCCCGCCGCGCGTCCTCCTGTGAAACCTCCCGCTTCAGCAATCCCCGGCGCACGAGATCGGCGACGATCCGGCTCGATCGCGACGGATCGACCCGAAGCTCCTCGGCGATCGCCCCGACGGTGGCCTCCTGGTTCGCCTGCAGGCGCCTGACCGTTCCCACCACATCGAGATGCGAAAGCTCCATGCCGCCGCCGACGCGGCTGATCACCAGATTGCCGATGAAACGCCGGCCGATCATCAGCCGCATGCGCGCCATGGCGTTCCCGATGCGGGCAATGGTTTCGGCGGCGGCATGGAGCTTTCGCATCTCGATGTGGTGGGAA
>NZ_UEYQ01000013.1 GCF_900492205.1 Ciceribacter sp. T2.26MG-112.2
CTATTCCGCCGCCTCGGCCTCGGGGCCGCGGGGGCCGGCGGCCTCCAGCTCGTAGGAATAGCCTTCGAGCATGGCATAGGCCCGCTCGATCGCGGAAATCTGCGTCTCGGCGCCCTTGATCGCCTCGGTGATCGACTGGGCGCGGGCGCGCAGCATGGCGCCGAGCACGTCGTTGTCCGGGCGGCGGCCGATGCGGTCGGCATGCTGGCGCACGCGGGTGCGGTGGCGCTCCAGTTCGAGGATGTGGAAGCGGGCCTTCAGCAGATCGTCGGTCAGCTTGCGGCGCAGGCCGGCGACGGGATCGAAGCTGCCGGGGGCGCGCTCGTCGAGAATCATCTCGTTGACCAGCGTCTCCAGCATCATCAGGCCCTTGAGGTCGGTGGCGTCGGCGAGTTGCGGGTCATAGCCGGTATCGTCATAGACCCGGCGGCGCACCGGGTCCTTGAGCAGTTCATAGGACGCGTTGAGCCGGCCGAAGGCGTCGAGATCGCCGCCGGCATCCGGATGGGCGCTCTTCGCGGCCTTGCGATAGGCGGCCTTGACCGCCGCCTCGTCGGCGTCGCGCTCCAGTCCGAGCAGTTGATAGGGATCGATCACGGCGAAAGCTTCCTCGGCATGTGCAAAGCGGGCCCCCGCATGTCTGGTAAAGCGTCCGGGCCCCGGCTTCAAGTCGCAAGGCCGCTTGTCCAAAGAATGGCAAAGGGCGGTGCAAGGGCCAGGGACCGGCGGCGCGCGCCCGTGTCGTGTCCGGCGCCCCCGCCGCACCCCTCAAATCTTAATGGATTCAGCCGGTTGCCCTGCCGGAGTGACGATGCCGGGCCTGCAAGCCTCTTGCCTTTTGACGCAAAAGGCCTTAGCAATGTCGCCGTTCGGGCACTAATGATCCCGGAGACTGGACCGACTGTATGACCGCCGGAGCGGTCCTGGGGGCTTCCTCCCGCTGGTAGACGTTCTTTCCCCGTTATCGCGACTTCCGACTAGCCCGTCACACCGAAGGGCAATATCGACCCCTCTTCCGGCCCGCCGGGCGTGGGGAAACCAACGACACAAGGGATAAGGAACTCTCCCATGGCCACCAAAGGCACCGTAAAATTCTTCAACCAGGACAAGGGCTTCGGCTTCATCACCCCGGAAGGCGGCGCAAAGGACGTATTCGTCCACATCTCCGCTCTCCAGGCTTCCGGCATCCAGACGCTCAAGGACGGCCAGCAGGTTTCGTTCGACACCGAGCCGGACCGCATGGGCAAGGGCCCGAAGGCCGTCAACATCCAGGCTTTCTGAGCCCGTTCGCCGAAAGGCGATGATCATTTGAGACGGCGTCCACGGGGCGCCGTTTTTCGTTGTCCGCTTGTCCGGGCCGCCCTGCCCGCCGCTCAGGCCGCGACCTTCGGCCCGCCGGCAATGTCGACGGCGGCAAAGGCCTCGGCGATGATCTCCGGCCCGGCGGAGGGCTTGGTGGCATCCGACAGGATCTGCCGATAGCGCCTGGCCCCGGCAAAGCCCTGGAACAGGCCGATCATGTGGCGGGTCACGTGATTGAGCCTGCCGCCCCCGGCAATCACCGTCTCGGCATAGGCGATCATGGCGTCGCGCACCCCGTCCCAGTCGGGGGCCTTGGCGGGCAAGCCATAGATTTTTTCGTCCACCTCGGTCAGAAGCGTGGCATTGTGATAGGCGGCCCGTCCGAGCATGACGCCGTCCATCACCGCAAGGTGGTCGAGCGCCTTGTCCAGCGTGTCGATGCCGCCGTTGATGCCGAGGAAGACGCCCGGGTTTTCGCGCTTCATCCGGTAAACGATGTCGTAGTCGAGCGGCGGGATCTCTCGGTTCTCCTTCGGCGACAGGCCCTGCAGCCAGGCCTTGCGGGCATGGATCCAGATCGCATCGGCGCCGGCGGCCACCATGCGGGCGAGGAAATCCGGCAGCACCGCCTCCGGTGCCTGGTCGTCCACCCCGATCCGGCACTTGACCGTCACCGGCACGCTCGCCACCTTCTTCATTGCCGCGACACAGGCCGCCACCGTCTCCGGCTCGCGCATCAGGCAGGCGCCGAAGGTTCCCGACTGCACCCGGTCGGACGGGCAGCCGACATTGAGGTTGATCTCGTCATAGCCGAAGTCCGCCGCGATCCGCACCGCCTCGGCAAGCTTTGCCGGATCGGAGCCGCCGAGCTGCAGCGCCACCGGATGTTCTTCCGGCGAAAAGCCTAAGAGACGGTCGCGGTTGCCGTGCAGGATCGCGTCGGCCACCACCATCTCGGTGTAGAGCAGCGCCCGGCCGCTCAGGCGCCGGTGGAAGTACCGGCAATGCCTGTCCGTCCAGTCGATCATCGGGGCGACCGCGAAGATCTTCGTCCCCGGGCTTAAGAGCGGTGCTATCGTCATGCCGGGTCAGATAGCCTTGGCAGAGGCCGTCCGCAAGGGTGTCGGGTTTCGGCACCGGTTGTTTGAAAGGTCAAATAGGGATGGTCTTGCCGGCGCTGGCGCCGAGGGTTTCCGTTCGTCTGGCGCGAAAATTCTCCACCCCCGCGAAAATCCGAGACTCTCCATACTGCGACGAACAATTGCCGCTTTGCCGGCCTTCGTCGTAAACAGGGAGTAATTTGCCTGGAGGAGGTGCAGCATGGAGACGTTCACCGGCGGTTGCCTGTGCGGCAATGTCCGCCTTGTCGCAACGGGGCGACCCTACCGGGTCGGCATCTGTCACTGCCTCGACTGCCGCAAGCATCACGGCGCGCTTTTTCATGCGTCGGCGATCTTTCCCGAGGATGCCGTGACGGTCGAGGGCGAGACGCGCGGCTATGCCGGGCGGTTCTTCTGCCCGCGCTGCGGCTCACCGGTGTTCGGCCGCAGCGGCGACGAAGTCGAGGTAAACCTCGGATCACTGGATGCGCCCGACCAACTGGTGCCGACCTACGAACTCTGGACCATCCGCCGCGAATCCTGGCTTCCGCCATTTCCGCTCAACAGGCGTTACGAGCGCGATCGCGACGAAACCAGCCGCTTCGAGGAGTAGCACAGGCCGCAGTTATGGGGTCAGAGGAGCGAGCGGTGAACGATTGCCGAACCGAGTTGCCGTTCCGACTGCGATCAGGCGGGCCCGTCCTCACAACAGCCCGAGTTCCGCCAGTTCGCGCTTCAGATCCTCCGGCATGTCCTCGAGGTTGGCGCCGGAAGCCCCAAGGTCTCTCGGAGCGGAATCAGGCTCAAGGTAGCGCCAGCCCTGGAACGGGCGGCGGGGGGCGGGTGCGGTTTCGATCACTTCGGGGCCGAGCACCAGTTCGCAGCGGGAAATGCCGTCGGCGCCGGTGAAGGTCTTGATGTCGATGAGCTTCTGGCGGGCGGCGACCTGGCCCTTGATGACCCAGTAGAGCGATCCGCCGTCGAGCAGTTCGTCCATCCGCTTGGGCACCATGCGCGTCACATGGCTCGACTGCGGCTCGAGGCCCGCCGCAACCGCGGAAAGCGCGCGCTCGGCCACCCATTCGCGAAGATCGTCGAGGCTGTCGGCGCCGACGCAGAGCTTGATCATGTGCAGTGTCATGGCACCGGTGATAATCCGCTCACCGCCGGCGTCAAGGACAAAGCGGCTCTCCGACCCCCGCCGTCAGCATTCCACCACGTTGACGGCAAGGCCGCCGAGCGAGGTTTCCTTGTATTTCTCGCTCATGTCGTTGCCGGTCTGGCGCATGGTCTCGATGCAGGCGTCGAGCGGGACGAAATGCTGGCCGTCGCCCTTGAGCGCCAGCGAGGCCGCGGTCACGGCCTTGACGGCGCCGAGCGCATTGCGCTCGATACAGGGCACCTGGACGAGGCCGGCGACCGGGTCGCAGGTCATGCCGAGATGGTGTTCAAGCGCGATTTCGGCGGCGTTCTCGATCTGCTCCGGCGAGCCACCCATCACGGCCGCCAGCCCCGCCGCCGCCATGGCGGAGGCCGACCCCACTTCGCCCTGACAGCCCACTTCGGCGCCGGAAATCGATGCATTGTGCTTGATGATCCCGCCGATGGCAGCCGCCGTCAGCAAATAGTCGCGGATGCCGTCCTGGTCGGCATCGGGGTGGAAATGCAGGTAGTAGCGGATGGTGGCCGGCACCACGCCGGCCGCCCCATTGGTCGGCGCGGTGACGACACGGCCGCCGGCGGCGTTCTCCTCGTTGACCGCCATGGCATAGACCGACAGCCAGTCATTGGCGAGCAGCGGATTCTGCCGGTTGGAGCGCCATTCCTCCTGCAGCTGGTCGTGAATGGAGCGGGCGCGGCGGCGCACGTTGAGCCCGCCCGGCAGCCGTCCGTCCTGTTTCAGGCCACGGTCAATGCAGCCGCTCATGGCGTCCCAGATCCGGTCGAGGCCGGCATTGAGCGCCTCGCGGTCCATGACCGCTTCCTCGTTCGCCCGCTTCATCTGGGCGATCGTCAGGCCGGAGCGGGCCGCCATGTCGAGCATTTCCCTGGCCGAGGCGAAGGGATAGGGCACCTTGTGGCTGGAGGCCGCCTTCTTCGCCTTCTGCAGGGCCAGAAGCTCGGTGTCGGTGACGACGAAGCCGCCGCCGATCGAGTAGTAGATCGTCGTCAACAGCACGCGCCCGTCCCTGTCGAGGGCGGAGAGCCGCATGCCGTTGGCATGGCCCGATAGCGGCACCTTCTTGTCGAAG
Source organism: Ciceribacter sp. T2.26MG-112.2 (assembly GCF_900492205.1). Taxonomy (GTDB): domain Bacteria; phylum Pseudomonadota; class Alphaproteobacteria; order Rhizobiales; family Rhizobiaceae; genus Allorhizobium; species Allorhizobium naphthalenivorans_A. The sequence goes on from NZ_UEYQ01000013.1 coordinate 4,655, forward strand.
ACGAGGTCTTCCTTCGGATTGAAATGATAGGCCGGATGGCCGGGCGGCGCGACCTTGTGGGTGCGCTCGACCTCCTCGACGATGGCGTCCATCCGGTCCGGGTCGATCCTGTCCGGCGCCTCGCCGGTCAGGCCGATGATCACCGCCCTGCCCGTCCCATGGCCGATGCCGGTATAGGCGAGCGAACCGTGGAGGCTGGCTTTGAGTGCCGCGACCTGAGCACCTTGCGGGCGTGGCCAGCTATCCGAGGCGATCAGGTCGAGAAAGCGGTTGGCCGCCGTCATCGGTCCCATCGTATGGGAACTCGAGGGCCCCACCCCGATCTTGAACACATCGAAAACCGAAAGAAACATGTCGCTCCGCCGCCTCCAGGCTGATTTGCCTCACGCTAGATCAACATGCTTAGCGGATGCGGCGGCGAACCGACATCCTTTTTCATCCGCGCGACATGAAGAGGGATCCCAAACGACAACAGCGCGGGTCGTGAAACCCGCGCCGCCTGAAACCGTCATTGATGACTTCGGATCAGATACTGCCAAAGAGATAAGCCAGGCACAAAATGCCGGCAAATCCGACCAGAGCGCGGATCGTAACGCCCCAGCAGGATTTATGGATGCTGTCTTCCATGAAGACTCCGTTTGACCGTTGTTGGCAGAAAGCCGTCCCCCGACCGCTTCCGTGCGAAACGATTTATTAAAATCCGCACGCCTTCGCAACTGCAAAAAAGGCAAAAGAAAGGCACATACCGCGCAGCAGCCATGCACCACGCGCATACGACATCGAAAATTCAATGACTTGCGCGCCAGCACTCGTCCGGCGCCCCGCAGAGATTTGCCCCGTTTCAATCCAAGATCTTTTCATTCGGTTAATTCGCTTGTGGAGAACCGTGCGAATCCGCTTAGAAAGGAGCCAGTCCATCGCGCCGGAATCGCCATGACCCTTCTCGACTATCTCGCGCTTTCGCTGTTCGGCCTCTTGTGGTTCGCCTTCGCCTGGATCACCGGCCAGGGACGCATTTTTTCCCGCACCAGCCTGACCCAGGCCATGGCCGAGCGCCGGCGCCAATGGATCATGAATTCGCTCGGGCGAGACCTGAAGATGATCGACACGCAGATCCTGTCCGGCCTGCAAAATGGTACCGCCTTCTTCGCCTCGACCTCGATCTTCGCCATCGGCGGCTGTTTCGCGCTGCTCGGCCAGACCGAACAGGTCGATGCCGTGCTGAAGGACCTGCCCTTCGTGGTCGAGGGCGGACGCACGACCTTCGAGGTCAAGGTCTTCGTTCTGACCGCGATCTTCGGCTATTCCTTCTTCAAGTTCGGCTGGTCCTACCGCCTGTTCAACTATTGCACCATCCTGTTCGGCGCACTGCCGATGGCCGACGAGGCACGCCGGGACCCCGAAGCCGCCGCCCGGGCCGCCGAACTGACGATCCGCATGAACATAATCGCGGCGGGACATTTCAATGCGGGCCTCAGAGCGCTGTTCATGTCGATCGGCTATCTCGGCTGGTTCGCCAGCCCCTATCTCTTCATGGCGAGTTCGCTCACCGTCTTCGTCGTCCTGCTGCGCCGGCAATTCTTCTCCGAGGCAAGGCTCGCACTGATCGAAACACCTGCGTCCGCGCCATGAAATCGTCACCTTTGCGCGGTCTGGCAAGGCGCATGGCGTAACCCGCCGACGAGACGGCAAGACGGAAGGAACGCGCGTGGCCGCTGATCAACAAACGACCGCCCAGGGCCTGCCGACCTTGCGGCGGATCGAGGCGCTGGACGCGGCGCGCGGCCTCGCGCTGATCGCCATGGCGACCTACCATCTGACCTGGGACTTCGAGTTCTTCGGCTATCTCGAACCCGGAACCGCCACCAGCGGTTGGCTGAAGATCTATGCCCGTGCCATCGCCTCGAGCTTTCTCTTCCTTGCCGGTTTCAGCCTGGTCCTGGCGCACTATCCCGAGCTGAAGGCGCGATCCTTCGCCAAGCGGCTGGCCGTCATCGTCGCGGCAGCCGCCGCGATCACCGTGGCCACCGCGGTCGCCATGCCGGAAAGCATGATCTTCTTCGGCATCCTGCATGCGATTGCCGCCGGCAGTCTGGTCGGGCTCGCCTTCCTGCGCCTGCCGCCGTTCGTCACGCTCGCCGCGGCGGTGGCGGCCATCGCCCTGCCCAATTTCTACCGGTCCGAGATTTTCGACGCGCCGGCCTTGTTGTTCGTCGGCCTGTCGCAGCATTTGCCCCGCTCGAACGACTATGTACCGCTCCTGCCCTGGGTCGGGGCACTGCTCACCGGAATTGCCGCGGCACGGATCGCTCTCGCCAGCGGCTGCCTTTCGCGGCTCGCCGGTCTGCCGGCTGGTCCAAGCTGGATCAGGCTGGCCGGACGCAACAGCCTCATCGTTTACCTTCTGCACCAGCCGCTGTTGATAGCGGTGGTTTTCCTGATCTCGATCATAGCGCCGCCACAAAAAAGGGATCCTATGCAGTCGTATCTGGCGAGTTGTGAAAACGCTTGCCTGGCCGAAGGCTCGGACGCGGCACTGTGCCAGCGTTTCTGCGCCTGCACGCTCGACCGGCTGCAGCAGCAGTCGCTTCTTTCGCCCCTCCAGTCTGGCGCAATCTTGCCGGACCAGGATGAGCGAATACTAGAGCTTGCGCGTGAATGTTCGGCCATCAGTCAATGACAGGACCTGACCATGAATGCCTATAGGTTGAAGCCGCTCAGCTTTCCCTGGCCTCCCGTCTTGTACGGTCTGGCCATCCTCTTCGCCCTGCTGGCCGACCGCTTCATCGGAATTCTGCCTTCGGTGATGCCCAACGGCTATCTGTTCTACGCAATCGGCGCGCTTCTCGTCGCCGTCGCGCTCTTTCTCGACCTGTGGGCTATCAAGACGCTGGTCGAATACCGAACGACCGTGATGCCGCATCGCGGCGCGCAACGGCTGGTGACGAGCGGCCCGTTCCGCTACAGCCGCAACCCGATCTATCTCGGCTATACGCTGATTACGCTGGCGATCGGCTTCCTCACCGGCAATGCCTGGTTCTTCGTCGCCGCCATCGGCGCGGCGATCGTCACCACCGTCATCGCCATCCGCAAGGAAGAGATGCACTTGCTGGCGCGGTTCGGCATCGATTTCGAGCACTATTGCCAGCGCACCCGGCGCTGGCTCTGACGGGCGGGCCCGGGCAGCGCCGCTGACACTGGTGGACGATCAGGTTCCGACGCCGATTTCCACAAGCCGCGTCAGGCAGGCCTCTTCGGCCTGATCGAGTTCGGCGAGCGTCTCCTCGATGTCCCGGCGCTTCTGCCGAAGATCGTCGCGCTTCTCGTCGATCTTCTTCATCATCAGCTTCAACTGACCGATTTCGCCCGGCGGTTCCTTGTAAACGTGGACTATTTCGCGGATTTCGGCTACGGTAAACCCAATCCGCCGGCCACGCAGGATTTCCTGCAGCAGGTGACGGTCGGCAGCCCGGTAGAGCCGGGTGCGGCCACGACGCTCGGGATGAAGCAGGCCCTCGTCTTCGTAGAAGCGAAGCGTGCGGGTCGACACCCCGAATTCGCGCGTCAGTTCCGTTATACTGTAATACTTCTTCACAACCGTTCCGATTCATTTGGGAAACGGTATCTTATTGACTTTTACGTATAAGTCAATTTTTTGCCCGTCAGTGCACCGAAAACCACCAGGTGGCGAGGCCGAGGAAGGCGAAAAAGCCGGTGATGTCGGTGACCGCGGTGACAAAAACCGCCGACGACACGGCCGGATCGGCGCCGACCTTGTCGAGCAGCAAAGGGATCAGGATTCCTCCGACGGCGGCGGCGAACATGTTGATCAGCATGGCCGTGGCGATGATTCCGCCGATATTGACGTCCTGGAACCAGAACCCGGCGATCACCCCGATCAGCATGCCGAAGACCACGCCGTTGAGCAGTCCGACGCCGGCTTCGCGGCGCACCACCCGCCAGGCATTGTGAATGTCGAGATCGCGGGTGGCGAGCGCCCGCACCGTCACCGTCATGGTCTGCGAGCCGGCATTGCCGCCCATGCCGGCAACGATCGGCATCAGGATGGCGAGCGCCACGATCTCCTCGATCGTCGCCTCGAACAGCGAGATGACCGAGGCCGCGAGGAAGGCGGTGAGCAGATTGACCAGCAGCCAGGGAATGCGCGAGCGCGATGCCTCCCGCACGCTGTCGGAGAGTTCTTCGTCACCGACGCCGCCGAGGCGCATCAGGTCTTCCTCGGCCTCTTCCTGGATCACGTCGACGACGTCGTCGATGGTCAGCACGCCGACGAGGCGTCCGTTCTCGTCGACGACGGCGGCGGAGAGAAGGTCGTATTGCTCGAAGACCTGGGCCGCCTCTTCCTGGTCCATCTCGGCCGGGATCGGATGGCTGGTTTCGCGCATGATCGTCTCGATCTTCTCCAGGCGCTTGGTGCGCAGGATGCGGTCGAGGTCGACGGTGCCGAGCAGCTTGAAGGTCGGGTCGATGACGAAGATCTGGGAAAAGCTTTCCGGCAGATCGGCTTCGTCACGCATGTAGTCAATGGTCTGGCCGACCGTCCAGAACGGCGGCACGGCGACGAACTCCGTCTGCATGCGGCGACCGGCCGAGCTTTCCGGATAGTCGAGCGCGCGGCGCAGCCGGACGCGCTCGGTGAACGGCAGCTGCGCCAGGATCTCTTCCCGGTCCTCATGATCGAGGTCTTCGAGAATGTAGACGGCGTCGTCCGAATCGAGCTCGCCGATTGCCGCTGCGATCTGGGCATTCGGCAGGTGCTCGACGATCTGCAGGCGGATCGCCTCGTCCACCTCGGTCAGCGCCGTCATGTCGAAGTCGTCGCCGAGCAGCCGGACAAGCGCGATGCGCTGGTCCGGCTGGAGCGCCTCGATCAGGTCGCCCAGTTCCGATTCGTGCAGGCGGGCGACGTGCTGGCGCAGGAAAAGCAGGTCGCGATCGGCGATCGCCGCGCCGACCAGGGCGCGGAAATCGGTGCGGATCGAGCCGTCCTCGGCGTAGATATCCTCCGGGCTGTCGTCGGCAGGGCTGCGAACGCGGATGTCTTCACCGGTCTCGGTCATGCTCGCGCCCTCGCCAAATCAAATCACAGCCGGCTTTCCTGCCGCCAAGGAGAATGGCGTCGGAAAGCGCATTGTCAACAACCGCCTAGCATAGCGCACGGGGATATATGCAATTGCGAAGGCTTCCTGCTAACCTATTGGCGAAGCGGGGTCCAGCCTCGATTGCACAGCCGCTTCGCCAGCCCGACCCGCAGCCGAAGAGGTGCCCTTGAGCGTCCGTCCGATCCTTCGATATCCCGATCCCGCCCTCAAGCGCGCCTGCCTCCCCGTCACGGCATTCGACACCAATCTGTCTGCTCTTGCCGACGATCTTCACGACACGCTGCGGGCGGCGCCCGGCGTCGGAATCACCGCCGCGCATATCGGCGTGGCGCTGCGGCTCGTCGTGCTGGACCTGCCGGAGCTCGGCGGCCGGCGCGACTATGCCAATCCGGAAATCTTATGGTCCTCCAGCGAAACAATGGAGCACACCGAAGGCAGTGTCTCGATGCCGGGTGCCACGGAAACGGTTACCCGGCCGCGCACCATCGACATTCGCTACCGGGATCTCGCCGGAGCCGTGCATGAAACGCGGCTCGAGGGATTTCCCGCCATCTGCATGCAGCACGAGATCGACCAGCTCGACGGCATGTTCTGGCTGCAGCGGCTCTCGAAGCTGAGACGTGACCGGCTGATCCGCAAATGGGAAAAGAGCCTCCGCTGAGTCGAACGCCTCGTCGTCGAACCAAAGACGGGTGTCGTGCGTTGTGTCGGACCACACCTGAGCCAAGGAGCGCGACGACATGACGATCGGCGATGAAAAGAAGGACTTCAGCCGCGAAGAGGACTATCGCGATTTCGAGCAGCGCGACATCGAGAACGGCTGGCCCTATGATGACGGCGCGGGTGCGGCTTCCCGTCCGGTCGGCAACAGCGCCTATGGCGAGCCGGAAGCCAATTTCGACCGCGAGCGCAATGGCGGCTATCGCCTCACCCATGCGGAGTCAGACGGTGGCCAGGTGCCGCTTTCCTCCCCGGTGCTGCCGGAAACCGACCACCGCGAGAACAGCGACCAGTTGGAAGCCGATATCGCCGATGCGCTCCAGGACATGCCGGAAACCATGCTCGCCGCCCTCGACATCCATGCGGACGGGCACATCGTCACGCTTCGCGGCGCAGTCGACACGGCTGAAGAGCGTCGCACGATCGAACTTCGGGTCCTCGGGACAAAGGGTGTCTCGGAAGTGCGCAACTTCATCACCACCATGGGTGTCGACACCCATATTCCGCGCGACGCGGACTGATAGTGGCCCGAAGGCAAATCCCGGAAACGACGAAGCCGGCCACCTTTCGGTAGGCCGGCTTTCGTATTCTTCCTCTGAAGGAAGAATGGTGCGGTCGAGAAGACTCGAACTTCCACGTCTTGCGACACAGCGACCTCAACGCTGCGCGTCTACCAATTCCGCCACGACCGCATCCTGGTAGCGCCGAATTGCTCCGGCGGGGCTGCATGTAGCAAAAGCATTCCGGGTGCACAAGGCCAAGATGACAGTTTTTTGAGAATTCCCGGACTGGCCCAGCCAACGCTTCGCCGGTCGTCCCCGCAGGGGCCTTGAAGTCGCGGGCCTTTCTTGCCAAGTAGAGGGAAAATGAAGGCTTTTTCCGATGCAGCGGACCGATCTCGCAATAGAAATGCTCCCCCTTCCCGGCTCCCCCCCGGTGCGCTGGCGCATCTCGGATGGTCTCGTTGCCTATGAGGATGCGATCGCGGAAATGGAGCGCCAGGTGGCGGCGATCGCCGACGGCACGGCGGATGAACTGGTCTGGCTGCTCGAGCACCCGCCACTCTACACCGCCGGCACCAGCGCCGACGCAGCCGACCTGATCGAGCCGGAGCGATTCCCGGTCTTTGCCACAGGTCGTGGCGGCGAATACACCTATCACGGACCGGGCCAGCGGGTCGCCTATGTGATGCTCGACCTGAAACGCCGCCGCCAGGACGTGCGCGCCTATGTGGCGGCACTGGAAGATGTGGTGATCCGCACGCTGGAGAAGATGAACGTCAAGGGCGAGCGGCGCGAGGATCGCGTCGGGGTCTGGGTGCGCCGTCCGGAAAAGCCGGCGCTTGCCGATGGCTCGATGGCGGAGGACAAGATTGCAGCCCTCGGCATTCGCCTTCGCCGCTGGGTGAGCTTCCACGGCCTGTCGATCAACGTCGATCCCGACCTGTCGCATTTCTCCGGCATCGTGCCATGCGGCATCAGCGCCTATGGCGTGACCAGCCTCGTCGACCTCGGGCAACTGGTGATGATGGCCGATGTCGACATCCGCCTGCGCGAGGCCTTCGAGGAAGTGTTCGGCCCGACGGTGCGCGCGGACTGAACCGGTCTAACGCAGCGGCCAGTTCGAATCGCTCCGGCGAGGGTGCGCGTACCGGCCTCTATCCGATCGGGCTTGAACGACTCTCGCACGCATGCTTGGTGGGTGTCTCAATGAGGCCCGCCGCCGATGTCCGATAACCACCTCTCAGGCACTGATACGACGCTGAAGGGCATTGCTCTGATGGCGGGATGCATGCTGGTCCTGCCGTTCATGGACGCGATCGCCAAGTACATGGCGAATGTCGAGGGCATGTCGCCCGGCCAGGTGAATTTCTATCGCTTCTTCTTCCAGGTCGCCTGTATCCTGCCATTCCTCTTCGCGATCCAGGGACGCAGCGCGCTGTCGGCCAAGCGGCCGGGGCTGAACCTTTTACGCGGCGTGCTGCACGGGGCGGCTAGCCTGATGTTCTTCACCGCCGTCAAGTACATGCCGCTGGCCGACGTCTTCGCCATCTATTTCGTCGAGCCCTTCATCCTGACGGCACTTTCGGCGGTCTTCCTCGGCGAAAAGGTCGGCTGGCGGCGCTGGCTGGCGATCGTCGTCGGTTTCGGCGGGGCGATGATCGTCATCCAGCCCAGCTATGAAGTATTCGGCCTGACCTCGCTGCTGCCGATCGCCTGCGCGTTCCTCTATGCCCTCTACATGTTTCTCAACCGGGCGATCGGCGAAGCCGACACGCCCGTCACCATGCAGACCATGGCCGGGATCGGAGGCACGTTGTTCATGGGTGCGGTGCTCGTCGGCGGCGATGCGGCGGGACAGGCGGATTTCGCCATCTCGCTTCCCACCTCCTGGCTCGGCCTCGCGCTGCTGGTGATTCTCGGCTCGATCTCCGGCTACGCCCACCTCATCGTGGTGCGCGCCTTCCGCATGGCGCCGCTGTCGGTTCTGGCACCGTTCCAGTATTTCGAGATCATCGCAGCGACCATTTTAGGGTATGCCCTGTTCAATGACTTCCCGACTGTATCGAAATGGGTCGGCATCCTGATTATCGTCGGTTCAGGCCTGTTCATCCTATGGCGCGAACAGCGCCGCGTCGCCGAAAGGCGCTGATTTTAGCTTTCCCGTCAAACGCCCGCTAACCCCCTTCCTTGGCGGAAACGCAAGGTTTGTCGGGCAATGTTCCGCCCAGTTTCATGATGAAACAGGGATAGAAAGATGAGCGAGTTTCGGCTCTCTTTTCCGGCATGTGTCGTCGCCGGGAAGAACAGGATGTCCGCCGAGGACATTCTGCTATTGCGCAGATACACCTTCCCGGAGGGCGTCAGGACGCCCGACGACGTGGTGACGTTGATGGCGCTCAACACCTGCTGTCCCGAGAAATGCCCGGAATGGACCGACTATTTCGTCGAGCAGTTGGCCGGCTTCATCGTCGAGCGCTGCCATCCCATTGGTTCGCTCGACGAGATCAATGTCGACTGGATCGAGAGCGTGCTGTTCAAGGACGGCGTGATCGAAGGCGAACTCGAACTTGCCGCCGTTCTCCATATCATGGACCTGGCCCGCCACGTGCCGCCGTCGCTGAAGATGTTGATGCTCGACCAACTCAGGATCGCGCTTGCCGAGGGGCGCGGCGCCTATGCCGGGAAGCGCGCATTTCGCACCGGGATCGGCGCGGACGACATTGCCTATGTGCAGCGTATCCTGCGCGGCCGGCTGGGCCAGGGCGCGCCTCTCCTGTCTCCGGCCAAGCTGGCGATCCTCGAGGTGATCGACCGCGAGAGTTCTTCCGGCGCGCGCCATGGCGACTGGCAACACTTCATCGAATCCGTGTTTCCGCACCGCAACCGGGCGCGAGCGGGAACGGAGCCGGTGCGGCGATGGCTGCAGGTGCCCGACTCGTTCTTCCTCGACGAGGAGATGGTGGCGTGACTCGGGCAACCACCCTGCCCCGATGAAGGGAATGACGCGATGACGAGCTTCCACTCCGCCTTCGTCCTCATCGGCTTCAATCTCGGCCTGATCTGGCTGATCATGGCTGCACCCCTCGGGACGAGGACGATTTCCGTGCGGCGCCAGACCGACAGGCGGCCTGAGGAGCTGTGGGACATGACGCGGCCGGCCGGCGGGCTGGCCGACTGGCATCCCGCGGTCTCCTCGGTCCGGCCGATCGACGGCAGACCGGACCGGCTGGAACTCTGCTATCGCGATCCAGACCGGAGCGGACGGCCGATCGTCCGCATGCTGGCGATCGACAGGACCGGGGTCACGGCGGATGGCGAGTTCTCCTGCGAACTTAGAATCGTCGCCGACAGCGCGCTCGATGCGGGCTTCTGGTCCGGCTATCGCGAGGTGCGGCGGATCGGACCGGCTGACCGGGGCGCGGTCATCGCGATCGAGCAGACCGACAGCTATCGCGGCCTCGGCTTTCTCTTCTATCGCTATCTCATGCTGCACCGGGAAATGGCGGCGCTGGAGCGCCATCTCGGTGGCCGCAGGGCAGAAGCCCGCGGATGGCTGGAGCATCCTCTGAGCCAGGCGGCTCTTGCCACCCTCTCGACCCTGATGCTGTGGCCGTTCTTCGGTCTCAACGCCAACGGATTGATGATCTCGGTCTTCCTGACGCTGGTGATCATCTGTCACGAACTCGGCCATATGGTGGCATTCCGCGCCTTCGGCCACCGCAACACGCGGATGATCTTCGTGCCGCTGCTCGGCGGCATCGCGATGGGCGGACGGCCCTATGCCAGCCGGTTCGAGGTGGCCACCTGCGCGCTGATGGGCGCCGGTGTGTCGGCCTTTGCGGTACCGATCCTGATTGCCGCCCACCGGGCGGCCGCCGACGGGCTGCTGACGCCCCAGGTCGCCGGCCCGCTCCTGGTGTTTCTGCTGATCCTGTCCGCCTTCAACCTGCTCAACCTCCTGCCGATGCACCGATTCGATGGCGGACAGGTCTTGCGCCAGCTGTTTGCCGGGCAGGCGATGCGAGCAGTGGCCACATTCACCGTGACCTCGGCGATCGCCTGGACGGGATGGCGCATCGGCTTCTCGTCGACGACGGTGATCGCAGGGCTTTCCGTCTTCACCCTGATGAGCCTGATCCCCACGCGCAGCGCAAAGCCGCGCCTGGAACTGGAGCCGATGACGCAGCAGCAGAGGGTACTGACCGGATTCGGGCTCTGCGCCGCCCTGACGATCCACGTGGGCGGCGTCATCCACGCTTGCGACCGGCTGTTTGCACCAGCGCCGCTCTGACGACCGGCCCCTTGACTTGGATGCGCCGAACGGTTCCAAAGACAGCCATGGATACCGTGAACCCTCCCCTTCCCGACGGCTATTCGGCCGTGCCCGCCGGCAAGATTGCCAATGTCGTCACCTGCCTGGAAATGCTGGAGAAACCGCCGGCCAAGCCGGCACGGCCGGCCGAACCGGGGCTGACCATCGAACGCTGGGACCGTCCCGACCTTGGCGAATACCGGGCGCTGTTTCGCGCCATCGGCGAGGAATGGATGTGGTTCTCGCGACTGGTCATGCCCGACGAGGAGCTTCGCGCGATTCTTTCCCATCCGGAGGTTCACGTCTATGCGCTGACCGACGGCGGGCGCCGCATCGGGCTGCTGGAACTCGATTTCCGCACCGAGGGCGAATGCGAGCTTGCCTTCTTCGGCCTCGTTACCGATGCGATCGGTCAGGGCGCCGGGCGAATACTGATGAACGCGGCGATCGACAAGGCCTGGGAGAAACCGATCAAGCGCTTCTGGGTCCACACCTGCCATTTCGATCATCCGGGGGCGCTGTCCTTCTACCAGCGCTCGGGCTTCCGGCCCTATGCCTTCATGGTCGAGGTGACCGACGATCCGCGGCTCACCGGACAGATGCGGCGCGATGCGGCCCGCCATGTTCCGCTGATCGAGCCACGCTGAGGCACACCAGGATCCTGTCGTTCAGGCGGCATGACGGGTGTCCGAGCCCGGCCTCCCTTGAGGCCGCCTCCTCCGCCGTGCCGTGATCACTTCCTAAACAAAAAAACCGGAGACATCCCCATGGATACGCGCGCCGCAGTCGCCACACAGGCTGGCAAACCGCTGGAAATCATGACCGTGCAGCTTGAAGGCCCGCGGGCCGGCGAGGTGCTGATCGAGGTCAAGGCGACCGGGATTTGCCATACCGACGATTTTACGCTCTCGGGCGCCGATCCGGAAGGCCTGTTTCCCGCCATTCTCGGCCATGAGGGCGCCGGCATCGTCGTCGATGTCGGCCCCGGCGTCACCTCGGTGAAGAAGGGCGACCATGTTATCCCGCTCTACACGCCGGAATGCCGCGAATGCTATTCCTGCCTTTCCCGCAAAACGAACCTCTGCACCGCCATCCGCTCGACGCAAGGCCAGGGCCTGATGCCGGACGGCACCTCGCGGTTCTCGATCGGCAAGGACAAGATCCACCACTACATGGGCTGCTCGACCTTCTCCAACTTCACCGTGCTGCCGGAGATCGCGGTCGCCAAGGTCAACCCCGACGCCCCCTTCGACAAGATCTGCTATATCGGCTGTGGCGTCACCACCGGCATCGGCGCGGTGATCAACACCGCCAAGGTCGAGATCGGTTCGACCGCCATCGTCTTCGGCCTCGGCGGCATCGGGCTGAACGTGCTGCAGGGCCTGCGCCTGGCCGGTGCCGACATGATCATCGGCGTCGACATCAATCCGGACCGCAAGGAATGGGGCGAAAAGTTCGGCATGACGCATTTCGTCAATCCGAAGGAAGTCGGCGACGACATCGTGCCCTATTTGGTCAACATGACCAAGCGCAACGGCGACCTGATCGGCGGCGCCGACTATACCTTCGACTGCACCGGCAATACCAAGGTGATGCGCCAGGCGCTCGAAGCCTCGCACCGCGGCTGGGGCAAGTCGATCATCATCGGGGTTGCCGGCGCCGGCCAGGAAATCTCGACGCGTCCCTTCCAGCTGGTCACCGGCCGCAACTGGATGGGCACGGCATTCGGCGGCGCGCGCGGCCGTACCGACGTGCCGAAGATCGTCGACTGGTACATGCAGGGCAAGATCCTGATCGACCCGATGATCACCCACACCATGCCGCTTACCGACATCAACAAGGGCTTTGACATGATGCACAAGGGTGAGAGCATCCGCGGCGTGGTGGTCTATTGATTCCATGCGCCCGGCCGTCCTGAAATAGTCAGGGCGGCCATTGGGCTCCTCCCCCTGCAGATGCCGCGAAACATGCTAGATTGCGGCAGCTCGGATCATCCACGCCGCGAGCCATTGGGGGGAACCATATGTCGATCAAATACGCATTGACTGCCATTGCCATGCTTGCTCTGCCGGGCATGGCCGCAGCCGATCCGACCGGAAGCTATTCGCTTGTCGGCCGGAATCCGGACAGCGGCCAGGAATACACCGGCACCGTCGAAGTCAGCCGCCGGGGCGAGACCTATATCGTCGTGTGGGACATCGGCGGCAAGGAATCGATCGGCACCGGGCTCGGCGCCAAGTTCGTCGGCGAGGACCGCTTCGAAATCGGTCCAGCGAGCGACGACGACACCGCCATTTCCGTCGGTTATGTGGCGGAGGACAATTTCGGCATCGCCATGTATTTCGAGCAGCCGGACGGCACCTGGCAGGGCGTGTGGACCTATGGCGGCTCGGAAAAGGTGACCGGAGAAATCTGGACGCGGGACTAGTCCGAGGCTATTGGGCCTCGGCGGAGTGAAGGATTGAAAACCTCAGTGATCTACGTCGATGCCGATGCCTGTCCGGTCAAGCCGGAAATCCTGAAAGTCGCGGAACGCCACGGCCTCGAGGTGACCTTCGTCGCCAATTCGGGCTTGAGGCCGTCGCGCGATCCGATGGTGAAGAACGTCATCGTTTCTAACGGCTTCGACGCCGCCGACGACTGGATCGCCGAACGCGCCGGTCCCGGCGACATCGTTGTGACGGCCGACGTGCCGCTGGCGGGCCGTTGCGTTGCCGCCGGCGCCTTCGTCACCGGGCCGACCGGCCGGGTGTTCGACAAGACCAATATCGGCATGGCGACCGCCATGCGGGATTTCGGCGCACACCTGCGCGAGACCGGCGAGAGCAAGGGCTACAACGCCGCCTTCTCGCCACGCGACCGTTCGGCCTTCCTCGAAACGCTCGACCGGCTTTGCCGGCGAGCCAAGGCGTGCTAGTCGGTCCGGTATTCCTGCCGCCGTGCGCACCCTGGGACCGGACAATGGCCAGTATTTTCCAACGCCTGATCGCCCACCGACACGGTCCCTTCTTCGCCGGCCTCGCCGCCGCAGCGATTGCCGTCATAGCCACGGGCCTGATGAAGCCACGTCTCGTGATCGAAGCCGGGGCCGTGGCCTTCTTCCTCGCCTATCTGGTGCTGATCGGCGTTCGCCTGCCGCAACTGAGCGCGGACTATCTGAGGGACAATGCGGAGGAAGCCGACGAGCCGGCGCCGGTGATCCTCCTGGTCACGCTCGCCACGGTGATCGTGGCGGTGGTGTCGCTGTTTCTCGCACTCAACCGGACCTCGGGCGGGAGCGGGCTTGAACTGGCACTCGCCTTTGCCTCCGTGCTCGGCGGCTGGCTGACGATCCACACGATGACCGCCATTCATTATGCACACCTCTACTGGAGGCCCGACAGCACGGAAGAGCGCGACGGCAATCGCGGCGGGCTCGAATTCCCCGGTACCGAGGCTCCGTGCGGCTACGACTTCCTTTACTTCGCCTTTGTCATCGGCATGACGGCGCAGACCTCCGACACCGCCATCAGCTCGACCGCGATGCGACGGATCAACCTCATGCACTCGATCGTCTCCTATTTCTTCAACACCGTGCTCATCGCTGCCGCCGTCAACGGCGCAGTGTCGTTAGCCGGCTAGCTAAAAGGACGTTTTCTCGATGAAGATCCTCTCGCAGAACACCGCTTTCGGCGGCATGCAGGGCGTGTTTTCCCACGAATCGCAGACGACCAAATGCGAAATGACCTTTGCCGTGTTCGTTCCGCCGCAGGCCATCGCCGAGCGTCGGCCGGTGCTGTGGTATCTGTCGGGCCTGACCTGCAGCCATGCCAATGTTATGGAAAAGGGCGAATATCGCCGCATGGCCGCCGAGCTCGGGCTCATCATCGTCTGCCCCGACACCAGCCCGCGCGGCACGGACGTACCGGACGAGTTGACCAACTGGAAGATGGGCAAGGGCGCCGGCATGTATCTCAATGCCACCGAAAGCCCCTGGGCCGAGCATTTCCAGATGAATTCCTACGTCACGGAAGAGCTCCCGGCGCTGGTCGCCGAGCATTTCCGCGTCGACATGGGCCGGCAGGGCATTTTCGGCCATTCGATGGGCGGCCACGGCGCGATGACCATCGCGCTGAAGAACCCGGAACGGTTCAAGAGCTGCTCGGCCTTTGCGCCGATCGTCAATCCGTTGACCGCCGACTGGACGCAGGACGCATTCGAGAAATATATCGGCGCCGACCGGGCGAAATGGCGGGAGTACGATGCCTGCGCGCTGGTCGAGGACGGCGCCCGCTTTCCCGAGTTCCTGATCGACCAGGGCAAGGCCGACAGCTTTCTCGAAACGGGCCTGAAGCCCTGGTTGTTCGAGGAGGCGATCCAAGGCACCGACATCGCCCTCACGCTCCGTATGCACGAGCGCTACGACCATTCCTACTACTTCATCTCGACCTTCATGGACGATCATTTGAAGTGGCACGCCGAGCGGCTGGGGTGAGCCTGGCGAACTCCTCTTCTCCCCAGCGGGGAGAAGGTGGCGCGAAGCGCCGGATGAGGGGGAGCGCAGCCACTCAGCGGCAATACAACCTCGGAATGGGGCCCCCTCATCTGCCCTTCGGGCATCTTCTCCCCGCTGGGGAGAAGAGGGAGCACGCACCCGGCCCCCTCATCTGCGAGATCTGAGGGTAGCATTGCCATGCCCTCGATGGGGAGAAGGTGGCGTCGGCCAGGCTCAGCGCCGGCGATAGGTGAAATGGTCGAAATCCGCCGGCTGGCCTCTCCCGCTGGTGTCGAAGGCGAACATGCCGGTGAAGGCGCCGGTGAACGAGCCGTGCTCGCCGCGGCCGCCTTCGTCGGAGATCACGCCGGCGTCGAGGACAGGGCCGATCGGCTGCCAGGCGGCCTCTCCGCTCCCCTCGCCCATGCCGCCGACAGCCGGCCGCCAGAAGAACTGGAGATCGTTATCGACTACCTCCATGGCGAGATCGACCGGGCCATCGGGCAGGCTCACGCCGTGACTAGCCGGGAAACTTAGCCGGCTATCGGGATAGTCGCCAGCGCAGGAGAGGATGGTCACGACGCGGCCGAGCTTCTCATGCAGGGTCACGCCGAGCGCATGCAGCTTGTGGCGGTTGTAGTAGTGGGTGAGGCCGGCGACCTGCTGGTAGGTGTCGGGCGTGAAGTCCACACGGGTCTTGGCGCGAAACCGATGATCCTCCTGCCGGCGCGCCACCAGGGACTGTTCGAACCACGAGCCGAGGCTTTCGCGGCCGAAGAGCCGCAGGTGACCCGGCCGGGCGGCGAGCGTGAACAGGCGGTCGGGTTCCGGCGTGCGCAGCCAATGGAACTCCGGCGGCAGGGCCGCATGGTCGAAATCGCGCCGGATGGTCTCGGGCCGTTCGATGCGCTCCACCGGCTTCGGCGGCATGACTTCGACAGCCGGGACCGGGGCGCCGCTTTCGAGGTAGAGCCAGCCGTCGTCCTTCCATACGCATTTCTGCAGTGCCGTTTCGCGCCCCAGCGTGCAGCGCCGTTTGGGCTGCAGCGGTCGACCGCAGAGATGGGTGTGATAGACCTCGCCCTCGGGCGTCTCGACATATTGCCCATGGCCGGCGCGCTGGAGTGCGGCCTCCGGATGATCCTTCGAGGTGATCAGATGCGTGTCCGGATGCATCTCGTAAGGGCCCTCGATCGTCCGCGACCGCGACATGGTCACGGCATGGCCGTAGCCGGTGCCGCCCTCGGCGGTGGTCAGGTAATACCAACCGTTCCTCTTGAACAGATGTGGTCCCTCGACCAGACCGAGCGGGCTGCCGGGAAAGATGTTCTTCACCGGCCCGGTCAGCTTGCGGCTCGCCGGATCCCATTCCTGCAACAGGATGCCGTCGAAGGCGGGATGCTTGGGCGAGCCGCCATAGCTCTCGGTGCGGTGGTTCCACTGCATGTTGAGGAACCATTTGCGGCCGTCGTCATCGTGGAACAGCGAAGGGTCGAAGCCGGAGGAGTTGACATAGACCGGATCGGACCATCCGGCGTCGATCGACGGGGCGGTGACGATGTAGTTGTGCGCGTCCTTGAAGTTGCCGTCGAAGCGCTTGACGTCGGTATAGACGAGATAGAACTGACCGTCGGCATGGGACAGGCACGGCGCCCAGACACCGCAGCTGTCGGGATTGCCGCGCATGTCGAGCTGCGACTTCCGCTCCAGCGGCCGCCGCACGAGCGTCCAGTTGACGAGGTCGCGCGAGTGATGGATCTGCACGCCCGGATACCACTCGAAGGTGGAGGTGGCGATGTAGTAATCCTCGCCGACCCGGACGATCGACGGGTCCGGGTTGAAGCCCGGCAGGATGGGGTTGTGGATCATGCTGTGTCTCTCCTCCATTTTTTCGGAAAACACCCCCTCTGTCGGCTACGCCGACATCTCCCCCACAAGGGGGGAGACGATCCGCTACCGTCGCACCCTCCCGTGCTCGGAAACTGAAACGCCGCAACTTCCTGCCAGAGGAAGTCGGACGGTCTGCCGGGGCCTCTCTCCCCCCTTGTGGGGGAGATGGCCGGCAGGCCAGAGGGGGTAAGCCGATTTCCAGCATCATTTCTTCTTCCGCGCCGGCCCCTTGCGTTCCGCCGAGGCGGCCCAGAGGTTGATGTCGGCTTCCTTCGCATAGGTGTCGATCTCGGCCAGTTCGTCGGGCGTGAAATCACGCCTTTCGAGCGCCTTCACGCAGTCCTCGACCTGGGACGGCTTGGATGCGCCGATCAGCGCCGTGGTGATCCGGTCCCCGCGGAGCACCCAGGCGAGCGCCATCTGCGCCAGCGTCTGGCCACGACGCTCGGCGATCGCGTTCAGCGTGCGGATGTTCTCGACATTGCGCTCGTTGAGGAATTCGCGGTTGAGCGACTTGTCCTGGGCCGCACGGCTCTCCTCGGGAATGCCACCGAGATATTTCGACGTCAGCATGCCCTGGGCGAGCGGCGAAAAAACGATCGAGCCGATGCCGAGTTCTTCCAGTGTGTCGATGAGCCCGTCCTCCTCGATCCAGCGATTGATCATCGAATAGCTCGGCTGGTGGATCAGGCAGGGCGTGCCGAGGCCTTTCAGGATCGCGACCGCCTCGCGGGTGCGCTTCGAATTGTAGGAGGAGAGGCCGACATATAGCGCCCTGCCCGACCGGACAATATGGTCGAGCGCGCCGCAGGTCTCCTCCAGCGGCGTGTCGGGATCGAAGCGGTGCGAATAGAAGATGTCGACATAATCGAGGCCGAGGCGCTTCAGGCTCTGGTCGCAGGAGGCGATCAGGTATTTGCGGCTGCCCCATTCGCCATAGGGGCCCGGCCACATGCCGTAGCCGGCCTTGGACGAGATAACGAGTTCGTCGCGATAGCCGTCAAGATCGGTCTTCAGGATCTCGCCGAAGGCCAGTTCGGCGCTGCCGCCCGGCGGGCCGTAATTGTTGGCGAGGTCGAAATGGGTGATGCCGAGGTCGAAGGCCTTGCGGACGATCGACTGCTTCAGGGCATGCGGCGTGTCGTTGCCGAAATTGTGCCAGAGCCCCAGCGAGATCGCCGGCAGCTTGAGGCCGCTCTTGCCGCAGCGGCTGTAGGTCATCCGCTCGTAGCGGTCTTCGGCGGGGGTGTAGGTCATGCGTCTCTCCCATGCTGTTGTCGAGGAAGGACTACCCCTCCCCAACCCCTCCCCACAAGGGGGCGGGGCTCTCTCATGGCCGTCCCCTGCCCTCGTCGACAGTCTCCTTGCGCGGCAGCAGCGGCGCACCTGTCGACCGTCGTGGCTGCCGCCCCCTCACCCGGCGCTACGCGCCACCCTCTCCCCGGTGGGGAGAGGAGTACCTCCGACGTCGTGGTCCCTCTTCTCCCCATCGGGGAGAAGGTGGTCCGAAGGACCGGATGAGGGGGCCGCAGGCAGATGGGCCGGTCCGGGGCACAGCCGCGGTCTTCTCCAGACCATTCATGACCGATCCAGGGCCGGCTGTAGGCCGAAGCATACCACTTACCTGAGCAAAGCCCGCGCCTCCTCGATGCCCAGCGCCGCCGGCTGGGTGCAGATGGTGGAGAGCGTGACGAACTGGCCCGTCTCGCCGGATTTGAGGATTGCCGTCATGACGTCGACACCATGAAGCGCGCGGTCGAGCGAGCAGCGGGCGTCGCGGCCTTCGAGGATGGCGACTGCCATGTCGGCAAGGCCGGCCGTGCGGTAGTTGGCGCGCGGGCCGTTGGCATGGTCCTGGTTGTTGACGCCGAAGGGGTGGTCCCAGTTCGCCAGCGGCTTGATGTCCTTGTCCCGGCCGGAAGCCTCGACGAGACCGCCGAAGAAGTTGGGGTCGGGCACGTAGAGCGAGCCTTCGGTGCCGTAGAGTTCCATGTTGGCGTGGCGGTGCGACCAGACATCCCAGCTGGCCGAGAGCGTGACCGTCGCGCCGTTCTGGAATTCGAGGAGCGCATGGACGTTGGTCGGCGTCTTCACCGGAATGACCTCGCCGGCACGCGGCTGGCTGGTGATGGTGCGGGTTTCGCTGGCCGTCGACGTCAAGGCGGCAACCCGCTTCACCGGACCGATCAGGTTGACCAGATTGGCGATGTAGTAAGGGCCGAGATCGAGGATCGGGCCGCCGCCGGGCAGGAAGAAGAAGTCCGGGTTCGGATGCCACATCTCCATGCCGGGGCTCATGACGTGGCATGTGCCCGAGGTGATCCGGCCGATGCCGCCCTTGTCGATATGGGCGCGGGCCAGCTGGTGGGCACCGCCGAAGAAGGTGTCCGGCGCGCAGCCGACGGAGAGCCCCTTGCCGCTGGCGATCCGCCGCAGGTCTTCGCCCTGTTCGAGGCTCAGGACCAGGGGCTTTTCCGAATAGACGTGCTTGCCGGCTTCGAGGATGCGCCTCGACACCGCATAATGCGCGTCCGGGATGGTCAGGTTGACGATGATGTCGAGCTCGTCATTGGCGAGCAGATCTTCGAGCGTCTGGGCCTTCACGCCGTATTCCTCGGCGCGGAGCTCGGCGGCGTTCATGTTGAGGTCGGAGCAGGCCAGCACCTTCAGCCCTTTGAAGAGCGGTGCGAGCGAGAAGTAGGTGGTCGAGATATTGCCGCATCCGATGATGCCGACGCCGAGTTCGCGTGCCATGGAATATGTCCTGATTGGGTGAAATGCCGTGGGAGATCAGTAGGTGTTGAAGGCGGCGATGGAGCGCTTGATGAGGCGGCCCACATCCTTCGGATTGTCGTGTTCGAGGATGTAGTGGCGCACGCCATAGGCCTTGAGCGCGGCCACCAGATCCTTCCACGGCACGGTCCCCTGCCCGACGTCGGCCCAGCCGTCCTCGTCGGTATTGGTGCCGGGAGGCGCGATGTCCTTGACATGAACGGCGGTGATGCGCTTGCCGTAGCTTTCGATCCAGGCGAAGGGATCGGCCGCGCCACGGATGATCCAGGCGATGTCGGCCTCCCAGGCGAGTTCGGGCCCGCCGGCAAAGATCTGCTCCTGCGGCGTCGAGCCGTCCTCCAGCGTGGAGAATTCGAAGTCGTGGTTGTGCCAGCCGAAGGTCAGCCCCGCATCACGCAGCGGCTTGCCGACTTCCTGCAGGCGCTGGCCGAAGGAGAACCAGCTGCTGGCATCCCTCGGGCGCATGTCGGGCAAGAGATAGGGGCAATAGACCGCCTCGATGCCGAGCAGCCTGGCGATCTTCAGGGCGCGCATCGGATCGCCTTCCAGCAGGTCGAGACCGAAGTGGCCGGTCGGCATGGTCAGCCCGTTGCGGTCGAGATCGGCACGCAGCGCGTTGAGGCCGGCATCATCCAGGGCGGCATACATGGCGCCATAGCCTTCGACATGGGTGTAGCCGGCTTCGGCGAGGAGCGGATAGATATTGGTGAAGGGCTGGAAATTGCGGGCGCTGTAAAGCTGGAAACCGAAATTGGACATGGTTCATTCCTCCTGTTCTCGGACGTCGGGCGGTGGGTCCGCCGTGACGTCCTGTCTTTGTCTGGCGATCGCCTCAGCCGAGTTGCTGGCAGCTCTGGAGATCGTAGGTTCGAAACTGCGGGACCCGGCCGTCGACGAGGGGTGTGGCCGGGGTAAATGTGACACGGCGGCTCATGCCGGCATGAAGATCGAAGGCGTTGTCGGAATATCGCCCCGGGCAGTCGCCTCGAGCATGACGAAGAGCGCGAGGCCGGTGGCGCTGACCGTGATCTCGAACCGTCCGTCGGTAAGCGGAGCGACGCCCGTCTCCAGGCCGGAGGGCTGGAGCTCCAGGGCCTTGTAGGGTTGAAGCGCCAGGTGCCCCTCGCCGCTCATGCCGTTGGAGGCGATGAAGCTCCAGGCGAGCAGCGCGTCGACCGGAATGTCCGTCTCGTCGAGCGTCAGGAGCGGAGCGGCCCGGTCGGGCGGGCATGTGCCGGTGGCGGTGCGGATCGGCAGGCGCTCGCCGTCCAGGGTGACGGCAAAGAGGTTCATGTCGACGGTCAGCTCTTCCAGGGTGTCGTTGACCATGGAGAAGGCGATGCTGGTTCCGTCGTCGCTCGGGATGGCGACGACATTGACCGGCTGGAAGAAGCGCCGCGCCATGTAGTGCAGCGCCTTCCAGCTGCCGCCATAGTCGAGGCTCGACCAGGAGGCGACCGGCCAAGTGTCGTTGAGCTGCCAGTAGAGCGTGCCCATGCAATGGGGTTTCAGCGACCGCCAGTAGTCGACCGCCGTGCCGATCGCCAGGCCCTGCTGGATCTGGCTGAGATAGACGAAATTGGCAAAGTCCTTGGGGAAGCGGAAATAGCGGAACATGGTGCCGGCGATCCGCTCGTTGCCGCCGGCATTCTTCTGGTGCAGCTCGATCACCGGCGAGGCGATGTTCATGTCGCCCTTGTTGGCGAAGGTCTCGATCACCGGCATCGAGGTGTAGGACTGGAAACCGAATTCCGAGCAGAAGCGCGGTTTGATAGTTCGGTAATTAGCGAAACTCTTATTCTCGTGCCAGACCGACCAGTAGTGCATGTCGCCGGAGCCGTCGGCATGCCAGGCGTCGCCATAGTCGAGATAGCCGGAGGCCGGGCTCGACGGCCACCAGATGCCCTGGCGATGGGCCTTCTTCACCCCCTGCTCGATCACCCGGTTCAGCCGGTCATAGGCGACGAGGTAACGGTCGCGGTTGTCGCGGCTTTCCTTGAACCAGGTGAGCGCGCCGACCAGTTCGTTGTCGCCGCACCACAGCGCGATGGACGGATGGGACGACAGTCGGCGGACCTGATAGTCGACTTCCTGGGAGACGTTCGACAGGAAATCCTCGGTGCAGGGATAGAGGTTGCAGGCGAACATGAAGTCCTGCCAGACCATCAGGCCGAGCCGGTCGCAGAGGTCGTAGAACCAGTCCTGCTCGTAGAAGCCGCCGCCCCAGACGCGGATCATGTTCATGTGGGCGGCGACGGCCGATTGCAGCAGGCCCTCGGTCTTTTCCAGGCTGGTGCGGGAAAAGAGCGCATCGGCGGGAATCCAGTTGGCGCCGCGGCAGAAGATCTCGCGGCCGTTGACCTTGAAGGCGAAGCGCGAACCGGCCTCGTCCGGGTCGGTGATGAGGGCAATGGTGCGCAGGCCGATCTGGCGGGTCAGCGTTTCGCCGGGGATTTCCGCGGACAGCGTATAAAGCACCTGCTCGCCGCTGCCGGCCGGCCACCAGAGGCGCGGCCCGTCGATGTGGAAGACGTGGGCGATCACCGTCTCGCCGGCGGGGATGCCGCAATCGAGCCGCTCGCGCAGGCCGTCGAATTCGAAATGCACCGGCACGATGCTCGGCTCGAAGGCATGCAGGGTGAGTTTGACATGCAGGTCGACGCTGCCGTCGTCGTGATGAACCTGCTCGGTCTCCAGATGCTCGATACGGGCGGGATCGAGCTTTCTAAGCGCAATCGTGCCGTAGAGGCCGAGCGGCGCCACCGCGATGTTCCAGTCCCAGCCGAAATGGCACTGCGGCTTGCGCAGCATGTTGCCGTTGGCGATCGGCGAATTGGCGGTCGAATAGGGAATGTAGAAGGGCTGGCGCGCCTGGCGCTCGGCGCCGGCAGCGATCGAGGAATGCAGCAGAATGCGAATGGTGTTCTCGCCGGGCTGCAGCGCGGCCGAGACGTCCGGCCGGTAGCGGCGGAAGCAGTTGTCGGCGGAGAGCACCGGCACGTCGCTGACGAAGACGACGGCGACCGTGTCGAGATAGTCGATGTCGAGGTACCAGCTTCCGTCGGCGTGATCGAGGAAGAACGACCGTTCCAGCGTCCAGTCATGTTCGGCCACCCACTGCACCGCCTCCTCGTTGCGGCCGAAATAGGGGTCGGGAATGATGCCGGCGGCCTGCAGCGCCGAATGCACGTCGCCCGGCAGCGTGATCGCCGCGCCGTGTTCGCCCTCGGCGGTCGACAGGCGCCATTCGCCGGATAGGTCGATCTTGCTCTGAGTGTCGGAAGCATTCGTCATGGGTCAATCCAGATCATTCATGTCGGAGCAAGAGCGCCCCCTCTGGCCTGCCGGCCATCTCCGCCACATTGGGGGGAGATCGGAATACGGTGGGCGCCTCGTTTCTCTAAGCGCCGTTGTTGCTTGAGCCACTCCTCTCACGATCGTCAGTAGAGCGAGCGGCCAACGCCGGCGGCGGCCTGAGCGCTCCCGACTGGAGACGGGAGGCAAGGCACGTCCGTCCTGCCGATCTCCCCCCTTGTGGGGGAGATGGCCGGCAGGCCAGAGGGGGGTGACACCGGACTGCCTGTGTCCATCAAAGCCTCGCTTCCGTCTCTGCATCGAACAGCGAGGCGACCGACATGTCGAAGCCGAGGCGCAGCTTTGCGCCCGGTCGATAGCGACGGGTGCCCGAGGTGCGGACCGACATGACGTGGCCGGCATGTTTCAGCCACAGCAGGTTGTCGGCACCCATCGGTTCCTCGATATCGACCACGGCCTCATGGGTCTCGGCGCCGGCCGGCACCTCGTCGTCGATCAGCACGTGTTCCGGGCGGATGCCGAGCACGACCTTGCTACCCGCGGTCAGCGGACCGGCCGGCTCGTAGCCGTCGAGGAAGAAGTCGACGCCGTTGGTGGTGAAGACCAGGCCGTTTGCCCGCTCGACCAGTTCGCCACGCAGGAAGTTCATCGAGGGCGAGCCGATGAAACCGGCGACGAACAGGTTCTTCGGCCGGTTATAGATGACCATGGGATCGTCGAGCTGCTGGATCACGCCGCTCTTCATGATGGCGATGCGGTCGGCGAGCGTCAGCGCCTCGATCTGGTCATGGGTGACGTAGATCATCGTGTTCTTCAGCGAATGATGCAGCCGCTTGATCTCGACGCGCAGCTCGGAGCGCAGCTTGGCGTCGAGGTTGGAGAGCGGTTCGTCGAACAGGAAGACGTCGACGTCGCGAACCAGCGCCCGGCCGATGGCGACGCGCTGGCGCTGGCCGCCGGAGAGCTCGGCCGGCTTGCGCTTCAGAAGCGGTTCGATCTGCAGGATCTCGGCGGCACGTGCCACCTTCTCGCGGATCTTGTCATCCGGCACCTTAGCAACGCGCAGGCCGAAGGACAGGTTCTTCTCCACCGTCATCTGCGGATAGAGCGCGTAGGACTGGAAGACCATGCCGATGCCGCGGTCCTTCGGCTCTTCCCAGGTGACGTTCTTGTCCTTGATGAAGATCTGCCCGTCGGTCGGCTCAAGCAGGCCGGCGATGCAGTTGAGAAGTGTGGACTTGCCGCAGCCGGACGAGCCGAGAAGAACGAGAAACTCACCGTCACGGACCTCGAGATCAAGGTTTTTCAACACGTTGACCGCACCGAAGGACAGGGACAGATCGCGGATGGATACGCTGTTGGACATGAATTAACCCTTCACTGCGCCGGCGGCGATGCCGCGGACAAAAAGCCGGCCGGAAACGAAATAGACGATGAGCGGAACGGCCCCCGTGAGCAGCGTCGCCGCCATGTTGACGTTGTATTCCTTCACGCCCTGAACCGAGTTGACGATATTGTTTAGCTGCACCGTCATCGGATAGGTGTCGGGCCGGGTGAAGACGACACCGAACAGGAAGTCGTTCCAGATGCCGGTGATCTGGATGATCATGGCGACGACGAATATCGGCAGAGACATGGGCAGCATGATCCTGAGGTAGATCTGCCAGAAGCCCGCGCCATCGATGCGCGCCGCCTTGAAGAGTTCGGCCGGCAAGGACGAGAAGTAGTTGCGAAACAGCAGCGTCAGGATCGGCATGCCGAAGATGGTATGGACGATGACCAGACCCGTGAGCGTGCCGTAGATGCCGAGTTCGCGAAGCGCGATGACCACCGGATAGATCATCACCTGATAGGGAATGAAGGCGCCGATGATGAGGATCGAGAAGAACAGTTCCGAGCCCTTGAACCGCCAGTTGGCGAGCGAATAGCCGCTGACCGAGGCGACGAAGATCGACACGACCACCGACGGCACGAGAATGCGCACGGAATTCCAGAAACCGCGCGACAGGCCGTCGCAATTCAAGCCGGTGCACGCCTCGGACCAGGCCTTGACCCAGGGCTCGAAGGTGATCTCCATCGGCGGCGAGAAGATATTGCCCATGCGCACTTCGGGCATGCCCTTCAGGGACGTCACCACCATCACGTAGAGCGGCAGCAGGTAGTAGAGTGCCGCGACGAACAGCGTGCCGTAGAGCATGATGTTGCGCCTTGAGATGGCGCGCCGCGGACGGCGGCCGCGCGGGCCCGAAACATCGGGCGCGACCGCGTCGAAGCCGGCGCCGACCGTGTTGAGTGTCGAGACGTTAGCCACGCTGCTTCCCTCCGAATTCGAGATAGGCCCACGGAATGATGATGATGGCGACGGTGAGCAGCATCATGGTCGAGGCGGCAAAGCCCTGCCCGAGGTTCTGGGCCTGGAACATATAGTCGTAGACGTATTTTGCCGGGACTTCCGAGGCATTGCCCGGCCCGCCGCTCGTCTGGGCGACGACGAGGTCGTAGACCTTGACGATGCCGCTGGCGATGATGACCAGCGTGGTGATGAAGACCGGGCGCATCATGGGAATGACGATGAAGAGATAGGTCCTCCACATCGGGATGCCGTCGACGCGTGCCGCCTTCCAGATATCCTCGTCGATGCCGCGCAGGCCGGCGAGCATCAGGCACATGACGAGCCCTGTCCCCTGCCACAGGCCGGCGATCAGGATGCCGTAGATGACGATGTCGGCATTATAGAGCGGGTCGAAGCGGAAGCTCTCCCAGCCGAGCGACCGGACGATGCCCTGGATACCGAATTCCGGATTGAGGATCCACTGCCAGACGAGGCCGGTGACGATGAAGGACAGCGCGAAGGGATAGAGGAAGATGGTGCGAAAGGCATTCTCGAACCGGATCTTCTGGTCCATCAGGGCGGCGAGCAGGAAACCGATCACCAGGCTGAAGATCAGCGTCAGTATGCCGTAGATTGCCAGGTTCTGGATCGAGATGATCCAGCGCGACGTGTTCCACAGGCGCTCGTACTGGTCGAACCCGACGAAGGACAGGCGCGGCAAGAGCTTGGAGTTGGTGAAGGAATAGAAGATGGTCCAGACCGAACCTCCGAAGAAGATTCCGACGGCGATCAGGATCATCGGGATGGAGGCAATCTTGGAATTGAGATTGCGGAAAAGCTGGTTGGGGCGTTTGGCAGGCGCATGACCTGTCATTTCGGTTCCTCCTCGAGCGCGTCATCGCAGGACACGAGGCAACGGGCTAAGCATCCGATGCCGGCGGACCTTGCGGGGCCAGGATGTCGCAACACCCGGCCGGCACCGTGAACCGATGCCGGCCGGATGCCGTCGACTGTCTCAGTCAGCCGAGGAGATGATGTCGGCGAAGCGTTCCTGGGCCGCTTCCGGGCTCATCGACGTGCTGGCGAAGAACTCGGTCAGCAGATCTTCCTTCTGCTTCTGGCTGTCGGCGGAGAGCGCCTGGTCGGTGCTGGTCAACGCATTGCCCTTGGCGACGATTTCGAGCCCCTTCTTCATGCAGTCGTTGGCGGCCGACAGATCGACGTCGCCGCGGACCGGAAGAGAGCCTTTCTTGAGGTTGAAGGCGACCTGGGTCTTCGGGTCCAGCATGGCCTGGGCAAGAACGTCCTGCGCCTTCGACTTCTCTTCATCTTCGAGCACCGGGAAGTAGAAGGCGTCGCCGCCCGTGGTGATGTAGGGGCTGACGCCGAGACCCGGCAGGCAGCTGTAGTCCTTGCCGGCGACCTGGCCGGCGATCTGGAACTCGCCTTGTGCCCAGTCCCCCATGACCTGACCGCCGGCCTTGCCGGTGATCACGAGATTGGTCGCCTGGTTCCAGTCCTGGACATTGCTTCCAGCGGCCATTTCGCGCGCCTGGGCCGCAGCCTGGAAGACCTTCGCCATGTCCGGACCGGCTGCTAAGTCGGCATCCTTCTTGACGTAGACCCCTTCGAAGAGTTCCTTGCCGCCCAGATTGAGCACGAGCGTGTCAAACAGACCGCCCGACTGCCAGGCCTGACCGCCGAGGGCGAGTGGCTGCAGACCAGCCTCACGCAACTTGGGCGCGGCGGCGACGAACTCGTTCCAGTCCTTCGGCACCGGCACACCGGCCTTCTCGAACGCGGCGTTCGACAGCCACAGCCACTGCCAGGAATGGATGTTGATCGGGGCGCAATAGATCTTGCCGTCGATGGTGCAGCTGTCGAGCAGGCTCAAGGGCTTGATGACCTCTTTCCACTTGCCCGCTTCGGCAACCGCGGTCAGATCGCGCATCAGGCCGGCCTCCACCAGTTCCTGCGCCTGACGCCCGTGGTTGAACTGTGTCGCGCCCATCGGATCGCCACCGGTGATGCGGCTGATCATGATCGGCCGGGCGGTGCTGCCGGCGCCGGCGATCGCCCCGTCGATCCACTTGTTGCCGGTGGCATTGAATGCCTTGGCGAATTCGGCGACCGCGGCCGCCTCGCCGCCGGATGTCCACCAATGGGTGACTTCGAGTTCTGTTGCATTGACCGCACCCAACGGCAATACGACGCTTGCGACCAAAGCTGCCGCGACGCTACGAAAATTCATGAGTGTCCTCCCTCACTGAAACGATGCCGTAAAAACGTATTCCAATCGATTTAAAGGCGCAACCTCCGCGATGTTAATTTTTTGTTATACCACCACTTTCCACCCTAGGCAGCACGCAAGCGCAGCATATGACACCCCATCCGCCGGCAGATTGAAGCGCCTGGAAGCCCGTTTTTATCTCTGTTTTTTCCATCATTTGCCGCGCTGCGGCCGTTTTCTGCGTGCGCCGCGGCAGACTCTGATGGAATCCAGGATGTCGCCCGCCTCTCCGCGCTCGGTTCCCCTTATGCGTGCATCACGATTGCCAGCCCCGACAAATTCATGCTCGACAAACTTACTGTATCGTTACAGATTTCTGCTGTTGTTCGTGGCACATTGATTGTCGCATCGCGTTTGCAGGCGGCGTGCGAGCAACTATAATGGCGGCTCAAGGGAAGCGGCGGGGACAGCATGAAAGATGACAAGCCGCGGGACGGAACCGGCCCCGCGAAGGAAGGCAGGGAGCGGCCGACGCTCAAGACGATCGCCTTCATGACAGGGCTCGGCATCACCACGGTTTCCCG
Source organism: Ciceribacter sp. T2.26MG-112.2 (assembly GCF_900492205.1). Lineage (GTDB taxonomy): Bacteria > Pseudomonadota > Alphaproteobacteria > Rhizobiales > Rhizobiaceae > Allorhizobium > Allorhizobium naphthalenivorans_A. The sequence continues at coordinate 32,931 of NZ_UEYQ01000013.1, forward strand.
CGCGCTGAAGGACGCACCCGACATCGGCGCCGAAACCAAGGAGCGTGTCCGAATGGTGGCGCGCCAGCTCGGCTACCAGCCGAACCGCGCCGGCGTCCGCCTGAGGACAGGCAAGACGAACGTCATCGCGTTGGTCCTGAGCATCGACGAGGAGATCATGGGCTTTTCGAGCCAGATGGTCTTCGGCATATCCGAGGTGCTGTCGGCCACGCCCTATCATATCGTCGTCACGCCGCATTCGCACAGCAAGGACCCGATGCAGCCGGTGCGCTATATCCTCGATACCGGTTCGGCCGACGGCGTCATCATTTCGCGTATCGAACCGGATGACGCACGCGTCAGGCTTCTGAGCGAACAGAACATGCCGTTCGCCACCCACGGCCGCACCGATGGCAAGATCGTCCACCCCTATCACGACTTCGACAACGAGGCCTATGCCCACCAGGCGGTCGAGCGGCTGGTGGCGCGGGGCCGCAGGCGGATAGCTCTGCTCCAGCCGCCGAGCAAGCTGACCTACTACACCCATACGCGAGCCGGTTTCCAGGCAGGGCTTCGCGCGTTCGGCGCGCAGGAAGTGCCACTCGACGCGACCATCGACACGCCGCTTGCACAGATCCGCGACGCCGTCGAGGCGCTGATGCGCTCGGCGGATGCGCCGGATGGCATCATCTGTTCGTCGGGTAGTGCGGCAATCGCCGTCAATGCCGGGATCGAAGCGGCGGGAAAGCGCGTCGGGCGCGATGTCGACCTGGTGTCGAAACAGTCGGCGCCCATCCTCAACTGGATCCGGCCGGAGATCATCACGGCCTATGAAGACGTGCGCCTCGCCGGTCGGGAACTCGCCAAGGCGGTAATCTCCAGCATCGACGGCGTGGCGCCCGACATGCTGCAAAGCATCAGCCAGCCGGTTTGGGGCGATTGAAAGAGCGGCTTGGCCGGCAGGGCTTTCGCGTGAGATTTCGACGCGTTGCATTCATACGCAACGAGCGTCGCGTTCTCCCTCTTCTCCCCAGCGGGGAGAAGTGCCGAACGCAGTGAGGCGATGAGGGGGCTAAGTGCCCCGACATCAAGTGGCTTCGCCCCCCTTGCATGTTCAAACTGCATCGATTGTTGGATGATTGATGCGCTCTCCGGCGGATGGCCATCCGCCGGAGAGCGGACGGTCGGGACCGCGCGCCCCTTGGCAAGAACCGGGGATGAGACTGGTCCGGCCGTCCTCGCGTTTGTCCTGAACAGATGATGGGGAGCAAGTCCCGCATGCAAGGCAAGGTTTCGTTCGAAGAAAACGCGATGCCGGCAGTCTACGTCGGCGTGGACGTGTGTAAAGAGTGGCTCGACATTCATCTCCATCCGCTTGGGCAAAGCCGGCGGTTTGGCAATGACACGACCGGCATCCGCCAGTTGAAGCGGATGCTGGCCAGGTGCCGACCGGAAAGCATCGTGATGGAGGCGACCGGCAAGTTCCACCGTGCGGCCCATCGCTCGCTTTCGGCCGACGGCTTTTGCGTCTCCGTCGTCGATCCGCTGCGCGCGCGCCTGTTTGCCCGCGCCTGCGGTTATCTGGCCAAGACCGATCGGCTCGACGCCCGGCTGCTGGCGCTTCTGGCGGCAAGTCTCAGGCCGGGGGCGAACACGCCGCCGAGCCCGCACATCGAGGCCCTGCAGGAGCTGGTCAATGCGCGCGCGGCGGCAAAGGGCGAGATCACAGCGCTCCAGAACCGTGCCAGGACGGCCACCACCGCCTTCCTGCGCGGCGAGCTGTCGCGCCGCCTCAAGAGCCTGGAGCGGCATGTGCAGCGCCTCGACGAAGAGATCGAACGGTGCATCGGCGAGGATCCGGAACTGGGCCGAAAGGTCGAGATCCTCACCTCCATTCCCGGCATCGGCCGCATCACCGCCTGGGCGCTGATGGCGGGCATGGACGAACTGGGCAGGTGTTCGGGCAAGCAGGCCGCCATGCTGGCCGGCCTTGCGCCGGTCGCCAACGACAGCGGCGCCCGCACCGGCCGCCGTTCCATCCGGGCCGGCAGGCCCGCGCCACGGCGCGCCCTCTACATGGCCGCCCTGTCGGCCCGGCGCTCCAATCCGTCCCTCACCCGCTTCGCCAAAACGCTCGAAGCCGCCGGCAAACCACCAAAGGTCATCCTCGTCGCCGTCATGCGCAAACTGCTCGTCCTGGCAAACTGCCTGCTCGCTCAGGACCGCCTCTGGACCCCAAATCCGCCTTGACACCAAACACAGATGCTCATCCGGCGCTACGCGCCACCTTCTCCCCGCTGGGGAGAAGAGGGGGCGCGGGCGTCGTGCCCGATGGGTCGGTCGCTCTCTGGCTTCGTCGAGTTGTGGCCGAAACGAGAAAAGCGGCCGTTTCCGGCCGCTTGAAATCTCTCTCCGAACCCTGAGGTCAGATGTTCGCCATCAGCACCTTGCGGAGCTTGTCGAACAGTTCGTCGATCTCTTCCGTGGAAATGATCAGCGGCGGCGAGAGGGCGATGATGTCGCCGGTGGTGCGGATCAGGAGGCCCGATTCATAGGCCTTGAGGAAGGCGTTGAAGGCGCGCTTGGTCGGTTCGCCGGCGATGGGCGCTAGTTCGATCGCGCCGATCAGGCCGATATTGCGGATGTCGATGACGTTCGGGCAGTCGGCCAGCGAATGCAGCTTCTCTTCCCAGTAGGACGCAAGCTCGGCGGCGCGGGTCAGCAGCCCCTCTTCCTTGTAGGTGTCGAGGGTACCAAGTGCTGCGGCCGAGGCGATCGGGTTGCCGGAATAGGTGTAGCCGTGGAAGAACTCGATCAGATGTTCCGGACCGGTCATGAAGGCATCGTGGATCTCGGAGGTGACGAAGACCGCGCCCATCGGGATGACGCCGTTGGTCAGCCCCTTGGCGGTGGTGATGATGTCGGGCTTGACGTCGAAATACTGCGCGGCGAACGGTGCGCCGAGGCGGCCGAAACCGGTAATGACTTCATCGAAGATCAACAGGATGCCGTGCTTGGTGCAGATCTCGCGCAGGCGCTGGAGATAGCCCTTCGGCGGGATCAGCACGCCGGTGGAGCCGGCCACGGGTTCGACGATGACGGCGGCGATCGTCGAGGCATCATGAAGCGTGACGATGCGTTCCAGCTCGTCGGCGAGATCGCCGCCATGCTCCGGCATGCCCTTGGAAAAGGCGTTCTTGGCCGGCAGATGGGTGTGCGGCATGTGATCGACGCCCGTCAGCAGCGTGCCGAACATCTTGCGGTTGGTGACGATGCCGCCGACCGAGATGCCGCCGAAATTTACGCCGTGGTAACCGCGTTCGCGACCGATCAGGCGGGTACGTGATCCCTGACCCTTCACCCGCTGATAGGCGAGCGCCACCTTCAGCGCGGTTTCGACCGATTCCGAGCCGGAATTGGTGTAGAGGACATGCGCCATATTGTCGGGCGCGAGGTCGACCAGGCGGTTGGCAAGCTCGAAGGCCTTTGGGTGGCCGAGCTGGAAGGCCGGGGCGTAGTCGAGTTCGCCGGCCTGTTCGCGGATCGCCTCGGTGATCTTCGGGCGGCAGTGGCCGGCATTCACGCACCAGAGACCGGCGGTGCCGTCGAGCACCTGGCGGCCGTCATGGGTCGTGTAGTACATATCCTTGGCGCCGACGAACAGGCGCGGTTCCTTCTTGAACTGGCGGTTTGCCGTGAACGGCATCCAGAAGGCGCGCAGGTCGTTGGGCGTTGTATTCAAGCGGTTGGACATAATGCTCTCCATGGCCTTTTTCGTTGCGGGCGGCCATTTCCCGGTCGGCGGCGATCGGCCGGATATTTCGTAGAAAACCCGGCCAAATTAGCAGCGCGACCAAGGTCGTCAACCGGCATCAACAAACATCATGAGTGCTCAAGGTTCCGGTTATGATTTGCCGCGGCCGCGGCCGGCCGGGGCAGGGGAGTGCGGCCTGCCGACTTAAGCTTAGGGCAAGCTCGGTGAGGGAATGTGAGAGTGGCCGGGAGATCGTTCCCGAGGGCAGTCTGGGCGCCTTCCGGCAAGACCGGCGGCAAGCGCTGGCAGGTACCGGCCCCGGCGTTCCCAAGCGACGGGTCGGTGCCTGCGTTCGCCGGCACGAGAAAGACCGGCAAATCAAGGATCTGCCGGTCAGGATCTTCTCAGAACGTCATGTCAAATTGCCGCCATTGGAGCGGTCGAATGATGAATTCGACCGATCGCCTTCTCGCCGCGGAAACGGGCGGGGCGTCAGGCGGCCGATTTATTGGCGCTGGTCGAGCAATAAATGTCTTCCAGCGTGCCGAGGATCTTGATGACCGATTCGGAGGTGCTGGAATAATAGATCGTCTGCGCGTCGCGGCGGGTCTTGACCAGCTTCTGGGCGCGCAATTTCGAAAGATGCTGGGACAGGGCCGACTGGCTGAGGCCGACCTGGGCGGCGAGAACGCCGACCGGGACCTCGCCCTCGACGAGGCTGCAGAGGATCATCAGGCGCTTGGGATTTGCCATGGCCGAGAGCAGGCCGGCGGCGGGAATGGACTGTTCGGACAATACCTTGGTTTTCATCAGATCAACTTTCGTTAGCCGGCCTCGGGAGGAAAGGCGACGGTTTGCAATCCATCAAATTGGTTATACAGGAACTCTAACAAGTGCCAAAAAATTGTATATGCCTAAATTTAAGGTATCGGGTATGCTGTATTAGTTATCTCTGAATAGAGCTCTGCCCGTGAGCTTATTAGACGCCCAAAATCGTGTCGAACCAGTAAATCTCCACAAATAAGATCGATTCCCGCCCGGTCGATGCCACAAAAAGCCCATTTTCCCGGGTTCTGCCCGCAGCGTCCGGTGGCCAGAAGGCTGGCGAGTTCTGGTTTCGTACCTGCTAATTCTCGCACTAGCTCGACCTCCTGTCCGGAGATTTCGCCGCCTGTTTCGGCGGCGATGACGAAGTCCTCGCCCGGCAGGAGATAGGCGCGGCCGAAGCCGCCGTTGAGGCTTGCCGACTGCGGCGCGAGGCGGAAGAAGCGGAAATCGGGAAAATCGATGTAGAGCTTCGCCTTCGGGTGGCGGGCGATGAACCGCGCCCGCAGGCGCTGGTGGACGGGGCCGTCACGCTCGACCGTTTCGGCCAGGCAGGAGAGGGTGAGGCGCGGATGAGCCAGCGGGTCGCCCTTGCCGGGCTCGCCGGCCAGCAGGGATACCCTTCGATCCTTGGCGAGCGCCCTGGTATGCGCCGAGAGCGCCGAGACGAGGATGACCGGGCTGCCGTCGGTATCCGTTGCCAGCAGCACGCGGCTGACCGAGGGATAACCGCTTTCCGGCTCGAGCACGGCAAGGGCGACATAACGCGCCGACCTGAGAAGACGACGGGCAAGCATGCGTGCCTCATCGTCCGTCTCGCGTATCACCGATGGTTTGTCCGTCATGGTTCTTTCCGTTTCACGCGATCGCCTGAACGGATCGTCCATTCAGGCCTTGCGCCGGTGCAGGGTCAATCCGGCGACGACATCCTGGGCGGAGATCGTCCCGATGATCGCGCCATTGTCAACCACGCCGATCGTGCCGGGTTGTCGCGCCAAAACGTCGAGGATCTCGACGAGCGGCGTTTCCGGCCTGGCCGTGCCGGCGACGGCCCCTTGAGAGCTGGCTGTGACGATGCCGTGATGCATGACGTCGCGGGCCGTCAGCATGTTGATCGGGTTCATGTTCTGCACGAAGTCGGCGACATACTGGTCGGCCGGGTTGCGGACGATTTCCTGCGGCGTGCCGCACTGGATGATGCGTCCGCCTTCCATGATGGCGATGCGGTTGCCGATGCGGAAGGCCTCGTCGAGGTCATGGCTGACGAACAGGATGGTCTTCTTCAGGCGATGCTGGAATTCGAGAAGTTCGTCCTGCAGCCGGGTGCGGATCAGCGGGTCGAGGGCCGAGAAGGGTTCGTCCATCAAAAGGATCGGTGCGCCGGTGGCAAAGGCGCGGGCGAGCCCGACGCGCTGCTGCATGCCGCCCGAGAGCTCGTTGACCTTGCGATCGGCCCATTGGGTGAGGTTGACGAGTTCCAGCTGTTCGCCGACGGCGCGGCGGCGATCGGCCTCCGCGACACCTGCGAGTTCCAGCCCGAAGCCGACATTTTCCGCCACCGTGCGCCAGGGCAGCAGACCGAACTGCTGGAACACCATCGAGACGGTGTGCATGCGCAGGTCGCGCAATTGTTGCGGCGTACAGGTGTAGGGATTGGTGGTCCGGCCTTCGTTGAATACCTGGACATCGCCGCGCACCACCGGGGCAAGCCCGTTGACGGCGCGCAGAAGCGTCGACTTGCCCGAGCCGGACAGGCCCATGAGCACCAGGATCTCGCCCTCCTTGATCTCGAGCGAGGCATTGGCGACGCCGAGCACCAGACCGGTCTCGGCGCTGATCTCGTCGCGGCTGCGTCCCGCATCCGCCAGGTTGAGCGCCCGCTGCGGATTTGATCCGAATATGATCGAGACATTGTCGAACAGGACGGCGGTCATGCGGCGTCTCCTTCGTCGGATGACCGGAAGATGCGATCGAGGATGATGGCGAGGATGACGATGCACAGGCCGGAATCGAAGCCCTTGGCGATGTTGACGGTGTTGAGCGCGCGGACGACCGGCACGCCGAGGCCGCTGGCGCCGACCAGCGCGGCGATCACCACCATCGACAGCGACAGCATGATCGTCTGGGTGAGACCGGCCATGATCTGCGGCATGGCGAAGGGCAATTCGACCTTGCGCAGCACCTGGGAGGGGGTGGCGCCGAAGGCCTGGGCCGCTTCCACCAGGGAGGGCGGGGTCGAGATGATGCCGAGGCGGGTGAGCCGGATCGGCGCGGGGATGGCGAAGATGACGGTGGCGATCAGGCCCGGCACCATGCCGAGGCCGAACAGGATGAGCGCCGGAATCAGGTAGACGAAGGTCGGGATCGTCTGCATCAAGTCGAGAATGGGCCGGATGATCGAATAGAGCCAGGGGCGCCTGGCCGCGGCGATGCCGATCGGAACGCCGACCACCATCGATACGCCGGTGGCGGCGAGCACCAGCGCCAGCGTCTCCATCGTCTCTTTCCAGTAGCCCTGGTTGTAGATCACCAGCAGACCGACGAGCGTGAAGGCGGCGACGCCGAGCGATCGGCGCATGAACCAGGCCACGCCGGTGAAGATGGCGATCATCAGCAGCGGATAGAAGTCCGCCAAGGCCGTGCCCTTCAGATAGGGGGCTTGGAGGACGAACAGCATCGCATTGATCGAGGCGTTCAGGATCATCGCGATGAAGTCGAAGAAGAATTTGAGATTGGTGGTCAGCCAGTCGACCGCGTGCTTTGCGCCCATCCCGATCGGGATCTTGTAATCTGTCAGCCAGTCCATGGTTCCCCGGTGCCTTTTCGGCTTGTCATGCTCCTGATGAAGAAGGAGCGGCTCTCGCCGCTCCTTAAGGTCACTTGCCGTTAGAGGCCGAGCGCGCTCTTGACCGCCGGCAGGGCCTCGCCGCCGTCCTTGGTGGTGACGCCGGCCAGCCAGGGCTCGATCGCCGCGCCATTGGCCTTCAGCCAGTCGGTGGCCGCGACTTCCGGATCCTTGCCGTCGTTGAGGATGCCGCCCATGACCTCGTTCTCCATGTCGAGCGAGAACTTGAGGTTGGTGATGAACTTGCCGACGTTCGGGCATTCGGCGAGATAGCCGGCGCGGACATTGGTGAAGACTTCGGCGCCGCCGAAGTTCGGGCCGAAGGTCGCGTCGCCGCCGGTCAGGTAGGTCAGCTTGAAGGTGGAGTTCATCGGGTGGGGAGCCCAGCCGAGGAAGACCACCGGTGCGCCGTCCTGCTCGGCGCGGGCGACCTGCGCCAGCATGCCCTGCTCGGACGACTCGACGACCTCGAAGCCTTCCAGGCCGAATTCGTTCTTCTCGATCATTTCGAGCACGAGGCGGTTGCCGTCATTGCCCGGCTCGATGCCGTAGATCTTGCTGTCAAGCGCATCCTTCTGCTTGGCGATGTCGGCGAAATCCTTGATGCCGAGTTCTGCGCCCTTGGCATTGGTGGCCAGCGTGTACTTGGCGCCTTCGAGATTGGGCCCGTGGGTTTCGATCGACTTGTCTTCGGTGAAGGGCTTGATGTCGTTGGCCTGGCTGGGCATCCAGTTGCCGAGGAAGACGTCGATGTCCTTGTTCTTCATCGAGGTGAAGGTCACAGGCAGCGACAGGACCGTGACCGAGGTCTCGTAGCCAAGCGCCTTGAGCAGTACGGATGCGGTGGCGGTGGTCGAGGTGATGTCGGTCCAGCCGACATCGGCAAAGCGCACGGTGGCGCAGCCTTCGCCTTCGGCCGCCATGGACGGGGCGGTGGACAAGGCAAGGATCGCGGCGGTGGCGATCGTGAAACGCTGGAAATTGACTTTGGTCATCGAGATGCTCCCGTTTTTTAATGTTCCCAAGTCAACAATCTATACACCACAAAAGCAAGCGCACACGCGCATTTGCGCCTTATTCCCCTCCCTGTTTGCGACGTTGTGCCTAGCTTCCGGATCGATTCTTAAGTCGCGCTTGACCCTGCCGGAGCCCCTGAGATCATTGCGCATCCCGGCCTTGCCGAAAGCCGCGGCATAGCGTCCTGTGGAAATCGCCGCAGGAGTGCTATAGTTTACCATCTGGACGCCCCGCATCATCGCGGCGCGCCGCGAATTCAAAGGGAGAGTTCATGAAACTTCGTTGTCTGATCCTGGCTGCCGCGCTGACCGTTCCGGCAGCCGCAGCCTTCGCCGAAGGTGATGCCGTCGCCGGAGCCAAGGTGTTCAAGCAGTGCCAGGCCTGCCACTCGGCCGTCGATGCCAAGAACAAGGTCGGCCCGACCCTGATGGGCGTCATCGATCGCCCGGTCGCCACCGTCGAGGGCTTCAAGTATTCGAAGGCGATGACGGAGTTCGGCGCCGACGGCAAGGTCTGGTCCGAGCAGCTTCTGACCGAGTACCTGCCCAAGCCGCGCGAACTGGTCAAGGGCACGACCATGACCTTTGCCGGGCTGAAGAAGCCGGAAGACATCGCCAATGTCATCGCCTATCTGAAGAACCCGACCGCCAAGTAATCGGCTCGGGTGATCAATCCTTGATCTACGGGTAGCGGCGCGCAGGCGTGCCGCTACCCGTTTTTATTTGCCCGCTCTTGCAGGCGCTTCGCCAGCCTCCATATCAGACCAGTATTTTTCTGTCCGGCGCAAGCGACGGCGGTTCTAATATCATTGATTTGTTATAAGGTTGCGGTCACATGCCGCTTGGGCCGGGCCAAGAACCGGCGACAGTTCAGGGAGACGATCGCATGGCCTCGCTACAGTCCTTCGACAGCGAAATCGAGAAGACCCGCACCATCGTCAACGAAGTCAGGGGCAAGATGGAGCAGTCGGGCGTCGTGCTCGACCAGTTTGCCAAGGCCGATACCAAGCTCGGTGATGTCAATTTCGACATCGAGAACGCGCGCATCGAGGACGTCATCAAGCAGCAGAAGGTGATGGAGGCGAACATCGCCGACCTGATCATCGGTCTCGAGGACGCCACCAATGTGTTCGGCGCCGAATTCGAGAGCATGAAGAGCTATACCGGCTACGAGAAGTTCATCGGCATCTTTTCCAAGCAGAAGGCGCAACGCATGCGCACCGACCGTGTGCGCAACATGTCGCTGGCCGGAAACCTGCAGGAATTGCTGGCAAAATCCGACAGCATCGTCGGCATCCTGAAGGACCAGCGCACCGTGCTCGACCAACGCTATACGAGCTCCGAGCAAAGCCTGATCCAGGTAATCGAACGGCGCAAGCTGACTGTCGCCAATCTCGAGACGACGCAAAAGCGTATCGAGGAACTGAACCCGATGTTGCTCGACATCGAAAACCGGATCGCCGCTTCGACCGACCAGTCGGCGCGCACGCAGCTCGAGGGCGAGCGCTCGAAGCTGGCGACCGAATACAACCAGGCGCAGGCCAAGGAGCAGGAGCTTTTGGCCGAAAGCCAGACGCTCGAGCGCTATACCTCGATGTTCCAGACCTTCGTCGACAGCCTCAACAACCAGATCGCCGCGCAGAACACGCTGATCAACAAGCTGACCATCGATACCGAGCAGCGCATCGTGCTCTACAAGGCGCTGGAAGACTCGCTGAAGACGGCTGCCCAGCAGGACGTGGCGCACAAGATCAACACGCTTGGCAGCCAGGTCGATACGGCGGCGGAGGAGACGATGGCCGGCGTCGGTGCCGCCGCCCAGAAGCACATCGGCGACCTCTTGGAACTGCACGAGAAGAACATGCTGGCGACGCAGGACATCCAGCGCCGCAAGAAGCTGGCCGACGAGGCCTTTGCCCGGCGTTTCCAGGCGGTTCTCGACAAGCACAACTCGGCCAATTACGTGAAGTCGTGATGGGTTTGCTGGAAAAAATCCCCTCGCCAACCCCTCCCCACAAGGGGGAGGGGCTTAACCCGTGCATCTGTCCGGTTGAAGTGGCTCGGCGGCGCTGGGGCTTCTCTCCCCCCTTGTGGGGGAGACGGACGGCAGGCCAGAGGGGGATCCGGCATTTCGGTGCAATTGCAGAGGCCTCCCGCCGATGAACGTCGCTGCCGGCAATAACGGGGCGGTCGCCCAGTATTTCAACACCATTCGCGCAGCGCTCGGTGGGCTGGAGACCTATCTGTCCAATCCCGAGGTCACGCTGCCGGGCAGCGGCTTTGCGGGGCAGCTTCTGCTTCCCTATGTCGAGCGGCTGAAAAACTCGTTTGCCTGCTGGGAGAACCGCATCGGATTTACCGACCAGTTCCGCATTTCGCGCGCCGAAAGCGGTTTTCCGGTGTTCCAGAACGTGCTGGAACTGGAAAATGACCGGTTGAGTGCGGAAAAGCGGCTCGCCAACCTGCCGGACGCCAAGGCGATGCGGTCGGAAATGGTCGACTTCATCCTCCGGCACAAGGCGTTCCCGGCCGCCCTGCAATCGCAGATGGCCGAGCGGATCTATCTCGAGCAGATCGGCAAGGGTGAGATCTTCTCGCCCTTCGTCCTGCCCGAGACGGTGCGGGTGACGGTCAGCGAAAAATCCGGCAGACCCCTTTACGTCGTGACCTGGGCGGTGTTCGACGGGACGAGCACGCTGCCGATGATCTATGTCGCGGATGTCGAGGATTCCTCCGACAGCGTCCGCGAATTGCTGGTCGGCAAGGATGGCAGGCTCAATCCCGATGTCGAGATTCCGCTGCCGGTGGGCGGGCTGCTCAATCCGCAACTCGCCGCGCAATTCGACGATTTCGCCGCCAAGAACGGAGCCTATTCGCTGACGCCGGCGACGATCGCCACCAATATGGACAAGGATTTTCCGACGCTGCATCCCAAGCAGTTGCGCCGCATCGTCCTCGGGCCGTTCTATTCGGCGGGCATCACCGAGAACAATGCCCGGATCAACGAGATCCTGTCTCGGGTGCGCAAGCCGGAAAATGCCTGGCTTCTCACCTGGACCATGCAGGAAGTGTTTTCCAAGGCCGAGCGACCGGCGGTCAAGGGGTTCTTCTCCTCGACCCCGGCAAGCCAGGAATTCCATATCGAGACCAACGACCTCGAAGCCGCACGCATGGGCGTCTCGGCCTATGAGAAACACGCGCTGGTGCCGCACGACGCCTACCAGGCGCTCTATGCCTCCGGCGAGGCCAATGCGACCTTCGGCAATTACAAGGTTCATGTCATTTCCGGGAACAATGTCGTCAGCGAGGTCTAGCCGATGAGCAACGGGTTGAATGCGGGCCTCACCACCCTTCGCGAAGACGAGATCGCCAAACATCTGGCCGTGGCGCAGGCGCTGGTGACGCGCTTCGTGGCGCTCGATCCGGGCGAGGGGGCGGCGGGCACGGCATTGGCCGGCAGCGGGCGGCGCTTCGTCTCGACGGTCTCGACCGGCGGCGTGCGCCGCACCCGCGAGGTGGAGCTGGCAAAGACCATCCAGTCGGCCGGCAGCAGCGATCCGCTTCTGTCGCCGACCCAGCATGGCGTGCTCTACCGGGTGCGGCGCGGCATCCAGGTTTCGCTGGCGATCGGCGAAGTGTTCGGCCGGCAGACGGACCTCGAACAGTTGCAGGCGCGCAATCTGACCGCGCCTTTGCAGGGCGAGGAGGCAGCGCGATTCAAGGCGCTGTTGTCGGCCTCGGCCTATGTCGCGGCCTTTTCGCTGGCCGCCTATCTGCTCTCGACGCTTGCCGGCGAGGGCGAGCCGGTCAATGACACGCCGGAACCGGATTTCCTGTTCGACACGCCGCAGGATGCGCTGAAAAGCATGGTGGCAGGGCTGGACGCGGCGCTCAAGGGCGCGGCTGACGACACGACGCTCGGACAGCGGACGCGCGCCTTTGCCCGTGCGGCGATCGATGGATTGTTGACCCGCAAGGCGCGGTTCACCGGGCTTGCGGCGTTCGAGAACACCCATATCCGCATCGATCAGGACGACTTCACCCTCGACGGCTTCGACGTGGCCCCGGGCCAGCGGCGCAAGCCCCTCGTGATGACCTTCAAGAAGCCGGAGGAAATCGTCGGTAACCACATCGCCAAGTTCCAGGCGATGAAGCTCGCCAAGATGCTGATGGCCTATGATTTCGACCGGCAGATGAACCCGTTCGTCGAGCTCGGCGGCTTTCTCTTCACCTTCATCGGCGACGGCATGCCGGGGACCGGCAAGACGATCCTGATCCAGATGATCGCGGGTCTGCTCAACGACTACTGCCAGGTGGCCGGCTATGCCTTCCACTACGAGAATTTCGGCGTCGACCAGATCTCGTCCTACCAGGGCAAGTCGGGCCAGAACTGCAAAGCCTTCATCGACAATGTCGTCAATCCGCGCGTCATCGGCTTCGGCACGATCGACGACGTCGACCAGGTGGCGGCGAAGCGTTCCGACGACCGGGCCTCGGCCGGCCAGCACGAGATCACCGCCGTCTTGATGGAGGCCTTTGCAGGGGCGTCTACCGTGGTGCGCGGCAATTGCACCTTCGGCATGTTCTCCAACTATCCGGAAAACGTCGACGATGCGCTCCGGCAGCGGGCCGGGGCGCGCTGGCTGGTCGACGGGCCGCAGACGGAAGAGGACTATATCGACATCTTCGCCCTGCTGATCGGCAAGAACCATTCGATCCCGCTCGGCGAGCATCAGCTGTTTGCCAACCAGGAGATCAAGCGGGCGGTCGGCGTTTCCTACGAAAAGCACGGACGGCCGGAAGAGGAGGGGCTGGTTGCGGTCTGGGAGCGGTTCGAGAAGGAACGCGGGCGGATCGAGACGCTCGCCGACATTGGCGCCTATCTGCACGAGATCAAGCTGGCCGAACCGCGCTTTACCGGCCGGGCGATCAAGAACATCACCGATGCGGTGAAGATGCGTGCGATGGATGTCGAGCTGCCGGACGACTGGTTCGCGACGCCCGAGGCCTTCATGCACAAGGGCTACGACGAGAAGAAGGCGATGATCGCCGAGCTGCGCGGGCCGGTGACGATGGAGATGATCCTGCAGGAGATCAACCGCTATGGCGACAGCGAATTCCGCTATGCCGACAAGTCGGACGAGGCGGCGGTCAACGAGATCATCCGGCGCGAGAGACAGCGGGAGCGGGCGATCGGCGAGATCGAGGCGATGAAGCGGGAGGGGAAGTGGTCGGCGTGAAAGTTAGCTGATGGCTAATTTTCTTGCCCGACACTTAGGGGCGGTCTATATTGAAACGGACAGTCATCTATAGCAAGCAAGCTGCCAAGAAACTGGGTCGGATGCCTGCTTCCGAGGCTGCTCGGATTCGGCAGAAGATTGTGCAATATGCTGAGGATCCAGCGTCGCTCGCCAACAATGTCAAAAAGCTCGAAGGCGTCGAGTACTATCGGTTACGGGTCGGTGACTGGCGTGTGATCTTCCGGGAGGATGGGTTCATCGTCGACGTCATCAAGGTTGCCGTGCGCGGCGAGGCTTACAGGGGATTGGAACAATGAACACCGCTGTTTCTTTCACGACGCCTAACGGCGAGGACCTCGTGGTTCTGAGCCGTAAGGACTATGAAGCGCTCTTGCGTCAGGCGGAACAGGCCGAGGACCTCGAAGACCTTCTGTCGGTCCAGGCTTTTGAGGCCAGGGTCGCTGCCGGCGAAGAGGAGCGGATTCCGTCCGAATTTGTCGATCGGCTGATCGACGGCGAGAACCCGATCCGGGTGTGGCGGGATTTTCGCGGGCTTTCGGCCAGGGAACTGGCGGCGGCTACGGGGATCAGCGCCGCTTATCTCTCGGAGATCGAGACCGGCAAGAAGGAAGGCAGTCTGTCCGTCTTCCGGCAGATCGCCAAAGCCCTGCGGCTCGATCTCGACGATCTCGTCTGGGGCGAGGGGCAGCCGAAGAGCGGCGAAACAGAACGCACGGACGGGGTAAAGAGCAAAGCATGAACCGTCTCCTCGAAGCCGAACTGATCTACGGCCGGCTGCTCGCCGTCACCGAGCCGCATCTTGTTGCCCGCTATAACAAGGCGCTGTCCGGTTTCGGACTGAAGCCGACCGCTCTTTCCGAGTTCGACATCGACATGACCGGTTTTTCGCCGCAGATCGCGGCGGAACTGGGCGACAAGGATTATCTCGATCCGAACCGGGTGAACCGCCGTTTCATCGTGCTGACGCCGGAGCAGGAGAACCTTCCGGTGGTGCATACCAGCTTTTCCAACACCGCCGGCCTGATGCACGAGTTCTTCACCGCCAATGCGCGGGCGATCAATTCGGTGACGATCAAGGATGCGCTCTACGGCGAGATCGAGGATTCGGTCGCAAGGGTCGAAAGCCTGGAGGACCTGTTGTCGATCAACGCGGTGCAGTTCAAGGCGCTCTCGGCCGAGGATGTGCTCGGCAAGGCCGCGGAGCTTCGTCGGCTGGCTGATAGACTGCAGAGCGAGCCCGACGCCTGGCGCGATGACGCGCTCCTCAATCGCATGGTCGAGCTTGCCAGGCTGACCGGCGACATTCGCCAGAACGTGCTGGTGCCCGACAAGCTGGTGTTCCGCCACGACGCCTTCTGGGCCAATCATTTCGGCGGCACCTATGTCTTCGTCGACGACAAGATCACCACGGTGATCTCCGATCCGGCGGCGCCCGGTTTCCGTCGCTCGCGTCCCTGGCAGGTCAGCTATATCTCGATCCGGGATCCCAAGCAGATCTTCGATTTTCTTGCCAGGACGGGACGGATCGAACTGCCGCGGGCGAGCTGGGTCGAGGGATCGGGTCTCTATGTCCATCGCGCCGAAATGGCGGCCATCGCGCTGGCCTATGACGCCGATCCCGCCATGGACTTTTCCAAGCTGGAGCCGGTCTGGCTGCAGACCTTCATTCACCGCAATGCCGAGCGGGTGGCGCGCGACGGGACCTATCCGTTCCTGCAGGAGATGATCCGGGCGATCGGCACCTCGGGCAGCATCCGGATCGAGGATGTCGAGCCGTCCCGCCGCTTCCTGCTGGTGCGGGCCAAGCCGGACCATCGCGACCAATGGCTCACCAACCGGCTGATATCGCAATTGACGCCGATGGACTTCGTGTCGCGTTTCATTTTCGACAAGCAGGGCTTTTATGATGCCTACGAAGGGTTTAGCGATGGCTTCCGGGAATATGTTGTATCCCGCCTGTCGCAGACCTACTTGAAAGACAAGGCGGGTTTCCGCAAACGCCTCTACGGCATAGGAGAAGACGACAATGCTTGATCCGATCATCGCGTTCTTCCAGCGCGTCTTTGCCGCCATCGGGCGCGGCATCGGCATGGTCGTGGCTGCGATCTTCTGGCCGTTCCTGGCGGCGCATAGCTGGTATCAGCGGCGCAACTGGCTGATCAAAATTCCGGTCCTGCTGTTCGTCCTGGTGCTGATCGGTTTCTATGGCCAGTTCATCTGGCGCACGCAGGTCTGGTACGGCTTCGATCCGGAATTCGCCCAGGCCTACAAGTTCCCGGCGCGCCAGACTGCAGCCGGACAGGAGAACGCCGCCAAGCCGGGCACCTGCCAGAATTCTGCGATCGTCACGGTGGTCGCCGACCTCACGGATACCAATGTCAACCAGAATATCTGGGTCTCGTCGTCGCTGATCTACAAGCTCGGCCTGTTCGGCATGGATTGGGACCATACCCCGTTCTTCGACAACAAGGCGTCGTTCCAGCGCGGCGCCAACCAGGTCGCACGCCGCCTGGCGATCGAACTGGCCGACAATCTCGGCCGCGTGCGCGGCACGTCGAGCATCAACAACGACCTGCAGGATGCCCGCGGCAATATCCAGTTCGACGAGGGCACCTGGTATTTCGGCACCGATCCGCTCGGCTTCAAGACGCCGACGCCGAACTACTACCGCTCGGCCGTCGAGAGCTGGCGCAAGTTCAATTCCTCGCTGGAGACCTGCGCCGCGGTGTTCGATGCGCGCGCGGACAACCTCGTGCAACTGCTCGACCGCATGGCGAGCGACCTCGGCAACACGTCCGACATCCTTCGCCGTCGCTCGGAGGAGTTCAATGCCGGCTGGTTCGACACGCGCGCCGACGATCGTTTCTGGTTCGCCTATGGCCAGCTCTATGCACAATATGCCCTGCTGCAGGCGACCCGCGCCGATTTCGTCGACGTGATCCGAGAGCGCAACCTGACCGCCATCTGGACGCAGATGGAGCAGCAGTTGCAGGGCGCCCTGCGCATCCAGCCGGCGATTATCTCCAACGGTTCGGAAGACGGCTGGATCATGCCGACGCACCTGGCCACCATGGGTTTTTATATTCTCAGGGTGCGTTCCAACATGGTCGAACTGCGCTCGGTGCTCGACCGCTAAGAGAGGTGACGGCCCGTCTTCGGCGGGCCGTTATTTCCTCGATTCGTCTTCGTCGGAGAAAGCGGCGGTGCGCAAACGCTCGAAGAACTCGTAGGTAATGCCGACGATTTCGCCGGACGTGCCGGCCTTGGCGCGGAATTTTCCGACGCTGCGGACGAACTTCCAGCCGTCTTCTCCACGCCGCACGCGGAAGATGTTGTGGTAGCTCTGCTTGAGACTGCAGGTGCGCTCGAAACTCTCCATCAGGATCGGCAGATCCTCCGGATTGATCCGGGCGCGGGCCTCCACCAGGTTCAAGGGTCCGTCGGTAACGTCCATCTCGAAAATGCGAAAGACGTCGGGCGTGGCGAAATACAGGCCCGTATCCAGGTCAATGCGCCAGAAGCCGTAAAGCCGGAAGGCCTGGGCCAGTTCCACGACCTCGTGTTCGGTCATGCCGACCGAGGTGCAGTCCTGGAATTCCTTGTGGTCCAGCTGGTCGAAACGCAGGGGCACGATGATCTCTTTCCCCTGATCGGGCGCTTGCCCGCATCCATCAGGAATCAGTTAATTAGCTTCAGCCGTATCGCCTTGGCTACCAACTGCGTCCTGTTCACGCAATCCAACTTTTTGATCGCATTGGTCATGTAGGCGTTGACCGTGTGGTCGGACAGCGACAGGATCTGGCCGATCTCGATCGAGGTCTTTCCCTGGGCAGTCCAGCGCAGGACCTCGAGTTCGCGGGCCGACAGGATATTCGGTGCCGCGGTCTCGGCGCGCCGCATGCGGTCGTAAACGTCGAAAGCGTGCAGGGAGATCATGCCCAGTTCGTTGAGTTCGACCTGGTGGAGCGGAGCCCGCTGGCCGTCATAGCGCAGGAAATAGCGTCCGGTATCGACCGAGTTCATCGGAAAGATCGTGCCCATCAGGAGGCCGAATCGCGTCATCAGTTCATGCATCTTGTCCGGGCAGTCGAAGCTCGACGAAGGACCGTTTTCGCCGAGATACCAGGTCTGGGGGAGGACGGAATTGGCGAATTTCGGCAGGATCGGGCAATGGCGAAGGAACTGATGCTTGTCGAATTCGCGGGCAAACTGCTGGGGAAGCGTACTCTCTAGGACCAGAGGCGCGATCGCCAGGTCGTGCGGGGTGGGGGCAGCCATGATCGTCACGTGATCGAGACCGAATTCGTCGGCGATCCGTTTCATGATGCTCATCACCTGAGCACGTGTCTGGCTGCCGGCTATTTCATCGCTTAGCAGCGATTGACGTTCCGCGGTTGTCATCTGTGAATTCGAAAGTTGAGGAAGCGGGAAATGTTAACATTAACAAATATATCAGTCACTCTGAAAAGCCAGTACTTTTTACCGGGGATCACCGCAAAGTCCAAGGGCTGAGCGAAAAAGCCGGTCACGTGGTAAACAAACAGAGGCGTGTGACGCCGGTGGCTAGACGGGCAGGGCGGAACCGGTCTTGACCTCTTCCATCACGGCATAGGTGTGGGTTTCCCTGACGCCCGGCAGTGGCAGGATGACCTCCGAGAGGAACTGGCGATAGGCTTCCATGCCGGCGACCCGCGCCTTGACCAGATAGTCGAAGCCGCCCGCCACCATATGGCATTCCATCACATCGTCGGACCGCTTGACGGCTGAGGCGAAGGCGTCGAAAACATCAGGCGTGGTGCGGTCCAGTTTGACCTCGATGAAAACCAGCAGGTTGCGTCCAAGCTTTTCCGGCGACAGGATGGCCATGTAGCCGATGATGAAGCCGTCACGGGTCAGCCGGCGCACCCGTTCGGCGGTCGCCGTCGGCGACAGGCTGACGCGGTCGGCGAGTTCGATATTGGTCAGGCGACCCTCCTTCTGCAGGGTTCGGAGGATCTTCCGGTCGAGCCTGTCGAGTTCTTTCATAAAGCACTACCCTCTGGTGTTTTTGTAGTTGTTCCGCCTGACTATAGCGGAAAAATCAGCGATTAAAATCAGCAATCAGTCGATAGCTTGCCGATAACACGGAGGTGACGATGATCAAGACTGCCATGCCCGATTTTCCCCGGTTTTCCGCGCCTTTCGCCGGCGACGACGACCAGTTGATGCGCGACTTCGCCGCGCAGCTTTCGCTCGGCGCCCAGCAGAACGCGGCGATCGACCAGCGCGCCACGCGCTTCATCGAGGCGATCCGCGACAATTCCGGCTCGATCGGCGGTGTCGAGGATTTTCTTCGCGAATACGGCCTGTCGACCCGGGAAGGCCTGGCGCTGATGGTGCTGGCCGAAGCGCTCTTGCGCGTGCCCGATGCGCTGACGCAGGACCGGCTGATCGAGGACAAGCTGAAAGAGGGCGGCTGGAGCGAGCATGAGGCGCATGGCGACAGCTGGTTCGTCTCGGCCTCCGCCTGGGCGCTGGGCTTGTCGGCCAGGGTCATCCGGCCCGGCGAGACGCCGGAAGGTGTCATGCGCGGCCTGGTCAAGCGGCTCGGCCTGCCGACCGTGCGCTCGGCCACCAAGCAGGCCATGCGCTTCCTCGGCCATCACTTCGTGCTCGGCGAAACGATGAAGGATGCGCTCGGCCGCGCCGCCAAGAGCGAGGAAAAGGGCTATCGCCATTCCTTCGACATGCTCGGCGAGGGCGCCCGCACGGCGGAAGACGCCAAGCGCTATTTCAAGTCCTATGCCGATGCGATCGAATCGATCGGCGCCTTCATGGCCAAGCACGGCAAGGGGAGCCAACTGCCGGACCGCATGGGCATTTCGGTCAAGCTTTCGGCGCTGCATCCGCGCTATCTTGCCACCCACCATGAGCGGGTGATGCGCGAACTGGTGCCGGATCTCTTGAAGCTCGCCCAGATGGCCAAGGCGCACCAGCTGAACTTCACCGTCGACGCGGAAGAGGCCGACCGGCTCGAACTGTCGCTCGACGTCATAGGTGCCGTGTTCTCCGATCCGTCGCTGGCCGGCTGGGACGGCTTCGGGCTGGCCATCCAGGCCTATCAGAAGCGCGCGCCGCAGGTGATCGACTATATCGACGAGCTCTGCCAGCGGAACGGCCGGCGCATGATGGTGCGCCTGGTCAAGGGCGCCTATTGGGATACCGAGGTGAAGCGGGCGCAGGAACGCGGCCTTGACGACTATCCGGTCTGGACCCGCAAGCCGGCGACCGATCTCGCCTATCTCGCCTGCGCCGCGAAGATGCTGGCCAAGCGCGAGCGCATCTTCCCGCAATTTGCCACCCACAATGCGCTGACCGTGTCGATGATCCTCGAACTGGCCGGCGCCGACCGCACCGGCTTCGAATTCCAGCGCCTGCATGGCATGGGCGAAGCGCTCTACAACAACCTGCTCTCCGGCAATGAGCGCATCGCCTGCCGCATCTATGCGCCGGTCGGCGGCTATCGCGACCTGCTCGCCTATCTGGTCCGCCGCCTGCTGGAGAACGGCGCGAACTCGTCCTTCGTGGCGGTTGCCGGCGACAAGAACGTGCCGATCGCCAACCTCCTCGAACGGCCGGTCGAACGGCTCGGCATCGAGAAGGGCAAAAGCGTGCGCCACAACCAGATCCCCATGCCGCTCGCGCTCTATGGCGAGCGCAAGAACAGCGCCGGCTTCGAGTTCGGCCATCGCGAAAGCCTGAAAAGCCTGATCGCGTCGCTGGCCGGCCAGACGGCCAAGGTGGATGCCGGTCCGCTGGTTCCAGGGGCAACGGGCCAGGCGGAGGCCGCTCCGGTCCTGTCGCCGTCCGACCGTAGCCGGGTCGTCGGAACCGTGCGCAATGCGGCCGTCGCCGACGTCGATCGCGCCTTTGCCGCCGGCCGCAAGGGCTTTGCCGTGTGGTCGAAGACGCCGGTCGAGGAGCGTGCTGCCTGCCTCGACAAGACGGCCGACCTGCTGGAAGCCAATCGCGACCGGCTGCTGGCGCTGCTGTCCGCCGAAGCCGGCAAGACGCTGGACGACGGCAT
This sequence comes from Ciceribacter sp. T2.26MG-112.2, assembly GCF_900492205.1. Lineage (GTDB taxonomy): Bacteria > Pseudomonadota > Alphaproteobacteria > Rhizobiales > Rhizobiaceae > Allorhizobium > Allorhizobium naphthalenivorans_A. The sequence continues at coordinate 53,677 of NZ_UEYQ01000013.1, forward strand.
TGCCGAAATCCGCGAGGCGGTCGACTTCTGCCGCTACTACGCCGCCCAGGCGCGCAAGCTCTTCGCCGAGGCCGAGGCCATGCCCGGCCCGACCGGCGAGAGCAACCGGCTTCTGTGGCGCGGCCGCGGGGTGTTTGCCTGCATCTCGCCATGGAATTTTCCGCTGGCGATCTTCCTCGGCCAGGTGTCGGCCGCACTCGTCGCCGGCAATGCGGTCGTCGCCAAGCCGGCGCCGCAGACGCCGCTCATCGCCTATGAAGCGGTCAAGCTGATGCACCAGGCCGGTATCCCGGCCGATGTGCTGATGCTTCTGCCGGGCGGTCCGGAGATCGGCGCCGCCATTTCGGCCCATCCGCAGCTCGGCGGCCTTGCCTTTACCGGCTCGACCGGAACGGCGCAGGCGATCAACCGGACGCTTGCCGCCAAGAACGGCCCGATCGTGCCGCTGATTGCCGAGACCGGCGGCATCAACGCGATGATCGTCGACGCGACTGCCCTTGCCGAACAGGTGGCCGACGACGTCGTCGTGTCGGCCTTCCGCTCGGCCGGCCAGCGCTGCTCGGCGCTGCGCATCCTCTACCTCCAGGAAGACATTGCCGACGGCATGCTGGACATGATCGAGGGGGCGGCGCGCGAGCTCAATCTGGGCGACCCGGCGCTGACTACCACCGATGTCGGCCCGGTGATCGACGAGAAGCAGAAGGCCATGCTCGAAGGCCATGTGGCCGAGATGCGCAAGGGCCAGAAGATCCGCTATGCCGGCACGGTGCCCAATACCGGCAATTTCTTTGCGCCGCATATCATCGAACTCGACCGGCCGGAGGCGCTGACCAAGGAAGTGTTCGGTCCGGTTCTGCATGTGGTGCGGTGGAAGGCCAAGGACCTGGCCAAAGTGATCGAAGCGATCAATGCCACCGGCTACGGCCTGACGCTCGGGGTGCACAGCCGCATCGAGGCGACCATCCGCACCGTCACCGAGGCGCTCGATACCGGCAATGTCTACATCAACCGCAACATGATCGGCGCGGTGGTCGGCACCCAGCCGTTCGGCGGATCGGGCCTGTCGGGCACCGGCTTCAAGGCCGGCGGTCCGGCCTATCTGATGCGCTTTGCCGTGGAACAGGTGATCTCGGTCAATACGGCCGCCGCCGGCGGCAATGCCAGCCTGATCGCCATCGGCGAGGGCTGATCCGGAAGACGAGGGCGGGAGGCGAAAGCCTCCCGTCCATTCATATCTTGTCGACGCCCGTGTCCTTGATCTTCTTCATCATGACCTCGAGATAGCCGAGCATGACGGCGGAGACGACGAAGGCGAGGTGCATCAGCGTCAGCCACATGATCTTACCGTCCGTGAACTGGTTCGCGTTGAGGAAGACCTGCAGCAGGTGGATCGACGAGATGGCGACGATCGACGAGGCGACCTTGATCTTCAGGCTGCCGGAATCGAGCTTGCCGAGGAAGGAAACCTGGTCCTCGGCCTCGTCGAAGCGGCTGACGAAGTTCTCGTAGCCGGAAATCATCACCATGACGATCAGGCTTGCCACGAGCGCCGCATCGATCAGGCCTAGCATGGCGAGGATCATCTCCGCCTCGCTATAAGTGAAGACATTGCCGGCCACTTTCAGGAACTTGTAACCGAAGGACACGGCATAGACGGCGAGGGCTGCGACCAGCCCGAGATAGAAGGCGACGAGGATCCAGCGGCTCGACAGGATGATCCGTTCGACCAGCAATTCGAGGGATTTCATGGGGCGTTGCTCCAGCGACGTTCGATTGTGGTTGGCAGACATAGGCGCAGCCCGCCTTGCCCGCAAGACCGACGGATGGCGCGGTCGCGACCAGATGCGGGTGGAAAGTCCATGGTGGACAGATTTCACCGGAAAGGCCGCATTCATTTCCTTTCTTGTCGCTGTCGGATAAATCGGAGGTCAGCGCGGTATCGCCTTGAAAGCGGTTCTGCGATTTATTGGTGCGGCAGCGGCTGAGGCGCCGAAGCGGGGCAAGGGGGAGTTTGCAGTCCATGGGTGAATTCAAGTCCGATATCGAGATCGCGCGCGCGGCGTCCAAGAAGCCGATCCAGGCGATCGGCGCAAAACTCGGCATTCCCGTCGAACAACTCGTGCCCTACGGCCACGACAAGGCGAAGGTTTCGGCCGAGTTCATCCGCTCGCTGGAAGGGCGGCCCGAGGGCAAGCTGATCCTGGTCACCGCGATCAATCCGACGCCGGCGGGCGAGGGCAAGACGACGACGACCGTCGGCCTGGTGGACGGACTGAACCGCATCGGCAAAAAGGCCATGGTCTGCATCCGCGAGCCCTCGCTCGGACCCTGCTTCGGCGTCAAGGGCGGGGCGGCCGGCGGCGGTCATGCGCAGGTCGTGCCGATGGAAGACATCAACCTGCACTTCACCGGCGATTTCCACGCCATCACTTCGGCGCACAATCTGCTTGCGGCCATGGTCGACAACCACATCTACTGGGGCAATGCCCTCGACATCGACGTGCGCCGCATAACCTGGCGTCGGGCGATGGACATGAACGACCGGGCGCTTCGCCAGATGGTCGGTTCGCTGGGGGGCGTCGCCAACGGTTTCCCGCGGGAATGCGGCTTCGACATCACCGTGGCCTCGGAAGTCATGGCGATCCTCTGTCTCGCCGCCGATCTTGCCGACCTGGAACGGCGGCTCGGCGACATCATCGTCGGCTACCGGCGTGACAAGAGCCCGGTCTTTGCCCGTGACCTCAAGGCCGACGGGGCGATGACGGTGCTGCTCAAGGACGCGATGCAGCCCAACCTGGTGCAGACGCTGGAGAACAATCCGGCCTTCGTGCATGGCGGTCCGTTCGCCAACATCGCCCACGGCTGCAATTCGGTGATCGCCACCAAGACGGCGCTGAAGCTCGCCGACTATGTCGTGACGGAGGCCGGGTTCGGCGCCGATCTAGGGGCGGAAAAATTCTTCGACATCAAGTGCCGCAAGGCGGGCCTTTCTCCGGCCGCTGCGGTGATCGTCGCCACCGTCCGGGCGTTGAAGATGAACGGCGGGGTGAAGAAGGAAGATCTCGGTGTCGAGAATGTCGAGGCGTTGACGCGCGGCTGCGCCAATCTCGGACGCCACGTCGCCAATGTGCGGCGCTTCGGCGTGCCGGTTCTCGTTGCGATCAATCATTTCACCTCTGATACGGACGCCGAAGTGGCGGCGGTGAAGGAGTATGTCTCGCGGCTCGGGGGCGACGCGATCGTCTGCCGTCACTGGGCCGACGGGTCGGCGGGCATCGAGGAACTGGCGCAGCGGGTGGCGGAGCTCTCCGATTCTGGCCAGGCCGCGTTCAAGCCGCTCTATCCCGATGCCCTGTCGCTGATGGAGAAGATCGAGACGGTGGCGTCGAAGATCTATCACGCGGCCGAGGTGACGGCCGCGAAGACTGTGCGGGACCAGCTCGCGGTCTGGGAGGCGCAGGGCTACGGCCACCTGCCGGTCTGCATCGCCAAGACCCAGTATTCCTTCTCGACCGATCCCGCCTTGCGCGGCGCACCGGAAGGGCATGTCGTCAATGTACGCGAGGTGCGGCTCTCGGCCGGGGCCGGCTTCATCGTGGCGATCACCGGCGAGATCATGACCATGCCGGGCCTGCCCAGCTCGCCTGCCGCCGAGCGGATCGCTCTCAGCGCGGAAGGGTTCATCGAAGGCCTATTTTAGAGCCTGTCGCCCGCTTCCTGCGGTCTCCGGTCCGGCGCCTTGTCCTGTCTCCTGGGGCACGGACAGTCACGAATTAAAACATGATCAGGTTATTCATGTTTTATATGTTGACTCGAACAATCATGTTTTATAGATGGCAATGACAGGGCAGTTGCAGCCCTTCGCCACGTTTTAGACACACATTGATCCGGCCGGCCGTCGCGGGTGCACATCCGCGGCTGGGGAGTTTTGCGGCCGCGGATAAAGGGAATTTTATGGGCTCGCATCCTTTCAGAGCAATCCTCATGACCTGCACCGCGCTCGTCGGGTTCATCCCGGCCCCGAGCGCGTTTTCGCAAAGCGCCACGGCCCAGCCGGCCGAGGAAACGCAGCTCCAGACCATCCTGGTCAAGGGCAAGCGCATCCCGGCCGGCTCGGCGGCGGACACGCCGCTTGCCACCGAGACGACGGCAGCCGAGATCGAGAAGAAGCAGATCACCAGCATCGACGACCTCGGCAATGCCACCGAGCCGGGCGTCCAGGCCGGCTTTGCCGGCGCGGGCGTGAACATTCGCGGTCTTGAAGCGGACCGCGTACTGACGACGATCGACGGCATTCCGATCCCCTATCTCGTCAACGACGCCCGCCAGGCCGGCGCGACCTCGCTCGGTTCCTCGACGCGGGCCGACGGCGGCATCGATACCTTCGACTTCTCCACGCTCTCGACCATCGACATCATGCGCGGCGCCGATTCGAGCCGTGCCGGTTCGGGCGCGCTGGGCGGGGCGATGATCCTGCGCACGCTGGAGCCGGAGGACCTGATCGCCGAGGGCGCCACATTCGGCGGCATGGCCAAGACCACCTATGACAGCACCGACAACTCGCTCGGCGGATCGGTCGCCATCGCCAAGAAGGTCGAGAACACCTCGGTCCTGTTCCAGGGCGGCTACAAGGCCGGCCATGAGCGCGACAACCAGGGTTCGGTCGGCGGAACGGGCGCCACCCGCTCGGAGGCCAATCCGGCCGACTTCGACCAGCACAACCTGCTGTTCAAGCTGCGCCAGGATTTCGGCGCCGGCCACATGATCGGGCTGACGGCCGAGCGCTTCCGCAAGGAAATCGCCACCGACCTCAAGACCGAGGAAAGCGCTGCGCGCAACTATTCCGAACTCGACGGCGACGAACTGAAGCAGCGCGACCGCGTCTCGCTGGACTATCGCTACGACGCGCCGGACCTGACCGGCCCGGTCGACAAGGCGGACCTGACGATCTACTGGCAGCGGGTGGAAACCAGCTCCGCCGTCGACGGCACGCGCGTCGGGTCGCTCGCAGGCCCGTGGTATCGCTCGAACGAGATGGACGAGCAGTCGGTCGGCGTCGTCGGATCGCTGGCCAACCAGTATGATTTCGGCACGACACGCCATGACGTGACGATCGGCGGCAACATTTCCTTCTCGCAATACGGCCAGTACACGGCCGGCGAGGATGTTTGCGACACGGCGGCGGTTCCGCCCTATTCGTGCGCGTTCCACCACACCAACCAGTCCGACATGCCGGATGTCGACGCGTTGCGCGTCGGGCTGTTCGCCGACGACAAGATCTCGTTCGGCGACAGCGGCTTCAGCCTGACGCCCGGCATCCGCTTCGACTGGTTCGATTACCAGCCGCAGGAGACCGACGACTATCTGGCCAATAGCGGCTACGGTGCCGCCGGCCTGCCGGACGACCGCAGCGACTACCAGTTTTCGCCGAAGCTGCGCGCGGCCTATGAAATCAATCCCAAGGTCGAGCTGTTTGCCCAATGGGCCATGGGCTTCAAGGCGCCGAACGTTTCGGAGCTCTATCTCAGCTACTCGACGCCGCCGATGTATCAGGTGATCGGCAATCCCGATCTCGAATCCGAGACCAGCAATGGATTCGAGATCGGCGCCAATCTCGGCGATGCTGAGTTCGGCGGGCGGGTGACGGCCTTCTACAACAAGTACCGGAACTTCATCGACAGCGAGACGACCTACACCAATCCGAGCTTCCCCTGGGGTTCGACCACCTACGAAAACCTCGACCGGGTACGGATCTTCGGCTTCGAGGCGCGGGCCCACAAGGTCTTCGACAACGGCTTCAACCTCCATGCCTCCTTCGCCTATGCCAATGGCGAGGACGAGGAGACCGGCGAACTCATCGACAGCGTGCCGCCGTTCAAGGGCATTGTCGGGGTCGGCTATCAGACCGAGACCTGGGGCACGGACCTGAGCTTCATCGGGGTTGCCGCCGTGGACGAGGATTCGACCGCCGAGTTCCAGCCGGACGGCTACGGTCTCGTCAATCTGACCGGCTGGTGGGAGCCCGAGCAGATGAAGGGGCTCAGGCTCACCGCCGGCGTCTACAATATGTTCGACCAGGAGTATTACGACGCTGTCAAATGGCGCGACATCGACCTGACGTCCAGCGCCTCGCAGCCGAAGGATTACTATTCCGAGCCCGGCCGGACCTTCAAGGTTTCCATCACGCAGAAGTTCTAACGATTTGATTTTCAGCAGCAATGACGGGGTGGCGCGGACAAGGCGCCACCTCATTTCGTCGTCGGTCAGTCTCCATTACCGGCAGAAGCGGTAGCCGCTCTTGCGCTCGATGACGTCGAGATGCAGGTGGTCCTTGTGGGCCTCGTCGCTGCCGGGGGAGAGCACGGTGCTGAAGTAGAGGCAGGCGGCTGCGTTGAGGCTGCGCTGGAAGGCGGCGGGGAAGGTGCCGTCGTCCTGGGCGGCGCTCACCATCGGCACGGCGCCCTTGTCGAATTCGAGCGCGGCGATGTCTATCGCGTTGCCGTAGGCATGCTCGGAGATCTTGCCGGTCGCGGCGCTGTTGCGGTTGCGGCAGACATAGGCTGAGGCCTGCTGGATCGCCTTCAGTTCGCCCTTGTCGGCAAGCGCGATGCGGGCGGCGGGAATGATCGTCTCGCGCGTCAGTTTCGCCAGTTGCAGCGCCGTCTCGCAGCGGAAGGTCGCTTCGGGCGAAAGCCTGATGCCGGGAAGGATTTCCCGGACGATGACCGGATTGCTCATGCCGCAGCCCTCGCCGTCGTCGATCGGAGCGGCGGTTTCGAACACGGTGCCGAGCGTCTTGAGTTCGGCCTGGCAGGCGGCGAACTGCTCTGGATCTTCCGGCGCGACACGGATGGCCGCGGGCGCTGCGGGTTGCAGGCCGGGGACAGGCGGCAGACCGCGTGGTGGCGGCGGGGCCGGGGGCGGCGAACCGGACGAGGGTGGTGATGGTGGCAAGCCTGGGGAGGGAGCCTCCTCCGGTTTTTCCGGCGGAACGATGCTTTCGGCCGGGGGCGTGGGTGAAGCGGGGGCAGGAGCGGGTGGCGGGACCGGCGCAGGTTGTTGCCCCACTGCGGGCTTGTCGGCGGGGGGCTTTGCGACTGGCTGGTCCGCCGGTGCGGGCGGCTTTTCGGTTGGGACCGGGCCTGTGGGCGGCAGGGCCGCGCTGGTGAGAAGGCCGAGGCCGATCAGGATGACTGCAAGCCGCTTCGTCATTCAGCCGCCTTTCGGTTGGATGGGGACGCTGCAACAACGCGTCCAGCGGAGAATGGTTGCGCCGATCTGCGGAACCATCGGCAGATTACGTGGGGCCGATCGCTGGAAAATAGCACGCCCGTGGAAAATCCCGTTGCGCGTAAATGCGGCCCACGCTATGAAATCGCTCATGATCAAGTCGATGAACATCGGTAACTGGTGGTGGGCACGCTAACGCGGCCTTTACCAGTCATGTCCAAAGACAAGTGACCCCAAAGCCGCCCGGAGAACCTGAGGCGGCTTTTTTGTATTCAGGGCGCCTCGATCCGGGCCTTGAGAGACGGAGAAACGCAAGTATGGCGACGATCATTCGGGACGATGGCGGAGAGACCTACGAGACGCGGGGCGGGATCACCGTCACGCGCGAGCGGCGCCCGACGCCCTATGCCGATGCCATTTCGAGCTATATCGACCGGCTCGACGAGCGGCGCGGCGCGGTGTTCTCGTCCAACTACGAATATCCGGGCCGCTATACCCGCTGGGACACCGCGATCATCGATCCGCCGCTCGGGTTGTCCTGCTTCGGCCGCAAGGTGTGGATCGAGGCCTATAACGAACGCGGCGAAGTGCTTCTGTCGCTGATCGCCGACAAGCTCGCAGGCGTCGCCGACCTGACACTCGGCGCGCGCACGGCGCGGCGTCTCGACCTCGTCGTCAACGAGCCGGACCGGGTGTTTACCGAGGAGGAACGCTCGAAGATCCCGACCGTCTTCACCGTGCTGCGCGCCATCACCGACCTTTTTCACTCGGATGCGGATTCGTCGATCGGCCTGTTCGGTGCCTTCGGCTACGATCTGGCCTTCCAGTTCGACGCGATCAAGCTGTCGCTGGCACGGCCGGAAGACCAGCGCGACATGGTGCTTTTCCTGCCCGACGAGATCCTCGTCGTCGACCATTACTCGGCCAAGGCCTGGATCGACCGCTACGACTTTGAAAAGGGCGGGTTGTCCACCAAGGACAAGTCGGGCGAGATCGCACCGGAACCGTTCCAGCACACCGACACGATCCCGCCGCGCGGCGACCATCGTCCCGGCGAATATGCCGAGCTGGTGGTGAAGGCCAAGGAGAGTTTTCGCCGCGGCGACCTGTTCGAAGTGGTGCCGGGGCAGAAGTTCATGGAACGCTGCGATTCGAAGCCGTCGGAGATTTCCAAGCGGCTGAAGGAAATCAATCCGTCGCCCTATTCCTTCTTCATCAATCTGGGACACCAGGAATATCTGGTCGGCGCCTCGCCGGAAATGTTCGTGCGCGTCTCTGGCCGGCGGATCGAAACCTGCCCGATCTCCGGCACGATCAAGCGCGGCGACGATCCGATTGCCGATAGCGAGCAGATCCTCAAGCTCCTGAACTCCAAGAAGGACGAGAGCGAGCTCACCATGTGCTCGGACGTCGACCGCAACGACAAGAGCCGCGTTTGCGAGCCGGGCTCGGTCAAGGTGATTGGCCGCCGGCAGATCGAGATGTATTCGCGCCTGATCCACACCGTCGACCACATCGAAGGTCGGCTGCGCGACGACATGGACGCCTTCGACGGATTCTTGAGCCACGCCTGGGCCGTCACCGTCACCGGCGCGCCGAAGCTCTGGGCGATGCGCTTCATCGAGGCGCATGAAAAGAGCCCGCGTGCCTGGTATGGCGGGGCGATCGGCATGGTCGGCTTCAACGGCGACATGAATACCGGGCTGACGCTCAGGACCGTGCGCATCAAGGACGGCATTGCCGAGGTACGCGCCGGCGCGACGCTGCTGAACGACAGCGATCCGCACGAGGAAGAGGCCGAGACCGAACTCAAGGCCTCGGCGATGATCGCGGCGATCCGCGACGCCAAGACCGGTAATGACGGCAAGGCCAAGCGCGGCGTCGCCAAGGTCGGGCAGGGGGTCAAGATCCTGCTGGTCGACCATGAGGACAGCTTCGTCCACACGCTCGCCAACTATTTCCGCCAGACGGGCGCCGAAGTCTCGACCGTGCGCACGCCGGTGCCGGAAGAAGTGTTCGACCGGATGAACCCGGATCTTGTGGTGCTGTCGCCCGGACCGGGCAGCCCGAAGGATTTCGACTGCAAGGCGACGATCAAGAAGGCGCGCGCCCGCAATCTGCCGATCTTCGGCGTCTGCCTGGGCTTGCAGGCGCTCGCCGAAGCCTATGGCGGGGAACTGCGCCAGCTTGCGGTGCCGATGCACGGCAAGCCGTCGCGCATCCGCGTGCTGGAACCCGGCCTCGTCTTCTCCGGCCTCGGCAAGGAAGTGACCGTCGGCCGCTATCACTCGATCTTCGCCGACCCGGCGACGCTCGACCGCGATTTCATGATCACGGCCGAAAGCGAGGACGGCACGATCATGGGCATCGAGCACACCAAGGAACCGGTGGCCGCCGTGCAGTTCCACCCGGAATCGATCATGACGCTCGGCCACGATGCCGGCATGCGGATGATCGAGAACGTGGTGGCGCATCTGGCAAGACGGGCGAAGGTGAAGGCGGCATAAGCGCGTCCCGGCTTTGACAAGGCGGGTCAGTTCGTCCATAGGATCAACCAACGACCGTCCGCGTCTCGAACGCGGGCGGTTTTGCGTTTTGGCGGGTGAGTTTCTGCAATTCGCTCGCATCTGCAAGGATACACAGTGATGACCGATCAGGGCAACGGGATCGTCGCGCGGCTTGCCTTCTGGGGTATTCCGCTGGCGTTCGGGGTGATGGGGCTGAAGCTCGTCGCCTGGTGGGTGACCGGCTCGGTGGCGCTTTTGTCGGACGGGCTGGAATCGACCGTCAACGTGGTCGCCGCCTTTATTGCCTATTTCGTCATCCGCTATGCGCGGAAGCCGGCCGATGACGACCACCCCTATGGCCACCACAAGGCGGAGTACCTGTCGGCGGTTCTCGAGGGTGTACTGATCGTCATCGCGGCCCTGCTCATCATCCGCGAGGCGGTCGGAGCGCTTGCCGATCCGCAGCTGCTCGATGCGCCGGTGCTGGGGCTTGCGATCAACGGCGTGGCCGGGCTGATCAACCTGGTCTGGGCCCGGGCCCTGATCCGCATCGGCCGGACACATCGGTCGCCGGCGCTTGCGGCCGATGGTCATCACATCATGTCGGACGTGGTGACCTCGGCGGGCGTGTTCGTCGGCCTGGTGTTGGTGGTCGTCACCGGCTATGCGATCCTCGATCCGGTGCTCGCCATCCTCGTCGCCATCAACATCATCTACCAGGGCTGGAAGGTGATCTCGCATTCTGTGGCTGGGCTGATGGACAAGGCGGTCGAGCCGGAAGAAGAGGCGGCGATCAAGGCGGCGATCGCGCAAAATTCGGCCGGCTCGCTCGATGTGCATTACTTGCGCACGCGGCGCGGCGGGGCCGTCACCTTCGTCGCCTTCGATCTCGTCGTCCCCGGCAACATGCCCGTCAGCGAGGCGCACAAGATCTGCGACCGGCTCGAGGCCGCCGTCAAGGCGGTGCTTCCGGGCGGCCGCGTCACCATTCATGTCGAGCCCGAAAGCGAAACGGCGCATGGCGTCCGGGTCGGGGTCGGGGCTAAAGCCAAGGAGCAGAATTGATGAGCAAGACCGATGTCAGCGGACTGTCGCAGCTCGGCCAGAATGTCGAGGCCCCGACCAGTCCGGAGACGGCCGTGCTGGAGCGCGTGCCGAACGGCAATGCCGGCACAGACTATGTCGTGCGCTTCACCGCGCCGGAATTCACCTCGCTCTGCCCGATGACCGGCCAGCCGGATTTCGCCCATATCGTCATCGACTATATTCCCGGCGACTGGCTGGTCGAATCCAAGTCGCTGAAACTCTTCCTGTTTTCCTTCCGCAATCACGGTGCCTTCCACGAGGACTGCTCGATCTACATCGCCAAGCGGCTGGTCGACCTGCTTGATCCGAAGTGGCTGAGGATCGGCGCCTACTGGTATCCGCGCGGCGGCATTCCGATCGATGTCTTCTGGCAGACCGGGGCGCCACCGGAGGGCGTGTGGTTGCCTGAGCAAGGGGTTTCGACCTATCGCGGACGGGGCTGACGGGGGCTCCACCATCTTGTGGAAAAGGGCGTCGTCGGAGCCGAAAGTCTAAACCTTAATGGATCGGAAACCTTACCGGGAAGCACAGTATTAAGGCGAATGTGCCATTTGTTCAGCATATGAACAGAGGCTCACATATCATGGCGTTTCCTGGCTTCCGTCGCAGGGCCGATGTTTCCATGCTCAAGGTTGTTGCGGTCGCCATATTCGGCATGGTGGTGCTGACCGCCGGGACCTTTGCCTTCTTCGTCTGGTCGACGGCGAAGATCGACACCGTGTCGGTCGCCCGCCAGAGCGAGATGGCGCGCCATGTCATCGGCCGTTTCCGCTACCAGATCGCCCACGATCAGGAGAGCGTCACCGTCTGGGACGATGCCGTTCTCAATGTCAGGGGGTATCCTGCTCCTGAGAAAATGGAGTGGATCCACGTCAATCTCGGCGAATGGATGCAGACCTATTTCGGCCATGACGCCGCCTATGTCGTCGACCCGCAAGACAAGCCCCTCTACGTTTATGTCGCGGGTGCCGCCGCCAAGCTGTCTGCCTATGAGGCCGTGCGCGCGACGGTCGACCCGATGCTGCGGGATCTGCGTGCGGCGCTCGGCCGGGGTGAGGAGCCGGGCCTGGAGGAAGGGATCGACAGTCCCGGCCTCACCGATTTTCGCTTTCTCAACGGTCGGCCCGCCGTGGTCAGCCTCAAGCCGATCATCAGCGACAGCGGTGATATCGAACAGGTTGCGGGGGCCGAGAACATCCACATCGCGATCCGCTATCTCGACGGCCCGTTCCTCGATGAGCTCGAGACCAAGTATGATTTCGCCAACATGCACTTCTCGCTGACGGACGAGGCGGAGATCTCCAAGGCGAGCGTGCCGCTGGTCACGAATGGCGGCGGTATCATCGGCCATGTGGTCTGGGAGCCCTATCGGCCGGGATTGGCCTTTCTCCAGTCGATCGCGCCGGCTCTGATCGTCATCCTGCTCTGCCTGATCGGGACGGTCGGCATCTTCATTGTCATGCTCTATCGCCGAGCCCTCGCCAATCGCGAGCAGGAGCAACGCATTCGCTATCTCGCCAGCCATGATTCGTTGACCGGGCTGCTCAACCGCGCTTCGTTCGAAACATTGCTCGACGCGGCCCTTGGCGAGCGTGACGGCAAGAACCAGATCGCCATCCTCTATCTGGATCTCGACCGCTTCAAGCCGATCAACGACACGCTTGGCCATCCGGCCGGGGATTTTGTCATCCGCGAGGTCGGGGACCGTATCGGCAAGGTCCTGCCTCCCCGATCATCGCTCTGCCGCGTCGGCGGCGACGAGTTCAACGTGCTGGTGCGCTATCACCAGGTCGACGAGGTCGAGGCCTTGAGTACGGCGATCGTCGATGCGGTTTCCCAGCCGATCGCCGTCGAGGGCCAGAACGCCTTCGTCGGCATATCGATCGGCGTGGCGCTTTCGCCGCAGCACGGGACGGAGCGCACCGAGCTGACGCGCAAGGCCGATGTCGCGCTCTACAGCGCCAAGGCGGGCGGTCGCGGTTGCTATTCGATCTTCGGTCCGCACATGGATGCGATGGTTCGGGAGCGGGCCGAAATCGAGCGCGACCTGCGCCGGGCACTTGCCGACCGCAGCCAGTTCCGCGTTCTCTATCAGCCGAAATATTTCGCCGCGACCGGCAAGATCGGAAGCGTCGAGGCCCTGGTGCGCTGGAATCATCCGACCCGCGGGCTGATGTCTCCGGTCTATTTCGTGCCGATCGCCGAGGAGGGCGGGCTGATCCGGGAGCTCGGCCGCTATGTGCTCGAGGAAGCCTGTCGCGCCGCCGCCAACTGGCCGATCGAGAACATCGCGGTCAACGTGTCGGCCGTCCAATTGCGCGACAATGGTTTTGCCATGGAGGTCATGTCCATTCTCGGGGAGAGCGGGCTTGCGCCGCACAAGCTCGAGATCGAGGTCACGGAGACGGCGTGGATGGACGATTCGGAAAACTGCTCCGCCAATATTCGCGCTTTGCGGGCCGTCGGGATCAACATCGCCCTCGACGACTTCGGCACCGGTTTCTCCACCTTCGGACGCCTGCACGAAACGGAGGTCGATCACATCAAGATCGACAAGATGTTCATCGATGGCCTGGGCAAGGATCGGGGCGACGAGGCGATCGTGCAGGCAATCATCGAACTGGCGCGGGCCAAGGGGCTGAAGACCACGGCCGAGGGCGTGGAAACGGCCGAGCAGAACGAGTTTCTCACCCGAATCGGCTGCGACGAATTGCAGGGTTTTCTCTATGCGGAGCCGATGAGCGGCGAAGAGGTCGGCACCCTGCTCACGGGGCTTGACGGCAAGGCGCCACGGCTGGCGATCGTCTGAGGCGAGAAAAACCGAGTACAAACAAAATCGGCGGGCCCTGAAGCCCGCCGATTGCATTTTACCAAGCTATTGGCGGATCAGCCGAGCACGAGGGCCGCGCCGCCGAGTGCCGTTGCTGCGCCCAGCAGGCGGGTGACGAGCGGACCCATGCGGCCGAGCGCGATGCCGAGGCCGACGCCGGCGGCATGAAGGGCGGCGGTGGCGACGAGGAAGCCGAGGCCGAACTGCAGCGCACCGGCGGCACCGAGCTCGCCGCCATGGGCATGGCCGTGGAACAGGGCAAACAGACCGACGACGGCGGCGGAGGCTGCGACCGGCAGGCGGGCGGCGGTGGCGACCAGCAGGCCGAGGCCGATCACCGAAGCGAGGATCGCCGGCTCAACGAACGGAATTTCAATGCCGGAAACGGCGAGCAGGAAGCCCAGCGCCATGGTGCCGACAAAGGCGGCCGGCACGGCGAGGAGGGCGCGTCCGCCGATCTGCGACGCCCAGAGACCGACGGCGACCATGGCCAGGATATGGTCCGCACCCGACAGCGGATGGGAAAGGCCGGCCATCAGCGAGCCGTGCTCGGCCGGGTCGAGATGGGCGAAGGCCGGGGCGGTGGCGGCGCCAAGAAATGCGGCGGTGATCGAAAGGCGTTTGAACATGGTTGTCCCTCTAATTGGTCGACACGGCGCCCGGAAATCAGTCGCGCCGGCCTTCGGTTCTATCGCACCGCGAAGATTATCGTAAGCGCTTCGTCGCTGTCTACGGCAAAGCCCCGGCAGAGGATGTTCCCGAAGCGGCGTCTGCTTCTCCGGGGCCGCGGCAGCGGAGCAAAGGAAAACCCGCCGCGCCGGGCACGGAGGGCGATTCGACAGGCCGGTTGGATCAGGCTTACTTCTGCGGATGGGCGTTCAGCACTTCGGCGCAACGTGAGAAGGACAGGCCCTCGCCATCGGTGTCGTTGGTGGCGCGGATGGCGACGATACGGTCCGAGGGGTCGGCGGTGATCTGCAGTTCGCAGTACAGTTCCTCATAGCGCGGCGGCGAGATCATCTGCGGCTGGGCGGCATAGCCGCCACCGACGGTCGTGGTCTTGGTGACGGTGACGCCGGGCTTCGGTTCGCGCGTCACCGTGCGCGTCGTGGTCTGGGCCGGTGCGGGGGTGGAATATTGCGGCGGTATGTAGCGGGTCTTGTCGCCGCCACGCCAGGTGTAGAGGATGTTTCCGCTGCCCATCGGAAACTCCGAGATCGGCGGGCCGTACTGGGTGAAGAACAGCTCGGCCGGCTGGCCGATCCAGCGGGACTGGATGACGGTATTGGCTTCCTCGGTTGTGGTGCAGCCGGCCAGCACGGCAGCGGCAAGGGCCGCGATGGCGGCGATACGGATCTTCATGTTTGGTCTTCCCCTCGACAAATTGGTAGCCCCGGCAACGGCCCGCGTCTCTGCGGGCAGGGCAGGGGCGAAAATAACGGCACTGCCGCGCGACACCCCGACGCGCGCATGCCGGTCGGCCGGCACGTTACGAGGCCGATGAGCCACGGCACAATAGCGTGCCTGCCTTTCGCCCAAATTTGGTCCGGCTTTTCCCGGCCGTCGATAAGACCCTTCGACGGCGCGACAAAGCGGCTTGCTCCAGCCGGGTGGCGCCCCATATTGGATGATGACAGATGCGCCGTCTGACCGGGCGGCGAAGAGGGGAGTCAGGATCCTTGTTTGCATTCGACAATAGCTACATTCGGCTGCCGCAACGGTTTTACCGGCCGGCCGAACCAGCCGTCGCCCGCGCGCCGCGCCTCATTCGCTTCAACCGCGATCTGGCCGAGGAGTTGAACCTCGATTTCACCGAGGCGAGCGACGAGGACCTGGCGGCGATCTTTTCCGGCAACAGCCTGCCCGAAGGGGCGGCCTCGATCGCCATGGCCTATGCCGGCCACCAGTTCGGCAACTTCGTGCCGCAGCTCGGCGACGGCCGGGCGATCCTGATCGGCGAGGTGGTCGACGCCAGGGCCAGGCGGCGCGACATCCAGCTGAAAGGGGCGGGCGTCACCGCCTTTTCCCGCAATGGCGACGGACGTGCGGCGCTGGGTCCGGTGTTGCGGGAATATCTCGTCTCGGAGGCAATGCATGCGCTCGGCATCCCGACCACGCGGGCGTTGGCGGCGGTGCTGACCGGCGAGACGGTCTATCGCGAGACGAGGCTTCCGGGCGCGGTGCTGACGCGGGTGGCGGCCAGCCATATCCGGATCGGCACCTTCCAGTTCTTCGCCGCCCGTGGCGATACAGAGGCGGTCAAGACGCTCGCGGACCATGTGATTGCCCGTCACTATCCGGAACTCGAGGGCGCCGATCAGCCTTATCTCGCGCTTCTCAACGCGGTATCCGGGCGCCAGGCCGATCTGGTCGCGCGGTGGCTGTCGGTCGGCTTCATCCATGGGGTGATGAACACCGACAATATGGCTGTGTCGGGCGAGACGATCGACTTCGGCCCTTGCGCCTTCCTCGACGAATATGATCCGCGCAAGGTGTTCTCCTCGATCGACCAGCGGGGGCGCTATGCCTATGCCAACCAGCCGGGGATCGCGCAATGGAACCTTGCGCGCCTTGCCGAGACGCTGCTGCCGCTGCTGGGCGATGACGAAGACAGGAATGTCGAGGCGGCCAATGCCGCGCTTGTCGAGTTCGGCCGGGTCTTCCAGGGGCGATGGCTCGATCTGTTCCGCGACAAGCTGGGGATTGCCGAGGTGCAGGAGGGCGACCTCGACCTCGTCAATTCGCTGCTGAAGCTGATGGAGGACGGCGAGGCCGATTTTACCCGCGCCTTTCGGGCGCTTTGCAAGGTGGCCGGCGGAGCGCCGGCCGAAGCCCTTGCGGCCGAGTTCACCGATCCGATCGGCGTCGACGACTGGCTGCAACGCTGGAGCCGGCGCCACGAAGGCGATCCGCGCACTGCCGGGCAGCGGCAGGCGGCAATGGAGGCGGTCAACCCGGCTATAATCCCGCGCAATCATCGGATCGAGGAGGCGATCGTGGCTGGGGTTTCCGGCGATTTCGCTCCGTTCGAGCGGCTCGCGGAGGCGCTCGCCGATCCCTATCGGGAGAACGCCGCCCTCGCCGCATTCCAGCGCGCACCGGAACGCGAGCAGAGGGTGACCCGCACATTCTGCGGAACGTGATGGCGCCGGTCATGCCTGTTCACCGGAACAATCCGGCCGGGCGGCGATTGTCTCTGGCGATCACGCCCAGGAGGACACGCCGATGACGACCATGATGCTGCAGGACCTGTCGAAGAAGATGCGGAAGATCGATTTCTGCATGCTCTCCACCCTCGGCCCGACCGGGGCGATTGCGAGCCGGCCGATGAGCAATAATGGCGATGTCGATTATGACGGCGATACCTGGCTGTTCTCCTACCGGGATACCCGCAAGGTGGCGGAAATTTCGGCCGATCCGAGGGTTACGCTCACATTTTCGGCGCCGCCGAGCCTGCTCGGCAAACCCGGCATCTTCATCGCGCTTCAGGGATCGGCGACACTGATCGACGACAAGGGCGAGTTCGTCGCACACTGGATCTCCGACCTCGATCGCTGGTTTGCGCAGGGCATCGACACGCCCGGCCTGGTGCTGATCAAGGTGCATGCCGATATCGCCCATTACTGGGACGGCGAAGACAATGGCAGCATTCCGATCTAGCCTTCCGGGCCACCCGCCGACCATCGCGGTCGGCGGACCTGTCCCGTTGCAACGGGTCGTGCAGTCCTTGGAGAATGTCGCAGACAGGCTTCTGTTCGCGCCGATCCGGCCCTAATATCCCTGCTGATTTTCAACACGCTGGCAGGTGGGTTTTCAGGCAATGGCAGAGTTTCCGTCCAAGGCAAAGGTCGTCATCATCGGGCTCGGGGGCATTGTCGGCGCCTCGATCGCCCATCACCTCATCGAGCGCGGCTGGGACGACATCGTCGGCATCGATAAATCCGGCATTCCGACCGACATCGGCTCGACGGCGCATGCCTCCGACTTCTGCTACACGACCAGCCATGACTATCTCTCGGTCTGGACCACGCAATATTCGATCGATTTCTTCGAGAAGATGGGCCATTACGCCCGTATCGGCGGCCTGGAAGTCGCCCGCACCGGCGACGACAGCTGGATGGAGGAAATCAAGCGCAAGCTTTCCTCCGCCAAGGCGTTTGGCACCCGCGCCCATTATGTGTCGCCGGCCGAGATCAAGAAGCTCTTCCCGCTGATCGAGGAAGACCAGGTGATGGGCGGGATGTTCGACCCCGATGCCGGCCTCGTCATCCCGCGCAGCCAAACGGTTGCCGGCAAGCTGGTCGACGCGGCGGAAAAGTCGGGCAAGCTCAAGATGTTCGCCAACACGCCGGCCAAATCGCTGATCGTCGAGGGCGGCCGCATCAAGGGCGTCGTCACCCATCGCGGCACGATCCTGGCCGATCATGTCATCGTCTGCGCCGGCCTCTGGGGTCGTCTGATCGCCGAAATGGTCGGCGAGGACCTGCCCGTCATGCCGGTCGACCATCCGCTCACCTTCTTCGGTCCGTTCAACGAATTCGAAGGCACGGGCAAGGAGATCGGCTATCCGCTGCTGCGCGACCAGGGCAATTCCGCCTACATGCGCGACACCGGCGACCCGAAGACCACCGAGGGCGGCCAGATCGAGTGGGGCTATTACGAAACCAAGGAGCCGCGCATGTGCCATCCGCGCGAGCTCCTGGAAAAGCACGAGGCGCGGCTTTCGCCCTCGCAGCGCGACCTGGAGATGGAGCAGATCCTCGAGCCGCTCGAACGGGCGATGGAGCTCACACCGATCCTCGGCGAACTCGGCTACAATGAAAGCCATTCCTTCAACGGCCTCTTGCAGGTGTCCGCCGCCGGCGGCCCGTCCTGCGGCGAGAGCCAGAAGGTGCGGGGCCTGTGGTACTGCGTCGCCATCTGGGTCAAGGATGGTCCGGGCTATGGCAAGCTGATCGCCGACTGGATGACCGACGGCCGCACCGAGATCGACCACAACTCGATCGATTACGCCCGCTTCTATCCGCATCAGCTGACCGAAGACTTCATCGCCGGGCGCTGTTTCGAGGCGGCGCAGAAGATCTATTTCCCCGCCGTGCACCCGCGCGAACCCTATGCCAGCGGCCGCAACGTCAAGCGCTCGCCCTTCTACGAGCGTGAAGTGGAGCTCGGCGGTTACTTCATGGAACTCGGCGGCTGGGAGCGCGCCCACGGCTACAAGGCCAACGAACACCTGCTGGAGAAGTACGGCGATCGTGTTCCGGTGCGCGCGAACGAATGGGACAACCGCCATTTCTGGCGCGTCTCCAATGCCGAGCATCTGGCGATGAGCGAGGATTGCGGCATCGTCAACCTCAGCCACTTCCACATGGTCGACATCGAAGGGCCCGACCATGTCGCGCTCTTGGAATGGCTTTGCGCCGCCAAGATCGGCGGTGACGGCAATATCGGCAAGGGCATCTACACCCACTTCCTCGACGACGAGGGCATGGTCCGCGCCGACTTCACCGTTTTCCGCATGGCCGACCGCTGCCGGCTGGTCAACGGGGCGGACGCCGGCCCGCGCGATTTCCACTACATGAAGCGCGTGGCTAGGGATCGTGGCCTTGATGTCACCATCACCGACGTTTCGGAAAAGTTCATCACCATCGGCATCTGGGGCCCGAACGCCCGCGCCACGCTGAAGAAGGTCGTCGCCGACCCCGCCGGCCTCGACATCGAGAGCTTCCCGTTTGCCGCGATCAAGCCGATCGAAATCGCCGGCAAGAAGGTCACCGCCTTCCGCATTTCCTATGTCGGCGAGCAGGGCTGGGAGCTGCACATGAAGTACGAGGACGGCCTTGCCGTCTGGGACGCGCTACGCTCCACCGGCGTCATGGCTTTTGGCGTCGAGACCTATGCCAATTCGCGCCGCATGGAAAAGAGCCTGCGCCTGCAGAACGGCGACCTCCTCACCCAGTACAACCTGATCGAGGCCGATCTGGCGCGTCCGAAGGTGAAGGAGGCCGATTTCCGCGGCAAGGCGAAGCATCTGGAATACAAGGCCCGTCCCCACCAGCCGGCCATGCTCTGCACGCTGGTGATGACCGACAATGTCGATGCCACGGGCGTCGCCCGCTACCCGGTCGGCTCGCTGCCGGTCATGGACCCGGAAACCGGCGAAACCCTCGTCGACAGCCTCGGCCGCCGCTCCTACACGACGTCGATCGCGTTTGGCCCGACCATCGGCAAGAACATCGCGCTGGCGTATTTGCCCTGGGATTATTGCCAGGTCGGGCGAAAGCTGAATGTGGAGTATTTTGCCGAGGTGTTTCCGGTCGAGGTTGCGGCGGTGGGGTACAAGCCGCTGTACGATCCGGAGAATTTGAAGCCGCGGAGCTGAGGCGGAGGCGGTTTACTCAGAGAGTTATGGACCCGTCGGTTGGGAGGCCGGCGGGTTTTTCCGTGTCAGCTGTTTCAAGTGTATTTATTGTTGTGGTGGAATTTTGATAGTGTGTTCTCGTGTGGGATGTGAGGGTCAAACGCTGAAGGCACCTGACTATTTGCGTGATCTTGAAAAATTTGGGTCGGTCTACCTTCCCAAGTGGTGCGAAGGGCTGTCGTTGCAAGACGCTGGTGCAACCATTGGAAAGGTGTTGAATGTTCAAGAACTGTGGCCAGGAGCCGCAGTTCCGACAGTTCAGCGGCTGGAGGCACGCGAACCTGCCGCCGGCAGCGGTAGACGGTACAGCGACATATACGGGCGCAAGCGATTTCCGTTTCATACAGATCTCGCCCAATGGGCAATACCTCCGAGATACTTGCTTCTTCGGTGTGTGAACGGTGCTGTCGGAGTTCGTACGGGAGTGCTCGACGCAGCGTATTTCATCAATATTTTCGGGCGCGCCGGCGCGAAGCGTGCGCTCTTTCGATCTAGAAATCCTATATCGAGTATCTCAAGCGGAGGCATACTACCATTGTTGGAAGATAAAGGCGGACGCGAGATTTTCCGCTGGGACCCTGAATTTCTGCTTCCCGCAAATGCTTCTGCCGCGGAAGTACGAGACAAGATTATTAAGGGTGAATTGTCATTCATTAATCAAGCTGAATACTTTAGCCTATTGCAGCCAAATGACGCGTTGGTAATTGACAATTGGCGGTATCTGCACTGCCGGACAGAAGTCCCGGGCGATGCTGAGCGGGTCATCGAGCGGATTTATCTAACGGAGTTTCACGGCTGATGAGCGCGCCCCTGCAGTTGCCCTGGTCATCTGATGCGCTCTTGAACAAGGCGAGGCTCTATCTCCAGAAAATGGAATCATACAGCGTTGATGATTGGGAGCATGGTCTCTGGTCGACGCTTGCACTTGAGTTGTTGGCTCGTGCTGCGCTGGCATCTTTTTCCCCCGTCCTTCTGGCAGATCAGAAGAGTTGGCGAAACTTAACGTATGCACTCGGATTTGATGCGACAGCCAAGAGATTTTCACCAAGCTCAATCTCTACTAGTGAGGTATTGGCCAGGCTCTCAGAGCTTTCGAGTGAAGTGACTTCGGAAATTGTGGGATTTTGTTCCCAACATATTGAGCGGCGAAACGGTGAGTTGCATACTGGCGAGCTCGTTTTCTTTCAATTAGGTACTTCGCAGTGGCTGCCAAATTTCTACTCGGCGATCGAGGTGTTTGGCAAAATATTACAGCAGGACTTGTCAGAGTTGTGTCGAGACCCAGTAAGCGCGAAGGCCATGATTGATTCGCTGAAGGATCAAGCGGCTAAAGCAGTTCAAAGCGACATTAATGCTTATAGTAAGGTATGGCTTGATAAGAGCGCAGCCGAACGGGAGAAGGCAAGCGATCAGGCGGCAATATGGGCGACTAAGCATTCCGGCCATAGGGTTGATTGTCCAGCTTGCAAGTCTCCGGCTCTATTGCAAGGGGGGCCTAGCGGCTCAGTTTGGACGGTAATTGATCATGCGCAAGGCGAGGTAACGCAGCGGCAAACGATGTTGCCGACGTCGTTTGAGTGTATTGCATGTGGCCTGCGCATTTCGGGCCTTTCGCGGCTCTCCGCCTGTGGCTTAGGTGACGCTTTCATTAGTACATCACAGTATACGGCTGCCGAATTCTTTGACCTTTATACAGAAGACGACCTCGAAGAAGCACGGCAGGAAGGGAAGCAGCAATGGGAACCGGATTTCAACGAGTAGATTTATTAGCTTTCGATGCGGCCGACTATCTCGGCAGTCCCGAAGCCCGCGCCGATTACATGGCCGCAGCGCTGGAGGAGGGGGATGCCTCCGAAATCCGCCGGGCGCTCAACACCGTTGCGCGGTCGCTCGGCATGACGGCCGTCGCCGAGGAGGCGGGGCTCGGGCGTGAGAGCCTCTACAAGGCGCTCGGCGACAACGGCAATCCGGAATTCGTGACCGTGCTCAAGCTGATGAGAGCCATGGGGCTGAAGCTCTCGGCGCTGCCGATCGACGAGGGATAGGCGCTTGCGGCGAACCCTCTCCCCTTGTGGGAGAGGTTACAAAATCGAAGGCTTAGCCCGATCAGGGCTAAACTTCAGATTTTGTTGGTGAGGGGGGCGGTTCCGTGGATACGACAGAACAGACCCCCTCACTTGCGATTTCTGATGTTTAGCCGTGGCTTGCGCCACGACTAATTCATCGAAATCGCTTTCTCCCCCACCAAAGGGGAGACGGGGCGTCGCGCGAGTGGTTCCTCTCCGTGGCCCTCATGCCGAGGTGTCGGACCGCGCCAGCCTCGAAGCACGAGGCCACCGGTCCACGACACGTCCGGATGCTTCGAGTCGCGCTCTCGCGGGCATTCCAGCCTGAGGGCGATCCCGGATCGACGGTGTTTAGTTCCCGCCTGCCATCTGTTCGCACTTGAACAATCTTCGGTCTCGGCTCATCTGTAGAGCGTCAGAACATCGGGAGGCGGATGATGGATGGGAGTGTGAGCGATCGGCAGGCGGTTTCGCCGGAGGCGGTGATCGAGAGCGTGCTTTCGCGGCAGAGGGCGGCTTATCTCAAGGACATCAATCCGGACCTTGCGCTAAGGCGCGACCGGCTCGACCGGCTGGAGCGGTTGATCCTCGCCTGGCAGGATCGCCTTGCTCAGGCGATCTCGGAGGATTTCGGCAATCGCTCGCCGGTCGTCACCACGCTGGCCGACATCGTGCCGACGCGGGCGGCGATCCGCCATGCGCGGCGGCACCTGAAAAGCTGGATGCGGCCGCGCCGCGTGTCGCTCGCCTGGACCGGGCAACCGGGCGCGGCGCTGATTATCCGCCAGCCGCTCGGCGTCGTCGGTATCATCGCGCCGTGGAATTATCCGCTCAACCTGATGCTCTCGCCGCTGGTCGGCGCGCTTGCCGCCGGCAACCGGGCCATGCTGAAGCCGTCCGAGCTGACGCCGCGCTTTTCCGAGGTTCTGGATGCGGCGGTCAAGGAGTTTTTCGCCGAGGACGAGGTGGCGGTCATCACCGGCGGGCCGGAGGTCGCGGCTGCCTTCAGCGCGGCGCCGTTCGATCACCTGGTGTTCACCGGCTCGACCGCCGTCGGCCGCAAAGTGGCGGAAGCGGCGGCGCGGAACCTGACGCCGGTGACTCTCGAGCTTGGCGGCAAGTCGCCGGCGATCATCGATGCCTCCGCCGATCTGGACAGAGCCGTGCCGCGGCTGATCTGGGGCAAGCTGTTGAATTCCGGCCAGACCTGCGTCGCGCCGGACTATGCGCTGGTGCCGCGCGACCGTGTGGAGGATTTCGTGGCGGCGGCCAAGGCGGCGGCGGAAAAACAATATCCGAGGCTTGCCGACAATCCCGACTATACGTCGATCATCAGCGCGCGGCATTTCGACCGGCTCGCCGGCCTGATCGATGAGGCCCGGGCCAAGGGGGCGGAGGTGATCGAACTGCTGCCCGGCACCGATCCGGCCCGCCGCATCCTGGCGCCGGTCGTCGTCACCGGGGCCAACGACACGATGGCGCTGATGCACGAGGAAATCTTCGGGCCGATCCTGCCGGTCGTCCCCTATGACACGCTCGACGAGGCGCTGGCCTTCATCAACGCCCGCGACCGGCCGCTGGCGCTCTACTGGTTCGGCACCGACAAGGCCGCCGAGGGGCGGGTACTGAACGGGACGATTTCCGGCGGCGTGACGATCAACGACACGATCCTGCACCTGGCGCAGGACAACCTGCCGTTCGGCGGCGTCGGCGCGTCCGGCTATGGCGCTTATCACGGCGAGGCGGGTTTCGTGGCGATGAGCAAGGAAAAGCCGGTGCTGCGCCAGCCGCGGCTGTCAGCGGTGGCACTGCTCTATCCGCCCTATGGCAGGATAGCCGACATGCTGTTGAAGGTGTTGGCTAAATTTGGTTGAGCCACGATGGTGGCCGAGAAGCGAACGCGACGGTGGCGGTCTCTTCTCCCCATCGGGGAGAAGGTGGCCCGGTAGGGCCGGATGAGGGGGAGCGAAGCTCAGGGCACAGCGCACGCGGCCCGAGCCAGCAGAGGGCCGCGCACGCGGCCGCTCAAGCCAGTGAAGGCCGGTGCACTTCGCCCCCTCATCGCCTCGTTTCACTCGGCACTTCTCCCCGCCGGGGAGAAGAGGGAGTGACCCGTTGGCGTTTTTCCGGTTAGGCTCGAAATTCGGCTGAGCCACGACGGTGACCTTGGCTGATGGGCGACCGCGACGGTGGTGGCGGAGACTGGCCCCGACGGTGGCGGCCTCTTCTCCCCAGCGGGGAGAAGGTGGCCCGGCAGGGCCGGATGAGGGGGAGCGAAGCTCACTTGAGTTTCGCGCACTCGGCCCCCTCATCGCCTCACTGCGTTCGGCACTTCTCCCCGCTGGGGAGAAGAGGACGTGCCTCAGCCTGCCTTGGCGAGCTTGGCCACTTGCGGGTCGTAGACGCGGCCAAAACGGTTGGCGAGGAAGTCTGGGAGGCTCACTTCTTCCTGGCGGACAAAGCCCTTTTGCGGCAGCTTGCCGTCGGCCAGCAGGTCGAGCACGGTGCAGATGCCGGCAGCGGTGGTGATCTGGATGGCGCTCATCAGCCGGCCGCCGACGACGCCGGCATAGACCTTGTTGGCGTAGGTTTCCTGCAGGAAACGACCGTCCTTGACGCCGCAGACGGTGACGAAGATGACGACGACGTCCTGCATGGTGGCCGGAAGCGCGTTTTCGAACAGGTCCTTCAGGACATCGCGGCGGTTCTTCAGGTTGAAGTCGTTCAAGAGCGCCTTGACGATCGCCTGATGACCCGGATAGCGGATGGTGCGGTAGTTCATCGTGCGCACTTTGCCCTCCAGCGTCTTCGCCAGCGTGCCGAGGCCGCCGGACGTGTTGAAGGCTTCGTAGGTGACGCCGTCGAGCGAGAACTCCTCGCGCTCTTCCATGGCCGGGACATTGATCAGCTTGCCTTCGACGATCGCCTCGCAGGGCTCGATATATTCGTTGATCAGGCCGTCGGTCGACCAGGTCAGGTTGTAGTTCAGCGCGTTGGACGGATATTGCGGCAGCGCGCCGACGCGCATTCGCACGCTGTCGAGCGTGTCGAAATGCCGGGTCAGGTCATTGGCGACGATCGAGATGAAGCCGGGGGCCAGGCCGCACTGGGGGATGAAGGCGGTCCTGGCATTCTGCGCCAGCTGCTCGACCTTGCGGGTGGTGGCGACGTCTTCTGTCAGGTCGAGATAGTGGGTGCCGGTGCGGGCTGCACTTTCGGCGATCGCGCCGGTGAGATGAAAGGGGGCGGCCGAGAGAACGGCGAACTTGCCGGCCAGCACGGCGTCAAGGGCGCTCGCATCGGTGATGTCGACGACGGCCGTCGAAATCGCCGGATGGCGGTCGATGGCGGCAAGCTGCGCCTCACTGCGGTCTGCAACGGTGATCCTGTAGGCGCCGCTGTCGGCCAGCATGAGTGCAATGGCGCTGCCGATCTTGCCGCCGCCGATGATGACTACGTCTTTCATGGAAAACATCCCCTCTTGAATTTCGTCAGATTTCGAAAGGATGCCCACTGCTCCTTTCGATTCATAGCGACGATATGTTCGTTTCGTGGTATGTGTTTCGGCAGATCGACAAAGGAATTGGACAAAGTGCAAATTACCGACAAGGATCGTGAGTTGCTGGCGCTGCTCGGCGAGAACGCCCGCATGCCGGTGGCGACGCTTGCGAGGCGACTCGGCCTGTCGCGCACCACCGTGCAGGCGCGGCTGGAGCGGCTGGAGCGCGAAGGGGTGATTGCCGGCTATGGGGTCCGGCTGTCGGAGGCCTTTCAGAGCGGGCTGATCCGGGCGCATGTGCTGATCACTATCGCGCCGAAGACATTGCCTGCGGTCAGCGTCGAACTGTCGGCGATCCGCGAGGTGACCACGCTGCATTCGGTCAATGGTAGCTTCGACCTGATCGCCATCGTCGCGGCCCCGTCGATCGCCGAACTCGACCGGTTGATCGACCATATCGGCGCGCTGTCCGGCGTCGAGCGCACGCTGTCTTCGATCATCCTGTCGACGCGGATCGCACGCTAGTCACGCCCGGATCGCGGCGCCTCAGGCGACGGCGAGTTCGGCCTTGGCGAGAGCCCGCTCCAGTGCCGCGATGCAGTCCGGATCGTGGCTTGCGCCGGCGTTCTCCCAGAGGATGGCAAGCGCTTTCGCCACCGGCATGGCGGCGCGGTAAGGACGGTCGGCGGTGAGGGCATCGAAGACGTCGGCGGTCGAGACGATGCGGACGTCGAGCGCGAGATCGGGCGCGGTCAGGCCACGCGGATAGCCCTTGCCGTCGAGACGCTCGTGATGGGCACCGCCGATGCGGGCGAGTTCGGCAAAGGCGCCGATGCGCGACAGGATCAGCTCGGAATATTCGGCATGGCGCTTCATCGCCTGCCATTCCTCGCCCTCCAGCTTGCCCGGCTTGTCGAGCACGGCATTGGAGACGCCGAGCTTGCCGATGTCGTGCAGCAGTGCCGCGCGCTTGAGGCGGCGCCGGTCTGCCGGCGGCACGCCTATTTCTTCGGCGATCATGTCGGTAAACAGCGCCACGCGGTCACTGTGGCCGGACGTGTAGGGGCTCTTGGCATCGATGACGCGAGCAAAGCCCGCGGCGATGTCGTCGAGATAGTCCTCGTCGGCATAGATGACCTGTTGACCCGGTTCGCCCTGCAGCACCAGCCGCCCGATGTCGTCCGAATTCAGCTTTGTCCAGAAGGTCTCGTCGGCGGCGATGCGGGTGAAGGCTTCGACCATGGCGGGATCGAACCATGTGCCGGCGCGCTTGCGCACCTCGGCGATCGCCGCCTCCGGTCCGGCGCTCACCTGGAACACGTCGATGACCTGGGAAAGCAGGGCGATGCGGGCGAAGGGCGAAATGGCGGCTCCCTTCAGGCCGGAAGGTTGGCCGCCGCCGTCCCAATGCTCGTCGAGGTCGAGAATGCCGCGCGCCACGGCTTCGGAGAAGCGCATCTGGCGGGCGATTTCGGCGCCGCGCCGGCAGCGGGTCTGGATGAGGTCGGTGGCGATCGCGCCGCCGTTCCTGACGATGTGCATCAGGCTGCGAAACCGTTCGGCAAGCCCGGCCTGCATGCCGGTATGCGAGAGCACGAACCTGAGGATCTGCGGCAGGGAGCCGTCGACGAGCTTGAAGTCCTGCTTGAAGGTCAGGTCGTCGGCCAGATAGAGTTCGCAAATGCGTGCGGCATTGCTGGAGCAGCCGAGGTCCTTGAGCAGCAAGGTATAATAGAGATCCTGCAAGGCATTGTCGGACAGGCCGAGCTCGCGGCCGATCGCCGTGCCGATCCAGCAGCAGCGGATGCAATGGCCGGGAGGCTGGCCCTCGGTCATGTCGAGTGCGCAGCTCAACGCCTCGATGATTTCCGCAAGTCTGATCCGTGTCGTCATGGCAGCCCCTGTGGCAAGGCACTATAAGGCGGCGGCGTTAACGCCGCGTATGCGCAAGGTATGCTCGACCCCGCCCGGGCAGGCAGCACTAACGCCCTGTTCACCGGTTCCGTGCTTCCCCTTTTTCCCGCATTGTTTTACGACATGAGTCGCACTATGTGCGGGTGAGAGAAACGCGAACGCTTGAGGAATTGCCGAATGAACGAAGAAGACGACGACAAGAGCAAGGAACTGCCGCTCGGCAAGGAAACGGAAGCGAACCTCTTCAAGTCGCGTTCGATCTTCATCTATGGCGGGATCACCCAGGAACTGGCGCAGAAGGTCTGCACCCAGCTGGTGGCGCTTGCCGCCGCCTCCGACGGCGACATCCGCGTCTATGTCAATTCGCCGGGCGGTCACGTCGAATCGGGTGACTCGATCCACGACATGATCAAGTTCATCAAGCCGAAGGTCATCATCATCGGCACGGGTTGGGTCGCTTCCGCCGGCGCGCTGATCTATGCATCGGTGCCGAAGGAACGTCGCCTCTGCCTGCCGAACACCCGCTTCCTGCTGCACCAACCCTCGGGCGGCACCCGCGGCATGGCCTCCGACATCGAGATCCAGGCCCGCGAGATCATCAAGATGAACCAGCGCCTGATCAAGATCTTCGCCAAGGCAACCGGCCAGTCGGAAGAGAAGATCGCCAAGGATATCGACCGCGACTACTGGCTGTCGGCCGAGGAAGCCAAGGACTACGGCCTGGTCGGCAAGATCGTCGAGACGCAGTCGGAAGTCTGAACTGCGGCACGAGACCGAGATTGAGAGCCCTCGCCGGTATTCGCCGGCGGGGGCTTTTTCGTGCGGCGACGTCAGCCGAGCCACCCCGCCTGCGTGGCAGGCGTCCGACCAAGGTCGAGCGCCATATCGTTTGACTCATTCCACCGGGCTAATAAGGTCGGGTGAGAATGGGAGTGGAAATCGATGGGACGTTTCGCCGAGACTATCATGCAGCGCCTGTTTCTGGTCGCCTGTCTGCTGATTGCAGCCGCGGTTCCGGTCGGCGCACAGGAAACCGTGTTCCGCACCTACAAGGACAATTCGGGCTTTTCCTGCAACTTTCCCTCGGACTGGGACTTCCAGGAGGCCAAGAATGGCGACCGCGTGTTTTCGGGCTTAAGCGGCACGGCACGGGAGGCGACGATCATCGTGCAGGTGATCGACCGGGAACAGACGGCGGAAAAGACCGCCAAGGCGCAGCTTGAGAGGCTGAAGGGGCAGTTGCTCGCCGCGCCGCAGGGGCGCATCCGCACCGAAGGGGCGGTTCCGACCGCCGGCCAGCAGGCGCCGTTCCTGATCGCCAGCTACCGAACCGCGGACACGGCGGGCAAGGAGCGCGACTACAACCACATCCAGATGGTGGTGACGGCGCCGCGCAATTTCCTGCTGATGTCCTATTCGGCGCCGGACGGCATCTTCGACGAATATCTCAAGGTGTTCGAGAACTGCACCGCGACCCTCGAAATCGCCGAACCGGCGGCCGGCAAACCGCAGGCGGAGGAAGAAAAGCCGCAGGCGCCGGAAGAGAAGCCGCAGGCCGAAACCGCCGCGCCCAAGCCAGAAAGCAAGGACGAGGAGACCGCCGACGCGCCGGATGTTTCGGATGACGAGGACACCATCGTCTGGCGGCGCAATTCCGACCGCGGCTTCTGGATCGCCGTGCCGCGCATCTGGTCGAGCGAGATCGACGCGTCTGAACCCTATTCACTCGACATGCGCCATCCGGACCGGGTGGAGGGCGTGATCGTCTGGGCGCTCGATCTCGACCAGGCAACCAAGTCCAAGGATTTCGCCGATGCCTGGGAGGAAAACCTGGCGGACAAGATCTTCTTCATGAACGAGCGGCTCGCCAAACCGGCGGGCGAACATCCGGGCGTCGGCCTGCCCAAGATGACGGTGGTGATGCGCCAATACCAGGGCGAGGTGAGCGGCGCGACCGTGCAGAGCATTGCCGCCTATGTCGTTTACAAGAAGCGCGGCTATACCGTCGTCGGCTATCACTTTCTCGGGGACGAGAAGGGGCGCAAGCGCGTTCACGACGCGGTGATGAGCTTCCGGCTGGCGGCGCCGGACAATTGAACCGGAAAGGGCCATGGCCGGGCCTTCCGCGCCGGGCTCTGGTGTCCGGCGCAGGCACGACGCCGATCTCCAGGCCAAGGTGTGCCTTTGACCCCTGATTGCGCGTTGCCGTAACGGTTTTGCGCGCGCCCGGCTTGCCAATGGAACCTATCTTTGCTGTTGGTGGGCGATTGTCATTCTCGCTTATCCGGGCTTTCGATGTTCAAGGACCTTTCGTTCCAAAGCTTTTTCATGGGTTGCCTGACCGCCTTTGTCGGGTTCGCCAGTTCGTTTGCCGTGGTGTTGCAAGGCCTCAAGGGCGTGGGGGCGACCGATTATCAGGCAGCCTCCGGGTTGATGGCCTTGTCGGTGTCGATGGGGCTCTGCGCCATCGTGCTCAGCGCCTGGACGAAACTGCCGGTATCGATCGCCTGGTCGACACCGGGGGCGGCGCTGTTGGCGACCGCCGGCACTGTGGAGGGCGGATTTGCCGCCGCCGTCGGCGCCTTCCTGGTCTGCGGCGTGCTGATCGTGATCGCCGGGCTGTTCCGGCCGCTCGGCCGGGCGGTCGCCGCGATCCCGGCGCCGCTGGCCAATGCCATGCTGTCGGGCGTCATCCTCGGCCTCTGCTTCGCCCCGTTCAAGGCAATTGCCTTCGATCCGGCGCTCGGCCTGCCGATCCTCGTCGCCTGGGCGGCGGTGCTGGCCTTCAAGCGGCTCTATGCCGTGCCGGCGGCATTGCTCGCCTTCGTCATCGTGATGATGTTCGGTGTCGATCTGCCGGAAGGCGCGATGGCGACCTGGACGCAGTCGCTCGCGCCGCCGATCGAACTCGTCGCGCCGGAGTTCACCTTGCCTGCGCTCATCTCGATCGCGCTGCCGCTGTTCATCGTCACCATGGCTTCGCAGAACATCCCCGGCATCGCCGTGCTCAAGGTCAACCACTATAACCCCAATCCGGGGCCGCTGTTTGCCGTCACCGGGCTGTTCTCGCTGTTTTCGGCGCCGTTCGGCGGCCATGCCGTCAACCTGGCGGCGATCACCGCGGCGATGTGTGCCGGCGAGGACGCCCATCCGGATCCGAAGAAGCGCTACTGGGCGGCGATCATCGGCGGCGTCGGCTATATCGTGTTCGGTCTTCTGGCCGGCGCGGTCACCGCCTTCGTCTCGCTCGCGCCGCCGATCCTGATCCAGGCGGTGGCAGGCCTGGCGCTGATCGGCGCGTTTTCCGGCTCTGCCGTTGCCGCATTCAAGGAGCCGGAAACCCGCGAGGCGGCGGCCGTCACCTTCCTGATCACCGCCTCCGGCGTCTCCTTCGCCGGTGTTTCCGGTGCATTCTGGGGACTGGTGGCAGGCGGACTGATGCTGGGCGTGTTGCGGCTTGCGAGACGAGGTTGATTCCGTGGAAATCGGGCTTGGTCCGTGCTAAAATAAGACATGGAGTTCGAATTCGATCCCGCGAAGAGCGAAGGTAACTGGCGCAAACACGGGCTTGATTTCATCGGGGCGCAAGCCCTCTGGCGCGATCCGTCACTGCTCATCCTGTTGTCGCGCGACGAGGATGGCGAGGAGCGTCGCATGGCGATCGGCCTCTTGGATGGAGCCTATTGGGTGGTGATATTCGTCTATCGCGGCGATACGGTGCGGATCATTTCCGCGCGTCGTGCCCGCAGGCTGGAGGTGGAAATCTATGAAGGCTAAGGATCTGGACCGCCTTTTTGACGAGGGTAAAGAAGACGTTCTCCAGTATTTCGATCTGGAACAGGCCGAGCGTCCCAATCTGGTGCCCGTCGATGTCGATCTCAGCCTGCCGCGATGGCTGGTCAACCGTCTCGATCAGGAGGCGTTGCGACTGGGTGTCTCCCGGCAATCGCTGATCACCATCTGGCTGGCGGATCGCGTTGAGCCTCGGCAACGCACCGCCGCTGAATAACGGACTTGCGCGATCTGCCGCCGCACGTTATCTCTTTTCACCATGACCCGTTTCGGCTCGACCATGTTTGCGACCCTGAAGGCTGACCGCTCTGCGGCCGGCTTTGTCGCGTCGGTGCCAAACTCGCTTCTTCTTACCCTTATCCGCGGTTGCCGGGTCCTTTGAGGAGCGCTCGGCGGCCGGATAGCCGCATGGCACAGCTCCTCTGATCAAATCCCTGAACTTTGGACTATTTGGCCGACCATGGGCCAGCATTTGCCGTCGCAAAACCGCGCTTGATGCGCTAAGAGCCGGGCAAGTGCGGAAGAGGAAGAGATGAACGACATGAGCATGAAATCCGGTGCCGGTATGAAGGGCATGCCCGAAGCAGCGACCAAGTACCACCCTTATCCGCAGATCGACATCAAGGACCGCACCTGGCCGTCGAAAACTATCACCAAGGCGCCGATCTGGTGCTCGGTGGACCTGCGCGACGGCAACCAGTCGCTGGTCAATCCGATGGGCCACGACCGCAAGGCGCGCATGTTTCAGCTGTTGCTGGACATGGGCTTCAAGGAAATCGAGATCGGTTTCCCGTCCGCCTCGCAGACCGATTTCGACTTTGCCCGCTGGTGCGTCGAGGAAGGCAACGTGCCCGACGACGTGTCGCTGCAGGTGCTGGTGCAGTGCCGTCCGGAACTGATCACCCGGACCTTCGAGGCGCTGGAAGGCGCGCACCGGCCGATCATCCATTTCTACAATTCGACCAGTGAGCTGCAGCGCCGCGTGGTGTTCGGCAAGGATGTCGCCGGCATCAAGCAGATCGCCGTCGATGCGGCGAAGATGATCACCGACATGGCGGCAAAGGCTGCCACCGGTGCGAATGGCGGCTTCCGCTTCGAATATTCGCCGGAGAGCTTTACCGGCACTGAGCTGGACGTGGCGCTGGAGATTTCCAATGCCGTCATCGACATCATCAAGCCGACGCCGGACAACAAGCTGATCCTGAACCTGCCGTCGACCGTCGAGATGGCGACGCCGAACATCTATGCCGACCAGATCGAGTGGATGTGCCGCAACATCGACAATCGCGAAAACGTCATCATCTCGCTGCATCCGCATAACGACCGCGGCACCGGGATTGCAGCGACCGAACTGGGGCTGATGGCCGGCGCCGACCGCGTCGAAGGCACGCTGTTCGGCAATGGCGAGCGGACCGGCAATGTCGACATCGTCACGCTGGCGCTCAACATGTTCACCCAGGGCGTCGATCCCAAGCTGGATTGCTCCGATATCGAGCGGATCAAGGCGGTCTATGAATATTCGAACCAGATGACCATTCCGGAGCGCCACCCTTACGTCGGCGAGCTGGTCTATACCGCGTTTTCCGGCTCGCACCAGGATGCGATCAACAAGGGCATGAAGGCGCGGCGCACGGCCAATTCTCCCCTGTGGGAAGTGCCGTATCTGCCGATCGACCCGCAGGACGTCGGCCGGACCTACGAGGCGATCATCCGCATCAACTCGCAGTCGGGCAAGGGCGGTATCGCCTACATCCTGCAGGAAGACTACGGCATCAACATGCCGCGCGCCCTGCAGGTGGAGTTCCGCGAGGACATCCAGCGCATCACCGACGAGGAGGGTGTAGAGCTGCCCTCGAAGCGGATCTACGAGCGCTTCATCGAACGCTATGTCGAGCAACCCGGCGGGCGCCTGAAATATGTCGATCACCACACCTATGCCGATCCGGCGCAGAAGGGACGGCGCATCGTCGCCGCCGAGATCACCGATGGCGGCGAGACCAGGCGGATCGAAGGACAGGGGACAGGGCCGATCGACGGCTTCATCAATGCGCTGTCGACCTATCTCGGCATCGAGCTCTCGGTCGCCGACTATTCGGAGCATTCGCTGCAGCATGGCTCCAACGCCTCGGCGATTGCCTATGTCGAGGTGGTGCACCCGGATGGCAAACTGTTCGGCGTCGGCATCAATACCAACATCGTCGCCGCTTCGCTCGAGGCGATCGTCTCGGCGGCAAACCGGGTGCTCGAAGATCGTGCTGCGAAGGGCTGAACCATGGCGTTGAACGCGATCGTCGCCGGAGACATCAGGAAGACACCGCCGCTCGTGCTGCTGCACGGTTTCGGCGGCGGCGCCTTCACCTGGAAAAAGGTCGTGGCCGGGCTCGAAGCCGCCCAGCCGGTGATCGCCTATGACATGCCCGGCCATGCCGGCTCGCTGCATGCCGACGGCATCGGCGGGGCCGGTAAGATGGCCAAGGCCATCCGCAACGACCTCGACCTGCGCGGCGTCACCACCTTCCACGTCGCCGGGCATTCGCTCGGCGGCGCGACCGCAGCGCTTCTGGCTCTTCGGGAGCAGAAGCGGGTCTTGAGCGCGACGCTGCTCGCGCCCGGCGGGTTCGGCCCGGCGATCAATCACCGCCTGCTGTCCCATTACGCGCAGGCCGAGACCCATTTAGACCTGATCTGGGCGCTGGAGGGGATGGCCGGCTTCAATGCCTCCATCGACGACGACCTGGTCGACGACATGCTGGCGGTCCGCCACCTGCCCGGCGCCCGCGAGGCGCTCGAGCAGATCTTCGAGGCGATCACCTTTGTCGCACCGAACGGTGAACGGCTACAGGGCGAACTGCCGCTGGGGGCGCTGGCCGCATTGACCATGCCGATCCGCGTGGTCTGGGGCGGCGAGGACTGCATCCTGCCCTGCTGGCAGGCGGAGCGACTGCCCGGCAATATCGCGCTGACGCGGATCGCCACCGCCGGACACATGCTGGTGGAAGAATATCCGGCGCGGATCGCCGAACTGCTCGGCGAGGCGACGGCCATCGGCCGCGACAATCCCGCCGGTTGACCGAGAACGCTGCCCGAATTAATCAATCGAATGATTTTTTTGCGGAGGCAGGCATGGTCAGACAGGCATCGGGGGCGGCCGCGACGCGGGCATCGCTGATTTCGGCTGCGCTCGAACTGTTCGGCAATCATGGTTATGACGCCGTGTCGACACGGCAGATCGCCGACCATGCCGCCGCCAATATCGGCAGCATCGCCTACCACTTCGGCGGCAAGCCCGGCCTGCGCAAGGCCTGTATCGAGCATGTGATCGGGATCGTGCATGAGAGCCTTGGTCCTTCGCTCAGCCAGTCGCTGCCGGCGGCTCTCACTGCGGATGAGGCGCTGGACATGCTGGACGGCATGGTCGGCACGATGATGCGGATCGGCGCCTCGCGCCCCGACGCCGACCTGCTTTCCACCTTCATGACCCGGGAGATGATCGTTCCGGGTGAGGTCGATGGCCTGCTCTACGAGCGGATGGCAAGACCGTTGCACGAGCGTTTCTGCCAGTTGTTCGCCATAGCGGTGGGACGGCCCGAGGCGCCCGAGGCCTATGCGCTGACGGTCTTCTCGCTCCTCGGCCAGTCGGTCTTCTTCCGCATCTGCAAGCCGGTCGTGGTCAAGCGCATGGGCTGGGCGGGCTTCGGGGTCGACGAGGCGCAGGCCGCCATTGCCGTCTTTTCCGACAATCTTCGGGCGATCGTCGAGCGCCACCGCGCACAGAACCACCGCTGAGCGTCAGCCAAGAAGAATCTGGTGATGCTCGTGGCGCAGTTTGACGGCGGCGTCGACCAGGGCGTAGCGGTCCCATTTCAGCTGCCAGGCACCGGGCTCGCCACTGACCGAAAAGAGATTGTAGCCGGCCGGCGGTTTCGGGGCACCGGGACCTTGCGAAGCCGAGGCGATGCCGACGACCGGCACGCGCTTTTCGCGCCCCTCCAGCCAATAGAGCGTGTTGAGATGGGTGTGCCCGTGCAGCACCAGTTCGGCGCCGCCCAGGGAGACCGCTGCGGCGAAGCGACGAATGCCGATCATGCGCTTGTGCGAGGCGGCGGCCCCGCGGATCGGCGGATGATGGATCATCACCACGCGGAACAGGCCTTCCTCGCCGGCGGCCTTGAGCAGGGCGGCGGTCTCGCGCGCCTGGCGGGCGCTAAAATAGCCGGTGGCGGAGAAGGGGGGCGTGGCGATCGAGGTGGAACAGCCGATCATCGCCACGGGGCCACGGCGGCGGATATAGGGAAACAGCTTGTAGCCTTCCCGCCAGATCAGCGGGTCGTCATCGCCGCGCATGTAGTCGTACCAGGCCTGCACCGCCTTGTCGTGCGCGCCGGGCACATAGGCGTCGTGATTGCCGGGAACCACCGAGGTGTCGAGCGGCGCACCGGCCTCGCGCAGCCATTGGGCGACGAGACGGATTTCGATGCCGGAGGCGAGATTGACCATGTCGCCGGTGATCGCCAGGTGGTCGGGCTCGTGCCGGCGCAGGTCCTCCATCACCAGATCCAGCGCGTTGGTGAAAAGATGCTTGCGCCTATTGCGGTGCCAGTTCACATAGCCGGTGATGCGCTTGGAGGCCAATTCGCGGATGGTCAGGTTCGGGAGCGGACCTAAGTGAACATCGGATATATGCGCGAGTTTGAACATGGCGCCACTCTTAAAGACGCGGCGTGACGGGAGCAAGAAGAATGAACCAGCCAATCGGCCTGGATGAGCGGACCGGATTTCGCCGGCGCCTGTTGCTGAAGGTGCTGCACAGCTATTTCGCCCTGTCGCGGGGCATGACGCTCGGCGTGCGGGCCGCCTGCTTCAACCCGCAAGGCGAGATTTTTCTCGTGCGTCACTCCTATGTGCCCGGCTGGTACATGCCGGGCGGCGGCGTCGAACGGAACGAGACGGCCCTGGCGGCGCTGGAAAAGGAATTGCGGGAGGAGGGCAATCTGGAGCTCACCGCGCCGCCGCAGCTTTTCCATGTCTATTTCAACCGGCGCATCAGCCCGCGCGATCATGTGCTGCTCTATCGCACCGAGGTGATCCAGACGGCGCCGCGGGTTGCCGATCGCGAAATCGTCGAGTCCGGTTTCTTTAATCCGCGCGACCTGCCGAAGGACGTGACCTCCGCCACGCTGCGGCGGCTGGCGGAGTTGAGCGGCGAGGTCAAGCCCGCCGACGTGTGGTAAGCTCCGTCTCCGACAACGCTTCCCGCCCATGCGGACGGTCCAGGTCGAGGGCAGGGCCGACGGGCACGATGCCGGTCGGATTGATGGTCTTGTGGCTGCGGTAGTAGTGGTGCTTGATGTGGCGGATGTTCACCGTCTCGGCCACGCCCGGCGTCTGATAGAGATCGCGGACATAGGCCGAGAGGTTCGGATAGTCGGCGATCCGGCGGATGTTGCACTTGAAGTGGCCGACATAGACCGGATCGAAGCGCACCAGAGTGGTGAACAGCCGCCAGTCGGCTTCGGTCAGGCGTTCGCCGAACAGGTAACGGCGAGTGGCCAGGCGCTCCTCCAACTGGTCCAGCATGGCAAAGAGCGGCGTGACCGCGCTCTCATAGGCGGCTTGCGTGGTGGCGAAGCCGGCCTTGTAGACGCCGTTGTTGACCGCGTCATAGATACGGTCGTTGAGCGCATCGATCTCTTGGCGCAGGTCGGCGGGACAGTAATCGCTGTCCGATCCGGTCAGGCCGTGGAAGGCAGTGTTGAACATGCGGATGATGTCGGCGGATTCGTTGGAGACGATCGTTCCCGTCTGCTTGTCCCACAGCACCGGCACGGTGACGCGGCCGGAATAGCTCGGGTCGGCCTTCAGGTAGATCTGGTAGAGAAAGTCCGAGCCGAACAGGTGGTCGACGCTCGCGCCGTCGCGGTCGTGGAATTCCCAGCCGTTTTCGAGCATCAGCGGATCGACGATCGACAGCGAGATCAGGTCCTCCAGCCCTTTGAGCCTGCGGAAGATCAGCGTGCGATGCGCCCAGGGACAGGCGAGCGACACATAGAGATGGTAGCGCCCTGCCTCGGCCTTGAACCCGCCGGTGCCCGTCGGGCCGGCGGTACCGTCGGCGGTGACCCAGTTGCGAAACTGCGCCCTGGAGCGCTCGAAGCGGCCGGCGGTGGATTTCGTGTCATACCAGACGTCGTGCCAGACGCCGTCAACGAGCATGCCCATCGGCGCTCTCCTGTGAGTTGTTCATGTCCTGCTCCATAGATACGCCTCGGCGCGGATATTGGGAGATGCCAAGGGGTGAACACTGCGTTTTTCCATTGGACGGCCGGAAAATTTGCTGCTATCCGGGATTTCGCAAAAACGGATGACCCTTATTCCATGACCGCACGACGGACCTTGCGACGACGCTGATGCTTCCCGAACGCCCTTGCGGCGTTGTCGAGAACCCATATCTCCGTCTGTCCTTACGGTCCGGTCATCCATGAAAAACAACGGTCTTGTCTACCTCACCGAGGATGCGTCGCACGACGCGGTCATCGAACACATCAACGAAGAAGCTTTCGGCCCCGGCCGGCATACCCGCGCCGCCGCCCGCATCCGCGAGCAGGGGCCGCATGACCGGCACCTGTCCTTCATCTGCGCCGACGACGGCGAGACCATCGCCTCGGTGCGCATGACCCCGGTGATGGCTGGGACGGTCAAGGGCCATCTGCTCGGGCCGCTCGCCGTCCGTCCCTCGCACAAGAACCGGGGGATTGGCCGGGAACTGGTGCGCATCGCCATCGAGGCGGCGCGCCGCGCCGGCTCCGAAGCCGTCATCCTGATCGGCGATCCGCCGTATTACATGCCGCTCGGCTTCGAAAAGGTGGCCTGGAAGGCGCTGGATTTTCCGGGTCCGGTCGATCCGGCGCGCGTGCTGGTCGTGCCGCTCGGCGTCGACGTACACGAGCGTCTGAAAGGGCCGATCGCCTGGCGCCCGGCGGATGACGGTTGGGAGTGCGAGGCGGCCACGCAGGGCCGCCCGGCTTATCGTTTCAAAGTGTCGAGTCGTAGTTGACCGGCACCCAGTCGAAATTGCTGTCGTCGCGCCTGACATGCCCGATGCCGGGAAACGCGATATGGGCGCCGGCGACCAGATAGCCCTCGGCCACCGCCTCGTCGAAGGCTTTGGCCCGTGCGGCGATCGCAGCGTCCTTGTCGTGATCAAATTCGATTGTCACATCCGGCTGGTCGAACTGCAGAACGTCGCCATGGGTGATGTCGCCCCAGAAGACGATCTTGCTGCCCTGGCTTTCCACCACGATGGCGCTGTGGCCTGCCGTATGGCCGGCCCTGAGGATCGACCCGAAACCAGGCAGAACATCGCCGTCGTCGGCGAAGGTCTCGAAACGGCCCGCGTCGATATAGGGTGTCAGGGCGGCATGGGCCTCAGTGAATTGCGTCTTGATTGCCTCCGCCGCCTTCTGCCGTTCGGCTGGATCCCGCCAGAACGCCGCCTCGCGCTGGTTGACATGCAGGGTGGCGTTTTCAAAGACGCGCTTGCCTTCGATGGCCAGACCGCCGGAATGGTCGGTGTGGACATGGGTGAGAATCACGTCATCGATATCGGCGGCGCTGTAGCCGGAGGCCTCGATATTGGCGACGAGATGGCCGAGCGAAGGTCCCAGGTATCTTCCGGTGCCGGCATCGATCAGCACGAGCTTTTCGCCGGTGTTGACCAGGAAGGCGTTGACCGAGGTCTCCGTGGGGTTGCCCTGGAAGGCGGCGGCAAGGGCGGCTGTTGCCTCTGTCTCGGTGGTGTTTCGGTAGAGCTTGGCCAGCGGCAGGGAAATGGTGCCGTCGGACAGGGCAGTGACCTCGACGGCGCCGAGGTTCAGACGATAGAAGGCCGGTGCCTGGCGCGCCGCAAACGGCGCCTTGGCAGAGGCCGACAGCGGCAGGGTGGCTGCGGCGCCGGCGGCCAGCACCGCGGTGCCGGCAGTTTTCAGAATGGATCGACGTGTGTGCATGGTGGCACTCCCGATTGTTCGATAGGACGAGGCGGCCTTGCAAGAACCTTTCAAACAGGTATCTATGGCGGGGTCAGCAATCAAATCGATGCGGCTCATGGACACTATCGATCATTTCAATCTGCGTTCCTTCGACCTCAACCTTCTGGTGGCCTTCGATGCCCTGATGGCGGAGGGCAGCGTGACCAAGGCGGCGCGGCGGCTGAAGATCCAGCAGCCGGCGATGAGCCATGCGCTCTCGACGCTCCGGGTGCTGTTTCAGGACGAGCTGTTCCTGCGCAATGGCCAGACCATGCAGCCGACGGTGCGGGCGCGTAGCTTGTCGGGGCCGATCCGCCAGGCGCTGAAGCAGGCGCAGACGGCGCTGACGGCGGCCGATATGTTCGATCCGGCGACCGAGCAGCGCGTCGTGCGCGTCGGCATGTCGGCGGAGGTGGAGCTGTTACTGCTTCCGGACCTGACGGCGCGGCTGCGCCGGCTGGCGCCGGGTATCAAGGTGCTGGCGCGCGGCTGCCAGCCGGACGAGGTGGACCGGATGCTCGACGGCGGTGCCATCGATCTTGCCGTCGGCTGCACCTATGCGCAGGCGAGCCGGCGGATCTGCGAAGTGCTGTTCGACGCCGAGGTGGCCTGCTGCTACAATCCTCAACTGCTCAAGCTGGATAACCCCGTGTCCATCGAGGCCTATCTGGCAGCCGACCACGCCGTCATCTCGCAAACGGAAAGCCTGCACGGCTGCATCAAGGAAGCGCTGGAATTTGCCGGCGTGGAGTTGAACATCGTCACGGCTGCGCCCGATTTCATGTCGGTTCTGGCCACGGCGCGTATCAGCCCGGTGATCGCCACGGTCTCGGCGCGCATCGCCCAGCGCTACGGGCCGCTGCTGGGACTTGTCACCAGCCCGGTGCCGCTGACCTTGCGGTTCCTTCCGGTCGCCATGGTCTGGCCGACCCATTCCGACAACGATCTTGCCGGGCGCTGGCTGCGCCAGCAGATCCGCGAGGTGATGAGCGAGACCCTGACGGTGACGCCGGCCACGACAATGACAACCAGCCTTAAAATCGCTTCATGAGCCAGGTGATGGCGTAGTCGCCGGTGAAATTGTCGATGCTGCCGAAGGTCTTGTAGCCCTGCCGCTCATAGGCACGGCGGGCGTCGGGATTGATCGTGTCGATATAGGCACCCTTGCAGCCGCGCGCCTTCGCCTCGTCCTCCGCCCTTTGCAGCAGCGCACCGGCCAGCCCCTGGCCGCGCCGATGCTCCGGCACGAACAGCATTTCCACATAGAGCCAGCCGCGCCCGGTATAGGCGACAAGGCCGCCCTCGACCCGTCCTTCCGCATTGGTCAGCGGAATGAACAGGTCGCGCCGGTCGGTCGGCCCGAGCAGGGCATTGTTGTGCGCCTTGATCCCGGAAAGGATGGTTTCACGGGCGTCGTCGGGGACGGTGTCGGAGAGGGGGAGGATGGGGCATGGGGTAAGGG
>NZ_UEYQ01000012.1 GCF_900492205.1 Ciceribacter sp. T2.26MG-112.2
GATCTTGCCACCTCCCCCCTCAAGGGGGAGGTGGCAAGATCATCGCCCGATCTCCAAAAGATCGCGCCGCAAACCGTCCGGATCGCCCGACGAAAGCTCGGCCTCGACGGCGGCATGGGTCTCGCGCCAGATCGGCACGGCGGCCGAGAGCACGGCGGCGCCGTCGGCGGTCAGCCGCAGCCGCTTGCCGCGCCGGTCCTTCGGGTCGGTCTCGATCGACACCCAGCCGCGCCGCTCAAGCGGCTTCAGCGCCGCCGTCAGCGTGGTTCGGTCCATGGCGAGCAGATGCGCGACCGGCCCCATCGGTGGCGGCTCCGGACGATTGAGGGCCATCATCAGCGAGAATTGGCCATTGGTGAGCCCGAGCGCCTTAAGTGCCGTGTCGAAGCGGCGCGCCAAGGCCCGCGCGGCCCGTTGGGCATGCAGGCACAGGCACGTATCGCGCACATGAATGGTGGTGGAATAGGGAATCAGGGGCTCGGTTGACATATATCAAATATGTTGATATCAACCTAAATGTCAAGATGAAACCGGGCCCGGAGGAGGGGAGAATGGAACATTCTGTCGTATCCCGTGAGGAATGGCTTGAGGCGCGCCGCGCCCTTCTCACGAAGGAAAAGGAAATGACCCGGATGCGTGACCGGGTGAATGCCGCGCGCCTGGCGCTGCCCTGGGTCAAGGTCGACAAGGACTATGTCTTCGACACCCCCGCCGGCGCCAAGACGCTGACCGAGCTGTTCGACGGCCGCAGCCAGCTGGTGATCTACCATTTCATGTTCGGCCCGGACTGGGAGGCCGGCTGCCCCGGTTGCTCCTTCCTTGCCGATCACCTGGACGGCGCGATCGTCCATCTCAACAATCACGACGTTTCGTTCGTCTGCGTGTCGCGCGCTCCGCTCGACAAGATCGAGGCCTACAAGCGCCGCATGGGCTGGCATTTCCCCTGGGTGTCGTC
The DNA here is from genome assembly GCF_900492205.1 of Ciceribacter sp. T2.26MG-112.2. GTDB lineage: Bacteria > Pseudomonadota > Alphaproteobacteria > Rhizobiales > Rhizobiaceae > Allorhizobium > Allorhizobium naphthalenivorans_A. The sequence continues at coordinate 956 of NZ_UEYQ01000012.1, forward strand.
CTTCGGCTCCGACTTCAATTTCGACTACCACGTCTCCTTCACCAGGGAAGAACTCGCTGCCGGCCCGGTCTTCTACAATTATCGCGAGACGCCGGCCGAAGACGCGCATGACGAATTGCCCGGCCTGTCGTCCTTCTACCGTGACGCCGATGGAACCGTGTTCCACACCTATTCCAACTATGCCCGCGGCGGCGAGGAAATGCTGGGCACGATGATGATCCTCGACTGCGCCCCGCTCGGCCGCAACGAGGGCTCGACCATGGACTTCGTCAAGCGCCATGACGAATACGACACCCGCCCGAAGGCGGCGGCCTGTTGCCATTGAAGGTGAACCGAACCGAGGAGGAGAAGTCATGGAATTTTCCAAACCCCGCGAGGAGCACCGCTTTCTCGAAAAACTGGTCGGCGACTGGGTGGTGACCGCAAGCACCGGACACGAGGGCTACGATCCGAACGATCCGGCGAAGGTCTGGACCGAGACCGTTCGCTCGGTCGGCGGGCTGTGGTTCATCGCCGAGGGCAGGGGCGCCATGCCCGACGGCAATCCCGGTCAGATGGTCATGACGCTCGGCTACGACCCCAGGCTCGGCCACTATGTCGGCACCTGGGTCGGCTCGATGATGGACAAGCTCTGGATCTACAAGGGCTGGATCGAGCCGGACGGCAAGACGCTGACGCTGGAAGCGGAAGGCCCGAGCTTCGAGGACCCGGAGAAGACCGACGTTTATCATGATGTCATCACCTTCATCGATGATGACCGGCGCACCTTCTCCGGCAGCGTGCGCCTGCCGGACGGCACGTTCAAAACCTTTATGACCAGCGAGATGCAGCGCCGGGCCTGAAGCTTGCAGAGTTGCCGGGACGAACCGCGCCACAAGCACGGTCGCGTGTCCGTGTAAGGCCCCCTGCCCATCCGACGCATGCCCCGCATGGGCCCGCTCCGAGGAAAGGAACGCATGATGAAGGTCACACAGAATCTCTGGTTCGAAAAGGATATGGAAGAAGCCGTGCGCTTCTACACCTCGCTGATCCCCGGTTCCTCTGTGGATTGGATGTCGGCGGTTCCCGCCGACACCCCGAGCGGCCCGGCCGGCAGCGTCAGGCTCGCCGGCTTTACCCTCGGCGACCAGCGCTACATGGCGATCGAAGCCGGGCCGCTCGATCCGTTCAACCACAGTTTCTCCATCATCGTCGGCTGCGACAGCCAGGAGGAGATCGACCGGCTGTGGGAAGCGCTGAGCGAGGGCGGTCAGGTCGAGCAGTGCGGCTGGCTCAGGGACCGCTTCGGCCTCTCCTGGCAGATCACCCCGACCCGGCTCGGCGAACTGATGTCGGACCCGGATCCGGCCAAGGCGAAGCGCGTCACCGAGGCCATGCTGAAGATGGTGAAATTCGACATTGCCGGGCTCGAGGCTGCTGCCCGGGGCTGACGCATCATTGACGCATATTGAACCGGGCCGCCGGCCAAGGCTGGCGGGCGGTCAACACTGATCCGTATTCCGCAACCGAAGAGAAAAGGAACGGTCCATGCAAGGCACCTTCATCTGGTACGAACTGATGCCCACCGACGCGCCCTCTGCCGTCGAATTCTACACCAAGGTCGTCGGTTGGACGGCCAAGGATAGCGGCATGCCCGGATATGACTACACGATCCTTGGCATTCCCGGCTACGACATGGGCGTTGCCGGCGTGATGCAGCTCACCGACGAGATGAAGGCCAAGGGTGTCCCGCCGAACTGGGCGGGCTATGTCGCCGTCGATGATGTCGATGCCATGGCGCAAAAATTCGCCGACAATGGCGGGACCGTCCGTCACGCGCCGGAGGACATTCCCGGCGTCGGCCGTTTCGCCGTCGTCGCCGATCCGCAGGGTGCGGTGATCAGCCTGCTGAAGGTCATCATGCCGGAAGGGCCGATGCCGCCGGAGCCCGCCTTCGGCACACCCGGCGCCTTCGGCTGGACCGAACTCATGGCAGGAAATGCCGAGGAAGCCTTCGCCTTCTACCAGAAGATGTTCGGTTGGGAAAAGGACATGGCCGTCGACATGGGCGAAATGGGCACCTACCAGTGCTTTGCCAAGAACGGCAAGGCGTTGGGCGGGATGATGACCAAGCCGCCCATGGTGAGCGCACCCTTCTGGGGCTATTACATCACGGTCGATGCGATCGATGCGGCGGCCGAGCGCGTGCGCCAGGGCGGCGGCAAGATCCTGTTCGGGCCTGAGCCCGTGCCCGGCGGCAGCTTCATCCTGCAATGCCAGGACCCGCAGGGCACCTATTTCGCGCTGTCCGCGTCGAAGCGCTGACGTCTCGTGTCCTGAGCGTGTCAACTTCAGCCTCGCCCGGTCCAATTTTGGGTGGACCGGGCGAAAGCCGTATCGGCGATCTGCGATTCCGCACCGGTTCTGCTATGGGCAGAATGCCCGGCGCGACCAAGCTCCCTTGGCGGCCCGGCATGGTTCTGCTCAAGACACGGATAGGCTCATGAAAACAACCCTGATCGCCGCGCTTTTCGTCATCGCCCTGCCGTTCGCAGCCCTTGCCGCCGAGATCCGCTTGCCCGCCGATTCACCGGTCGCGAGCGTCACCATTCCCGACAGCTGGAACCCGACCGAAATCGACCACGGCGTCGAGGCGGTCTCGCCGGACGATGCAGTCTATCTGTCGATCGAAGTGGCGGACGAGCAGACCACCGACAAGATCATCGACGACATCTTTGCCTTTCTCGATGAAAACGGCGTGAAGGTCGATCCGGCCACCCAGACCGAAGCCGACAACAAGCTGAACGGCATGGATGTCTCGACCATCGACTGGGAAGGCGAAGACGAGGATGGCCCGGTTTCGGTCGGCGTCACCCTTCTGTCGCCGAGGCCCGGAAAGCTCCTGCTGATGACCTATTGGGGATCGAAGGGCGAACAGGAGAAGCATCTCAACGACTTTGTCGCCATCATCGCGTCGATCAAGCCGGTCAAGTGACAAAGACAGGCGGCGCCGGCCATTGGCCGCGGCCGCCGACTACGCCGCCGCTGCGGTGCGCTGCCGGTAGAGATGCGCAAGCATCGCGCAGGCGAGCGCCCATCCGGCCCCGATCGACCAGCCGGCGAGCACGTCGGTCGGATAGTGGACGCCGAGATAGACGCGGCTGAGGCCCACCATGACCGTCAATAGCACCGCCGATCCGAGGTAGAGGATCTTCTGGCCCCGGCTCTCCGTCATTTCCGCCAGAAGCGCGCCGAGCGTCAGGTAGACCACCGCCGAAACCGTCGCATGGCCGCTGGGGAAACTGGTGGTGAAGACGCGTGCGACGCCGGTAAGGTCCGGGCGAGGGCGGTCGAACAGCGATTTGAGCCCGCTGCTCAAAAGCGTGCCGCCGATCACCGATGCCGTCAGAAACCATCCCGTCCGCTTCCGTTCGATGAGGAAGAGATGGAGGACGACGACCGTGATCAGGATTGCGAGAACGGTAAAGCTGCCGAGCGCGGTGACGTCGCGGGCGGCTTCCTCCAGCCAGGCCGGGCCGATCGGGTCGGTCGGATCGCCGGGCGTTCGAAAGGCCATCAGCACGGCCTCGTCGATCTTCATCGTCTCGCCGTCGCTCACCTCGTCGGCGATCAGGCCGAAGCCGCCCAGCAGAACCGCCAGAGCAGCGCCTGCGGCATAGGAGGATGTCGAGCCGCCCACTTTGTGCCAGATCATCTGTCGTCTTCTTCCGTTTCACAAACCGACGCGGAGCATGTGACCCCATCAATCGCCGAAAGATTGCCGCCGAGATTTTCACCAAGGCAAGCGGAGAACGCGCATTGGCGCGCTCTGGCAGGCATGGCAGGGCAGGGGAGATCTACGGCCGAGGGGAAGTCCTGGCGAACAGTGCCGTCAGCCGGCCTTGGCCGTCTTCTTCGTCGCCCGCTTGGCGGGCTTTGCCGCCTCTTCCGGGGCGGCTTCGGCTTCGCGCAGTATACGCAGCGCCTTCAGCTTTTCGGTCTTCTTGTCGCGGGCCGTCGATTCGGCCGCGATGATGGCGCGGGCGGTATGATCGGTCGTCGCCGCCTTGTCGCGCGCGTCGACCCTGCCGGGCTTGAAGAATTTGTCCTTGGTCGCGGTCATGGGATCAGCCTTCCGAAAGGGGACGGAGGACGGCTTGCGCCCGATGGCGGGCGCAGGCCGCGGGTGAGGCCATTAACGGGTGCGCACGGCAGCCTTCTTCGGCATCGGCAGCAGGCCTTCGCGCTGCATCTTCTTGCGAGCCAGCTTGCGCAGGCGGCGAACGGCTTCGGCCTTTTCGCGAACGCGCTTTTCAGAAGGCTTTTCGAAGGCGCTGCGGGCCTTCATTTCGCGGAAGAGACCTTCGCGCTGCATCTTCTTCTTCAGTACCCGGAGTGCCTGGTCGACATTGTTGTCTCGAACGAGAACCTGCAAGGGATTTCCTTTCCATCGGCGCCCGAGCGCCGTTTAGTGTTAGAGGGTTGAAAGACTAACGCCCGACGCGGATCGAGGAGGGCTTCAGCCAGGGTTCGGCCTTGACCGTCGCCTGCTGCTGCTTCTCCACTGTTCCCGACGACGTTTCAATGCCGTCGATGTCGGACAGGGTGACGCGGCGTTCGAAATTCTCCGCGTCGAAACGGACGCGGTATTCCGGCTCGCCATGTTCGGCGGGCAATACCGTAATGATGCGACAGGCCTGCCTGTTCCGGCTTGTGCCGGAAATGCCGTCCCGAAGCAGGACCCGATCACCCACACGGGGAGACGATTTACGCATGATAGGGTCCTTTCACGACCTGTCCCGCGGAACACGAGAACCTGGGACAAATCAAAAAGGCCGGGCGTTACCCCGACCTCTTCCTGTCACTCAAAGCCTTGACTGCCGGTACATCCGTGGTCAGTCGCGGCGAATGACAATTATGCGGCCCGCAGGTTGTCCGCCGAGTTCTTGCCCGACTTCTTGTCGCGCACGATGTCGTAGGAAACCTTCTGGCCTTCAACGAGTTCGCGCATGCCCGACCGTTCAACGGCGGAGATGTGAACGAATACGTCGGTCGAGCCTTCGTCAGGCTGAATGAAGCCGAAGCCCTTGGTGCTGTTGAACCACTTTACGGTGCCAGTATTCATAACGATATCCTTTCAATCGTTGGGTTCGCCGGTGAGATATTCGTCCGGCTTGATCGACGTTGAGAGGAAATCTGACGGTGCGCCGTGGCGCGTAGACAAACACACTAGCAATCTTCGATAGCGGCAATATAAACCTTTTGCCACGGATTGCAATGAACGAATGAAGAATCTTCGGGACTTCGATTTTCACGCGAGATCGAATCCGCCCCATGCCACGCGGGCAGGCGGGCCGAGACGCCACGCTGACAACGGCCTTTATCTCACGCCACCAGCCCCTGGGCGATCTTGTAGCGCACCTCCGTCTGCTTGTCCTTTTCCGCCGGCCGCTCGAAGTGGTGGACGAAGATCCGGACCGCCTCATGCAGGCTGGTTGTGGTCGCGAAAGCCTGGCGATTCGCCTTTTGGTAGGGCTTGGCGATCTCCGCCAGCATGATCTCGACATTGCGTTGCGGATCCCTCAGCACATGATCGGGAAAGCCCGCGCCGACGCCGCCGTTCTGGTTGAGCTGGAAGAGGCCGAAGCTGCGCTCGCCCTTGAGGTTGGACGCGTCCGGGTCGAGGCCCGATTCGGCGATGGCATTGGCGATGGCGGCGATCTGCTGGGGCGTGCCATAGCCGTGCGCGGCGAACTTGGCGGCGATCATCTCGGCATGTTTGCGGCGCGCGGGCTTGATGCGCGAAGACGCATAATTGATCGCGCCGGGCGAGACCGGCACGCCGCCGCTCGACTGAAGCATTCCCGCGACGTATCTTTCGACCGCGCTGGCAATGAAGGGCCGGCTTTCCTCGAAGGCGTCCTGCAAGGCGCCGGCGATACGCTCGATGATCTGCTGTCCGGTCTCCCCCGCGAGCAGCGCCGCATCCCGCCCGGAAAGCGGCTCCGTGTCGCGCCGGTCCTGGTCCGCCGTGCTCGCAGCCTTTGCCAGAAGGTCCGCCCTGCGGGTGGCCGGCGTTTCGATCGCCAGCACGGCGGCCTCGCGCCCCAGGATCTGCGACAGCAGCAGCTGCGCCATCGATACCGGCCGGCCCAGCGCCTCGGCGAGCACCTCCTGCGCCTGCGCCGCCATGATCGCGAACAAGGTGCACTGTGCGCGCCAGTCAAGGACGTCTTCGGCACTGTAGTGGATCCCGTAGCCGGGATCGGCGCCTTGCAGCGCCCACTCCTTGGCGGAAAAGGCAAAGAGGCCGTGACCGGACGAGCCGACCGGCGGGGTTTCGCGCACATTGCTGCGCAGCTGCGCGACGGCCATCAGGTAGAAGGCGTTGCCGCCGAACATCGAGGCCTGCTCGACGCAGTGCCGTGCCACCAGGTCCTTGTCCAGCGGACCGAGGGTGTCGGCCGCCTTGTCGATCGCGTCGTCGCTGATCCACCCCTCGGTCTTTTCCCCGGTCGAAAGCCTGATCTTGGTCCAGGGCAGCTGCGTGTCGTCGACAATTTCGACCTTCATTCCGGCCTCGGCCTTCACGCCGAGTGGCTTGCCGCCGCGTTCATCCCGCATCATGCGGGTCTGTTTCATCACCGCCATGGATCAGATCCTCCCTTCCATCTTCGTCATTCGTCGCGCGACAGGTCTCCCACCTCGAACGCGTTCTTCACACCACGCGCCGAACAAGTCCTGTCGCCGGCCAGTTGCGCCACCTTGTCGAGCAGCCGGACATCCTTTTCGGTGAGGCCGTTCGCATCGAAATCGGGGCGCTCCTCGCCACGGCCGCGGAAGAATTCCTTGATCGCGGCGCGTGTTTCCGGCCCGAGTTTTCGGTCGGGCGTCAGGCAGAGCGTGCGCTGGATGCGCGCGACCACCTCCGGATCGATCATGCTTTCATAAGGCCCGCTCGGCTTCGGGCGTGGCGATGACGGCAGCGGCGCCGAGGCGCTCGTCGGCGCCTGCAGCGCGCGGACAACCTCCGCGCTCCTGATGCTCGCCACGGCGAGCGTCACCCCCGAACTGCCCGGATTGGCCTTGGCGGTCGCCGTTGCTGCGCCGATATGCTCGATCAGCTGCGCCTCGATGCCGGCCGGCAGGCACAGGTCGAGATAGCCGCGAATATGGCTGTAGGCGATAACCGGCGAAGCCGCGATCGCCTCTTTCTGCCGCGCGGTGCCGTCACGATAGGCCGCGGCGAGCTTGGCGACGAACTGCCGGGTGGGCGCCGGCGGCAATTGGTAGAGATAGGTGCCGGCGGCAATGTCCGTCAGGCTTGAGCTCAGTCCGAAGGCCTGCGCCACCACGGCCATGCTCAGCTGCGCGGCGCCGGTGACGGCCAGCACCGCATTGGTGGTCTGGCCGATGACGGAAATCGCCGATCGTGCCGCGTCGCGCTTGCGCTGCAGCTTGAACAGCCGGTCGAAATATTGCGAGCAGCTGTCATCGACATAATTGAAGCCGGCAATCGTCACGTCGTACCAGTCGACGGTCCTGTCGCCATAGCCCGCGTCGCGCACCAACGCGTCGAGTATCCTTGCCCGATGGCTGGCCGCACGCTCGACATCGGCGGCGTCAAGGACCGGCGGTAGCCCGCCATAGAACTGATCGGCCGTGGTGCACGACGAGAAACAGGCGATCGCGGCGAGCATTGCGATGCCGCGCACCTTGCCGATCAAGGACCATGCTGAATTGTCCGACATCATGTCCCCCATGCGGCGGAATGCCCACCGAGCACCGCCGTGCGCATTCATGCGCGCCCCGGAAAACAATACATCGTCCGAAATGCAATTTAAAGGAGATTTATTTCTATATTACACATACTAAAAGTTGCATCTGATGGTGCGCGACGCCCGCATGTCCCGGGTCGATAGGACAGCGGGCGCCCCTCCTTGCCCGCCGGACGCTTCCCTTCCGCGTCGGGTGGCCTATGCTGGCCGCGGCTCGCTGTCCTGGACCCCGTTTGCGGAGCATGTGATGATCGGTTCGATTGTAAGGGTGGTGATCTACGGTCTGCTCGGCCTTGTCGGCCTGCCGATCACAACGACGTTGCTGGTGCTGGCGCTCTCCCACGCCTTTGACCCGCGCTGCGGCACGCCGGGCGATTCGGGTGGCTGCGAAATGGGTGCCGTCTCGATCGGCGTGATGGCCGCCCTTCCGGGGCTCGCCATCGGCGTGGCCCTTGCCATTTTTCAGGAGTGGCGCAAACGACAGCGTGGCTAGTATCAGGGCTTCTGATGGCGCAGCGCATTGACCAGCAGCGAAAAGGCTGGCGAGGCATGGCGGCGGCTTGGATAATAGAGGTGGTAGCCGGCAAAGGGCGGCGTCCAGTCGTCCAGCACCTGCATCAGGCGGCCCGCCGCAACATGATTGCACACCATGTCCTCGAACAGGAAGGCGAGGCCATAGCCATCGAGCGTCGCCCTCAGCACCTGGCCCACATCGTTGAAGATCAGTTGGCCCTCGACCCTCACGCGGAGTTCCTGGCCGTCCTTCTCGAACTCCCAGGCATAAATGCCGCCATAGGTCGGCAGGCGCGTGGTGATGCAATCGTGCTGGGTCAGGTCGCGCGGCGAAAGCGGTGTCGGGCGGTTCGCCAGATAGTCCGGCGCGCCGACCACGACGAGGCGTGCGTCCGGCGCAATGCGCACCGCCACCATGTCCTTTTCCACTTGCTCGCCGAACCGTACCCCGGCGTCGAAGCGCTCGGCGACAATATCGGTCAACGCCAGATCGGAGAACAGCTCGACCCTGATATCGGGATTATGCCGCAGCACCGGCGAGAGCTTCGGCCATAGTACGGTGTCGATCGCGTGCTGGGTGGCGGTGATGCGGAAACTTCCGGCCGGACGGTCCCGGTATTGGCCGAGAACCTCGAGTTCCTGCTCGATGCTGTCGAAGGCGGGCCCAAGGGCCGCCAGCAGCCGTTCGCCGGGCTCCGTCGGGGCAAGGCTGCGGGTGGTGCGGGTGAGCAGCCGCACGCCGAGCCGTTCTTCCAGCCGCCTGACGATCAGGCTGAGCGAGGACTGCGACGTGCCGAGCCTTGCGGCCGCGCGGGTAAAGCTGCGCTCCTCCGCCACGCGCCGGAAGGCCATCAGGTCGCCCAGCTCTTCGCGTCGCATTCATTGATCCTCGATATAGGTGCAATCTCTTTATGCAGTCTAATCGAATTAAACCAGATCCGCTATGGTCTGTCGCAAGGGGTGGCGAGCCACCCGGCTCAACAAGGCTTGCGGGAGCGCATCATGGACATCAAGAGAGTGGGAACGCGACCCTCGACCAAGGGGCCGGCGGACTGGTTCACCGGCAGCGTGCGCATCGATCCGCTGTTCCAGGCGGAGACACCGGCCCGCGCCAATGGCGCCGCCGTCACGTTCGAGCCCGGTGCCCGCACCGCCTGGCACACCCATCCACTCGGCCAGACGCTGATCGTCACCGCGGGCCTCGGCCTCGTCCAGCGCGAGGGCGGACCGATCGAGGAGATCCGCCCCGGCGACGTGGTCTGGTTCGCGCCCGGCGAAAGACACTGGCACGGCGCCTCGCCGACCGTCGCCATGACCCATATCGCCATCCACGAGGCCCTCGACGGCAAGACCGTCGACTGGCTCGAACAGGTTACCGACGACCAGTATTCCGGCCGCTGATCCTCCCCGCGGCCGGCCCCACCCCGGATATTCCGGGGTTTCATCCCTCAACATCACTGGAGAATGCCATGCTGACCAAGGCCTTCGGCGCCTATGCCGCCGACAAACCGCTCGAGCCGATGCAGATCCCTCGTCGCGATGTGGGGCCGAACGATGTGCAGATCGCCATCGCCTATTGCGGCGTCTGCCATTCCGACCTGCACACCGTGCGCTCCGAATGGGCCGGCACGCTCTACCCGTGCGTGCCCGGCCACGAAATCGTCGGCCATGTCACCGCCGTCGGCTCGGCGGTCTCCGGCTTTAAGGTCGGCGAAACGGTCGGCGTCGGCTGCATGGTCGACAGCTGCCAGAGCTGCTACGCCTGCGACGACGGCCTCGAGCAATATTGCGAGCATGGCTTCACCGGTACCTATAACGGCAAGACGGCCGACAAGCCCGGCCATACGCTCGGCGGCTATTCGCAGTCGATCACCGTCCGGGACAAGTTCGTCGTCAAGGTCCGCCATCCGGCCGAACAACTCGCCGCCGTCGCGCCGCTTCTCTGCGCCGGCATCACGCTGTGGTCGCCGCTGCGCCACTGGAAGGCCGGACCGGGCAAGAAGGTCGGCATCGTCGGCATCGGTGGTCTCGGCCACATGGGCGTGAAGCTCGCCCGTGCGCTCGGCGCCCATGTCGTGGCCTTCACCACGTCCGAGAACAAGCGCCAGGCCGCGCTGGATCTCGGCGCGCATGAGGTGGTGGTGTCGCGCAATGCCGACGAGATGAAGGTCCATGCCAACTCCTTCGACCTGATCGTCGACACGGTGGCCGCAAGCCACAATCTCGACAGCTTCGTCAACCTATTGAAGCGCGACGGCACGCTGACGCTGGTCGGTGCGCCGGAACATCCGCATCCCTCGCCGGCCGTCTTCCCGCTGATCATGAAGCGTCGTTCGATCGCCGGTTCGACGATCGGCGGCATTGCCGAGACCCAGGAGATGATGGATTTTTGCGCCGAGCACGGCATCGTCGCCGACATCGAGATGATCGCGGCAAGCGAGATCGAAGAGGCCTATGCCCGGATGCTGAAGAGCGACGTGAAATACCGCTTCGTCATCGACAGCGCGACGCTCTGAAGGCACTTCCGCTTCTTCCCGACGGGGAGAGGGCGGAGCCCCGGCGGATCACACCCTCTTCTCCCCAGCGGGGAGAAGTGCCGAACGCGCCGCGACGTTTCCGGCCTCCTCTCCCCAGCGGGGAGAGGAGGCCGAGCGAAGCGGAGGCGGGGTGAGGGGGAACCGCGCGCGCCAAGGCAACGAGCCACGCGCCATGCTCCCGGCCTTGCTTCGCCCCCGTCATCCGGCGCTACGCGCCACCTTCTCCCCGATGGGGAGAAGACAGCCCGACAGCGCTCGCTCGGCCAAGGAAGGCAACGATCGTCGCGTGGCGAATGGGCGTTCGAGGCGGTCGTGAACGAGGACCCCGCCGGTCTTACTTGTTCTGCAGCAACCACATCTTGCCGGCCATGGTAATGCCATGGGCGGACTGGTCGACGGCGGTGTCGCTGTTGATTGCCTGCAAAAGGCCGTGCTCGCGCAATTCGTTGACCGTGGTCGTCTTGATCGACTTGATCTTCTGCGGCCGCTCCTTGAAGCGGTCGGTGCGGGCATAGGTCACCTGCGCGTTGAGGTGGGTCCAGTTATTGCCTTCTGCGGGAAAAAGGTCGCCATCCTTGGCGAGTTTCAGTCCGCGGATCTGGACGGGGGTGAGTTCGAGCATGGTCGGTCCTTGAAAATCTGTCGTGGTGTCGGTTCGAGTGCCGCGGCCGGCTTCAGACTGGCCGCTGGCCAATCAGGCGGCGGCGAGTGCGCTTTCGGCCTCGCGGAAGGAGAGCAGCCGGCCGCGCTTCTCGTCCCACAGGGCGAGCTTGACGCACGCGAAGCTGTCGCGAAGCGTGATGCGGCCGATGCCGGCGAGTTGCGGATGGTCGCGCAACACTTCCGGCAGGCGGTAATAGGGAATGCGGCTGGCCAGGTGGTGGACGTGGTGAATGCCGATATTGCCGGTCAGCCAGCGCAGGGCGAGCGGCAGGTCGTAATGCGAGGCGCCGTGCAGCGCGGCCTTGGGAAACTGCCAGTCATCGCCCTTCGACCAGTGCGTCTCCTCGAACTGGTGCTGGACATAGAACAGCCAGATGCCGGTGGCACCGGCGATCAGCACGATCGGCAGGTGGATCACCAGGAAGGGCACGAGGCCGACCGCCCAGATCATCAGGGCAGACACCACGGCAATGCCGAGATTGGTGCCCATGGTCGAGATCCACGGCTGCGCGCCGTCCTTCATCATGCCAAACGGCAGGCGCTGCTTGAACAGGAAGAGAAAGGCCGGGCCGATGCCGAACATCACCGCCGGGTGACGGTAAAGGCGATAGCCGAGCCGGCCGCGCGGCGAAAGCGCGCGATATTCCTCGAGCGTCAGCGTGGTGATGTCGCCGATGCCGCGCTCGTCGAGATTTCCGGCGCTGGCATGGTGGGCGGCATGCGCCCGCCGCCAATAGCCGTAAGGAGTGAGCGTCAAAACGCCGATCAGCCGGCCGGTCCAGTCGTCGAGCCCGCGGCGGGCAAAGAACGAGCCGTGGCCGCAATCGTGCTGGATCATGAACAGGCGCAGCAGAAAGAAGCCGGCCGGAACGATGGCGATGAGGCCGAGCCAGACGCCGTTGACCAGCGAAAGATAGGCAAGCGTCCAGAACAGGACGAACGGAACCAGCGTGATGACCAGCTCGAAAGCGCTGCGCCCGAGGCGCGGCTGTCGATAGCGCGCCAGGATCTTCAACCACGCGCCGACATTCTCATCGGCAGGTGCAGTAGGTGCGTGGATGGTGACGTGGGCGTTCATATAGTCCGATCCGTTTGTTTCAAAGGCGCGCCAAGCCGGCGCTGGCTTCCTCGGAAGCTGCGCGCGTCCTTGCGTGCGGCTCGAGGGTGCAATTTTAACGAGTTTAATTCTTGCTTGCATCCCTGACGTTCAGGGCTGTGCAAACGCAAAAAGGCCAGACATTCGCCTGGCCTTCTCAACTTCTTTAAGCCCGCCACGCCAGTACATCCGTGGTCGCGGCTAGCTGAAGCTTCAAGCGGCCTGCAGCTGGCCGGCGGACATCTTGCCCGACTTGTTGTCGCGTTCCAGCTCGAAGGAGATCTTCTGGCCTTCGACGAGATCGCGCATGCCGGCGCGCTCTACGGCCGAGATGTGGACGAATACGTCCGCGCCGCCGTTGTCAGGCTGAATGAAGCCGAAGCCCTTGGTGGAATTGAACCATTTTACTGTGCCGGTGGTCATGACGAACCCTTTCATAGCAACATTGAGATCCGCCGAACGACGCTCGACGGTTGATTTCGACTTTTGAGAGGGGGAAGTTCGTCCAGAGGCGCAGGCGCCATAAACAAATATCGGCAAACAAAGTATCGATCAGCCATAGATACACGCTCGCCCGTCCGGCGTCAACTTTTTGTTTGTGTTCCTTTTGTGTGCGTCCATGGGTTGCACTCACCCCTTGGCCGCATCCACGGCGAAGTTGTGCTGCCGCCGGGCCAGGGGCAGGGGAGCGCGTCTCTTCGGCGAATGAGGGCGGGCGGGAATACCGCGGATGCACGGGCGTGTGCCGTTGGCTGGCGCCTTAAGGGCGCGCTAACGAGGAAACGGCAAGAAAAGGCCTCTCCCGCCCTACCGCTTCAGGCTTCCCAAAATCCCGCGCACGATGGCCCGTCCGACCGAGTTGGCGACCGAACGCGCCGCACTCTTCATCGCCGCCTCGATCACCGTTTCGCGCTGATAGCCCGAGGTCCGGCGGGTCGTCGTCTTGGTCGTGCGGCGGTCGTCGTCGTCATCGTCCTTGTCGCCGAAGCCCGGAAGCGACCAGCGGCCGGCGGCCGAATCCTTTTCCGCGCCGCGCGCTTCGCGTTCCTCTTGCGTGCGCCGGGCGGCCTCGGCCTCGGCCGCCTTCTGCTCGCGGGCCATCAGGATCTCATAGGCCGATTCCCGGTCGAGATCCTTGTCATAGACCCCGGCGACCGGGCTGACATTCATCACCGCGCGGCGCTCGGCCTCGCTGATCGGACCGGGACGCCCAGCCGGCGGGCGCACCAGCGTGCGCTCGACGATCGAGGGCACGCCCTTGGGCCCAAGCGTCGAGACCAGCGCCTCGCCGATGCCGAGCATGGTGATCGCGGTCTCGCAGTCGAAGGCCGGGTTGGGGCGAAATGTGGTCGCTGCCGTCTTCACCGCCTTCTGCTCGCGCGGGGTATAGGCGCGCAGCGCATGCTGGATGCGGTTGCCCATCTGCGCCAGCACGGTGTCGGGCACGTCGAGCGGATTCTGCGTGACGAAGTAGACGCCGACGCCCTTGGAGCGGATGAGGCGAACGACCTGCTCGATGCGCTCGATCAGCACCTTTGGCGCGTCGTTGAACAGAAGATGCGCCTCGTCGAAGAAGAAGACCAGCCTCGGCTTGTCCGGATCGCCCACTTCCGGCAGTTCCTCGAACAGCTCCGACAAGAGCCACAGAAGGAAGGTCGAATAGAGCCGCGGGTTCATCATCAGCTTGTCGGCCGCCAAAACCGAGATCGCCCCGCGCCCGTCATTCGTGGTGCGCATGATGTCGGTGACGGCGAGCGCCGGTTCGCCGAAGAAATGTTCCGCGCCCTGCTGTTCCAGCACCAGAAGCCCGCGCTGCAGCGAGCCGACCGAGGCCTTGGAGATGAGGCCGAACTGGTTGGACAGCTCGCTCGCATGCTCGCCCATATAGTTCAGCAGCGCCTGCAGGTCCTTGAGGTCGAGCAGCGGCAGGCCGCCCTGGTCGGCGATCTTGAAGGCGATGTTGAGCACGCCTTCCTGCGCCTCCGACGCATCCATCAGCCGCGACAGCAGAAGCGGACCCATCTCGGCGACGGTGGTGCGCACCCGGTGGCCCTGCTCGCCGTAGAGATCCCAGAAGATCACCGGGAATTCCTGGTAGGCGAAATCGTCAAAACCGATCTGCGCCGCGCGCTGGTCTACCCAGTCCTTCTTCTCGCCCATCACGGCGATGCCGGAGAGGTCGCCCTTGATGTCGGCGCAGAACACCGGCACGCCGGCATTGGAAAAGCTCTCGGCCAGAACCTGCAGCGTCACCGTCTTGCCGGTGCCGGTGGCGCCGGTGACGATGCCGTGGCGGTTGCCGTATTTCAGATCGAGATATTCGCCCTTGTTGAGGCTGTCGTCGGGATTGCGGCTGGTGCCGATATAGAGCTTTCCGTCTTGAAGCATGAACCGCGTTCCCGTCCCTTGTTTCGCCGACCGGGCCGATCGGCAGATTGCGCCGGCCCTGACGCCCGTCATTCCTGACCCATCATTCCATGAATCGTCACCTTGCTGTTATAAGGATAGTGTGAAACATCGACAACAGCGCGCTCACCGCGCCGTCGCGCGTCGCGCCGCGGATGCCGGGCCTGGATTGACGGTCTCGGAAGACGGCCTCGGATGACTGCCCGGAAGAGGCACGCGAGGCAAGAACGCGTCGAGCAGAGACGCGCGGGAGAAACACGCTGCGGAGAAATGCGGCCTTGGGCGGCTCGTCGCTTGAGTTCGCCGGAAACTTCAATTACGTTGACGTTAACGTCAATTTTGCACCAGGAGGCTCACCATGAACGAACTCGTAAACCGCATCGCCGACAAGGTCGGCATCGAACCGGCCGTCGCCGAAAAGTCGGTCGGCATGATGCTCGGCTTCCTGCAGCGCGAGGCTGCCGACGGCCCGGTCGCCAAGATGATCGAATCCGTCCCCGGCGCGCTCGAGCTGGTTGCCAAGTATAATGGCGAAGGCGAAGGCAAGGGCCTGCTCGGCGGCCTGATGAGCGCCATCGGCGGCGGCGGCATCATGGGTCTCGGCCAGCAGCTGATGGCCCAGGGCCTCGGCATGGGCGAAATCTCCAAGCTCGCCAAGGAAACCATGACGGCTGCCCGCGAATATGCCGGCGACGAAGTCGTCGACGAAGTGGTGGCCTCGGTCCCGGGGTTGTCGCAGTTCGTCTGAGACGGGCGGGCAGGTTGGGAATGAAGAAGCCGCCGGAGTGATCCGGCGGTTTTTTTGTGTGTGGGGGGGCAATGTTGAAGGCGACTTCAAGCCCCCTCTTTTTGGTCATTCCGGCGCTCAATCCTCGTTTTAGGAAGCCGGTGGTCGCGGAGCCAAGACGTCTGCTAATTTCAAAGACCGGCTCTCGGAACTTAGTCGGTCCGGGGACGCGTCCCGGGCAAGGCGAAATGGTGCCTAATGTGGACCTTCGCTTCTATCGCCTCTTTATGGCAATCGTCAAACCGGGGGTGCGAGGAGTACAGCGATGGGCCCTATCTACGGGGGCTAATTTGAGATCGGAACCATTTTAAGTCTCGCATTTGTCAGTAATCTGCATATATAGGCAATTAAACAGCGAACTCGCGCGCTTATGAGGTGAAAAATGCTATTGCGCTTTGAGGCGGCGAATATCCATTCGTTCGCCGAGCTTCAGGAACTGTCTCTTGTCGCGAGTAGGCTTAAGGGCGTCGAGGGAGGGCTGCTCCCCATTCCTGGATCGACGGGTCTCCGTGCCGTTCCGGTGGCGTTGATCTATGGAGCGAACGCCTCGGGCAAGACCAATTTTGTCAAAGCGCTAATGTTCATGCGGAGCGCAATTCTGTTCTCGCACAGTCAGGGAAACCCTCTGGGCGGCGTACCGCGCAAACCATTTGCTCTCGATGAGGAGAGTGAGGCCAAACCATCGCATTTTGAGGCCGAGTTCGTTGTCGGCGGTTGTCGCTACATTTTTGGCTTCACCTGCGATAGTCGAAGTTTCCTGACCGAATGGCTCTACGCTTTCCCGGAAGGGAAGCGGCGGAAGTTATATGAACGGGAAGGGAAAAATGTGGATTTCGGTCCAACAATGCTCGGTGCGAAGAAGACCCTTGTGGAGTTCATGCGCAGCAATAGTCTGTTCATTTCTACTGCGACCCAGAACGACCATGAAGAACTTTCGGAGGTCGTAAGTTTTTTTCGAACTATGCAATATAGCGGCGCTGTTTCTGTCTCGCCAACAACTATTACCAACACCTTTAAAGAGGGGCAAATTGATCCTCGAACTATCACCTTCCTGCAGAGTACCGGGACAGGCATTGTGGGTCTTGAGCAGCTAGAAAGGGAGGTTTCAGAGCAGGATATGAACTTAAGATCTGAGATTTTTGCTATCGCCCGGAAGCATATTGGAGAAGAGGCGATGATCGATGACGAGCCGCAGGGAAAAGAGGTCGAGATTCAGCTTCTACATCAGGGTGCGGCCAAACAGTACGCGCTACCTCTTCGATTCGAAAGCGCTGGAACGAGGCGACTTCTTCTCATGATGAGTAAGATTCTCCGGGCTTTGGACAATGGAGACTTAATCATTGTAGATGAACTGGACGCAAGTCTACATACGCTGGTTGCTGAACAGATATTGGAACTGTTTAATAATCCAGAGTACAATTCGAAGGGTGCGCAACTCATAGCCACAACGCATGACACCAATATTTTGGCGTGCGATTTTCTACGAAGAGACCAGATATGGCTTTGTGAGAAAGACGACTTTGGCGTCTCACATATCTTCTCACTGGCCGATTTCAAACTGCGGCCAACTGACCGCTTCGAAAAGGGCTATCTTGAGGGCCGTTTCGGGGCGATACCATTCGCTGGTGATTTGAAAGCGCTCCGTGAGGGCGACGTTCCATGAGAGGGTCTCGCCGTTTCAGCTCTCTTCGTAGAAAAGTCGAAAATCGAACTCCCAAACAGAAGATCGTAATTTACTCGGAAGGCGAAAAGACCGAGCGCGATTATTTTGACGCAATGAGACGTTCGTTTCAAAGCGTTCTCGTGGATATCGAAATCATCGGTGGTGCGGGCGTTCCTCTCACGATTGCCAAAGCGGCCACGCTGAAGGCCCAGTCAGTGCGACGTCGGAACCGTGGTCAATCTTACGCGAGTCGCGATGAGTTCTGGGCGGTATTTGACCGCGACGAACACCCCAACGTCCAAGAGGCTATCGATCGCTGCCATCAGGCAGATGTCGGTGTAGCCTTTTCGGACCCCTGTTTTGAGCTTTGGTTGATCCTCCACTTTCAGGATTATGATCGACCGGATCATCGACATGATGTTCAGCGATACCTAGAAAGGCTCTGCGGCGACTACGACCATGCGAGACGCAAGACCACGAACTGTGAAAAGCTAATGGCACTCGTTGTCCAAGCGGAAACGCGCGCTGAAAGGCAGTTGGCTAGACGGAAGGAAGAGGGAGATCCGCCCGCTTCTCCCTATACTACGGTCTATGAGCTCACCCGCCGAATCCGGACGCGCTAGTCGTCTAGGAGCAGAAACAAGATCTCTCGCAGCCTCCCTCTGGATCGCAAACAGCGGCAATTTGTCATGGGCAGATAGTGCGCAACGATGGCGACAACGGACTAGTCCACTCGCGGCTTAAGATATGCCACCAATGGACTGCACCTATGCCCGTCCTCAGAACACCCTTCTCATCCCTTCTCCGCCAGCCAGTCGCGCAGTGCCGCGTTGATGCGCGATTGCCAGCCGGGGCCGGTCTGGCGGAAGCGCTCCAGCACATCCGGGTCCAGCCGGATGGTGGTCGACACCTTCGGGCTTTCACTCTTGGGCCGCCCGACCCGCACAGCCGCCGCGTCCAGCTTTTCAAGCCACGGCGACCGGCTAAGGTCCGGCGCCTCGTCCGAGTTCGGACCTGTTTTCGCTTGAGGGTTGTCGTTGTCGCTCATAGGCACCGCCTGCTCCCAACACCAGAATGCCAACCTTCCCCCGCTCGATCAAGGCTCCCCCCTCAATCCCACTCCGGCGCCAGATGCCCCGGATTGACGATCCGCCCGTCCGGCCGGGCGAGCGCCGAAATGGCGTCCATTTCCTCGGCGTCGAGCGAGAAGTCGAAGACGGCGAAATTTTCCGCGAGCCGGCTTTCGGTGGCGGTCTTGGTCAGCGCCGCAACGCTCTGCTGTTGGATCAGCCAGCGGAGCGCAACTTGAGCCGCCGTCTTGCCGTGGCGCGCGCCGATGTCCTGCAAAAGCTCGTCCTTCGGCACCCGGCCGTCGGCCATGGCGTAATAGGCCGTCACCGACATGCCGTAGGAGCGGGCGGCCGAGAGTACGGCCGTCTGGTCGAGATAGGGGTGGTATTCGATCTGGTTGGTGACGATCGGCGCCTTCGACAGGCGGACGGCCTCGCCCATCAGCGCGCAATTATAGTTGGACACGCCGATATGGCGCACCTTGCCGGCGTCGACCAGCGCGTTGAGGCCCTCGATCTGCTCGTCCAGCGGCACCGGGCTTTTCGGCCAGTGCAGGAGAAGCAGGTCGACATGGTCGGTCTGAAGCTTCTTCAGGCTCTCGTCGACCGAGGGTCCCATGTCGCGCCTCGAAAACTTGTCGACCCACACCTTGGTGGTGAGAAAGATGTCGCTCCGCGCGAGCCCTGAGCGGGCGATCGCCTCGCCGACTTCGGCCTCGTTGCCGTAGATCTGGGCGGTGTCGATATGGCGAAAGCCGGTCTTCAGGGCGAGCGGCAGGATCTTCAAAACGTCTTCGCCCGGCATGCGGAAGGTGCCGAAGCCGAGGGCGGGAATATGCGCGCCGTTGGCGGTGACATATTTCATGGGAAAACTCCTCTTTCGCGCGGGGGGAGGGCGCGTCGCGCCGCAGGACCTGTGATCGCAGTCCTCCCTAACATGAGGCTTTTGCTTCGCGCTTCAAGCGAGAACTCGGCCTTTGCGGCCAGGGCAGTGCGCGCCGGGATAGGGGCAGGCCGCCCCACGCCTTACTCGCGGATCGCGATCCCCGCCTCGATTGCCGCGGCGATGAAAGCCTTGCGCGCATCCTCGTCCTTCTTCTTGCCGGCGACCACGTCCATGCAGACGAGCAGCGCCTTGTCGAGCGCCGGTCCTTCCTCGCTCGGCCAGTCCTCGATCATCGCCCAGGAGGCGGCTTCGGTGCTGTCGATCGTCACGTCCTCGCCCTCTTCGCCGAGCGCGAGGGTGACGGGCTTTGTCCAAAGGGTGCTCATCGGCTAAGGCTTTCAGTCGGTTGGCGTCGGCATGTGCCGTCAAGGTTCGGGATTGCCTTCTAGCGAAGTTACGCCTTCACCGCCACGACAAACAGACGGGGAAACCGAAGCAGCAACCGCCCGTCCGCCATCGGCGGATAGGCTTCTCTGATGCGGGCCGTGTAGTCGGCGAGGAAGGCCGGTGCATGGTCTTCTCCCGCGGCATCGAGATAGGGGCGAAGGCCGGTGCCCTTCACCCATTCGACGATCGCCTCGGCATTTTCCATCGGATGATAGTAGACCGTGTGCCAGACATCGACGCGCGCGGCCTTCGGCGACAACCGTTCGAGATAGGCGGCGGGCGAGGGGAGGCGGGCGCGCCGCAGCCTGCCACCGGCAAAGGCGGAGCCCCAAGGTCCGGCGGCTCCAGTCTCCTCCATCAGGAGATGCGTCGGCTCATCGAGATTGTCGGGCATCTGCACGGCCAGAACCCCGCCCGGCGCCAGATGGTCGATCAGGCCCTCCATCAGGGTCAGATGATCCGGCAGCCATTGCAGCACCGCATTGGCATAGAGCAGGTCGGCCGGCGCCTCGGGTTTCCAGGTGGAAAGGTCGGCCTTGACGAAAGGCGTGTCCGGCAGCCTTGCCCGCGCCTTGTCCAGCATGTCCGCATCGCTGTCGAGGCCGGTCACAGCGCCACGCCCGAAGCGCTCGATCAGCAGTTCGGTCGAATTGCCCGGCCCGCAGCCGAGATCGTAGACGCGCTCTGCGCTCTGAAGCGGCACCTGCGCCAGAAGATCGCGCGCCGGCCGCGTCCGCTCTTCCTCGAATTTCAGATACTGCGTCGCCGACCAGGCCATGGCGTCAAGTCCCTCACAGGCTGGCGAGGTTGGGCAGGATGAGGTCCGGCCCGTGATCGCCATATTCGTCCGGCAGGTCGAGCCGGTTGATCCACACGGTACGGAAGCCAAATTTCTGCGCGCCCGCCACGTCCCAGCGGTTGGACGACTGGAAGGAGACGGCATCCGGATAGAGCCGGTAGGCGGTCGTCACCATGTCGTAGACCTGCGGCGCGGTCTTGTAGGCGCGGAGGGTATCGACGGAGAACACGTCGTCGAGGATGCCGTCGAGCGCCGCATTCTTCACCGCGGCTTGAAGCATGGCCGGCGAGCCGTTGGAGAGGATGGCCAGTTTCGCGCCGCGGCTCTTCAAGTCCTTCAGCACGGCCGGCACTTCCGGATAGCAGTCGAGCGTCCAGTAGGCCGACAAGAGGTCGGCGCGCAGCGCGCGGTCGACGCTCGGAAACCGGGCGAGCGTATAGTCGAGCGCTTCCTCGGTCAGTTGCCAGAAATCGCGATAGCTGCCCATCAGCGTGCGCACCCAGGAATATTCCAGCTGCTTGGCCCGCCACATCTCGGAAAAGCGCTGATGCTCCGGTCCGGCCCGCTCTGCATGGCGGCGCACCGCCGCATGCACGTCGAACAGCGTGCCATAGGCATCAAAGACGTAAGCTGCGGTGGACATGGCTCCTCCCTTAGTCGCATTCATCGCAGTGATAGGACGCGCGGCGCGGCGCGGCAAGGGCGCCATTCGGCTCGGTTCAGCGCGCAGCTACCTCTTCGGCCCGCGATCCCGCCACATCATGGTCGATCTCGGTCAGGGCCCGGTCGAGATGCCCTTCAAACACCAGCATCGCCTCTTCCGGTACGATGGTGATGTCCGGCGCGCCGTAGATGCGCACATGCAGCGATTGCGCAAGGCCCTCGTCGAGGCCGCGGCGCAGGAGGTCGATATAGCGCGTGCCATGGCCGGTGATGACGATCGGCATGTTGTCGTGCAGGCTCAAGACCCGCGACAGTCCCTGGCCGAGCGCCAGGCCCGCCTGGCGGAAGGCATATTCCGACATGCGGTGTCCCTGGCGGGCGCGGGCGGCGATCTTGTCCATTTCGGCCAGCGGCACGAACTTGGCCGGGATCGTGTCCGGCGGCACTTCGAAGGCGGTCCGAAGGATGCCGTAAAAGCCGGCCGAGGCCTCGACGCAGCCGATAGAGCCGCAGCGGCAGAGCTTGCCGTCGGAGGCGTTCAGCATATGGCCGAAGTTCGGCGCGCTGACCTCCAGTTCGCCGGAATGCCCGCGCCTGGCGATCCCAAGCCCGATCGAATGGCCGAGCGACAGGGTGGCGAGCGCCTGGAACGGTCTGCCGGGCTCCTTGTCGGCGCGAAGCCCCAGCGCATGGGCGACCAGCAGCGTCTCGTTGTTGAGACGGATGCGGGTCTGCGGCGATAAGGCAAGCGCGGTGGAAAAGTCGATCTCCGCCCGTCCGAACACCGGCGACCAGAGGAGCCGCGAGCCGCCGGCATCGACCATGCCCTTGGAGCTGATCGACACCGCGGCGATCCTTTCGGGCAAGAGCCGCGAGCGGCCGGCCATGCGCGACAGCGCCTCCCGGAACCCGGCAATGAAGGCGGCGGGGGAGGGGGTGCCATGGTCGCGCGGCTCGTCGAACCGGTCGGTCAGCGTTCCGGTATAGTCGGCCAGCGAATACTGGACGCTGTCCGACGAGATGCGCGCGGCGATCAGATAGCTGAAATCGCGCTTGCGGCCGAAGAGTACACGCGGCCGGCCGCGCCCGCCGGTCGCCGGCTGCTCGTGGCGCTCCAGCGCGCCGAGGCGCTCGAGATCGGCGGTGATCGCCGAGACGGTGGCCGAGGCAAGGCCGGTTGCGGCGGCAATGTCGGTATGGGCAAGAGAACCCTGCCGGCGAAGTGCGGCAAGCACCAGCGCGCTGTTTTGCTGACGCACCATTTCGGTGCTCGATTTCGTCAGCATGGCAGGCGTCCGATCATAATGGTCCTTTGCGATATGACCTTGAGCAAGATCATCAGGCCGCGCCGTTTTGCAAGCCCTCCGGGGCCTTGTTGACAGCCTCGAAATCTTCTGACATTTATTTTCTCGACTGTCGAGAAAAACCAACGGCCACTTGGCCAGGGCAAGGCAGTATTCTTCGACGGGCCGCTTTAGGGGGTGAACGGGAGGTTCGCCGGCGTGCCGCGTCTTTCAAAGGGAGGCTTTTATGAAATCCGTCTTGAAGCTGATGGCGTGCGCCGCCGTCATCACCAGCCTGCACACCGTCGCCAACGCCAAGGACCTCGTGGTCGGCGTCTCCTGGTCGAACTTCCAGGAAGAGCGCTGGAAGACCGACGAAGCCGCCATCAAGAAGGCCCTTGAGGCCTCCGGCGACAAGTACATCTCCGCCGACGCCCAGTCGTCTGCCGCCAAGCAGCTGACCGACGTCGAGAGCCTGATCGCCCAGGGCGCCAATGCGCTGATCGTGCTTGCCCAGGATTCGGACGCCATCGGCCCGGCGATCGAAAAGGCCGCCGCCGAGGGCATTCCGGTCGTCGGCTATGACCGCCTGATCGAAAACCCGGCCGCCTTCTACATCACCTTCGACAACAAGGAAGTCGGCCGCATGCAGGCCCGCGAAGTGTTCAAGGCCAAGCCGGAAGGCAATTACGTCTTCATCAAGGGCTCGTCCTCCGACCCGAACGCCGACTTCCTGTTCGCCGGCCAGATGGAAGTGCTGAAAGAAGCCGTCGACGCCGGCAAGATCAAGAATGTCGGCGAAGCCTATACCGACGGCTGGAAGCCGGAAAACGCCCAGAAGAACATGGAGCAGTTCCTGACCGCCAACGACAACAAAGTCGACGCGGTCGTCGCCTCCAATGACGGCACCGCCGGTGGCGCGATCGCCGCCCTTTCGGCCCAGGGGCTTGCCGGCTCGGTTCCGGTCTCCGGCCAGGATGCCGATTTCGCCGCCTTGAACCGCGTCGCGCTCGGCACCCAGACGGTATCGGTGTGGAAGGACAGCCGTGAACTCGGCAAGCGCGCCGCCGAAATCGCCGTCGAGCTTGCCGGCGGCAAGAAGATGACCGAGATCGAAGGCGTGACCGCGTTCTCCGGTGGTCCGAAGGGCGTCGAAATGCAGTCGGTCTTCCTCGCCCCGCTGCCGATCACCAAGGACAACCTGAACGTCGTCATCGACGCCGGCTGGATCACCAAGGAAGCCGCCTGCCAGGGCGTCACTGCCGGTTCCGTCGCGGCCTGCAATTGACACGGGCCTGACCTGACGGCCTCATGAACCTTGAAGCGTCGCGACCTCCGCAAGGTCGCGACGTCTCATAGGGTCGTAGGGGAGGCCGGGCCGCCATTGCCGCACGCGCTGCGGCGGGCGCGCCATCGCAAGGGATTACCAAAGTGGGAGAACGGCACGGCATGGCCGATATCACGAATACCACGCAGGCCGCGCGCGCCGGGGCGGGCGAAAACCCGGTGAAGCGCTTTTTCCGCGCCACCGAGATCGACACCCGCCTGCTCGGCATGATCGGCGCCATGCTGATCATCTGGATCGGCTTCAACATCATTTCCGGCGGTCTGTTCCTGACCCCGCGCAACCTGTGGAACCTGTCGGTGCAGACCGCCTCCGTCGCCGTCATGGCGACCGGCATGGTGCTGGTCATCGTCACCCGCAACATCGACCTTTCGGTCGGTTCGGTGCTCGGCTTCGTCGGCATGTTCATGGGCGTGCTGCAGGCCGAACTCCTGCCGCAGGTGCTCGGTTTCGACCATCCGCTGACCTGGGTCATCGCGCTTGGCTGTGGCCTCCTTCTCGGCGCGGCGATCGGCGCGCTGCACGGCGTCATCATCGCCTTCCTCAACGTGCCGTCCTTCATCGTCACGCTTGGTGGGCTTTTGGTGTGGCGCGGCGCCACCTGGTTCGTCACCTCCGGCCGCACGGTCGCCCCGATGGACGCGACCTTCCGCCTGATGGGCGGCGGCACGGCCGGCTCGATCGGCGCCACCGCCAGCTGGATCGTCGGCGTCATCGCCTGCCTGGCGATCGTCGCGACGCTGGTCAATTCGCGCAAGCAGCGCCGCCGTTTCGGCTTTCCGCTGCGCCCGCTCTGGGCCGAATATTTCCTCACCGGCGTCAGCTGCTTCCTGGTCCTGGCAACCGTCTATGTCTTCAACAACTACCCCTGGCCGGTGGCGATCGCCCGCAGGTTCGCCGATGAAAACGGCATCGCCTGGCCGGACGGCGGCCTGTTCATCTCGCACGGCATCGCCATTCCGGTGCTGATCGCGATTGCCGTCGGCATCGTCATGACCTTCATCTCGACCCGCCTGCGCTTTGGCCGCTATGTCTTTGCCATCGGCGGCAATCCGGAAGCCGCAGAACTTGCCGGCATCAAGACCCGCTGGGTCACCGTCAAGATCTTCGCGCTGATGGGCATGCTGTGTGCCATCGCCGCGGCGATCTCCACCGCCCGCCTCAATGCCGCGACCAATGCGCAAGGGGAACTCGACGAACTCTACACCATCGCCGCGGCCGTCATCGGCGGCACCTCGCTCTCGGGCGGCATGGGCACGGTCGCCGGTGCCATGCTCGGCGCGCTCGTCATGCAGTCGCTGCAGTCGGGCATGGTTCTGGTCGGCATCGACACGCCCTTCCAGCGCATCGTCGTCGGCGTCGTTCTCGTCGTCGCCGTCTGGCTCGACACGATCTACCGCGCGCGGGCGAGATAAGAGGATTTCATCATGACTGACAAACGCACTCCGCTCGTGCAGATGAACAATGTTTCCATTTCGTTCGGCGGCATCCACGCGGTCGAGAACGCCTCGGTCGATCTCTATCCCGGCGAGGTCGTGGCGCTTCTCGGCCACAACGGCGCCGGCAAGTCGACGCTGATCAAGATCCTGTCGGGCGCCTATCGCCGCGACGCCGGCGAGATCCTGATCGACGGGCAGCCGGCCGACATCGCCAATCCGCGCGACGCCAAGAAATACGGCATCGAGACGATCTACCAGACGCTCGCCGTCGCCGACAATGTCGACGCTGCCGCCAACCTCTATCTCGGCCGGGAACTGCGCACCCCCTGGGGCACGCTCGACGACGTGGCGATGGAGGCCAAGGCCCGCGAGGTAATGGGGCGCCTCAACCCCAACTTCCGCCGCTTCAAGGAGCCGGTGAAGGCCTTGTCCGGCGGCCAGCGCCAGTCGGTGGCGATCGCAAGAGCCATCCTGTTCGACGCCCGCATCCTGATCATGGACGAGCCGACGGCGGCCCTTGGGCCGCAGGAGACCGCCCAGGTCGGCGAACTGATCCAGCAGCTGAAGCGCGAGGGCATCGGCATCTTCCTCATCAGCCACGACATCCACGACGTCTTCGACCTCGCCGACCGCGTCTTCGTCATGAAGAACGGCAAGGTGGTCGGCCAGGCACGCACGCAAGACGTCACCAAGGACGAGGTGCTCGGCATGATCATCCTCGGCAAATGCCCGCCGGGCGCGATCCCGGGTCCGGGGGCGATGCAGGTGGCGTGAGGGGCGGCCTACGGCGGCGGCTGCACCTCTCCCCTTGTGGGAGAGGAAGCAATTTCAGCATCTTAGCGTCAGCTAAGTGCTAGAAATTGCAGGTGAGGGGGATGCGCCGCGCGAGGATACTGACCCCCTCACCAACAAAATCTACGACTTGGCTCGCGCCAAGGCCGTGATTTTGTAACCTCTCCCACAAGGGGAGAGGCGGGGTGTCGCGTGACTGGCCCGGTTTGCCCCGCCGGGCTTTTTCCGGTTGACTGGGAGATCCGGATCCCTCGCCCTCAGAACCGGGTAATCACGCTGATCCCGAGGTCGGTCGCCCGGTCCATCGCCACCAGCGCCGGCACCGCCTCGTCGAGTGAAATTTCCCGCCCGATCAGGCGTTTCGGGTCGAGCTTGCCGGCGGCCATCATCGACAGCATCGCGTCGTAGCGCCAGGCCTGCATGCCGTGGCTGCCGTAGATCTCCAGCTCGTGGCCGATCACCTGCGCCATCGGGATCTGCGGCGTCGAATGGTCTGCGAGCATCAACCCGACCTGCACGTGACGGCCGCGGCGGCGCAGATTCTTGATCGAGTTGAAGCAGGTGACGGGCGACCCGAGCGCGTCGATCGACACATGCGCGCCGCCTTTCGTGATCTCGCGCACCGCGCCGGCGACGTCCTCGGTGTCGCGCGCATTGACCGCCGCGACGGCGCCGAGCGTGCGGGCAAAGGCGAGCTTCTCCTCCGATATGTCGATGGCGATCGGATTGGCGCCAAGCGCTGCGGCAATCATGATCGCCGAAAGCCCGACGCCGCCGCAGCCATGCACCGCCACCCATTCGCCGCCGCGCACCCTTGCCTGGTCGGTCACCGCCCGAAACGAGGTGGCAAAGCGGCAGCCGAGGCTGGCCGCGGTGGCGAAGTCGACGCTATCCGGTAAATGAACGAGGTTCTGGTCGGCGAAATCGATCGCCACATATTCGGCAAACGAGCCCCAATGCGTGAAGCCCGGCTGGAACTGCGCCTCGCAGACCTGCTGGTTGCCGGAGCGGCATTCGCCGCAGCGCCCGCAGCCGGACACGAAAGGCACGGTCACCCGGTCGCCGACCTTGTAGCGCATCACTCCGCGGCCGGTGGCTGAGATCACGCCGGCCAGTTCATGGCCCGGCACATGCGGCAGCCGGATGTCCGGGTCGTGGCCCATCCAGCCGTGCCAGTCGCTGCGGCAGAGCCCGCTCGCCTCGACCTTGACGACGACGCCGTTCTCGGTCGGTGTCGGATCGGGCACGACCCGGATATCCGGCATCTGTTCAAAGGCCTCGTAATACATGGCGCGCATGGGTCGTCTCCGAAGGGCAGGGGCAAATCTCGCCGAAACCTAGCGCAGCGCTTGAGGATTGGGGCATGACTATTTTTGATCGATTTATTCACCCCAGTGCTGCTTTTTCCGGATAAAGCGGAGGAAGCGAAAGACAAGAAACGAGGACGAACCAATGGCTGTCGATACTTCCGCCCGCACCACCACCTGGACCTATGTCGATGGAGAATGGATCTCCGGCAACCCGCCGCTGATCGGTTCCGTCTCGCATGCCATGTGGCTGGGGTCGACCGTGTTCGACGGCGCGCGCTGGTTCGACGGCATCGCCCCCGATCTCGATGCCCATTGCCGCCGCGTCAACCGCTCGGCGGTCAACATGGGCATGACGGCCACGGTTTCGGCCGAGGAAATCGAACGGCTGGCCTGGGAAGGCGTGAAAAAGTTCGACGGCAAGACGGCCATCTACATCAAGCCGATGTATTGGGCCGAACATGGCATGCCCGGCTCCGTCGTCGCCGCCGACCCGGCATCCACCCGGTTTGCGCTCTGCCTGTTCGAGGCGCCGATGCACACGGCCCAGCCGCATTCGCTGACCCTGTCGCCCTTCCGCCGCCCGACGCCGGAATGCGCCATGACCGATGCCAAGACCGGCAGCCTCTATCCCAATTCCGGTCGCATGATCCTCGAGGCGCGGGCCCGCGGCTTCGACAACGCGCTGGTGCGCGACATGAACGGCAATATCGTCGAGACGGCCTCGTCCAACGTCTTCCTGGTCAAGGACGGCGTGGTCTTCACGCCCGCCGCCAACCGCACCTTCCTCGCCGGCATCACCCGCGCCCGCGTCATCGGACTCCTGCGCGCGGCGGGCTACGAGGTGCGCGAAGTGACGCTTTCGGTCGAGGATTTCATGGACGCCGACGAGATCTTCACCTCGGGCAATTATTCCAAGGTCGCCCCGGTCAACCGGCTCGACAGCCGCGAACTGCAGGAAGGCCCGGTCGCCCGCAAGGCTCTGGAGCTCTACATGGACTGGGCGCGGACCACGCGGGTGGGTTGACCGCGCAGTTTTCGCGGCCGCAGAGGCAATTTCGGCGCGCAGGGCAGGGACTCCGCGCCGGACTGCCGATGCTCTGGCCAGTGTTCCCTCCCAATGGGATTGCTGGCGTTCGCAGCGCCGAACCGGAATTCCCTCTTCTCCCCAGCGGGGAGAAGTGCCGAGCGAATGCGAGGCGATGAGGGGGCCGAGTGCGCGGCGCTTCTGGGCTTCGCCCCCCTCATCCGGCGCTCCGCGCCACCTTCTCCCCGCTGGGGAGAAGATGCGCCGCCACCTGCCTTGCCGATCCTCTGCGACTGCGGCGAAGCGCCACTTTGCAAGATAGATGTATCTTCATATATATGAAGAAACGTTTCTTCGCGGGAGAGCTCTGTGGCCAATATCACCGTTCTCGGCTCCGGTTTCGGAGCCCTCACCACCATTCGTGAACTGCGCCGCAACGGCGTCGAGGACGAGATCACGGTGATTTCGCCGCGCGACGAACTGCACTACCTGCCAAGTTCGATCTGGCTGCCGGCCGGCCTGCGCAAGGGATCGAAACTGAAGATCCCGTTGTCGAACTTCTTCACCGAGCATCGCGTGCGCCACGTCAAGGCGTCGGTTACCGGGCTTTCCGCCGACGGCCGGGTGGTGCTGACGGATGCCGGCGAGTTTGCCAACGACCAGCTGGTGATCGCCACCGGCGCCCGCTTCATCCGCAAGCTGCCCGGTATCGAGCATGGGCTGGTGCCGTGCGAGGGCATTGCCGTCGGCGAGGAGATTGCCCGCCGGCTCGAGGGCATGGCGGGCGGCACGATCGCCGTCGGCTTTGCCACCAACCCCAACGAACAGGGTGCCGTGCGCGGCGGGCCGATGTTCGAATTCCTCTTCATCATCGACAGCCTCCTGCGCCGCCAGGGAAGGCGCGAGCGCTTCAAGCTGGTCTTCTTCAATCCGTCGCCGAGGCCCGGCCAGCGGCTCGGCGACAAGGCAGTCGACGGCCTGCTGAAGGAAATGGCCAAGCGCGGCATCGAGACGAGGCTCGGTCACAAGATGGTCCGGCTCGAAGCCGACAAGGTGGTGACCGAGGGCGGCGAGTTTTCCGCCGACCTCATCCTTTTCATGCCGGGGCTGACCGGCCCCGCGTGGCTTGCCAATGCCGACCTGCCGCTCTCGCCCGGCGGCATGATCGCGGCGGATGAGAAATGCCGGGTCGAGGATCGCCCTGGCGTCTGGGTCGTCGGCGACAGCGGCAGCTTCCCCGGCCCCGACTGGCTGCCGAAACAGGCGCACCAGGCCGACCTACAGGCCAAGGCCGCAGCGGAAAACATCGCCGCGGTGCTGAAGGGCAGGGCGCCGGAGACCGATTTCAAGCCGGAACTGATCTGCATCGTCGATATGCTCGACACGGCCATGCTGGTCTATCGCAGCGAAACGCGCAGCTTCCTCGGTCCGAAGATGAAGATCTTCCACTGGCTGAAGCGCTATTTCGAAGGCCACTACCTGCGCGTCTACCGCTGACGCCTCCGGCGCGATTGCGGCTTGATCGGATGCTGTAGCCTCTCTATCTCTCGAAGGATCGTTTCCGATTTCCTCGAAGAAGGAAGGCCTCCCCTTGTCCGTTTTCGCCAATCTGCCGAAGCCCGCCGCCGCGCCGAAAAAGCCCGTCTCCGACACCCGCCACGGCATCACCCGCACCGACGACTATGCCTGGATGCGCGCCGAAAACTGGCAGGCCATGTTCAAGGACCCGACCCTGCTCGACGCCGAGCTTCGCCGCCATCTCGAGGCCGAGAACGCCTATATGGAAGAAGCCATGGCCGACACGAAAGAGCTGCAGAAAAAGCTCTTCGCCGAGATGAAGGGGCGCATCAAGGAAGACGACAGTTCGATCCCGATGAAGGACGGCCCGTTTGCCTATGGCACCGCCTTCGTCACCGGCGGCGAGCAGCCGCGTTATTTCCGCATCCCGCGCGACGCCGACCACAAGGACGAAAGCCAGCGCCACCTGCTGCTCGACGGCGACAAGGAAGCCACCGGCAAGGACTATTTCCGCCTCGCCGGCATCGACCACACCCCCGACCATGCATTCGGCCTCTGGGGCTATGACGACAAGGGCTCGGAATATTTCACCCTGCGCATCCGTGATCTGACGACCGGCGAGGATCTCGCCGACGTGATCGAGAATACCGGCGGCGGCGGCGCCTGGGCGCCGGACGGCAAGAGCTTCTTCTATACGCTGCAGGACGAGAACCACCGCCCCTCCAAGGTCTTCCACCACATCGTCGGGCAGCCGCAGTCGCAAGACCGGCTGGTCTACGAGGAAAAGGATCCGGGCTATTTCATGGGCGTCGGCGGGTCCTTGCTCGACGACTTCATCTATCTCGACATCCACGACCACGAGACCTCGGAATACCGCATCCTCTCGACGAGGGATCTGACCGCCGAGCCCATGCTGGTCGCCGAGCGGGTCGAGGGCATCGAATATTCGCTGACCGAGGGCGGCGACGTCTTCTACATCCTCACCAATGACGGCGACGCCAAGGACTTCAAGATCGTCGAGGCCCCGGTGACCGCGCCTGGCAAGGAAAACTGGAAGGAAGTGGTCGCCCATGTTCCGGGCCGCCTGATCCTCAACCACATGGCCTTCGCCCGCCATCTCGTCTGGCTGCAGCGCCGCAACGGCCTGCCGGAAATCATGATCCGCGACCGGGCGACCGGCGAGGAGCATTCGATCGCCTTTGCCGAGGAGGCCTATGCGCTCGGCCTCCAGGGTGCTGCCGAATACGACACCGACGTCATCCGCTTCTCCTATTCGTCGATGACGACGCCGACCCAGCTCTTCGACTACAATATGGCGACCCGCGAGCGCGTGCTGTTGAAGACCCAGGAAGTGCCGTCGGGCCACAATCCCGATGACTATGTCACGCGCCGCGTGCTTGCGCCGTCGCATGACGGCGTCGACGTGCCGGTGACGCTGCTCTACCGCAAGGATACGCCTCTCGACGGCTCCGCGCCCTGCCTGGTCTATGGCTATGGTGCCTACGGCATCTCGATCGCCGCCGGCTTCAACACCAATTGCCTGTCGCTCGCCGACCGCGGCTTCGTCTATGCCATCGCCCATATCCGCGGCGGCAAGGACAAGGGCTTCCAATGGTACGAAGACGGCAAGATGGAAAAGAAGGAAAACACCTTCAAGGACTTCATCGCCGCCGCCGACCATCTGGTGAAGCAAGGCTTCACGTCTCACGACCGGATCATCGCCGAAGGCGGATCGGCGGGCGGCATGCTGATGGGCGCGATCGCCAATATGGCACCGGAAAAATTCGCCGGCATCATCGCCGCCGTGCCCTTCGTCGACGTGTTGAACACCATGCTCGACGACACCCTGCCGCTCACCCCGCCGGAATGGGGCGAATGGGGCAATCCGATCGAGTCGCTTGAAGAGTACAACTGGATCGCCGCCTACAGCCCCTACGACAATGTCGGGCAAAAACCCTATCCGCCGATCCTCGCGCTCTCCGGCCTCACCGACCCGCGGGTGACCTATTGGGAGCCGACCAAGTGGATCGCCAGGCTGCGCGAAAAGGCCCCCGACGCCGGACCCTATCTCCTGAAGACCAACATGGCCGCCGGCCACGGCGGCAAGTCCGGCCGCTTCCAGCGCCTGGAGGAGATCGCCTTTGAATATGCCTTTGCGGTGAAGGTGGCGGGGAGGATGTGAGCTTGAACTCCCGCCCGGCGAGAAAACGCTAAAGGGGGGCAGGCTCCTAAGGTCGCAACGGGAGTTATTCAATGCGCGTCTACGTCGCCCTCCTGCGCGCCATCAATGTCGGCGGAACCGGCAAGCTGCCGATGGCCGAGCTGAAGAGCCTGTGCGAGGGCCTCGGCCTTGCCGATGTCTCGACCTTCATCCAGAGCGGCAATGTGATCTTTCGCGACCGCGGCGATCCGGCCGAGATCGCCGCCCGTCTCGACACCGCCCTGGCGGAAAGGCTCGGCAAGCCGCCTGGCGTCTTCCTGCGCCGGCCCGCCGAACTGGCTGCGATCGCCAAGGCCAATCCCTTCTCCGCCATGGAGCCGAACCGCGTGCTGGTCAGCTTCTTCGCCGAACCCGTTCCCGAGGATGCGCTTCACGGCCTCGTCGCCCCAGACGGCGAGGAGGTGGTGGCGCTCGGCCGCGAGATACTCGTCCACTATCCGATCGGCTCCGGCCGTTCGCGGCTCAAGCTGCCGATCCTCAGGACCGGCACGTCGCGCAATGTCAACAGCGTGGAGAAGCTGCGCGACATCGCGCTGGCCCTCGAAAGGGGGTAGCGCCGGCATGTCGACGATCATTCCACTGCTGGCTCTCGCGGTGATTGTCACGGTGCTCGTCACCGCCCTCCGGTCGATGCGCCGGCCAAAGCCCTGGCAACCGTCTTACCCGCTCATCGATGCGAGCCCCGAGGAGATGGAGCGCCGGGCGAAGGATCTCCGCGACCGGCTCTCTCGCGCCCCTTTCGGCGAGGCGCGCGCGACGGCGCTGTGGCGCAAGCTCGCTTCGGTCGGAGAGGGCGAGGGGCTGATCGTCGAATTCCACCGCGACTTCTGCGGCCAGGGGCTGATCCGCCGCGCCGGCGGCGTCGTGCTCTGCGACATCTTCGACGGCGGCGGATATACCGGCGATCCCATCGCCGCCTGGGGCGACGAAACCGACTTCGTCGCCTTCTTTGCCGGCCAGTCCGATTTCTCCTGCAGCGGCTGGGACGAGCGCGAGCCGGTCTTCCGCACCGCCGATCCCTGGTATCGCAACAACCAGCGGATCACCGGCGCCGCCATCGATGCCTGGCTTGCCAAGGATCGCTTCTGAACGAGGGGAAAGGAGGCCGCGGCGTGTGACATGCGTCACGAAGCAGCGTCACGCCCGCAATGGAATGTCAAGCGCCCGAGGCGCGCATTCGCCCTCATGCTGCAGCGCGGCGCAAGCTTCGCGCAAGCTTCAATGGTTAATGATTGGTTAACTATTGGAACGAGAGTGTGTGTCATGCGGATTGATAGCGGCCTCAGCGGCTATTCCTACCACAGTCGGTACATTCCGAGCGCCAGCGAAAGCGAAGACGCCTCGGTCGATACCTCGGCTGCCGCAAAGCCGCGCAATGCCGGCAATTCGGCCTTTTCCAGCACGCTCCTGTCGTCCAACCTCGCAACGGCACTCTGGATCGTCGAGGGTGGCCGCAAGGCGTCCGCAAGCCTCCAGCCCGAACTGACCTCGGTCGCCGAAGAGGCATCCGCTCCCTCGGTTGCCGAGAAGGTCGAGGCACTCTACCGCGAATATGAACTCGGCGAAGACGCCTGAGCGTCGACGAGTGTCGGAATGGACATGAAGCAAGGGCGCCGTCGAGCGCCCTATTTGCTGGCTTGGATTCCGGTCTGATCGGAGCGGCCGGATGAGGGGAGCGAAGCTCGGGCTGCCTTCGCCCCTCCGTCATCCGGCCCGAAGGCCGGTCTTCAATGGGCGTGGTCGTGACGGTGGTGCGCGTCGGGGTGGGCATGGCCGCCATGGTCGACGGCGCAACTGCTGCCGCAGCCGCAGCCTTCCTCGGCCTTTTTCGCCAACGCCTCCGCGCCACCCGTCTTCCATTCGTGCCAGGACTGCCAGAGGATCTGCGCCGAAGAATTGAGGAACAGGCCGGCCATGATGAAGGCGACGGCAAGGTCCGGCCAGGCGGTGGCCGTACCCCAGACGCCGACGGCGGCGATCATGACGATGACATTGCCGATCGCGTCATTGCGCGAGCACAGCCAGACCGAGCGCACATTGGCGTCGCCGTCCTTGTAGTTCATCAGGAGCAGCACGCTCGTCACATTGGCAGCCAGCGCCATGAAGCCGATCACGCCCATGACCGGCGCCTCCGGCATGCCGTCGTAGAACACCCGCCAGACGGTCGAGCCGAAGACCCAGAGCCCCATGAAGAACAGGCTGATGCCCTTGGCGGCGGCGGCCGTGCTGCGCACCTTCAAAGATGCGCCGATCACCGCGAGCGAAATGCCGTAGGTCACGGCATCGGCGAAGAAGTCGAGCGCGTCGGCTTGCAGCGCCTGCGAGCGGGCGAGCTGGCCCGCCGTCATCTCGACGAGGAACATCGCCGCATTGATGAAGATCACCAGCCACAGCCGGCGCTTGTAGGTGTCGGACATCCCGTCGAAGGGGGCGTGCTCGTGGCCGTGGCTGGCACTCATTTGGTCTTTTCCTTTTCGTCTTGCTCTCGTTCGCCGTCTTACCTAATCTCTATAGCGACTAGAGGTTCAAGAGGGTTTCTGACAAAATGTACGCGATCGGCGAACTTTCCCGCCGCACCGGCGTCAAGGTGCCGACCATCCGTTATTACGAGCAGATGGGCCTGATTTCAGCGCCGGACAGGTCGGAGGGCAACCAGCGGCGCTACGAGCGCGCCGATCTGGAGCGCCTGACCTTCATCCGCCATGCCCGCGATCTTGGCTTCCCGATCGAGGCCATTCGCGAGCTTCTGTCGCTGAGCCGCCATCCCGACGAGCCCTGCGAACGCGCCGACCATATCGCCCGCGAGCAGCTGGCCGAGGTGCGCGAAAAGATCGCCCGGCTGCAAAAGCTGGAGCACGAGCTGGACCGGATCGTCTCCCATTGCGGCAGCCACACGGTCGGCGACTGCTATGTCATCCGGGCGCTGTCCGACCACGGGTTGTGCGACCACGAGCATTGAGGGAGAGCAGGCGATGCCGGTCATCAGACAGCAGGACGCGCCGCTGGAGGAGGGCAAGGCCGAAGGGATCAATGCCGAACTCGGCGCCTATGCGGCACGGCTCCTGTCCGATGCCGGCGGACTCACCCAGTTCGGCGCCTTCGTCGAGACCCTGGCGCCCGGCTCCTTCTCCTCGCACAAGCACTGGCACGAGCGGGAGGACGAATTCGTCTATGTTCTCTCCGGCACCGTCACGCTGAACGAGGGCGACAGGCTGACCGAGATGCGGCCCGGCGATGCCGCGACCTTCAAGGCCGGCGTTCCGGTCGGCCACCGCCTGGAAAACCACTCCGATGCCGATGCCACCTATCTCGTGGTCGGCACCCGCTCGCCGGACGACGTGGTGCATTACACCGACCGGGATCTGCGGCTCACCAAGGTGAACTTCGAAAAGACCCTGACCGACAGGGCCGGCAATCCGGTCCGCCGTTAGGCGGTCGGAAAACGGTCCTACAGTGCGTCCTTCTCGAGCAGCGAAAGGCAGTCCTCGGCTCGCTTCAGCAGCGCGGTCTTCTTGCCCTCGTCCATCCGCCGCCAGCCGGCGAGGATATTGGCCATGCGGTGATTGCCGCGGAACTTGTCCTCGTTGACGGCGATGAAGCGCCAGTAAAGGGAATTGAACGGACAGGCGTTTTCGCCGGTGCTGTCCTTGACGTCATAGGAACAGCCGCCGCAGAAATTGCTCATCCGGTCGATATATTTGCCGCTCGCCGCATAGGGCTTGCTCGCCATCAGCCCGCCGTCGGCGTAGAGCGCCATGCCGAGCGTATTGGGCAGCTCCACCCATTCATAGGCATCGGCATAGACGGCGAGATACCATTCGCATACCTCATCGACCGACAGCCCGGCGATCAGGGCGAAATTGCCGGTCACCATCAGCCGCTGGATATGATGGGAATAGGCGTGTTCGATCGTGTCGCGCACGGCGCATGCCATGCAGCGCATTTTCGTCTCGCTGCTCCAGTAGAGCGCCGGCAGAGGGCGATGCGCATCAAGCGCGTTGCGTCCCACATAGTCGGGCATGAAGCGCCAGTAGACGCCACGCACATATTCGCGCCAGCCGAGGATCTGGCGGATGAAGCCTTCGACGGCATTGAGCGGTGCTACCCCTTCATGATAGGCGCGCTCCGCCCGGCGGATCACCTCGAGCGGCAGGAGTAGCCCGGCATTGAGATAGGCGGCGATCATCGAGTGGAAGAGGTAGGGCTCGCCCGCCACCATCGCGTCCTGCCAGTCGCCGAAGGAGGGCAGGATCCCGGTGACGAACTGCTCGAACTCCGCCTCGGCCTGCTGTGAGGTCACCGCGAAATGAAAGGGACGGAGCTGCCCGAAGTGATCAGGAAAGCGCGCCTCCACCAGGTCCAGCACATCGCGGGTGATCGCGTCATGCCGCCACGACAGGCGCTTCTGTCCCTTCAGCCCCTTCGGCGGCGACTTCCGGTTCTCCTTGTCGAAGTTCCATTGTCCGCCCTCCGGTTCTCCGCCCCGCATCAGCACGCCGAAATGCCGGCGCATGTCGCGGTAGAAATATTCCATGCGCAGTTCCCGGCGGCGGTCGGCCCAGCGTCCGAAGCCGGCGCGGGTGATGAGGAAGCGGTCGTCCTCGCGGATCTCGACCGGCACGCCGAGCTTTGCCTGCCAGCCGCGCATCTCGTCCATCAGCCGATATTCGCCCGGCTCGGTGACCACCAGACCCTCTGCACCGGTCTCGGCAAGCGCCCGTTCCACCTCGCCCATCAGCGACTGGCGGTTGTCCGGGTCGTCGAGCGTCACGTACCGCACGGAAAATCCACGCCCCCGCAATTCTTCGGCGAAGTGCCGCATGGCGGAAAACAGGAAAGCGATCTTCTTCTTGTGGTGGCGCACATAGCGCGCCTCCGCCATCACCTCGGCCATCAGCACGACCGAGCCTTGCGGCTTTGCATCGCGAAGCGCGGAGAGGGAATGGGAAAGCTGGTCGCCGAGAACGAGGTGAAGCAGGGTCATCCTGGAGAAACGTCGAGCGCGTTCCCCCGGATCACTCCGGCATTGACAATCGATTGAAACCGGCGCATCTAACCTGTCATGATCATCGCACGCGCACCCATCTCCTGCACGTATTTTTGGGCCTACCGGTAACCGGCGGCTCGACAGATCATCATGTCAACAGGCCGCCGTCAGGCGGCCTTGTTGTTTTCCGAGACAAAAGCTTCCCCTGACGGCGCAACGAAAGAAGGGAAGCCAGAAATGACCGAAGACACCGACATCACCCTGCCGCGACCACCCGTCGTGGTCATCCGCGCCGCCAAACCCCATGACCTGCCCGAACTGAACGCCATGATCGCGGCGCTCGCCCTGCATCATGGCGACGCCTCGGCCATGACGCCGGAAAAGCTCGAGCGCGACCTGTTCGGTCCGCTGCCGTGGATCACCGCGCTGGTCGCCGACGGCGGCGAGGGACTGATCGGCTACGCCATCCTCGTGCCGCTCTACAGGGCGGACGAAGGCAAGCGCGGCATGGACCTGCATCATCTCTACGTGCGCGACGGCCAGCGCGGCAATGGCATCGGCCAGCACCTCGTCGCGCGTGCCCGCGAGCTTGCCCGACAGTCCGGTTGCGACTACCTTTCGGTCAGTGCCGCGACCGGCAATTTCGCCGCCCATCGCTTCTACGAACACATGGACTTCGTGCCGCGTCCCGTCACCGGCATGCGCTACATGCAGGCGCTGTCTTAAGCGCAGCCACGCTTTGCCTTTCGGTTTCGAGGAGATTTTGCCATGCCCCGCATCGCTGTTGCCCTGCATGCCGATTTCGCCGATTGGGAGCCCGCGCTCCTGATGGCCGCCGCGCGCTATTATCTCGGCTGTGACGTGGTGACCGCCTCGCCGGACGGCCAGCCGGTCGTCTCGATGGGCGGCCTCAAGGTCACACCGGACATCAGCTTCGCCGAGATCGACCCCGAGCGTTTCGACGCGCTGGTGATCCCCGGCGGCTATGCCTGGGAAAAGGGCGAGGCCTTCGATTTCACCGAGCTGGCCGGGGATTTCCACGCGAAGGGGAAGGTCGTGGCCGGCATTTGCGCCGCAGCGAGCGCGCTCGCCGCAACCGGTATCCTCGACGGCGTCGCCCATACCGGCAATTCACTCGCCTCGCACCGGAAGTATCCGGGCTATCAGGGCGCGGAGCATTATCGCGACCAGCCGCGGGCCGTCTGCGACAAGGGCGTGGTCACAGCGCCGGGCTCGGCACCCGACACCTTTGCCATGGAGGTCCTGAAGGCCCTCGATCTGTGGACGCCGGAAGCGCAAGCCGAGATCTCGGCTTTTGCCGCCGAGCATCGCTAGCGTTTGCCAGGGAAAAGTGGGGAGGGGCTCGTTTTCCTGATAAGACAAGTGGAAACAACGGGGAGAGCCTCGCGGGTTCAGAACCTGGCAAACTTGAGCGCATCGACCGGAGACGAAGGGCTCCGGCGGGCGAAAAATGTTCGAGGTCGGAAGCGCCTTCGCGTCAGTGCCGGACCGGCGGGTTCTGCGACCACTGCTGCAGCGTCGTCTTGATCAGCACCAGCGCTGCCTGCTGCGCATGGTCGCGCTCGCGCGGATCGATGATGTTGGAGAGCCGTTTTTCGAAGGCCCGCACGGTTTCGTCCACCCAGCGGTGCAGCGCCGGATCCGGATAGCTGTCGAGCAGCGAGCGCAGCGCGCTTTCCATTCGCCGACGTTCCATGCTCATGCTTTGGTCCCTGGCCATTGTGACGAACCGCACTCTGGCGGCACAGGCTTGCGCCATGCTGGAGGGGTGGGGGAGGGAGTTGCCGATTGCGAAAGACCAGCCTATCTTGGCCGTAGCGGAGCAAAGTCATGCCTGAAACACTGAACATCACGGTTCCGAACGAGATGATGGAGGCCCTTCGCGGTCGGGTGAAGGCGGGCGCTTACGCGTCTACCGAGGAGGCCGTTCTCGCTGCGATCGCCAATATGGTACGTGACAGCGACACGCGGGATGATCGACTTGATCTCATTCGCGCCAGGATATCGGCGTCCCTGGACGATCCAGGCCCCAGTCTTGCCAGCTCCGATGTCCGCCGTCGTCTCGACGATCTCTATGCCCGCCATCGCGGGTGAGGACCGGAATGGAGCGCTTCGCGGTCGTTTTTCGTCCTCAGGCGCTCACCGATATCGAGGCGATCTTTCTTTATGTTCTTGAGGTGAGTCGGAGCGTTCAGACAGCCTCCGCTTTTACCGACCGCATTTATGCCCGGTGCGAGCGCATCGGCGATGCGCCCCATGGTGGCGTTGCACGCGAAGACCTGGGGTCCGGCATTCGGCTGGTCCCTTTCGAGAAACGGGCCGTCATCCTCTATCGCCTGGAGGGCCATGCCGTCGTTATCGTCAACATCTTCTACGGCGGTAGAGACTATGCCGCGCTCATGCAGGGGGAGACGGACTGAAGCTGACATAGGGCGGCTTCAAGGCGCCGCCTGCCCCTCATTCGCCTTCCGGCACCTTCTCCCCGTGAACGGGGATAAGGACCAGGCGGGACCGCGGCGGCCGTCCCCTCTCCCCACTTGCGGGGGCCCGAAGGACGGGTCGAGACACACCGCTCACTTCACCGCCGGGACGGCCTTCAGATAGGCGGCGATCGCCTCGCGGTCGGAGGCGGTAAGCTCCGCCATGTTCTTCTGCACCTCGACCATCGAACCGCCGACGCTGTCGAAGTCGGGGGTAAAACCGGTTTCGAGATAGCTGGCGATATCGCCGGTCGACCACGACCCGACGCTCTTTGAGCCGGGCGTGATGTTTGGGATCATGCCTTCGCCCTCCGGGTTCGGGCCGCCGGCCAGCCACTGGCCGCTCTTGAAGCCACCGAGCATATCGCGCGGCGTGTGGCATTCGCCGCAATGGCCGGGCCCCTCGACCAGATACTGGCCGAGCTTCACGGGTTCGTCGGCATTGGCGAGTTCGACACGGGGCGCATTGGTAAAATAGAGGAATTTCCAGCCGCCGAGCGAAAGCCGGATGTTGAAGGGGAAGGGCAGTTCGTGCTCAGGCGCCACCGCCTCGCTCGCCGGCAGCGTCTTCATGAAGCCGTAGAGATCGTTGATGTCCTTCGGCGCCATGCGCGCATAGGAGCCGTAGGGGAAGGACGGATAGAGGTGTTCCCCCTTGCGGCCCACCCCGCGCGTCATCGCATCGCCGAATTCGGAAAGCGTCCACGCGCCGATGCCGGCGGTCGGGGATGAGGAAATATTGGGTGCATGGAACGTGCCGAACGGGCTCTTGAGCGGCGCGCCGCCGGACAGCACGAGCCTTGCCTCGCCCTCGGATTTCGCCGCCGCATGGCAGCTCGTGCAGCCGCCGGCAAAGAAGATGCGCCGGCCGTTGTCGAGGTCGGGTTCCCCGAGATCGGCCCAGACGGACGGGTCTTGCCGCTCAGGCTCCGTGACGAACAGGAAGCCCGCCCCGCCGACCACGCCGAGCGCCAGAAGCGCGCCGAGCCTCTTCAGCCATTTCGATGCCATGACGGCCTCCGATCCTGTCTCGTGCGTCCATGCAGAACAACCGGCACGGCGCCGACTTGCCGCTCAGCAAGCCGGCGCCGTGCCGGGGAAGGGGCAATCCGCCTTATTTCTTCACGCGGTAGGTCTCATGACAGCTCGAACAGGTCGCGCCGACGGCCTTCATCACGGCGCCGGTGCTCGCCTGGTCGGTCGGCATGGCGGCGAGCTGGGCTTCGGCCACCTTGGCCAATTCCGCCGACTTGGCCTTGAAGTCATCCGGGTTTTCCCAGATCTTCGCCGTGGCCTCGGTTTCAAAGCCGGTTTCGGAGCCGGCGGGGAAATGGTTGGGAAAATCCTTCGACACCTCCGCCATGGTGGTCAGCGAAGCCTTGACGACCTCCGCGTCGAACGGCTTTTCACCCTTGACGATCGCGCCGATGGCGCCCATCGCGCCGCCGACCTTCTTCATCATCTCCTGACGCACGACCTGCGGCTCGTCGGCGGCGGTCGCTGCGGTCAGGCCCAGTCCGGTGACGAGCGCGGCAGCCAGGAAAAGTTTGAGCTTCATCGGGTTTCTCCAGTTTGGCGGGCCGGCGGACCGGCGCTTGGGATTGCGGAAATACGCCTCGGCATGTTTGCAAAATTGTACGACAGGAATGAAGTCACATTCCGGTGAAGTTGCCGCCGCCGTCCAATGAATTGATAAATATCACGAATTGCCGCGCGATCGGGGCCTCAACGGGTAGCGAGCCCGTGCCACAACGTGAGCGCGGCAGCCAGGATCAAAAGCCCGCCGGCGGCCCGCCCGACCCAGATCGTCGCCGTCGGATTGCCCGTCAGTGTGGCCCGCGCCCGGTCGGCGGCGAGCGCCACGCCGCCATAGACCAGCGCCTGCGTGGCCACGGTCATCAGACCCAGCACCAGCCCCTGCAGCCATATCGGCCCGTAGACGGGCTTGAGGAACTGCGGATAGACGGCGATGACGAAGAGATAGGCCTTGGGATTGAGCAGGCAGGTGGCCACCGCGCGGCGAAAGGTCTGCCACAGGGCACCCCGGTCGGCCCGCTCGACTGCGTCGACGGTGATCGCGCTTTTAACCAGTGTCCAGCCGATCCAGATCATGTAGAGCGCGCCGGCGATCAGTATCGGGGTGAACAGTTTTGGTGCAAGGACCAGCAACAGCCCGGTGCCGAGCGTGCCGTAGAGCGTGTGCACCACGCCGCCCGTCATCATGCCGGAGGTGGCGACCAGGCCGGCGCGTCGTCCGCCCGAAAGCGAGCTGACCAGGACATACAGCATGTCCATGCCCGGAACGATGATGATGCCGGCGATCAGCACCAGGAAAAGCCAGAGATTGTCGGCGTAGCTCATGTCAGTATCCTTCGTCGTCGTGAAAAGCAGTTGCGCATTTCCCGCGGAAAATCAGCCGGTTTCGCCTTTCCATAAGCCGGACCAACTGACATGCTTGTGTCAGTAGCGTTTCCGCTGGGGAGGCAAATATGCGAAAGGCGTCGCGGCTCTTCGAGATCATCCAGATCCTCAGGCTGTCGCGCCGCGTCGTCACGGCGGCCGAGATCGCCGCGCAGCTCGAAGTGACGCCGCGTTCGATCTATCGCGACATTGCAGCGCTGCAGGCCATGCGCGTGCCGATCGAGGGCGAGCGCGGGCTGGGCTACATCCTGCGCCCCGGCTTCGACCTGCCGCCGCTGATGTTTTCGGTGGAGGAGACCGAAGCGATCGTGCTCGGCCTGGCGCTGCTGGAGCGCACGGCGGATACGGCGCTGAAACAGGCGGCCCGGCGGGTCAACACCAAGATCGCCGCAGCCGTGCCGGAGCCGCTGCGCCAGGTTCTGCAAGGCAATGCGCTGCAGGCCTGGGGTTCGGTTGCGCCCGCGCCGGAAGGGATCGATCTCGCCATGGTGCGCTCGGCCATCCGCGACGAGCGCAAACTGCTCTTCGACTACCGCGACGAATGGGGCAATGCGACGGAACGCACGGTGCGGCCGCTGGCGCTCGTCTACTATTCGGCCACCGCCGTCATCGTCGCCTGGTGCGAACTGCGTGAGGCGATCCGCAATTTTCGCGCCGACCGGGTCGAGGACTGCCAGCCGCTCGAGGAGTTCTTCCCTGGCGAGGGCAATCGCCTGCGCGACTTGTGGACCGCCGGCTGGACGGGCAGCACCGTGGCCGCACCTGCCTAGGCATGGTCCGGAAAGTGGTCAGGTGTGCTCTGACAAGGGATTGTGGCCACCTTGACGCGCGCGGACGTCTTTCGCGAAGTCGGGGTCGCCAGGCAGCCTAAAGGGCGAGAACGCGGCTTACTTCGCGGCCGAAGCCGGTGATCTCGATGCGGTCGGCATGGACGGCGACAATCGCAAACGCGTTCTCGTCGAACGTGTCGACCATGCCCTTGATGTTGACGAAATGGGTGCCGTTCAGCAGGCCGTAATTGCCTGCATGGTTGTGGCCGCAGAAATAGCCGATGGCGGCGGGCGAGGCGGCGATCAGCGCGGAAACCTCCTCGGCGCCCCACAGATTGTGGTCGCTCGCCGGGTGGAGCGGATAATGGCCAAAGACGATCGCCCGCTCGCCGGCCTTATCCGCTTGTCTCAGCCGTTCGCCGAGCCAGGCGACCTGCGTAGCGCTCATGCCGGCATTCCACATCTGCGCATTGGCAGCCCCCGCCGCCGTAAGAGCGGCCAGCCTTTCGGCCGCCTCGACCCGGCGCGGATCGTCGAGCGGCGGGGCAAACAAGGAAACCTCGTTGCCGTCGGTCAGGATCAGCCGCACGCCTTTGACGACGAAGTCGTGATACGGCGCCGTCATGCCGAGCCTGGCGTACACCTCCGCCAGTCTGTCGGCCGCTACGGCAAAGTCGTGATTGCCGGGCAGGATGTGGTGCGT
Source organism: Ciceribacter sp. T2.26MG-112.2 (assembly GCF_900492205.1). Taxonomy (GTDB): domain Bacteria; phylum Pseudomonadota; class Alphaproteobacteria; order Rhizobiales; family Rhizobiaceae; genus Allorhizobium; species Allorhizobium naphthalenivorans_A. Next base: position 44,557 of record NZ_UEYQ01000012.1, read on the forward strand.
GTGCCGCAGGGTCTCGTAAAGCGGCAGGACCCGGTCGAAATTCTCCCAGTCCCGGTCGATCACGTCGCCGAGCGTCACTACGAAATCGAGCGCCTCGCCGTTGAACTGCGCGATCGCCGCCTCGAGCTTTTCCAGGCTCTGCGCGTAGTGGCGATTGAGCCGGGCATTGGGCTCGATCGGCGCATATTGCGGATCGGCGATCAGGCCGAAGCGGAGAAGGGGGGAAGACTGTTGGGGAAGCATTTGCGACACGTCATGAAAGGGATGGCCGGACATAGGCGCGGGCCATGACAGTCGTGTGACAGTGGCTGGGGCTCTTCTCCCTTGGTGGGAGAAGAAGCGAAATCGAGGGCTTAGCCGCAGGCTAAACCTCAGATTTCGCAGATGAGGGGGAAGGGTTGCAGGTACGTCGCCCCCTCACCAACAAAATCTACGAGTTAGCTGTCGCTAAGATCGTGATTTTGTATCCTCTCCCACGAGGGGAGAGGATGCTAAGCCTCAGATCACCCGCACCGTATAGACCTCGCCGGCGGTGAGCGGCAGCAGGCGATAGGCCATTTCGGCCTTCAGTTCCTCGTGCCGGACGATCTCGTCGGGGGTCTTGTCGGCCTTGGCACCGAGCGTGATGAATTCCTCCTTCACGTGACCGGGCTTGATCACCGCCTCGACCGTCTTGCCGCGATAGCGAAAACGGAAGACGTAGGGGCCGGGCGGATCGTTGATCACGTGGGTCCCGCCGATCGACCTATCGATGGTGAGTCGCCCGTCGGTCAGCGCGCGGGTGACCATTTCCAGTGCATCGCGACCGCCCGCGCCGGAAAAGGCGGTGACGATCTCCACCTCGCGCCGCTCCAGCGGCGTCGGGGAGAGCAGCGGAAAGGCCGCCTGCATGGCTTTCAGCGCATGCGCCACCCCGCCGGGAAAGCCGCCGCCATGATAGGCGTTGATGCTGTCGAAACTGAAGCTGATCGGGTGTCCGTTGTCGAGGACGGTGATCGAATTAGACATTGGCATAGGCCTTCAGGTTGGGAACGAACCGGTCGAGGAAGCGCGTCGTCGCCGGCATGAAATGCGAGCCGTGGTGGAACATCGGATCAAGGGAGGAGACGATCATCGTGCCCGGCGTCGAAACCCTGTCCTCGTAGAGGATCGGCCGGCCTTCGCCGTCGCGGGCAAGAACGGTGGCACCTTCAGGCGGAACGAACCAGCCGTGCAGATGCCAGGTCACTTCCTTGTCGCCGATACCGTGCATCAGGGGATGGGACGCGGCGGCCTCGGTCACCCTCACGCCGAGATCGGCCGACGGATCGAGCCACCACCACCAGTTCGTCGGAGTCTCTGTGAACTGGATGGCCGGCAGCCAGAGATCCGACCGGCTTTCGCCGAGCGCGACGACGGTGCCGCCGGCTTGCAGATGGCGGGCAACCACGTCCTTCTGCGCGATCATGCGCTGCGCCGGCGTTCGGCACGGGACCCAGAGAATGTCGTCCGGCCGCAGCACGTCACCGAGCTGTTCCGGCGTGCAGATCACATCGAAGGCATGGGTATAGCGCGGCCCTTCGAGGCTGCGGATATTGTAATAGGTGCCTGACGAGGGCGCCACGATGCGCCGGCCGGTGCGGGTCGAGGTGCGAAGGCCACGATAGGTTTCGGCCTCGGAGAGCGGCAGCACTTCAGCCGGTTTGGACGGGTTTGCCGGCCACGGATCGAGGCATGCTCCACCATTGGTCCAGACGAGGATGCGGGCGGAAAGCTCGGGCGCCAGGCCCCATTCCAGTCCCATGCCGGCGAGATCATTGCCGGAATGGGAGAAGATCCGTCCGCCCTTCGGCCGCGCCCAGACCCAGTCGACCGGGACCCTGGCTGCACCCAGTCCATTGACGGCGACGGCACCCTTTGGCAGCGGATTGCAGCCGCGCCCGTAGAAGCCGGCGACGCCCTTGTTGGTCTCCAGCTTCGTAAGCTCGATGCCGTCATAGATCGGGTGCGGATTGACCGCGGCAAGGTCGAAGTCGGCCCGCTTCGGTTCGGCGATCGGCCGGTACTGCCCCATGCCGTCGACGAGCGGGCGCACCAAATGGCCGTTGAAGAACCAGCGGCCGCCCCGGTCGAGAAAGGCGTCGAGCGCCGGCTTCAGCGTGAGCATGGCATCCTGGTCGAGCTGCTGGCCGGTGATCAGGCCGCTATGCGCCGACAGGATCTCCGGCGAGAGTTCGGCCTGCTCGACGATGGCGGCTTCGCCGCGCTGGGCGGCTTCGAGGATGCCCGGCGACGGTTTGCCATAGGCGGATTTCAGGTAGATCGTGCTCATGCTGCCTCTATTCCGGCGAAGGCGGGCAGGATCGCCCGGCGTGTCTCGCCCGTGGATCCCTGGACATTCACCCAGCGCATCGGCACGCCGTAGAGCTCGGAAAGCTTGTCCGGCTCGATCATGTCCGACACCGGACCGTGGATTTCGCCGCCGCCCGGCATCATCAGGAGCACGTCGTCGGCCGCCGCCAGCGCATGGTTGGGGTCGTGGGTGGTGAAGATGATGGCGAAGTCGCGCCGGAGCCTCAGCGTATCCAGCAGTTCGAGCGTCTTTGCCTGGTTGCCGAGATCGAGCGCCGAGGTCGGCTCGTCGAACACCAGCACCGGAGATCCGGTGGCGAGCGCCCGGGCGATCAGCACCATCTGCCGCTGGCCGCCCGACATGCGGTCGTAGCGCAGGTTGGCAAGCGCGCAGGCGCCGACCTGCACAAGGGCTGCTTCTGCCGCCTCGCGGTCGGCGGCGGACGGCTGGCCGAACAGGCCGAGCTGCACGGCGCGCCCCATGACGACGACCTCGAGGCCGAAAAGCTTCGCCTGCGAGGCGCCGTGCTGCGGCACATAGCCGGCGACCTTGGGCGCATGGCGCGTGCCCGATGCCAGCGGCTGGAAGCCGAGCAGCGCGCGCAACAGCGTGGTCTTGCCGCGACCGTTCGGCCCGAGGATCGCCATGGACCGGCCGACCGGCACGGAAAAGCTGATATCCTTGAACAGCGTGCGCGGACCGAACGCGACGGATGCCTTGTCGAGACCGATCATGGGCGGTTCGCCTCCTTGAAATGCTTGCGCAAGAGCACGGCAAAAACCGGCGCACCGATGAGCGCAGTCAAGACGCCGAGGGGGATTTCGGCCGAGGTCAGCGTCCGCGACAGCGTGTCGATGAAGGTGAGATAGGCGGCGCCGATGATTGCCGAGGCCGGGATCAGCGCCCGGTGGTCCTCGCCGACCAGAATGCGCGCGGCATGCGGCACGACAAGCCCGATCCAGCCGACGATGCCGGCGACCGCGACCGAGGTTCCGGTCATCAGCGAAATGGCGATGAAGATGTACCAGCGTTCGCGGTCGGGATTGACGCCGAGCGAGCGGGCTTCCGAGTCCTCAAGCGCCAGAAGGTTCAGCCGGTAGCGCAGCGCAAAGACGATGATGAGCCCGATCGCCATGCCGGGAACGGCAAGCCCGAGCCTCGCCCAGGTGGCGGTGGCAAACGAACCCATCAGCCAGTAGACGATGGCCGGCAGCGAGGTGTTGGGATCGGCGATGAACTGGATGATCGAGACCAGCGCCCCGAACAGCGCGCCGATCACCATGCCGGACAGGATGACGGTGATGACTTCGGTGCGGCCGTTGATGCGGGCGAGCGCCCCGACGAGGATCAGCGCCGACAGGCCGAAGACGAAGGCGAGCCCCAGCAGCACCACGCCGGAATAGCCGAACAGCAGCGCCATCGCCCCGCCGAAGGCCGCGCCCTGGCTGATGCCGAGCACCTGCGGCGAAACCAGCGGATTGCGGAACACCCCCTGCAGCGCCGCCCCGCCGACGGCAAGTGCGGCCCCGGAGAGCGCCGCGAGCAGGACGCGCGGCAGGCGCACCAGAAGCACGATGCGCTCGTCCATCTGGGCCGGTGCGAGGCCGGGGTTCAGCGCCCCGGCCATCAGGATGTCGATGATGCGCGGCACGCTGACGGAAAACCGGCCGGCGCCGATGGCAAACAGCATCGAGGCCAGAAGCGCGACGAGGAGGGCGCCGAACACGCCGATCCTCAGCGCCGAGACGCTCCGCCGAACCGGTTCCGCCACCACCGCACTCATCACTTGGCCTCGAACTGGGCGTAGTTCGTGGCGTCGCCCTGCATGTCGGTCCACAGGATGCCGTCGATGTCGGCATCGCCGAGGTCGTAATTGTAGAGCGTCTTGTAGGCCGCCTTCATCTCGGCGCGCAGGTCGTAAGTGAAGACGGCGGGATGCAGCAGATTGGCGAGCCACATCCAGGTCAGCGGGCTTTCCTGGCTCGGCGGATCCCAGCGATAGCCGCCGAGCGGCATCTTGTAGACCTTTTTCTCCTGCGCCGCCTTGGTCAGCGACAGGATCGGGTCGTTGTAGATCCGGTCGATGCCGAGCTTGGCCTCGAAGCTGTTGAGCAGGATCACATCCGGGTTCCATTCGGCGATCTGCTCGGGGCTGATCGTCGTGCCATTGCCCTCGACCGAGCCGGACGCATTCACGCCGCCGACCAGATGGATGTACCAGCCATTGTAATTGCCCTTGTTGCCCGAGGCGGTGAGGTTTTCCATGGCCCGGCCGAGATAGAGCACCTTCGGGCGCTTGTCGGCAGGGATGGCCTTGGCCTTTTCCGCCATTTCCTTGGCGACCGTGTCGCGCCAGCCGTTGATCGCGGCGGCCCGCTCGGGCTTGCCCATCGCGGTGGCGACCATCTCGTGGTAATAGCGGGTCTTCTCCTCCGTGCCGTAGGAAATGAGCGCGACGTTGAGCCCGGCATTGCTGATCGGGTCGACGAGGTCTGCGCCGTAATCGGCCCACTGGATGACGAGTTCCGGATTGGTCGCCGCCAGTTCCTCGACATTCGGAATGAAGTTCGGCGCGGTGATGTCGGACGGAATGTCCCGGGCCTCGGGGAAGATCTTGCCGAGCACGCCCTCGACGATCGCGCTCTTGGCGGTCGGGTTCATGCCGACCAGCCTGGAGGTGCCGCCGTCCATGGCGATGATGGTGGACGCCATCGGGATCGGGATCGAGGCGATGCGCTCGGCCGCCTTGGGCAGCGTGACGGTGCGGCCCCCCTGGTCGGTGATGGTGATCGGATCGGCGAATGCTGCGCCGGCAAGGCCGAGAACGGCCGCCAGGGTGAGGGGGAGACGATGAGCGGGCATCGGAGGCCTTTCGCAAAGTGGAGAAATGAAGTCATATTCAATGCGCCCAACTTGCAAACATGAATATTAATGTCAAGATATAAGCGGGAAGCTCCCCCCTGTGAATTTGTGGGTATTCGCGTGGTCCGCGGCCGCCGTTCATCGCTCCGAAAGGCTTTGCCAGTATGTTCGTATATGCGAATTGATCGATGGGCGGCCGACGACTGGGCCGAGTTCGACTGGCGACACGCCTCTTTCGTCAAATGTTTCGGTCGCGACCGCTGATTCGCACAGGGGATCGGAAATGGGCCTCTTGCGATCCGTTTATGATCCCTTAACGCATGAATGTTATATCTCGCCTGTCTGAATGGACCCGGTTGTGGTCCCGCGTGGCATGAGGGCTGGTCCAGACACGGTGCTTTCGCTTCTCCGGCTTTCTGGAACGCCCATGGTCCTCATGCCCTCTCGTCGACACTCGCAGCAAACCGTGTCCTCTTCGGATTGCGAAGCCGTCGCGCTGTCGCCCGGCGCTATCCGCGACGAGATGGCGCGGGCGTTTCAGCCGATCATCCGCGCCTTCCTGGTCCCCGTCTTCCTCTTCTATCTGTTCATCGGCATCCCGCATCTCCTGCTGCGCTCACCCGCCGATGCCGCCCTGCTGTTTTCCCTGTCGACATTGACGGCGGCGATCGCGCTTTATCTTCGCCGCTCGCTGCGGCTTGAGGAGGCGGGCTTTGCCCGGCTGGAACTGATCGGTGCGGGCGTGCTGCTGCTGATCTATCTCAACACCTGTGCCGTGCTCTATGTCGATTTCCACCCGTCGAACCTGATCTATTTCCTGCTGCTGATGATGCTCGCCTCGACGGTCGGCATCAGCAACCGTGTGGTGGCGGGCGTCAGCGTGATCACGCTGGCCACCATGCTGGCGCTCGCCTATCTCCTGGGCCCGGATTCCTTCTTCTACTTTTCCTTCGTCAGCCTCGCCGGCGCCTTCAGCGCCATCGGCCTTGCGGTCCTGATGCGGGGGGCGATCAGCAAGGCGGTGCGCTCCCGGCTGCTGGCGGAGCGGCTGCGCGAACGCGCCGAACGTCAGGCGGATTTCGACGCGTTGACCGGCCTGCCGAACCGCCGCAACTTCTTCGCCACCCTGGAACAACTGATCGGCGACGAGAGGGCGCTGAGTGCAGGCCTGCAGGTCGGCATCATCGATCTCGACGGCTTCAAGCCGGTCAACGACCTCTATGGCCATGCCGTCGGCGACGATCTTCTGGTCGAGGTCGGCCGCCGCATCCGCCAGACCTGTCCGCCCGACCATCTGGTCGCCCGGCTCGGCGGCGACGAGTTCGCGCTCGCCATCGGCCGTCCGTTGACGGAAGATGGCCTCATCCGTCTGGGTTCGGCGATCTGCGAGACGCTGCGGCGGCCCTTCGTCGTTTCCGGCGTGGACATATCGATCTCCGCCTCGGTCGGCTTTGCTCGCTACCCGGAAAACGGCCAGACGGTGCGGCAGATCTACGAGCGGGCCGACCATGCCCTCTATCGGGCCAAGCGCCAGACCCGGGGCGACGTGGTGGTCTTCTCCGAATGCCACGAGGCGGAGATGAGCGATCTCGGCCGCATCGAGCAGGCCTTGCGCTCCTGCGATCTGGTCAAGGAACTCTCGCTGGCTTTCCAGCCGCAATTCGACCTGATGCGGCAGCGGATCTCGGGCTTCGAAGCCTTGGCCCGCTGGGAAAGTGCCGCGCTCGGCAAGGTCAGCCCCGACCTGCTGATCGCCGCGGCCGAGCGCACCGGAATGATGGAGCGCGTCACGGGCGTCCTTCTGGAAAAGGCGCTTGCCGCGGCGGCGGCCTGGCCGAAGGAAATCTCGCTTTCCTTCAATCTTTCGGTGATCGATCTCGTGTCCAGCCGCTCGATCGGCAATATTGCCCGCATCGTCGACGACAGCGGCATCGATCCCGAACGGCTGGTCTTCGAGATCACCGAGACGGCGGTGATGACCGATTTCGAGCGGGCGCGGGATTCGCTCGGCGTGCTCGCCGCCAGGGGCTGTCGCATCGCGCTCGACGATTTCGGTTCGGGCTATTCGAGCTTTGCCTATATCCACCGTTTCCCCCTGCATCGGATCAAGACCGACCGCTGCTTCCTCACCCGGCTGGCCGAGGACGACGCCGTCGGTCGCACCCTGTTGCGGGCGATCGCCGATCTGTCGGCCAATCTCGGCCTCGAATGCCTGGCGGAGGGGGTGGAGACGCAAGAGGAATTGCGCACCGTGCAGTCGGCCGGCATTCGCTACGTGCAGGGCTATCTGTTCGGCAAGCCGATGGGCATTGTGGAGGCGGGCGAGCGGATCGCCGGCCAAGCGTCGACCGAAAGCCGCCGCGCCTTCTGAACCGGTCGCCTGGCGGTCACCGTACCAGCCACGGAAGGCGATTTGAACGCTTCGCGAAAAAGTGCTTCATACAATCCTTGATTGGATCCGGGCCGGTTACTCTCTCGACCGAGCGCTCTAATATGCATTTGTAAAAGCGCACCGTATACGGTACAAGGAGCTTGAATGAAGCGCGTTGTAGCGAAGTTCTTCGTTACGGCCGAAGGGGCGGAACCGGTCAAGGAATGGCTCAAGTCGCTCGACAAGGCGGACCGTCACAGGGTCGGGGCCGACATCGCCACCGTGGAGTTCGGCTGGCCCGTCGGTATGCCCACCTGCCGGCCGATAAGGGATGGCGTTCGCGAAGTGCGATCCAGCATCAAGGACGGAAATGTCGAAGCCAGAACCTATTTTGGGATTGATGACGGGATAATGCTCCTGCTGCACGGCGAAGAAGGCAAGGATGGTCAGCAGGAGGCGATCAAACTCGCGGTCAAGCGCTGGAAAGAGCACCTGGAGCGCTCAAAACGGCTAAGAAAGTTCGAGAAGAGGACGAAGAAATGAACGACTTGCAGCCCTCTGTCGGCGGGAGCCTTGAAGATTTCCTCGATGAGATCGGCGAAAGAGAGGAGATCTATGGCGAGGCGATCAAGCGGGTTTTGACCTGGCAGATCGAGGCTGCGCGCAAGAAGCAGTCGATCAGCAAATCAGACATGGCGACGAGAATGGGCACGAGCCGGACTCAGGTGGACAGGGTGCTCGATCCGCAAAATCTGGCAGTTTCACTCGACACGCTCGACAGAGCAGCCCGCTCGGTCGGCAAGAGATTGAAGATCGAACTGATTGACGCATGACCGGTCCGGCACGTCCGGATCGTGCTTCTGCGGCAGCCGCACCGTGATTCCACATATCTGCGTCCGCATCCTGTCTCCCACCGCGGGGAGACAGGATGCGCATACCATCAGTCGTCGAACTTGACGGCCTTCAGCTTGTCGATACCGAGCACCTGCAGGGCGAGTTTCTCGTAGAACGGCTCGGCCGTGCCGCTCCTGATCTTGTGCAGGAAGTATTTCTCGAAGCCGATCTTGGCGGCATGCACCCACTTGCCCTCGGACGACCAGTTGACATTGCGCGGCGGGATCTGCGGCTGGGCGACGAAAGCGATCCCCCCGTCGCCGAAGTCGGCCAGGCACACTGCGTTCCAGGTGCCCTGGGCATTGGGGTTTTCGCCCCGGACCAGGCGGGCGATGTTCTTGGCGGTCGCGGTCACCATGCTTTCGATCATGAAGCCGGTCTTCGGCACGCCCACCGGCACCGGCGTCTTGCCGGTCGGGGCAATGGCGATGCACACGCCGACGGCGAAGATGTTTTGATACTTGCCGTTGCGCTGGTGCTTGTCGACCAGGATGAAGCCGCGCGGATTGGTCAGCCCCTCGATGTCGCGCACCGCCTCGACGCCACGGAACGCCGGCAGCATCATCGTATAGGTGGACGGCACCTCGTGGATGGTCTTGGTCGAGCCGTCCTCGTTGACCTCCTCGACCGTCACCTTGTCGGTCTCGAACTTCTGCACCTTGGCATTGCAGATCCACTTGATGTGCTTGGCGCGCATCGCGCTTTCGAGAAGCCCCTTGGTGTCGCCCACGCCGTCGAGGCCGAGATGGCCGATATAGGGCTCGGAGGTGACGAAGGTCATCGGCACCCTGTCGCGCACCTTGGCGTCGCGCAGCGCCTTTTCCAGGATGAAGGCGAATTCATAGGCCGGGCCGTAGCACGACGCGCCCTGCACCGCGCCGATCACCACCGGGCCTGGATTGGCGACCAGCTTCTCGAAATTGTCCTTGGCGGCGAGCGCATGGTCGATATGGCAGACCGACTGGGTGTTGGCCTCGGGCCCGAAGCCGGGGATCTCGTCGAAGGCGAGCTCCGGGCCGGTGGCGATGACCAGGTAGTCGTAGTCGATGACGGAGCCGTCATTCAACTCCACGCGGTTGTCGGCGGCATTCAGCCGCTTGGCGCCCTGCGGATAGAGCCCGATATTGCGCTTCTTGCAGGCCGGCTCCAGGTCGACCTCGATGCTCTCCCTATCGCGCCAGCCGACGGCGACCCAGGGATTGGATGGGACGAAAGAATATTTCGAGCCCTTGTTGATGATGCTGACCCGGTCATTGTGAGAGAGATTGTCTCTCAGTTCATAGGCCAGGATGGTGCCGCCGAGACCGGCACCGAGAACGACGATATGCGCCATGAAGCAACCTCCCATTTGCTGCAAAATATATGAGAAGCAGTATGTACGAAGCTTCGTAGATATAATTTGATTTTCGTCAATATCGACGAATTTATTATCCGCCGTCCCACAAGCGTGAGAAGGCTTGCGGTACCGTCGAGGCTCAGCCCGGCAGCTTGGGCTGGACCCGGGTCTGCGGCAGCATTTCGGACGCGATGGTCATGGCGATCAGCGACAGCGGCACGGCCAGCACCGCGCCGACCGCTCCCCACATCCAGGTCCAGAAGACGATGGCGACGAAGACCATAAAGGGGTTGATTTCCAGCCGGCGCCCCATCACCGCGGGCGTTACGAGGTTTTCCATGATCGCATGCACGGTGAAGAAGGCGAGTGCCGGCGCCAGCGCCCAGATCAGCCCGTCATGGGCGAGGAAGCCGGCGACCGCCAGCGAGAGCGTCATCATGGCGATGCCGAGATAGGGCACGAAGCTCGACAGGAAGGCGAACAGGCCCCACAGCGCCGGCATCGGTAGCCCGCCGATCCAGGCGATAAGCGTCATCACCACGCCGGCCACGGCATAGAGCAGGGTCGCGGTGGCGAAATAATAGCCCAGCGCCTGCTCGATCGAATTGAGAATGCGGATCGCCGAGAGGCGCCGGGCGCGGTCGTTGAAGGCGATGATCAGGGCGCGGCGCAGCGCCAGCCGGCTGCCGAGGAAGAAGACCAGCGCGCCGAAGAAGATCAGACCCTGCACCAGGGCCGGCGTCACGCGGGTCGCCAGCGTCGAGAGCACGGTGCCCATGTTCTCGATCAATGCCTCGGAGGTGAGCGGCCCGGAGCGAAAGGTGGCGGCGGTGACGTTCAGCCATTCATGACGCTCGAGATAGGGCAGAATGCGTTCGATCGCCCGCTCGATCATCGCCGGTGCCTCGCCGGCGAGTTCGGCGAGCGGCGTCGCCAGCGTGTTGACGATGAAGAACAGCAGGAGGGCAAACAGCGAGGTGAGAATGACGGCGGTCGCCATCGGCGGAATCCCGAGAGCGCCGAGCCGGTCCGCGGCCACCCCGAGGATCAGCCCGACGACGATGGCAAGCGTGATCGGCATCAGCACGCTGGACGCCAGATAGACGACGGCCACCGTCATGATCGAAAAGATGCCGATGACCGACCAGATCAGCGCCAGGTCGAGCGCGGTCTTGCGCACCTTGACCCGGTGGGTCGCCTTGCGACGCGCCCGCTCGGCCGTCCAGGCCGCATGCTCCATCGCCTCGCGGCTGGTCCTCGACCCGTTCGCCCTGTCATTCATTTCGAAAACCCCCGATACGACTGCGCCATAACGCGGGGATGGACGGAGTGTTCCATCGGGGGGAGTGGGTGGCAGGTCGTCCTATGACGGAGAGCGGGGACGCCCCGGCACGCCCGACCCCTTGGCGTGCCTGCGCGGCTGACCGGCGAGCCGTCGCCCCCGTGGCCCGATCCCCGTCATGCCTTCTCGCGCCACGCAGCCTGTCCGGTGAGCGCATGCATCCCGGCCAGATACTGCTCTTCCGACGTCGACCACCGGAGCCGGGCATATTCTTCCACGTCCTGCCCCACCACGTAGCGCAAGCGATGCGTATCATCGTTCGCGGCGGCAAAGATCGCCTCGACCACCGACTGCTCCTCGGTCGAGGGGAAGGGATAGGCGATCATCGCCTGCAGGGCGTGGTCGAAATAGGGCTTGTAGCCGTCCGGCACGGGCGCCGCCTCAGAGGCCGCCATGCCGGTGCCGACGAAATTCGTGGCCCGCATCGCGCCGGGTTCGATCAACTTCACGCGCACATTCTGCGATTCCAGCTCGTACGACAAAGATTCCGACAGCCCCTCCACGGCCTGTTTCGAGGCGACATAAATCGACAGCAGCGGCACGGCCGCGATCCCGACGCCCGAGCTGACATTGACGATCGTAGCCCCGCCGCGTGCGCGAAGGTGCGGCAGGGCCGTGCGGATCACGTTCATCATGCCGAAGACATTGGTCTCGAAGATACGGCGGATGGCGTCGTCCGGCGTCGCCTCGAAAACCGAGACCATGGTGACGCCGGCATTGTTGACGACGGCGTCGAGCCCGCCGAAACGATCGACGCCCGCCTTGATCGCCGCGTCGATGCTGGCGGGGTCGGCGACGACGAGGGCGGCTTCCAGGATCCGCTCCGGATATTCGCTCGCCAGCGCGCCGTCCGGCTTGCGCATCGTGGCGATGACGTTCCAGCCCTGTCCGGCGAAGTGCCGGGCGGTCATCTGGCCGAGGCCCGACGAGCAGCCCGTAATGAGAATGGTCTTGGTCATGTGCTTGGCTCCTTTTTGGTTGCCAGGCTTGACTACATCGGCCCATTGCTTCTTTCTATAATGCAAAATCCGAATATCATTATGGATCGTCCCGATGGATGCGTTGACCGATGTGATTGGCCTGCTACGCCCGGAGACCGTGCTGCTCGGCGGCATGGCGGGCGCCGGCCGCTGGGGCGTGCGCGTGCCCGAGCAGCCGGGCCCGACCTTCTACCTGGTCACAGAGGGCCGCTGCTGGTTCCAGGCGGAGGAAGGCGACGCGCTCGAGCTTGGCGCGGGCGATTACGTCCTCTCCGCCCGGCCGCGCGGGGACTCGTTCGTCAGCGCGCCGGGGGGGAAGACCGAATTGTCCGACGATGCCTTCAAGGCGGCCCATTGGGTGGATGGCGAAGTGCGTGTCGGCGACCCCGACCTTGCCCCCGAAACCCGCATCCTCGGCGGCCTCGTCCGCTGCGACCCGGCCAATGCCGACCTGCTCATCGGCCTCCTCCCGCGCTTCGTCTGCGTCAGGTCCACCGAGCAGGCGGCCTCTCGCCTCCATACGCTCGTCGCCATCGTCCGGGAGGAGGCGGCTGATGCCCGGCCCGGCCGCGATGCGATCCTTTGCCGGCTCATCGAGGTGATGCTGATCGAGATCCTGCGGCGCCAGTCGGACGCCCTTGCGCCGCCGGTCGGTCTGCTCGGCGGCCTGGCGCATCCGCGCCTCGCCCAGGCGCTCGGCCACATTCATGCGGACGTCGCCCGCGGCTGGACGGTGGGCGAACTCGCCCGGCGCGTCGGTATGTCGCGTTCGGTCTTCGCGCGGCGTTTCTGCGAGGCCGTCGGCGTCGCGCCGGTCGAATATCTCTTGAACTGGCGCATGGCGCTGGCCAAGGACGCCCTTTTGCGCCGCGGGGGTTCGCTGGACGAGATCGCCGAAGCGGTCGGCTACAAATCGGCGAGCGCCTTCAGCACCGCCTTCAGCCGGCGCGTCGGCTGCCCGCCCAGCGAATATGTGCAGGCTTCGGCCGCCCTTACGCCGCCTTGAGCGTCAGCCCGATGCCCCACGGGTCCTTCAGCGCATGCCCTTCCGCCGTGCGGTCGACAGCGATCTCCAGGCTCTCCAGTGTGGCGAGCGCCGTGTCGAGTGCCGCCTGGTCGTTGAAGGTCAGCGAATAGTCGGAGAGGCCCGACATCGCCCCTTCGCGGGCCGTGGCGCCGCGGCTGTTCCAGATATTGGCGGCGATGTGGTGGTGATAGGTGCCGGCGCCGAAGAAGCTGGCGCCGGGATAGGTCGCCATCTTCTTGAGGCCCAGCACGCCTTCGTAGAAGCGGTCGGCCTCCGGGATATTGCCCACCTGCAAATGCATGTGGCCGATCGCCGCCTTGTCGCTCATGCCGCCCCAGGCGGTCTTCGGTGCGCTGTCGTAGAGCCCCTGCAGGTCGAGCGCCAGGGTGGCCATCTCCACCGTGCCGTCGGCGTGGAAATCCCATTCCTCCGGCGCGCGGTCCCGGTAGACCTCGATGCCGTTGCCTTCCGGATCGCTCAGATAGATCGCCTCGGAAACCAGATGGTCGGAGGCGCCGTCGAGCCGCACCCCGCGCGCAACCACATGCGCCAGCCAATGGCCAAGCTCGGTGCGGTCCGGCATCAGGAAGGCGGTGTGGAACAGGCCGGCGGCATTGCGCGGCGCAGGCCGCACGTCGGCGCCGGTCGAAAGCGTCAGGAGCGGGCGGGCGCCGGCGCCGAGCACGACGCCGCTCATGCCCTGCTCGAGCACTTTCAGCCCGAGCATGGTCTCATAGAACTGCCGCACCCGGTCGAGATCGGAGACGACGAGATGGGCGGTGCCGACATGGATCGGCCGGGTCAAGGCGAAGCTTGGCGCCGTGTCTGGTGTGCCTTTAGGGTTCATCGCATTGGCTCCTGTGGCCGATCGGGACTGTGTCGCGCCGGCGGCAAGGCCCGCGCCAAGCGCGAGCACCCTGCGGCGGGTGATCCGGGTCATGGTCGGTCCCTTGTGGTTTATCATCTTCCGGATCAGAATATGCGCCGTCCGCATCGTTCACGAAAGATCGGATTTGGGAGATTTATCGTTCGGCATATGTTGACGATCAGGCCGGCAAAATTGATCCTGATCAATGCGGGATGGCCGGCGGCGTTCGATTGTAGCGTTAGAAGAGAGGGAGGCGGGTCTTGAAAGGCCACGCCACAAGGAGAGCAAGAATGTACAAGAAAATCGTGGTTCCGGTCGATTGTGGCGCGCTCGACAAGGGCGAGAAGATCCTGCGCAAGGCGGCGCAATTGCTCGATGCCGGCGGCGAGATCATCCTGATGACCGTCATCGAGGACATGCCGGGCTATATCACCATCGAACTGCCGGTGAACGCCATCGAGGACGCCATCAAGGACGGCAAGGCAAAGCTCGTCGAACTGAAGGAAAAGACCGGCATCGCCGCCCGCGTCGAACTTCGCACCGGCGCGCCGGCCCGCGAGATCCTCGCCGCCGCCAACGAGCACGGCGCCGACCTGATCCTGGTCGCCTCGCATATTCCCGACCTCGGCAACTACCTGATCGGTGCGACTGCCGACCGCGTCGTGCGCCACGCCAAGTGCTCGGTGCTCGTTGACCGCTGAGCCCCGGCGAACGACACTAGTCGGCCCTGGCTGGCCCCTAGCCGGCATTGACAAGAAGAACGAGGAAACACCCGGATGAACACGGACAAATACGAACAGATCCTGAGGGATCGCCAGCGCGAGCTTTTCTCGCGGCTGCACAAGATCAATGCCGACATCGCCACCGGGCGCGACCCCGACAGCGAGGAACAGGCGGTCCAGGCCGAGAATGACGAGGTGCTCGACGAACTGGGCGAGGTCGGGGAGAAGGAGCTGAAGGCGATCGACGCGGCTCTCGACCGCATCACCAAGGGCACTTTCGGCACCTGCGCCAAATGCGGCCAGCCGATCTCCGAGGCGCGTCTGGCGGCCGTTCCCTACGCTCCGCTCTGCCAGGAATGCGCGAGCGAAGCCTGATCGGATCGCCACAGGCCTTGCGCCCTCTTCTCCATCGGCGGGGGAGGGGGCGTTTCTTGTCTGAGCGCCCGGCCACGCGCGGCCGCAGGTTGCCACTGCTGGTCCGAGGCGGTAGAAACCGATGCCGAAGTGCCCCGTCGCGACGAGCGGCGCTTGAGAACGGCTATTGAGGGCGGCGGCCGAGGACGGAGTACGACACATGGCGATTGCAGATGCGGCCGGCCAGACGGCGCGGTGGAAGGATGCAGCCCCCGGCTCCGACGACGAGGAGATCATTCCCCGCGACATCCGGTTCGGCATCCTGGAAAACCCGACCCGCCACTGGCTCGGCGGCGACTTCCACAAGACGGCGCTGATCGACGGCCTTTCCATCTTCCTGCCGGAAGGCGAGCGCTATTTCATCCGCTCGCTGAAATATTACGCGCCGAAGCTGAAGGACAAGCACCTCGCCGCCGAGATCAACGGCTATTCGGTGCAGGAGGCTTTTCACACCCGCGAGCACGAGGACTACAACCGCGCGCTCGCCAAGCTCGGCTATGACGTCGAGGCGATGGAAGCGCCGGTCATCAAGACGCTGCGCTCCGACAAGATCCCGGTCTTCCGCCTGGCCGTCACCTGCGCCATCGAGCACCTGACCGCGACGCTGTCGACGGTGACGTTGCGCAATCCGCAATTCCTCGACGATGCCGCGCCCGCCTATCGCCGGCTGTGGATGTGGCATGCGCTGGAGGAACTGGAACACAAGGCGGTCGCCCTCGACGTCTTTGCCGCGGCGACACCGAAATATTCCCCCTTCAAGCGCTACATGCTGCGCACCATGGCCTTCAACGCGGTCGCCTGGACCTTCCTCAAGATCGTGCTCGCCAATCTGGTGCGCTTTGCCCGCACAGACGGGGTCGAGACCGGCCCGCGTTTCTGGGCGCGGCTCGTCTGGGTGCTGTTCGGCAATCCCGGCTACTGGCGCAAATGCGCGCCGCTGGTGCTGAAATACTACCTGCCGGGCTTCAACCCGGTGAACAGGGACGATCACGCGCTGATCCACAAGGGCCGCGCCTGGCTCTACGATGAATTCATGGCGCTCGCGGCCGCCAAGGCCGCCCCAACGGCCGCCCCTGCCGCCGAATGAAGGGCCACCGATGACCAGCCGCCTGTTTTCCAGCGTCCTCGACGTTGCCACCCTCGGCAAGTTTCCGCGCATCCAGAAATGGGTCTGGCGGCGCATCTACAACATGCTGTCGCGCTTCTGGGGCGACAAGGACTGGCGCTTCATGAACTACGGCTACGTGCCGATGGGCGCGCCGTTTGCGCTGAAAGCCGAGGACGAGGCCGAGCGCGCCTTCATCGGCCTCTACCAGCAGGCGGTCGAGGGCCTTCCCGTCGAGGGTGCCCGCGTGCTGGAAGTGGGCTCCGGCCGCGGCGGCGGCTCGCGCTACATCGCCCGCTATTACGCGCCCGCGACTGTGACCGGCCTCGACTATTCGCCGGAAACCGTGCGCCGGGCGCAAAAGCTCAATGCCGACACGCCGGCCCTTTCCTTCGTGCAGGGCGACGCCGAGAACCTGCCTTTTCCCGACGCCGCCTTCGACATCGTCGTCAACATCGAATCCTCGCATTGCTACGGCGACGTGCCGGCCTTTGCCCGCGAGGTCGCCCGCGTGCTCAAACCCGGCGGCATCTTCACCTTCGCCGACATGCGACCGAAGAGCCAGCTTGGCCTGCTCGACGAACAGCTCGCCGCGCCCGGCCTCATACTGATCGACAAGCGCAACATCTCTGAAAACGTCGTCGCCGCCTTGAACGCGGCGGAAGCCCGCAAACAGGCCCGCATCGGCAAGGCCTTCCTGCTGCGCCGCTTCATGACCGAATTCTCCGGCTCCAAGGGCTCGGTGCTCTACAAGGCGCTGACGGGCGGCAGCGTGGTCTATCAGGCGCGGCGGTATCGGAAGGCTTAACCGCGCGTCGCTTCGCCCCGCGCCAAAGCGAGGGGCCGGGCAGGGCGGCAAACCCCATCCTCCTTCTCCCCGTTCACGGGGGTGAGGACTGTTCGGCGCAGCCGACGAAACGATCCGGTGAATCGTTTCGAATGACGAACGCCCTGAGCTTTGAGCGAAGGGCCGGCAGAGGTGCTGGCAGGCGGATGAGGGGCAGACGCCACCGTCAAATTGTTTTGGCAAACCTTGCCAAATTATGCCATTCTGCCCCGACGAGGTGACCGATATGGCGACGATGAATGTTTCGCTGCCCGATCCGATGAAGGAATGGGTCGACGCCCAGACGAAGACCGGGCGCTACAGCAATGCCAGCGACTATGTGCGTGCCCTGATCCGCCGCGACCAGGAGCGCGCCGACGCGCTGGCAGAACTGCAGAGCCTTGTCACCGAAGGTCTCGACAGCGGCGTCAGCGAGCGCTCGAAGGACGACATTCTTCAAGCCGCCCGCGAACGGCTTGCCGCCACCCGGCGATGACCTATCGCACCACCGTCGAGGCCGATCGCGACATCATCGAGATCTATGTCCTCGGTGCGCAGCACTTCGGCGTGGCGCAGTCCGACCGATATGTCGATGAGTTGTTCGACACATTTGAACTCCTCGCCGAAAATCCGCAGATGGCGCGCGAACGCCGCGAACTGAACCCGCCCATGCGGCTCCACCCTTTCCACGCGCACCTGATCGCCTACATCGTCCGGGACGGCGACATTCTGATCGTGCGCGTCCTGCATGGCCGACAGGATTGGCAGGGGCTGTTTGGGTAGCGGGGCGAAGTGATGAGCGGGCGGATGAGGAGAGGAAGGCAAGGACTGTGTTGCGCCGATACCGTTGAAAAAGGCGCGTGTTAATCTCGCTCTGAGGTTCTCGTTGTAGGGACCTGCCGAGATGTATTTCCCTTCACGCCGGTTTTGGCGCTGGTGGCGGGATCAGCTTGGCGAGTTTCCGGAGGTTTTGGGCGGCGGCGGCGAGGTGGAACTCATCACGCGCTCCGTTTGGCCCTCGTAATCGCAGGCGATCCAGTTTGAGGATGCGTTTCAGGTGCGCAAAAAGCATCTCGACCTTTTTCCTCTGATGCCTCGACGTAACATAGGCTTCGGTTTTGGCGATATCGCGCGCCAGGTCGCGAGCGCCCTCATGGATGGAGCGTGGTATCTTGCGCGCCGGGGCGTTTGGACAGCATTGAGGTTTTAGGGCGCAGGCGTCGCAGTCGAGTTTGCTGGCCCGATACCGTACCATGCCATCTTCATCCACGAGGGGACGCTCATTCTTGTAGGCGATCTGTCGTGAGCGTAACTCCTTGCCACCTGGGCAGGTATAGAGATCGCGCTCGTGGTCATAGGCGAAGTCGGCGCGCTCGAATGTGCCATCACGACGTTCGGATTTGTCGAAGACGGGAATATGCGGCTCTATCCCGCGCTCGTGGACCAGCCAGCCCAACATCTCTGCCGAACCATAGGCGGTGTCGGCGGCAAGCCGTTCCGGATAGAGACCGAAGATATCCTGAGTCCGGTCAATCATGGTGCGTGCCGCGCCGACCTCCGCCTGCCGGATCGCACGGCTTGCCTCGACATCAACGATAACGGCATTATCCAGATCGATCAGATAGTTGGTAGCATAAGCAAAGAAGGCGTGGCCTTTCATCGCTCCGGTCCATTGGGCAGCCGGGTCCGACCTCGATACGAACTTCGGCTTTGTTTCGCTAGCCGCACCCCATGCTGCGTCATCCAGCGTATCGAGATATTCCTGAACCGAGCGGCTGGTCTCGGCCATAGACTCCCAGTCGACTGCTTCCGACCCTTCCGCTGAGCGCTGCTTGTTGGCATCCGCCTTGATCAGGCTCGCATCGACGGCGAAGCCTTCGCCACCAACAAGGCCCTCTTTGATGCAACGCCTGACCGTCGTCTCGAACAACTCGCGCAGCAAGTCACTATCGCGGAAGCGGCCATGCCGGTTCTTGGAGAAGGTCGAATGATCCGGGACATCGCCTTCAAGCCCGAGCCCGCAAAACCAGCGATAGGCGAGGTTCAGATGTACCTCCTCGCACAGCCGGCGCTCCGAACGGATGCCGAAGCAGTAACCAACGATCAGCATGCGGATCATCAGTTCTGGATCAATCGAGGGCCGCCCGATCTGGCTGTAGAACGGGCGTAAGTGAGTCCGAAGGCCAGACAAATCGACGAAGCGGTCGATAGACCGAAGAAGATGGTTTGCCGGGACGTGCCGCTCGATGCTGAAGCCGTAAAACAGCGCTTCCTGCGCTACCATTCGTTCGCCCATCATCGGCACATCCTCCTAAATCCCTAGAAGGAGTGAATCAGAACTTCGCATCAACAGCAACGCCGACTTTTTCAACGGTATCCGCCAGAAGCGGTCATTGGCAATACATCCCAGCCTACGGTAATGGGCGACCTAACACGGGGGCTGACAGATGGATTTAATAGCCGATAGGCTTGTCGGGAAAGAGCTGAGGGAAATTCAGCACAAGGCAGCACATGACACGATGATCGTCTTTGAAGATGGCGCGATAACGGCTTGGTCCGAAGTCAGAATCGAAATCGCCTTCGACGATGCTCCAGTAATAGTCAAAGAGTTGGTTTGGTCTGATGAGTGGTGCAAGATTCTTCTCAGTGCCGGTGACATACGGATTGGCCGAATCCCAACCTCGCCAAATCCTGAGTGTTTCATCTATCGCTCTGCAAGTGACCCGGGTCTGATGATCGTCGATCGTGGAGAAGAATAAGTCCGTGTCCGCATAGGGCCGCCAGGCGTCTTCGGCCTTGCGCCATTAGCGGTCATCACGCCTCAGGCACGGACAAACCCTCTGATAGTGATCCCGCTTCCGCCTGTGAAATCCTGCGGGCGCTCCATATCGGCATCTGCTGCAGCAAACTCAAACGCATCATCTGACAGCGTGTAAATGGACGGAAGCTGCTTCCCTGCATCACTGCCTATGCTATCGATCCAGTCGATGCGTTTTGGGGACGTAGCGCTGTCAATCATGAACTTTCCTTCGATAAGCGCTTCCCCATCTGGAATCGCCACATGGAAAGTCTCGCCCACGATTGTCATGACCGCATCATGCGCCATGAGTGTCGATTGGATCGGCAATCCCATTTTCTTCAAATCTCACCTGGCGCCACAGACCCTGAAATCGCTCCAGATCGGTTTTCATAACAAACTCCTCTGCTTGCTGAAGTCGTATCGCAAAAACCTGTGGTCGAAGTGCAATGCCTCAAGCAATTCGGGCGTTATGACCCCTTTGGGCCGATAACAGCCGGAAACGGCTTCACCCCTACCACGCCTATCTGATCGCCTACCTCGTCCGGGACGGCGACATTCTGATCATGCGCGTCCTGCATGGCCGGCAGGATTGGCAGGGACTGTATGGCTAGGTGGGCGAAACCCGGCCAGGCGAAGCATGCCGCGCCCTCTCGCGCACGCCACCCCTAGAACTCGATCACCACCGACGGCGCACTGCGCTTCGCCTCGCCATGATACACCGCCTCGATATTGTTGCCGTCGGGGTCGAGCACGAAGGCGGCGTAGTAGCCGGGGTGGTAGGGCCGTTCGCCCGGCGCGCCGTTGTCGCTTCCGCCATGGGCGAGTGCTGCGGCATAAAAGGCCTCCACGGTCGCCGGATCCTTCGCCTGGAAGGCGAGGTGGTGCCGCCCCGTCAGCACGCCCACCGCCGCCGGGCTGTCGGCGGCCGACACGACCAGCTCGTCGGCCCAGAAATAGCCGTCCGGCGTATCGACGATGGGAATGTCGAGCACGGCCAGCACAGCCGCGTAAAAATCACGGCTGGCCTTGAGGTCCCGGACGACGAGCTGGATGTGGTCGATCAGCCGACCCCGATGCAGAAGATTGGTCTCCATGGTCTTGTCTCCCTTCTGAAAGCGGGCCGGCGGAGTGAGCCGCGGCGCCGATATCCATGTCTATGCTCACGCGGACCTATCCGCTTGCGTGCCCGACGCGCGCAAGCGAACGCGTGCCCCCCACTCACCCCATCTTCAACAACGCCCCGATCGTGCCCCCCACCAGCAGCACGATGCCGATGAGAAACGTCAGCGCGGCGCCCGGCCCGCGTTTCTTGGCGTCGGCATAATATTCCGAGGCATAGAGCACGCGCGATGCCGTCCAGCCGAGTCCGAGCAGGCCGGCAATGGCGTCGGAGACGTAAAAGCCGAACAGCCAGAGCGACGGTAAAAACAGCACCAGCTGCTCGACGGTATTCTGCTGCACGCGAAAGATCCGCTCGAAATCGGCATTGCCGGTGGTCTTCGGCGCCTCGACGCCGAATTGCTGGCGGGCGCGGGCGACTTTCAGCAGGAACCAAATATAGGCGACTAGCGCCGCAAAGGTGGCAAGCACGGTAAAGCGCATCGGAAAATTCCTTGAGGACAAACAGCAATGGCCGGCAATGGCGTGGATGCTAGGCGAAGGCCGCGCGCCGTGCAAGATGAACGGCGGCGAGCGCCCGACGCCGCCCTACAATCGCCATTCCCGCCCTTGAAGGTAACGTCAAATTTGCACATGATGTGGATGATCGTCGAGACGATCTTCTTCCAGGGGTTTGCGACTGCCATGACCGACCAGTTCCGCTTCGGACGGCAATATGATTTCCACGAACTGGTGGCCGATGGCATCGTCCACGGCATCGGCGTGGTCTTCGCCCTGATCGGCGCCACCGCGCTGATCTTCTATGCGACGGTATGGACCAGCTATGCCGAAATGGCCGCCGCCTGGATCTACGGCCTCGGCCTCGTCATCGCGCTCGCCGTCTCGTTCACCTACAATATGTGGCCGCATTCCCGCACCAAGTGGATTCTCCGGCGCTTCGATCATTCAGCGATCTTCGTGCTGATCGCCGCGACCTACACGCCCTTCCTGGTCAAGGGGGCGCATGACTGGGTGATCCTCTCGCTGCTCATCGGCATCTGGGCGACGGCCTTCGTCGGCATCTACCTGAAGTGTCGTTTTCCCGGCCGCTACGACCGGCTGGCCATCCTGCTTTACCTCGCCATGGGCTGGAGCGGGGCCATGGCGCTCGGGCCGATCTCGCAGACCCTGCCGAGCATCACCGTGCTCCTCATCATCGTCGGCGGCTGCATCTATTCGGCCGGCGTGATCTTCCATGTCTGGGAACGCCTGCGCTTTCAGAACGCCATCTGGCACGGTTTTGTCGTCACCGCCGCCGCCGTGCATTATTCCGCCGTGGTCACCGCCATCGGCCACTGACGGGCCGAGCACGGTCCGCTCCCACAAAAGGCGGGCGGGGCGCTGCGCCGCCGCCGTGGCGCATCACTGGCGCCGCTTTACAGGCTCCCCCGGCGCGGTCTAAGCAGGCGGTTCAGACACAAGACCGGGACCTTCTCCATGCCATCCTCCATCACCATCCGCGACGCCGTCGAGGCCGATCTCGAAGCGATCCGCGACATCTACAACCACGCCGTCGAGCACACCACGGCGATCTGGAACGAGGTGCTGATCGACGTCGACAACCGCCGCGTCTGGATGGAGCAGCGTCGCGCCCGGGGCTTCCCGGTGCTGGTCGCCGAGCGGGACGGCAAGGTGGCGGGCTATGCTTCCTACGGCGACTGGCGCGCCTTCGACGGCTATCGCCACACGGTCGAGCATTCGGTGTATGTCGACAAGGATTGCCGCGGCGCGGGGCTCGGCAAGCGCCTGATGCAGGCGCTGATCGACCATGCGCGGGCAAACGACAAGCACGTGATGATCGCCGCGATCGAAGCCGAGAACCAACCGTCGATCGCGCTCCACGAGCGCCTCGGCTTCCGCCTCGTCGGCATCCACCGCGAGGTCGGCCAGAAATTCGGCCGCTGGCTCGACCTGGCGATGATGGAATTGCGGCTGTGAGGGAGGCGGCTTCTGGAGGCCAGATTTGAGGCTCTGGGCGTTCCATCGTTCCTTGTTGGCGCCCCAGACTGTCTCACATGGCGCTATAATTTGGCTGTAGAATGAACTGCCATAGCGGGAGCGATGGCTCTTTATAGTCCTCTGGAATATCGAGCGCGAAGAACTTGGGATCTTGCTTCACGTCCAGAGCTTTGACTGTGTTGTCTCCAACGGTGAGTTCGCGGTAAGAATTGCTGATCATAGCGCTTAGGTTTCCGACGACCTGGAACGGCTGATCCTCGACGGGGTTTTCGGGGCTAAAAACCCAACGCAGTCCGACAACCTTGCTATCACTTATGAGAGGTGTGGCTTCGCTAACAGGCCAATTACCATATCGCATCAAGTAGAATATTATCCGCTTGCCTTGGTTGTCTGTCACCTCTTGGTCACGGCAGTAGAAATGAATTGCCCTGGTCGTGAAATACACATCTCCATTGTCAGCGGGGATCGAACATTCATCAGGTCTTCCAAGTATCACGAAACGTAGATCAGGTAGCGTTGCTATCATTCGGTCGCCTAATATCGCCATTTCGTTCCTAGCTATGGCCTCTGTAAAATTGACGACGTAGTGTCGTTTTTTCTGGCGGAAAGCTTCCTTGGCCAGCAGCACCCACACGTTGGGTTTTGAAAAGTAGATGGCAAACCGTAGCGGAATGTTGTTCAATTGAGCGTAGGCTTCGAGCCCGCGTATTGTCTTTTTCGGGACTGTGAACTCCGCTTTGAATGTCTTCATGTGGAAGTTTTTTACCTCCACCAAGTAGTATCTGCCATCTTTGAGAAATACGCGGTAGTCTGGGACTTCGAAATCGCCCTCGCTGACGAATATATCTCCGCTGTCCTCTTGCTTGATCATCTGGCATCTTCCCATCGCACCAGCCACATGAGCAAAAAGCGCCTCAGCACGTTTCCCATGCAGCAATGTTGGGTTCGTTTGAGAAGCCTTCAAAGATTCGCTGACAGTTTTGAGAAAATCCGAGAGGTCAGCCTCAGCACTGATTACGTAGTCGCGATCGCGGCCGATCGCCTTATACAATTCAATCACGTCAAATTTTGCCGGATTACGTTTCTTGCGCTGCATTGGCTCCTCCCGCTCGCAATTTCGGCCGACTCAAATGCCGCAGAAATAATCCTCCAAAAGTTCTCCTCTTGGCGTGAGATAACATTGAGTTCAGACGCTGGCGACAAGGACAACGACCAAATGTGCGACGTTCGCACACGGCAACGGAGAGTTCTTTACGGCGCTACGAAAAGAAGGGGCGCGCCTAGCGCGCCCCTTGAAGGGTGGAGGTGGAGAACGCCATCGCCGCGGCTACACTGGCTCCTGTCGCCCAGACGGTTTCGACGATATGGGTAACAATCGATGGTAGTATAATACGAGTACGCTTGACTACGCAGGCAATCGACTTCGAATTCTTTTGCTTTTTGTTCATGATGGCCTCCTTTAACTGCTCTCCGAAGATACGGAGTGCTACTAAGAGGACAACAAGAGCTAGCGCAGCCGTGGGATTTGAACCCACCCCAACCCCCGAAGAGAAATGCCCTTTTAATGTATAAGACAAGCGCCAGAAATGCAAGAAATGTTGGCGCGCCTCCCGTCAAACAGGTTGCTGCCATACCGAATGCGGACACAAGTGATCTCTCTGTGACCGGCCGGTCTTTGTCGTCGGCTGATGCGGATGGGGCGTGACGGAGACGCTCAGATCGCCTCGACGGCCTTCCGGAGCATGTCGCGCACTTCGCCCGCCACCGATTTCAGCTGCGCGTTCGGGATCGCTTCCATCGAGGCCTGCGGGTCGATGGCGCTGACCATGACGGAATGGGCGCCGGTTCGGCGCACGATGACATTGCAGGGCAGCATGGCGCCGACCTTCGGCTCGATGCCGATGGCCTGATGGGCCATTTTCGGGTTGCAGGCGCCGAGGATCAGGTAGTCGTCGATATCCTGGTCGATCTTCTTCTTCAGCGTCGCCTTGACGTCGATCTCGGTCAACACGCCGAAACCGTTGGCGGCGAGTGCCGCGCGGGTCCTTTCGACAATGCTTGCGAAATCCGTGCCCTCGAACGTCCTGTCGATCGTGTAGCTCATGTCGGTTCTCCTGTCTGTCTCCGTTGGTCTGTCGGTTCAGCCGGTCCCTCAGGCTGTCGGGATCTCCTCCGTCACCACCTCGAAGCGGGCGAGCCGCGCCGGGCCAAACGCGGTCGACAGCGCCACATCGGTGGCGTCGCGGCCGGTCGCCATCAGGATGCGGCCGATGCGGGGCTTGTTGTGGCGGGCGTCGACGGTGTGCCAGTGGCCGCCGAGATAGACCTCGAACCAGGCGCTGAAATCCATCGGGTTCGGATCGCGGGGCACGCCGATGTCGCCGAGATAGCCGGTGCAGTAGCGCGCCGGAATGTTCATGCAGCGGCAGAGTGTGATGGCGAGGTGGGCGAAATCGCGGCACACCCCGGTGCGGGCCCTGAAGCCGTCATGCGCCGAGCGCGTCGAATCCGCCTGCATGTAGTCGAAGGTGATGTGGTTGTGGACGAAGTCGAGGATCGCCTTGACCCGCGGCCAGCCGAGCGGGGTATCGGAAAAGGTCGCCCAGGCGAAATCCGCCATCCGGTCGGTGTCGCAATAGCGGCTGCCGAGCAGGAAGACCAGCACGTCGTTCGGCAGGTCCTTGATGTCGTGCTGGAAGGCATCCTCGGGCAGCACGTCCGGCTGGCCGTTGTCGTAGATCTCGAACTCGGTGGAAATGGTGGTGAGCCCGGCCGGCGCGGTGATCCGGCTGCAGGCATTGCCGAAGCCGTCGATGTAGTCGCGCGCCTCGATCGGCCGGTCGAAGCTCAACACCTGCTCGGTCAAAAGGTCGGGCCGGCGCGACGGGTGGATGTTGAGAACGAGAAGCATGGCGGTGTCACGCTCGCATTCATAGCCAATCTGGAAGCCGGCACGTATCTTCATCGTGGATCCTTTAGAAGGGAGAGTGAAACGCGCCGGCATGCCGGCCTCGGGTGAACGCATGGAAAGTCCTGGTGTTCCGGGCCATCCGCTCAGGATGGTGCGGCCTCGTCGCCGTCCGAGGTCACATTGACCTGCACGGTCAGCGACTTGAAATCGGAGGCCCGCCCGTCATAGCTGCCCGACAGCGGGACGGCCTGGCGCGGGTCGCGCGCCACGCCCACCCGGATCAGGTCGCGATTCCCGACAATGCCGTTGGTCGGGTCGAACTCCACCCAGCCGGCGCCGGGAATGTAGATCTGGCACCAGGCATGGGTCGATCCACCGCCAAGCGTGGTCGAGCCGTCGCGATCGGGCACATAGATGTAACCGGTGACGAAGCGGGCGGCGAGGCCGAGCGAGCGGGCGGCCTCCATCATCAGCAGGGCGAAATCCCGGCAGGTGCCCGTCTTCAGTTCCAGCGTCTCGAGCGGCGACTGTACCCCGTGCTCGGAGCGGCGCACATAGGCGAAGCTGTCGTGGATCATGTAGCACAGGCTCATCAGCAGGCTGCTGGTGCGGGTCGGCTGGCCCCTGTGCAGGAATTGCCGGGCAAACGCGCCCACCAGGTCGCCCGGATCGTCGAAATGACGGGCCATCGCCGGTGCCAGGTCCGGCAGTTCTTCCGCGTCATAGGTGAAGGGGTAGTCGATCGCCGTCGCGTCGATGGGGAAATCGAGTGCGGCATGCGGCGTATGGTCGAGGCGGATATTGCTCTCGAAGCGCAGGCTGGCGGTCTTCGCCTTGAAGCTGAGAAGCGCCACGCAATTGCCGAACGGATCGTGGATCCAGCGCAGCCGGTCATAGGCCGGCTCGACGGCCAGGCTGACATTCAGCAGCGTCTGGTCGAAACTGTCGCGCGGCCGGAACATCAGCCGGTGTTCGCCGAGTTTGACCGGGCGCTTGTACTGGTAGTCCGTGATGTGGCGAACGGAGAATATGGTCACAATGCTTCCCGCCCCCGCCGTGCGGGGGATGTCTCCTGCGCTCGAACCGTGCCCCACGCTGCGGTGGCCGGTCCGAGCGCAGGATTTGTTTGGAATCACAGCCGGCCGGTGAGAACCAGCACCAGAAGAACGATCAGCACGATGCCGAGCACGCCGACGCCGCCGTGTCCGAAGCCGTAGCCATAGCCGCCGAAGCGACCGCTAAAGCCACCGAGCAGGGCAATGATGAGGATGATGATGAGGATTGTTCCGAGCGACATGCAGTTGATCTCCGTTGCTGTTCGCGAGGGCCGCCGCATTGGCGAAGCGGACCGGGGGATTGATCGATGATGGCACGGCGAGGAAAGCCAAGGTCGGCCTCCGGCTCTATTAACTACAGGGGGAGGGCATCTTTGTACAGTTGTCGAAACGAAACCCCGCGCAACGAACAGGCGAAGATATGGCCCTCGACGCCAAGACAGCCACGACGGGCTGGAGCACGACCATGTCCATGTGCATGACGAGCACCACCGGCATGGCCACGACGGCCCGGTGACCGAGCCGCATTCCCATTGGAGGTGCCAAGAACCGCTGCGCCACAAGCACCCGCATTATCCCGACCTGCACCATGGCCACAGCCACGGGCGGACATGAGGCGAGGGGACGGAGACGTCAGGCCCCTGTGTCTTCTCCATGCCGGGCAAACGGCAGATCGTACATCCGCCCGAGGGCGAAGGCGGCGGCGATGATGCCTGCGGCGAAAAGCCCGAAATCCTGCGGCACGCCGAGCATGATGGCGGCGCTCCCGCCGATGGCGGACCAGGCAAGCGGGATGACCAGCAACCAGCGCACCACCGCCCAGCGCCCCGTCAGCAGGATGCCGATGGTGAAGATCGTCGTCGGGCAGGGAGCGATGCCGATCATCGGCATGGCCGGATAGCGATGCCCGGCTGCCATTCCCCAGAGTGGGTATGCGAGGACCGCGAAGATGATGAGCAGCAGGCCCGCGATCGTGCGGCCGTCTCTTCGCCTGGCGAAATCGATCTCCGTTCCCCGCCCTGCGAAAACCGCGAAAAGGACCGCCTCCGCCACGAAGAATGCAGCGAACAGAAAGGCTGCGGGATTGATCGCCGAAAAGAACAGCCCGTGATAGCCGATGCCGTTGACCGCCCACATCGCGGCAAGGACGACCAATATGCCCGGATCGGTCATCCGGCTGCGCCGCAGGAGAAGGAACAGGCACAGAAAAATGGCCGCGTAGGCGAAGACCTGCGTCGGCCAGAGCGCCGTGTTGTATTGCACGAAGACGGCGAAGAAGTCGGCGCGATCGAAGGGCATGACGGTCTCCCGCGGCAATGGGGCCGCATTCTACATCAGGATTCCGGGGGCGCCATCGTGAAGGCTCGGCGCCTTCACCCGATCAGCCGCCGATGAACTGGAAATAGACCCAGGCGAGGCCAAAGGCGGCGATCACGCCGAGCACGATCAGCAGCTTGTCGCGGCCCGGATTGGGCTTCTTCGGCTCCGGCGCCTTCGGCGGCTGCTTGAATTCGACGACATTGCTCATGGAAGTCTCCTGATATCGTTTTGCCCGGACTTTAGCCGCAAGGAGATTGAGAAAGTGCTGATGGGGGGTGGGAAATGCGGTCCGGCCTGCTACGCCTGCTCGTTTCCGCCGATCACCCCCTCTGCCCTGCCGGCATCTCCCCCACAAGGGGGGCGACCCGACTGCGGATGACTTGTCGCCAATGCTACCGGCCGGAAAAGAAATGTCCGCGTTCGGGGAGCCGAGCTTAAAAAATCCTGCCGCTCCGTCGGGCGAGCGGGCGCGTCTTTCTGGTCTCCCCCCTTGTGGGGGAGATGCCCGGCAGGGCAGAGGGGGTGCCCAGCACCGGCGCGGCCGCCGGTCCTCACTCCACCCGCTCGAACACCATCGCATGGCCGTTGATGCAGTAGCGCAACCCGGTCGGCTTCGGGCCGTCGGGGAAGACGTGGCCGAGATGGCCGCCGCAATTGGCGCAGCGGATTTCGGTCCTGACCATGCCGAGCGAGGCGTCGCGGTGCTCGGTCACGGCACCCGGCGTCACCGGTTCGAAATAGCTCGGCCAGCCGCAGCCGGCGTCGAACTTGGTGTCGGAATAAAACAGCGGCGTCTCGCAGGCGGCGCAGCGATAAAGCCCCTTGTCGAAATTGTCCCAGTAGGGGCCTGTGAACGGCCGCTCGGTGCCGTGCTCGCGCAGGATGCGGTATTGCTCCGCCGTCAGCTGCTCGCGCCACTCGTCATCCCTCTTCTCGATCTTCGGCCCGGTTGCACCGGTCGTTATGTCGGTCATCGTGGTTACTCCGATTGTCTCGGCCGATAGATAGGGTGGCGGCAAGCAGACGGCAATTGCCGCAGTGGCAGGCCCCGACGCTTATCCCTCGGATCATGTCCGTGAGCCGGCCGCCCAAGCAACGGGCGAGGCGTCGCAGTCACGACTAAAACAACTATTCTGAATATGCCGCCGCGTCTTTGACGCAACAGGGACAGGGTCCGTGAAAGTCCATGGAAAGCGTTGACAAACGTCTATTTGAACAGAGGATTTTCCGTTTTTCCTTGAGGCGCGCGACGCTTTGTCCTAACACCATGCCCACTTTCCGCCCCTTTCTTTGAAGGGGCGGCGCCGAAACGCGCTGACAGGGATAGGGAATGCTCAACGACGTCGCCGGTCTGACATTGATGGCCATGCTCCTGCCGTTCGCCGGCGCGCTTGTCGCCCCCTATCTGACCGCCCGTCTCGGCGCCAATGCGGCCTGGCTCCTGGCTCTCATCCCGGCCTTCGCCTTCGTCCATTTCGCCGGCTTCTGGCCGGCAATCGCTGCCGGCGAGGTGGTGACCGGCGGCTATGCCTGGGTGCCGAGCCTGAACCTCTCCTTCTCCTGGTTCCTCGACGGCCTGTCGCTCACCTTTGCGCTGCTGATCACCGGCATCGGCACGCTGATCGTGCTCTATTCCGGCGGTTACCTCAAAGGCCACGTCCAGCAGGGCCGTTTCTTCTCCTTCATCCTGATGTTCATGGGCTCGATGCTCGGCGTCGTGGTGTCCGACAGTTTCCTGATGCTGTTCGTCTTCTGGGAACTGACCTCGATCACCTCCTTCCTGCTGATCGGCTTCGACCATTCCCGCGAGGCCTCGCGCCGCGCAGCCCTCCAGGCGCTGGTCGTCACCGGCGGCGGCGGCCTTCTTCTGCTCGCCGGCCTGATTTTCATCTGGAACATCACGGGCTTCACCCAGCTGTCGCTGCTTTTGCATTCCGGCGACATCCTGCGCGAAAGTCCGTTCTATGCGGCGGCGCTCTTCCTCGTGCTCGGCGGCGCCTTTACCAAGTCGGCGCAGTTTCCGTTCCATTTCTGGCTGCCCAACGCCATGGAGGCGCCGACCCCGGTCTCGGCCTACCTGCATTCCGCCACCATGGTGAAGGCCGGCGTCTACCTGTTGATGCGGCTCAATCCGGTAATGGGCGATACGCCGGCCTGGGAAATCCTGCTGCCCTTCTTCGGCGGCATTACCCTTCTGGTCGGCGCCGTGCTCGCCATCCGCCAGACCGACTTGAAGCTGATGCTCGCCTATACGACCGTTGCCTCGCTCGGCCTCCTGGTCATGCTGACCGGCTTCGGCTCGCCCTATGCGGTGGCAGCCGCGGTGCTCTACCTGGTCGCCCATTCGCTGTTCAAAGGCGGCCTGTTCATGGTTGCCGGCATCATCGACCATGAGGCCGGCACGCGCGACGTGACGAAGCTTGGCGGCCTGCGCTCGGCCATGCCGATCACCTTTGTCGCCGCGCTCTTCGCCGCCATCTCCATGGCCGGCCTGCCGCCCTTCTTCGGCTTCCTCGCCAAGGAGGAGATCTATGCAGCGCTTGCCGGCCCCGATCCGCGCGCCATCCTCTTCACGCTGGTCGCCATCATCGGCAATGCGCTGATGTTCGTCATCGGCTTTGCCGTGGCGCTGAAACCCTTCCTCGGGCCCAAGGTCGAGACGCCGAAGCATGCCCATGAAGGCCCGGTCCTGCTCTGGCTCGGGCCGCTGGTGCTGTCGCTGATCGGTCTTGCCGCCGCGCTGTTCTCGCCGGTCGCGCATGCCTATGTGTCTTCGCCCATGGCCAGCGCCGTTGCCGGCGAGGCCGAAACCGTGACGATCAGCCTCGTCCCGCATATCGGCCTGCCGCTCGCGCTTTCCGTGCTGACGGTCGCGCTCGGCATCCTCGTCTTCCTCGGCCTCGATCGCGCTCGCAGCCTCGTTGCCCGCCTCGTCGACGCGCTCGGTCCGGGGCCCGATCGCGGCTTCGACCACTTCATCGCCGGACTGGTGCGCCTCTCCTGGCGCGTGACGCAACTGGTGCAGAACGGCCGGCTCGAGGTCTACATGACCTCCACCTTCCTGCTCTTGGCGCTCGTGCTGCTAGTGCCGCCGATCCTCCATGGCGAACTGCCGGCCCTGCCGGCCTGGCCGTCCGACGTGCGCTTCCATGAACTGGCCTTCATCGTCATCGCCATCGTCGGGCTGATCGCGGTTCTCGCCGCCAGGGACAGGCTGACGGCGATCGTCTCGCTCGGCATCCAGGGCTTTGCCGTCGCCGTCATCTTCCTTCTGTTCGGCGCGCCCGACCTGTCGTTCACCCAGTTCATGGTCGAGACCCTGTCGGTCGTCATCCTCGCCCTGGTCATGACCCGCTTGCGCCTCTCGCCCTCCGACCACCGCACCTGGACACAGGTTCTGGGGGACGGCGCGATCGCGATTGCCGCCGGCCTCGGCTTCGCGCTCATGCTGCTGAAGTCCACCCAGGCGCCGTTCGACGCAGCACTCACCGATTTCTTCAACGCCTATTCCAAGGTGATCGCCCACGGCGCCAATGTGGTCAACGTCATCATCGTCGACTTCCGCGGCACCGATACGCTGGGTGAAATCTCCGTGGTGATGATCACGGGCCTGGCCATCCTGGCGCTGATCCGCATCCGGGTCGTTCCCGTTGCGCCGGCCCAGAAAACCGTCGCGGCGCTCAAGGGCAAGAATGTCGAGAAGGAGCTGCGCAAATGAACACGCTGATCTTCCGCACGGTCGCGCCGTTCCTCACCGCGCTGATGCTCCTGTTTTCGATCTTCGTGCTGCTGCGCGGCCATAACGAGCCGGGCGGCGGTTTCATCGGCGGGCTGATCGCCGCCTCCGCCTTTGCCATTTACGGCATCGCCTTCGGCGTCTCGGCGGTCCGTCGGGCGCTGTGGTTCCATCCGATGTCGGTGGCCGGCGCCGGACTGCTGCTCGCCACGCTGTCCGGCATGCTCTCGGTCGTCCTCGGTGTGCCCTTCATGACCGGTCTGTGGATCTATCCGCAGATCTTCGGCGTCGAGGTGCCGCTCGCCACCGTCATGTCCTTCGACGTCGGCGTCTATCTGGTCGTCGTCGGTGCCATCACCTCGATCGCGCTCGCACTGGAAGAAAGGGAGAGCGACTGATGGAAGCGCTTCTGTCCGGCCTGGTCGGCATCTTCTTTGCCGGCGCCCTCTACCTGATGATGTCCAAGCATATCGTCCGCGTCCTGCTCGGCATCGTCATTCTCGGCAATGCGGTCAATCTTCTGCTGTTCACCACAGGTCGGCTGACCCGCGAGACGCCGCCGATCATCGCGGCAGGCTCTGACACGCTCTCGGCCGGCGCCGCCAATCCGCTGCCGCAGGCCCTCATCCTGACCGCCATCGTCATTTCCTTCTCCTTCTTTTGCTTCCTGCTGGTGCTGACCTATCGCGCCTACCAGGACCTCGGCACCGACGACACCGACGAGATGCGCGTCGCCGAGCCAAAGGGCGAGCCGCTGCCGCCGATGGGATACTGAGTGCATGATGATGTTTGCGCCTGATGTGAACCCCCTCTGGCCTGCCGGCCATCTCCCCCACAAGGGGGGAGAGACCGTGCGGCACGGGCCCGGACAAACCTCCAAGGCCCAATGGAGGCCGAGTGTTCACGGCCTGAATTTCGGACGCAGCGCCGGCGGCGGGGCGGTCTCCCCCCTTGTGGGGGAGATGGCCGGCAGGCCAGAGGGGGTCTTTTCCTGATGGCCGTAACCTCCTCCCCCATCGACCTCTCGCTCGCCTTCGTCATGGCGCCGTCGACCGGTGCCGAGTGGCTGACCATCCTGCCTGTCGCCATCGGCCTCGGCTTCGGCGCCGTGCTGATGATGCTCAGGCATTCGACCAAGGCCCATCCGTTCATCGCCATTCCGGGCCTTGCCCTGATTGTGCTGGTCGACGCGTTGCTCTTGGCGCATGTGGCGGCAAACGGCCCGGTGACGATGATGATGGGCCGCTGGCTGCCGCCCTTCGGCATCGCCTTCACCGTCGACCTGACCGGGGTGCTTCTGGCGCTCGCCGCCGCCATCGTCGCGCTGGCCGGCAGCATCTATGCGCTCGGCGACATCAACCAGAGCGGCCGCCGCTACGGCTTCTATCCCTTCCTGATGGTGCTGATGGCCGGCGTCTCCGGCGCCTTCCTCACCGGCGACATCTTCAACCTCTATGTCTGGTTCGAGGTCCTGCTGATCTCGTCCTTCGGCCTCTTGATCCTCGGCTCCGAGCGCGAGCAGATCGACGGGGCGCTGAAATATGCGGTGCTGAACCTCATCGGCACGACGCTGTTCCTGATCGCCGTCGGCTATCTCTATGCGATCTTCGGCACGCTCAACATGGCCGACATTGCGCAAAAGGCCGGGTCCTTGCGCGAAACCGCCCCGCTGATGACGCTCGGCGCCCTGTTCGTCTTCGCCTTCGGCATGAAGGCGGCCGCCTTTCCGGTCAATTTCTGGCTGCCGGCCTCCTACCACACGCCGCGCATCGTCGTCTCCGCGCTGTTCGCCGGCCTTCTGACCAAGGTCGGCGTCTATGCGCTGCTGCGCGTCATGGTCATGCTCCTGCCGGTCGAGCGCGAGGCGCTCAGCCTCGTCATCGCCATTGCCGCGGCACTCACCATGGTGCTCGGCGCCATGGGGGCGCTTGCCCAGTCCGACATCCGCCGCTTCTTGGGATTCGTCGTCGTCTCCGGCATCGGCTACATGCTGGCGGGTGCGGCGATCGCCGGAACGGCCGGGCTTTCGGCGGCGATCTTCTATGCCCTGCATTCGATCGTTCTGATGACAGCACTCTATCTTCTGGCGGGCGAGGCGGCGCGGCGCGAAGGCTCCTATCGCCTGGAAAGCCTGTCGGGCCTCTGGGCGGCTGCCCCCGCCTTTGCCGGCCTGTCGCTCGCCCTGTTCTTCGCCGGCTCCGGCCTGCCGCCATTCTCCGGTTTCTGGCCCAAGGCCATGCTGGTCAAAGCCTCGCTCGACATCGGCGCCTGGTGGTTGGCGGGTTCGATCCTCTTGTCCGGCTTCCTCACCACCATCGCCTTCGGCCGCCTCTTCCTGCTCGCCTACTGGCGCCCGGCACCGGTTGCGACCGTGG
This sequence comes from Ciceribacter sp. T2.26MG-112.2, assembly GCF_900492205.1. GTDB lineage: Bacteria > Pseudomonadota > Alphaproteobacteria > Rhizobiales > Rhizobiaceae > Allorhizobium > Allorhizobium naphthalenivorans_A. The sequence goes on from NZ_UEYQ01000012.1 coordinate 78,950, forward strand.
CAGTGGGCGAGGGGACGTCAGCCGCTGACGCCGCCGTTTCGTCCGCCCCGATCGCGCTTGTCCCGCGTGCCCCGGCCTCGGCCATGCTGCCGATCCTCGTCCTTTCGGCGCTCGTCGTCTGGTTCGGCCTCTTCCCCGAACCGCTGATCGATCTGAGCCAGCGGGCGGCGATCGGGCTTGCCGACCCCGCGGCCTATCTCAAGTCCGTCTTTCCCGCGGGAGGTCAGCCATGATCCTCTATGCCATCAACCTGCTCATGGCGATCGTCTGGGCCGCCATCACCGGCAGCGCCTCGCTGCACAATCTGATCTTCGGCTTCGTGCTGTCGACCCTGGCGCTCGGCCTGATCCGCGAACAGATCAACGGCACCGGCTATATCCGCCGCGTGGTGAAGATCGCCTCGCTCGCCTGGCTGTTCTTCGTCGAACTGGCCAAGTCGGCCTGGAAGGTTGCCGTCATGGTGGTGAGCCCGAGGCTCGACATCAAGCCCGGCATCTTCGCCTTTCCGCTGACGGTGACGCGCGACTTCGAGATCACGCTGCTCGCCAACCTCATCACGCTCACCCCCGGCACGCTGTCGGTCGATGTTTCCGACGACAAGAAGACGCTCTACGTGCACGCCATCGACTGCGCCGATCCCGAAGGCGCGCGCCGCGACATCGCCGACGGCTTCGAGCGCAAGATCCTGGAGGCCTTCGCATGATTGCTCCGGAAAGCATCATCCAGGCGGCGTGCAATTTCGCCCTCGTCATCCTCGGCATTTCCTTCCTTCTCACCGTCTATCGGGTGGTGAAGGGACCGACGCTGCCCGACCGGGTGCTGTCGCTCGACATGCTGGTCGGTATCGCCATCGGCTTCATCGCCGTCATCGCCATTCGCACCGGCTACACGCTCTATATCGACATCGCCATCTCGCTCGGCCTCGTCGGCTTCCTTGCCACCGTCGCCTTTGCCCGCTTCATCCTGGCGCGCGGCGTGGTCGGCGAGAAGCCGCTGGAGGACGGACCGGTGCTGCGCACCGACAAGCAGAAGACAAAGGGCGCCAAGAAGGCCAAGCCTGCGGCCGCATCGGCCGCCGGCAGCAAGTCCGGCGGCGCGACAAGGGGAGGGGCACGCAAATGATGGCCTACGGGATCGCCCTTTTCACAGGCCTTCTGATCGTCGGCGGGGCGCTTTTCGCGCTGATCGCCGCGATCGGCATCAACCGCCTGCCCGACCTCTATACCCGCATGCACGCCGCCTCCAAGGCGGGCACGGTCGGCTCGGGCCTGCTGCTGCTCGCCGTCGGCCTGCATGCCGGCGACCTTGCCACCTTCAGCCGCGCGGTTGCCGGCTTCTTCTTCTTCATCCTGACCGCCCCGGTCTCGGCCCACCTGCTCGCCAAGGCGGCGCACCAGGTCGGTTACCGGCTCTCGCCGGTCTCCGTCTGCGATGAACTGAAGAGTGATGAGTTGAAGCGCAAGGCGTCGAAGGTCAAGGCATAGACTTCAGGTCGAGAAGACCGATCCCGGCTTTTGCCGCGCAGTCGAAAAGCCAAGTAAAGCGCTGATCTGTCGTCTTGTTTTGCCGGCAACGCAGCATATTTCGCAAGCGCAGCAAGTCAATCGATTCGGATTTTGAGCAAAAGTTCCATTGGCCTCCCCATAATTGGGGAAAAATATTACGTGGATTTTTTCCGGAATAGTGGTAACGAATTGATAGAGTCACGATCCTTGGAGACTTGGTTTTCTTGCGCTCTTGATTCCCGCAGCGACGTTGTATTCGCAACTGCTTGATCTGCCGGGGGTTAAGTCCACAGAAGGCCGGACTACAGGGTCAGTCGGGACAAATTCCTGAACGCTATTCCGGAATCTAGGGGTGGATTCCACGTCGGCAACGACAGGATTTGCGTTTGCGGCCTTTGTTCCGTGGCTTCAACGAGTGGTGCCGGCCGGTCAGCTGGCGCCTTGGCAAGCACAGTTGAACAGGAGACTAGAAATGACAGAAATCGCCCATGTCGCGGGCCAGGATCTGCTGGTGGAACTCACCGCGGACATCGTTGCGGCCTATGTGAGCCACCATGTGGTGCCCGTCGGGGACCTCGCCAACCTCATTTCCGACGTACACTCGGCGCTCAGCAATACCGCGTCGCCGGCTCCGGTCGTCTCGGTCGTCGAAAAGCAGAAGCCGGCGGTCGCCGTGCGAAAGTCCGTTCAGGACGACCAGATCATCTGCCTGGAATGCGGCGGCTCCTTCAAGTCGCTGAAGCGCCACCTGATGACCCACCACAATCTCGGACCGGAAGAATACCGCGACAAGTGGGACCTGCCGATGGACTACCCGATGGTGGCTCCCGCCTATGCCGAAGCGCGCTCGCGCCTGGCCAAGGAAATGGGCCTCGGCCAGCGCCGCAAGCGCGGCAAGTAAGCGCAGCCCACCACGCGCGCCCTGCCGGAAAGGCGAAGGGCAAAACGAAACCGGACCGCGAGGCCCGGTTTTTTGTTGTTGGGAATAAGGAAATAAATCCCATCAAAATTGTGCCGCGAACGCGAAACGCGGGGAAATTCAGAGGCAACGTAAAAAATCGCGTCTTCCGCCATCCCCGCATTCTGATATGGGTGTATGAATTAATTCCTATCTATTGGGAGTAGTCATATGCCACAGCAGCAAGCCATTTCCGCCTCATCCGCTTCCGCCGCCACACCTGTCGGTCGGACCGCAATCCCGTCGCCGACGCAGTCGCCGGCGCAGTCGCAGTCCCAGGCCCAGGCCGCGGACCGCGCCGCACTGGCCGACCGGCGCATCGTCTGCATGGTGGTGCGCCAGCTCACCGCTGAACTGCTGGGCGTCGTCGGCGACCGCCAGGAGGTGCGGCGCGCGCGCCGGCGGGCCAGCTGCCATGTGCGCCAGATCGCCATGTATGTCTGCCATGTCGCGCTCTCCATGTCCTATGGCGAGATCGCCGAGGCCTTCGGGCTCGACCGCACGACGGTCAGCCATGCCTGCCATGTGGTCGAGGACCGACGCGACGATGCGGCCTTCGACACCTTCGTCAGCACCGTCGAGCGGCTGGCCGAATCGGTCTGCATGGTCGCCGGGAGGCCGGCATGATGCAGACGCTTCCGACGCCGGCCGAACGGCGCCTGCTTCTGCGCCTGCTGAAGCTTGCCCTGCGCGGCCCCCTTGAGGTCTTAAAGGGCGAGGACGGCCGGCTGTCGGTCTGTTGCGCAAAGAGCGGCGCGGAGAAGGGCAAGACAAAGGGCCGGAAGGAAGACGGGCCTGACGGTCCGGATGCCGGCCTGCCCACCCGCATCACCGACGTTCCGGCCGGCCTGTTGCGCTTTGCGGTGGCGGGCGGGCTGATCGTCCGCGATGGACCGGTGCTGAAGTCAGGCGAGGGGACGGCCACCTATCTGCGCCGGGCCATGGTCGCACCCGGCGACGAGGCCTTTCTCGAGCAGCACCGCGACATGGCCGACGAGACCCTGGTCGAGAACGGCCGGAGGCGGCCGGTCCGGCGCAATCTGGCCGAATCACCCCTGTCCGGCCTCGCCCGGCTGAAGGACCGCAACGGTGCCGCCTATTACGACGAACAGGCGATCGCCGCGGGAGAGCGGCTCGCCGTGGATTTCGAGCGCGCCGGCCTGCAGCCGCGCATCACGTCGTCCTTCGAGCCGCGCCTAGCCGGGCGGGTGCGGGGGGCGGCACCCGCCTCGGTCGAGATCGCCGATTCGGCGCTGGGCGCCCGCGCCCGGGTCAATGCGGCGATCGAGGCCATGGGGCCGGAGCTTGCCGGCGTGGCGCTCGACGTCTGCTGTTTCATGAAGGGGCTGGAGACGGTCGAGCGCGAGCGGCAATGGCCGGCCCGCTCCGCCAAGCTGATGCTGCGCGCCGCCCTTCTGGCACTCGCCCGCCACTATGCGCCGCCACCCAAGGGCGGCCGCCGCCGGCATCACTGGGGCACGCAAGATTTCCGCCCGGAAATCGGCTGATGTGTCGCCTCGCATCGGGCAGGTTGCGCGGGTGACCTTTTTGGCAACTTGGCCAAACAACCCACAGCGGCGGTCCGCATTTACGTGACATTATGCTAAATAAGCGGTAAATGCGCGCCTTGCGCCCTCCATCCCGTCGACGCACCCGCGGGCCCCTCAGCGCCTGACAAACCACTGACCGTCGGAAGACATCCATGCCCTTTCGCATCCGCACCGCCTTGAGCCCTTCCCTGGCATTCATCACCATGGCCTTTGTCCTGACGGGCGCCGTCATCGGTCTCGCCATGGCCTATGTGCTGATCAACGAACGGGGCAGCGCCTACGAGGCGGCGCGGCTGACGAGTGCCGTCGAGGTCCGCATGCGCGGTGTCCAGACGGCCGTGGCGCAGTCGCTGCACCGGGAGTGGCGTCATCTCCTGGAGGTGCGCCGGAAATTGGCCGTGCTGCGGCCGCAGGACCTGCAGACGCAGCTCGACACGCTCGTCGGCGGTGGAAGCGTGGTGTCCTGGGCCGGCTATGCGCAAAGCGACGGGACTGTCGTCGCCGCGTCCGGCGGTCTGCTGGTGGGAGAGAGTGTCGAGCAGCGTCCCTGGTTCCGGGAGGGCCTGAGGGGGACCTTTGCCGGCGATGCCCATGAGGCCCTTCTGCTTGCTGCCAAGCTGCCGCCGCAGGCCGACGGCGCCCCGCCGCAATTCCTCGACCTTGCCGCGCCCGTCGTGGATGCCGATGGTTCGGCCATCGGCGTGCTCGGGCTGCACCTCAACGTCGCCTGGGCCCAGCGCCTCCTGAACGAACTGGCCGCGTCGATGGCGGTGGATATCTTCGTCGTTGGCGCCGATGGCGCTGTCGTCGCCTCGTCCACCGGCGAACAGCCGCCGACCCTCGACCTGCCGAGCTTCCGAATGGCCCGTTCCGGCCTCTCCGGCTCGGGTGTCGAAACCTGGCCGGACGGCCGCACCTATTTCACCACCACGGTCCCCGAACTGAGCTATGCCGACCTGCCGCGGTTCGGCTGGAACCTGGTGGCCCGGATCGATGGCGAATACGCCGCCTTGCCGGCGCGTATCCTGTCGCGGGATCTGATGCTCCGCCTTGTCGGCTTTGCCCTGATCCTGGCGCTGCTTACCCTTCTGTTCATCGTCGCCTTCATCCGGCCGTTTGCCGAGCTTGCCCGCAATGCCGCCGACATTGCCGAGGGCAGGGATGTCTATCCCCTGGAAAGCCACCGGACGCGCGAGCTCGGCATGATCGGCGCGGCGCTGGCGCGCCTGCAATCGGCGGCCCATCCGCATGAAATGCCGCATGCCGGCGAGAACGAGGAGCGCGCTAGCGACGCTCGAGACGCGAGAGAGCCTCGCCCAAGACGGCGGACAGCCGGGTCGAGGTGACGCTCGGCACCGCCCCTTGCGCGTAGAGGCGCCGCAGCAGCGCCTCGTACTGATGCTCGTCCAGTTCCAGCGACAGGACGGCCCCGTCGCCGGTGGTCTCGAGCACGAAGGCCTGCATATCGCCGATATCGCGGATCTTGAGCTCGACCGCCTCCCCAGGCAATAGCTGAACGCCGCGAATGCGCGCGGTCCCCTCGGTGAGGTCGGTGAGCCAGACCCGCTTCAGCCGGCCGTCGGCGAGGATGACACAGCGTTCCGGATGGTCGGCCAGGTGCTGCTCCACCCGCGGCAGCTCGACACAGACGGTGATCGCCACGCTGAGGATCAAAAGGTTGTAGATCGTCCAGAACAGGATGACATATTTGCCGTCCCCGGAATCGGAGAAGGCAAAGCTGTCGAAGGCGATGCCGAGCAGCAGGCCCAGCGCCGTCAGCGACAGCAGGATGAGAAAGGGCATCATCATCCGCCATTGGATGACGACCCTTGTCCGGTCGCCCCCCTTGGCGGTGACGCTGAACGGATGCCCCTTCGGCCGGATCAGCCCGACCACGGCGGCGCGCGTGATCGGGATCGCGCCGAGCAATTGGCTCACATCGTTGACGATCGGAACGATCAGCCCGGACGAGACGAAGTTCAGCGCGAACAGCACCCAGAAATAATAGGGCACGAAGTAGAAGACGACATCCGCCAGGCTCGCCTCGACGACGGTGACGTTGAAGAACCAGTAGAGCAGCGGAAAGACCATGCAGGCGATGCGGAAGGAAAAGCTCGTCAGCCAGAACATCACCGAATCGACGACGCTTAAGCGGTCGCGCAGCCTCAGGCGGCTTTCGGCGAGGGGGCCCACGCGGCTGCGCGCGATCTGCATCAGCCCGAGGCACCAGCGCGCCCGCTGCGTCACATATTCCTTGAGGCCCTCCGGCGCCAGGCCCTCGGTCAGCGCCTCGTTGAGATAGACCGTCCGCCACCCCGCCTCCTGGAGCACCAGGGTCAGCATGAAGTCCTCGGTCACGCTCTCCGTCGGAAAGCCGCCGACGGCCTCTACCGCCTGCCAGCGGACGATCGACGAGGTGCCGCAGCAGAACGCGATGCCCCAGGCGTCCCGGCTCGGCTGCAGGTGATCGAAGAAGAAGCGCTGCTCGTCGGGATAGGATCGGCTCAGCCCGAGATTGTGCTGGATCGGGTCGGGATTGAAGAAGTGCTGCGGGGTCTGGACGAGACCGACGTCCGGGGCGTGAAACAGCGCCAGCGCCCGCGAGATGAAATCGGCATGGGGAACGAAGTCGGCATCGAGAACGGCGACGAAATCCGGCGGATGCGGATCAGAGGCGAGCACGCCCAGCGCGTGGTTGATATTGCCGGCCTTGGAGCCGAGGTTGTCGGCGCGGCGCAGATAGCGCACCCGCTGGCCTTTACAGAAGTCGCGCAGCCAGTCGCGCCGTCCGTCGTCGAGGATGAGCACGTCGCAGTTCGGATGATGGCTCGCCTTCGCCCCGACGATCGTCCGTTCGAGCACGTCGCGCTGCTCGTTATAGGTCGCGATCAGGATCGCCACCTTCGGCGGATCAGGCTCCCACCAGGCCAGATTGCGATCGGCCTCCTGCGAACGCGAGCCGGTCCGGCTGAGGATGGCGAAGGCGCTGAGCGAGGACAGGCCGGCCGCCGCCTCGGAAAGAAAGAAGGACCAGCTGAACAGGCAGTCCCAGGTCAGGCCGACAGGGGCAAGCGTCTCGGTTGCCCGCCACCAGAGATAGCGCAGCGTGAGCAGGGCGGCGACGGAAAACAGGCCGGCCCGGTGCCAGCTGTTCTTCGGGTCCAGCACGTCGTCCAGCAGCAGGGCCGCACCGACGAGGAGCAGCGCCAGCATCGCCACGGACTGGACCTCGCTGCCGAGGAGGAGGCTTTCCATCGTCAGTTCCAGAGCCGCCGGAGCCAGTCCAGCGGACGGTTTTCCAAAAACACCCGCCCGGTACGGCCGATGAGGCAGCGCAATTCTTCGTCCTCGCGCAGCGCCGGCACGTCGAGGGTGACGTCGAAACGCCCGAGATGACGCTCGCTGGGGGCAATCGCCAGGTTGTCGTAGACGGCGGAGGCCCCGGAGCCGGCGACACGGGTGACCGTCCCTTGCAGCAGCCGGCCGCTGCCGTTCATGCGGAACGAGGCCGAGCTGCCCGGCTCGATGCCGTTATAGACCCGCTCGGTTACGGAAAGCGTGACGATCGCCGAATCGCAATCGACCAGCCGCAGCAGGTCCTGGCCCCGCTGGACGGTCTCGCCGGAAACAGCCAGATAGTCCCAGACGAGGCCGGACACATTGGCTTGCAGGGCCGAGGAGGTCAGCAGGTTGACGCGCAGCCGCTCCGTGCGGATCCTCGCCTCCAGGGCATTGAAGATCACCGACTGTGCCTCCGCATTGGCATCGATCTCGGCCTTGCGCGCCTGAAGCTCCGATATTCTCTGCCCGGAAGAGGGGGTGTCGTTATAGCCGTCGCCCAGAAGGATGCCGCGCTCGGCGGCACCCAGGTTGATCCGGGCGACGCGGCTGGTCTCCTCCGCGTTTTTAAGGTTGAGCGCCGCGACTTCCGCCGATGACTGCGCTTCCTCGAGCGATTCCCCCGTCCTTATGCCCTGTTTGCTCAGCCGCCTGGAACGCTCCAGGCTGAGCTCGGCATAGCGCAGCCGCGCCTCAGCAGTGGAACGGCCGGCTTCGGCGCTCTCGACCATGGCACGCAACTGCTCGGTTCTTTCCTTGCGATGGGACGCGGCCTGCGCGCGCAGCTCCTCGATCGCACTCTGGATGGCATTTGCCGTCCGGTCCAGCCTGTCGATCTCCGCGAGCGTTTCGGCCCTTTCCTGGAGGAGATCGGAAAGCCGGATCGTGTCGACCAGCGGATCGGAGAGTGCGCCAAGCGTATCCCCGCGGCTGATCCGCGCGCCGAGCGGGCGGGACACGAGCTGGAACGTGCCGGCGATCGGCGCCCGGATCGTGGTGACCCGTGCATTGACGAAGGCATCCGCGCTCACCCCCGCCGTCTGTTCCCGGAAGATGACGAACAGGGCGAGAAAGACGAAGGTCAGCCCCGCGATGATCTTGATCGACCTCATGCTGGGAATGGCCCCCCGTACCGCGTGGGCGAAGCCGCGCAGACGACGGGAAGGGGCGGGTTGGAGGCTGCATTCCCATTGCCTTTGGCGGCGAAGTCATAGCCGTCGAGATTTCGGCCCATCATGGACTCCTGCGTTGTGGCGTCTGGAAACATACCACGACAACGGGAGCCGGCAGGGGGGCACTGCCACCGGCGGTTAACACCGGCTTAACAGGATGGATCAAATGGAAGACCATCTCCGCATCGGCCGGAGCATCATCCCCGGGCCTTCAAATCATCACACCAGATGCCGCGCCGCCTCCTCGCGGATGCGCTGGATCATCGAGCGCAGGCCGTTGGCGCGCTGGGCCGAGAGGTGCTCGATCAGCCCGAGTCTGGAAAACAGCTCGATGGCATCGAAGGCGACGATTTCCGAGGCGCGCTTGCCGGAATAGGCGGCGAGCACGATCGCCACCAGGCCACGCACGATATGCGCGTCCGAATCGCCGGCAAGGTCGATGACCGGGTCCGGGCCCTCATGCGGATGGGTCGAAAGCCAGACCTGGCTGGCGCAACCCTTGACCTTGTTTTCCGCCGTCCGCTCGCCTTCGGGAAGCTCGGGCAGTTCCTTGCCGAGCTCCATGACGTAGCGCATCCGGTCCTCCCAGTCGTCCAGGAAGCCAAAATCCTCGGTCATCTGCGCAAGCGTCGTCATGGGTGTCACATCCGGTTCAAGCATGGGTCGACCCGGTATAGGCGATCCGGGCGGGCATTTGAACCTTTGCGGCGGACGGCAGGCGGGGAAAAAGAAAAAGCCGCGAGGACAGGGGGTTCCTCGCGGCTCGGCAAAGGGCCGAAGTTTCCTGTGGGACAGGCAGACAGACAGGCAGACAGGCAACCGAGCATGGCCCGGATGGGCAAGGCATGCTCCGCTGCAAGCGGAGATCCGGGGCCGCCAATCGGCCCTGGGGAATTGTCGGGAGGCGGCGCCGCGTGCCTTTCGGCGGTGGCGGCCGTGCCGGGGTCGGGTTACGACTTGGGCGGGGTATAGGGTTTCGGCAGGTTGTCCTTCCGCGGGCGGCTCGCCGGGATGACCGTGCCCGTGGTGACGATATCGGTGACGGCCTCGGCCTGTGCGGGCGCGGCTTCCGCGCTCAGCGACGGCCGGGCGGGCTCATCTTCGGCGACCGCCTGTTCGCCGTCGTCGGCAAACTGGCTGTCGAGGATCTGGTAGGCGACCAGCGCGCCTTCGCGGGCTCGTTCGCCCAGAAGCTTGAAGGTTTCGGCGCCCTTTTCGCAGACGTCCGGCTTTTCCGTGCAGATGGCGGAGAGATAGTGATAGGCGTCGGTCGCCGCCACGATCGCATCGCCGATTTCAAGGCTGGGGCCCTCGGCGGCATCCTGTGCCGGCTGGCTGCCGAAGAACGACAGCACCACCAGCGTCATCGAGCACCAGAAAGCTCCCTTGATCAGAAACCACATCGTCTTCACCAATCCCGTTTTGCCCGTCCCAAAACCGTTTTCCGGTCATTGTCGGGTCGTGCCGGGTTGTCTCCCGGACTTGTGAGGGCAAGCTATCGCCGCGGTGCAAAGATCGCTTTGCAAAACCCGCTCGGATTTGTCTCAAATTTGAACGAATGAAAGTCTGGCGACCCTTCATCCGGCATTTCCATCAAACTTTACCGACCGTCGTTAAGCATAATTGTGGCGACCGCCCGGCAATCCACCGCTTCTCGGCCGGCGGGCCGGACACAAATCTTAACGCGATCAGGAAAACACTGACAAATCCGACGCTTACGCCCCGTTAACCACGTTTTCGAAAGCTCCCCCCATGTGTCCCGTTATGGGGCTTCAGGGGGTGTTCCGGGGCCTTCGGGGGGCCTTGCCTTATCTTTTCCTTAAGCGCGGCGGGCCTAAGGTCGGGGCCTCGAAAACGAACAGTTTCGCGGATTTTTGGCGTGCAAGTATTGCGTAACATGGCTGACAGGGCGAAGGCGATTTTCGATCGCATGGCCGGCAAATGCCTCGCCTCTGAGGCGGATGGCAGGAAAGCCGATCCGCGCGAGATCGCGGCCCTGCGCCGCCTGGCCGCGGGCTTTGCCCTGATGCTCGCCACCGTGCCGGTCGCACTCTCCTTTCACTACGGTCCGGCGGTCGCCATGCCGCTCGGCTTTGCCGTCGTCGTCTCGCTGTTCCTGGTCAGCGCCGTGGCGCTCGTCACCCTGCGCCGCGCGGAGACGGGCACCGCCGCCGAAAGCGGCAGCGAGGAAGCGGCACCGTCGCCCTTCGACGTCTGCCCCGGGCTGATGCTCAGCCTCGACACGGCCGGGCAGGTATGCGAGGCAGCCGGACGCGACCGCGACATGTTCCTGTCCTTCCTGCGTGATCCTTTCGGCCGGCCCTTCGTCGACCAGGTGCATGTCTCCGACCGGATCGCCTTCATCCAGGCGCTCGACGACCTGCGCCAGGGCGCCGATGCCGTCGTCATCGACCTGCGCCTCGACCGCACGGTGATCGGCCTCGACCAGGCACAGTTCATGAACGTGCGCATGGACATGACCGCCACGCGCGGCCGGGACGGCCAGCTGGCCTTCGTCTTTGCCCAACTGCTCGACATCGCCGGCGAAATGTCGATCCGCACCGTCGCCTTGGAAAAGGAAGACGAGGCCGCGGCCGCGCACGAGGCGAAGTCGCGCTTCCTCGCCGCCGTGAGCCACGAACTCAGGACGCCGCTCAATGCGATCCTCGGTTTCTCCGACATCCTCGCCGGCGAGTATTTCGGCAAGCTCGAGAACGATCGCCAGCGCGAATATGTGCAGCTGATCCGCCAGTCTGGCGCCCATCTCCTGTCGGTCGTCAACGCCATGCTCGACATGTCGAAGATCGAGGCCGGCCGCTATGAACTGGTGCTCGAGCCCTTCATGATCGGCGATGCCGTGACCGAATGCGAGCAGATGCTGTCGCTGCAGGCCGAAAACAAGGGTGTGAGGCTCACCAGCCGGGTTGCCCGCGGGCTGGGCGAGGTCGTCGCCGATGGACGCGCCGTCAGACAGGTCTTGATCAATCTCGTCGGCAATGCCATCAAGTTCACGCAAGGCGGCGGCGCCGTCATCGTCGATGCCAGCCGCGAGGGCGACGACCTGAAGATCGTCGTCTCCGACACGGGCATCGGCATCGCGCCGGAAAAGATGGCGCTGATCGGCCGGCCCTTCACCCAGGTCCATGCCGACCTGAGCCGCGCCTATGAAGGTTCGGGGCTCGGTCTGTCGCTGGTCAAGGGCCTGACCGCGCTGCATGGCGGCACGTTCCAGATGGAAAGCCTGCCGGGCGTCGGCACCGTCGTCACCGTCCGCCTGCCGGCCGATGGGTCCGGTGCGCTGATCGACGCCGCCGAAGGACACAACACGGTCGAATTCCCGCCGCGGCTCAAGCCTGCGGATTGGCCGGCCGCGATGGAAAGTGAGAGAGAGACTGCCTATGACGAAGCGAAAGCGAAAATCGCCTGAGAGAAAGCCGGCCCTTAAGGTGGCCGGCCTTCTGCTCGAAGGCGTTGGCGCTGTGGCGCGCCTCGTCGGCCGTTATCCGCGGTCGGTGGGCGGCTTTTCCGCCTTTGCCGTCGCCTTCGGCTTCGTCGCCGCCAATGCGCTCTGGTACCAGCCGGGCCATCACCCGTCGCCGATCTTCTCGACCCGCGACGTGAGCGATTTCAATGCGCTGGCCGGCATTACCCGCCATCCACAGGTCGAGCCGGACCCGGCCGAAGTCACCAGCTTCAAGATCGAGCGCGCGACTGAGGCCTCGGCCGAGGGCAACCTGGCCGCCGCACCCGGGGACAAGCCTGCCGCTGCGCCGCAAAGCGCTGCCGCGACCTCCGTCCAGCCGTCCGACGCCGCCCCGGTTGCCACCGCCGAGAATGCCGCGCTGGTCGTCTCCGTGCAAAACGAACTTGCCCGGCGCGGCCTCTATGACGGTCTTGCCGATGGCGTGATCGGCCCGCGCACCGAGGCCGCGATCACCGTCTTCCAGAAGTCGATCGGCGTCGAGGCGAACGGCCTTGTCGGTCCGGAACTGCTGGCTGCGCTGAAGGCCGACCGCAGCGTCACCGCCGCCGTGCCGAAAAGCCGCCCGCCGGAGGACCTGAGCGCCTCCGCCGCCGACCCGGTCGCCGCCGCCATCCGCAATGCCTCCAAGGTCGTCACAACCGCGCCGGTCTCAAGGGACCCAACCCCCGCGGCCCTTCCTGTTTCGCTGCGCGGCACCGCCGCCGATGCGGCGCTGATCATGGAAATCCAGCGGGGGCTTGCCAACATCGCCTATACCGATGTCAGCGTCGATGGCGTGGCCGGCGAGCAGACCCGCAACGCCATCCGCCGCTTCGAGCGCCACTACCGCCTGCCGGAAACCGGCGAGCCGAGCGAGACCGTGCTAAAGAAGCTCCGCGACATCGGCGCTCTTTGACGCATCCGGCGACGTCGCACCGGGACATCGTTAATTCGCATATGTTCAGATTTGCGAATCCTTAACCGTGAAGCGTCACAATCGCGCATTCCCGGGGGAGGATCTGCAATGAATGCAAGCAACAGTCTGGCCTTGCCAGAAGAATTCACGGAGGCGCTGCCTGCCGAAGAGCCGGCCGAACGACACGAGGCGGCCGACGCCGAGACGCTGCGCCGCATCGTCACCAAGCTCGCCGACGAGGCCTCGACGCTCGGCATCGACCTGGTCGATATCGCCGGCGCGATCCAGGACGTCGCCGCCATGTCGAAGCGCCATGCCTCGACCTTTGACGAGGTGACGCGCACCGCGCTCTCCATCGCCGAAACCAACAAGACGGTCGCTTCCTCGCTGCGCGCCACCGACGAGACCGCCGTCGAGGCCCGCCGCATGCTGGGCGAATCCTCCACGCGGCTGTCCGGCGCGGTCGGCAAGATCGACCTGATGGTCGAAGCCTCCCAGGAGATCTCGACCGAGATCGGCTCCTTCTCCGTCTCTCTCGCCAATGTCGACAAGGTCGCCGAGGAGATCGGCGCGATCGCCCGCCAGACCAATCTTCTCGCGCTCAATGCCGCGATCGAGGCGGCCCGCGCCGGCGAGGCGGGCAAGGGCTTTGCCGTGGTCGCCGCCGAGATCCGCGCCCTGTCCTTGCAGACCTCGCAGGCCACCGGCTCGATCCAGCAGACGCTGAACGAGATCCGCGGCAAGATCACCCGCCTGTCCGAGGCCGGCCAGGGCGCCAGCGAAAGCGCGCTCGCCGTGCGCGAGACCTCGCAGGCGATGAACAATTCCTTCGGCACGATGGAACAGGTCATCACCCGCATCCTCGACGGCTCGAGCGTCATGGCCAGGACCACCGACACGGTCGACCGCCAATGCGCCGAATTCGTCGGCACGCTCAATGTCATGGCCGCCGAGGTGTCGGAATCCGACACCGCCCTGCAGAATGCCGCGACCCGCGTCGACCGCGTCGTCGCGCTGTCGGAAACGCTGATCCAGCTTACCGCATCGGCCGGCATCGAGACGCACGACAGTCCGTGGATCAACGCCGCCTGCGATGTCGCGGCCCAGATCTCCGCCACCTTCCAGCGCGGCGTCGATAGCGGCCGCATCGGCATGAGCGCGCTGTTCGACCGCAATTACCGGCCGATCCCCGGCACCGATCCGGTGCAGATGATGGCGGCCTTCACCGACTTCACCGACCAGGTCCTGCCCGCCATTCTCGAACCGGTGCTCAACCTGTCCGATCGCGTCGGCTTCTGCGCCGCGGTCGACACCAATGGCTACCTGCCGACCCACAACAGGAAGTTCTCCGCTCCGCAGCGCCCCGGCGATCCGGTATGGAACACCGCCAACTGCCGCAACCGCCGCATCTTCGCCGATCGCGTCGGCCTGTCCGCCGGCCGCTCGACCGCGCCTTTCCTCGTCCAGACCTATCGGCGCGACATGGGCGGCGGCAATTTCGTCGTGATGAAGGATATTTCCGCCCCGATCATCGTCTCCGGCCGCCACTGGGGCGGCCTCAGGCTGGCGATCCGCGTCTAGCCGGCGTGCGGCTGCAGGTGGCGTTGGCGGGTCAGGCAAGCCGGGCCCGGCCAGCACGTGGTCGGTGGGGGCAGGGCAGGGCGGATAGTCGCCCTGTCGTGCAGCAGATCCTAATCCGTAAAGATTGAATTAAGTCTTTTCCGGTAAGTTTCCGTTAGCAATTCGCACCCGGGGTGATCTCCAAGGGTGCGAGATCCGGTCATCCCCTTGTTGTGCGTATGGGTTCGTGATGCGTTTTTCGGTTGTTCCTGCGATCTTCCTCGCCTGCCTGACCCTGTCGGGCTGCATATCCGGTTCCGATCCGGAAGCCGTCCTTTCGCCCGCACCCTCGCGCGAGACGACCGGCGCGCTGGCGAAAACCTCCCGCCTTGTGCCGGCAGCCGATATCGGCGCTACTGCAGTCCCGCCTGCGGCGATCGCCGAGGCACCGATGGCCGCCTCCGCCGCCGGCGAGACCCATGAACTCGCCTGGGCCGGCAATGTGCCCCAGCCCCAGGCCTTCGCCACGACGGCGATGACGGTCGGCATGCCGGTGCCATCGGACAAGCCGATCGCCGCGATGATCACGCCCGAGCCGCCCGCGGCAAACGGCCAGCGCACGCGCTCGAAGGTCTACAGCCAGCAGTTCCGCGACGCCAAGCCGATCAATTTCGGCAAGGTCTCGCCGAAGAAATATGCCGTCCACGGTGTCGACGTGTCGCGTTGGCAGGGCGACATCGACTGGCCGAAGCTGCGCACGCAGGGTGCCAACTTCGCCTATATCAAGGCGACCGACGGCGGCGACCATCTCGACCCGATGTTCAAGACCAACTGGCGTCGTGCCAAGGAGGCGGGCATCCGCCGCGGCGCCTATCATTTCTTCTACTGGTGCCGCACCGCCGGCGAACAGGCCGACTGGTTCATCCGCAACGTACCGCGCGATCCCGACGCTTTGCCGCCGGTCATCGACGTCGAATACAACGGCGAATCGAGCTGCCGCTTCAAGCTGTCGGCGGAAAAGGCGCGCGAAAAAATGCAGGTCTTCATGGACCGGCTCGAGCGCCACTACGGCAAGCGCCCGGTCATCTATACCGCGCCCGACTTCTACAAGGACAACCTGCGCGGCCATTTCCTCGACTACCCCTTCTGGCTACGCGCCGTCGCCGCCCACCCGTCCAAGGTCTATCCCGGCCGAAAATGGCTGTTCTGGCAGTATTCCGGCTCGGGCCTGTCGCATGGCGTCAAGGAAAAGATCGACCTCAACGTCTTTTCCGGCAGCGAGGGCGACTGGCATCAATGGCTGAACGCCGGCCGGACCTGAGGCGGGGAGGGGATAGCCTGGCGCGCCGGCAGGTCCTGGAGCCCGGCGCCCGCATCCGCGCGGAGAGCCCGAGCCCCATTCCCATTCCTCAGCCTTTGCCGTAGAACGCGGCCATGCGTGTCCGTTCCGATCTCTTCGTTTCCGCCCTCGTCCGTCGCGTCTTTTCCATGGGCGGCTTTGCCGCCGTGGCGAAGAAGGGCGTCGAGGAAGCCGGGGCCATCTTCGTGCGCCAGCGTTTTCGCGATGGCAGCGAAACCCTGTTCGGCCCGGCCCCCCAGGCCTTGGTGATCGACGAGGACCGCGATTCCCGCATGTTCGAGGTGAGGCTGCAGCGCGGCGAGGCAGCCGCCGTCGATACCCTGCTTGAGCGCGAACGCCGCTTCGACCCCGATTTCTGGGTGCTGGAGGTCGAGCTGGAGGACATCGGTACGCTCTTGCCCATGGCGGCTGGGTGACTGGCGCCGGTATTGTCTCCTTGGAGAAAAGCAAGGCCGTCCAGCCGGTAGGGAGCACCCGTTTACCTTCGCCCGAGATAGTCTGGCGACGCGTCGGACGCTGTACTATCGTCGCTGCGAACAGAGGAGTCCCCATGCATCGCATCCTGCCCGTCCTGATCGCCCTGGCGACGCTCTCCTGGCCAGCTGTCGCGCCGGCGCAGGAACCGCTGGTGATCCCGGCCCCGACCCTGGGCGGCAATCCGTCCGACGACGCGGCGATCTGGCATGTCTACGGACTGATCCCCGGCGACATGCTCAACATCCGCTCCGGCGCCGGCCCGGCCTTCCGGGTGATCGGCGCGCTGCAGGAGGGCCAGCCGGTGCGCAATCTCGGCTGCCGCGAGCGCGACGGCGGCTTCTGGTGCCGGATTTCCACCTATGACCGGCCAAGCATCAGCGGATGGGTCAATGGCCGCTACATCACTGACGAATGGGTGCCGCCGGCCGGCGCAGAGCCTGAGGACGACGAGGACCGCGTCATTCCGGGAACCGCCTATCACGCCACCGGCACGATCCGCTGCCAGAGGCTGGGCGACACACGCATCGCCCCTTGCGCCTTCGGCATCGTCCGCAACGGCCCCTTCGCCGAAATCGACCTGACCTTTGCCGACGGCTATACCCGTTCGCTCACCTACCGCGCCGGCCGCTTTGCCGCCAAGGACGGCGCAGAGGTCCGCTCCCACAAACAGGGCGGCGTCGCCGTCGTCACCGTCAATGGCGAGGAGACATTCCACATTCCCGATGATGTCGTGATGGGGTGGTGAGGACGATCCCGCCCGGCGGAGAAGCTGCCCCTCACCTTGACCCGACCAAGGTCGAGCCGCGTGAATCGACCCGTCCTTCGGACCCGCAAGCGGGGAGAGGGAATGGCCACGGCGGTGCCGCTTGTCCCTTCTCTCGTTTACGGCAGGGCAATTCCACATGGATTTTGGGCAGCGCACGAAGCAGGCTCCCTCTTCTCCCCAGCGGGGAGAAGGTGGCCCGCAGGGCCGGATGAGGGGGCGCGGAGCGCACAAGGTGTGCCGGGCTGCCCCCTCATCGCCTCGCATACGCTCGGCACTTCTCCCCGCTGGGGAGAAGAGGGAGGCCGGAGCCGCCACAGGCATCCGCTATGCGATTACCTTGCCGTTCACGGGGAGAAGGTGCCGGCAGGCGGATGAGAGGGGCAGGCCCTAGATACTGACGCCTTAAGCCGCCAGCGCCTTGGCGATCTGGGCGCGAAGAGTGCCGAGATCCTTGGCGAAGCCGCGAATGCCTTCGGCGAGCTTTTCGGTCGCCATGGCATCCTCGTTCATTGCCCAGCGGAAGCCCTTCTCATCGAGCGAGATCCGCGGCTCGGCCTTGACGCTTTCCGGCGAGAGCAGACGCGGCAGGTCGCCGGTCGCGGCGTCGAGTTCGTCGAGCAGCTGCGGGCTGATCGTCAGGCGGTCGCAACCGGCCAGCGCTTCGATCTCGCCGGCATTGCGGAACGAGGCGCCCATGACGATCGTCTTGATGCCGTTCGACTTGTAGTAATTGTAAATCGAGCGCACCGAGAGAACGCCCGGATCGGTCTCGGACGTGTAGTTCTCGCCGGTCGACTTCTTGTACCAGTCGAGGATGCGGCCGACGAAGGGCGAGATCAGGAAGACATTGGCGTCGGCGCAGGCAATCGCCTGGGCCTTGGAGAACAGCAGCGTCAGGTTGCAGTCGATGCCTTCGCCCTGCAGCACTTCCGCGGCGCGGATGCCTTCCCAGGTCGAGGCGAGCTTGATCAGGATGCGGTCGCGCTCGATGCCGCGCTCCTTGTAAGCGGCGATGATCTGGTGGGCCTTTTCGATCGACGCCTTGGTGTCGAAGGACAGGTCGGCATCGACCTCGGTCGAGACGCGGCCCGGCACGAGGCCGGCAAGCGCCGCCCCGACGGACACGGCCAGGCGATCGGCGATGGCCTCAACCACGGCTTCGTTGGAGCCACCCCTGGCCTTGCCCCAGGTGATCGCTTCCTTGAAGGCATCGGCGAAAGCTTCGGTGCCAAGCGCCTTCAGGACGATCGAGGGATTGGTCGTGCAGTCCACCGGCTTCAGGCGGGCAACGGCCTCGATGTCGCCGGTATCGGCGACCACGGTGGTCATGGCGCGAAGCTGTTCGAGTTTGGAAGTCATGATCGTCATCCCTGTTCTTCAAAGCGGCCCTGATCCTGAACTGCCAGGGCCGAAAAATTCGAGCCGACTATCACCAGCCGAAGATGGCAAAGTCAAGAATGCGGGAAAACGATCCTAATCGATTAACAGGTCCATCGGCATCGACGGTCAGCCGCAGATTTTTCCGGCCTCCCAGCCGAGCATGGCGCGCTTGCGCGTCAGGCCCCAGTGATAGCCTGTCAGCGCCCCGCTCTTGCCGAGTGCGCGGTGGCAGGGAACGACGAACGAGATCGGATTGCGCCCGACCGCCGCACCGACCGCCCGGCTCGCCGTCGGCTGGCCGATCCGGGCGGCGATGTCGGAATAGGTGACGGCCTTGCCGAGCGGGATTTCCAGCAGGCTCTCCCAGACCCTTACCTGGAAATCCGTACCGATCAGCACGACGCGCAACGGCTGCTCGCCCGACCACTTTTGCGGATCGAAGATGCGGCTCGCATAGGGTGCCGTCGCGGCCTGGTCGGCGACATAGTTGGCCTGCGGCCAACGCTCGGCCATATCGTCGAAGCAGGCGGCCTCTCCGCCGGGATCGGCAAAGGCCAGTCCCGCCAGCCCGCGCTCGGTCACCATCACCAGCGCCAGCCCGAAGGGGGAGGGATGAAAGCCGTAGCGGATGGTCAGCCCGGCGCCCTTCGCCTTCCATTCGCCCGGCGACATGGCCTCATGCGTGACGAACAGATCGTGCAGCCGGCCCGGTCCCGACAGGCCGAGCTCGATCGATGTCTCAAGCAGCGGCATGCCTTCCTGGCCGAGCAGCCGCTTGGCATGGTCGAGCGTCACGGCCTGCAGAAAACCCTTCGGTGAAAGCCCGGCCCAGCGGGTGAAGGTCTTCTGCAATTGGCTCGGCGAGATGCCCAGCCGCGCCGCCATCGTCTCCAGCGACGGCTGCTGCTGGTAGTCGAGCGTCAGCATCTCGATCACCCGGCGCACCGTCTCGTAGTCGGAGCCTTCGGGCGTGATGTCGGTGGTTACGGAAAGGTCGATCTTCTGGGCAAGGGTCATGGCTTGGTCCTCATCTGTGCCCCGACTTCACCACGCGAAAGGCCGGTACGCCACCCGTTTCTTGCGGGGCGATCGAAGTCATCCGTCGGCGCAAACCATCCCCCTCTGCCCTGCCGGGCATCTCCCCACAAGGGGGGAGAACACAGCACGGATGCCGCTCGGCCCAATCCTCAACAAGACCGATGCCCCTTATGTGGAGCCTTACCACAGTCGTCCCGGACGCAACATTTTTCGTCTGCTGTCGAGGCTGGAGATAGGGCAGGCGGGCGCGCCAAGCGGATCTCCCCCCTTGTGGGGGAGATGCCCGGCAGGGCAGAGGGGGTATCCGCCCACGAAGCGCTCAGATCCGCTGCTTGGCCGTTGCAAGCGCGCCCTTGAACGCCCTGGCAAAACTCTCCCGGTCGTCGGGATTGAGGAAAGAGCCGATCTCGGTGCGTTTCCCCTGCCCAGTCACCTGCATCGAGACGATGCCGATCTCGTCATGGCGCTTGACGAAGAAGCGCGCCCAGAACGGGTTGTACCAGTATTCGGTCATCCGCCCCGAGGGGGTGAACTTGCGGATCTCAAGGTCGGTGCGCGAGACATAGACCTCCTCGCGGGCGCGGCCGGATCGGTAGTTCAGCCAGAAGGCGCCGTAGAGCAGCAGGAAATCGAGGCCGAAGAACAGGCC
Source organism: Ciceribacter sp. T2.26MG-112.2 (assembly GCF_900492205.1). Classification (GTDB taxonomy): domain Bacteria; phylum Pseudomonadota; class Alphaproteobacteria; order Rhizobiales; family Rhizobiaceae; genus Allorhizobium; species Allorhizobium naphthalenivorans_A. The sequence continues at coordinate 99,083 of NZ_UEYQ01000012.1, forward strand.
GATCGGCCAGGCCCCGGTCGACATGAAGAACGCCGCATGGACCGCGCAAACCGTGCCGGTGATCATCAGGAGGATGCGGAAGCCCTTTCGGCCGAGCGAGCGGTAGGGCACGAGTTCGGCAGCGAATATCGGCTGCTCCGCGGCGGGGTTCAGATTGCCTTTGGTCATTGGGGCCGACTATAGAGTGTCCATGACGAGTCCATCGAAGAAATCCAGCACCCAAACCTTGAAAAAGTCAATTCCCGCGGCCGCAAAGCGCAAGCCGGCAGTGCGATCGGCCTATTCAAAGGCGGAGCTCGAGGAGATTTTTCGCCGCTTTTCGGTCCAGCGGCCGGAGCCGAAGGGCGAACTGGAACACGTCAATCCGTTCACCCTCGTCGTTGCCGTGGCGCTGTCGGCCCAGGCGACCGATGCCGGCGTCAACAAGGCGACGCGCGCCCTGTTCAAGGTCGCCGACACACCGCAGAAAATGCTCGATCTCGGCGAGGAAAAGGTCCGCGACTACATCAAGACGATCGGGCTTTACCGCAACAAGGCGAAGAACGTCATCGCGCTCTCGCAGCGCCTGGTCGACGTCTATGGCGGCGAGGTGCCGAAGACCCGCGAGGAACTGGTGACGCTGCCCGGCGTCGGCCGCAAGACCGCCAATGTCGTCCTGTCCATGGCCTTCGGCATCCCGACGATCGCGGTGGACACCCATATCTTCCGCATCGCCAACCGCATCAGGCTTGCCCCCGGCAAGACGCCGGACGAGATCGAGGACAAGCTGATGCGGATCATCCCGAAGCAGTACCTGTTCCACGCCCATCACTGGCTGATCCTGCACGGTCGCTATTGCTGCAAGGCGCGCAAGCCCGAATGCGAACGCTGCGTCATCGCCGACATCTGCAAGTCGCCGGAAAAGACCTGCGACGTGCCGGCCCCGTTGGTGGAGCTGCCGCCGCAGCTTTTCGGCCCGACACCCTAGACCGCTGCTAGACGGCGAGCGGGGTGCGCGCCGAAAGCATCTTGTGCAGATGCACCATCAACCCGGCGGCAAAGAGCGGGGTCAAGAGGTTGACGAATGGGATCGCCAGGAAGGCGGCGATCACCAGACCGGCAGCGAACACCGTGCCGGAATGACGCGAGCGGAACAGCCGCGCCTCGTCGGGCGAACGGAAGCGCATGGCGGCGAATTCGAAGAATTCCCGGCCGAGCAGGTAGCCGTTGACGAGGAAGAAGGCGACGATGTTGACGCCGGGCACCAGCAGCAGCAACAGGGCGATGAAATTGCCGACGAGCACGATGCCGAAGAATTTCAGCGATGAGAGCATGGCCGTGCCGATCGGCATGGCCGTGCCCGGTCGATCGCCCGGATAATCGCGCTTCTCGATCACCTCGGCCACGTCGTCGAGGAACAGGCCGGCGATGATCGCCGTCACCGAGGACAAGAGCAGCGCCAGCGCCAGCGCCAGGCCGATGCTGGCGAAAATGCCGAAGATGAAGGTGAGCCATCCCGCCCATTCCGGCGTTCCGGGAATGAGGGCGTCGACCCAGGGCATGGCATAGGCGACGAAGGTCTCGCGAAGCGCGAACCACAGCCCCGCCAGCACCAGAAGCGTCAGCCCGATCACCTTCCAGAAGACCGAGCGTGTCTCGGGGGCAAAGAGATTGCGCAGGGCAAGGCCTGCCGCGTCAAGGATCATTCCGGCTCTCCATCACTGTCGAGGCGGATGTAGGTCGCCTAAGCCCCGCAGACAAGCTCTGCCGTCCGGCCGAAGGTGGTCCGGTTCAGGTGCGCGCTGGCAGACCCACCCGCATCTCCCCTTGCTGCCGCCCGAGCCCTCGATCTCGCATGTTCTCTCCGGTTGGGGGGAGAACATGAAGCATCAGCGCGTCCGCTGGCGCAGCGCCGGGCGGCTGCGGGTGTCGCCGGTGGGAAGGATGGCCGGTTGGGCGCGGGTGGCAGGGGCATTGGCCGGCTGGGCCGCTGCCGGCTCCTGCTCCTGCTCCTGCGGGCGGAACGTATAGCTGTCGGCGCGCCGCCAGGTCTCGATCCGTTCCTCGCATTCGACGGCAATGAGGCCGTTCCACAATTGCTCGGCGCGGGTGGTGCCGGTCGCCGGCTTGGCGAGATGCGGATAGAGCTTTTCCAGCACGAACACGGCCTCCTCGGCCTCCATGCCGACGCCGAGAAGCGTGGTCGCCAGCTGCCGGCCGGAAATGTCGAGGAGGATGCGCTCGGAGAGCCAGCGGCTGGACGAAAGGACATCGGCGAGCGTGGTGGCAAAGGCGCCGCCCTCGCGGTTGCGGGCAAAGCGCACGAGCAGCGCCGACTGCATCGGCGTGATGGTGCGAAGGCCGAGTCGGTCCGAGGCCGGGCGGCTGACATGGGCGGCGAGCCTGCGGATCTGGTCGCGCAGTTCTTCCTCGCGCGCGGCGGTGCTGTCAATGGCCACGCTTGCGGCGGCTGCCGGCTGCGGTTGCGATGAAGAGACCGGTGCGCCGGCCTTAGGCGGCTCTGCGCCCTTGGCCGACCGGGCCGAAGAGCGTTTGGCAGGAGCTGGCCCGGCAGGGGCATGTGCGGATCGGGCCGGGGGCTGTGTGGCCGCACCGGCGTCGGCGGCAGCCTCGGACGTCCCGGCGCGCGCCGCGTCCCTCGGTGGTTCGCTGTGGCGCAGGCCGACGAGTGCGTCGATCACGGTCGGCGAAAGCTGTTCGCGCCGGACGATGGCGCGGGCATGGGCGGTCCCTTGCGTGCGGGCGATCATGATCAGGAGGTCGTCGGACAGGCAGGGCGAGGAGACGAGGAAGGGCGCGGCGATCGAGATCGGTTGCGAGGCGATGAACAGCGCGACCGCGCTCGGCACGTTGGGGCACTGCGACAGGGCGGAGACCGCCTGGCGGCGGGCTTCTTCGGTCGAGGCGTGGAACAGCGGCGAAAAAAGCTCGGCGAATTGCCTGAGTTCGTTCCGGGTCGGAAATTGCAACGCCTCGAAACTCGTGACCGTCGCCATCAGCACAACGTCCCTTTTCCTCACGCTTACCGGCTTTTCCAGCTCTCGAAACTGATCGATCACGACAAGACCCACACCTACGCAATACCCGATTGGCACACATTAGAGTGAATTTGTTAGCAACCTGTTAACTAAGCTCTGGCTCAATCGACAGTCAGCGTGGTGGCGTAGAAATGATTCGCCAGGCCGCGCATGTACCGCAAATTGCGTGGCCTAAGAGGGCTGCCAGACACCCTCTTGATCGCGCAGGAGAAAGGCGCAGAATGGCTTCGGCCAGCGCCGGCCGCAGTGTCTTTGCGCGGTCCGGCAGCCGGGGATTGCGCTGGTCCTTCCAAGGAAGGGCAGGGTGAGATCGGTCAAAACTTCATCCGTCTCGATTTCTGTTGAAGGAGACGAGCATGGCGGAAATTATCAAGATCAAGGATCGGCTGTCGCTGTCCGGCCGCGCGACGCGCAGCGATGGCGGCAAGGCTGACGTGCTGCTGTTTACCGGCATACGTTATGAGCGGCGCGAGACGCAGGCCAAGGCGGATGCCCGCCTGCCGGCGCTGCCGCGCCCGAAGGGTGGCAAGGGCCAGGACAGCCTCGGCCGTTGAGCCGGGCCGGTCCATGCCTGCGGCCCACGACGCCCGGAGCGAAGCCACGGGCCCATGACCCCGGCCCATGACCCATGCCCATGACACCGCCCACCTCATCGGGCGGGAGCCAAGGCTGTCAGTCCTCGGTCAGCGGCGCGCACAGCGCCTCGTCGAGGAAGGCGCGGGCCTGGGGCGAAAAGCTCGGCGCCGGCACCATGGTGCGCAGCACGACATAACCCGTAGTGCCGCGATATTCGACCAGGATCGACTGGGTCAGCGTTGCGCCGGGGGCCTTGCGGATCTGCGCCACTTGCGCCGGGGTCGCTACAACCGCATCGAGATCGCCGCCGACCGAGGTGCGGTCGTTCATCGAGAACACTTCATTGGAACTGGCGTCATAGACCGCCATCGACCAGAAACTCGGGCCGGCGGGCGCGTAGAGCCTGAGCGGCGCGCGGGCGATGTCGAAATGGCAGACCGCTCCCTTGAGGAAGGGATCGACATTGGACAGTGCCATTTGATCGGAACCCTCGGCCCGTCCGTTGGCCGTCTTGTCGGTCGACTTGTCGGCCCTGGTGTCGACGCTGTCCGGCAGCACGATGAACCGATGCGACGGCCCGGCCGCCTTGATCCGGGTATAGGCGTCCTTGCCGGTGAAATTGGGAAGCGCCAGAATGATGATGATGTGCAGGAGGGCCGCGCCGATCAGGCCGGTCAGCGCCGCATAGGTCAGCCTGTTCATTGGCCGCACCCCAGGCTCTCGACCTTCGGCATTTCCAGCCCGATCAGCCCGGAACTGCCCGCCGCCGGCGTGTCGAGCAGCGTCAGCACCAGCGAAAACGCCCCGGTATCGGGCAGCGCCAGCCAGTTCATCGGCCGCGCCGTCGCAGAAACGCTGATCTCGAACGAGCCGTCGCGATGGCGCAGGATGCCCTGCGAATTGTGCGCCGAGGGCAGGTCGGCGCGGGGCACGAGCGGCCGTCCGTCCGGATCGGCGGCATAGAGCGTCCAAAGCCTTGCCGCCGGCGTGCGCCCGACGATCCGGTAGCTGCAGGTGCCGGTCAACAGATTGCCGTCCTCGTCGCTCGAGGCGGTGAATGACAGCCCCTCGGCCGAGCCATAGAGCAGCCGGCCGGCCTTGGCCCGGTGCGATTTCGCATAAGGATCGGCATCCGCCGTCTGCACGTCGGGAAAGGCGCTCCACACGCCCAGCCGAATGGCGCCGAAGCCCGCCGAGGCATTGAGCGCCGAAAGCGTCGTCAGGATCCCGCCGCCAAAGGCGATGACAAGCGCGACGGCGATGAGGAGAGGAACCCGAAACACGTGATGCCTTGAACCATGAAATGCTGGTCGAACGGGTAGCATTGATTCCGGGGAAGGTGAAGGGTGAGGAATGGTCGGCGCAGCCGACGAAACGATCCAGTGAATCGTTTCGAATGACGAACGCCCTGAGCGCAAGCGAAGGGCCGGGGGCGGCGGAGGGAGATGGTTCCGGCCGACAGATAGCGGCGTCGAACGGCTGAGACTTGGAAAAGAGGGGACGGCCACCGCGTCGCCGCATGTCCCTTCTCCCCGTCGGGACGGGGAGAAGGTGCCGGCAGGCGGATGAGGGGCCGGGCGGAGCGACGGTGGCGGTAGTGGCCGGGGGAGGCGGAGGCGCGCCTTGATCGGCCTGTCATCAATGCTTATGATGCAATCATTGATGACAGGAGGCCGAATATGGCGAGCATCACCATTCGCAATCTTGATGACGGCCTGAAGCAGCGGCTGCGGCTGCGCGCCGCGACCCATGGCCGGTCCATGGAAGACGAGGCGCGCGACATCCTGCGCTCGACGCTGTCGGCCGAAAGCCGGCGGCCCGCCAATCTGGCCGAGGCGATCCGGCAAAGGGTTACCGCGCTCGGCGGCGTCGAACTCGAAATCGCCCCGCGCGAGCTGATCCGCGATGCGCCGGTCTTTCCCGAATGATCGTCCTCGACACCAATGTTCTGTCCGAGCTTCTGGCGCCAACACCTGCCCCGGCGGTTGTCGCCTGGCTCGCCGCGCAGCCCGCTGCCGCCGTTTTCACCACGACCGTGACCGAGGCTGAAATTCTCTACGGATTGGCGCTTCTTCCGGGCGGTCACAGGCGTCAGGCGCTCGAGGCGGCGGTGAGGCCGATCTTCGCCGAGGATCTCGCCGGCCGGGTTCTTGCCTTCGACCGCGACGCGGCCCAAAGCTATGCGGTGATTGCCGCCCATCGCCGGGCCATCGGTCGGCCGATCAGCCAGTTCGATGCGCAGATCGCCGCCATTGCCGTCTCGCGCGGCGCCTCGATCGCCACCCGAAACATCGCCGATTTCGCCGACACCGGCGCGCTGATCGTCAATCCCTGGGATTTTCGCGGGATCAGTTGAAGCGCTCCCGCCGGGAGGCGGAAGGGCCGGCGTGGCGGGAACGAGCTTTTGTTGATGGGGCACTCACTTCGAAGCGGGCTTGAGTGAACTTGGCAGATGCGCCGCCCTAAAAGGAAGCGAAGCCGAACCTTTGCAAGCGTTCCAATGGACAGGCCGTAACAGGTTCGCCGATCCCCGTTAACCCGGCACCAGGAAACACTCTGGCATTTGGACCATCGCAGACGAATCCAGATCGCTCAGGAAGCGCACAAACTGCATCGCTCTTGCGCATCATGATCAGTTTCCCGCCCCTCCAAATGAGGCAACCGGGATACTTTGACGCAAGGTCGTATGGCACCTGCGAGCGCATCGTAATCAGTGCTTCTGAATCGCAAATTATGAGTTGATCAGCGCCGTTGGTGAGGGGAATGCGATCATCATCAAAAAGCCGCCGGATGTCTGTGAGCTTGCCGTTGGGACAACTTTGTTGCGCTTGAAAATCGATCTTTATCGAAGGTGTCGGCGACCATAACCTTTCCCATCCCCAAGAAGCGATGGCGTCGCCGAAGTACCCGAAGAACCCCCCGAAAAATCCCCCCATCACGAATCCTACGAGGGCTGAAGGCCAGCTCAAACCACGAGAACCATATCTCTCCCGATTAGGCATTCGGCGCCAACATGTAAGCGATCCACAAATCGCCGATACGAAATTCGATGCGCAACCATCCGCTAGTTTCACCGACACTGCAACGGAAACCGTCACTTTCGTCACGAATGCCGGCCTTGCCGAAAGTCGCGTCTCGAAATGCGGTCACGCATGAGGAAATCCTACTTTCATTCTCCTTCAATAGCGCCGGAACCTCTTTGGTAGCGCGTTGCATGTCGATGGCGAGTAGAGAGTTGCTGGACAGAGATGACGCAGCAAATTGCTGAAATTGATCGTGGAAGATGTCAACCAAAGCTGCAGAGTCGGTTGGGTCGCGAAACAAGGCGCCAACGACTGTATTGCTAGAAATTGGACCCTCTAGACTTTGCACCGTGATGTCGCACCATTGACGCCCCCGATCCTCGGTTGACCAACAAGCCGTGGCGTTCTTCACCCAAGCCCCATTGTTCGGTTCACTTTGCAGCTGGGTATCGCATGTGCATTTCTCACGCTCGGCGTTCTCAGCTGCTGCCTTGTCCATACCTAGTCCTGCGCAGGCTACCACAAGAGCCGAGGCTATCAGCCGATATAGACTGATCATAATATAACGCTCCCATCATTGGATTAGGCTCTAACAGCAGTGAATCACTTCTTCAAAGGCAACATCAAACAGAAAATCGATATCATTCGAGGGCGTGAGTATTTCGGAAGTGTAATGTTCAACGTGCATAAGAGAGAATTTGCACCATTGCCGCTCGCGCTTGTCCCCCGTCACTCCACCGCGACAATCTCCAACTCCTGCTCGCCCATCGTCACCACATCGCCCACCGCCTTGCCGATCAGAAGCCTTGCCACCGGCGAGATATATGAGATCGAGCCCGCCTTGGGGTCGGCCTCGTCCTCGCCGACGATACGGTAGGTCTGGACCCTGCCGTCGTCGCGCGAAAAGGTGACGGTGCTGCCGAAGGCGACGTGGGTTGCGGTCTCCGGCGGGGGCATGAGCTTTGCCGAGTGGACCCGTTCGGAAAAATAGCGCAGGTCGCGCAAGGGGCCGGCCGCCTGGCGCCGGCGTTCGTTGACGTCCTCGATCGCCGTCGTCGCCTCGTAGGCCGCGCGGGCCTCCGACAGCTGCTGCTCCAGCGCCTTCAGGCCCTTCTCGGTGACGAGGTTGGGATGCGGCGAGATGGGGCGGTCGGGCAAAAGCGTTTCCGCCGCCGCTTCGGCACTCTCTTCCTTGACGAAGGCAACGCTCACTCTGGACTTCCTCTTTGAATAGGCAGGGGCGGCCGGCGCAATCGCGGGCGCGAACGCGCGGGGGCCGGACTGAAAGGGGGACAATAGACGAACAGGCCGGTTTGATCCATCGCCCCCGGCGACGGCCAGGAGATCGCCGGCCCCGCCGCCCACCCTCGAAATCGTGATTTAGAACATCCTCAAAAGCGCGCTATCCTTGCGCCTGCGAAGTCACAAGGAGGAATGAGCCATGAAGACTCTTGCCGCAAGTGCCGCATTTCTGTTGCTGCCGGCCGGTCTCGCCTTTGCCGATTGCAGCGCTTACAAGACCTCGGCCGCCGAGGATGTCGACCGGTCGATGACGACCGCAAGCGTCGTGATCGACGAGGAGGCGGCTGAAAAGGATGTCGTGCTGCTCAAGCAGTCGCGCCTGCCGGCCGATGCGCCGGTCGCCACGCAATAGCAGCGGAAACCGCCGGACGACTTTGGGTTCGGGCTTTCCGCTTGTCGTTCAACGACGCTCGACGCCTTTGGGTCGTGACGGCTGCCTGGCGGCGTGTGCCTTGACGCGTGTCCGCCCTCAGGCCGCGGCGTTGGTCGTCGGCCGGTCGAGGTTCCGCTCGCCTGCCGCCGTGCCGGCCAGGGGATTGGCCAGGGGATTAGCCAACGGATCGGCGACCCGCCAGGCGTTGCGACCCTCGGCCTTGGCGGCATAGAGCGCCGCGTCGGCCGCCTCGAACAGGCGTGCCAGGCTTGGCTCGGTGGCGATCGAGCCGCAGGCGGCGCCGATGCTGACGGTGACAATGCGGTTGTCGTCGCCGGTATGGTCGTGGGCAATGGCCAGCGCCGAGACCGCGCCGCGCAGCAGTTCGGCCAGCAGGACGGCGTGGGCCGTTTCGGCGACCGGCATGACCGCGAGGAATTCCTCGCCGCCCAGGCGGGCCAGATGGACGTCGCCGGGCAGATCCCGACGCATGGCCTCCGCCACCTGTCTCAGGCATTCGTCGCCTGCGCCGTGGCCATAGGCGTCGTTGAAGGCCTTGAAATGGTCGATGTCGATGACGAGGAGGGCGCTGTTCTCCAGATCGTGCGGCTGCATCACCCGCCGCAGCCTGGCGATCTCGGCCTCGGTGCCGCGCCGGTTGGGCAATTGCGTCAGCGGATCGGTCGACGATAGACGCAGCAGCGCGTCGTTCTGCTTCGACAGTTCCCGCTTCAGCGTCTCGTTCTCATGCAATTGCAGGAAGGCCCGCTGCCGCTCGCTTTCCAGCTGGTGCGCGCCGATCAGCGTCAGCACGAAGCAGGGCACGTAGATCGCCAGGTGATAGGCGACATAGCCGGGCGTCACGCCTTCGATAAACCCGATGAAGCCGTAATTGATCGCCGCCACGACGAGGCTCGCCTGAAAGGCCAGGTCGAAGCCCGGCCGAAGGGCGATCGTCACCACCATCTGGAACACCACGGCCGCGTAGTAATAGTCGAGCACAGCCACATTTTCGCTGGCGGCAAGAATGATGCACCAGACCAGGTTGCCGGCAATCACGACCGAAAGCGTGGCGATCTCCTTGGCCCGGATCGGCCGGGCCGGCGCCGCCTGGTACCAGAACAGCACAAGCGCCAGCGGCAGGATAAGGCCGAAGCGCAGGCCAAGCGACAGCAGCACCACATCCCCGAGGATCAGCACGTCGACCGCCGCATAGAGCAGGTAGAGGAAGGCCAGCGTCACGGTCAGGCCCGACAGCGTGCGCCGCCGCTCCGCCGTGCGCGAGCGCTGATAGGCGTCGGCCTGCGAGGCGCTCAGGCGCGGCAGCGCGGCAAGGCCGAGCCAGGGATGGATGCGTCGTGCTGTGGTCATCGAGCGGGCAATGGGAACCGGGGTTGGCGCGGCGGTATGGATCATGCCGTCAGTTGATTCCCCGCTAAAATAGGTGGGTTCCCGGCCCTTGCCCACGACGACCGGCCGGCGCGGTTAACCGCGGGTAAGCAAACGGGTGCGAAATCTGGCCGCCGGCCGTCAGTCTATGCTCGCCACCGTGTTCGGGTCGGTCGCCAGCGGCTTGGCCTCCTTCAATCGTCGCGCGATGTCGCGGATCATCCGGGTCGTCTCGGACGACAGCGAGCGGGCCCTGACCATGGGTGCCACGGCATCCGTTCCGACTGCGGGCTTGGCCGTCTTGGCCGCGGCGATCGCCTTTTCGGCCTCCGGTGCCGGGGTTTCCACGCCCGGAATGGGGCGCAGGTCGATCCCCTGGTGGGCATAGTCCATCAGCGTCTTGAAGGTCATCGCCGGCAGCGAGCCGCCGGTCATGTTGTTGGTCGAGGTATAGTCGTCATTGCCGAACCACACGGCGGCCGTGTAATTGCCGGTATAACCGCAGAACCAGGCGTCGCGATAGGCCTGGGTCGTGCCGGTCTTGCCGGCGGTCAGCACCCCGTCGACCGAGGCGCGCCTGGCCGTGCCGACATAGGGCACGCGGGTCAGCATCTGGTTCATGTAGGCGGCGGCCGTTTCCGACAGCACGCGCTTAGCCGGCGGGGCGTCACGCTCGAAGTCGTAGAGCACGTCGCCGGCATAGTTCATGATCTGCGCAATCCCGTGGCGGCGCGACTGGTAGCCGCCGGCCGGAAACACCGCGTAGGCCGTCGCCTGGTCGAGAACGGTCACTTCCGAGGTGCCGATCGGGATGGTCACGTCCTTGCGGATCGGCGTCTCGACGCCGAATTTCTTCGCCTCCGCCATGATCTGGTCGATGGCGTTGGGGCCGAGCTTTTCCTTTGCGAGGCGCACCGGAATGGTGTTGATCGATTTTGCCAGCGCCGTCTTCATGTCGACCCGCCCGGCATAGGAATTGCCGTAATTGCCGGGGCTCCAATTGCCCCAGGAGATCGGCGCGTCGACGATCGGCGTATCCGGCGTCATGCCCTTCTCCATCGCCAGCGCATAGGTATAGACCTTGAACGACGAGCCCGGCTGGCGCAGCGCGCGCGAGGCGCGGTTGAACTGGCTTTCGCCATAGTCGCGCCCGCCGACCATGGCGCGCACAGCCCCGCCGTTCTCGATCAGCACCAGGGCTGCCTGCTTGACGTGGTAGCTCTCGCCATATTCGCGCAGGTTGGCCGCCACCGCCTCTTCGGCCGCCTTCTGCAGGCCGATGTCGATCGTCGTGCGCACCACCAGCGTATGGTCGCGGTATTTGGCTGCGATCTTCTGCACCTCCTCGAAGGCCCAGTCGAGGAAGTGATCGGGCGCCTCCACCTCGTCGCGGTCGATGACGGAGGCCGGATTGCGCCTTGCGGCGATCACCTGGCCCTCGGTCATCAGCCCGCCCTGCACCAGGTTGGTGAGCACCACATTGGCGCGCGCGCGCGCGGCCGGCAGGTTGACATGCGGGGCATATTTCGCCGGCGCCTTGAACAGGCCGGCGAGCATGGCGGATTCCGCGAGATTGACCTCGGTCAGCGGCTTGCCGAAATAGAATTGCGAGGCGGCCGCAGCCCCGAACGTGCCGCCGCCCATATAGGCGCGGTCGAGATAGAGCGACAGGATCTCCTTCTTCGTCAGATTGGCCTCCAGCCACAGCGCCAGATAGGCTTCCTTGATCTTGCGCTCGATCGACCGCTCATTGGTGAGGAACAGGTTCTTGGCCAGCTGCTGGGTCAGCGTCGAGCCGCCCTGGACCACCGAGCCGGCCTTGGCATTCTCGCTCATGGCGCGCGCCAGGCCGAGGAAGTCGATGCCGAAATGCTCGAAGAAGCGCCGGTCCTCGGTCGCCAGCACCGCCTTGATCAGGTGGTCGGGCAGTTCGTCGATCGGCACGGAATTCTCGTGGATGATGCCGCGATGGCCGATCAGGTTGCCGTAGCGGTCGAGGAAGGTGACGGCGAAGTCGCCGTGATTGCGCCAGTCCTTCTTGGTCTCCTCGAAGGCCGGCTGGGCGAGCGCCAGCATCAGAACCGCGCCGGCGGTGCCGAGCGTCATGGTTTCGCCGAGTACTTCGAAGAACAGCTTCTTCCAGCCGCGCGCGCGAAAACGGCGGAAGAAGATGGTGATCTCCTCCCAGATTTCCGAGAGCGTAAAACCGGCATTCCACAGCGTCGAATCGATCCAGCTGTCGATCCGAAGCAGGATGTGGCGCTTGAGCTTCGGCTTCTTCTCTTCCGGCGTGCGATCCTCGGTCACTTGCAGACTATCCCTGGGCAATCCCTTGGCGAGAAGGGCATGCCGCCCTTGACGCGGCCGCCGGCAAGGCCCAAGAGCAAGCCTTGCGCCGGCAATGCGGCATTTCTCTCGATATGCTGATAGATTGTCGATTTGCCGGCAAAGGACAAGCGAAAAGCGAGCCGCCGGACGTGAACGGCAGGCAAAGCGGATGGCCCGGCGGACAAGCCGGTGACGACGGATGAACGATCTGCCCTATTGGAAGACCAAGACGCTCGCCGAGATGAGCCCGACCGAATGGGAGGCCCTGTGCGACGGCTGCGGCCTCTGCTGTCTCAACAAGCTCGAGGACTGGGACACCGGCGAGGTGGTGTTCACCTCGGTCGCCTGTCGCCTGCTCGACGGCGACAGCTGTCGCTGCAAGGACTATGAAAACCGCCAGGCGACGGTGCCGGACTGCATCCAGCTCACCGTCGAGGGCGTCGACGAGATCGGCTGGCTGCCCCCCACCTGCGCCTATCGCCTCGTCGACGAGGGCCGCGACCTCTACTGGTGGCACTACCTCGTCTCCGGCGACCCGGAGACGGTGCATCAGGCCGGCATTTCGGCGCGGGGCCGCACGGTCAGCGAGGACGACGTACCGGTCGATGATTTCGAGGATTATGTGGTGGACTGGCCGCTGACGGTGGGGGAGACGGCGGAGTAGGGGGCATCTGAGGCGTCGCCGCATCGGTGCATTGTAATCTTGGCGCCGCTACTTATGGTGATCCCTCAAGGGGAATCACATGTCGTCAAAGTCGCTTGAAAGCATCGTCTCTGCCTTCGGCCATGCCGTGTCGAAGAAGCTCTCAAGTCCGGTCATATCGGGGGCGCCGGAGGATCAGCTCCGCGGGCCGCTTGAGGCGCTGATCCTTGAGGGCATCGTCGGTCTTCTCGACTATCCGAAGGACGCCGTCGCGCTGATCGGCGAGACGGCGCTGTCCGAGATCATGACGCGGCCCGACTATGCCGTCACCTTCAAAAAGGCGCTAACCGGCTTCATCGAGGTCAAGGCGCCCGGCAAGGGGGCCGATCCTCGCCGTTTCCAGGGCCACGACAAGGAGCAGTGGACGCGGCTCAAGTCCTTGCCGAACCTGCTCTACACCGATGGCATGAGCTTTTCGCTGTGGCGCGACGGCGAGCTGCAGGGGGCGATCGTCCGGCTGGAGGGCGATCTCGAAACGGATGGCAAGGCAGTCAAGGCGCCCGGCGAACTGCTGACGCTGTTCTCCGATTTCTTCACCTGGACGCCGCAGACGCCAAAGACGCCGCGCCGCCTCGCCGAAGTCAGCGCCCGCCTCTGCCGCCTGTTGCGCGACGAGGTGAGCGAGCAGCTGGAGCGCGGCAATGTCGCGCTGACCGGACTGGCTGAGGACTGGCGCAAGCTGCTCTTTCCCCAGGCCGACGACGCCCAGTTCGCCGATGGCTATGCCCAGGCGGTGACCTTCGGCCTGCTGATTGCCCGAACGCGCGACATTCCGCTGTCGAACGGCATCGAGCACGCGGCGATCGATCTGAAGAAGTCGAATTCGCTGATCGGCACGGCGCTCGGCCTTCTGACCGACAATGCCGACAATCGCATGGTGCTGAAGACCTCGCTCGACACCATGGCGCGCGTGCTGAACGAGGTGAACTGGCACGAGGTCGGCAAGAACGATCCCGATGCCTGGCTCTATTTCTACGAGCACTTCCTCGAAGTCTATGACAACACCCTGCGCAAGCGCACCGGCTCCTACTACACCCCGCCGGAAGTGGTGAACGCCATGGTGCGCCTGGTCGACGAGGTGCTGCGCGGCCCCTTGTTCGAACGGCCCCTGGGCTTTGCCTCGACCGATGTCACCGTGGCCGACCCCGCCGTCGGCACCGGCACGTTTTTGCTCGGCGTGCTGCGCCGCATCGCCGACACGGTGGCCGGTGATCTGGGCGCCGGCGCCGTGCCGGCCGCCATCAGCGCCGCCGCCAACCGGCTGATCGGTTTCGAGCTGCAGTTCGGCCCCTTCGCCGTGGCGCAATTGCGGCTGATCGCCGAATTCCAGGAACTGATGGTGGTCGGAGCCGGCAAATCGGCGACGCTGCCCTCGCTGCGGCTGTTCATTACCGACACGCTCGGCAACCCTTATGTCGAGGACGAGCACCTGCCGCAGATGCTGCAGCCGATCGCCACGTCGAGGCGCGAGGCGAACGCGATCAAGAAGGGCCAGCCGATCACCGTGGTCATCGGCAATCCGCCCTATAAGGAAAAGGCGGAAGGGCGCGGCGGCTGGATCGAGGCCGGCTCCGGCGGCAAGATGGTGGCGCCGATGGACTGGTGGCGCCCGCCGGTGGAATGGGGCGTCTCCGCCCACACCAAGCACCTGAAGAACCTCTATGTCTATTTCTGGCGCTGGGCGACCTGGAAAGTGTTCGGCACCGGCAATTATGCCGCAACCGGCACGCCCGACCGGGACGAGGAGGGCGTTGTCTGTTACATCACCGTCGCCGGTTTCCTCAACGGTCCCGGTTTCCAGAAGATGCGCGACGACCTGCGTCGCACCTGCTCGAACATCTGGATCATCGACTGCTCGCCGGAGGGCCACCAGCCGGAAGTGGCGACCCGCATCTTCCAGGGCGTGCAGCAGCCGGTCTGCATCGTGATTGCCGCCAAGACGCTCGGCAAGGATCGCGCTGTGCCGGCCAAGGTCCGCTATGTCGCTTTGCCGAAGGGCCGGCGCGAGGAGAAATTCCAGGCGCTCTCTGCCTTGTCGCTCGATGTCGCCGGCTGGGAGGAGTGTTCGGACGGCTGGCGAGACGGCTTCCTGCCGGAGGCGACCGGCAGCTGGGCGGACATGCCGCCGCTGACATCCCTGTTCGTCTATGACGGTTCCGGCGTCATGCCGGGCCGGACCTGGGTGATCGCGCCGGACCGGGAAAGCCTGGCGCGGCGCTAGGATGCGCTGGTCGCGGAAAAGGACGAGGCGCGCAAGGAGGTGCTGTTCCATCCGCATCTGCGCAATGGCCAGCCAGGCGACAAGCATGTCCGCAAAGAGTTGAAGGTGGGACTTCACGGTCATGAGCAGCGCCTGTCACCTGTGATGTCCGATCAGGCGTCCGTGATCGGCCCGGCCCGTTACGGTTACCGGACGCTCGATCGTCAATGGATCATCCCCGACGGGCGACTTATCAATCAGTCAAACCCGGCTCTTTGGGAGGGCTACTCGTCAAATCAGATTTTTCTGACCGCGCTTGACGCTCACTCTCCGACATCGGGTCCTGCTGTCACGATCACCGACCTCATTCCCGATCTTCACCACTACAAAGGTTCCTTCGGCGGTCGCGTGATGCCACTGTGGCGCGATGCAGCCGCCAGCCAGTCCAATATTCGCCCGGAGCTTCTGGCCTTTCTCGCCGACGCCTATGGGCAGGAGGTGACGCCGGCCGATGTCATGGCCTATCTCGCCGCCGTGATGGCCCATCCGGCCTTCACCGAACGGTTCAAGGACGATCTCGTGCAGCCCGGCCTGCGCGTGCCGCTGACCACCGATGCCAACCTCTTCTTCGAGGCCGTCGCGCTCGGCCGCGAGGTCGTTTGGCTGCATTGCTACGGCGAGCGGTTCGCCGATCCGGCCGCCGGCCGCCCCAAGGGACCACCGCGCCTGCCGCCGGCCGAGGCCCCGCGCATTCCCGCCGACGGCGCCATTCCCGGCGCGCCGGAGCCTCTGCCCGACGTGATCGATTACCAGCCGGAGAACCGCCGCCTGATCGTCGGCAAGGGGCATATCGACAACGTCGGTCCCGAGGTTTGGGCCTATGACGTGTCGGGCAAGCAGGTGCTGAAACAATGGTTCAGCTATCGCAGGCGCGACCGCTCGCGCCCGATCATCGGCGATCGCCGGCCGCCCTCGCCGCTCGACCGGATCCAGCCGGACCACTGGCTGTCCGAATATACGACCGACCTGATGAACCTGCTGCACGTGCTCGGGCGGCTGGTGAAACTGGAGCCGGGGCAGGCCGCGCTTCTGCAACGCATCTTGGATAAGCCGCTTCTCGGCCTTGAAGCCGCCGGCCTTCAAGGCGACAATGGCACCGACTCGTAAGAACGATATGGCGTAAGGCATGAGCAGAGCCCAACTCGATATGTTTGCCACGCAGGAGGATCTTTTTCCTGCCGAGCCGGCCTCCTATGCGCCGGACCCCGAGCGCGTGCGCGGCAAGCTCAACGCTGTGCTTTCCGAACTGCGCCAGGCCGAGACCATGCCCTGGGACCGCAAGAAGCGCGCCTATCATCAACTGTTGTTTCCCCAGATGACCCGTTCGCTTCCAGAGGAAGAGGCCGCGCAATTGAAGCTGGCCTTCGAGGCGGAACTGCAGCGGCTGAACGCCGCCTGAGGGATTGGCGGCCTTCGGCTTCGGCGCGCTGCGTAGGCTGCTCCCACCCCTCCCACTCAAAC
>NZ_UEYQ01000050.1 GCF_900492205.1 Ciceribacter sp. T2.26MG-112.2
TGACCCGGCGCAGCCTGATATTTCCATTGAGAATTGACCCATGTTTCAACCGTCCCTCGCATGTTTTCAGCGGGGGCTCTGGAGTGATCGACATGGCGTTACTGAGCGTGATCCGACGCTGGCATTTTCGAGAGCATTTATCGATCCGGGAGATATGCCGCAGGACTGGCTTATCCCGGAATACCATCCGCAAATATCTGCGCGCCGGCGGGGTGGAGCCGAAGTTCAATGTGCCGGAGAGGCCGAGCAAGCTTGACCCGTTTGCGGATCGGTTGTCGGCCTGGCTGAAGACGGAGTCCAAGAAAGGCCGCAAGCAGAAGCGGACGATGAAGCAGCTACACGCCGATCTTGTGAGCCTCGGCTACGAGGGGTCCTACAATCGCGTGGCGGCATTTGCTCGGGAATGGCGAGACGATCGACAGCGGGAACTGCAGACGACTGGCCGCGGGACATTTGTGCCCTTGGCGTTCGAACCAGGCGAAGCCTTCCAGTTCGACTGGTCGGAAGATTGGGCGATCATCGGCAATGAGCGCACCAAGCTGCAGATCGCCCATACGAAGCTGAGCTACTCCAGGGCCTTCATCGTCCGGGCATACCTCCTGCAGACGCACGAGATGCTGTTCGATGCCCACAATCACGCATTCCGTGTCTTCGGCGGCATCCCCGGTCGCGGCATCTACGACAACATGCGCACGGCAATCGACAAGGTCGGCCGAGGCAAAGAGCGTGACGTCAACGTCCGCTTCATGGCGATGGCCAGCCATTATGTGTTCGAGCCCGAGTTCTGCAATCCAGCGTCCGGCTGGGAGAAGGGACAGGTCGAGAAGAACGTTCAGGATGCACGTCACCGCTTCTTTCAACCGATCCCGCGCTTTCCATCACTGGACGCCCTGAATGATTGGCTCGAGCAGCGTTGCAAGGAGTTCTGGGCCAAGACGCCCCACGGTCAGATGCGTGGCACTATTGCTGACATCTGGGCGGAGGAAGTTCCGGCTCTCATGCCGCTCTCCAGGCCGTTCGACGGGTTCGTCGAATACACGAAGCGGGTCACGCCCACCTGCCTCGTGCATTTGGAGCGCAATCGCTACAGCGTCCCGGCATCCTTCGCCAATCGACCGGTAAGCCTTCGGGTCTACCCGGATCGGATTGTCGTCGCGGCGGAGGGGCAGATCGTTTGCGAGCACCGTCGCGTCATCGATCGCTCCCATGATCGGCCGGGCCAGACCATCTACGACTGGCGACACTATCTGGCTGTTGTCCAGCGCAAGCCCGGCGCTCTTCGTAATGGCGCTCCTTTCGCCGAGCTTCCCGATGCATTCCGGACCTTGCAGCAATACCTGCTCAAGAAGCCGGGTGGCGATCGGGAGATGGTCGATATCCTGGCGCTCGTTCTTCAACACGACGAACAGGCCGTGCTGTCGGCCGTGGACATGGCGCTGAAGTCCGGCGTTCCGACCAAGACGCATGTGCTGAACCTGCTGCATCGCCTCGTGGACGGCAAATCCTTCACGCCGCCCACCATTGATGCACCACAAGCCCTGACGCTCACCAATGAGCCCAAGGCCAATGTCGAACGTTACGATGCCCTGAGAAAGACGGAGGCTCGCCATGCGTCATAATCCAGCAAGCGGCGCTATCGTCATCATGCTGCGGCAGTTGAAGATGCACGGCATGGCCCAGGCGGTCGGTGAGCTCACCGAACAAGGATCGCCGGCGTTCGAAGCGGCAATCCCTGTCCTGTCCCAGCTTCTCAAGGCGGAGACAGCGGAACGAGAGGTTCGATCGACGGCCTATCAGCTCAAGACAGCACGCTTTCCGGCCTACCGTGATCTGAACGGCTTCGACTTCGCCAGCAGCGAGATCAACGAGGCGCTCGTGCAACAGCTTCATCGCTGCGACTTCCTCGATGACGCCAACAACATCGTTCTGGTCGGCGGTCCCGGCACGGGCAAGACGCACATTGCCACCGCGCTCGGTGTCCAGGCCATCGAGCATCACCACAAGCGGGTGCGGTTCTTCTCGACAGTCGAGTTGGTCAACGCGCTCGAGCAAGAGAAGGCTCAAGGCAAGTCGGGGCAGATCGCCAATCGGCTTGTTCATTCCGATCTCGTCATTCTCGACGAGTTGGGATACCTGCCATTCAGCGCATCAGGCGGCGCATTGCTCTTCCATCTGCTGAGCAGACTGTACGAGCGCACCAGCGTCATCATCACCACCAACCTCAGCTTCAGTGAATGGGCCAGCGTCTTCGGCGACGCCAAGATGACCACCGCGCTGCTCGACAGGCTCACCCACCACTGCCACATCCTGGAAACCGGAAACGATAGCTTCCGCTTCAAGAACAGTTCGGCCCATCAGCCCAAAACAACGAAGGAGAAACGCAGGAACTTGACCCCGACCAACAACACGAACGATACCTAAAGGCGGGTCAATTCTCGGTGGAAACGCCGGGTCAGCTCTCAGTGGAAATCAACAGATCTGGGCGGCCGACAGCTGCGGTGCATGCGCGATCAGCGACAGCACGAAGGCCTTTACCTTGCCGCCATTCGCCGTGTCCAGCACGCCAGTTCCGGCCCGCGCCTTCGACCGGTCGACGGCGAGATTGTCCACGCAACCGAGGCGCTTGATGCTCATCCAGCGCATAAGGCTGCGGCGCGAGATGGCCGGGATCGTCTTCTTGACCCAGTCCTCGACCTTGATCGAGCCCATTTCATACTTGTCGCAAAAGACCGCCAGGCAGCCTTGCCGGTTGAGACGCAAGCCCCGCTCGAACAGTTCGAAGGCGGCGATCACAGCGAGCCGCGCATCCCGTTCGATACCCGGCCGGCCCTGCACGAGCGGTGCGTCCGGATTGACCGGCGGCGACGGTGGCAGAGTGCCGACGGTCATGTGCTTCTGCACATAGGCGACCTGGGCGAGTGTCGGCAGCAGGCGGAAATGATACTCCATGCCGCCACCGCGTCCCTGCCGCTTGCGGGCATAGGTCGGATGCGTGTTCCAAGCGTTTGCATCGACGAACTTGTTCACGCCGCGTTTCGTGTTCGGCATGTGAGGCAAAGCTTCGTCGGCGATCTCGTCAGCTGTCAGCCAGTCTTTCATGCGAAAACTCCGGGATGGATGGCCTGCGCGCTCGCCGCGACGGGGGTGATACGGCGAGCGCGCGAGGCATCCGCACCGGACGCGAGACCGGATCGGTGCGGAAGGGGATGAACGGGTTGCTGTGTCATGTCAGAAGCACGCCTCGACTTTGGAGCGTGCTTTGGATGCGGCGAACATCGACCGTCCCTCGGCGCGGATCTCCGGGCTGACAAATCCTGCGCCAGGAACCGTCAGTTCCGGCGCGGGATTGTGGTCGATATACTCGGGGAAGGCCTCGGATGACCGACCGCAGGCGTCCAGGAACTGGCGTTCTGTTGGCGTCATGCGGCACCTGTGGCGGCAGCGATGATCACCAGCGCGGCGACCAGGGTGAGGGCAAACGCCCCGAACATCAGCGTCGAGACGGCAATTGGCGCCGGCATGGTCGGTCGCTGGTAGGCAACGACGCTGATGACGGTCGCACCGAACCAGAGCGCAAAGATCGCGGCCCCGGTTTCGATCAGGGTGACGTCGCTGCTCATAGCGCGGCTCCCTCGATCGAGGCAGCCAGCAGCCGCAGCCGCTCGGCGACCAGGCGCTTGGCCCTTGCCTCGATGTCGCGCATCAGATCGGCCTTGGCCTCGGCGATCATCCGCTCGACCAGTGTGCCCTCCTGCTCGGCCGGGAAGACCGGCGTGAAGAACGGCTTGCCATCGTCGACCGTGACGACGGTTGTCACGCTCTGGTCGGGACCTCCCGACAGGTCGACGCCGACGGTCATCTTGTCCTCGGCCGGCGATGGAGCGGTCTCCGGCTCGGCCGGTGTCGCATCGCTGCAGATCGCCTCGCCGACATACTTTCCGTCCTTCACGCCGAACATCGAAAAGCGGTTCGCATCGCGCGGATCGGGTCGCACGAACACGTCCGTGCCGGGTGCCGCGCCATGCGCCTTGAAGTATTTGCCATGGATGCGAAGCTGCCCGGACTGCGTCACGCGGCGCTGCATCATCAGGGCGTCGTCATTGCGCGCCGGATCGTCGCTGGCGATTGGTTCGGCTCCACTGCCGGTATCCCCGGTGGCCGGCGCATCGGCCACCTCTTCTTCATCCGCGATCGGCGCGCCTTCGGGACGCGAAATGGCCTTCTTGTGGATGCCATCCAGCCAGTCGTTGAAGACGTGCTGCTTGGGCTTCTCGATGCCCACCTCGGCGAAATCGCGGCAAAGGCCGTTATAGATCGCCAATGGGCTGAACGCCTTGTTATGCGCCTTGTCGAAGGCCGACTGCAGGGCCGGCAGCGCATAGCGCGGCAGGCTGTCGAAAAAGGGTTTTTCCTGGAAGTTGGTGATGTTCATCGCTTGGCTCTCACTCTTGCTTCGAGCGCCTGTCGCCGGCTGGCGATTTCCCGCTCATGTTCTTCGATCAGGTGCAGTTCGATCAGGTCGCGGTAGCGCTCCGGCACGGCCACGAACCCGAACCCGTTGGTCACGAGCCCGAGCAGCTCGTGCGCGCCGGTCGCCTCGATCAGCGCAATGAAGGCATCGAGCGAAATCCGGTGCTGCCCGGAGGCTTCGCTCGACCATTTGTTCAACATGTCTTCGGAGATCGTCCGGCCGAGGAACTCGCTCATCCGCGCGGCAACCTGTGCCCGCGTCCGGCCCCCCTCCTTGGCATCCTTCAGGGCGCGGCCGATCGACCGGGCAATGCGATTGTCGAGCGCGCCGCGACCGGCAACCTCCTCGCCGTAGCTGGCAGCCACCTGCGGCGGCTCCCAGGAAAACAGGTCGGCGGTCATGGTGTCGCGGCGGGCCATTAACGCGCGCCTCGTTTAGTCTGCCAGCGCGTGACAGCGGCCTCGTTGAGGTCAAGAAAATGATCCTGCTCGCCGGTCGGAAGCCGGGAGAAGCGCTGGTGAACGACCTCCCATTTGGCCGGTCGGTTGCGCGTCGTGCCGTCCAGAAGCGCGATTGCCTCCTCGACGCTTCCGGCCTTCTCGCCAAGGATCAGGTCGATGATCGACACCTGCCGATCTGCGGGCTTGACGGTGGCCAGGCGGTAAAGTTCGCCCTCGCTGTCCGCGATCCAGGTCAGTGCCATCCGGTCCCGCTGTAGCGACGAGATCGATGCAATCTTGATCGCGCGAAACACCCCGGCCCGGGAAATGCCGAGGAAGGCCTGTGCTGCCTCGGAAAACGAGGCTGTGAAGCTCTCGCTGGCTGCCATAAGCTCGGCGTCGCCCGAATTGAGTCTAAGCGTTAGACTCTCGGCAGAGGTCGCGGGCTTGCGGCCGGGTTTCAGACGCGGCTGCGTCGCCCGGTAGATGTCGCACCAATCGGCGATGGCGACCGCCCGATCGAGAGCGCCGAGACGCACACGGGCCATGTTTTCGGTGAAGGATCTGAGGCGGCGCGCACCGTCGCTGGCGAACTCGTTCGGCTCGCGGACGATCGCGTTGATCGTATCACGACCGAGAAACGCAGTAGCCTGCATGCGCAGCGATCCGAAGATCAGTCGGTAGCAACCGATGGCATCTTGGCGGCGCTCGATCTCGATCGGCTGCTGCTGGCCATGAATGGCGATGCTCTCGGCCATGGCCGCGACATCGGCGCGGCTATGCTTGCGGTGGTGGGCGGGGATGTCGATCGCGGCGATGGCGATCGGTTCGATCGCGGGCATCGGCGCCAGGCTGTCCAGCGGCGTGGGCTTTGTGGACGAGGTGCTCATGCAACGCTCCGGCTATTGTCAACGCCGCCGCGCGCTTTTGCCCTTTCGTTGCAACGCTCGTTGCTGCTATCTTTTCCCTCGTCATGACGACCGCGCGTATAGCTGTCGGGAAACAGCTCGCGGAAAGGAACGTCCAGCGCCTTGGCAATCGCCTCGGCGCCGGCGCGGCTCGCTCCGATGATGCCCGCCCTGCAGGCGCTGTCGTAGAGGCCGGCGTCGCGGGCGATCCCGGTGAGGGTCATACCGCGACGCCGGATCTCGGCGTTGATCTGGTGTCGATCCCACTTGGCTGTGGTGTTCATGATGGCTCCGTAAATCGGTCGTTGGAGCGACCGGTTTGTGTGTGTCGGTGTTCAACCTGTTGCATGAACTAGTGTAGCAGCTTTTTATCGGCACTCAACGCTAATAAGCGGTTCCCACATGAGAATGTGCCGATATGAAGCGGTTTAACGACGTTCAGTATAATTTTCAAAGGCTTATCAATGCCGAGATCGTCGACAAAAAGCGGGTCCGTCGTTCCCGGTTTCGATTTTTATTGGGACGACGCGACGAGAGATCGCTTCAAGGTCATGCTTGAACGAATCGGTAGCTTGGTTCGGGCGGGCGAGATCGCCGGGGTCTCGGACGAGCAAGTCGCTCGGTGGCGCGACGGAAAGGCCAAGCCCAACTTCGGGGGAGTCGCAGCTATCGCGATGAATGCCGGTATGTCGCTCGACTGGCTAACCGGAAATGAACCGTCTGGAGGGACCGGGGATTTGACGATGATCGAACGTCTCGACATCGAGGCGTCGGCCGGCAACGGTGCCCTAGTCGACAATGAGCAGGCGCTTGATTTTGTTGCGTTTCAAACGCGTTGGCTGCGCCGCAAGGGCATCAACCCGGCCGCCGTGCGGCTCCTCAACATTCGCGGCGACAGCATGGAGCCGACCATCCGCGATGGCGACATCGCCCTCGTCGACACCTCTATCGACGACATCATCGACAACGCGATCTACGTCCTGGTCGTCGGCAATCGCTTGCTGATCAAGCGCATCCATATCCTGATGAGCGGCGCGCTTCGCCTGATCAGCGACAACGCCCTTTACCCTCACGAGGACGTGCCGGCCTCGGAGGCCGAGTTCGTCCGCGTTTCTGGTCGTGTTGTGTGGTTCGGTCGTTCGATTTAACCAACAAAATCAGTCAGTACTTACTTATTGGGAAGGCGGGAAAAAATGTGGAAAATGATCCGTGTTGCGGTGCCCTTCGTGGCTCTAGTGGGCTGCAATACAGTTCCTGACAAACCCGACTTCACGCTAGACTTGGCCGGCGACTACAAGGCGATTTCGGACTGCGCTTACCTCAAGTTTCGTGACCTCCAAAACTGGAGACGGACGGACCTCGACACGATGGGACAGGTGGAGTTCGCCTTCACTGATGGAGTATCGGTAGGCGGACGGATCTACGTGCAGCAAAGTGGCCCAGGTCGGACAAAGGTGGTTTCTCACGTTCAAGCGGCTATTTGGGGCAAAGACTATTGGCCGAGACGATATCGCCCCATCTTTGAAGCGTGCGCTGAATAGAGATAGGTTCCAACATGGCAAGAAATCTTGGCCTTCTCGCAGTCCTTGCTTGTGCCGTCTCACTTCCTGCTCATGGCGCTCAGCCGATCTATCCGGATGACAAGGGAAAGGCCCGGCTGATGGAACTGTCGGTGAAGGCCGACCTGTGCTCGATCAAGCTGGATCCCGACGCGGCTGAATGGATCGCTACGATGCTCTCGGATATCTCGCCTGCGTCCATGGAAGCTGCGCGCGTCGGGGAAAACGAATGGCTTCTAGTGATGCAGGATCTTGGGACAACCCGCGTTGAGAGCTGCATCAAGGTCCGGAACGACCTTCGCCGTGAAGGCTTCGTCCAATAAATCAGAATGCCATTTGTTCTTGCGCCCCAATTGTTTGACTAAGGCGCTTTTGGCAGCGTGAACGCCCTGCGTTTCATAGGTTTTCCCGACAATTCCCGATTTTTCCCACATATTCCCGGATATGCCATCTGATCTTGCACATTACAAAAATCCCCGGCAAGGGCCGGCGCCGCAGAGAGATCGAAGTCGCGGGGCAAAAACCGCCGAACGGGGCGCTGAAAGGTGCCACATAAACAAATTTTACGAGGCAGCTTGCAGCGCCCCGTCCGTCCCGGCTTGCCGGGAAAATGAAGAAGAGCCGAGGAACCGGAGGGTGAGAGGCCCGGCCGGCAAAAACCCGTGCCCGTGATTGCGGGCGCATCGAGAAAGGCCGGCGGCGCCCTGGCGCGGCCCGGGCCGATGGCAAAGGAGAAAGCGATGAGCGAGGCAGCCGAAGCGCAAGACCCCGAAGTTCCCGAGATCGACGATCATGACGTCGGGGAGCAGCTGATGGCGCGGACGGCGGAGCTGCTCGGCGTGCCGGTGCGCGCCTGTCCGATCCGGGCCTGCTGGCGCAGCGGCGACTGCCGCTTCGTCGATCCGGACACGTTCCCCAACCGTCCCTGGTGCCTCGACCAGTTGCCGGACGCCGAGCGTGCCGGCTTCGACGCGCTCTATACGCGGGTGCGGGCGGCCATCTTCATTCTGCTGCTGGAGGCCGAGCCCCTGCCCTCGCCCGATCCGGAGACCCGCGAGTTGCAGGATGCTGCCCTCGAGATCGCCGCCACCGTGCTGTGCGATCATCCGGCCAACCGGCCGGTGGTCCGCCGGTGGATCCGGCGGCGGCGCGACAAGCTGCCGGCGCTCCTGGAGGGCGATTCGCTGGCGGCCTATCGCGCCGCGGTCGACGCCGTGCCGCGCGAGACGCGCGCGGGACTGCCGTGGCTGTAGGCCGGGGTCCGGACGATACGGCGCCCCGGCCCTGCCC
>NZ_UEYQ01000011.1 GCF_900492205.1 Ciceribacter sp. T2.26MG-112.2
TGGAATAATCGAGCCCGAAACGCAGACCGACCTCCCGGTAGCTATGCTCGCCGCCGCCATAATATGCGACGACCTCCTGCCTGAATGTGCTGCTGTATTTGGACATGCAAAACCCCCGAAGTTGGGTGTCCAACTTTCGGGGGTCAGTTCATCGCCGGGGTTTTTTGTTGTCGCCTTGCACGTAGGGCCGGGCAACGCCGCCGGGTTGCGAGCGCGTTAGTCGTGGCCCGTGATTCCACCTCAACCACTCGTTTGCGCATTTTGCCCTTGCACAAGAATTTCAGTCGATATAAAGACATCTTTATATCTTGATTGGATGCGACATGGCGGCAAGCATGAAATTCGGCGTCGATGCCTTGGTGGAACTCTTGAAAGCGGCCGGCGAGCCCACGCGGCTGCGCTTGCTGGCTCTGCTTTCCGCCGGCGATCTCACGGTCACCGATCTCACCGATATCCTCGGCCAGTCGCAGCCGCGCATTTCCCGTCACCTCAAGCTCTTGACCGAGGCTGGTCTCGTCGACCGCTATCAGGAGGGGGCCTGGGCCTATTTCCGGCTCAAGCAGGACGGTGATGCGGCAGCACTGGCCAATGCCCTTCTGGGGGCGACCGACGTGAACGATGCGGTTCTGGTGCGCGACGGCGAACGTCTCGCGGCGGTCAAGCGGAACCGGGCCGAGCGCGCCCAGGAATATTTCAAGCTCAACGCGTCCGAATGGGACGAATTGCGCCGCCTGCATGTGGATGATGGCGCAGTCGAGGCCAAGCTGCTCGAACTGATCGGCACCGATCCGGTCGATGCGCTTCTCGATCTCGGCACCGGCACCGGGCGGATTCTCCAGCTCCTGCAAGACAGCTATCGCCGGGCGACCGGCATCGATGCCAGCCGCGACATGCTTGCCGTGGCGCGCGCCAATCTGGACAAGGCAGGTGTCGTCAAGGCCTCGGTGCGCCATGGCGACATCCTCAACCTGCCGCTCGACGGCAATGAATACGATATCGTCATCATCCACCAGGTGCTGCACTTCTTGGTCCAGCCGGAAATGGCGCTGGCCGAGGCGAGCCGCATGCTGAAGCCGGGTGGGCGGCTGATCATCATCGACCTCGCGCCGCATGCGCTGGAATACCTGCGGGAGGAGCATGCCCATGTGCGGCTCGGCTTTTCTCACCAGACGATGGCCGAGTGGCTGACGAAATATGGGCTGACGGTCGAAAAGTCCGTGGACCTGCCGCCGGAGAGCTCGGCAGCCAAGGGACTGACCGTCACCATCTGGCTTGCCCGACAGGGCGCCAATTCCTCCGCAACCCCCATCAACGGGTCCGCCGACCAGACCGGGAGCAGGTGAATGGCTATCAAGCATGATCGTAACGTCCCGACCGCCCAGCGCCTGCGCTACTCGTTCGAGTTCTTCCCGCCGAAGTCGGAGGACATGGCCGACCAGTTGTGGAAGACGGTGGACGAGCTTTGCCTCTGGGACCCCGACTTCGTCTCCGTGACCTACGGCGCGGGCGGCACGACGCGCGAGCCGACGCTTTCGACCGTCAGGCGGCTGATCGCCGAGACACCGCTTCGTACCGCCTCGCACCTGACCTGCGTCGGAGCGACGAAGGAGGAGGTGCATCAGGTCGTCGAGCAGTTCCGAGCCGTCGGCGTGAATCATTTCGTGGCACTTCGCGGCGATCCGCAGGACGGCATGGGTACGGCCTACCAGCCGCATCCGGGCGGCTATGCCAATGCCGCCGAACTGGTCGCCGGTTTGCGTGAGCTGGGTGATTTCGAGATCTCGGTATCGGCCTATCCGGAAAAACACCCGGAAAGCCCGGACGAGGCAGCCGACATCGACATGTTGAAGCGCAAGGTGGACAATGGCGCCTGCCGCGCGCTGACCCAGTTCTTTTTCGATAACGATGTTTTCGAGCGCTATCTCGAGCGGGTGAGGGCGGCTGGGATATCGATCCCGATCGTTCCGGGCATCATGCCGATCCAGAATCTCAACCAGTTGAAGCGTTTCGCCTCGATGTGCGGCGCGACCATTCCGGCCTTCCTGGACAAGCGTTTCGCCGGTCTCGACGAGCAACCGCAGGCGCGGGCCGAGGTTGCAGCCGAGGTCGCGGCCGAGCAGATTGCCGATCTGTCGTCGCGTGGCATCGCCGATTTTCATCTTTACACGATGAACCGCTCGGCTCTGGTCAATGCGACGCTTCGCAATCTCGGCCTCGAGCCGAAAGGCCGGCGGAGCGAAGGAACGGGTGCCGCCGCCTGAAGGGCGGTCATCGGTGGCCAAAGAAAAAGGCGCATCTCCGAATGGATGATGCGCCTTTCTTTGTGAAACTGGAAAGCTCTACCGGCTTGTTTCGGGCCTGACCGCTGAGGGTTCCTTCGAGGCCTTGTTCAACTCATGTGGTTCAGATGAACAGCATTGTGGCAATGAACACAAACGCCGCACCGACGATCAGGACATTGAGAGAGTTCGTAAGTCCCATGTCTGCCTCCTTGTGTTGACCGTTAGATAATATGTCGGATTTGTGTCGCAAGGAAAGCGATTAATGTGCTGCAGTGCCGTCGAAGACGGTGGAAAACTAGTCGCACCCCCGCGCAGTTGTAGAAAATTCAACCGCTTGGCGCATTTCAGCGTTTGTTAATGTTGCTTAACAAGCGTGATCGGCAGGGCGGGCGACCGCCTCCAATGGGCACACTGGCCCGCTGCGATCGCCTCTATGCTGCGCTGCGGTAGAATACCGGCAGGCGACCGTCGAGGACCAAAAGGGCGATGCCGATCAGCAGCATGCCGACCAGATCCAGAACCTGAAGAGTTTCGCCGAGGAACAGCGCGCCAAGCAGAATCGCACTCGGCGGCACCAGCAGCGTGACCAGCGAGGCATTGGTGGCGCCGGCCTGCGCCATGATGCGGAAGAAGAGAATATAGCCAAAGGCGGTCGAGATCAGCGCGAGCGCGAGGATCGCGGCTGCGGCTTCGAGCGGGGGAAAGGGAATCTGCCAGGAGTGGTCCACCAGAAGCGCGGTCGGCAGCATGATCAGCGAGGACGCTGTCAACTGGCCGGTAGCGGTGACGGGTGCTGGAAGGTCGCGGAAGCGTTTGCCGTAGGTCGCGGCAAAGCCATAGGAGATCGCCGCGCCGATAGGCAGCAGGACGGCCCAGAGCGGGATGTCGCTGGCGTTCAGCGCACTCGGGCCGATCAGCACCGCGGTGCCGGCAAGTCCCAGCAGCGTGCCGGCGAGCTTGGCGGACGAGAGCTTCTCGTCCGACGTCAGGCGGTTGGCAATCAGCATGGTCCAGATCGGTGTCGTGGCGTTGAGAATGGCGGCAAGCCCTGCGCCGATTTCCGTCTGGCCGAAGAGAATCAGCGTGTGCGGGATCGCGTTGTTGATCAGGCCGAGCAGCAGGAAGGCCGGCCAGCGTTGCCATAGCGACCGGTAGAGGTCCATGCGGCCATGCAGGTAGACATGCAGTGCCACAGCGGCGATCGACAGACGCAGGAAGGCGAGCGTCACGGGTGGCACATAGGGCACGGCCACCCGGCCGAAGAAGAATGAACCGCCCCAGATCAGCCCGAGCAGGGCGAGCAGCGACCAGGTGGTGGCATTGAGGCGTGGCGGTGTTACGGCGGACATTTTGGCTCCATGAAACTCTCTGGAGCGAGGTTTAGGCGAAGGGCGCTTCTCGGGCCACCCGAAACATGTCGCCTGCCGGCGATCTTCGTGAGGCGGGCTTTGTCGGCCGTGTTGCCCCAAAGCTTGCGTCGATCGCGCCCGAGAAGAACCTTCCGCCGGCCGCGATGGATCGCCACGGTGCAAGAATCGGGCGGCGCAAGTGCTTGTGCCGCCCGTGACCTTGTCAAAGGGCGGCGAGCAGGGCCGGGGTCGCCCAGCCATCCGCCGGCATGCCGAGGCGCTGCTGTTCCTTCTGGATGGCGATGCGGGTGCCGGAGCCGAGGATGCCGTCGATCTTGCCGACGTCGTGGCCCATTGCCTGCAGCTTGGTCTGCAGCGCCTTCATCTCGGCATCGGCGAGTCCCGGTTCGGGATTGCCCTTCTGATAGGGCTCGGCCCCCATCAGCCGGGTGGCGAAATAGGCGGCCGAGGTCGTGTAGATGAACGACTGATTCCATTCGAGATAGATGTTGAAGTTGGGATAGGTGATGAAGGCCGGTCCCTTGCGGCCCTGCGGCAGGACGATCGACGCCGGCAGCGCGCTTGAGGCGGTGTTGCCGTCGCGCGGCTTGACGCCGAGTGCGAACCAGTCGCCCGCCGTCATGCTGCTGCCGAAGCCGGTCTTCTCCCAGGGCAGGTTGTCGGGTACCACGACTTCCTGGATCCATGGCTCGCCCCGGCGAAAGCCGAGATGCTCGATGAATTTGGCGGCCGTCAGGATGGCATCCGGCGAGCTCTTCTTGACGTTTACATGGCCGTCGCCGTCCCCGTCGACGCCGAAGGCGACGATGTCCTTCGGCAGCATCTGCACCTGGCCGATCTCGCCGGCCCAGGCGCCGGTATTGGTGGCCGGGTCGAGGTCGCCGTGCTGGACCATGGTGATGAGGTTCAGGAGTTGCGGGCGGAACAGTTCCGGGCGGCGGCAGTCATGGGCGAGCGTGAGGAGCGCGTTGCGGGTGTTGAAATCGCCCTGGACGGCGCCGAAATCGGTCTCCATCGCCCAGAAGGCGGCGATTACGCCCGCCGGAACGCCGTATTCCTGTTCGGCACGGCCGAAGACTTCGGCATATTGCTTGATCTTCTGGCGGCCGATGTCGAGCCGCGACTGGCTGACGGTGCGCTGCGAGAATTCGAGGAAGGTCTGCTTGAACACGCCTTGCGAACGGTCGCGCGACAGCACCTTCTGGTCGATCTTCGCGCCGGCAAGTGCTGCATTGGCGGCCTCGGGAGATGCACCCGCGGCGATCGCCTCGGCCTTCACGCCGTCGAGGAATACGCCAAGGTCACCGCCGCATTGCTGGGCTGCGGCAAAGGAAGTCGTGGCGAGAAGGGCGGTCAGGGCAAGAGCGAGGCGGGAGGCGGTCTTCATGGGGTCATCCTTGCGGTTCTGGCGGTGATTTGGCGCTGCGGCTGGAGGAAACACCCCGGCCATGACGGCGCCGTGAATGGTTTGACGGAATCAGTACGATCGCAAACGGCGACCGGCGGATCGTTCGGGTAGCGATATCGGCCGACTTTTTGACCAAAGCGAGATCGTCGCGCGAAAACCGCGGTGTACGCGGCATTTTTCGCGCCCCGATCGCGTCGGTCAGCGGTTCGACACGGCCGCCACCCAGTTCTTCCAGTTTTTCTCGGTGCCGGCGAAGACGTTGATGTCGGTGTCGCCCTTGATGCCCGGGACGACACCGGTCGACGTATACTGCCAGAAGGCCCAGCGCCGCGCCGGATAGATTTCTTCCGGATGCTGGGCCACTGCCCGAACCCAGAAGTGATGATCCTGGAAGGCACCCTCGAGATTGTCGCGGTGGAAGTCGACCGAGGTGTAGATGATCGGCCGCTTGCCGTAGTGTGCCTCGATACGGTCCATGAAGCGTTTCATCGCGGCCCTGACGGTCGCCTGATCCGGGCGCAAGGTGCAGGTGGGCGAGGTGGGATTCCACTCGACGTCGAGCACCGGCGGCAGGTGCATCGACGCCTTCGGTACGTTGCGGATGAACCAGTCGGCCTGTTCGTCGGCCGTCGAGCAGAAATAGTAGAAGTGATAGGGTGCATGCGGAAGGCCGGCGGCGGCGGCCTTGCGCCAATATTCATCGAAGCGCGAATCGATCCTGTCCTTGCCCTCGGTCGCCTTGATGAAGACGAAGGAAACCCCGGATTTCTTCACCTTCACCCAGTCGACATCGCCGTTCCACTTCGAGACGTCGATGCCGTGCACCTTGTGGTGATGAGGCGTCTTGTCGCCGAAATCCTGCGGGTCCTTGTCCGCAAAGCGCGGAGCCTGGACCGACGCGGTTTCCATCAGGTCATAGCTGGCGGAGGTGCAGCCGCTGACGGCGAGCGCGATCGGCAGGAGGGCAGGGAGAAGCCACCGCATGGAACATCCATTCTCGATTTCGAAGTCATGCCCCTCATGCGACGCGCGCATGCGATCGGAAGGGAGCCGACGCATCCCTTCTCTTTCATCATCCTTAAATATCCGTGATTTTCAACTGGCCTGTTGGCAATTCAGGTGCGAATGACAGCATGCCAGGCGTAGCCGCGACCGATCGGCTCGAATTCCAGCCGTCCATTCACCGATTCTGCCCTGGCCGCCAGAACCTGTCGAAGCGTCGCGCGCGGGGTCACATGGAAACGGGCGAGCCAGCCCTGCAGCATCCGCTTGAACCAGAGGGGAAGCCGTTCCTGCTGACCGAAATCGACGACGTGCAGCGATCCGCCGGGCTTGAGTGCCGCAAGCGATGCGTCGATCGCCTTCTCCCAGTCGGGTATCATCGACAGGGCGTAGGAGATCATGATCCGGTCGAAGCCCTCGACCGCAAAGACGCTCGGGGTGAAGGCCGTGGCATCCGCCACCTCGAGCTTCGGCATGACCGGCTTGCCGCGAAAATTGGCCTTGGCCGAGACCAGCATTTCGGCGGAAATATCGAGCCCATAGAGCCGGGCCGTCGGATAGATGTGGTGAGCCAGCAGGAGGTTGCGGCCCGTTCCGCAGCCGACTTCCAGAAGCGTGCCGTCACGCGGCACGTCGAGACGGCCGATCATCCGGTCGCGGCCGAGGAGATAGTATTTGCGCGTCAGATCGTAGATGTGCCGCTGGTAACGATACATTCCGTCCATGCGCTCGGCATGCTCGGTGTCGATGACGGGTGCGACGGTCGGCTCGACGGCCATCAGGCCGTCCTCTCGTAGATATGGAAGCCGCCGTAGATCGCCGACCGGTCCTGCTTGTTCAGTTCCTGCGACCGTTCCGCGTGATAGGTCCAGCGGCCGAGCAGGCCGTCGGCCAAGCGCCCGTCGAGCACGCTCTTTTCGGCCGCGGTGCGGAAGATGACGCGGGCACCCGGGGCGGCGGTGCGGGTGATCTCGGTCCACAGGTCGGCGAGCTGGTCGTCGTTCATCCAGTCCTGGGCGTCGAGCAGGATGTAGCGGTCGACGCTGCCAGCCGGCTTCGAGGTCAAGAGTTCGGTGAAGCTGGCATGATGAACCGTGACACGCTGCGCATTGGCACGGATCGCCGGGTAGTTCTGCGGCTGGAGATAGGTCGGCAGCACGCCTTCGTGCGGCTTCGGATAGCGCCGGGCAAAGGCCTGCCAGGCGAAGTAATTGTCCTTCATCGGGAAGTGACAGGTGAGTTTTTCCAGCCTGTGGCGCAGAACCGGGGCGATCGTGCCGCCTTCCGAAAGGCTGGCGAGCTCGTCATATTGCTGCGGCGGAATGCCGAGGCCGAAGAGCGAGCTCTTGCGGCTCGTCATCCAGCGGATCAGCGGCTTCTCGAACAAGGGAGCGATGCGGTCGTCGAAGAACTGGCGCTGCTCGCGCAGCGATTTGGTCCTGGTGATTTCGGTGAGGTCGACGCCGTGCAGCCGTGCCACGAGGTGTCCCGCGCCGATGAATCGGCCGAGCAGGCCAGTGCGACAGAAATTGCGGTCGAAGGCGGCGATCCGGCGCTTGCCGTCGAGGCCACGCCGGTTCCAGTAGGATCGCGTCCAGTCATCGAGATTGGGGGCGATGTAGCGGTCGAAGTTGCGGCTGTTGGTGCGGTTCTGCTCGCAGGCGAACTGGCGCACCACGGTCTCGTGGTCCGGCAGGTGGCGGAACGCGGCAAGCTTCAGACGGTTCAACGCCACATGGTTCGGATTGAGATCGACGACGTCGATGCGGGAGGGGTGGCGCGACAGGTAGGCGAGCATGTTGCAGCCGCCTGAACCGATCGTCACGATCGAATGGCCCTCGGCAAGCTCCATGGCCTCCATGTCGACCTCCGGATCCTCCCAGATCTGGGCATAGACCAGACCGGAGAACAGTAGCTCGAACAGCCGTTCCGAAAGGCCGTCGCGGCTCAGCGGCTGGTGCTGGAGAAGAGCGTTCTTCAGCTTGTGGTTCTTGCGAAAGCCGGCATCGGGCGCAACATCGGTCATCTTTGTCAGCCATCCATTGAACGTTGATGGCGTTTAGCCGCGCACTGCTACAGTTTGATGACGTGGCCTGTTGGCCAAGGCGGACTGCTCTCGCTTCGCCAAGAAAGACGTGCGCAAGCGGTGTGAAGATGGCTTTTCCGGCTTTCGTGCTTTGGCAGTTCCATGCTTCCATGGCCCAAGATCGACGGAGGAGACGCGCATGCGACTGTTCGGGAAGATATTGAGGGGAGCCGCTCTTGCGGTCATCATGCTGGTGGCGGGCGTCATCGTCTGGCTGTCGGTCGCACCACCCGAACTGCTTCGGGTCGGCACGGGCTATGCGGCGAAAATCGTCTGCTCCAATGTCTTCCTCGCCGGGCGCGATCCCCAGGCGGTGCTGGCGCTCGACGTGCAGGCGCCGGGCCACCCGCTGCTCAAGCTGGTCGGCATCGATGTCGATACAAAGAACGGGGTCGTCACGGCGCGGATGCTGGGCGCATTCGCAAGCGGAACAGCCGTTTACCGCGAAGGGCTCGGCTGCGCCAGCGTGCCGGACGGCGACGTCGAGGCGGCACTCGCGGTCTCCGCGCCGGCGCCTGGGTCTCCAGCCGTCGCGGACGTCGGCGCGTCCTGGCCTGCGGGTGAGAGGACCATGCCGGCCGACGCGCGCATTGCTCTCCTTCTGTCCGATCAGGCCCTTGTCGGTCCCAGCATGCGCGCCGTCGTTGTCGTCAAGGACGGGCGGATCGTCGGCGAGACCTATGGTCCGGGCTTTTCCGCCACGACCCCCTTGCTCGGCTGGTCGATGGCGAAGACCGTCAATGCGGCGATCA
This sequence comes from Ciceribacter sp. T2.26MG-112.2, assembly GCF_900492205.1. GTDB lineage: Bacteria > Pseudomonadota > Alphaproteobacteria > Rhizobiales > Rhizobiaceae > Allorhizobium > Allorhizobium naphthalenivorans_A. The sequence continues at coordinate 8,901 of NZ_UEYQ01000011.1, forward strand.
TCGGCCGGCTGGTCGAGGACGGGCGCCTCGATCTCGACGATACACGGCTTCTGCCCGAATGGAGCGACGAGCCCCATGCATCGATCCGGCTGCGCGACCTTCTGGCGATGGAAAGCGGGCTCGAGTTCAACGAGGACTATGGCGACGTCGCCGATGTCACCCGCATGCTCTATCTCGAGCCGGACATGGCAGGCTTCAGCCTGGCGAAGCCCGTGCTCGCCGGCACGGGCGAGCGATTCGGCTATGCCTCGGGCACCAGCGTCCTGCTCGCCCGCATCTGGATGAGCAGGTTTGCCGATCCGGCGCAGGCGCTCGCCTATCCGCGCCAAGCCCTGTTCGATCCGCTCGGCATGACCAGCGCCGTGCTGGAGACCGATGCCTCGGGCACCTTTGTCGGCAGCTCCTATCTCTATGCCACGGCCCGGGACTGGGCGCGATTCGGCCAGTTCCTCGTCGATGACGGCGTGTGGAATGGGGAACGCTTGCTGCGGGAGGGGTTTGTCGCGGCGATGCAGCGGCCGACGGCCGCATCCGGCGGGCGTTATACGGAAATCCAGGCCTGGCAGGTCGGTCCGGGCGACGAACCCGACGAAAGTTTTGGCCTGACGCCGGAGACCTTCTGGCTGCAGGGCCACGACGGCCAGGTGGTGGCCGTCATCCCGTCAGAGCGGCTGGTCGTCGTTCGCCTGGGGCTCACCCCGTCGCGGCTCGGCTACAGGCCGCAGAGACTGGTGAAGGCGGTCGCGGACGCGTCCAGATGATGGGCGATGGACCCGCCACCGCGCAGGGACAGGAACGCCCAAGGAGGAGACGTCCAGCCGTCAGCCGCAGGTATCAGGCGTGCACCGGCCGAGGCCGGTGACATGGCGCTCACATGGTGCTTACATGAAATCGGGTTGCAGGACGTGCAGCATGCCCTTGCGCTTGGCGTCGTAGTAGAAACCGCGCGAATAGTGCCGCACCGCGCCGTCGTGGCTCTTGTCGGCGACCAGCCAGGCACCCTTCAGGTATTTGATCGCGTATTTGAGATTGGTTTCCGCATCGAACAGGCCGGAGGCCGGGCCGTCGTAGCCCATCGACTTGGCGGTCGCATATTTGATCTGCATCAGGCCGTAGTGGCCGTTGTTGTAGGCGGTCGGCTTGTAGGTGCTCTCGCGGTTGACGACGCGGTGGATCAGCGATTCGGGCATCTGGTAGATCGCGGCATATTTCTTGATCAGCGCATTGATCAACGTCGGACCCGAGGTGGCCGGCTTGGTCGCTTCGATCACCGGAGCGGGACCCGGCGGCGTGACGTCGAATTGCGAATCCAGTGCGGCGAGCGATGTCGCGGCGGACGGTGACGCATAGGCGAGGGCACCACCGGCGGGCTTGGCGACCGGCACGATCGTCTGTTGCGCAGTCACTTCGGGCGGCAAGACGGCGGGATCGGCGGTATCCGTCGACATTGGCAGCGTGGTCACCGTATTCGGGGACGACGGCATGGCCGCGGTCTGGATGGCGATATTCTCCTGCCCTGCCGCCATGGCTTGAGCGGCAGGCGTTGCCGCCGCATTCGTCAGTGCGACGGCCTTGAAGGTCGGGATCGGCGCAGGGGTGGCAGTGCCGGGAATGATGGGCGCGGGCTCGGCCACTGCATTCGGATCAACGGGCGCCGGCAGCGTGCTCGCCGCTTCGGCGGACGCCATCTGGACCTGGCCAGCCGCGCTGCCAGCGACCGGATTGGCCTTCAGTTCCTGCTTGGCGGCTTCTTCCATGCTGCTGGTGCAACCGGCCAGACCCGCAAGCAGAACCACTGCGAGGCCGAGGTGCAATCCGTGGTCTCTCTTTGCGATCATGCCGACTTCCCAATTAATCCCCGAGCAGCAAGCAAAGCGAGCGCCCTCCATTTGTATTCCGTTGTCATAATGGATGGGCTAAATTGCGGCAAGCTGACCTTGGATTCAGGCGGCGAGCTTGCGATAGCCCGCCGTCACCGAGGCCGAGGCGATCAGAACCGGGTCGTGACGGCGGCTCGTCACGCGCCGCGGGATGCGCCGTCGCATATGGCGATGAATGGCCTGCGCGCCGAGCGCCGCGGCGATCCAGGCGACAAGGGCGAGAGCGAGGACGATGCCGACAAGCGTTGCCGCCTCCTGCGGCAATGATGCCCCGGAGCGCAGGAATTGCGTCAGCAAAGCGGCGGCGAAGACATAGTTCCAGCGATCAAACGCGACGAGGACAAAGGCGTGGCGCATGATTCGCAGCGGCTTTTTCTCGGGAAGATTGTCGTTGTCCGCGAGCGGCGCACGTCCCTGATGCGGGCGCCACAGGCGGATAAGAACGAGCAGGAGAAAACCGGGTCCGAGCCAGCGAACGGGGTCGAGGATCTCCGGCACGGTATTGAGCAGCCGGGCAAGGGCGAGCAGCGTGATGCCCGAAACGAACAATACGCCCAGCGCCAGCGCGGGAAGCGTGGCGAGGATCGACCCCGGCCCGCGGGCGAGGGCCTGGGACATGACGGCAAAGGTCACCCGATTGGGCGATGCCAGGAAGGCCGCCGAGACGGCGGCGAAAGCCAGCCAGGTTTCAAGTGACATCGATGCTACTCCTCCACCCGAAGAGCAAGCCAGCTTTCGCCCGTGCCGTCAATTGGCCGGGTGGAATTTCTGGCCCATATAGTCCATCACCTCGTGGAACCACGGGGTGTTCAGATCAAACGCCTTGCCGCCCTTGATGCGGGGAAATTCGATGACCCGCAGACGGCCGTCCTGGTCCTCGTCATGACCGGTGACGCCGGAGATCTTGTTCAGGCCGCTTTCGACGGCGAGGTCGACCATGCTCTGGATGAGCCGCAGGTCTTCATAATTGGCCGGCGCCGAGCGCGCATAATAGCCCGACTTCTGCACCATGGAACGGTCGGCCTTCAGCAGCTTGGCAAAGTGCTTCTGGAACCAGTTGCCGACATTGATCGTGTCGATCTTCACGTGGCCGAAGGCGTCGCGCTTGACTTCCTCGCCGGCCGCCTCGCGGTCCGCGACGATCTCATCGAGGCAGGCGCCTTCCGAGACGAACAGGGTGACATAACCGCTCTTGTCCATGATCTCCTTGAGGCGGTCGGCCTCGGAATCGAGATCGAAATGGGTTTCCGGCAGGTAGAGGCCGTCGATGTTCTTGAGCTCGGTGTTCATCATCAAGCCTTCGACATACTCGTTGTTGCGCGTGCGATTGATATAGGCGCGCGCGGTCGCCGCGGTCAGCCAGCCGCAATGGCGGCCCATGACCTCGTGGATGACCAGCGTGCGCGGGGCCGCACTCTGTTCGTTCGAGACGTGGTCGAAGAAGCGGGCGCCGACTTCGGCGGCGGTCCAGGCGCCGAGCGACTGGCGGATCGGCACGACGTCGTTGTCGACGGTCTTCGGCAGGCCGACCACGGTCAGGTTGTAGCCATTGGCGCCGAGATAGGCGGCAAGGTCGGCGGCGGTGGTGTTGGTGTCGTCGCCGCCGATGGTGTGGAGGATGGTGACGCCGTCCTCGGCCAGACGTTCGGCGGCGACCCTGAGCGGGTTTTCGCCTTCCTTGGTCAGGCCGCGCTTGGCACAGTCGGCGGCATTGGTGAGCTTGACGCGGCTATTGCCGATCGGCGAGCCGCCGTAGCGATGCAGAACATGGGCCTTTTCGCGCATGTCCTTGGTGATCTGGATGCTGTCTCCCAAAAGCACGCCCTGATAGCCCGAACGGTAGGCGATCATTTCGATCTCCGGGGCGATGTCCGTGTAGCGCTCGATCAATCCGCCGACGGCGGATGAGAGGCAGGGCGCCAGGCCGCCGGCGGTCAGCATTGCAACTTTCTGTTTGGCCATCGATCCTCCTTCGGCGCCACATCCGGTGCCGTTGTCTTGCTTCTTTCCGGGCGAATGGATGCGACGAGCAGATGGCCTTGTAAAGGGAAAAGTTCAGGAAATACGGGCCTTTCGGCCGAGCCAGACGACGAAGGCGACGGCGATCGCGAATATAATCGTTTCAATGCCGATGTGCTCGCCGAGCAGGATCGCGGAAAACAGCAGCGTGACGAAAGTCTGCATCAGCTGGATCTGCGCGACGCGCGAAATGCCGCCGATCGCCAGCCCCGCGTTCCAGAAGATGAAGCCGCCGAACATCGACAGCAGGCCGTGGTAGAGAAGCGCGCCGATCGCGGCCTGGCCCGGCGCCGTGACACCGCTCGAAAAGGTCAGCACCGCGCCGACCAGCGACAGCGGCAGCATGACGACCAGCGCCCAGGAGATGACCTCCCAGCCAGACAGTCGGCGCGCCAGCCGAGCGGACAGCACGTAGCCGAGTGAGGCCGAGACGGCGGAGGCGAGCAGCCAGAGGTCGCCGACCTCGAGATGGAAACCGCTCTGGCGGGCGGAAAAGGCGACGACGAGGGCCGCTCCGGCCACGCCGCAGAGCCAGAAGACCGGACTTGGCCGCTCCCCGTCGACGATGACGGCGAAGATCGAGGTGAGCAGCGGCAGCAGACCCAGCACGACGCCGCCATGGGCGGCCGGCAGGCTCTGCATGGCGATCGAGGAGAAGATCGGAAAACCGAAGACGAGGCAGATGCCGGCGAGGAACAGGGCCGGGAAGGCGCCGCGCGGCCATCGTTTGCCGAGCACGAGAAGCGCCGTGCCCGCCGCCGCCGAGGCGATCACTGCACGGCCGAAGGTGATGAACAGCGGCGAGAAGCCGTCAAGGGCGATGCGGGTCATCGGCAGGGTGAGCCCGAAGATGGTGACGCCGATCGCGCCGAGGACGAGGCCGAGCGCAGGAGAGGGGATTGCCGATTTCATGCGGGCTCCGCTTGGAGGAAATGCGGCGGTGGTCGCATGAGACAGACGAATAGTCCAATCAATCCGCGAGATGGACCGGCGGTCGTGCCAAAGGGATCCGATGGCCGCCGGCCTGGCCGAAGGGGATGGATACATCGTCGCGATTCAGCGTTTCGCAATCGAACGTGAATAAAGTTTAATGTCCGGCAGGGCCTGTCCGGCTTGCTTTTTCCGGCGATATTTGGTCAAGCTCGCTCATGATTATCGATTTCGCCTGCGAACAGATCGCGTCGTTGTGGGATCGTCTGCTGGGCGCTATCGGCGATGCGGCGGGCAGCGTCCTGTCGGGCATGGTCGAGGCGGTCCGCACGGTTTTCGAGGGCGATCCCGAAACCCGCCGTCGTGTGTCCTTCTCCGTTGCGATCATCGCCTTGTCCGCCAAGATGGCGAAGGCCGACGGTATTGTCACCGTCGCCGAGGTCGATGCCTTCCGCAGCATCTTCGATTTCCCCGAGGAGGAGGGCAAGAACGTCGCCCGGCTTTACAACCTGGCGCGCCAGGATGTTGCCGGCTACGAAGCCTATGCCGAGAAGCTCGCGAAGCTCTGCCGGACCTGCGAAAACTTCTGCCCCGTGCTCGAGGACATCGTCGACGCGCTGTTCCACATCGCCAAGGCCGATGGCTTGCTGCACGAGAAGGAAATGGATTTCCTGGCGCGCATCGCCGAGATCTTCGGGATAACCGAGGAGCGCTTCCAGACCATCACCGAGCGGCACCTGCACCTCGACGGCGATCCGTATGGCGTGCTCGGCGTCCAGCGGTCTGACGATTTCGCCACCATTCGCAAGCGTTACCGGGCGCTGGCCGCGGAGCACCATCCCGACCGGCTGCATGCCCGCGGCGTGCCGTCGGAGTTCCACGCCGTGGCGCATCATCGCATGGCCAAGCTCAACGCCGCCTATTCGGCAATCGAGAAAGAGCGCCGCGCCGCATGACGCCGTTCACCGCCGATTTCGCCGGCGCAACCGTCATGCCGTCGCCCAATTGCGGCGAACGGGCAGGCGGTGATCGCCCCGACATGATCATACTGCACTATACCGGGATGCCGGAACATGAGGCGGCGCTCGCCTGGCTGTGCAATCCCGAAAGCCAGGTTTCCAGCCACTATTTCGTCCATGAGGACGGCCGGATCGTGCAGATGGTGCCGGAGAACCGTCGCGCCTGGCATGCGGGAAAAAGCTTCTGGGCGGGCGAAACCGACATCAATTCGCGCTCGATCGGCATCGAGATTGCCAATGCCGGGCACCCGGCGGGGCTCCCCGCGTTCCCTGAAAAGCAGATCGAAGCGGTCATCGAATTGTGTCTCGATTGCGGCCAGAGGCTCCATATCGCCCCGGAACGCGTGCTGGCGCACTCCGATGTGGCGCCCGTTCGCAAGGTCGATCCGGGCGAAAATTTCCCCTGGGGACGGCTTCATGCGGCGGGCGTCGGCCACTTCGTCGAGCCGGTGCCCGTGCAGGGCGGACGGTTTTTCCAGAAGGGCGACCATGGGCAACCCGTCGAAGCCTTGCAGTCGATGTTGTCGCTCTATGGTTACGACATTGATATTACCGGAGATTATTCCGACAAGACCGAAGGCGTCGTGGCTGCGTTCCAGCGCCATTTCCGCCCCGAACGGGTGGACGGGATCGCCGACATGTCGACCATCGAGACCCTGCATCGGCTGCTCGCGACGCTGCCGCGCTACACCTGAAATTTGGGTCGCGAGCGAGCGCCTTTTGGCCGGCCGGCCAAACGCGCGAAACGCCAATTTGTTGCATCGCCACACGAATTCCCTATTTCGCCGCTCTAAAGAACGAACTGAACGGCGGCACGGGCACCCAGATTTTGCGGACCGTGTTTGCGAATATCAACGATGAGAGCATGGGCGACGCCTGACCGATCGGTCGGGCGAACGAGGAAGATTGCGTCCTGAGCGGACGTTCGCCCACCTTTCTGGTTCGGAGACTGACTTTTACATGATGAAGCGAATTGTTGCTGCTGCGGCATGCCTCGGTATTCTTTTGTCCTCGTCCATGACGGCCTTCGCCGGCGATGACGAGCGTAGCTTCAAGGCTTCGATCAAGACGGTGAAGCGGGAGGCCGGCTATCCGGCGCCTTCCTTCTCCAAAAGCCCCTATACGAGCCTGATTTCCAAATACGCCAAGACCTACGGCGTTCCGGTGGCACTCGCCCACGCGGTGGTCAGGGTCGAGAGCAATTTCAATCCCAAGGCACGCGGCAGCGCCGGCGAGATCGGTCTCATGCAGATCAAGCCGGCCACGGCCCGGATGATGGGCTATTCGGGCTCTTCCAAGGGCCTGTACGACCCCGAAACCAACATCCGCTACGGCATGAAGTATCTGTCGATGGCGCATGACCTGGGCAATGGCCAGACCTGCTCGACCATCCTGAAGTACAATGCCGGCCATGGCGCCAAGCGGATGAACCCGGTCTCCAAGCGCTATTGCGGCAAGGTGCAGGCCCTGTTGGCATCGTAATCCCGTCGTAATCCCCCTTGGCGGCGCGACGAGCGGTCGCGCTGCCTTCGCGCCTGCCCGAGGGGCGCCCGCTCGTCCCGTCTCGCGGCAGGCCCTGCGATATGCAAACTCCCCCAAAGATTCGGCTCTTGCCGACAAGGCCCTGATCGGCAAGAAGCTTGTCGCGATGTTTCGACAGGGATTGCGACATGACCGACAGGTTCAACTTCATCATCATCGGTTGCGGCATGCTGGGCTCGGCCGCCGCCCGTCATCTCGCTCAGCAGGTGGACGGGGTCGCCCTGATCGGCCCCGACGAGCCGAAGGACGCCGCCCGGCACGAGGGCGTGTTCGCCAGTCACTACGACGAGGCGCGCATTACCAGGACGATCGACACCGATCCGGTCTGGGCGTTGCTGGCGAAGCGATCGATCGCCCGTTACGGCGCGATTGCCAAAGAGAGCGGCATCGATTTCTTCCACGAAACCGGTTGCCTGATGGTCGGGCCGCCGCGCGGCGGCGCCGATCCCTATGTCGCCGACATTTGCCGTGCCGCGGAGCGGGTCGGCGCTCAGACCCGCATTCTCGATGCAGCCGCCCTGGGGGAACGCTTTCCATACTTTGACTTCGGCACGGGCTGCGAGGGCGTGTTCGAGGCGGTCGGGGCCGGCTATGTCAATCCGCGTCGCCTGGTCGAGGCGCAGTCGGTGCTGGCGCGGCGCGCGGGCGCGACACTCATTCGCGCAACGGTCGTCGCCACGCGCGAGACCGACGACGGGGTCGTGGTCACGACGGCGGACGGGCAGGAGATCCGCGGTGAAAAGGTTCTGGTCGCGGCCGGCGGATTCTCCATTGCGGAGAATCTCTTGCCCAAGCCGGTTGATCTGTCGGTTTATGCTCGCACCGTCGCCTTCTTCGAAATCCCGGATGACGAGCTTTCCCGCTATGCCGGCATGCCGTCGCTCATCCATCAGCCCGACGATCCGCATGACCACATCTATCTCCTGCCGCCGGTGCGCTATCCGGACGGCAAGACCTATCTGAAGATCGGCGGCGATCCGGACGATCTGGCGCTTGCAACCGAGCCGGAGGTCCGAGCCTGGTTCAGGAGCGGCGGACGGGAGAGCACGCGCGACCATCTCAAGCGAATCATCGACCGTCTCATTCCGGGCCTTTCCGCGGCGCCCCTCAGCATGGGCGCCTGCGTCACGACTTTCACCCCGAACAACTACCCGGCGATTGGCTATGCCAGCGACCGGGTCGCCGTGCTGACCGGCGGCTGCGGAGCGGCCGCCAAGAGTTCGGACGAAATCGGCCGGCTCGGCGCGGAACTGCTGATCGGCGGCGGTCTGGACGAGGCCGCCTATGGCGATGTTTCTCGACCCTCTTTCCGCTGATTGTTCACCATCTGCGGCCATGCGCGCCGCCGGGACCTGTTTTTGGTGGCAATCGCCCGGCCGCTCGGTTAAGGACGCGGTGCCAGTTGGCCGGGCAGCCGCGCTTTACCAATGCCGAAAGGCGGTAGGGTGAGGAAAGTCCGGGCTCCACGGAAACACGGTGCCGGATAACGTCCGGCGGGGGCGACCTCAGGGAAAGTGCCACAGAAAGCAAACCGCCTCGCTCGCGAGGTAAGGGTGAAAGGGTGGGGTAAGAGCCCACCGCGTCGCTGGCAACAGGGACGGCACGGTAAACCCCACCGGGAGCAAGACCGAATAGGGATGACGCGGGTCACGCGCAAGCGCGGCCACAGCCTGTTTCCGGGCCAGTCATCCGGGTGGGTTGCGTGAGGCAGCGTGCAAGCGCTGTCCCAGATGAATGGCTGCCACGTTCCGGGAAACCGGAGCCATACAGAACCCGGCTTACAGGCCAACTGGCAATTTTCTCCCCGTTTTCGTCGCGAATTCTCCGCAGAATCAGCCGGGAAATCCAATGCGCTGAAAAAGCTTCACAATTTCGTCTCGCCCCTGACCAGCTTCGATCAAGGTCGAGCGTGATAAAGCATTGGTCCGACGGGCATTTCTAACCATTCGTTAAGCTTAACCGCTTATCAATATTTGATCCCGTTTCAGGGTCGTGAAGTCCTCTGTCCCATTGACGCCCATATAGTCCCATGTTATCCCATAATCGTACCGTTGAGGGGTCGATCAAGGTCCCGGAAATCGCAATCGAAAGCGGGTCGGTCGCCAGTTGCGACGGGTGGCCAGCGGTTCGGTTTGGCGGATCGGCGGTGCGGGTGGTGTCGAGTTCGCAAGGGTGGCCTGGCCATTCTCTGCAAGAAGGGGGTGCGGTCGGCAGTCATGAACCGCTTCCTGTCCAGCGCGATAAACAGGATCGATGCGAAGGGGCGGGTTTCCGTGCCGGCGGTGTTTCGTGCCGTGCTCGCGCAACGCGATATCCAGGAGCTCTACTGCATCCAGGATTTCGTCTTTCCGGCCATCAGCATCGGTGGTCCGGACCTGCTGGAGCGCTACGAACGGCAGATTTCGGCGGAGGACCCCTTCGCGCGGGAAGGCAACGAGATGTCGCTGCTGGTGCATGGCGGTGGGGTCTTCATGAAGCTCGATGCCGAGGGGCGTCTCATGGTCACGGATTTCATCCGCGACTTCACCGGCATCACGGCGGAGGTTTGCTTCGTCGGGCGCTCGGATCATTTTCAGCTTTGGCAACCGCAGGCGTTCCACGAGGCGCAGGTGGCTGCGAGGGAAGCGCGCAGGCTGCGAGGGCTGCATGCTTCATAAGACGGGGAAACGGAATGGCGGCGAATCCAGGCGGAGGTTCTTCTGATGCTGGTGGCGGACCGGTTCGCCACATTCCGGTCCTCCTCGGCGAGGTTCTGGCCGCGCTCGAGGCGGCGCCGGGCAAGGTCATTCTCGACGGCACCTTCGGTGCCGGCGGCTATACCACTGCGATCCTCGAGGCCGGCGCCGACGTCATAGCGCTCGATCGCGACCCGACGGCAATCGCCGCGGGGCAGGCGCTCGTCGCCGCGCATCGCGGTCGTCTCAAGCTCCATCACACGCAATTCTCTCATCTGGCGGACTATGCGCCACAAGGCGGTCTTGACGGCGTCGTGCTCGATATCGGCGTCTCGTCGATGCAGATCGACGAGGCCGAGCGCGGCTTCTCGTTCCAGCGGAACGGCCCACTCGACATGCGCATGTCGGGCGCCGGCGTTTCCGCCGCCGACGTCGTCAATCGCGCCAAGGTCGGCGACCTCATTCGCATCTTCGGCTTTCTCGGCGAGGAGAAACAGGCGGGGCGCATCGCCCGTGCCATCGAGAAACAGCGCCTCAAGGAACCGTTCCGCACCACACGCGACCTCGCCGGGCTGATCGAGATCGTCACCCCGCGCAAGGCCAAGGACAAGATCCATCCGGCGACCCGGGTCTTCCAGGCGCTGCGGGTCTTCGTCAATGACGAGCTCGGCGAACTTGCCCAGGCGCTGTTTGCCGCTGAGCAGGTGCTGAAGCCTGGTGGGCGGCTGGTGGTCGTCACCTTCCATTCGCTGGAAGACCGGATCGTCAAGAAGTTCTTCTCCGAGCGCTCGGGCAAGGCCTCCGGCTCGCGGCACCTGCCGATGGTGCATGAGCGGGCGGCAACCTTCGAGCCGATCGGCAAGCCGATGGTGGCGGCCAGCGAGGCTGAGGCGGAGATCAATCCGCGGGCCCGTTCGGCCAAGCTGCGGGCGGGATTGCGCACGGCCGCGCCCGCCGAACGCCCGGACATGGCGATCTTCGACCTGCCCGATCTGGCAAGCCTCGAAAAGCTGGGAGTGTGACCGATGATTAGGACATTCGATCTCCTGCTGATCGGCGCGATGGCGGCCGCGGCCGCCGTGACCTACCAGATCAAGCATCTCGCCGACAACAAGCTCGAGGAAGTCCGGCGGCTGGAGGCCGAGATCAAGCTCGAGAAGGATACGATCGACCTGCTCAAGGCCGACTGGGCGCTCCTGACCCAGCCCAACCGGTTGCAGCGGCTGATCAACGTCTATGGCGCCGAACTGGAGCTTCAACCCACGGCGCCGGACCAGTTGGCGCGGCCCGTCGAACTTCCCATGCCGAAGGATCAACTGCCCAAGCCCGAGGTGGCGGAAGGCACGAAGAGCCAGGATCCCGTCAAGGATCTTATCACAACCGGATCGGTGAAGCCCTGATGACATTCCTCTCGCGAATCATGCTGCTGAAGAGCCAGGCGCATTTCTCGACCGACGTGCAGCGCGGCGGTGGGCCGACGATGAACGGGGCCGCCTTCAAGGGCACTGGAAAGCGCAAGACCGAACTTGCCCGCAAGCGCGTCGGCCTGATGATCGCCGGTTTTGTCGTCGCCTATGGCGTGATCGGTGGACGCCTCGTGCAATATGGCTATGCCCAGCCGGAGGTGACGTCGAGCATCCTTCCGGCCGACCGGCTTATGGCGTCGCGTCCCGACATTCTCGACCGCAATGGCGAGGTCCTGGCGACCGACATCCGCACCGTCTCGCTGTTTGCCGAGCCGCACAAGATCGTCGATCCGGACGAGGCGGTTGAAAAGCTGGCCACCGTACTCACCGACATCGATATCAAGGGCACCTACAAGAAGCTCTCCAACCCCAATTCGCATTTCCAGTGGCTGCGCCGCCAGTTGACCCCCAAGCAGCAGAGCCAGATTCTCGCGCTCGGCATTCCGGGCATCGGCTTTCGCCCGGAGAAGCGCCGCTTTTATCCCGGCGGTTCGACCGCCTCGCACATTGTCGGCTATGTCAACATCGACAATCGCGGCATGGCGGGCATGGAGAAGTATATCGACAACCAGGGGCTCGCCGACCTGCGCGACCTCGGCATGACGAGCAATGCGCCGCTCGAGCCGGTCAGGTTGTCGATCGACCTGCGCGTGCAGAACATCGTGCGCGACGTGCTGGTCAACGCGATCGACAAGTTCAAGGCGCTGGGCGCCGGCGCCATCGTGATCGACGCGAATACCGGCGAGGTCCTCGGCATGGGTTCGCTGCCGGACTTCGACCCGAACAATCCGGCCGCCAGCGCCCAGGAAGGCTGGCTCAACCGGATGACGAACGGTACGTTCGAAATGGGCTCGACCTTCAAGACCTTCACCATCGCCATGGGGCTCGATTCGGGCAAGGTCACCATCAACGACAGCGTGGATGCCCGCTATCCGATCCGCATCGGTGGCTTCACCATCAAGGATTTCCACGGTAAGCACAGGATCCTGACCATCCCGGAAGTCTTCCAGTATTCGTCGAACATCGGCACCGCCAAGGTCGCAGACCTGGTGGGAACGGAGGGCCACAAGGAATTCCTCACCCGCCTCGGCCTGCTGTCCAAGGTCCGCACCGAGCTGCCGGAAGTCGCCATGCCGTCTCAGCCGCGGGAATGGAAGAAGATCAACTCGATCACCATTTCCTTCGGTCACGGCGTCTCGACCACGCCGTTCCAGACGGCCGTTGCCGGCGTTGCCATGGTCAATGGCGGCAGGCTGATCGAGCCGACCTTCCTGCCGCGCACGCGCGAACAGGCCGAGCAATTCTCGACACAGGTCATCCAGCCGTCGACCAGCAAGGACATGCGCTTCCTGTTCGAAACCAATGGCGTCAAGGGGTCGGGCCGCAATGCGCGCGTCGAGGGCTTCAATGTCGGCGGCAAGACCGGTACGGCTGACAAGGTGGTCAACGGCCGCTATGTCGGCGACAAGAACTTCAATGCCTTTCTCGCCGCCTTCCCGATCGATGACCCGAAATATGTGGTGCTGACCTTCATCGACGAACCGAAAACCGACAAGGGCAATGGCGCGGCGCTGGCCGGTACCTCGGCCGCCCCGATGGCGGGCGAGATTATCCGCAGAAGCGCCGCAATTCTCGGTGTAGAACCCAAATACGGGGAAGACGGTTCGGCCTTGCTCGTCTCTTATTGAGCCAATTTCAAATCAGGCGGCGATTCTTTCAGAAACGCCTCCCAGCAGTGGATGAATGATCGATGTTGTTGCGGGATCTGGCGGGCGCGGAATTTCAGGGACAGGTGGACAGGGCCGGCGCTGCCGCCGGCGCCATCGAGATTTCCGGCCTCTCCGCCGATAGCCGCAAGGTCGAGAAGGGCACGCTCTTCGTCGCACTGTCCGGCACCAAGGCGGATGGGGCCGCCTATGTCGCCGATGCCGTTGCGCGTGGTGCCGTCGCCATCGTCGCCGGCCATGCCGTCGATGCCTCCGTTCCTGTTGTCGTCGTCGAAAACCCGCGCCGGTTCCTGGCGGTTGCGGCGGCCGCGTTTTTCGGTCGCCAGCCACCCACCATGGTGGCCGTCACCGGCACGGCCGGGAAGACATCGGTTGCTTCGTTCACGCGGCAGATCTGGGCCGAAGCCGGTCATCTCGCCGCACAGATCGGCACGACCGGCGTCATCTCGCCGAGCCGCAACGACTACGGCTCGCTGACCACGCCGGATCCGATCGGGCTGCACAGGCTGCTTGCCGAACTCGCCGACGAGGGCGTCACCCATGCGGCGATGGAAGCCTCCAGCCATGGTCTCGACCAGAGCCGCCTCGACGGCGTCAGGCTCGCCGCGGCCGCCTTCACCAATCTCGGCCGCGACCACATGGACTATCACCCGACGGTCGAGGACTACATGGCCGCCAAGATGCGGTTGTTCGACACGCTGCTGCCCAAGGGGGCGCCTGCGGTGATCTTTGCCGATGATCCGTGGTCTGCCGAGGCAATCCGGGTGGCGACCGCGGCCGGGCACAAGGTGCTGACGGTCGGTCGCAACGGTCAGTTCCTGGCTTTGAAGCGTGTCGAGCACTTCCGCCACAAGCAGGTTGCCGAAGTGCATTTCGGTGACGCGATTTTCGAGGTGCATATCCCGCTTGCCGGCGATTTCCAGGTCGCCAATGCGCTGGTCGCAGCCGGTCTCGCCATTGCCACCGGCGTCGATGCGGCCGTGGCGATCAAGGCGCTGGAAAAGCTGAAAGGCGCTTCCGGCCGTCTCGAACTGGTCGGGCAGTCGAAGGCCGGGGCGCTCGCCTATGTCGATTACGCCCACAAGCCGGATGCGTTGGAGAACGTGCTCACCTCGGTCCGTCCCTTCACCACCGGCCGTGTGATCACCGTCTTCGGCTGCGGCGGCGACCGCGACAAGGGCAAGCGGCCGATCATGGGCGAGATCGCCTGCCGGCTTGCCGACATCGTCATCGTTACCGACGACAATCCGCGCTCCGAGGTCCCGTCGGTCATCCGTTCGGAGATCATGGCGGCGGCGCCCAAGGCGATCGAGATCGGCGACCGGGCGCAGGCGATACGCGCCGGCGTCGCCATGCTGTCTTCGGGGGACACGTTGATCGTGGCCGGCAAGGGGCATGAGGAGGGCCAGACGGTTGGCGATGTCACGCTGCCGTTCTCGGATCATGCGGAATTGCGCAAAGCACTGGAGGAGTTTGACCATTGACCTTTCTTTGGACGGCGCAGGAAATGATCGAGGCCATGGCGGGTCGCCCCTTCGGGTCGCTGCCCGCGGGGATCACCGGCATATCAATCGACAGCCGGACGATTGCGCCGGGCGAGGCTTTCTTCGCCATCAAGGGCGATCGGGTGGACGGCCATGACTTTGCCAGCCTCGCGATCGCCAACGGTGCTTCGCTTCTCGTCGTCGCCGAATCCAAGCTTCCCGCCCTCGGCCGCCTGACCGTGCCGATGATCGTCGTCGACGACGTGCTGGGCGCCCTTCAGAAGCTGGCGCTGGCAGCCCGTGACCGGAGCTCGGCAACGATCATCGCCGTCACCGGTTCGGTCGGCAAGACGACCACCAAGGAAATGCTGCGGCTGGCGCTGGCGCCCTTCGGCAATGTGCATGCGGCCGTCGCATCCTTCAACAATCACTGGGGCGTGCCGCTGACGCTGGCCCGCATGCCCGTCGACACCCGCTACGGCGTGTTCGAGATCGGCATGAACCATCCGGGCGAAATCGGCCCGCTGTCGCGCATGGTGCGGCCGGATGTGGCGATCATCACCACTATCGCCCCCGCTCATCTGGGCAATTTCTCCGGCATCGAGGAGATCGCCGCCGCCAAGGCCGAGATATTCGAGGGCGTCGTTCCAGGCGGCGACGTGATCCTCAATCGCGACAACAGCCAGTTCGAGTTTCTCGAGCACGCGGCGCAGGCCGCCGGCATCGACAACGTCCACTCCTTCGGCCAGCATGCCAAGGCGGAGTTCCAACTGGCCGAGTTCGACGGCGCCGCCGAGCTTTCCACCGTGTGGTTCAATCATGGTGGCGAGACCCGTGAGGTCGTCATCGGCGCGCCGGGGCAGCACATCGCGGAAAACGCCATGGCGGTGCTCGGAACCGTCTTGCTGGTCGGTGCCGACATCGACGCCGCAATCGAGGCACTGGCGCAGCTTTCTGCCGTCAAGGGCCGCGGCGCGCGCCATCGCCTGTCGATCGGCAATGCGAGCTTCACGCTGATCGACGAGAGCTACAATGCCAACCCGGCCTCGATGCGCGCGGCGATCGCGGTGCTGGCGGCAGCCCAGCCGGAAGGCGAGGGGCGGCGGATCGCGGTCCTCGGCGACATGCTGGAGATGGGCGCTTTCTCGCCTGCGGTTCACGCCGAACTGGCGAGCCCGCTGCTGGCGGCGGGCATCGAGCATGTCTGGCTCGCCGGTTCGGAAATGGCCGCGCTGCGCGACGCCTTGCCCGAGAGCGTCGACATCGAATATCGCGCGACCACGGATGAACTCGTTTCCTTCGTGACCGGCGCCGTCGCTCCGGGTGACGTGGTCATGGTCAAATCCTCGCTCGGCCTCGGTTTCGGCAAGATCGTCTCCGCTCTCCTTGACAAGTATCCGGCATTCCCCGACACGGGGCGCCAAATTTAATCCGGGCTTTTGGAAAGGGCTCCAATGCTGATCTGGCTTGTGGAACTGTCGGACAATTTTCAATTCTTCAACCTGTTCCGTTACATCACGTTCCGCACGGGAGCCGCGCTCCTGACTTCCGCCCTCGTCGTCTTCCTGTTCGGCCCGACGATGATCGCATCGCTGCGCGTCCGTCAGGGCAAGGGCCAGCCGATCCGCGCCGACGGACCGCAGACCCATTTCAAGAAGGCCGGAACGCCCACCATGGGCGGGCTGATGATCCTCGCCGGCATCGTCGTCTCCTCGCTTTTGTGGGCCGATCTTTCCAGCGTCTACGTCGTCTCCACCCTGCTGGTCACGCTCGGCTTTGGCGCCATCGGCTTCTATGACGACTATCTCAAGGTAACGAAGCAGACGGAGAAGGGCTTTTCCGGCAAGGCCCGCCTCGGCATCGAGTTCGTCATTGCCGGCATTGCCGTCTACTTCATGATGACGACGGCGTTGAGCTCCGGACCGCAGGGCTCGACCTTCGGTTCCTCGATCGCCTTTCCCTTCCTCAAGGACTTCAGCATCGATCTCGGCCTGTTCTTCATCGTGTTCGGCGGCTTCGTGATCGTTTCGGCCGGCAATGCGGTCAACCTGACGGACGGCCTCGACGGTCTCGCCATCGTGCCGGTGATGATCGCCGCCGCTTCGTTCGGCATCATCGCCTATCTCACCGGCAATGCGGTGTTCTCCAACTACCTGCAGATCAATTTCGTCCCCGGCACGGGGGAACTGGCGGTCGTGCTCGGCGCTGTGATCGGGGCCGGCCTCGGCTTCCTGTGGTTCAACGCGCCGCCGGCGGCGATCTTCATGGGCGATACCGGCTCGCTGGCGCTCGGCGGCCTGATCGGTTCGGTCGCGGTCGCCACCAAGCACGAGATCGTCATGGCGATCATCGGCGGTCTGTTCGTCGCCGAAACCCTGTCGGTCATCATCCAGGTCGGCTATTTCAAGCTAACCGGCAAGCGCGTCTTCCTGATGGCGCCGATCCACCACCATTTCGAAAAGCTCGGCTGGACCGAAAGCCAGGTGGTGATCCGCTTCTGGATCATCGCGGTCGGGCTGGCCATGCTCGGCCTCTCCACCCTGAAACTGCGGTGAGGGCGCGATGATCCCGGCCACCACGTTCAAGGGCAAGAGAGTAGCGCTGTTCGGCCTCGGCGGCTCGGGCCTCGCCACGGCGACGTCGCTGGTGGCCGGCGGTGCGGATGTCGCCTGCTGGGACGACAATCCCGACAGCGTCGCCAAGGCCAAGGCCGAGGGCATCCCGACCGAGGACCTGCGCGGCATCGACTGGAAGGCCGTCTCCACGCTGGTCCTGTCGCCCGGCGTGCCGCTCACCCATCCCAAGCCCCATTGGTCGGTCGACCTTGCCCGGGCGGAAGGTGTGGACGTGATCGGCGATGTCGAGATCTTCGTGCGCGAGCGCCGGGCGCAAGCGCCGGACTGCCCGTTCATCGCCATCACCGGCACCAACGGAAAGTCGACCACGACGGCACTGATTGCCCATATCCTCCAGTCTTCGGGGCGCGACACCCAGCTCGGCGGCAATATCGGCCGCGCCGTACTGACTCTCGATCCACCGAAAGCCGGGCGCTTCTTCGTCGTCGAGTGCTCGTCCTACCAGATCGATCTGGCCCCGACGCTCAACCCGACCGCCGGAATCCTGCTCAACGTGACGCCGGACCATCTCGATCGCCACGGCACCATCCAGCATTATGCCGACATCAAGGAACGCCTGGTCGCCGGCAGCGGGACGGCGATCGTCGGCGTGGACGACAGCTACTCGGAACGGATCGCCGACCGCGTCGAGCGGGCCGGCACCAGGGTCGTGCGTATTTCCAAGCGCCAGCCGCTGGCCGACGGTCTCTACAATGAGGGTCATCGCATCATCGAGGCGCATGGTGGCGCAACCGCCGTGATTGCTGACCTGAACGGCATCCAGACCCTTCGCGGCGCGCACAATGCGCAGAACGCGGCTGCTGCGATTGCCGCGTGCCTCGCCGTCGGCGTGTCGCCCGACGAGGTGAGGGCGGGGCTGAAATCCTTTGCCGGCCTGAAGCATCGCATGCAGCCGGTCGGACAGCGTGGCCGGGTCGTCTTCGTCAATGATTCGAAAGCCACCAACGCGGAAGCCGCGGCCCCGGCGCTGTCGAGCTATGAGCGGATCTACTGGATCGCCGGCGGCCTGCCGAAGGAGGGCGGGATCGCCAGCCTGTCGCCGCTCTTTTCGCGCATTGCCAAGGCCTATCTGATCGGCGAGGCGGCGTCCGCCTTCGCCTCGACGCTCGGCAATGCCGTGCCTTACGAAATCTCCGGGACAATGGAAAAGGCTGTCGCCCATGCGGCGGCCGATGCGGCCATGGAAAATAACCCGGTTGCCGTGATGTTATCCCCGGCTTGCGCAAGCTTCGACCAGTACAAGAACTTCGAAGTCAGAGGTGATGCCTTCGTCGGCCACGTCGCGGCCCTCGACGGAGTGACGATGCTGGTCGACGTGCCCAAGGGAGGCAATTGACATGGTAAGCCGCGTTGAGAGAGGTCCGGTCGCCGACTGGTTCTGGACAATCGACCGCCTGTTCATGATCACCTTCATCCTCTTGATGGGGATCGGGTTCATGCTCTCCTTCGCGGCGTCACCGGCGGTCGCCGAACGCCTTAACCTCGACAGTTTCCACTTCGTCAAGCGACATGCCGCCTTCATGCTGCCGGCGCTCGGCGTGATGATCGGGCTTTCCTTTCTCACCCCTCGCCAGGTGCGCCGGACGGCCATGGTTATCCTGGCGATGTCGCTGCTGATGATGGTGGCAGCGCTGTTCTTTGGCATCGAGGTCAAGGGCGCGCGGCGCTGGATCACCCTTGCCGGCATCTCCATCCAGCCGTCCGAATTCATGAAGCCGGCATTTGTCGTCATCTGCGCCTGGCTGTTTGCCGAGCACGCGCGCCAGCCGGAAATCCCCGGCAATCTGTTCGCCATCATCCTGTTCGGCATCGTCGCCGCTCTGCTCGTCGCCCAGCCCGACCTTGGCCAGACCATCCTGATCTCGGCCGTCTGGGGCGGCATGTTCTTCATGGCCGGCATGCCCTGGCTGTGGATCACGCTGCTCGGCGGCATTGGCGTCGCCGGCGTGTTCGGCGCCTACCTGACCCTGCCGCACGTCGCCGGCCGTATCGACCGCTTCCTGACCGGCGAGGGTGACACCTTCCAGGTGGACACCGCCCGCCAGGCGATCATCCGCGGCGACTGGTTCGGCCAGGGGCCGGGCGAGGGGATCGTCAAGCGGATCATCCCGGACAGTCACACCGACTTCATCTTCTCGGTCGCGGCCGAGGAGTTCGGCATCTTCTTCTGCATGGTCCTCGTTTCGATCTTCGCCTTCCTTGTCATCCGCGGCCTTAGTCACGCCTTCAAGGAGCGCAACGACTTCAACCGTTTCGCCGTCGCCGGTCTGGTGCTGCTGATCGGCACGCAGTCGATGATCAATATCGGCGTCAACCTCGAACTGCTGCCGGCCAAGGGCATGACGCTGCCGCTCATCTCCTATGGCGGCTCGTCGATGGTGGCGATCTGCGTCACGGCCGGCTTCATCCTGGCCCTGACACGACGGCGGCCGGAAAAGCGAGCCCAGGAGCGCAGCCTGTTTCGCGCCGTTCACGGCGTTCCGGCGGAGTAAGTCGTCATGACAAAAGGCATCATCCTGCTTGCCGCCGGCGGAACCGGCGGCCATCTCTTTCCGGCCGAGGCTTTAGGGCACCTGCTCGCAGAGCGCGGCTATTCGGTCCACCTCGTCACCGACAGCCGCGCGGAGCGCTATGCCGGCACCTTCCCGGCCGAGGCGATCCACACGGTTGCCTCCGCGACCATCGGCTCGAAGAACCCGAT
Organism: Ciceribacter sp. T2.26MG-112.2; assembly: GCF_900492205.1. Taxonomy (GTDB): domain Bacteria; phylum Pseudomonadota; class Alphaproteobacteria; order Rhizobiales; family Rhizobiaceae; genus Allorhizobium; species Allorhizobium naphthalenivorans_A. The sequence continues at coordinate 28,980 of NZ_UEYQ01000011.1, forward strand.
TGCGGTCGCGCGGGCTCTACTGTCGCTGTGGAAGGGATTTCGCCAGGCAAAGCAGCTCATTCGGACGTTGAAGCCGAAGGCCGTGATCGGTTTCGGCGGCTATCCGACGGTGCCGCCGCTTCTGGCCGCCGCAGGCCTCGGCGTCCCGACCCTGGTGCATGAACAGAATGCCGTGATGGGGCGCGCCAACAAGGCGCTCGCCTCGCGGGTCAGGGCGATCGCCGGCGGCTTCCTGCCAGAGGGCGGTACCTATGCGGACAAGACGGTGGTGACCGGAAACCCGGTGCGTCCGGCGGTCATTGCCGCTTCCTCGGTCGCCTATTCAGCTTCACAGCCGGGCCAGCCGTTCCGCCTCGTGGTGTTCGGCGGCAGCCAGGGCGCGCAGTTCTTCTCCTCGGCGGTGCCGAACGCCATCAGCCTGCTGGATGCTTCGCTGCGAAACCGCCTGGCGGTCACCCAGCAGGCGCGGCCCGAGGATGCCGAGCGCGTCACGGGTTGCTACCAGAAGCTTGGCGTTCCGGCTGAGGTGTCGCCCTTCTTCAACGACATGGCGGGACGGATCGCCGCTGCCCACCTGCTGATCTGCCGGTCCGGCGCCTCGACCGTCTCCGAGCTTTCCGTGATCGGCCGGCCGTCGATCCTCGTGCCCTATCCCTATGCGCTCGACCATGACCAGGCGGCCAATGCCGCGGCACTGGCGGGCGCGGGCGGGGCAAGCGTGATTGCCCAGTCCGAACTCTCGCCCGAGCGTCTGGCGCAGTTGCTGACCAGCGCCATGCAGGAGCCGGAAAGGCTGGCACGCATGGCGGATGCGGCGAAAACCGCGGGAAAGCCGGATGCAACGCGCTTGCTCGCCGATCTGGTTGAGTCTATTGCGGCAGGCAAGAATATCGCTCACGTGAAGGGAGCCAATTCATGAAGATGCCGACCTCCATCGGGCTCGTCCATTTCATCGGCATCGGTGGGATCGGGATGAGCGGCATTGCCGAAGTGCTGCACAATCTCGGCCACCGCGTCCAGGGGTCGGACCAGTCCGACGGGGCCAATGTCCAGCGCCTGCGCGCCAAGGGCATCGAGGTCTTCGTCGGGCACAAGGCCGAGAACCTCGGTGATACGGAAGTGGTGGTCGTTTCGACCGCGATTCGGAAGGACAATCCCGAACTCGTCGCGGCCCGCGAAAAGCTGCTGCCGATCGTGCGCCGGGCGGAAATGCTGGCCGAACTGATGCGCTTCCGCAATGCGATCGCCATCGGCGGCACGCATGGCAAGACGACGACGACCTCGATGGTTGCAGCACTGCTCGATGCCGGCGGGCTCGACCCGACGGTCATCAATGGCGGCATCATCAATGCCTATGGCACCAATGCCCGCATGGGCGAGGGCGAATGGATGGTGGTGGAGGCCGACGAATCGGACGGCACCTTTCTCAAGCTTCCGGCTGAAGTGGCGATCGTCACCAATATCGATCCCGAGCATCTCGACCACTACGGCAATTTCGATGCGGTGCGCGCCGCCTTCCGGCAGTTCGTCGAGAACGTGCCGTTCTACGGCTTCGGTGTGATGTGCCTCGACCATCCGGAAGTGCAGGCACTGGTCGGCCGCATCGAGGACCGCAAGGTCATCACCTATGGCGAAAACCCGCAGGCCGACGTGCGCTATTCGAACGTCCGGCTCGAAGGTACGCATTCGATCTTCGACGTCGAGATCCGCCGTCGGCGCACCGGCCGCGTGTTCAATTTCAAGGACCTCCGGCTGCCCATGCCGGGTCGCCACAACGTCGCCAATGCCTGCGCCGCGATTGCGGTCGCCAACCGGCTCGACATTCCGGAAGAGGCGATCCGCAAGGGCCTTTCGTCCTTCGGCGGCGTCAAGCGACGCTTTACGCTCACCGGAACCTGGAACGGCGTGCAGGTGTTCGATGACTACGGCCACCATCCGGTCGAGATCAAGGCGGTGCTCAAAGCCGCGCGTGAAGCCTGCCAGGGCCGCATTATCGCCGTCCACCAGCCGCATCGCTATTCGCGCCTGTCGAGTCTGTTCGAGGATTTCGCCAACTGCTTCAACGATGCCGACACGCTGTTGCTTGCTCCGGTCTATGCCGCAGGCGAAGACCCGATCGAAGGCGCCACCGCAGAAGCCCTGGTCGAGCGTATCCGCGCCGGTGGCCATCGCGACGCGCGCTATCTGACGTCGTCCGACCAACTCGCACCGATCGTGGCGGGCATTGCACAACCGGGTGATTTCGTGATTCTGTTGGGAGCAGGTAACATCACGCAATGGGCGGCGGCTCTGCCCCGCGAACTGGAAGCGTTGTCAGGAAAGTCTTGAAATGAAGCAGGTGGATGGGGAAAAGCTGCTGGCCTCGCTCGGGCCGGGTGTGGATCAATTGCGTGGTCGTCTGACGCCGGATGCCCCGATGGATCGCGTCACCTGGTTCCAGGCCGGCGGTCTTGCCGAACTGATGTTCCAGCCGCACGACACGGACGACCTCGTCGCGTTCCTGAAGCTGCTGCCCGAAGAGGTGCCGCTCACCGTCGTCGGCGTCGGCTCCAACCTTCTGGTGCGTGACGGCGGCATTCCGGGCGTGGTCATCCGTCTGTCGGCCAAGGGTTTTGGCCAGGTTGAGCTTGCCGGCGAAAACCGTATCCGCGCCGGCGCGATCTGCCCGGACAAGCACATCGCCGCGATGGCCATGGACCACAATATCGGTGGCTTCCACTTCTACTACGGCATTCCCGGCTCGATCGGCGGGGCGATCCGCATGAATGCGGGCGCCAATGGCGGGGAGACCGCCGAGCGTCTGATCGAGGTCGAGGCCGTCGACCGCCAGGGTAACGTGCATGTGCTCTCGAAGGCCGAGATGAGCTACAGCTATCGCCATTCGGCGGCACCGGAGGGGCTGATCTTCACCAGCGCGCTTTTCGAAGGCTATCCGGAAGAAAAGGCCAAGATCCGCGCCGACATGGATGCCGTGCGTCACCATCGCGAGACGGTCCAGCCGGTCAAGGAAAAGACCGGCGGCTCGACCTTCAAGAACCCGCCCGGTCACTCGGCCTGGGAACTGATCGACCAGGCCGGTTGCCGTGGGCTGATGATCGGTGGGGCGCAGATGTCGTCGCTGCACTGCAATTTCATGATCAATGTCGGCCATGCCACGGCCTATGATCTCGAATATCTCGGCGAGACCGTGCGCCAGCGCGTGTTCGAGCATGCCGGCATCAAGCTCGAATGGGAAATCAAGCGCATCGGCATCTTCATGCCGGGCCGCGAGGTCAAGCCCTTCCACGGCGTCACGACGGCCTGAGATACGGGGCAGGGCGGGACACCCCATCCATCCCGGTGCCCGGCGTTCGGCTGTCGCAGGTCGGCGAATAAAAGCGAATCGCCTCCCTGCCCGCGACGAATTGTTAAGCGGCTCCCCCTATGCTTTCATGGGTTTGCGGAGTGGCTCATGGAAAATGCAACGAAGAACTGGATCGTCGGCCAGCTGACGCTCGGGGAGTTTGCCAGCCGCGGTGCAGTGATTTCACGCGCCGGTTGGATGGCGGTGAAGATCGCGGTCCTCGCCTATGTCCTCAATGTCTGCGCCCATTTCGGCCTCGTCGCCTTCGACCTTCTGCCTTACGATCTCGCGCCGGCGCTGGTGATCGCCACCGTGCTGACGCCCCCGGTCTCCTTCGTCGTCGCGGTCATCGCCTATGCGGTTGTCGGCTTTGCCATCTACGATCTCGGCATCTCGCGTGCCGAATTCGAGCGGATCAGCCGCATCGACATGCTGTCGGGCCTGCTCAACCGCCGTGCCTTCCAGAGGGCTTTCGACGACGGCAAGGGCGATGTCTCCCTCGTCCTTTTCGACATCGATCGCTTCAAGACGATCAACGATACCTTCGGTCATTCGGTCGGCGACGAGGTGATCGCTGCCGTGGCGGAGGTCATCCGGGAGGGGTTTGGCGATTCGGAGGTCTGCGCGCGGATAGGCGGCGAGGAATTCGCGGTATTGTGGCCAGCTTCGGGTGTCGAGACGATCACCGAACGGGCCGAGCATGTCCGCCGCCGGGTCGCCGCACTCGACATTCCCTGCAATGGTCGTCGCGTCAAGGTGACGATTTCGGGCGGCGTTGCGGACCTGCCGAATGGTCGCAGCTTTAACGAAATCTTCTCCGAGGCCGATCGTGCGCTCTATGTGGCGAAGGCCGGTGGGCGCGACAGAATCGTTAGCCACCGCGACATCGACTCGCTTTCGACCGGCATGATCAAGCTACCGACGGCTCTCGCCGGTGCCGAACCGAGCCGCCGGGTAGGCTGACCCAATCTCCGCATTTTCTGGAAAAGTCGTTGATACGCAAGGGTTTGCGATCCTGATCGCCTGTCTCGTGCGGCAAAAAAATCGGGCCGCCGGGTCCGCCGGTTAACGAAAGTAAACACTTCATTAACCTTAATGTCGTCTAACTGATGCAAAGGACGGCGCCCCTCCCAACCGAGAAATCCGGCGCCAGATGTCCGGTTGGTGTTTCGCGATATGCGGGGGCGTTGATGAGTGGCAAGCATGTAGCCGTCCTGATGGGTGGCCTTTCCTCCGAAAGGCCGGTGTCGCTTTCCTCCGGGAAGGCGTGCGCCGAGGCCCTCGAGGCCGAGGGCTACCGCGTCACGCGCGTCGACGTTGACCGCAATGTCGGCCAGGTTCTCGCCGAGTTGCGTCCGGACGTCGCCTTCAATGCGCTGCATGGGCCGTTCGGCGAGGATGGCACGATCCAGGGCGTGCTCGAATATCTGCAGATCCCCTATACGCATTCCGGCGTGCTCGCCTCGGCGCTCGCCATGGACAAGGGTCAGGCGAAGATCGTCGCAGGCAATGCCGGGGTGCCGGTCGCCGAAGCGCGCGTCATGTCGCGTTTCGATATCGGCAACGAACATCCGATCGCGCCGCCCTATGTGGTCAAGCCCGTGTGCGAAGGTTCGAGTTTCGGTGTCGTCATCGTTCGCGAGGATATGGCGCATCCGCCGCAATCGCTGACCTCGAGCGAATGGCGCTACGGCGATCGCGTGATGGTCGAGCACTACGTCGCCGGTCGCGAGCTGACCTGTGGCGTCATGGGCGGCAAGCCGCTCGGTGTGACCGAGATCGTGCCTCAGGGTCACAGCTTCTATGATTACGACTCGAAATATGTCGCGGGTGGTTCGCGGCATGTCCTTCCTGCGGAAATTTCACCGAAAATTTACCAAAAAATACAATCATTGGCCGTTACGGCGCATCAGGCAATCGGGTGTCGCGGGGTGAGTCGTTCGGACTTCCGCTATGACGATCGTTTCTCCGAGGATGGCGAGCTTATCTGGCTGGAAATCAATACCCAGCCCGGCATGACCCCAACCTCGCTGGTGCCCGAAATGGCGGCGCATGCCGGCCTTGGTTTTGGTGAATTCGTGCGTTGGATGGTGGAGGACGCGTCTTGTTTGCGGTGAATGGCGATAAATCTGCGGATATGGTGGGGCGCTCCGGCGTGGCCTCCGGTTCTGCCGGCGAGGGGCTGGTTCTGCCCCGGCCGATGCGCCGTGTCGTGCGCTTCGTCGTCAGCCTCTGCTCGGGTCGCATCGTCATTCCGGCCCATGCCGGCAAGGTTTCGCTTGCCGGCTTCTATTCCGCCGTGGCGCTATACGGGATCGTCGTCGGTGGCCATGGCCCCGCAGTCGTCCAGGCGATGACGACGGGTGCGGGGTTTGCCGTCGAAGATGTTCACGTCTCCGGCAATCAGCACACATCCGAGATCGACATTCTCCAATTGCTCGGCCTGGATGGTTCCACCAGCTTGCTGGGTCTCGACATTGCTGCTGCCCGCCAGGCCCTGGCGGAGATGCCCTGGGTCGAATCGGCGGAGGTTCGCAAGGTCTATCCGCGGGCGGTCGAGGTCGTGCTGCGCGAGCGTCAGGCCTACGGCATCTGGCAGCACGGCACCGAGCTTTCGCTGATCGAGAAGTCCGGCAGCGTGATTGCTCCGCTGCGTGACAACAAGTTCGCCTCCCTGCCGCTGTTCGTCGGGCGCGATGCCGAGACGGCCGCCGCGACGGTCGAGGCGCAGTTCGCAAGCTTTCCAGGCATCGCCTCGCGGGTGAAGGCCTTCGTTCGCGTCGCTGGTCGTCGCTGGGATATTCATCTGGACAATGGCGTCATCGTCAAGTTGCCCGAGGATAATGTCGATGCGGCCCTCGCCAAGCTGGCGCGCCTGGATGCCGAACAGCAGCTCCTGGCGCGCGACATCGCCGCCGTCGATCTGCGGCTTCCCGATCGCACCACCATCCGGCTGACGCCGGAGGCCCAGGAACGTCGTCTTGCAGCGCTTGAAGAGCGGCGCAAGATGCTCAAGAAGGCGGGGCAGAACATATGAGCCTGTTCGGAAGCTCCCACTTCGGTCTGCCGCGCATGAAGCCGCTTTCGTCGAAGCGGGTGCATGTCGTGTCGGTGCTCGACATCGGTTCGACCAAGGTCGTCTGCATGATCGGCCGCCTGACGCCGTGCAAGGAAAGCGCGGTCCTGCCGGGTCGCACGCATAATGTCGAGGTCATCGGCATCGGCCACCAGCGCTCGCGCGGCATCAAATCCGGCGTGATCTCCGATCTCGACGCGGTCGAAGGCGTCGTGCGGCTCGCTGTCGATGCCGCGGAGCGCATGGCGGGCCTCACCGTCGAAAGCCTGATCGTCAACGTCTCGGCCGGTCGCATCGGCTCCGACGTCTACACGGCCACCATCGATCTGGGTGGCCAGGAAGTCGAAGGCAGCGACCTGAAGAAGGTCCTCGTTGCGGCCGGACAGCAGTCCCAGGGCAATGACCGTGCCGTGCTGCATTCGCTGCCGACCGGCTTCTCGCTCGACGGCGAGCGCGGCATCCGCGATCCCCTCGGCATGTATGGCGATGTGCTGGGTGTCGATATGCATGTAGTGACCGCCGAGCGCGCAGCACTGCGCAATCTCGAACTCTGCATCAATCGCGCGCACCTGACCGTGGAGGGCGTGGTCGCCACCCCTTACGCCAGCGGCCTTGCTGCCCTGGTCGACGACGAGGTCGAACTCGGCTGTGCCGCCATCGACATGGGCGGCGGCATGACGACGATCTCGGTCTTTGCCGAAGGCAAGCTCATTCACACCGATGCAATCAGCATAGGCGGGCATCACGTCACGACCGATCTGGCACGTGGCCTGTCGACCCGCATCGAGGATGCCGAGCGTCTCAAGGTGGTGCATGGTTCGGCGCTCGCCAACGGGGCCGACGAGCGCGAAGTGGTTTCCGTTCCGCCAATCGGCGAGGACGACCGTGACCAGCCTCTGCAGGTGCCGAAGGCGCTGTTGACCCGAATTATCGGCGCCCGCATCGAAGAGACTCTTGAACTGTTGCGCGATCGGATTCAGAAGTCGGGCTTCTCGCCCGTCGTCGGCAAGCGAGTCGTCCTCACGGGCGGCGCCAGCCAGCTGACCGGCATGCCCGAGGCGGCTCGCCGCATTCTGGCCCGCAACGTGCGAATCGGGCGCCCGATGGGTGTCGCCGGCCTCCCGGCCGCGGCCAAGGGCCCCGCTTTTTCGACCGCAGTCGGATTGATGATTTATCCGCAGGTCGCCGATCAGGAAACGCATGCCGGGCAGGGCGGGTTGTTCTCTCCCTTCGGCAACGGAAACAGCCGGATGGCCCGCATGGGCCAATGGCTGAAGGAAAGCTTTTGAATTGCCTCCAGGCCGCCGCTTGCGGTCCGGCCTGGGGCGAAACGGTTGAAATGACAATGGCCGGCGTGGCGCTGTGGCCGGAGAAAGAAGGAAGTCTGAAATGACCATCAAGCTGCAAAAGCCAGATATCACCGAGCTGAAGCCTCGGATCACCGTGTTCGGCGTCGGCGGCGGCGGCGGCAACGCTGTCAACAACATGATCACCGCGGGCCTGCAGGGCGTCGACTTCGTCGTCGCCAATACGGACGCCCAGGCACTGACCATGACCAAGGCCGATCGCGTCATCCAGCTCGGCGTCAGCGTCACCGAAGGCCTCGGCGCCGGCTCGCAGCCGGAAGTCGGCCGTGCCGCCGCCGAAGAGTGCATCGACGAGATCATCGATCACCTGAACGGCACCCATATGTGCTTCGTCACCGCCGGCATGGGCGGCGGCACCGGCACCGGTGCGGCACCGGTCGTTGCCCAGGCTGCCCGCAACAAGGGCATCCTGACCGTTGGCGTCGTCACCAAGCCGTTCCACTTTGAAGGCCAGCGCCGCATGCGGCTTGCCGAGGCCGGCATCGAGGAGCTGCAGAAATCGGTCGACACGTTGATCGTGATCCCGAACCAGAACCTGTTCCGCATCGCCAATGACAAGACGACGTTTGCGGACGCCTTCGCCATGGCCGACCAGGTGCTCTATTCGGGTGTCGCCTGCATCACCGACCTGATGGTCAAGGAAGGCCTGATCAACCTCGACTTCGCCGACGTCCGTTCGGTGATGCGCGAAATGGGCCGTGCGATGATGGGTACCGGCGAGGCTTCGGGCCAGGGCCGCGCAATGCAGGCTGCGGAAGCCGCTATTGCCAACCCGCTGCTCGACGAAACCTCGATGAAGGGCGCTCAAGGGTTGCTGATCTCGATCACCGGCGGTCGCGACATGACCCTGTTCGAAGTCGACGAAGCCGCAACCCGCATCCGCGAGGAAGTCGATCCGGACGCCAACATCATCCTCGGCGCGACCTTCGACGAAGCGCTGGAAGGTCTCATCCGCGTGTCGGTCGTCGCCACCGGCATCGACCGTGCCGCTGGTGCCATGGCAGCCCGCGACGCCGCTCCGGCAGCAAGGCCGATTGTCCGTCCCTCCGCGGCCGTTGCTTCGGCTCCGGCCGCAGTGCAGCCTGCAATGGCGCAGGCACCCAAGACCATCGACCCGGTGGCAGAAACCATCCGTTCGGCCGAAGCTGAAATGGAACGTGAACTCGAAATCGCCATTGCTCGTCAGGCAGCCGTCGCCCCGCAGCCGGCCGCCGAGCCCGACTTCCGTCCGCAGAGCCGGTTGTTTGCGACGCCTGCTGTCGCCGAGGCACAGCCTGCCGTTCGCATGCCGGTCGAGCCGGTTGCAGCTCCGGCGCCGGTCATGAGCCGTCCGGCTCCGGCCATGCATATGCCGGCGGCCGAAATGCAGGCGCCGGTCGCTCCGGCTCCGGTACGCCACGAGCCGGTTGCTCCGGCCATGCGTCAGGCGGCCGAGCCGGTGCGTATGCCGAAGGTGGAAGACTTCCCGCCGGTCCTGCGTGCCGAACTCGATCACCGCGCCCAGCCTGCGGCTCCGGCCGCCCAGGACGAGCGTGGTCCGATGGGTCTCCTGAAGCGGATCACCAACTCGCTTGGCCGCCATCAGGAAGAAGAACCTGCCTCCGACATGACCGCCTCTGCACCGGCCCCGGCCGCTCCGCAGCGTCGCGCTCTTTCGCCGGAAGCCAGCCTCTATGCGCCGCGTCGCGGCCAGCTCGACGACCAGGGTCGCGCCACGCCCCCGTCGCGTTCGAGCCACGAGGACGACCAGCTGGAAATCCCGGCCTTCCTTCGCCGCCAATCCAACTGATCGAACGCTTTCAGTGATCAGGGGCCCGGGTCTTGCGACCCGGGCCCTTTGCCTTTCAACATCCTTGCTGGTGTTTGTTTTTCATATGAAATTCAGTGGTTTGGTTTCGTTACAATGCGAAACGAACAGTGATTTGGCAGGACCCCGGCCAGTGCGTATGTAGGGGCTCGGAATGGGATTGGCGTGTTTGCCGCGTGATTCTCCACTTCCGGACAAGACAGGAGCAGCCGCGCATTGATCGAGCCCGAAGGTCGGGCCGGCTGCATCGCTTAAAGGCAGATTTCATGGCAATCGCATTGCTGGGTTTCCAGACCACCATCGCAGCTCCCCTCAGCCTGACGGGTATCGGCGTCCATTCCGGCCGCACGGTCACCATCAACATGCTTCCGGCCGAGGCCGGGACGGGGATCGTCTTCGTGCGCCAGCACGACGATGGCAGTTCCACGGAGCTCAAGGCGGTTTCCTCGCAGGTCGGCAATACCGATCTGTGCACGGTTCTCGGCTTTTCGCCGGCCCGTTCGATCGCCACCATCGAGCATGTCATGGCGGCCATCTATGCGCTCGGCCTCGACAATCTGGTGATCGAGGTCGACGGCGCGGAAATGCCGATCATGGACGGCAGTTCGGAAGTCTTCATCGATGCGATCGAGCTGGTCGGTATCGTCAATCTCGGCGTCAAGCGTCGCTACATTCGCGTCATCAAGCCGGTCCGGATCGAGTCGGGTGCGTCCTGGTCGGAGTTTCGCCCCTATGACGGCACGCGCTTCGAGGTCGAGATCGATTTCGACACGCCCTTGATCGGCCGCCAGAAGTGGGAAGGCGAGCTCACCGCCTCAAACTTCAAGAACGAGCTTTCGCGCGCCCGCACCTTCGGCTTCATGCGGGACGTCGAACGCCTTTGGGCCGCCGGCTTTGCCCTCGGTTCGTCGCTGGAAAATTCCGTCGTCATCTCCGACGACAACACCGTCATCAATGTCGAAGGCCTGCGCTACGATAAGGACGAGTTCGTCCGTCACAAGACGCTCGACGCTGTCGGCGACCTGGCGCTGGCCGGCGCGCAGTTCATCGGCTGCTACCGCTCCTATCGCGGCGGCCACAAGATGAATGCCAATGCGCTCAAGGCCCTGCTCAGCGATCCGACCGCCTACGAGGTCGTCGAGGCGCCGTCACGCAGCCTCAAGGCGCGGGCGCGCGAATTCGTCCCCGTCAATGTTCCGGAATTCGCGCCCTGGTCGGCGTGACCCTCTGATTACCTCCAAGCTAGGGCCGGGGCATTGAAACCTCGGCCCTTTTTTCGTCTTGAAGAATGTGCCGTGTTCGACCGGCGTTGCGCTTTGGGCCAATTGTCGTATTTCCCGACAGCCGCCACAAAAATGCGTTAAATCGCCATCATTGCGTTGCTCTCATACTGCTTTTATGGCTAGAAACGCGTGTTGAAAGCGACGGTTTTCTAGCGGCGCTGCAATCGGGAACTGTCGAATGAGTCATGTAGGGTCGGTCGTTGTGAATAAAGCCGCGCGTATTGCCAGTATATGTGTGATGATGACGGTGTCCGGCGCGCTGCTGGCTGCATGCCAGTCGGATCCCGACATCGACATCACCAAGCTCGGCATCGAGACCGATCCGCCGGAAACGCTCTACAATCAGGGTCTGGCGAACATCAAGGCCGGTAACATCGTCGAGGCGTCGCGCAAGTTCGATGCGATCGACGCGCAGCATCCCTTCTCCGAATGGTCGCAGAAGGCGCTGGTGATGAGCACGTTTACCAAGTATCGCCTGGCCCGTTACACCGATGCCGTGGCCGCCGGCAACCGTTACCTCAATCTTTATCCGCGCTCGGACGATTCGGCTTACGTGCAATATCTCGTCGGCCTTTCCTACTGGAAGCAGATCGTCAACGTGACGCAGGACCAGAAAACCTCGCTGCAGACGATCGATGCGATGCAGAAGGTGATCGATAACTATCCCGACTCGGAATATGTCGACGACGCGCAGGCCAAGATCCGTTTCGCGCGCGACCAGCTGGCCGGCAAGGAAATGCAGGTCGGTCGCTACTATCTCGAGCGCAAGGAATATCTTGCGGCCATTTCGCGCTTCCGCGCCGTGGTCGAAAAATATCCGAACACCAACCAGATCGAGGAAGCGCTGGCGCGCCTCGTCGAGGCCTATTTTGCCCTCGGTGTGGTGCAGGAAGCCCAGACGGCCGCAGCGGTGCTCGGACACAATTATCCCGACAGCCAGTGGTATGCCGATTCCTACAAGCTCCTGAAGTCGGGCGGCCTCGAGCCGCGCGAGAATACGGGTTCGTGGATCGCAAGGGCCGGCAAGAAGATCCTTGTCGGGAGCTGACCCTCTTTCCTAGACGCGAGATGAGTGTTCCATGCTGGTCCAGCTGTCGATCCGCGATATCGTTCTGATCGAGCGTCTGGATCTTGCCTTCGAGGCCGGACTGTCGGTGCTGACCGGCGAGACCGGCGCCGGCAAGTCGATCCTGCTCGACAGCCTGTCGCTGGCGCTCGGCGGGCGCGGCGACGGCTCGCTCGTTCGCCATGGTGAGGACAAGGGGCAGGTCACCGCCGTCTTCGACGTCGCGATGACCCATCCGGCCCGCACCCTTCTGCGCGGCAATGGCGTGGATGACGACGGCGACCTGATCTTCCGCCGCATCCAGTCCGCCGACGGCCGCACCCGCGCCTATATCAACGACCAGCCCGTTTCGGTGCAACTGATGCGCCAGGCGGGGCAGCTTCTGGTCGAGATCCACGGCCAGCACGACGACCGTGCGCTCGTCGATACCGATGCCCACCGCATGCTGCTCGATGCGTTTGCCGGCCTTTCCGACGAAGCGGTCAGCCTCGGCGAGAGCTATCGCCGCTGGCGCGAGGCCGACCGGGTGCTGAAGGCCCATCGCGCCCGCGTCGAGGCGGCCGCGCGCGAGGCGGACTATCTGCGGGCTTCGGTCGAGGAACTGGAAAAGCTTTCGCCACGCGACGGCGAGGAGGACGAACTGGCCGAACGGCGCGCCGTCATGCAGAAATCCGAGCGGATCGCCGGCGACATCGCCGAGGCTTCGGAATTCCTCAACGGTCACGCCTCGCCGGTGCCGCTGATCGCCTCGCTCGTCCGCCGGCTGGAGCGCAAGAGCCACGAGGCTCCGGGCCTTCTCGAGGATACGGTCCAGCTGCTCGATTCGGCGCTCGACAACCTCTCCAATGCGCAGATGGAAGTCGAAGCAGCACTTCGGCGCACCGAATTCGATCCGAACGAGTTGGAGCGGGTCGAGGAACGGCTGTTTGCGCTGCGTGCCGCGGGTCGCAAATATTCCGTGCCGGTGACCGGCCTTCCGGCGCTCGCCGAAAAGATGATCGCCGATCTGGCCGAACTGGATGCCGGCGAGGAGAAACTCGGCGCGCTCGAGGCTGAAGTGGTCGAGGCGAGGGCGCATTACGACCACCGGGCCCGGGCGCTGTCGGACAAGCGGCGCAATGCCGCTTCCGCGCTTTCCGAGGCGGTGATGGCCGAGCTTCCGGCGCTGAAACTGGAGCGCGCGCGCTTCATGGTCGAGGTGACGAGCGATCCGGAGGCGGCCACTGCCGAGGGCATCGACACCGTCGAATTTCACGTCCAGACCAATCCGGGAACACGTCCGGGGCCGATCATGAAGGTCGCCTCCGGCGGCGAGCTGTCGCGCTTCCTTTTGGCGCTCAAGGTGGCGCTCGCCGATCGTGGTTCGGCCCCGACCCTGGTGTTCGACGAGATCGATACGGGCGTCGGCGGTGCCGTCGCCGATGCCATCGGCCAGCGCCTCAAGCGGCTGTCCGCCAAGGTCCAGGTGCTCTCCGTCACCCATGCGCCGCAGGTGGCGGCTCGCGCGGCCACCCACCTGCTGATCTCCAAGGGCCCGACGGGCGAGGGCGGCGAGAAGATCGCCACCCGCGTCGCCACCATGGAGCCGGAACATCGGCGCGAGGAGATCGCCCGCATGCTGGCCGGCGCCTCGGTCACCGACGAGGCGAGGGCGGCTGCCGCGCGTCTGCTGGCCGGAGAGAACTGAGGCGCACCGGACCTTTGGGCCGGCAATTGCATTCAACGCCGAAACCTGTTTCCCTCGGTGCACGATGTTCGAAGTCCTGTCTCCCTATTGGCCGCATATCCTTGCCGTTCTGTCGATCGCCATGGGCGCGGTGGCCGCGATCCATGCCGCCATGACCAAGCGCGAGGTCCGCTCGGCCTTGGGATGGGTCGGTGTCATCCTCCTGTCGCCCCTGCTCGGCGCCTTGATCTATGCGGTCGCCGGCGTCAACCGCATCCGCCGCAAGTCGCTGATCTCGCGCCGCGCGCTGCATCTCGACGAGCTTTGGCGGACGCTTTCCCATTACGGCGTGTCGCGTGAGGCGGTGGAAACGCGGTTCGGCAGCCGCATGGCAGGGCTGAAGACACTCGGCGACCGGGTCGCCAGACACGCGCTCTCCTCCGGCAACCGGATCGACATGCTGTCCTCCGGCGACGAGACCTATGCCGCATTCTGCGCGGCGATCGATGCGGCGGAACGCAGCATCATCCTCGAGACTTACATCTTCGACCGGGACGCTGCCGGGCTGCGGGTCGCCGACCGGCTGATCGCGGCCCACAGACGTGGCGTCTCGGTCCGCGTGCTGATCGATGCGGTCGGCGCCCGCTACAGCGTGCCCAGCATCCTCGGCTATCTGGCCGAGGGCGGTGTCACGGTCGCCGCCTTCAACGGCAAGGTCGTCGCCGGCCTGAGGCTGCCCTATGCCAATCTGCGCACCCATCGCAAGATCCTGGTGGCCGACGGCGCCGTCGCCTTTCTTGGCGGCATGAACATCCGCGCCGCTTTCGAGGGCGACGAGGCGGCGCGCGACACGCATTTCCGCCTGACCGGGCCGGCCGTCGCCGACATCTTCGCGGTGGCGGCCGAGGACTGGCATTTCGAGACGGGCGAGATCCTGAACGGCGAGGTCTGGAGCGTCGCGCCGTTCAGCGCCGATCCCGGCACGCCGAGTTTCGTGCGCACCGTCGTCTCGGGTCCCGATGCCAATCTGGAGACGAACCACAAGATGATGATGGGCGCCTTTTCCGTGGCGGAGAAGTCGATCCGCATCATGTCTCCCTATTTCCTCCCCGACAATATCCTGCTCGGCGCGCTTGCCACGGCTGCCCGGCGCGGGGTGGCGGTCGACATCGTCATCCCGGCGCGGAACAATCTGGCCATCGTCAGCCATGCCATGGCAGCCCAGTTCGACCAGATCCTCAAAGACGGCAGCCGGATCTTTCGCGCGCAAGGGCAGTTCGATCACTCAAAGCTGATGACCGTCGACGGGCAATGGGTCTTTGTCGGTTCGTCCAATCTCGACTCGCGATCGCTGAGGCTGAACTTCGAGATCGATCTGGAAGTCTTCGACCCCGATTTCGCCGCGACGATCGACGCGCGCATCGATGCCGCCCTCGATGGCGCCGAACCTGTCACGCTGGAGGAACTGAGCAGGCGCCCATTCGTTTTCCGTCTGTTCGACCGTGTCCTTTGGCTCGGCTCGCCCTATCTGTGATGGAGACCTGTCTTGTTGAAATCCTGTCGTCATCCCGGAGCGGGCGTGGTCATTCCCGCCACATGCCCTATGCTTCGGGCGGGTCCGGCGATGGTGCAGTCCGCATGGAAGTGAAATGACGAAGACCAACAACACCCTGGCTTCCGCGGTCATTGCCTCGATCAAGAACCGGTCCAATCGCATCCACAATCCGCTGAGGCGGGACGCGCGCGACGGCTCCATGCTGGTCGCGTCCTATAATGTCCACAAATGCGTCGGCACCGACGGCCGCTTCGATCCTGAGCGCATCATCGAGGTCATCCGCGAGATGAACCCCGACGTCATCGCCCTGCAGGAGGCCGATCAGCGCTTCGGCGAACGGTCCGGCCTGCTCGACCTGCCGCGCCTGCGGCTGGAGACCGGGCTGATGCCCGTGCCGGTGCTGCACAAGCCGAAATCCCATGGCTGGCGCGGCAATGTGCTGCTGTTCAGGGAAGGCGTGGTGCGCGACGTCCACCAGGTGGCGCTGCCGGGGCTCGAGCCGCGCGGGGCGCTGGTGGCCGAGATCGACATCGAGGCGCGCGAGGGATTGCGAATCATCGCCGCCCATCTCGGCCTGCTGCGCTGGGCGCGCCGGCAGCAGGCCGACACGATCCTCGACATCATCGGCCGGCGCGAAGACCGACCGACCCTTTTGATGGGCGATTTCAATGAATGGCGCCTCGGTCCCGGATCGGCGCTCACCCGCCTCGAATCGGTGTTCGGACCGCTGCCGACGCCGATCCCGAGCTATCCGGCCCGCATGCCGGTGCTCTCGCTCGACCGGATCATGGCCAACCGCGCCGACCTGATCGCCGAAATGGCGGTGCATGACACGCCGCTCGCCCGCAAGGCCTCCGATCACCTGCCGCTTCTGGCGCGGATCGATCTTGGCGCCGGCAGCCTTGGCTGATTCAACTGTGCGATTGCTCGGACGAGGTTTTTCAAGCCGTGAATCTCGGCTAAGACCGACGAGTCAAATTCGGAGCAGGGGCAATGGCAGAGCAGATGATCGCAGTCGAGGACCTGAGCGAGGAACAGGCGAGGACCGAGCTGGCACGGCTGGCCGAGGAGATCGCCCGCCACGACGCGCTCTATCACGGCAAGGACCGTCCGGAGATCTCGGACGCCGACTATGACGCGCTGAAGCGGCGCAACGATGCGATCGAGGCGCGGTTCCCGGCCCTGATCCGCCCCGACAGCCCGTCGCAGCGGGTCGGGGCCGCGCCTTCTGTCACCTTCGCCCCGGTCGTCCATGCCCGACCCATGCTGTCGCTCGACAACACCTTCTCTGACGAGGACGTCGCCGATTTCGTCGCCTCTGTCTATCGTTTCCTCGGGCGGCTGCCGGACGATTCGATCGCCTTTACCGCCGAGCCGAAGATCGACGGTCTCTCCATGTCGATCCGCTACGAGAACGGCCGGCTTGTGACCGCCGCGACGCGTGGCGACGGGACGACCGGCGAAAACGTCACCGCCAATATCCTGACCATCCCGGAGATCCCGCGGCAATTGCCGGCCGGTGCGCCCGCCGTGGTCGAGGTGCGCGGCGAGGTCTACATGGCCAAGAGCGCCTTCCTGGCGCTCAATGCGCAGATGGAGGCCGAGGGCAGGCCGACCTATGTCAATCCGCGCAACACCGCGTCCGGTTCGCTGCGCCAGCTCGACCCGAAGGTGACCGCCAGCCGCAAGCTGAAATTCTTCGCCTATGCCTGGGGCGAAATGTCGGAAATGCCGGCCGACACGCAGATGGGCATGGTGGAGAAATTCCGCGAATGGGGTTTCCCGGTCAATCCGCTGATGAAGCGGCTCACCTCGACGGCCGAGGTGCTCGATCATTATCGCCAGATCGGCCTGATGCGTGCCGATCTCGACTATGACATCGACGGCGTCGTCTACAAGGTCGACCGGCTCGACCTGCAGGAGCGTCTCGGTTTCCGCTCGCGGAGCCCACGCTGGGCCACCGCCCACAAGTTCCCGGCCGAGCAGGCCTTCACCACCGTGGAGGCGATCGATATCCAGGTCGGCCGGACCGGGGCGCTCACCCCGGTCGCGCGGCTGGAGCCGATCACGGTCGGCGGCGTCGTGGTCACCAATGCGACGCTGCACAATGCCGATTACATCCAGGGAATCGGCAATTCCGGCGAGCGCATCCGGCCGGAGGATCACGACATCCGGGTCGGCGACACTGTGATCGTTCAGCGTGCCGGCGACGTCATTCCGCAGGTGCTCGATGTCGTACTCGAGAAGCGCCCTGAGGGTGCCGTTCCTTACGCCTTCCCGACGAAATGCCCGGTCTGCGGCAGCCATGCCGTGCGCGAAAAGAACGAGAAGACCGGCAAGCTCGATTCGGTCACCCGCTGCACCGGCGGCTTCGTCTGTTCGGCGCAGGCCAAGGAACACATCAAGCATTTCGTCTCGCGCAACGCCTTCGACATCGAGGGGCTCGGCACCAAGCAGGTCGATTTCTTCTTCGAAGCAGAGGATCCGGCGATCCGGATCCGCACGGCGCCTGACATCTTCACCCTGAAGCGCCGGCAGGAGGCTTCGCCGCTGGTGAAGCTGGAGAATATCGAGGGTTTCGGCCGCGTCAGCGTGCGCAAGCTCTTCGACGCGATCGACGCCCGCCGCGAAATCGCCCTGCACAGGCTGATCTTCGCGCTCGGCATTCGCCATGTCGGCGAGACGACTGCCAAGCTCCTTGCGCGCTCCTACGGCTCCTACGCCGCCTTTGCCGAGGCGATGAAGGCGGCAGCGCCGATGTCCGGCGATGCGTGGAACGAACTCAACGCCATAGACGGCATCGGCGAGGTGGTCGCCGCCTCGATCGTCGAATTCTTCAAGGAGCCGCGCAATCTCGAAGTGGTCGATAGGCTGCTGCAGGAGATAACGCCGCTCGACGCCGAGGCGCCGGTCACCAGCGGCAGTCCCGTCGCCGGCAAGACCGTCGTCTTCACCGGATCTCTGGAAAAATTCACCCGCGACGAGGCGAAGGCGCGGGCCGAAAGCCTCGGCGCCAAGGTGGCCGGATCGGTGTCGAAAAAGACCGACTATGTCGTCGCCGGCGCCGATGCGGGCTCCAAGCTCGCCAAGGCGCAGGAGCTTGGCGTTTCGGTTTTAACCGAGGATGAGTGGCTGACGCTGATCGGCGGGTGAGGGGACCGCTCAGTCTGTGGGACCGGGCGGTTCGGGCTTGGGCCCTTGTCACGTTTCTTTGCGCAGGGACGGCAATCCGGCGCGTCCGTCTCGACAGAAGCCCCCGCATCAGCTTCCCCACCTTCATCATTCACTGATCTGCGCGGCAATGCTGCGTCGGCGTCTCTGACTGTTCGGGTGCGAGCTGGTCCAAGGTCACCTGTCCGAACCGCTCGATGAGGAGAGACTCGGCCTTTGCCATCGTGTCCGACAGCGCGGCGTTGACATTCTTCTCGATCACACAATGGGGATGGTCCGTGCGACTACCGATGGCAAAGAGGGTCGGCCGATCGAGGGCCTCGTAGACGGCGAGCAAGGTGATCTCTTTCAGCGGACGGGTCAATTGCCAGCCGCCGCCGTGACCCTTGCCGGAGCGCACGTGACCGGCCTTGCGCAACCCGGCCATCGTTCTTCGGAACACCGCCGGATTGGTGCGCATGCTTTTGGCCAGAACATCCGAGGTCAAAGGCCGCTCGACCTCGGCCATGTGGAGGAGCACGTGCAGGACGTCTGAAAGCCTGGTGTCCTTGTTCATTTCATCTCCCGTGCGCGGCGATAGGATTGTCATGAATCAGTTGTTGTTTCATGATGGCTGCACTGTTATGTAACTCTCATTGATACGAGAGGGTGACCGGCCTGTCCAGCCATGGCAACGCACCCTCTAGCGAGAGTTCCGGTCGAACGTTAGGCGAGGTCATCCTTGCCAAGGCCGATGAAAGCGAGGCGGTGGGGCGGCCGGCCGCTCACTCTTATCCGAGGAGAGACGCATGGAAGACAATCTCACGCCGTTCCTCAATCCGGATGCGGTTGGGACCTACACGCAGGATACGCAGCGCAAGGTGCCGGGACTGGCCGCCCTGCACCGGATGGTGACTATCCTGCTCGGGGAGGGGGCGCCTGCCGCTGCCCATATCCTCGCTGTCGGGGCGGGTGGCGGTCTGGAGCTGAAGGCGATGGCGGAACAGCGCGCCGGCTGGCGATTCACCGGCGTCGATCCGTCCCCCGCCATGCTTGACATCGCCCGCCGGACGACCGCCCCTCATGCAGATCGGATCGAACTGAGGACGGGGACGATCGATCAAGCGCCGTCCGGTCCGTTCGACGGCGCGACCTGCCTGCTCATGCTGCATTTTCTCGACAGGAACGAACGGTTGCGCACCCTCAAGCAGATCCATACCCGTCTGAAGCCGGGCCGCCCGCTGGTGGTTGCCCATCATTCCATGCCGGAATCTGAGCGCCGGCAATGGCTGACGCGGTCCGCCGCCTTTGCCGGCGACGTCGATTTCGATGCGAAGAGCGCCGCGGGCTCCGTCAAGGCGATGGCCGAGCGTCTGCCGCTACTCGCCCCGTCTGAGGATGAAGCGCTTTTTCTCGAAGCAGGCTTCTCGGAGCCGGCCCTGTTTTACGCCGCCTTCTCGTTTCGAGGCTGGCTGGCGCTCTCCGGCCAGCCGTCCACGAGGTAATGCAGGGGGCAAGTGGTGTCGGTGCAGTGACCTAGGCTCACGGATCGGTATAGCCGATCGCCCTGAGCGTCAGTTGGGCGCTGCCCGGGTCCGTGGTGAACAGGATCGCGCCGCTCGACTGGGATTCGCCGGGCACATAGTCGAAGGTGACGTCGACCGTCTCGACACTCTCTTCGCCCCGCAGAAGTTCCCCGCGGACGACAACGGCCGCGGCTGTGCTGTTGGCGCGATTCTCGATGTCGAAGGTGATGCGGTAGCCGCCCGTCATGCGTTCCATGCCGGTCGCCTCGATGGCGAATTCCGGTGGATCCATCTGCTCGGTCAGTGCATTCCAGCCGACATAGCCGATCAGCGTGGCGATCAGGGCAGCCGAGACGAGGCCGGTCAGCCACTCCATCCAGTGCGGATCGTCGGCTTCTGTGTGGCGGGGGCGATGGGAGGGGCTCATAGGTTCCTCACAGTATCAGCCGGGCGGCGGCGGCGCCGATCGCGGCGGGAAAGGCGAGTACGATCACGGCGAAGACCAGTGGGGTCAGCGCCGTGCCGTCGACCTGCTCGAAGATCCACAGGCAGAACAGGCTGATCGAGAGCGCGATGACATAGCCGGGCAGGGTGAAGCGGATCAGGGCGTGCCACCAGGGCGTCTCCGGCGAAAGCTCATGACCGCCCTCGAAGGAGACCGCATAGACGAAGCCGTGCATCAGCGCGATCGACAGGGCAATGGCGACGAGCGCGTGCCAGGCCGTCATCTTGTAGGAGAGCAGGATCATCTCCTCCGTCGGCGCGACGTTGAGCGACAGGAACAGCGCGCCGACCGCCATGAGGAAAAGCTCGCCGAAATAGGTTGCCGGGCGCTTGCGCAGTTCGGGGTTTTCACATTCCTCGTCCTCGTCGCGGGTCAGCTGGCTGCGGCCGAGCATGGCGCCGATGCTGGCGGGCACCGCCTGCACGGCGATCTTGCCGAGCAGTTCGCTCATCGGCATCTCCATCTTCAGAACGCCGAACAGGGCGAGGATGAGACCGCTCGCCGCAATGCCTATCCCGTAGGCGACGATTGCGTCGCGAAGATCTTCACGCCAGCCGAACGTCTCCTCGAAGCCGATATGGTGGGACAGGATGAGCAGGAGCGGGAGGTTGATGACCAGCAGCAGGAGCAGCTTCTCCCGGTCTATATGAAAGCCGAGCTGCCACATTTCCATGGTCATCAGCATGGGAAGGGCAAATAGCAGGGCGCCGGCGAGCCCGCGTCCCATGCCGGCGAGAAAGGCCGTCCTCGCCCGTCGCCGCTGAACCAGGCCGCGACCGCGCGCTGCAAATTCCGACATATCGCCCCCAGCTCCATTCCTGCGCGCTCGACAACGCGGAGAAGGGGTAATTGTTCCACCGCAGGCATCGGCTGCCGGCGGGGGGAGAGCCGGGGGGAGGGGCAAAGCCCCGATCGAAGCCCCTGCGGTGCGGAGCCCGAGAGGCGGCAAACGAAAAGGCCCGCACATGGGAATGCACGGGCCTTGACGTTCGTTCGAGCGGGATCAGCCCTTCGGCTTGAAGCTCTTCTTCTTCGGTCCCGCTGCGGGGCCGCGATCGTCGAACTTGCCCTTCGGCTTGCCGGCATAGGCCGGCTTGTCGCCCTTTGCCGCATAGGCGGGCTTATCGCCCTTGGCTGCATAAGCGGGCTTGCCGGCCCAGTCGGGCTTGGCCGCTTTGTCGTAGGCGTTCGAGGCGCCCTTCGGCTTCTTCTTGAAGGCGGGTTTGTCGCCGCTCCAGTCGTCGCGGGCGGGCTTGGCCGGGGCATCGCCCCAGACCTCGGCATCGGCCTTGGCCATCTCGTCCGGGAACTGGCGGCTCGATGCCGGTTCGCGCTTGTCGGCCCAGGCCTTCTTTTCGCCCTGCGGCTTCTTGTCCGCGTAAGGTTTCTTGTCGCCGAATGGCTTCGTCTCGGCAAAGGGTTTGGCATCGCGGGCCGGACGCTCCTTGGGCGGGGCGTTGAAGTTGGGCGTGCCCTCCAGGCGCTTGACGATGATGCCGCGCTCCAGCGTCTTGTTCGGGCCGATCGCCGCGACAAAACCCTCGACGCCGCTGTCGGCGATTTCGACGAAGGTCTCTTCCGGCTGCATCTTGATCGCGCCGATCGCCGCCTTGGTGATGTTGCCGTTGCGGCAGAGCATGGGGATCAGCCAGCGCGGCTCGGCATTCTGTCTGCGGCCGACGGAAAGCGAGAACCATGTGCTGGCGCCGAAATCGGAGCGCGGTTGGGTGGCGGAGCTGGATGGATTGGCGTAGTCGGGCTCGCGGCGCTTCTTGGCGGCCTCCAGACTGACCGGGATCAGGTCTTCCGGGGCCGAGCGGTTGCCACGCTGAAGGCGCAGGAAGGCGGCGGCCACCTGTTCGGCGCCGTGGGTCGCCAGCAGGGTGGCGATGAATGGAGCCTCGTCCTCGTTGATCTTTTCCGAAAGCGCGGGATCGGCGAGCAGTCGCTCGTCGTCGCGCGCCAGCACTTCGTCGGCCGAAGGCGGAAGGACCCAGGTCGGCTGAACATTGGCGCCGGCGAGCAGACGCTCGGCCTTGCGCCTGGCGCTCATCGGCACGATCAGCGCCGAGACACCCTTGTTGCCGGCACGACCGGTACGGCCCGAACGGTGCAGCAGGGTATCCGAATTGGTCGGCAGGTCGGCATGGATGACCAGTTCGAGGCCGGGCAGGTCGATGCCGCGGGCGGCGACGTCGGTGGCGATGCACACACGGGCCCTGCCGTCGCGCATGGCCTGAAGGGCATGGGTGCGCTCGTTCTGCGAAAGCTCGCCCGACAGCGCCACGACCGAGAAACCGCGATTGTGCAGCCGCGCCGTCAGATGGTTGACGGCGGCGCGGGTCGAGCAGAACACGATGGCATTGCGCGCCTCGTAGAAGCGCAGCACGTTGATGATCGCGTTCTCGCGATCGGGATTGGCGACCGTCAGCGCGCGGTATTCGATGTCGACATGCTGCTTGCGCTCGGAAACGGTTTCGATGCGCTTGGCATTGCGCTGGTAGCTCTTGGCCAGATCGGCGATCGAGCGCGGCACGGTGGCCGAGAACATCAGGGTGCGGCGATCATCCGGCGCCGCCTCGAGGATGAATTCGAGATCCTCGCGGAAACCGAGGTCGAGCATTTCGTCGGCCTCGTCCAGCACGACGGCGCGCAGGGCGGAGAGGTCGAGCGCGCGGCGGGTGATGTGGTCGCGCAGGCGGCCCGGTGTGCCGACGACGATGTGGGCGCCACGCTCCAGCGCCCGGCGCTCGTTGCGTATGTCCATGCCGCCGACGCAGGAGGCGATCACCGCACCGGTCTTCTCATAGAGCCATTCCAGCTCGCGCATGACCTGCATGGCGAGTTCCCGGGTGGGCGCGATGGCAAGCGCCAGCGGTGCGCCGGCACGACCGAAGCGGTCTTCGCCGGCCAGCAGCGTCGGCGCGATGGCAAGGCCGAAGGCAACCGTCTTGCCCGAGCCGGTCTGGGCCGACACCAGCGCGTCGGCGCCCTCGAGGTCCGGGTCGAGCATGGCCTGCTGCACCGGGGTCAGCGTCGCATAACCGCGCTTGGACAATGCCTCTGCGATCGGCGCCACGATGCCGTTGAATTCTGTCATGGAAAAGGTCTTTCGAACTGGATGTGTTGAGCGGGCCAATGCGCCGCGCCCGCCGATTGCGGGTATGTTTGGCGCGTTCCTATCCGGCAAACGCCGAAATGTATAGGGGGAGGGACGAAAAAGGCGAGAGATGCAGGCGAATCCGGGTGCCGAATCGCGCTCGCCGCGCCATGCTGCGGGGATATGTCGTATTTGCTTCGCCAGGGTGGAAGCCCTATGACCGGACAGCGCCACCGAATCCGAAGAGTCCTTATCCCTTGAAAACCATCGCCATCGATTTCGAAACAGCGAGCGAAGAGCGTGGCAGCGCCTGTTCGGTCGGCCTTGCGTGGATCGAGGACGGCGAAGTGGTACGGGTCGAGGAACGTCTGATCCGGCCGAAGTCCATGCGGTTTTCGCCGTTCAACATCGCAATCCACGGCATCAGGCCGGAGCAGGTCGAGGATGCGGGCGAGTTTCCCGAGGTGATGGACGAGTTTGCCGAGGATTTCTCGGGCGCCATGATGGTCGCCCATAATGCCGCATTCGACTTCTCCGTCTGGCGCTCTGCACTCGACGCCTATCGCCAGCCCTATCCGGAACTGTCCTATCTGTGCAGCGTCAAGCTGGCCCAGCGCATGTGGCCGCAACTCGGATCGCACCGGCTGAACAGCCTGGCTGCCCATCTTGGCCTGAGATTCAACCATCACAATGCCGCCGATGATGCACGGGTCTGCGCGCTTGCCTCTCTAGCCATGGTGCGCGAGGCGGGGGTCGCGCATCTGGCGGAACTTCCCGGCGCGATCGGCATTGCTCCCGGCCGGCTGTTTCGCGGCGGCTACGAGGCCTGCTCGGTGCGCCGCATGCGAAAGCCCGTGCCGGCCTTGTAAGGTGGTCGGTCGCCCTTATCTAGATCGCAGTCACTCCTGATCGCCGTCACTCCTGGAGATTTGCCATGTCTTTCCGATCCGCCTTCCTGTCCACTTCGCTCGCTCTTGCGGCCCTCGCTGCCCCGGCCTTTGCCGAAACCGTGGGAAAGGTCGGCGTCGACTGGGTCGGCAACGACATCGTCGTCGAGGCGGTGACCGATCCGAAGATCAAGGGCGTTACCTGCCACGTCACCTATTTCGACCGTTCGATCATCGACCGTCTGTCGAAGGGCAACTGGTTCGAGGATCCGTCCAACAATTCGATCGCCTGCCGGCAGACCGGACCGATCGAGATCGGCGACATCGATCTGTCGAAGGAGGGCGAAGAAGTGTTCCGCGAGGGCATGTCGCTGATCTGGAAACAGCTGGTCGTCAACCGGATCTACGACAAGGCGAATGATACGCTGATCTACCTCATCCACTCGCGCCAGGTCGTCGACGGCTCCGCCAAGATGGCCATTTCCACCGTGCCGCTGTTCGATCAGCCGGTCACCTGGGCCAACGGCAAGCCTTGAGACGACGCCGGAGAGCAGTGGCCGGTTAATCGTCTGTGGCCGGCGGGCTGATATTGCGCCCAAAATTGGTCAGCTCGGCGGCGGAAAAATGTTCATTTTTCCGCGTCACGTCACTTTCGCTACAGGCTAAAGTTTGGCAAGCTTTATGAGGGCATCAGAAAACGAGCGTATCACCCCAAAACGTTCGCCTTTTGTGCCTGTCTTGCCAGTCGAGGGTTTGCAGCCTCGAATACTCAATAAGGTTGCGCTCCGTGCTTTCCTGGGCCCGGAGCGCAACTCGTTTCTGCATGGTGCATCGGCAGGTGGGAAACGGGCGGCGGGCGGCTGCTGCCGCATGCAGGCCGTGGGCGAACACCAAAACGCCGATGACCCCGCAGACGGCGGGGTCATACTGGGGAAGATCCGGAGAGTTCGGACGATCAGGCCGCCTGGGCGAGTTCGTCGGCGATCACGGTGTCGAGGTTGAGGAAGCAGACCATCGACTTCTCGAGCGCGACAATGCCGCGGCAGAAGGCGCGCTGGGCTTCCGGGATGATTTCCGGCGCCGGTTGCAGGTCTTCGCCCCTGATGGTCATCATGTCGGAGACCTGTTCGACCAAAAGGCCGACCAGCTTGCCGGCGATGTCGGTGACGATGATGGCGGCGCGCTCCGACGGCTCGGTCATCTTCATGCCGAGGCGGCAGGCCATGTCGATGACCGGGATCACCGCGCCGCGCAGGTTGATCAGGCCAAGCACGTAAGGCGGGGTGTGGGGCATCGGCGTCACCGGCGCCCAGCCGCGGATTTCGCGGATCGCCATGATGTCGATGCAGAATTCCTGGTCGCCGAGATGGAACGAGACGATCTCGAGGTAGGCGCCGGATTGCTTGATTGCGTTGCTCATCTTCAAATTACTTCCCAGTTTGCGGCTGCCGCACCCTCACTCGAACCGGGTGGCGGCATGTCGGTTTAATCTTCCCGCGACCTTGTCGACGTCCCGCGTCGACCGCATTGTGCATGCTGAGCCCAAGGAAATGGTTAACGCATTCCGGCGGACGTGATGTCCGTATGACCGGTCCGGTCATCTCGCGATCGAATGATGCCAAAGAGCCGTTAAGCAATGGATAATGTATTCCTCCAGGCTGCATTGCCCGCCAAGGCCGGGTGATGCGCCTTGTCGTCAACCTCGATCGCTCAACCGATGGAAATGGCCCGGCGATAAAGGTGCCAGGTCGCGTGGCCGAGGACCGGCAAGGCGATGAACAGGCCGGCGAACAGCGGCAGAAGCGAGAGGAAAGCGCCGGTCCCGACGATCAGGCCGAAGGCGAGCATCGGGCCGGGGTTCTCGACAACCGTGCGGATGCTCAAAAGCATGGCCGTGACGAAGTCAATGTCATGGTCGAGCAGCAGCGGCATGGAGATGACCGTGAGCGAAAAGAGGACCGTGGCGATGACGCCGCCGACGAGTGTTCCGACCAGCAGGAACAGCATGCCTTCGGGCGTCGTGGTCACCACCGTGGCGAAGGCGGCGAGCGAGGCGGGGATCTTGAAGCCGAGGAACAGGGCAAGCAGCAGCCGGACCTGGTAGATCCAGATCCAGAAGACGAACAGCACGGCGAATGCCATCCAGGAGAGTTGTCGCTCCCGCTGCCGAAAGACCTCGGTCAGCACCCCGCGCCAGGTGATGGGCTCGCCGCGTTCGTGGCGGCGGCTGATCTCGTAGAGACCGACCGCGACGAAGGGGCCGATCAGCGGGAAGCCGATGGCGACCGGGATGATCATCCACGGCTGATGATAGAGGCTGAGGATCACGACGATGAAGAGGCCGCCGAGGGCATAGATGCCGCCGAAGAACAGACCGAACAGCGGGTAGCGGCGGAAGTCCGCCATGCCCTGCGCGAGCGCTGCCATCACATCTCGCACCTCAAGTCGATTGATCCGCATTTTCGGCTGCGGCGCCGCCTGAATGACCTGCTCTTCCATTCGTCCCTCCCAAGACGTTCGGCCAGAATCCCGAATGGATCCAAGCTGGCAGAACTATTCCTAAGATTCATCAGGTTTCTTGCGCGCAGGTGCGAATCTTTTTCCTTCCACCGGGGGTGAGCACATATTATGTAGGAGAAATGGACCATGTCGCCCCGAAGAACACGAACCACCTGCTGACCTCAGCCGTTATTCTGGCCGGTGGGATCGTCTGTGTTCTCGCCTTTGCCGGCTGGATGCGATTCGGCGCGGACATCGTGCTGACCTATGCCGAGAATGGTTTGTCGTCCTGCCTTTGAGCCGATCGAAGGCGCTCGGCCCTGAGGCAAATCGGCGCGCCGGAGCGAAGAAACAACGAGTTGATTTGCACTTTGCCTCCTGAGCCTCTATCGCCGGGTGCATATCTGCCACGTGTGCGACAGGGACCAGACCATCGATGAAGACTTTGCGCATTATCCTTTGGGCCGGCGTCATCCTGCTTGCCGGCGTTCTCGGCTGGCTGACTTTGGCGGTGACGGACACCAAGGACAAGATCGCCGAGGCGCCGTTCGGCGTACCGTTCCAGCTCGTCGACCAGAACGGTAAGCCGATCACCGAGCAGGCCTTCCGCGGCAAGCCGACGGCGCTGTTTTTCGGCTTCACCCATTGCCCGGAAGTCTGCCCGACAACCCTGTTCGAGCTGAATGGCTGGCTGACCACGGTCGATCCGGACAAGACAAAGCTGCAGGCCTATTTCGTCACCGTCGATCCGGAGCGCGACACGCCGGACATGCTCGGCGCCTATATTTCCAACGTCACCGACCGGGTGATCGGCATTGCCGGCGATCCGGAGAAGGTGGGCGAGGTCATCAAGGGCTTCCGTGTCTATGCCAAGAAGATCCCGCTCGACGAGAAGGACCCGAACGGCGACTACACCATGGACCACACGGCCTCGGTGTTCCTCCTCGACAAGGACGGCCGTTTCGTCGGCACGATTTCCTATGGGGAGAACCCCGACGTGGCGATCAAGAAGCTCGAAAACCTCGCCAAGGGCTGACGCGCCGCGCTTGCCGAACGCTCGCCTGTTGCCATCGGCGGCGCCGCGTTGTACCGCAGGCGCCAGCGCCGGGCGGCTCGTCAATGCCGTGCCGCTCTCTCCCTTTGCGACAGGATGACCGACCGTGAGTGAAATCCGCCTCTACGTTACCACGACCGAAGCATTGGCGGGCGAGATCCTCGATCTCATGACCGTCTGCTTCGGCGAAGAGGATCTGGCAATCGCCACCACCGAGGTGGACGAGAAGAACGACGTCTGGGAAGCGTCGGTCTACATGCTGGCCGATGAGGAAGATGCGATCCGGGCCCGGCTCGAAGACCTGTTTTCTGCCGATTTCGCCAATCTGGAGATCCAGCGCGAGGTCCTGCCGGACATCGACTGGATCGCCAAGTCGCTGGAGGGTTTGAAGCCGGTCCGGGCAGGGCGCTTCATCGTCCACGGCTCGCATGACCGCGACAAGGTCAGGGTCAACGACCTGGCGATCGAGATCGAAGCGGGGCAGGCCTTCGGCACCGGCCATCACGGCACGACGGCCGGCTGCCTGGAGGTGATCGGCGAGGTGGTGCGGTCGCGGACGGTGCGCAATGCACTGGATCTCGGCACCGGCAGCGGTGTCCTGGCGATCGCGGTGCGCAAGCTGAAGCGCGTGCCGGTATTGGCAACCGATATCGACCCGATCGCGGTTGCCGTCGCCGAGGGAAACGCCCGCGGCAACGGGATCGTCGAGGGTATCGAGTTCCGCGTCGCGCCCGGCTTCCATTCGACGGCGTTCGGCGAGTACGGCCCGTTCGACCTGATCATCGCCAATATTCTCGCCCGACCGCTGATGAAGATGGCGCCGCAGCTCGTCGCCCATCTGGCGCCCGGCGGCTCGGTCATCCTGTCGGGTATCCTCGCCAGTCAGCGGTGGAAGGTGATCGCCGCCTACAACGGCGCGGGCCTTGCCCATGTCCGGACGATCTGGCGCAATGGCTGGGTGACCATCCATCTGCGGCACGGTCGTGGTCTGGTTTGACGGCTTGATATTTTGCATCGCACCATTGCGTTAGACGCATGGCGATATCCTCAATAACGGGAAACGAAAAAGGCGGCATCTGGGATGCCGCCTTTTTCGGATCAGTCGCCTGATCGGAGCCTGCGAGCTTTGGGAGGAGAGCTACGAGCAGGTGAGGTCTGGGGCCGCCGCGAGGGCTGCCTCATGGCTTGCGCCGGATCAGAATGCGGTGGCGCGGGTGCCCTTGCGGCGCAGTTCTTCGCGGCTGGTGCCCATGGAATGCAGGGTCTCGTCGTCGAGGTTCATCAGGGCGCCGTTGACATAGCGGCTGGCCTGAAGTTCGCGCGCTGCGACAAAGCGCTGATAGGCATTGCGAAGAATGGAGTTTGCCATTGTCGTGGTCCTTGCCGGTTGTGATTTCGTTTGTTCGATGATGCAGATATAGGCGCTGCAAACGCTTTGAGGCAGGGGGGATGCTACATGGGTGTCATGCGCCTTGCGCATGGGTGTGAAGCAAATGCCTTCCTTCTGGCAATCTTGTGACCAAAATTTATGCGGGATGCCGCCATTATGGTGCATTGCCGCATAAGGCCCGGCGGGGAGTGTCGGCCGAGGCTTTGCGATGGTGCGGGACGGGCAGGCCTTGCTATAAGGTGCTCTCCAGATTCCGGTGATAAAGGCGCAGACCATGTTTCAGTCGTTCGATGTGACATCCACCCCGCAATTCGGTCGTGAAAGGGTCGAGGCCCTGAGGACCCGGTTCGAGGCGCTCGGCATCGACGGTTTCCTGGTGACGCGGGCCGATGAGTATCAGGGCGAATATGTGCCGGCTTCGGCCGAGCGTCTCTCCTGGCTCACCGGCTTTACCGGATCGGCCGGGCAGGCGCTGGTCACTACTGACAAGGCGATCGTCTTCGTCGATGGTCGCTATGTGACGCAACTGGCCGAACAGGTCGATCCCGCCGTCTTCACCGCCGGCGATCTGGTGGGCGAGCCGCCGCACAAGTGGATCGCCGCGCATGCGCCGAAGGGCTTTCGCCTCGGCATCGATCCGTGGCTGCACACCAGCCAGGAGGTGGAGCGGCTGGAGAAGGCGCTTGCCGGGCAGAACGGCGCCCTCGTCGTTCTGGCCGCCAATCCGCTCGACGCGATCTGGATGGATCGTCCGGCCGAGCCGCTCGGGCAGGTCTCCATCCAGTCGATCGCCTATTCCGGCGTGCTGGCCAAGGACAAGATCGCCCGGATCGCCGCCGACCTTGCCGACAAGGGCATCGACGCCGCGCTGATTACCGATCCGTCGTCGGTCGCCTGGATCTTCAACATTCGCGGCAGCGACGTGCCGCATATGCCGCATCCGCTGGCGCGCGCCATCATCAAGGCCGACGGGACCGCCGAACTGTTTCTCGACAAGCGCAAGACCGGCATCGAGGCGGAGGCCTATCTCGGGCAGATGTGCCGCCAGATCGATCCGCGCCTGCTGGTGGCGCATCTGGAAAAGCTCGCGGTCGAGGGAAAGCGCGTCCTGGTCGACCCCGAGCTTGCGCCGTTTGCCCTGGTCGAACTCATCCGGGGCCATGGCGGCGCGGTGGTCAAGGGGGATGATCCGGCCAAGATCGCCCGGGCGGTGAAGAACAGCGTCGAGCTCAACGGCTCGGCCGCCGCCCATCTGCAGGACGGGGTGGCGGTCGTCGAATTCCTCGCCTGGCTCGACGACCAGCATCCGGGCAGCGTCACCGAGATCGGCGCGGCGAAGGCGCTCGAGGCGGCCCGGGCCCGCGTCGGCGAGCGGATGCAGAACCCGCTCAAGGATATTTCCTTCGACACGATCGCCGGCGCCGGCGAGCATGGCGCGGTGATCCATTATCGCGCCACCACCACGTCCGACCGACCGATCCATTCGGGAGACCTCTTTCTGATCGACAGCGGCGCGCAATATGTCAACGGGACGACCGACATTACCCGGACGCTGGCGATCGGGGCGGCGTCGGACGAGCAGAAGCGTTTCTTCACCCTGGTGCTGAAAGGCATGATCGCCATCAGCACGGCGCGGTTTCCCAAGGGGACGCGCGGCTGCGACCTCGATCCCCTGGCACGCATCGCGCTGTGGAAGGCCGGTGCGGACTATGCGCATGGCACGGGCCACGGCGTCGGCTCGTTCCTCTCGGTGCACGAGGGGCCGCAGCGCATTTCGCGGCTGTCGACGCAGGAGCTGCTGCCCGGCATGATCCTTTCCAACGAGCCCGGCTATTACCGGCCCGGCGCCTTCGGCATCCGCATCGAGAACCTGGTCTATGTCCGGGAGGCGGAACCGGTCGAGGGCGGCGACATGCCGATGATGAGCTTCGAGACGCTCACCTATGTGCCGATCGACAAATATCTCGTCGTCACCGAGCTTCTGACCCGCGAGGAACTGCGCTGGCTCGACGACTATCACGAAAAGACCCGCACAGAACTCATGCCGCTCATGCATGACGACAAGGCGCGGGCCTGGCTGGAGCGGGCGACCGAGCCGTTCAGCCGACCAGGTGGCGCATGACCATCACGGCGATCCAGCCGCCGACCAGCATGGGGATGGAGGAAAAGCCAAGGCCGATCGCGAGCGCCACGGCCATGGCTACCGTCACGTCTATGCCGCCGGAGAAGAAGGCGGGGGCAACCAGCGTGGTCAGCACCGCCGCCGGCACGGCGTTCAGCGCCGCATCGACGCGCGGCGGCACGTTCTTTAGCCGGCTCATCAGCAGATAGCCGCCGATCCTTGTCAGGTAGGTGGCAACCGCGCCGGCCAGGATGAGCAGCGTCATATGCGGGGTGAAAAGCTCGCTCATGCGCTGGTCTCCGCTTCGGCGGGACCGGCCGTTACGGCCTTCGGCGGCAGGAGGGCTGCGAGAAGCACGCCGGCAAGCGCCCCGATGCTGACATGCCAGGGGGAACCGACCAGCTTTTGCGCCAGGATCGAGACGGCCGCACTGACGATGACCACGCCGAGGAAATTCGGTCGCTTGCGGAAGCCGAGCACGAGGCCCATGAAGTAGATGGGCAGGAGAACGTCGAAGCCGAGCGCCCTTGGATCGCCGACTAGTTTGCCGAAACCGGCGCCGATCGCGCTGACCCCGACCCAGCCGACATAGATGGTCGTGGCAAAACCCATGTACCAGGCAAAGGAAACGCTTCTTCCGGTCTCCCCGCGTGTCAGGGTCTGGGCAAATTGCGGATCGGTCAGCAGGAAGAATGACAGAGCTTTCTGCGCCGGGGAAAAGTGCGTGATGAAGGGCGTGATCGCCGCCGAATAGAGGATGTGGCGGAAGTTGACGGCAAAGATCGACAGCACGATCACCCAGACCGGCACGGAATGGCCGAACAGCTCGATGCCGACCAGCTGGCTTGCGCCGGCGAAGATGATCGCGCTCATCAGGGTCGCCTCGGCGACCGTCTGGCCGTTGCTGACGGCGATGGCGCCGAACAGGGCGGCAAAGGGGATCGTGGAGACGAGGATCGGCACGCTGCCGCGCAGGCCCTCGGTATAGTCGGATTTCATCTGTCGTCGCACCTCGTTTGATCTGAGCCTTTAAAGCCAAGCCCTTCGCTTAACAAACGAATAAGCCTGATGGGTCGATTGATTCCCCTGACATGTCGCTCGAGCGTTTCCGTTCGAGGGCGAAACGGCGCACCGCTCTCTCGTGTCTGTCGTGCACCTCCCGATGGTAAAACCGCTTCCCACTCCGGCTCGAAATGCACTAGTCTCGCACTGTTCCCGACGAGGGGGATGTCACAAGGAACGCGTCTTTGCCGAAACTCGATTTTTCCAACGAAGACCAGGCGGCGATCGTCGCCAAGGTGCAGGACTATTTTCTCACCGAATTCGAGCTCGATGTCGGGCGGTTCGAGGCCGAGGCCATGCTGCAGTTCTTCGCCAAGGAGATCGGCGCGCACTTTTACAATCGCGGCCTTTACGATGCCCAGGCGGTGGTCACCGGCCAGATCGACGCGATCAACGATGCGATCTACCAGCTGGAGCAGACGCCCGGCAGCTGAGCCGCCGGGCCTGCACACAGTTGGGCTATTTCTTCGGCCGCACCTGGAAGGTGTGTTCCGGACCGGGGAAGCTGCGGGCGCGGACTTCTCCCGCATAGTCTTCCGCGGCCTTGGAGATCACGCCGGCGAGGTCGGCGAAGTGTTTGACGAAACGCGGCTTGAAATCGTTGAACAGGCCGAGCATGTCGTCCGAGACCAGAACCTGGCCGTCGCAAGCCGGCGAGGCGCCGATGCCGATGGTGGCGGCGGCAACCGTGCCGGTGATCTCCCGGGCCAGTGGCTCGACCGTCCCCTCGATGACGATGGCAAACGCGCCGGCCTGATCGATGGCGCGGGCATCGCGGCGGATCTTCTCGGCTTCCGCGTCGCTGTGGCCCTTCGAGCGATAGCCGCCGGCGGTGTTGACCTGCTGCGGCATCAGCCCGACATGGCCGAAGACCGGCACGCCGCGCGAAACGAGGAAGGCGACGGTTTCCGCCATTTCCTCGCCGCCCTCCAGCTTGACGCCGTCGCAACCGGTTTCCTTCATGATGCGAGCGGCGGTGCGAAAGGCCTGTTCCTTCGATTCCTGGTAGGAGCCGAAGGGCAAATCGACGATGACGCAGGCATGCGACGCGCCGCGCATGACCGCCTGGCCATGGGCGATCATCATCTCGACGGTGACACCGACCGTCGTTTCCATGCCGTAGAGCACCATGCCGAGGCTGTCGCCGACCAGGAGCAGGTCGCAATGCGGGTCGAAGAGCCGGGTCATCGGGGTGGTGTAGGCGGTCAGGCAGACGGCCGGGCGGACACCCTTGAGGGCGGTGATATCGGCCGGTGTCAGCCGCTTCTGGCGGGGCGGGGTGCTCATGTCAGGCGGCCTCCATGCCGTTTTCGGATGCGATGTCGATCACCCGGTTGTCGAGAAGCCGGGTCTGGCCGATGCGCACGAAGAGCAGCAGCAGGACCGGACCGGAGACGGTGTCGATTGCGGCGAGCGTCTCGGGGTGGCGCAGCGCCACGACCTCGGGCTCGGCCAGCGGCTCGGTGCGGATGAAGCGGGTGATCTGGGCTTCGATCGCGGCGACATCCTTGAGGCCGGAGCGGATCAGCCGGACGGCCTCGTCGAGGGCGCAAGGCACGATCACGGCCGCGGCGCGCTGCTCGGGGCTGAGGTAGACATTGCGCGAGGAGCAGGCGAGGCCGTCCTTTTCGCGCACGGTCGGCACCGGGGTGATCTTCACAGGCTGGGCAAGATCCTCGACCATGCGACGGATGATCGCCACCTGCTGATAGTCCTTCTCGCCGAAATAGGCGGCGTGCGGCTGGACGATATTGAAGAGCTTGGTGACGACGGTGGCGACGCCGGCGAAATGGCCGGGGCGGGCGGCGCCCTCCAGTTCCGAGCCGAGTTTCGGCACGTCGACCACGGTTTCCATCGGCTTTGAATACATGTCGGCAACGCTGGGGGCGAAGAGGAAGTCGACGCCGGCCTGTGCCAAGAGGGCGCTGTCGCGCTCCAGGTCGCGCGGATATTTCGCCAGATCCTCGTTTGCGCCGAATTGCAGTGGATTGACGAAGATCGATACCACGGTCACCTCGTTTTCCGCCCTTGCCCGGCCGACCAGCGTCAGGTGGCCCTCGTGCAGGTAGCCCATGGTGGGTACGAAACCGATGGTCCGGCCGGCCCGGCGATGGGGGGCAAGCCGTTCTCGCAGTTCGGCGATGGTGGTGACGGTCTCCATATCGGTCCTCCGCAATACCTTATGGCGCGCCGGTCCCGTAGCGTGGATGGGCGGGGAAATCAATCGGCCGGAAGACGGGGGGAGGGGCGAGTTGCCTGGTCCCACATGACGGATGGTTCAGCCGCCGATGACGTCTCTGCTCGACACAATGGCGACACCGGCGGATTTCATCTCCTCGAACGCGGCCCTCACTCCATCGGGGTCGATGCCGCGCGAGCCGTCCTCGATGAAGCGGACGGTGACGCCGGGCAGCATGTCGACCGCGTCGAGGGCGGAGAATTTCACGCAGTAGTCGGTGGCAAGGCCCATGAGGTCGAGTTCGGTGACGCCCTTGTCCTTCAGATAGCCGGCAAGGCCGGTGAGGGCTGCCCGGTCGTTGTCGCGAAAGGCCGAATAGCTGTCGACCGCCGGGTTCTCGCCCTTTCTCTGGACATGGGCGATGGCCGAGAGGTCGAGGCCGGGATGAAATTCGGCGTCTGCCGTTCCCTGGACGCAATGGTCCGGCCACAGCACCTGCGGCTGGCCGTTGAGTTCGCCCATGTCGAAGGGTTTTTTCCCCGGATGCTGCGAGGCGAAGCTGCCGTGGTTGGCGGGGTGCCAGTCCTGCGAGGCGACGATCAGGTCATAGTGTCCGCTGTTCATCAACGCATTGGCGACCGGCACGACCTTGTCGCCATCGGCGACCGGCAGATTGCCGCCCGGGCAGAAGCCGTTCTGGATATCGATCAGCAGCAGGGCCTTGGTCATGGTCGTCGTCCTTTCAATCGGTGCGGCGCAAGATGGCAAGGGGGGACGGCGGGATCAAGGGGGATCGACCCGGGGCCGTCCTTCTTGCCCAGCCGGAAACCCCGGCCGGGCCTCATGCCCTCCGGTTCGCTCTCATGCGCTCTGCCCGGACCAGATCCGAGCGGACGGGGCGCCTCTGGCTGCCGCGTAAGATAGAAAACAAATGACACCCAAAGGCGCCCCGTTCGGCGGTTTTTGCCCCGCGACTTCGATCTCTCTGCGGCGCCGGCCCTTGCCGGGGATTTTTCAGGCGGGCCCGGTTCTTCTGAACCGGCGGACGCCCGCACACCCTCGACAACCCGATCTTACCACCATGCCACGCCACACAGGCGCACCCGGCGCGCTGTCAGGGCCGGCAAGGTTTTGGGCTGCCCAAAGCCCGAAAACCTTGCCCCCACGTCGCTAGGGGAGACCATTTTCCGCGGACCCCGGGGAAAGGCTCTCGCGTCCTTCCTCTTCCCCCGGCGCCGGCCCCGCCTCGCCACAACGCCTTGTGGTGTATCCGAGGGCGGAACGCGATGAGTCTAGGGCCGGGCGAGGGGGCGGGGAGGAATTTTGCACAAAAGCATTGAATTTGTTGGGGAAACTCTGCGGTGTTTCCCCGGTTTTCCAGTGTTCGCATGGCGTTACCCCCTCTCGGCCGGGTCGACATTTCCCTCATAAGGGGAGATTTGGCCGGGTCACTACCGGTATATGCCGGTTTTGAGGCGAGACGTGGCGTGCGCGGACTAACAATTGAATATGACGCAGTCAGGTTTTTTCGAGCCAGGTCATCATGCCTTCGATCCCAAGAGGCCTGCCCAACTTATCGGCATTTGAGAGGATGCGTTGATAGTCGCTTTCAAGGTCTATCCTCATTGAAACGGCCCCTCTATCGCATACCTTCGCTTCTCTCACTTGGGCAGGCCCGCATACTAACGTCCGAAGACCCTCGCTTGTCTGATCGGTTACGACTGCTCGTTCAACAATCGCCCCAACCTCCCAGTCCCCAATTGTCAGAGCGACTGGGAAAATAATCGATGTTGCTGGTTGTTGGCTGAAATCCTCTGTCGGAACTTCAATTTTTAGGGCTCGGTCGCCTAGAAGCAAAGCGCCGCTATGCAAGAGTGGCAGGCCATTATTTACATCAGCAAGGCTAAATTCAAAGTTCGACAACGCGCTATGTTGAGCGACCTTTGTCAGCGCAGAGACAATATCGATCAAGCAATCGATCTCGCGGCCATTGCTGTTAGCTTCGAAATTTCCGGACCATGTTGGGTTGCCGTTTGTTCTGGCGTCAACCTTTAGCGGTCCCGCTCGCAACCAGCGCATTATTTTCGTGTATGCAGCGAAGTGTGCCAAGTTGTAGCTTTCGTTGGCTTTAAGTGTAAGCGTGCCTTCGCCTCCAGTTCTGTGAAGAACTATATCGACGGGTGGTGCACACAAGCGCAACCGCGAAGAATCCCGCGAGGCGAGCGGCGGATGAAAACCGTAGACGTTGCCCTTCAGGGCTAGGGACGGTTCATTCGTCGGGCTCACTACCCTGATCTCGCAGGTGCTAATGGGGGTCGGCTTGATCGACATAGTCCCACGGGGAATTGGCGGCCCGAGTGGCTCGGGAATGCCGAAGCGCTGGTCAGTCACGGAAAAGTGTTCGATATTCAGGCCTGAACCGAGACCTAAGAATGCGTTCCCAATCTCGTCATCTGACGGGGAAGTGATGCTGAAATTGACGACCGCAAAGCCACGCTCATAGCCGGTAGCTGAGTAAAGTCTCGACTTTGCAGTTCGATATGCCTCAATCGAACTGCCTATGCGTGCTTGCATCCAATCGACAACATTCTCACAGATCCTGTCTGCCACCCGGAACCTTACGGATTGAAAGGTCCGGTTCAGCTTTTTTCCAGCTAATCGGGCCTTCCGAATGTCCTTCAACGCTGAATGCATGAGCGCACCGCAAATCTCAAGGCCGTACATTTCATTGTTTGCATCTACTAGGATTAGAAACCAAGGATCAGGGGAGCTACACGCGGTTAGCATGTTGCTGAGTTTCACCTTGACAATCATTGATCTGGAGACTGTTGACTTGATCTGAACAAAGGCATGCGGACGCGGAGGCTTAGTTTCTGCCGGCCCGGTGAACGCCATATCGGGGAACTCTACGAAAAAGTCCCATCCGTTTGTATCCTCGTCAGGTTCCGAAGCAACGGCTCCTCCGGAGGAGCACGCTACGGAGAAGTGCTTTTCTGCTCGACGCGAAGTGCGGCTTTTCACGAAATTGTATCCGATCAATTCTGCCTCCGAATCAATTTACACTGGTCGTCGGTCGTTTGGCGACACCGCCGCGTCAGTGGCGAGTACGGATCCTCAGAAATAGCTCTTGGTGCCGAGGACCTTACTTTAGGGTCAAAAGTGGAGGTGCGCCTACCTTATTCGCGAGGGGGGTGGAACCGATTGGGCCGGCGGTCGTTGGCGACATGTCGGGTCACTCCCAGGCACGGCAACCCATGATTTTCAGAACCTAGTGGAATTTCACCATGCTCAATCTCTTCACCGCCGTGCTGTTCGGCGCGCTCGGGCTGATACTTGCCGTCGGCGGCGCGCAGCTCGTGGCGCTGTCGGGCAGCCCCTATTATCTGGCTGCCGGCATCATCCTGATGATTTCCGCCGTTCTCATCGTCGCCCGCCGGGCAGAGGCGCTGTGGCTGCATGGCCTGCTGATCCTCGCCAGCCTCGGCTGGGCGGTCTTCGAGGTCGGCTTCGACTGGTGGCAGCTCGGCACGCGCGGCGGTCTGATCGTGCTGCTCGGTTTGTGGCTGATGCTGCCGGCCGTTCGTCGCCCGCTCGGGCGGCCGCGCCGCGCCGAGGATCTGGGCAGGCCGGCGAACGTCTGGCCGGTGGCCTTTCCGGTTCTCGTCGCCCTTGTGGTCGCCGGCTATGCCATGACCATCGATCCCTATGATCGCTCCGGTTCGCTGCCGACCGACAAGGTCGCGCAGACGCCGTCCTATGGTGGGGAGGTGCCGGATGGCGAATGGCACCAGTACGGCCGCACGCCCTACGGACAGCGTTATTCGCCGCTGGCAGAGATCACCACCGAGAATGTCGACAGGCTCGAGGTTGCCTGGACCTATCAGACGGGCGACGTGAAGCTGCCCGACGATGTCGGCGAGACGACCTATCAGGTAACGCCGCTGAAAGTGGGCGACACGCTCTATCTCTGCACGCCGCACAATTGGGCGATCGCCATCGACGCGGCGACCGGCAAGGAGAAGTGGAAATTCGACCCGAATGCTGGGCTCAATCCCGACCGGCAGCACCAGACCTGCCGCGGCGTCACCTATTATGCCGATCCGGCAGCGACCGCGGGGGCTGAATGCGCCGCGCGCGTCTATCTGCCGACCTCGGATGCGCGGCTGATCGCGCTCGATGCGGCGACCGGCCAGGTGTGCGAGAGCTTTGCCGACCGGGGTACGCTGCGGCTCGAGGCCGGCATGCCCTACAATCCGGCCGGTTATTACTATTCGACCTCGCCGCCGGTGATTGCCGGCAACAAGATCATCATCGGCGGGGCGGTCAACGACAACTACTCGACCAAGTCGCAGTCCGGCGTGATCCGCGCCTTCGACGTCGATACCGGCGCGCTGGTGTGGAACTGGGACAGCGGCAATCCGGCGCAGACGGCGCCGATCGGGCCGGGCGAGACCTATACCGCCAATTCGCCGAACAGTTGGTCGGTGTTCTCGGTCGACGAGCAATTGGGGTTCGTCTATATCCCGCTCGGCAATCAGGTGCCCGACCAGATCGGCATCGGCCGCAGCGAGAGCGTGGAGAAATATTCGTCCTCGATCGTCGCGCTGGACATCAATACCGGGGCCGATCGCTGGGTGCGCCAGACCGTGCATCACGATCTGTGGGACATGGACGTGCCGGCCCAGCCGGTGCTGCTCGACATCACGGCGAAGGACGGAACGGCCGTGCCGGCGCTGGTCGGGCCGACCAAGCAGGGTGATGTCTATGTGCTTGACCGGCGCACCGGCCAGCCGCTCCTGCCGATCGAGGAAATTCCCGCACCGGGCGGTGCTGTCGAGGGCGATTTCACCGCGCCGACGCAACCCATTACCAAGCTTTCCTTCCGTCCGGACCGGATGGAAGAAAAGGACATGTGGGGCGTCACGCTGATCGACCAGATGCTGTGCCGCATCGCCTTCCACAAGCTGAAATACGAGGGACAGTACACGCCGCCTTCGCTCGAAGGCACGCTGGTCTATCCCGGCAATTTCGGCACGTTCAACTGGGGCTCGGTCGCGGTCGATCCGGAGCGGCAGGTGATGTTCGGCATGCCGACCTATCTGGCGTTCACCTCGCGGCTGGTGCCGCGCGACCAGGTGCCGCTGAAGGAGCAGGACGAGAAGGGCTCGGAACAGGGGCTGAACCGCAATGACGGCGCGCCCTACGGCGTCTATATGGGCCCGTTCCTGTCGCCGCTCGGCATTCCCTGCCAGGCCCCGCCGTGGGGCACGGTCGCGGGTGCCGACCTTCGCACCGGCGAGATCGCCTACCAGCATCGCAACGGCACCGTGATGGACATGACGCCGCTGCCGCTGCCGTTCAAGGTCGGCGTGCCGGGCATCGGCGGGCCGATGATCACCAAGGGCGGTGTGGTCTTCCTCGGGGCGGCGGTCGACAATTATCTGCGCGCCTATGACCTCACCACCGGCGAGGAGCTGTGGAAGGCACGGCTTCCGGCCGGCGGGCAGGCGACGCCGATGACCTATGAGCAGGACGGCCGGCAATATGTCGTCATGGTGGCCGGCGGGCATGGGTCGGTGGGCACCAAGCCCGGTGATTATGTGATCGCCTATCGGCTGGCCGAATAACAGCTACGAGGAGCCGAGGCCTCCGGGCGCGAATGCCCGGGGGCTTCATTCGTCCCTTTCCGCGACGTTGGGGCGGCGCCGAAACGGAACATTAACCACGCTGATTCTACACGTGTTTTGTAAACGTGAGGATGTAGCGCATGCGTAACGACGCCCCGACCGAAAAGGCCACCCCGTCCATCGCCTTTTTCCCGCTCGCCAGCCGCCGCGACCTCGTTCGCCGCTCCGCCGAGCTGCTCGACAATTGCCACGGCCCGGCCGCCGTCGACTTTTGGCGCACGACCTGCCGGGCGCTCGGCACTGAGCTTCTGGCGCTCGGCTGCCCGGAAGAAGAGATGCGCGCCGAGATCATGGATTTCCAGGCGGCGGTGCAGATGGAGCTGATGTGGCTGCACCGGGGGCAGGCGGTCGCGGAGGGGTGATGGGCGCCTGTTCCTGAAGGCACCTGGTGTCGTGCCAGGAGTCTGCATCTCAGCTGCGCTTGCTGGAGGCGACCGGTTTTGACGCATGGGCGACCACTGCCACAGCAATGCTATTTTGCCCGAGAAGGCGAGACGCCGCCGCTGTGCGTGTCGCATATACTGAACGGCGCCGTCCATATCTACGATCCTTCCCTGCCGCCCGGCTCCTTTGACCTCCTGCCCTTCGACACGTCAGGCGGGCTCGAATACAATGAAGCGCTCTTCGATCTCCTGGTCTCCCTGAACAGGTCCGGCCTGCCTTTCATCTACCAGCCGAAACAAATGGGTGCGCCAGAGCAATTGATGACGTGGTGGCAGGACGTCGGCAAGCTGAAGGAAGCCTTTTGGCTGATCAGCTGGCGCGAACCGGACATCTGGTTCAAGACGTTGATCGTGCCGCCCATTCTCGGACTGCGGGGCTGGACGGGACCTAAGACGTTCATGGGATGACGTGCGATGCGAGCGTAGACGCTGCGTAAGGCTGAAGCGTGACAACTAATTGTCGGCTTTCAAGCGATGGGACGACTTGCATACTGTTTCCAAGAGCGCGATCGTTACTGCCTGGGCCTCACCGGGAACTTCAGAGAAGTCCTCACGCAAGAGCAGCTTTGCCATGATATTTTGTGCAAAGACTGGGTTCATCTGGCGAGCGACCGTGAGCGCCTTGGCGCATTCGTCCTCGAACGGAGCAAGCGCGTCGAGAACGTAGTTTCTGCCGAGGGATTTCAAGACACAGGCGATGTCGAACATATCGCGTGGCTGCATGGAAGCGCCGCGGTAGCGGATCTTCTTCGCGATGATTTCCGCGGGGGTTTCCAGCAGGACGCTCACCCCACGGACCTCGGCCGCTATCGTCGGCTTCTCCGTCAAGCTCGGAGCGCAGATGAAGTCGATTTCACCCACTCCCTTGAAGGCGATCTTCAGTGCGCGCGATCCATCGGAGTGATACCCGGCGGGCGTCATGTCGAGGACATATCCCTGGGTCTGGGGATTGAGAAACGGCAACAGTTGCGGATCATCGAGGAAGATATCGACGTCGAAGCTTTCGCGGTGATCAATCTGGAGCATGAGGGCGGTGCCGCCCCCGAAACTCCAACGGTCGATTAGATCGACTGCTGCATTGGCCTGTCGAATGATGCTGCAAGCCTGGTCGAACAGCCTACCCCATCGGCTCGATGCAGGTTCGGCCAACTAAGCCGCCAGCGCCAGCGGCAGCGTGTAACCCGCCAAAACGGAAAACTTGTGTGCGACTTCGGCGGCAATCACCGGGTCGATGTGCATTTCTTTGATGAACGAGTACTGCAGCCCTTCCTCCACTTCCGAATAGAAAGAGAAGGCTGCCGGATCGCAGTGGATAGCGCTTTCAGGATCGGAGATCTTGGAAGCCAATTGTTCAGCCGAAAGGCTCGTCCCGTAAGGGGCGTTGACAGTCGACAAAACCATCATTGCCAGGATCGACATCGCACCTCATTCCACGCTCAAGCGTTTTAACTAAATAGCGCAATAGAAGCTGGAGAACAAGGAACGCCCTCTGTGCTATTCTTGGACTGCCGCAGGGCCCGCCCCTCACACCCTTTCCACAAACCCGTCCAGCACGCGCTTTTCGCCCGCCCGGTCGAAGTTGATGGTCAGCTTGTTGCCCTCGATCGAGGCGATGTTGCCGTTGCCGAACTTGATGTGGAAGACGCGGTCGCCGACGGTGAATTTCGATGGTTCCGTGGTGGTGGACTTGGCCACCAGTTCGCCCTCGATGGTTTTCGCCTTCGGGCCGCTCTCGCCATAGCCGATGCGCTCGATCGCGTGGCCGGAGCGGTTGCCCCAGTTGTCGCGGGTGGCGTCCGACTTGTTGGCCTGGGCGCGTTTCCAGCCGGGGGTGGAATA
Organism: Ciceribacter sp. T2.26MG-112.2; assembly: GCF_900492205.1. Taxonomy (GTDB): domain Bacteria; phylum Pseudomonadota; class Alphaproteobacteria; order Rhizobiales; family Rhizobiaceae; genus Allorhizobium; species Allorhizobium naphthalenivorans_A. Next base: position 71,586 of record NZ_UEYQ01000011.1, read on the forward strand.
GGTGTTGGCGAAGGGATCGGCCTTGTCGAAGCGCGACTGGCCGTAGCCGCCGCGACCGTAGCCGCCATAGGACTGCTCGCTTTCGGCGACCTCGACATGGGTGACCGGCAGTTCGTCGAGGAAGCGCGACGGCATGGTCGATTGCCATAGGCCGTGGATGCGGCGGTTGGAGACGAACCAGATGTGGCAGCGGCGTTTTGCCCGGGTGATGCCGACATAGGCGAGGCGACGTTCCTCCTCCAAGCCGGAGCGGCCGCCTTCGTCGAGCGCGCGCTGGTGGGGGAAGAGGCCTTCCTCCCAGCCGGGCAGGAAGACGGTCTCGAATTCCAGCCCCTTGGCCGAATGCAGCGTCATGATCGACACGGCATCCATCTCGGCATTCTGCTCGGTGTCCATGACCAGCGAGACGTGTTCGAGGAAGCCGCGCAGGCTCTCGAAGGCCTCCATCGAGCGGATCAGTTCTTTCAGGTTTTCCAGGCGGCCGGGCGCTTCCGCCGACTTGTCGTTCTTCCACATGTCGGTATAGCCCGACTCTTCGAGGATCTGTTCGGCGAGCTCGGTATGGGGTGTCGTTTCAAGCAGTTCCGACCAGCGCCTGAAGTGTTGAATCACGTCGAACAGCGCCTTGCGGGCCTTGGGCTTGACCTCGTCGGTCTCGATCAGGTCGACGGCTGCGGCGAGCATCGGCACGTCGCGGGCGCGGGCATAATCGTGCAGCGTGCGGATGGTGGTGTCTCCCAGGCCTCGCTTCGGCGTGTTGACGATGCGCTCGAAGGCGAGGTCGTCGGACGGCTGGCAGACGAGGCGGAAGTAAGCCATGGCGTCACGGATTTCGAGGCGCTCGTAGAAGCGCGGGCCGCCGATGACGCGGTAGTTGAGGCCCAGCGTGACGAAGCGGTCTTCGAACTCGCGCATCTGGAAGGAGGCGCGCACCAGGATCGCCATGTCGTTGAGATTGTGCTTCTTGCCGTCGGCATCGCCGCGCTGCAGTCGCTCGATCTCCTCGCCGACGGCGCGGGCTTCCTCTTCACTATCCCAGGCGGCGTGGACCACCACCTTCTCGTCGTCGGGGTTCACCCGGTCGGTGAACAGCGTCTTGCCGAGGCGCCCTTCATTGTGGGCGATCAGATGGCCGGCGGCGCCGAGGATATGCTCGGTCGAGCGGTAGTTGCGTTCCAGCTTGATGACCTTGGCGCCGGGAAAATCCTTCTCGAAGCGCAGGATGTTGTCGACCTCCGCGCCGCGCCAGCCATAGATCGACTGGTCGTCGTCGCCGACGCAGCAGATGTTGACGGTGGCCTTCCCCTTCTCCCCAGCGGGGAGAAGGTGGTCCGAAGGACCGGATGAGGGGGTCTTGCCGCCAAGGTTCGTGGGTGCCGCCCCCTCACCCGGCGCTTTCGCGCCACCCTCTCCCCGCTGGGGAGAGGAGGGGGGTGACCGCTGCGCCAGAAGCCGCAGCCACATGTATTGCGCGGTGTTGGTGTCCTGGTACTCGTCGACCAGGATGTAGCGGAAGCGGTCGTTATAGTCCTTCAGGATGTCCGGGTTGGCGCGGAACATGCGGATGGGGTGCAGCAGCAGGTCGCCGAAGTCGCAGGCGTTCAAGGTCTTCAGGCGGTTCTGGTAGGCGGCATAGAGTTCGCGGCCGCGGCCGTTGGCGAAGGCCCGGGCATCGCCCTCGGGGATCTGCGAGGGGTCGAGGCCCTTGTTCTTCCAGCCGTCGATCATCTGGGCGAATTGCTTGGCCGGCCAGCGCTTGTCGTCGATGCCCTCGGCCTGGATGATCTGCTTGATCAGGCGGATGACGTCGTCGGTGTCGAGAATGGTGAAATCGGAGCGCAGGCCCACCATTTCGGCGTGGCGGCGCAGGATCTTGACGCCGATCGAGTGGAAGGTGCCGAGCCAGGGCATGCCCTCGACGGCGCCGCCGACGAGCAGCCCGATCCGCTCCTTCATCTCGCGCGCCGCCTTGTTGGTGAAGGTGACGGCGAGGATCTGGCTCGGGAAGGCGCGGCCGGTCGCGAGGATATGGGCGATGCGGGTGGTCAGCACCCGGGTCTTGCCGGTGCCGGCACCGGCCAGAACCAGGACCGGGCCATCCAGCGTTTCCACGGCTTCGCGCTGCTCGGGATTGAGGCCGGCGAGGTAATCGGGCGCAGGGCGGGCCTGGTCGCGGGCCGCCATGGCGCGCGCGGCGATGCCGAGGCCGCCGGCGGCGGGTGCGGAGGCCGGGGCACGGCCCTCGGCCGGCTTGCGCGGGGCGGGCTCTTCCTCGTCGAAGAAGGGAATGTCGTCGAAACCGTTACTCATGCGGCCAATGTAGTGATTCGGATTGGAAAGGCCAGAAAAGATGTTCCCCTTTCATTCCGATCCAGCCGCTATCCGCAGGGAATATTGACGGTTTTGCCCGGAGCTTGGGCAAAGGGCCGGGGACCGGTGGAAACGGTCTGACGAACCGGGCGGCGGCAAGCCCGGCGGATGACATTTTCGTAATGTTGGCCTTTGTGCCTTGCCGTTTGTGCCTTGCAGCGAAATATTGCCGCACAGATGATCCGCAATTCGCCTCGTGGCTGCATGGCGTCTCCAAGATGAGATGCCGCGGGCGCAGCACAGGCCGGAGTTCCCAATGGCATTTTGGAAGCAGTTGAGCCTCAGTTTTCTGGTGATCGCCGCCGGCGTCCTTTTGTGGATCTGGTTCGTGCCGGGCGCCGATGGCGTGTTGCGGCGGATCGGGGTGCCGGAGGGCATGATTGCTCTGGTGGCGCCGGTGGGTCAGAAGAGTTCCACTGCGGGAGCGGGTGGGCAGCCCGCGGGATCCGCGCAACAACAGGCGCAGGGCCAGACGCCGGGGCAGGGACAGGGCGCCGGCAACCGGCGTGGCGGCGCTGCGGCGACGCTGGTCGTGGTGCAGGCGGTCACCATTGGCAAGGTCAACGACCGGCTCTCGGCGCTGGGCACCGGCGATGCCATCCAGTCGGTGACGGTCATGCCGCAGGTTTCCGGGACGCTGGCCGAAATCGCCATCAAATCGGGCGACCGGGTCGAGAAGGGGCAGGTGATCGCGCGGCTCGAAAGCGAGGAGCAGCGGATCGCCCGCGACCAGGCGCAGGTGGCGCTCAAAAGCGCGACCGAGAAGAACGAGCTCTATGCCAACCTGAGATCCGCCGTGTCCCGCATCGATGCCTTCGATGCCGCCATCGCGCTCGAGGCCGCGGAACTGGCGCTGGCCAGCGCCGATCTGGAATTCAAGCGGCGCGAGATCGTCGCGCCGATCACCGGGGTCGCGGGGATCGTCACCGTCAATCCGGGCGACAATGTCACGACGTCGACGGCGATTGCCACGCTCGACGACCGCTCCGAATTGCTTGTCGATTTCTGGGTGCCGGAACGCTTCGCGCCGGTGGTCAAGGTCGGCCAGCCGCTCACGGCGACGCCGGTGGCACGTCCGGGCAAGCTCTACGAAGGCAGCGTCGAAGCGGTCGACAACCGCATCGATGAGGCCAGCCGGACCCTGAGGATCCGGGCCAGGATCGGAAACGAGAACGACGACCTGCGCGCCGGCATGGCGTTTACCGTGGAGATGAGTTTCGACGGCGAGCGCTATCCGGCGGTCGATCCGCTGTCGGTCCAGTGGGACAGCGACGGCTCCTTCGTCTGGCGCGTCACCGACGGCAAGGCCGAGAAGGTCGCGGTCAGGATTGTTCAGCGCAATCCGGACGCGGTTCTGGTCGAGGCCGAACTGGCCGAAGGCGACCGGGTGGTGACCGAGGGCATTCAACGCGTGCGCGCCGGCCGGCCCGTCGAGGTTCTGGGCGACGAAGCGGGGAAAAAATCCGTGGACGGCGAGAAACCGGTGGCGAGCCGATGAGCGACAAGACCGAACTCTTGGGCGGCACGGACGCCAAGGATGAAACTGAAGGTCCGGCTTCGCGGCCAGGGCCCTCAGCAGGACCGGCGCCGGACGCGCAGGCGGGCTTTACCGCGCTGTTCATCCGTCGCCCGATCCTGGCGGCGGTGGCCAATGCGCTGATGGTGGTGGCGGGTCTTGCCGCCTTCTACGGGATCGAGGTGCGTGAACTGCCCGATGTCGATCGCCCGGTGATCACCGTGCGCACCAGTTTTGACGGCGCCTCGCCGCAGACGATCGACCAGCAGCTGACGACGGTGGTCGAGGGCGCGGTCGCCCGTGTCGCGGGGCTGAAATCCATGTCGTCGACCTCCTCCTTCGGGTCGAGCCGGGTGACGCTGGAATTTTCAGACTCGACCGACCTCAACGTGGCGGCGAGCGACGTTCGCGACGCGATTGCCCGCGTCACCAACAGCCTGCCGGACGACGCCGACGAACCCCGCATCATCAAGGCCGATTCCGACAGCGATCCGATCATGCGGCTGGCGGTCACCTCCGACCGGATGAGCCTCGAGGACCTGACGCTTCTGGTCGACAACGAAATCGCCGACCGGCTTGCATCCGTCGACGGCGTAGCCGATGTCAACCTCTACGGGGACCAGGAGAAGATCTTCCGCATCGACGTCGACCAGTCGGCGCTGGCCAGCCGCGGCCTGACGGTGGCCTCGCTAGGTTCGGCGCTCTCCGACATTGCCTTCGACGTGCCGGCGGGTTCGATCACCAGCACGACGCAGGACATCGTGGTCAGGGCGACCGCGGACCTGAAGACGCCGGAGGATTTCGCCCGGCTGCTTATCGGCAGGAATGTCCGGCTCGGCGATGTCGCCACCGTCACCTTCGGCCCCGACCTTTCCTCCACCGCGCTCCGATCGAACGGCAAGGCCGGCATCGGCATGGGCATCATCCGCCAGGCGCAGTCGAACACGCTGAGCATTTCCAACGGCGTGAAGGCCATGGTGGCGCGGCTGCAGGGCGAACTGCCCGAGGGCACGGAAATCCGCGTCACCAGCGACGACGCGGTGTTCATCCGCGGTTCGATCGACGAGGTGATCACCGCGCTGGTACTTGCCGCCGTGATCGTCATCGGCATCATCTATCTGTTCCTGCGCGACTGGCGTGCGACGATCATTCCGGCGGTTACCATGCCGGTTTCGCTGATCGGAACGCTGGCGGCGGTCTATCTGGTCGGCTTCTCGATCAACATCCTGACACTGCTTGCCATCGTGCTGGCGACCGGGCTCGTCGTCGACGACGCGATCGTGGTGCTGGAAAACATCGTCAGACGGAGAAGCCAGGGGCTCGGGCCGCGGGCGGCGGCCGTGCTCGGCACGCGCGAGGTGTTCTTCGCCGTCATTGCCACGACGGCGACGCTGGCCGCCGTGTTCGTGCCGCTTTCCTTCCTGCCGGGGCAGGTGGGCGGATTGTTCCGCGAATTCGGCTTCGTGCTGGCCTTTTCGGTGACGCTGTCGTCGATCGTGGCGTTGACGCTTTGCCCGATGCTGGCCTCGCGCCTCCTGACGGCGCATGCGATCGAGCATCACTCCGGTCCGCTGGCGCGCTTCGGCGACGCATTCTCCAGCTTCTACCGCAGGACGCTGAGCGCCTGCCTCAATGCGCCGCTGGTGGTGGTGACCGTTTGCATCGCCTTCTCTCTCGTCGCCTTTGCCGCGTTTTCGCTGATCACCAGCGAGCTCACGCCGCGCGAGGACCGTGCGGTGGCGCTGATGCGGGTGTCGGCGCCGCAAGGGGTGAGCCTCGACTACATGCAGGACCAGATGCGGCGCATCGAAGAGGTGCTGGAACCCCTGCGCGACAGCGGCGAGGTCGTCAACCTCTTCTCGATCTCCGGTTTCGGCAGCAGTACCAATAGCGGTTTCATGGTGCTGACTCTGGCTCCCTGGGGCGAACGCGAGCGCAGCCAGGACGAGATCGTGCGCGACATGACCCGGCTCACGCAAGGCATTCCCGGCGTCAACGCCTTTGCCATGCAGCCCAACAGCCTGAGGATTCGCGGCGGCGGCAGCGGGTTGCAATTCGCCCTGGTCGGCTCAAGCCATGAGCGATTGACGCAAGCGGCGATCAAGCTGGTGGCGGATCTCGAGGCCGATGGGGGCTTCGACAATCCGCGGCTGTCGAACGACGTCAGCCAGGCGCAGCTCGGCGTGTCGATCGACCGGGAGCGGGCCGCCGATCTCGGCATTGACATCACCGGACTTGCCCAGGCGCTGCAGTCGCTGCTCGACGGTCGCTCGATCGGCGACGTCTTCGTCGACGGCGAGGCCTATCCGGTCAAGCTGGCATCGACCACGCGGCCGATCGACGATCCGACGGATCTGGAAAACATCTTCCTCAAGACCACCGACGGCAAGACCGTGCCGATGTCGGTGATCGCGACGCTCGAGGAAAAGGCGGTGGCACCGTCGCTGGCCCGCGAGCAGCAATTGGCCGCGGTGCAGATCACGGCGGGGCTCGGGCCGGGGCTTTCACTCGGCCAGGCGCTGGACAAGGCAACGGCGCTCGCCGAGCCGCATCTGCCGTCGGGTGCACGGCTCCTGCCGCTGGCGGAGGCCGCGACGCTGACTGAGAACAGCGGCGGCATGGCCTCGACCTTCGGCTTTGCCCTCATCATCATCTTCCTGGTACTGGCGGCGCAGTTCGAGAGCGTGCTGTCGTCGATCATCATCATGGCGACGGTGCCGCTGGGGCTTGCCTGCGCGGTCTTCGCGCTGCTTCTGACCGGGACCAGCCTCAATGTCTACAGCCAGATCGGGCTGGTCATGCTGGTCGGGATCATGGCCAAGAACGGCATCCTGATCGTCGAGTTCGCCAACCAGCTGCGCGACCGCGGGCAGGGCGTGCGCGAGGCGATCGAGAATGCCGCCAATCTGCGGTTGCGGCCGGTGATGATGACGATGATCGCCACCATTCTCGGCGGCGTGCCTCTGGTTTTCGCCCATGGGGCCGGCGCGGAAGCCCGCGTGGCGCTCGGCTGGGTGATCGTCGGCGGGCTCGGTTTCGCCACGGTCGTCACGCTTTATGTGACGCCACTCGCCTATCTGGCGCTGGCGCGCTTTGCCAAGCCGCATGCCGACGAGGAGGCGCGGCTGCAAAAGGAAATGCAGGTGGCGGCGGCGATCGAGGCGGCGGAATAGGCGCGTTCTCGTAAGCCGTGGCCGAAGGGATGGCCCGGATGTCGATCGTCGGCCGTGTCGAGAAAACATCAGGAGGAGAGCTTCATGAGCAAACGCGAGATTGCCATCAAGACCGAGGACGGCACGGCCAAGGCCGGGCTGTTCTTGCCCGATGCTGCAAGCCCCGCCATCATCCGCCCGGGCGTGATCCTCTACATGGATGCCTTCGGGCCGCGGCCGGCGCTCGACCAGATGGCAGAGCGGCTTGCCGGCCATGGCTATGTGGTGCTCGTGCCGGACCTGTTCTATCGTTTCGGCGCCTATGGGCCGTTCGATGCGAAGACGGCGTTCAGGCAAGAGGAAAGCGCCCGGCAGTTGCGCGCGATGATCGACGGCACGAGCCAGGCGATGACGGCGGCCGATACGGCGCATTTCCTCGACGCGCTTTTGGAAGCCGGCGTCGACGGGCCGGCGGGCGTGGTCGGCTATTGCATGGGCGGATCGCGGGCGCTTTCAGCGGCAGCCGCCCATCCGCAGCGGATCGCCGCCGCTGCGAGTTTTCACGGCGGCAATCTGGCGAGCGATAAGCCGGACAGCCCGCATCTGGGCGCAGCCAATATCAAGGCCCGCGTTTATGTCGGGGCCGCCGGTGTCGATGCTTCCTTCCCGCCCGAACAGGCGGCACGCTTCGTCGAGGCGTTCCGGGCGGCCGAGGTGGATTTCGTGCTGGAGAACTATGTCGGCATGGCCCATGGCTGGTGTGTGCCGGATCACAGCGTCTATGACGAGGTCGGCACCGAGCGGCACTGGCGGCGGCTGACGACCTTTCTTGACGAGACGCTGAAGGGGTGACCCTTCCTCCTCAGAAGCCTTCTGCACCGGGACCGACGACTAAGAAGACATTGTCGGCCGGCTCGGGCCGCAGATAGTCGTGATTGAGCGCGGGGGTCCCGTTCCTCAGGATGTCTGCGAAGATCTGGTCGATCGCTTCACTGCGCTGGCCGGAGACGAAGAAGTAATGGCGCCAGCTTTCCGGGTCGAGCAGGATATAATCGGCATTCTGCGCCAGCGGTTCGGGCGAACCGTCGAGATTGGTGAGCGTCCGGCCGAGCCGCGCGGTGTTGTACATGCGTGTCGTCACCTGGAGGGCCGGATCGTCGGCGTTGACGAAGACGAAGATCTCGTCGGCAAAGCTGAGCTTTTCCATCCACAGCCGGTGATCGGGCAGGGCCGTTTCCGGGACGGCGAAGAGGATGCGCGCGACCAGTCCCCTGGGCAGGTCGGGCGATGCTTCGCCGACATGGCGGAAGAGCTCGCCGGCCATCGAATGGCCGACGATCATCACCGGGCGATCCGCCAGCGCCTGTCCGGGGCCGCTTAAGTCGGCCATGTCGTGAAGGAGCGCAATCAGCCGTTCGCTCGCGGCCCTCGCGTTCAGTACCGGGAACTCGGTCATCGAGATCCAGGACGGCCAGTTGAACATCAGAACGTCGGCGCCCGCGCCCTTTGCCAGTTCGCCCATGGTGTAGAGGCCGAATTCGCCGTCGGGATCGGGGCCGAAGCCGTGGACGAACAGCACCAGCGGGCGCGGCGCGCCATCGGCGGACGGCTCGAAGTTTGACAGCGCACCTTGAAGATCGCCGAGCGCAAAACGCTTGCCGTCTGGGGTGACGAGGCCGAAGCTCTCCTCGGTGATGTCGCCGGCGGTCGCCGTCTGGGGCTTGAGGATCATCGTCACGACGGCATCGTAATTCCACCAGACATAGCCGCTGGCGGCGCTTATGAGCACAAGGACGATGGCAAGGCTTGTGAGGAAGGTTCTCATGAACGCCATCTAGCCTATCGCCATTTCGCACCGCAATGTTTTTGGCCGACCCATTTGTGCATTACCGCCAGCGGGCATAGTCTCGGCACTGGACAAGCGGGAGCGACTTGGCCCATAGCTCGGTCCTGTTTTGGTGAGCATACTGCCGAGATGGCAGAGCGGGGGGAGACGGTTCGCATGGCCTTGAAGGATGTCGTCGCAGGGGTTCGCAACGAGGAGGGGATTGCCGCCGTGCTCGGCATCCTCAAGCAGAGTTTCGGCGAGCGGTTCCAGACGGGGCAGTCCTTTCGCGAGCAGCACAGCCACACGACATCCTACTTGCCGGCGCAATTGCCCGACGGCGTGGTTTTCGTCGAGACGAGCGACGACGTGAAGACGGTGGTGAAGGCCTGCGCGGCGCACAAGGTGCCGATGATCCCGTTCGGTACCGGATCTTCGCTCGAGGGCCATATCAATGCGCCGAGCGGCGGCATTTCCGTCGACTTCACCCGGATGAACAAGGTGCTGTCGGTCAATGCCGAGGATCTCGACTGCACGGTCGAGCCCGGCATCACCCGCGAGGAACTCAACACCTATCTGCGCGACACCGGCCTGTTCTTCCCGATCGATCCCGGCGCCAATGCCTCGATCGGCGGCATGGCCTCGACGCGCGCTTCCGGCACCAATGCCGTGCGCTATGGCACGATGAAGGACAATGTGCTGGCGCTCACCGTGGTCACGGCCGACGGCGAGGAAATCCGCACGGCGCAGCGCGCCCGCAAGTCTTCGGCCGGCTACGACCTGACAAGGCTGTTCATAGGCGCGGAGGGCACGCTTGGCATCATCACCTCGATCACGCTCAAGCTGCAGGGCATACCGGCGAAGATTTCCGGCGGCGTCTGTGCTTTCCCGAGCCTCAAGGCGGCCTGCGACACCGTCATCATGACCATCCAGATGGGCATTCCGGTCGCCCGTATCGAGCTTCTCGACGAGATGCAGATGAAGGCGGTCAACGCCTATTCCAAGCTCTCCTATCCGGAAAAGCCGACGCTGTTCGTCGAATTCCACGGTACCGAAGAGACGGTCGCGCTGCAGGCCGAGCAGTTCAGGGAAATCGCCGCCGAGTTCGGTTCGGACGAATTCCGCTATACCGCCAATGCCGAGGAGCGGGCGCAGCTGTGGAAGGCGCGGCACAATGCCTATTGGGCCGGTCGGGCGCTGGCGCCGGAACTGAACGGCTTGTCGACCGACGTCTGCGTGCCGATTTCGAGGCTTGCCGACTGCGTCGCCGAAACCCAGGCCGACATTCGCGAGACCGGGCTTCTGGCGCCGATCGTCGGCCATGCCGGTGACGGCAATTTCCACGTGCTGATGCTGTTCGACGACAAGAACACGGCCGATCTCGCGCGCGCCGAGGCTTTCATGGCACGGCTCAACGCCCGGGCGCTGGCGATGGAGGGCACCTGCACCGGCGAGCATGGCGTCGGCCAGGGCAAGATGAGCTATCTCGAGCAGGAGCTGGGATCGGCCATTCCTGCGATGCGGTCGATCAAGAAAAGTCTCGATCCAGACAATATCTTCAATCCCGGCAAGATCTTCCGTATGTGATGAGGGCTCCTCGCGGCTTGCTCCCGCCGGGAATTGCATTACCTTTGCGCCGGAAGTGATGGGAGTCGCAGGACGTGCTCGGACGCATACTGGTTTTCCTCGGCGGGCTGCTGGTCGTCGCGCTGTTCGGGGCGCTGCTGGCGCCGCTGTTCGTCGACTGGACCGATTTCCGCAAGGATTTCGAGAGCCAGGCGAGCCGTATTCTCGGCAAGAAGGTCACGGTGCTCGGCGAAGTCAATGCGCGCCTGCTGCCTTTCCCATCGGTCACCCTGCATGACGTGACGGTCGGTGCCGACAAGGACGGCAAACCGCTGGTGCATGTGGCGCGTTTTTCCATGGATGCCGAACTCGCGCCGCTTCTGTCCGGTGAAGCGCGCATCTTCGACATGCGCATCGAGGAGCCAAAGGCACGCATCAGGCTTCTTCCCGACGGTACGCTCGACTGGCTGCGCGGCAGCAGCGCCGATATTCCGGCGCGCACCGTGGTGCTGGAGAATGTCCGGGTCGTCGGCGGCGAGATCGATTTCATCGACGAGCAGACAGGCCGCACGCGCAGGCTCACCGGGCTTGATGCCGACATGTCGGCGCGCTCGCTGGCGGGGCCCTGGTCGGTCGATGGCAGCGCGGCGCTCGACGGCGAGAAGGGCAGCTTCCACCTGTCCAGCCTGCAGCCCGAAGTCGGCGCCGACGCCATTTCGCTGAAGCTCAGACTGCAACCCGAGAGCCGGCCCTTCACCATAGAACTCGACGGCGACCTGACACTGAAAACCGGCAAGCCCAGTTATCAGGGACAGTTGCAGGCGACATGGAAGGGCAAGGAGCCCGACAAGGACGACCCGAAGACGCCGCCGCCCCGGGCAAAGGGGGCGTTCGAACTCACCAATGAACGCATCGCGCTCACCTCCTACCGGTTCGAGATCGGCGAGGCGACCGACCCTTATGTCGTGACCGGCGAGGCAAAGCTCGACACCGGCGTCAATCCGGAATTCCTTCTGACCGCCGAGGGCCAGCAGGTCGACGTCAACCGGCTCGCCAACGAAAGCGCCAAGGGCAAGACCGGGCGCAATGCCGCGGGCTCGGTGCGCGAACGGCTCGACCTGTTGATCGCCATGGCCAGCGAGATCCCCATTCCGAACCTGCCCGGTAAGGCGACGCTGAGGCTTCCGGCGATCGTCGCCGGCGACACGGTGCTGCGCGACATCACGCTCGACATCCGGCCTGACGGACGCGGCTGGAATGTCGAGCGCGCGGTGGTGGTTCTTCCCGGCCGTACCCAGGTGGAGGCCAAGGGGCGACTGACGCTCGGCTCCGCCCCCGCCTTCAGCGGCGACCTGCTGGTCGCCTCGACGCAGCCTTCGGGGCTTTCGACCTGGGTTTCCGGCAGTGTCGACCCTGCCATCCGCCAGTTGAAGTCCATGGGCTTTTCCGCTGCGGTCAATCTGACGCCGCAGATCCAGCGGTTCGAGAAGCTCGAGCTGGCGCTCGGGCCGGCGTTGCTCAACGGTCGTCTCGAACGCCAGTCGCTCGACAATGCCGTCGCCACGCTGTCGATCGACCTTGCCGGCAACGAGATCGATCTGGACGCGGCGCGCGCGGTGGCAAGCCTGATCGCCGGGGAGGAGGCCAGCCAGGGCCTGCTCGCCGAGAAGATCGCCACGCGGCTGAAAGTCGGCCGGTTGACCGGTTATGGCGTGGAGGCGCGAGGGGTCGAGACGATCTTCACCTATGACGGCGCGAGCGTCGTGGTCGACCGGCTGAATGTGGAAGACCTGGCCGGCGCGACGCTGAAGGCGAGCGGCACGGTGAAGGGACCGATGACGACGCCCTCGGGCAAGGCGCAGGTGGCCTTGTCGGCAGCCGATCCGGGGCCGTTTCTTACGCTCATCTCCGAACGCCTGCCGGCGCATCCGCTGGCCGGGCGGCTGGTGAAGAGTGCCCGCTGGTATGCCGACAGCAATCTGACCGCGAGCCTGGTGTTCGGTGAAGCCGCCGGCGGGGGGATGGCCGTCAAGGTGGCCGGCACGTCCAATGGCAGCCGTGTCGCGCTCGATTACGGTGTCAGCGATCTGGCGAGGCTGTCGAGCGATGCGAAGGTCAACCTGGCCGCGACGCTGGAGAATCCGCAGGCGCAAGTCCTGCTCGGACAGGCCGGCCTCGATCCGCTGCCGATCGGGGGTGGCGAAGGCGGACGGCTGCAGTTCAGCGTGACCGGTGCCGGCGATGCGCCGGCCGATGCGGTGCTGACCTTCGCCGCCGGACGCACGACGCTGTCGGCGCGCGGCAAGATCGGGCTGGCCGCGGCGGGCTTCCCCAAGGGCAGCGGTGCCGTCAAGCTCGAGAGCCCCGATCTCGAACCCTATCTGATGATGACCGGTGTCCTGTTGCCGCAGGGTGGCGCGGGGCTGCCGGCGCGGCTTGCCGCCGAGGTCGCGCTTGGCGAGGGCCGGGCCGAGATTTCCGCGATCGATGCCGAGGCCGCCGGCAACACGATGTCCGGAACGCTGGTCTTCGACTGGAACGGCGCCGTGCCGAAGCTCGGCGGACAGATCGCCCTCGACAATGCCGATCTCGCCTGGTTGGCCGAGGGCGTGCTGGGACCCGTGAGCGACGGCGTGACGGGTACGCTGTCGACCACGCCGCTGCCGAAGCCCCGCAGCGATATCGATTTCGACCTGGCCGTCACGGCCCGGACGTTTTCACCGGGCGCATTCGGCCCGATCTCCGACTTCTCCGCCAAGCTCAACGGGGCGGGCGGTCAGCTGACGATCGAGGATGCGGCGGGGCGGTGGCTCGGCGGCGCGATGAGCGGGCGGCTGATGATTGCCAATACCGACGGCAACGGCTTTTACCAGGGCCGGATCGCGCTGCGTCAGGCAGAGCTTTCGGACGCGGAGAAAGCGCTCGGCAAGGCGGATGCCGGGGCCGTCCTCGAGGGCAAGTTCGACCTCGATCTGGTGGCGGAGGCAACCGGGTCGAGCGTCGGCGACCTGCTCGCGGCAACGAACGGGTCCGGTGCGGTCAAGATCGCGGCTCTCACCGTGCATCGCTTCGACAGCGGCCTTCTGCCGAAACTCCTGCCGCGCGCCGATGCGATCGAGGGGGACATCACGAATGCCAAGGTCGAGGATCTCGCCGCCACGCTGATCGGCGGGGCATCCAGCGCCTTTGCCAATATCGAGGTGCCGTTCAACATCACCGACGGGGTGCTGCGTGCCACGGCGCTGACGCTCGCCAACGAGACGGCCAAGCTCGACGGGACCCTGCGCGTCGAGCTCGGCGAGCGCCGGGCGGAGGCCGACATCCGTGCCGCCTTCGTGGCCGGCGACGACGCGCTGGCCGGTGCGGAGCCCGCGCTTCGCCTGTTGTTCTCGGGCGATGTCGCCGACCCCGAGCGCAAGCTCGATGTCGGTGATCTTGCCAATTTCCTGTCGCAGCGCGCCTTCGAGCGCGAGCGTCGTCGGGTCGAGACGCTCCAATCCAACGTGCTCGAGAAGCAACGGCTGCGCCGCGAGGCGGCACTCTATCGCTACCGCGCCGAAGAGCGCGCCAAGGCCGAGGCCGAGCGGGCAAGGATCGCCGAGGAGGCACGACTTGCCGAGGAGGCCCGGTTGAAGGCCGAGGAGGCGAGGCTGAAGGCCGAGGCCGAGCGCCGGGCGGCGGAGGAAGAGGCACGCCGCAGGGCGGCAGAGGCCGCCGAACAGGCCGCCCCCCCGGTCGGCGATGCGGTGGAACAGGCCCCGCCCGCGACCGAAGATGTGCCGCCAGCGCCGCAATTGCCGTTGCCACCCGGCGAGGGTGTCACGCGCGGGGGCGCGCTGCCGCCGGTGCAGCTGCAGTTCGAGAGCCTGCCGGGGGTCAACTAAAGGCTGAAAGCAGCGATCGTGCGGCTGCTTGCCTGTTGTGTGGCCGCGGCCTAGGCTGGAACATGCCGCCGGTCGGGAACCGGCGGGCAAGGGGGGCTTCAGTATGTTTCGTCGGCTTATCTCCTGTGTTTCGCTGCTGTTTCTCGTCGGGGCCGCCGGTTTGGCGATTGCAGAGGAACGCTATCAGCCGTTCGCCGAGAACCGCGGCTGGACGGTGGCCTATGATCGCCAGGACAAGGTCTGCATTGCCAGCCCGAAGGGCGCCAAGGACGGCCTGTTCTTCATCCGGCCGAGCGGCAATGTCGTCGTCGTGCTGGTCGCAACCAGCAAACTCGGCTGGCTGACCCATGAGCAGGACTACGACGTCGTCGTCCATACCGATCGGCGCAAATGGACCGGCACCATGCGGGCGAACGTCACCGACGGCTCCGGCGGTCTCTACCTGACCAATCCCCATGCGAGCTTCATGGCGGCGCTACGCGATGCCGGGCGGATGACGCTGAGCGTCGATAATGTCAGCTACGGTCCGTTCTCGCTCTCCGGCTCCAGCGACACGCTCAAGCAGATTGCCGATTGCGCACGGGCGCTCGATCGCGGCGACTTCGGCCCGGCCAGGACGGAGGAAACGAGCGAGGCCCGGGAGGTGATCATCGGCTCCGGCATGATGGTCGACTGGACGCGGGACGATTTCGGCAAGATCTATACGAACGGGGATTGGGCGCTGACGCTGAACGGCGAGGACAGTGACGAAGGGACGGCGACGGCCGTGCTGAGCGTCCGGCACAAGGACAAGGGCGAGACGGTGATCCGGCTGGAAACCGGTCCGGACGAGATGGCGCGCGGCCAGATCGGCATCTATCCGCTGCAATGGGCGGAGCCGGGCGTGGTGTTTTCCTCGTTCAGCGGCGGGGCACACTGCTGCACGGCGGTGGCGCTGGCGCATGCGAGCGACGATGCGGTGAAGGCCGTCGAGCTTGGCACGTTCGACGGCTTCGGCGTGACGCCGGCCGATCTCGACGAAGACGGCAATGTCGAATTCGACCTGCGCGACGATCGCTTCCTCTACGCCTTTTCGAGCTACGCCGAATCCGCGCCGCCGGTGAAGATCATGGCCTTGCGTGACGGCGAGGTCAGCGACGTGACGCGGGACGTCTCCTTCCGGCCGGTCATCGAGCGGCGGCTGACGGCCTCGATGCGCGCCTGCTTCGAGCAATCGACCGCCGGCGTCTGCGCCGGAGCGCTCGGCAATGCGGCGCTCATGGGCTATTTCCCCGCGGCGCTCGAACTGATGGCGCTGGAGGAGATCGACAAGCAGATGGAGGACTATTTCCTCGACTGCGACGACACTACGGCCTGCAAGGGCCAGAAGCGCTTCGAGGATTTTGCCGAGGCGGTGGCATGGCGGCTGGAGAACTGGGGCTACGGAACGCAGGCCATGCTCGACGACAAGGTGACGGCCTTTGTCGAGGAACTGGCGAGCGCGAAGGACGGCTATGCGCCGGAAAACGCCGATGCGGAGAACGAATATTCCTGTGACATGGGGCCGCTGACGTTCGAATATGATGCCGCCAAGAAAAGGGCGCTGGTCCGGGGCTATGAATATGGCTGTAATTTCGGCGCCGCCGCGATGCTCAAGGACAGTCTGGTGGTCGACCTCCTGTGTTCCGGCGAGGCCGATTTCTGGCTGGACCGGCATGTCTATGCACGTGACGGCGAGGCGCTGATGTCGCTGTCGGCGACCGGCGCGCTCGATTCCGGCGGCGCGACGCGCTTCGAGCGGTGCCCGGCCAAGCCGGCGGGTTCCAACCAGCCATGAAAAAGGCGGCATGGTCGCCGCCTTCTCTGGTCATCAAGGGCAAATCGGCTCAGACGTAGGCGTAGCGTTCGCCGAACGGCGTCTCTTCGTCGTAATTGGTGGTGCCGATCTTGTCGCTTTCGCCGGACAGGAGGGCAGGCTCCGTTTGCTCCGCCGTGGGCTTTTCGGCGGCGTTTTCGGCGGCTTCCATCTGCGCCATCTGGGCTTCGAGCTTGGCCAGCGAGGCGCGAAGGTCAGTCAGCGCATCGCTTATCTCCGACTTCTGGTCGTCGGTTTCGGTGCTGGCCAGTTCCTCTTCCTTCGAGGTGATCTGGCTTTCGAGCTTGGCGATCGACGACTTCAGCGAGGCCGTGGTGGAGCCCGATTGGTCGAGCGCGGTGGTGGAGGTCGTGGCCGAGGTAGAGGAAATTGCGGTTACCATGTTCTTAAATCCTTGAAATAAAGGAGCTTTGCGAAACCACGTCACACGGTCGGATCGATGGGCAAATACGCGTAACTGAGCCTTGAAATACGGGGCATCGACGCAATCATTGATGGGCAATCCCAGACTAGGACGAATCCCTTAATGAATAGTTTGGTTGTATAATGTTTTGCGCGCTGCTCTTTCGGTCAATGCTGGGCGGCGGCCTTGAGGCGGGCGAGGACGTGAAGTCTGGCGGCCGAGGAGAGGTTGGTACGTGGGTCACGGTTCTCGTCGATCTCGACGACGAGTGCGGCGAGCGGGATCCGGCGCTCGGCGGCGATGGCGTTCAGCTCGTCCCAGAATTCCTCTTCCAGCGAGAAACTGGTGCGGTGGCCGTGCAGGGTGAGCGAATGCTTGCGGATCATCGTGGCTCCGGCTCGGACATTGATTCAAGGGCCTGACAAGGTGATTCCGCAACTGCGTGCAGGTGCTTGATCGGCAACCGATTTCGCCGTCGGCTATTCGTCGTCGGAGCGGTCGAGGCGGCCCTGGTCGAGCGTCTTTTCCGCCTTGGCGTTGAGGGCGTCGGTGAGGTTCTTCTCGGCCTTGCTGCGGCCGAAGGTCAGTCGGTTCTGTTCCGCCTGACGTTCCTTTTCGGAGCGGGCCTTGACCTTGCGAAACTGGCGGAGATTGACGACGTCTGCGCTCATGGCTCTGATCCCGAAACGGCGCGCGATCGGCTCGCGGCGCCCAGGTGCTGTTGGGCCTACTGCTTCTTGCGGAAGGCGTCGAGCGAGACGACCGAACCGGGCTTCTTTTCCTCGTCGCCGGCCTTCGGCTCGGACTGATCCTCGCTGCGCTCGACGGCGGCGATCGGATAGGCGGTGATCTCGGCGCCTTCCTCTCCCTCGTCGGCCAAGGGCACGTCGAATTCGAGCTCGAAGTTGACGGAAGGATCGTAGAAGCCGCGAATGGCGTTGAACGGAATGACCAGTTTTTCCGGGGTGTCGGAGAAGGAAAGGCCGATCTCGAACAGGCTGTCGGTGACCTTGAGGTCCCAGAACTGGTGCTGGACGACGATGGTCATCTGCTCGGCATACTTGGCCTTCAGATGCTGCGAGATGCGCACGCCCGGCGCCCCGGTCAGGAAGGTGATGAAGAAATGATGGTCACCCGGAAGACGACCGGTGGCTGCGACTTCGGTCAATACCTTGCGGATGACGCCGCGCAGCGCGTCCTGAGCCAGAATGTCGTAGCGAATATGGTCGTTCCCCATAGATCCTGTCTTTCTCTTGCTTGGCGTCTTCGCGCGGCTATATGCCACGACGCCGCATTCGGGGAAAGCCCCCGTCACCCGAGTCATGACGAAGCATATTACACGATTTGAAACGCGGAAGGTAGGCAAAGGGAGGGGAAGGTGAAGGCTTCTGTTGCCAGGTGCCTTCGGACCCCGCCTCAAGGGGCTAACCTTGAGGGCTTAGTTCGGATTTCCCGCACCGCCATTAGGCAGCGAGAGCATAACCCTTAGCGTTGTTGTCGTTTGCAACTACACTTGTGACCCGATAACGGCGGTATCATGCCGAGCAAAAGTTCGATCTTTACACCCTTGTCGATCCTATTTCGCCCCCATCAAAAGCCGGTCAAAAGACCGACCGGTTTTTGGTGGAGGCGCCGGGTACCGCCCCCGGGTCCAATAGGTTTATTACACCGACCGTTTATCGCCATAGCCGGAGCAAGCCCCGGCAAGGGAGATATAGGTGTTTCATTCGCCGATGAAAAGGGCCAAGCGAAAGGAAGTTTTCCTCAGCAGCGATTGACGAAGCCGACATAGTCGCGGCCCTTCTTTTCGTAGTACTTGAGGATGAAGCCGCGGGTTGCGCCGCCGTCCATCGGGATCTCGCAGCGAACGCCCCATTTGGTGTCGAAACAGGCGTTGACGATGATGCACTGGCCGGCCTTCACCTGGCCGACGACCTGGCTTTCGAGGCTGCGTTCGCGGCGGATGTTCATCAGACCGGTGATCAAAACCCGGACCGGATGCGGGCCGCGCGGCGCGACCGTGTCCTCGGGGCTGACGCACTTGCCCGTGTCCTCGCGGATGTAGCAGGGGTTTGCGCCGCCGCCCGTCTGCGGCTGTGCGGCATCCTTGCGCTGGCCGCCCGCCGGGCGCATCACGACCAGCGAACCGTCGGCGAGCCGGCCGTTCATGATGCCGCGCGCCGGGGCGAAGCTTGCGATCGGGCGGCCGTCAATGCCGAAGAGGATGAAGCCGTTGCGCTCGGGCGCCCAGCCGTTGACGAAGGCGAGCGGCCCTATACACAGGATCGAGCGGGCGGCGAGGCGTCCGGCAAAGGCGTGGTTCTGCAGTTCGATCTGGCATTGTCCGACCGGCCCGCCGGCCTCGACATTCCACATGCCGACGAGGCGATCGGGCGCACCGGACTGGGCGCGGGCGGGAAGGGGAGCCGTCGCCATGGAAAGCGCCGCCGTCAATGCCAGGATGAGCCGTTTGAATGCCATTCGCGTGTGCCTCCGTCCGGCGGGCTTGTCGACCGCACGTTCCGGACTAGGTTCATTGCCGGATTCTTGGCAAAACTCAATTGGTGCCGGCGAATTCTCGCCATCTTCAGGCGCGGCAAGCCAAGCCGCTTGACGGTCACAAGCGCTTCTCACATTCTGCTGTTCAAGCGGGCGCGCATGAGACGCCCGCGTTCAAGCGAAAGGAAGAAGGCCATGACGGACTATCTTGCAGATGTGAAGCACTATGACCCGAGTGCCGACGAGGCGGTGGTCAACAAGATCGTGCGCCACCTCGGAATTGCCCTGCGCAACCGCGACTCCTCGCTCGTATCCGCGTCCGATCCGGAGGAGCTCGCCCGCGTCAAGGAAAAGTGGTGCGGCAAGAAGCTCGGCGTCACCGGCCCCTCCGCCGACAAGGCCGTCGACACGGTCTGCACCATCATGGCGAAGGACAACAGCAAGTCGCGCGTGACCTTCTATTATCTGGTCGCCAAGGAACTGGGAAAACTCGAGGATCTCTGACGCCAATCTTGGATAACCGCCGCGCCGTCTTGGTTCGGCGGCCTTGGGGCGCTAATGTTGCCGCCGAACAGGAATCGGCGGCGACACCATGAAGCAATATCTCGACCTCTTGCGCCACGTAATGGACAACGGCTCCGACCGCGGCGACCGGACCGGCACGGGCACGCGCTCGGTGTTCGGCTACCAGATGCGCTTCGACCTTTCGCAAGGTTTTCCCGTCACCACGACCAAGAAGCTGCATCTGCGCTCGATCATCCACGAGCTTCTGTGGTTCCTGAAGGGCGACACCAATATCGGCTATCTCAAGGAGCACGGCGTCAGCATCTGGGACGAGTGGGCCGACGAGAACGGCGATCTCGGCCCCGTCTACGGCGCGCAGTGGCGCTCCTGGCCCGACGGCAAGGGCGGTCATATCGACCAGATCGCCAATCTGGTTCAGAGCATCACCAAGAACCCCAATTCGCGCCGCCATATCGTTTCCGCCTGGAACCCGGCGGAAGTGGACGAGATGGCCTTGCCGCCCTGTCACTGCCTGTTCCAGTTCTACGTCGCGGATGGCAAGCTCTCCTGCCAGCTCTACCAGCGCTCTGCCGACATCTTCCTCGGGGTGCCCTTCAACATCGCTTCCTACGCACTACTCACGATGATGGTGGCGCAGGTGACGGATCTCGAGCCCGGAGACTTTGTCCATACGCTGGGGGACGCGCATCTTTATGCCAACCACTTCGAGCAGGCGAAGCTGCAGCTCTCGCGCACGCCGAAGAGGCTGCCGACAATGCGGATCAATCCGCAGGTGCGCGACCTGTTTGCCTTTCAATTCGAAGACTTTAGCCTCGAAGGTTACGAGGCCGATTCAAGCATCAAGGCGCCGATCGCCGTCTGAGGGCGGCGTAAGGTTCCAGCGAAAGGCAGTCCATGTCGAACCCCAGGATCATCATCGCCGTTGCCATGGCGCAGAATGGCGTGATCGGCCGCGATGGCGACATGCCGTGGAAGCTGTCGACCGATCTCAAGCGGTTCAAGGCACTGACCATGGGCAAGCCGCTGGTGATGGGGAGAAAGACGTTCGAGTCGGTCGGCGGCAAGCCCTTGCCTGGCCGGCCGCACGTGATCGTCAGCCGTGGGCCAAAGATCGACATGCCGGGTGTCGAGACGCAGGCGAGCCTTCAGGCGGCACTGGAGCGCGCGAAGGTGATCGCGCACGCGTCGGGCGTGGACGAAGTCTGCATTGCCGGCGGCGGCGAGATTTACCGGCAGGCGCTGCCGCTGGCCGACGAACTGCATGTGACCCATGTCGAGGCGGTGATCGACGGCGACACGGTCTTTCCGGCGATCGATCCGGCCCTGTTCGAGCTGGTGGAGGAAACGGCGTTTCCCGCAGGCGAAAAGGACAGTTATCCGACCCGTTACGCCGTCTATCGCAGAAGAGCTGCGGCATAACGCATTATTTCCCATAACTCTCGAAGAAGTTAAGTGCTTTCCGTTGAAAGCGCGGGTGGCCGTACCTATAACGGGACTAACGTCCGCGAGGGGCCCGATGGTATCCGCGCAGGCATTGGGAGCGAATTTCAATCAAAGAGGTATGAATGCCCTGGAGCAATCAGAACGGCGGCGGTCCATGGGGCGGCGGCGGCGGCGGCGATAACAAGGGTCCCTGGGGGCAGGGGCCGAACCGGCCGCGCGGCGGCGGTGGCGGCAATACGCCCCCCGATCTCGAGGATCTGATCCGGCGCGGTCAGGACCGGCTGAAGAACATCGTGCCGGGCGGCTTCAATGGCGGCGTGCTCGTCATTCTCGGCCTGGTGCTGGTTGCTTTCTGGCTGGTCCAGGCGATCTACACGGTCCAGCCGGACGAGCGCGGCGTCGAGCTGCGTTTCGGCAAGCCGAAGGAAGAGATCGCCATGCCGGGCCTGCACTTTCATGTCTGGCCGCTGGAAACCGTCGAGATCACCAAGGTGACAGAGCAGCAGCAGAATATCGGCGCCAAGGCCTCGTCTTCGTCGAGCGCCGGCCTGATGCTGTCGGGTGACCAGAACATCGTCAATGTGCAGTTCTCGGTGCTGTTTACCGTAAGCGACCCGCGCGCTTTCCTGTTCAACATCGAGGCCCCGCAACTGACCCTGCAGCAGGTCGCCGAAAGCGCCATGCGCGAAGTGGTCGGCCGTCGTCCCGCCCAGGACATTTTCCGTGACGCCCGCCAGCAGATCGCTGCCGACGTCAAGGCGATCATCCAGGGCACGATGGACAATTACGGCGCCGGCATTTCGATCAATGCGGTGGCGATCGAGGACGCGGCTCCGCCGCGCGAGGTCGCCGACGCCTTTGACGAGGTCCAGCGTGCCGAGCAGGACGAGGATCGCTTCGTCGAGGAAGCCAACAAATACTCCAACCAGCAGCTTGGTCAGGCCCGAGGCCAGGCGGCGCAGATCCGCGAAGAGGCAGCCGCCTACAAGGATCGTGTCGTCAAGGAAGCGGAAGGTGAGGCCCAGCGCTTCATCGACATTCACGAGGAATACAGCAAGGCGCCGGACGTGACCCGCAAGCGCCTCTATCTGGAAACCATGGAGCAGGTTCTGAAGAATTCGAACAAGGTGATCATCGACCAAAACCAGAACGGCGTCGTACCCTATCTGCCGCTCAACGAAATCGGCCGCATGGGCCAGACCCAGACGCAGGGAGGCAATTGATCATGTCCAATCGTCTCGCCTATGTGCTGATCGGCCTCGCGGCCGTGTTGCTGCTGGTCTATTCGTCGGTCTTCGTCGTCAACGAGCGCCAGCAGGCGGTCGTGGTTCGATTCGGCCAGATCCAGGCCGTCCACAGCGAACCGGGGCTTTACTTCAAGCTGCCGTTCGCCTTCGCCGATGCCGATCGCGTTCAGTATGTCGAGGATCAGGCGCTGCGCTTCGATCTCGACAATATCCGCGTGCAGGTTTCGGGCGGCAAGTTCTATGAAGTCGACGCCTTCGTCGTCTACAAGATCACCGATCCCCGTCGGTTCCGTGAAACGGTCTCGGGCGATCGGGAATCCGCCGAAGCGCGGCTGCGCACCCGTCTCGATGCATCGCTGCGTCGCGTCTACGGTCTGCGTGGCTTCGAATCGGCGCTTTCCGACGCCCGCGCGTCGATGATGCAGGAAGTGCGCGACGACCTTCGGGTCGATGCGGAATCGCTCGGCGTCACCATTTCCGACGTGCGCATTCGCCGAACCGACCTGACGCAGGAAGTGTCGCAGCAGACTTTCGAGCGCATGAAGGCCGAACGACTGGCCGAGGCCGAACTGATCCGCGCCCGTGGTAATGAAGAAGGCCAGCGCCGCCGCGCCATCGCCGACCGCCAGGTCGTCGAATTGCAGGCGGAAGCGCAGCGCGATTCGGAAATCCTGCGAGGCCAGGGCGACGCCGAACGTAACCGCGTCTTCGCCGAGGCCTTTGGTCGCGACGAAGCCTTCTTCGAGTTCTATCGCTCGATGCGGGCTTATACCGGGGCGCTCAGCAATACCGGTTCGACCATGGTGCTGTCGCCGGATTCGGATTTCTTCCGCTTCTTCAACGACGCGCAGGGTCCGGCTGCGGCCGCGCCTGCGGCACCGGCAGCAAACGCCGTACCGGCAACCGGCAATTGACGGTCGCCATGGCGGATCTGCTCGCAGGTTTTGCCTTCTTTCTGATCCTCGAGGGGCTGGTCTATGCACTGGCCCCTCGTTTTCTTGTGCGGATGGCGCGTCTCCTGCCGTCCATTCCGCCGGAACAGCTGCGGCTTTCGGGCCTGGTCGCCGTCACGCTCGGTGTCGGAATAGTCTGGTTGGTCCGCGGCTAGGGCGGCGTCACGCGCGCTTCCTGCTAAATTGATTTCGACTTTCATTTTTCCGCCTTATGCTTCGGCCAAGAAGACGTCTGTTCAGCCAGAGGAAGACCACATGATCCGGACCGCGTCCAAGTCCCGCACCGCAATCGCGGCCCTGCTGTTCGGCACGGCACTGTCGCTCGGCGCGATCGGCTCGAGCCGTGCGGCCATGGCCCAGGGGCCCGACTCGGTGGCTGATCTGGCGCAGGGCCTGCTCGGGGCGGTGGTCAACATCTCCACCTCGCAGAGCGTCAAGGAAGAGGGTGACGGCCCCGTGCCGCAGGTGCCGGAAGGCTCGCCCTTCCAGGAGCTGTTCGAGGATTTCTTCAAGAACCGCGGCGACGGCGGCGGCAGTAACAGGGTCAATTCGCTGGGCTCCGGCTTCGTCATCGATCCGAAGGGATTCGTCGTCACCAACAATCACGTGATCGAGGGCGCCGACGACATCGAGGTGATCTTCCCCGACGGCTCCAAGCTCAAGGCCGAGCTGATCGGCACCGATCCGAAGACCGACCTTTCGGTGCTGAAGGTCGAGCCGCCGGCGCCGCTGACCGCCGTCAAGTTCGGCGATTCGCGCAAGATGCGCATCGGTGACTGGGTCATGGCGATCGGCAATCCGTTCGGGCTCGGCGGTTCGGTCACCGTCGGCATCATCTCGGCCAGCGGCCGCAACATCAATGCCGGGCCTTACGACAATTTCATCCAGACCGATGCGGCGATCAACAAGGGCAATTCCGGCGGCCCGCTGTTCAACATGAACGGCGAAGTCATAGGAATCAATACGGCGATCATCTCGCCGAGCGGCGGTTCGATCGGCATCGGTTTTGCGGTGCCGACGGAGCTGGCGGAAAACGTCATCAACCAGCTGATCGAGTTCGGCGAGACGCGACGCGGCTGGCTCGGCGTGCGGATCCAGCCGGTGACCGACGAGGTGGCGGAAAGCCTGAAGATCGGCAAGGCGCGCGGCGCGCTGGTGAGCGGGCTGGTCAAGGGCGGTCCGGTCGAGAACGGTCCGATCCGGATCGGTGACGTGATCGTGTCGTTCGACGGCAAGGAGGTCGACGACACGCGCGACCTCGTCAGAACAGTCGCAGAGAGCGCGGTCGGGGCCGAGGTCAAGGTGATCGTGCTGCGCGACGGCAAGGAAGAGACGCTGAGCGTGACGCTCGGACGGCTGGAAGACGAGAAGGCGCCCGTCGTGGCGTCCTCCGAGGACGGTGTGCTGGTGCCGGAAGGCGAAGGCGAGGAAGCCGTGCCGGGGGACGAGGGCGGGGGGCAGCAATCGCCGACCGCGCCGGGCGCACAGTCGCCGGCGATCCTCGGGGCGATCGGCATCGAGCTTGCACCGCTCGACGATGCTTCCCGCAAGACCTATGCGATCGCCGAGAGTGTCGAAGGCGTGGTGATCACCACCGTCACGCCAGGCTCGCCGGCCGCGGAAAAAGGGCTCGAGCCGGGGCAGGTGATCGTCGAGGTGGCGCAGGAATTCGTCGAGACGCCCGAGGCGGTCGCAGAGACACTGACCACGCTGAAGAGCGAGGGCCGGCGCAATGCCTATGTGATGATTTCGGACGCCGGAGGCAATCTGCGCCACGTCGCCATCCCGCTCGAATAGGGCCGTAGCCCCCAATTCGGGAGGACGGCTGTTTGCTTCCTTCCGGCCTTGGTTCGTCAGGCGATCTGGCGGATCACTCCTGGTTCACGTACGTTCGTCAGTATCTTCTCCAGCTCATCTGCCGGCATCGGGCGGCCGACGAGGTAGCCCTGGATCTCGCCACAGCCGAGACTTCGCAGGATGCCGTATTGCGCTTCGGTCTCGACGCCTTCGGCAGCAACCGACATGCCGAGGTCGTGCCCGAGCCGGATGATGGCATCGACGATGGCGCGGCTGTCGGCATTGGTTTCGATGTCGGAGATGAAGGACTGGTCGATCTTCAGCTTGTCGAAGCGATATTTGCGCAGATAGCTGAGTGACGAATAGCCTGTGCCGAAATCGTCGAGCGCGACGCGCACGCCAAGGGCGGTGATCGCGACAAGCGTCGATTCCATGAGTGCATTGGTCTTCAAGAGCAGCGATTCCGTCACTTCCAGTTCGAGGCGGGCCGGCGGCAGGCCGCTGTCGCGCAGGGCGTCGGCAATGCCGGCGTAGAGCCCCGTCCCGGCGAACTGGCGCGGCGACAGATTGACCGCGATCCGGATCGGCTGGGGCCAGGAGGCCGCGGTGATGCATCCTTCGCGGATGGCCCAGGCGCCGATCTTTTCGATCAGGCCGATGTCTTCGGCGATCGGGATGAATTCCGTCGGGCTGATCGTTCCAAGGGTCGGATGGTGCCAGCGCAGGAGCGCTTCGGCGCAGACGATCCGACCGCTGCCGCTGTCAACCAGCGGCTGGAAATGCAGCGTCAGGGACCCGGCTGCCACGGCGGCGCGCAGTTCCTGCTCGATCAGGTTTCGGCGGCGGGCGGCAGCGTCGAGCGAGGTATCGAAGAAGTGGAAGCGATTGCGGCCATCGGCCTTGGCACGATAGAGCGCAAGGTCGGCGTTCCGCATCAGCGCGTCCGCGTCGCGGCCGTCGATCGGGGCGCAGGCAATGCCGATCGAGACACCGATGCGGGCGGTGCCGGAAGCCAGCGGGAAAGGTTGGGAGAGCGCATTGACCAGCCTGTCGGCGAGGGCGGCGACGGCGCGCGGGTCCTGCATGGACGTATGGATGACGGCGAACTCGTCGCCGCCGAGCCGGGCGAGCGTGTCGGTCTCGCCGCAGACCGACTGCAGCAGCTTGGCCACCTCCCGCAACAACTCGTCGCCAGCGCCATGTCCATGGGTGTCATTGACCTGCTTGAAGCGGTCGAGATCGAGCAGGAGGATCGAGAAGTGCTCGTCGAAGCGCTCCAGCCGGTCGATCGCGCGCGACAGGCCCTCGTTGAGAAGGACACGATTGCCGACATTGGTGAGGCTGTCGTGGCGTGCCATGTGTTCGATCCGGCGGCGGGCCTCGCGCGCCTGGGTCACGTCGCGTCCGACGCCACGGTAGCCGGTGAAGTTTCCCTCCGCGTCGAACATGGCCTTGGCACTGAGAGACCAGACGCCCGGTTCGCCGTCCTGGACGACACAGACCTCGACATCCCGGAACGAGGTATGGCTGGTCAGCAGCTTGCGCAGGCTTTCCGCGCCATTCAGTTTGTACGGCGTACCGCAAGTCGAGCCGTCACACGGGAGCAGCTCCCAGAGAAAACGGTGATGGGCCTGCTCATCGGTGCAACCGAGTTCCTCAAAGAGGCGCGGGGAGGCCCGCCGCAGGCGAAGTTCGGCGTCGAGACCCCACAGCCAGTCGGCGGCGTTCTCTTCGAAGTCGTTGAGCAGCAGGCCGATGACGTCGCGCTGTTCGTCGGAGGCCATCTGGGCACGGACGCGGATGGTGAGGTTCTCGCAAAGCGCCAGCGACGAGCGCACGATGATCGCCGTATAGATCACATAGAGCGCGACCAGGCTGAAACCCACGGCTTCGTTGGCGACGCTGAGGGCCAGCAGCGATACCATTCCCATGAGGACGCTGAAGGTGATGGCCGCCGGCGGGATCGTCGCCAGGGCGAAACCGCCGCCGCCCATCATGCCGACGCTGATCGCGACGATCACCAGCCGTTGGTGGTCGGTGGCATGCGGGTAGAAAAGCACGGTCAGCGCTGCCCAGAGGCCGCTCAGCACGGCGGCGAAGACCACCGCCTGACGGGAGCCGCGAAGGGACGCAACCTGGCGCGGTGGCAGCCTGCCGTTGCGCCATGCTGCAATGCCGTTATAGGCCGCGATGACCATGATGAGCACTGCCCAGAGCGCGACCCAGGCAAACAGGTCGCTGCCGGCAAAGGCGATCAGCGCAACGATCGCATTGGCGATGTTGGCACCCATCATCAAGGGCGTGTTGTGCAGGACCGTTGACAGGCGGACCGCCCGGATGCGGTCCGCTTCGGCCTCGGTCTGGCCTGCTTCGCCCAGCCGAAGAAATCGGTCGCCGGCTAAGCGCAGGGCATGGCCAAGCCGGGAAATTCCATTTGTGCTCATGGATATTAGAATAAATGCAGGTGCTTAAAAGCTGATAAAGCGGGGACGAGCCGGGCGGGTAGATCAAAACAGCGTGAGCGTACGATTAACGCCGGGCGGGGCGTGCCGAAATGCGACAGTTGATGGGCTTCATGGCCGCGGGGAAGCTCACAGCCTGGGACAAGTTTCGCTCTCTAGGGTCCCTTGAGAAGGTAGGCGCCGCCGCGACGATTAGAAGCCCCATGCTCGATGGCGGCGTCGGCCGGAGGCGTTCAAGCGGGAAGGCGCATCGGACACATGAAGGATACTTTTTTCTACCCCTCGGATGGCGAGAGCAAGTTCTTCGGCAAGCTCAACGAAATCACCACGCGCTGGCCGCACGATGTGCGCCACTATCTCGATCTGTTCCCGACCTATGTCAGCCGACGTTCGTTCATCCGGCAGCTGGCGCATTACGAGCTGTTCAAGCTGACCGTGGAACTGCCCGGTCACTATGCCGATTTCGGCGTCTATTACGGCAAGTCCTTCTTCAGCTGGCACAAGTTCATCGAGGTGCTGACCCCGACCGCGACCCACAAGAAGGTCATCGGCTTCGACAGCTTCGCCGGCTTTCCCAGCCTGCATGAGGAAGACGGCGCGCTCGACGCCAATGTGCAGAAGGAAGTCGGCGGCCTAAGCTCGGAAAATTTCCTCGACGAGTTCCGCGAACTGTTGAAGCTGCACAACGAGGACGGCGTGCTGCCGACCGGCCGCGGGCAGATCGTCGAGGGCGACATTTCCAAGACCCTGCCGGAATGGCTGGAAAAGAACCCGGAATCGCGCTTCTGCCTGATCAATGTCGATGTCGACATCTATGAGCCGACCAAGACCATTCTCGAGCATTGCTGGGACCGGCTGGTGCCGGGCGGCGTGCTGATCCTTGACGAATATGCGACGAGCAAATGGCCGGGCGAGACGCGCGCCTGGGACGATTTCGCCCGCAAGAACGGGATCGCGGTCCCGGTCAAGCGGTTCCCCTGGGCCAATGCGCCGGGCGGCTACATCGTCAAGGGCGCCTGATCGCGCCCTTGTTCAAACCTTAGAGTCTGTCAGGCTCATTCTCAACCAGCCAGACTCTAACTCTGTTGTTTTCGTTTGTCTCTTCGGGAAAACCGGTTCCCACTTCTGCCTGACAAACTCTAGGGCCGGCCGATCCGGTAAAGGACGTGCCGCTTCAGATGCGGGTGGGTGTCGGGGACGCGCGGGTGGTCGAAATCGCCATCCGCGTCGCGGCGCATGCCGATCCGCTGCATGACCGCCGTCGAGCGCCTGTTGGCTTCAACCGCGAAGGAAACAATTTCGGACAAGCCCTTGGTCGCGAATCCGAAATCGATGAGGGCGCGTGCCGCTTCGGTGACGTAGCCCTGGCCCCAGAAGCGGGTGGCGAGCCGCCAGCCGACCTCGACGGTCGCTTCGGGCAGGATCGGGTAGAGGCCTGGCTTGGACAGGCCACAGAAACCGATCGGCTCGGCACTCTGCTTCAATTCCACCGCGTAGCAACCGAAACCCGTCTCGTCGATCATGGCGCGCATGCGCTCCATCATCGCGTCGGCTTCCTGAGGCGTGCGGCGGAAGGGAAAGAACTCCATGACCTTGGGGTCGCGGTTGATCTCGCGAAACAGATCGCGATCGCTCTCGCGCCAGTTGCGCAGGATAAGCCGCGGCGTTTCGAGGATCGGAGCCATGGCCACTCTCGGCTGGTTGCTCAGGGCGTGACGAAATCGGTCTTGCGATAGCCCTGCAGGTACAGAAGGGCGGTCAGGTCGCCGTGGTCGATGCGGATCTTCGCCTGGGCGGCAACCGAGGGCTTGGCATGAAGAGCGACGCCGGAACCGGCAAGTTCCAGCATGCCGAGGTCGTTGGCGCCGTCGCCCACCGCGATTGCCTCGTGGGTGTCGATGCCGAGGCGGGCGGCGATGTCGACCAGCGCATCGACCTTGGCCTGCTTGCCGAGGATCGGCTCGGCCACTTCCCCGGTGAGGATTCCGTCCTTTTCCAGCAGGATATTGGCACGGTTCTCGTGGAAACCGAGGCGGGCGGAGATCGGTGCGGTAAAGACGGTGAAGCCGCCGGAGACGAGGGCGGTGTAGTGACCCCTGGCCTTCATCGTGGCGATCAGTTCCAGGCCTCCGGGGGTGAGCGTGATGCGCTTTTCGATCACTTCGTCGACCACCTTGATCGGCAGGCCCTTCAAGAGCGCAACGCGTTCCCGTAGCGCCGGCTCGAAGGCAATCTCGCCGTTCATGGCGCGTGCGGTGATCAGCGACACCTTGTCCTTGAGACCGACTTCGGCCGCCAGTTCGTCGATGCATTCCTGGCCGATCATGGTCGAATCCATGTCGGCGATCAGGAACTTCTTGCGCCGCGTGTCGGCGCCCTGCACGGCGACGTCGATCTTATGATCGCCGATCAGCGCGCGGAGCTGCGCTTCGGCGGCACTTTCGTCCGTCCCGTCCTTCAGCACGATGTCGCAGGCGATTCCGTCGGCGAGCCAGTAGAGGCCGGATGCCTTGAGGCTCTCGGCGGCGCGCTCGGCAAGCGCGGGCTCAAGGATCGGATTTGACGGATTGGCGAGAAGCGTGGCAACGAAGGCCATGATGGAAAATCCTGAAAACGACATCGACGCGATCCTGATAACCGGGCCGACCGCCAGCGGCAAGTCCGCGCTGGCGCTGGAACTGGCAAAGCGGCACGGCGGCCACGTAATCAATGCCGACAGCATGCAGGTCTATGATACGCTGAGGGTTCTGACCGCGCGCCCGTCGGAGGAAGAGATGGAGGGCGTGCCGCATCATCTCTACGGCCATGTGCCGGCGGGCGCCGCCTATTCGACCGGCGACTGGCTGCGGGACGTGGGGGCGCTCATCGGCGATCTGAAGGCGAAGCGCGTGCTGCCGGTGATCGTCGGGGGCACGGGGCTCTATTTCAAGGCGTTGACCGGCGGGCTCGACGACATGCCGGCGATCCCAGCCGATATCCGCAAGCACTTGCGCGACCGGTTGATCGCGGAGGGCCCGGAGGCGCTCTACCGGGAGCTCGAAAGCCGGGATCCGGCGATGGCCGCGCGGCTCGGCCGCCAGGACGGGCAACGCATCGTGCGGGCGCTGGAGGTGCTGGAGGCGACCGGCCGGTCGATTGCCGCGTTTCAAGGGCAGGGCGGGCCGGTGATCGTCGATGCCGAGCGGGCGCGCAAGATCGTCAAGCTGCCGGACCGCAAGCTCTTGCACGACCGGATCAACCGCCGCTTCGCGCGGATGTTCGATGACGGCGCGGTCGAAGAGGTCGAGGCGCTGCTGGCGCTCGGTCTCTCGCCGGACATGCCGGCGATGAAGGCGATCGGGGTGTTGCAGATCCTCGCCCTGCTGCGGGGCGAGATGACGCCGGATCAGGTGGTCGAGACGGCCTCGGCCGCGACGCGGCAATATGCCAAGCGTCAGATGACCTGGTTCCGCAACCAGATGGACGAGAGCTGGGAGAGGGTAGGTTAAGCGGAGGACGTTCGCGTCAGGCCTTTGGCGGACAACGGACAAGGCAAGTCGTTGACTTCCGGCAGTCCTGCCAGAATTTCGGCGACAGGCGCCAGCCGGGCTATCTTGCCGTCCATGTAGGCGAGCGACATTTCCGCGTGTGCATTGTCGTAGGAGTCGATGCACTCTTTGGCAAGGACCACGCGAAGGTCGCGCTGGTAGGCGTCGATTGCCGCCATTCTCACACAGGCATGGGTGTTGATGCCGCAGATGGTGATTTCGCCCACGTTGCTTTGGAGCAGAAGGTCGTCAAGCCCGGTGCGGAAGAAGGCACTGTAGCGCTTCTTGACGATCACGCCGTCGCCCGCCCGGCAGTCCAGGTCCGGATGCAGTTGAGCGCCGCGCGTGCCCTCGATGCAGATCCTGACCTGGCGATCCCGCATTTCGAGAAAGGCATCGCTGAGGTCGGGACGGAATTCCTGCCTGACCCAGATGACGGGAAACTGGCGCTCTCGGAACGCACTCGCCAGCCTGTTCGTATGGGAAATCAGGGCCTCGACCGTGGGGCGGTCCCAGTGGTCCAGAAAGTCGTTGAGCAGATCGATGACGATGAGGCAGCGCTGGGTCATCGGGTGATGATGGGGTCATCGCAAGAATGTATTGTGACAGTTTCGCCGGCCGCGAGGGCGGGCTCCGCAGCAACGGCAGGACCGGCAAGGCAATCTCGCCGATCAGTCCTTACGATAGAGGCTCGACAGCGGCTTCTTCAGGATGCTCTCGCGCAGCGATGAACCGGGTTCGCGCCGGATCGACGGGGCGGGTTCGGTCCGCTCCAGCGGCGGTTGCGGCTGGTACCGAGTGGTATAGGGGTCCCGGACCGTGTCTGCCGGATCGTCGAGCCGGCGGGTGTAGCGGGGAGGCTCGTCCGACAGAGCGGTGCGCGGCAGCATGTCGGGGCGGTAGGGTTCGATCGGCGGCGCGTCGAGCCGCGGTCTGTCGAGCGGCGCGACGTCGGGCTGCGGGTTATCAATCCGCGGGGCCGGGCGCTCGAATGCCGGCTCCGGATGGCGCATGACCGGCGGGGCGGACGGGGCCGATTGCGGCGCCGGCGTCATCAGGGCCTGGCGGATTTCCTCGAAGGTGGCGTCGTGGCCAAGATCGGGCAGCGGCTCGCTCTCGGCTGCCGCCGGCCTCGGCGGTTCGCCCGTCGATCCGCCCGGCGTGTATTCGTCCCTGTCGTCGGCATTGCTGGATCGCCCGCCGTCGAAACTTTGCTGGAAGGCGGAAATGTCGGGGCCGGCAATGGCGCGCATGCGGCTGACGATGGTGCGCAGGTCGACCGTGTCGGGGCCGTCGTCGGAGGCCTTGGCGGTGACGCCATTGGCCTTTGGCAGGTGGCTTTCGTCGACGCGGGAAAAGCGCATGCGCATCGGCACGGCGATGGCCTCGCCGAACGCGATCGCCTCGCCATTGCCGATCGACGAGATGAAGCTGGTGGTGGAAATCGACGAATCGGGGATGGCCGAGCGGATGATCTCCTGGTCGCGGTCGTTGGCAAGCCGCATGGCAAACAGCGTCGAGCACTGCGACAGGATCGTCTGGTCGAGTTCGCCGGGACGCTGGGTGATGATGCCGAGCGAGACGCCGTATTTGCGGCCTTCCTTGGCGATGCGGGCGATTGCCTGGCGGGTCGGGAAGAAGCCGAGATTGGGATCGGCGGGCACGTAGCGGTGGGCTTCCTCGCACACGACCAGCATGTGGATCGCGCCGTTCGACCAGAGCGCCAGCTCAAACGCCATGCGGCAGAGAACGGAGGCGACCGAGTTGACCACTTCCGACGGGATGCCGGCGAGCTGGAAGGTCGAGATCGGCCGATCGTCTCCCGGAATGCGGAAGATATGGGCGATCGTCTCCATGATCGTGTCGCTGATCGTGTTGTTGGAGAACATGAAGTGGTAGCGCGGGTCGTTGATCGCCGCCATGATGCGCATCTTCAGCGAGCGCAGCATGGGCTTTTCGCCGCGGCCCTCGAGCCGGCCGATGCGTTCGTCGATCAGTGCCAGCAGGTCGGCGATGCGGTAGGGAACGGGCGTGTCGGCGGTGAGCGAACTCTTGTCGCTGGAGCGGCGCATCAGCGCGCTCTCATTGGCGCGGAAGGCCCGCTTGGCCTCCGGCATCAGGTCGCGCAGGATGTCGAGTTCTTCGGCGACGGGCGGGCGGCCGCGGAACAGGACCTCGGCGAATTCCTCGAGGCGCATCAGCCAGAAAGGCAAGTCGAGCGTGTCGGTGTCGATGACGACGGCGTGCTCTGGGAATGCGGCGGCGAATTCGTTGTGCGGGTCGAGGATCAGCACCCGCAGCTTGGGATCGCTCTCGATCGCCTTGCGCAGCAAAAGCGAGACGGCAGTCGATTTGCCGACGCCGGTCGAGCCGACCACGGCGAAATGCTTCGACAGCATGGAGGGGACGTGGATGGTCGCGTCGATACTCTCGTCCTGGGTGATCTTGCCGATCACCGCGGTGTCGCCCTTGCGGGTATCGTAAATGCGCAGAAGATCGGCGGCGCGGATGCGATGGGCGATGGCGCCGAGATAGGGGTAGCGCGAAATGCCGGTGGAGAAGAGTTCGCTGCCGTCCTCGCCGACATGCACTTCGCCGAGCAGTTCGACCTCGATGAGGAAGGTGTTGTCCTCACCTTCGCCCCAGTTCTTCGTGCCGGTCTGCATGGAATAGGCCAGCGCCACGACGCGGTTCTTGCCGACCGTGATCGAGATCAGCCGGCCGACCGACCAGAGTTCGGTCAGATCCGTGCCGCCGGCTTCGGCGATGGCCGCGATCGTCGCGCGCGAACCGTTGCAGGCAACGACGCGGCCGAGGAAGCGGTTTCCCCGCGCCATCTGGTCGCGGCGATCCTGTTCGCCGGCCTGGCCGGAAGTCTGGAGATCACTATTGCGCAATGTCTGCTCCCTCGTCGGGCCACAGTCTAATGTCGCAGGCTTTAACAGGGTGTATAAGAAAGGCGCGATATCTTTGCATTTGCGGCAGGGTTGCGGGTGTTTTGGACCGGTTTTTGGGTCCGGCCGCGTTGACGCCTGCCATAATTCTGTCTATCACTTCTCTCCATGAACAATTCGCAGATCCTTATCGTGGTGGGAAAGCGCATGGGCAGGGTGGTGTAACCATCCGGCGACAGCCACCCATGCGCAGACAAACAGGCTCCTCAAAGGGGCCTTTTTTTATGGCCGAAACCGGGGTAGCAACCCCTTGACGACAATCCAGCAAGACAGAATGAGACGGGAAGAGGCATGACGGGCAAAGACAATCAGATGACGGGCGCCGAGATCGTCCTCCAGGCGCTGAAGGACAATGGGGTCGAGCACATCTTCGGCTATCCGGGCGGCGCCGTGTTGCCGATCTATGACGAGATCTTCCAGCAGGACGAGATCCAGCACATCCTGGTGCGCCACGAGCAGGGCGCCGGCCATGCGGCCGAAGGCTATGCCCGCTCCACCGGCAAGGTCGGCGTCATGCTGGTGACCTCCGGCCCGGGCGCCACCAATGCGGTGACGCCGCTGCAGGACGCGCTGATGGACAGCGTTCCGCTCGTCTGCATCTCCGGCCAGGTCCCGACCACGCTGATCGGCTCCGACGCCTTCCAGGAATGCGACACCGTCGGCATCACCCGGCCGTGCACCAAGCACAACTGGCTGGTCAAGGACGTCAACGATCTCGCCCGCGTCATCCACGAGGCCTTCCGCATCGCCCAGTCCGGCCGTCCGGGCCCGGTCCTGGTCGATGTGCCCAAGGACGTGCAGTTCGCCACCGGCACCTATACGCCGCCGTCCAACGACATCATCCAGAAGAGCTACCAGCCGCAGGTGCAGGGCGACATCAACGCCATCCGCGCCGCCGTCGAGTTGATGGCCAATGCGCGCCGGCCGATCATCTATTCGGGTGGTGGGGTCGTCAATTCCGGGCCGGAAGCCTCCAGGCTGCTGCGCGAACTGGTCGAACTCACCGACTTCCCGATCACCTCGACCCTGATGGGCCTCGGCTCCTATCCGGCATCCGGCAAGAACTGGCTCGGCATGCTCGGCATGCACGGTTCCTACGAGGCCAACATGGCGATGCATGACTGCGACGTCATGGTCTGCATCGGCGCGCGTTTCGACGACCGCATCACCGGCCGGCTCAACGCGTTTTCGCCGAACTCGAAGAAGATCCACATCGATATCGATCCGTCGTCGATCCACAAGAATGTCCGTGTCGACGTGCCGATCACCGGCGATGTCGGCCATGTACTGGAAGACATGGTCCGTCTGTGGCGGGCGCTGCCGAAGAAGCCCGACGTGGCCCAGACGGCCGAGTGGAAGGCGAGCGTCGAGAAGTGGCGGGCGCGCAATTCCTTCGCCTACACGCCGTCGAAGGACGTCATCATGCCGCAATACGCCATCGAGCGGCTGTCGGCGCTGACGCAGGACCGCGACACCTACATCACCACCGAAGTCGGCCAGCACCAGATGTGGGCGGCGCAGTATTTCGGCTTCGAACAGCCGAACCGCTGGATGACCTCGGGTGGTCTCGGCACCATGGGCTACGGTTTCCCGGCGGCGATCGGCGTGCAGATCGCCCATCCGGAAAGCCTGGTCATCGACATTGCCGGCGATGCCTCGATCCAGATGTGCATCCAGGAAATGTCCTGCGCCGTGCAGTACGAGGCGCCGGTCAAGATCTTCATCCTCAACAACCAGTACATGGGCATGGTGCGCCAGTGGCAGCAGCTGCTGCACGGCAACCGCCTGTCGCACTCCTATACCGAGGCGCTGCCGGACTTCGTCAAGCTGGCGGATGCCTATGGCGCGGTCGGCCTGCGTTGCGAGAAGCCGGAAGATCTCGACGACGCCATCCTCGAAATGATCAACGTCAAGAAGCCGGTGATCTTCGACTGCCGCGTCGCCAACCTCGCCAACTGCTTCCCGATGATCCCGTCGGGCAAGGCGCACAACGAAATGCTGCTGCCCGACGAGGCGACCGACGAAGCGGTGGCCAACGCCATCGACGCCAAGGGCCGCCAGCTGGTTTGACGATTGAAATAGGAACAGAGACATGAACGCACATCAGCAGCCCACCGGTTCGGCCTATTTCATCGCCAAGGAAACTGCCGCCGTCGAAAGCCATACGCTCTCGATCCTGGTCGACAACGAACCGGGCGTACTCGCCCGGGTGATCGGCCTGTTCTCCGGCCGCGGCTACAACATCGAAAGCCTCACCGTTTCGGAAACCGAGCACGAGGCGCATCTGTCGCGCATCACCATCGTGACGCGCGGCACGCCGAGCGTGCTCGAGCAGATCAAGGCGCAACTCGAGCGCATCGTGCCGGTGCATCGGGTGGTGGATCTCACGGTGCGGGCCCGCGATCTCGGGCAGGAGCGGCCGGTCGAGCGGGAAGTGGCGCTGGTCAAGGTGGCCGGCACCGGCGAGACCCGCGCCGAGACCTTGCGTCTTGCCGACGCCTTCCAGGCCAAGGTCATCGACGCGACCGTCGAGCACTTCATCTTCGAGATCACCGGCAAGTCGTCGAAGATCGACCAGTTCGTGGCGATCATGAAGCCGCTCGGCCTCAACGAGATCTGCCGCACCGGGATTGCCGCGATGAATCGTGGCCCGCAGGGCATGTGAGCTCGGTCCAAGGCTCAGATGACAAAGGACGGGCGCCTCGACGGCGCCCGTTCCGTTTCCGCATGCGCGCCCCAAGAAAACGAAATGGGGCCGCCGTCCTGCTAGAACATCGACATCTGTGCCGGTGCCGGCTTTTCAGCCGGGGGCAGATCAGTCTCGGCTGCCGCCCCTGACTTGCGCGCGCGGCCGGCTGCCGGTGCGGATGGATCCTCTTCTGCGAGCGGCGTCCCTTCGGCGGCGAGGGGCAGGGCGCCGAGGTCGGCGAGCAATCCCATCAATGCGGTTTCCACCGTCTGCTTGACCAGGGCGTAGTGTACGTACTGTCCGCGCTTGTCGCGACTGACCAGGCCGGCGGTCTCAAGGATGGTCAGATGCTGAGACACGGAGGGCTTGGCCATGTCGAAGCGCGAGGAGATCTCGCCGGCGGTGAGGCTGGATGCCGCGAGGTATTTGAGGATCGCCCGGCGCGGTGGTGCGGAGAGCGCATGAAAGACCTGCTGCATGCGACGTTCGTCGCGGCTGGCGGCTACGCCCTTCTTCGTCTGCTTTTTCAACCCTGCGCTCCGTGTCTTTCGGCTTCCTCGTGGTCGGGATTTCTATAATTAGGAAATTGCCGAAACGTCTAGCCCGGCGCCCGTTGATGCTCAGGTTTTCAACTCATTAGCTATGAAGCAAACAGTCGATCATCGAGGGCATCCGTTCACAGCATTTCCAGCGGCGTCTTGCGTGCCGGTGGCGGGAAGGCGGTGTCGAGGGCTGACCAGTCCTCGTCGCTGATGTCGAGGTCGACGGCGTCGCGGTTCTCGCGCACGCGGGCCATATTGGCGGATTTCGGGATGGCGATCACGCCGTCGCGTTCGAGGAGAAAGGCCAGCGCCACCTGGGCGGGCGTGGCCTGGTAGGCCTTGGCGACGCGGATCAGTTCCGGATGGTGCACAAGCCGGCCTTGCTCGATCGGCGAATAGGCCATGACCGGAATGGCATGGGCCTGGCACCAGGGCAGAAGGTCATGCTCGATGCCGCGGCGCGAAAGGTTGTAGAGCACCTGGTTGACCGCGCAGTTCTCGCCGCCGGGCAGGGCGAGCAGTTCCTCCATGTCGGCGACATCGAAGTTGGACACGCCCCAGGCGCCGATCTTGCCGGCGGCCCGCAGCGCCTCGAAGGCGGCGACGGTGTCCTCGAGCGGGTGTTCGCCGCGCCAATGCAGAAGGTAGAGATCGAGGCGGTCGGTCGCGAGCCGCTGAAGGCTTGCTTCGCAGGCGGCGATCGTGCCATGCCGGCTGGCGTTCCATGGGTAGACCTTGGAAACGAGAAACGCGGCTTCGCGGCGGTCTTCCAGCGCCCGGCCGACGATCCGCTCGGCCTCCCCGTCGCCATACATTTCCGCCGTGTCGACAAGCGTCATGCCGAGGTCAAGGCCGAGCCTCAGGCTGTCGATCTCGTCGCGGGCACGGGCTTTGGTTTCGCCCATCTGCCAGGTTCCGAGACCGAGCGCCGGAACGGTGGTGCCGGAAGGCAGGGTGACGGTCGGGATCGGGTCGTGCATGGAGCCTCTCGTCGTCGCTTGGCGGGTGGCCAGCTTAATCGAGTGCTCGACGCTTGCAAGATCGGCCGATTGCCATGGTGACAAATCGACGATGGCGGGCCGCCTTGTCAGCGACTATCGTGCCGCAGATTTCTTCGGGAGAGTTTTCTTGGATACCGCGACCCTGACGGCGCTCGTCACCTTTGCCTTCGCCACCTCGATTACGCCGGGGCCGAACAATATGATGCTGTTTGCTTCGGGGGTGAATTTCGGCTTCCGCCGGACGATCCCGCACATGCTCGGCATTGGCGCGGGCTTCCTGTCGCTCTTGATCGGCGTCGGCCTCGGGCTTGGCGCCTTGCTCGCAACCGTGCCGGTTCTCTATACCGGCCTGAAGATCGCCGGCGGGCTCTACCTGCTCTCCATCGCCTGGAAGATCGGCTCGTCGCGGACGCTGGGCGAGGGATCGATCAGCGGCAGGCCGATGACGTTTCTCGGCGCCGCCGCCTTCCAGTGGGTCAATCCAAAGGCCTGGGTCATGGCCGTCACGGCAATGACGGTCTATGTCGACGACCAGAGCTATCTGTCGAGCGTGATCCTCGTCGGTGTCGTCTTTGCGGCGGTCAACCTTCCCAGTGTCTCCACCTGGGCGGGTTTCGGCTCGGTCTTGCGCGAATGGCTCTCCGTGCCGGCGCGGCTCAAATGGTTCAACATCACCATGGCCCTGCTTCTCGTGGCCAGCCTTTGGCCGATGCTGCGCTGACGGGCGCGGGATAGCCCATCAGGCCGCAATTCGCTCCGCTGCCGAACAGTTCGTCCGGTTCTCGAAAATGGATGGGTGCGGGCGTCGGGCGAAGCGCGCAGAGGTTGCATTCGGGCGGGATTGCCGTATCGTGATCCTGGGTGCGGCAGAACCCAAGGGCGGGGCGTGCAATGATCGGCGATACGACGCATTCAATCAAGACGGATGATCCGAAAAAGGCGCAAGAAACACGCGTGCTCGCGCCGACGGAGGGCGGAAAACGGCTCGAACTGGGGCTCGGTCTGTACCTGCTGATCCTGCCGCTTCTGTTGACCTGCCTGCTGGTGGCGATCTGGCCGAGCCCCTATACGCCGCAAGGCAAGACGGTGGCCGAGCTGCGGTCCCTTTGGAACTTCACCGACCAGGTGGAAGTGCGGCTGCTGGCGATCGTGCTCGTCTCGGGCGCGCTCGGCAGCGCGATTTCAGCGGCACGTTCCTACGCCAATTTTCATGGCCTCGGCCGCTATGAGGCGAACTGGACATGGTGGTACCTGATGAAGGTGCCGATCGGCATGGGGCTGGCGCTGTTCCTCTACATGGTCGTGCGGGGCGGCCTGTTCTCCGCCTCGCTCTCCGACAGC
This sequence comes from Ciceribacter sp. T2.26MG-112.2, assembly GCF_900492205.1. Taxonomy (GTDB): domain Bacteria; phylum Pseudomonadota; class Alphaproteobacteria; order Rhizobiales; family Rhizobiaceae; genus Allorhizobium; species Allorhizobium naphthalenivorans_A. The sequence goes on from NZ_UEYQ01000011.1 coordinate 111,137, forward strand.
GGCGCGGTGATGGATACCGCCAATCCCTTCGGCTTTGCCGCCCTCGGCGCGCTGGCCGGCATGTTCGCCAAGGAGGCGTCGGACAAGCTGGAGGAAATCTTCAAGGCTGTGTTCCGCACGGCCGAGAAGACGCCGGTGGCGCGGCCGAAGATCGAGCGGCTGGAGCCTGCCGCCAAGAAGCTGCATGATGCGGACCTGACGCTTAAGGTGGAGGGCAGCGGCTTCGATGCCAACTCCACCGTCAAGGTCGGCGACAAGAAGAGGGACAGCGTGTTCAAGAATGCTGGCCTGCTGGTCGTGACCCTGTCCTCCGAGGACCTTGCCAAGGCCGGCAAGCTTCCGATCGTGGTCGTGGCGGGTACGCAGGGCGGCGGTACCTCTGCGGCGGTGGAGCTGGCCGTCGCCGGTTGAGCGGGCGGTTTCCGAGCTTGTCGGGCCGGACGCGATTCCGGCCCGCCTGTCGTCAGGTTTCGAACTGCCGGTAGCAATCGTCGGCCACCTGCTGCAGCCGCTCACGCGATATCTCGCCCGTCACGGCATAGCCGATCGGGCCGTCGATCCAGTAGAAGGTCTCGAGGCCCGCCTCGCTGGCATAGCGAAAGCTGGTCTCGCGGTTTTCTTCGTTGCGGCCGAGCAACACCGTGATCCGCTCGCCGGCATCGTCCTCGTACATCAACAGCGCGCCGGCCTTGCCGGACACCGGCACGAGCCGGCCGCCGACAAGTTTAAGGCCCAGGGCCGAGAGGTCCGGGATGCGCAAGGGCGTGTCGAGCCGCTTGCCGAGCCAGGCGGCAAGGTGCTGCTGCTCGTCGGCGCCGACCTCGACCGGATGGCGGATATCGCTGGCATAGATCAGGAAGGCCGAGCGCGACTGGTCGGGCAGGGCGGCGGTCTGCAGCGTCGGTTGCGGCGCGCCGGTGAAGTACGGCGGAGCCAGTTGACCGGCAATCGCGCCGCCGACGAAGAGCATGACGGCGGCGGCCGCCTGCCAAGGGCGCGCCTGGTTTCGAGCGGATCGAATATCCGTCCGATTTCCCGCCCTGGAGACAAGGGTGGCATCTTCCGCCCGTGTCTCGGCGCGGCCGGCAAAGAGGCCGCGAATGTCCTCGTTCTGCCGCCGCCAGTCGGCAACCATCGCGGCGGCATCGGGATTCTTGCCCAGCCAGGCCTCGACCTCAAGCCGCCGATCCGGATCGAGAAAGCCGTCGACATAGGCGTGCAGGTCGTCTTCGCTGACGGGGATATTCTTGTCGGTCATCGCGGTCTCCGCAACGAGATGATGTTGCTGTCGTTCAGTTGATCGCGCAGGCGCTGGCGGGCCCGCGACAGGCGGGACATGACCGTGCCGATCGGCAGATCCAGCATGTCGGCCACCTCCTGATAGCCGTAGCCCTCGACGATGACCAGCATCAGCACGGCGCGGTTCTCCTCCGGCAGGCTGTCGAGGGCCGCCACCAGCCGGTCCCGCTCGAGCGGGTCGCCGTGAACCTCGGCTGCCGGCAGTTCGGCCGCCTCATCGATGCTGACGGCGGGATGGCGCGCGCGCTGGCGATAGCGGTTGCGGTAGAGATTGGTCATGATCGCATAGGTCCAGGCCTTGAGGTTGACGCCGCGCCAGTGACGCCGGTTGGCGAGCGCCTTCTCGACGCAATCCTGCAAGAGGTCGTCACCCTCGGCTTGCGAGCGGGCAAGGCTGCGCGAATAGCGCCTGAGCTGCGGCAGCAGCGCCAGCACGTCGTCTTCGAACGGGCCGGAGCCGGGGGAGGTTTCCCCCGGCTTCCGGTTGTCGCCGTCAGGGCCTTGCGGCATCCCAGACACCTTTCACGGCGTCGCCGGTGGCGTCGCCTTCCTTCATGTCCTTGACCCAGAAGTAGAGCGGCTTGCCGTCCTTGGCCCATTGCATGGCGCCGTCCTTGCGGCTCACCTGCGAATATGCACCTTCGGCCTTGGCACCGGAAGCGGCGATGAAGGGCGGCCAGTTCTTGGCGCAATCGTCGTAGCAGTTGGAGACGCCCTTCTTGTCGTTCTTGAAGGTGTAGAGGGTCATGCCGTTGTCGGCGGCGACGGCCTGGCCCTTGCCGCTCTTGACGGTCTTGACCGGGGCGGCGAGCGCGGAACCGGCAAAGGCGGCGAGCGCGATGGTAAGGAGAATGCGGTTTCTCATGGATGTCTTTCTCCGGAGAGGTTGCGGCAGGCGCCGTCCTGGGCTTGCCTGTGCATGAGACATCGCAAGGGGTTGTTTTATTCCCGCCCGGGCACAAATTTTTTCAGCATGGTCAGACCCGTCGCAAACCGTTGGACGGTCGGGCCGGGAGCCGGCCTTTGCCTTGCCAAGGCGGGGGAATCCTGCCAAGCACCATCCCATGCAGTTCGCACCCCAGCAGGACGAAGCCCTGAAAGCCGTTGCCAAATGGCTGAAGGAGGGCAAGCAGCCGGTGTTTCGCCTGTTCGGCTATGCCGGCACGGGCAAGACCACGCTTGCCCGGCATTTCGCCGAGAATGTCGATGGCGAGGTGCTGTTCGCAGCGTTTACCGGCAAGGCGGCGCAGGTGTTGCGCTCGCGCGGCGCGACCAACGCACGGACCATTCATTCGTTGATCTACCGGCCGCGCGGCGAGGAGGCCGTCGAGGACGAAGAGACCGGCCGCACCTCGATCGCGCCGATGTTTTCGATCAACCGGCAGAGTCCGCTCGCCAAGGCGGCGCTGATCGTCATCGACGAATGCTCGATGGTCGACGAGCAGCTCGGCCGCGACCTGATGAGCTTTGGCACGCCGATCCTGGTGCTCGGCGATCCCGGCCAGCTGCCGCCGGTCTCGGGCGGCGGCTTCTTCACCGACCAGGAGCCGGATTATCTGCTCACCGACATCCATCGCCAGGCGCGGGACAATCCGATCATCCAGCTCGCCATGCATGTGCGCGAGGGAAAGGAGATCATGTATGGCGACTACGGCACCGCCAAGGTGATTTCCAAGAACGAGGTGACGCAGGATCTGGTGCTCGGTGCCGACCAGGTGCTGGTCGGTACCAACAAGACGCGGCGGCGCTACAACAAGCGTCTGCGCGAGCTGAAAGGCTTCACCGTCGATTATCCGCAGGCGGGCGACAAGCTTGTGTGCCTGAGGAACGATCAGGTGAAGGGGCTGCTCAACGGCTCGCTGTGGCAGGTCATGACCTCGTCGCGCGAAACGGTAAAGCCCGGCATCAACCTGCTAATCAAGCCCGAGGACGACGACATGGATCGCGGCGCGGCGAAGATCAAGCTGTTGAAGGCCGCCTTCGAGGACGTGGAGGCGGAGATCCCGTGGGCCACGCGCAAGCGCTATGACGAATTCGACTACGGCTACGCGCTGACGGTGCACAAGGCTCAAGGGTCGCAGTGGAACGACGTCGTGCTGTTCGACGAGAGCTGGGCCTTTCGCGACACGCGCGAACGCTGGCTCTATACCGCGGTGACCCGCGCGGCGGAGACGCTCACCATCGTCCGGTGAGCGTCTGCCGTGGTCCTTACTGCGTGAGCGCGGTCAGCGCCATGACGACGTCGCGCTCGCCCTTGCCGGACGCGGTGGCGATGTCGACGAGCGACTTGCCGGTTTCCGCGGCGGTGAAGCCCTTTTCCTTCAAGACTGCGATGAAAGCCTCTTCGGTCTGGTTGTAGAGTGGTGCGACCTGGGCGGGCGTACCATTGGCGACGAGCTCGATCATGGCGACCTGTGGGGAAACGGAAGTCGTTCCGGTCAGGGCCGGCCAGGCCATGGCAAGGCCGGCGGCGAGCGACAGGCCAAGCGCGATCGCCATGGGCGGACGCTTGAAATACATCAGGAACGGACGCCAGTTCTTCCAGATGTGCAGGACGAAGGGCAGGATGAGCACCATGCTCAGCCATTCATGCATCTCGCGGAAGGCGGAGGTGCCGAAGTGGAAAAACAGCGCGATACCGGAAACGAGCGAGACCATGAACAGGCCGGTGGTGAAGGGCGTGGCGTAGCGGGAAAGGAAGGTGGGCATGGGAGGACCCTTTTGTTGTTGAGTATACGTCACGTTTAAGCCCGCCGTGACCGACTGTCCCGTTAAATCCTTGTCATATTTGACGAATTTCAAGTCTCACGAGGCGACGATGCCGAGCAGGACCGCCTTGGCGACCGCCTGGAAGCGGTTGTTGGCGTCGAGCTTGCGAATGATGGTGGTCTCGAGCGCCGCGACTTCCGAACTCGTCATCGACAGAGCGCGGGCGACGCGCAAGGGTGCATAACCCTCCGCCATGAGTTCGAGGCAGTGGCGTTCGTTCTCGTCGAGCGCAATCGAGGCGTGCCGGCTTGAGCGTTCGGATCGTCCGTCGATCGCCTCATGGGACAGGAGGGAGGCGAGTTGCTGCAACTGGCGATGGATGGTCGAAAGACTTGCCGTCAATTCGCGCTTTCGGGCGGTGAGCGCCTCCTCGAAGATCCCGTTTGCCTCCAGTTCGGAGCGGGCCGACTTGAGTGTCTCCATCAACTCCTGGATGCCCGCGACCGGCATGCCGATCTCGCGGCAGGCATTGATCAGCGCCATGCGGGCGATATCGCCGCGGCTATAGACGCGCATCAGGCCGATGCGTCGGGCGGAGAGCAGGCCTTTTTCCTCGTAGAAGTGAAGGGTGCGGTGGGTGACGCCAAAAATCTCGGCCATATCGGCGATCGGAACGGGATCCGGCGGAATGTCGCGGGGCAGGGGGATGTCGGGAAGGTAGGTGCCATCGGCAGGGGCGCCGTCGCGCCGCTGGCTTTCGCCTTGCAGATATTTCGATCCGTCCGCCATGACCTCCCCCGTCCAGCGTTGCATCAGGTCTGCGATGGCTGCCGCTCCCCCGGGAAGGTGCATTTGGCCGGCGCGTCTCCCCCGCACCGTCCTACGCCGTATATTCCAGGTTGTTCTGCAACAGTTATGTGAAACCAGCCTAGTCGGCTTGTTCGCGTTTGGCAAACGCGATCGTCGAACCCATGCGATCTCAGGATTGCCGGTGTGTCAGGGCCAGAAGGTCGGACAGTTCGGAGATGAAGGCGGGCAGTCGCTCTGGGTGGACCAGGCGCTGCTGGTGGCGGCTGGCCTCGAGGTAAGCGTCATGCGAATTCTCGAGCCTGTAGTGATAAGTGGCCTCAAGGCACTCCATCAACGGCGATGACAGGCCGGCTGTGCGGCAGAAGGCATAGACTTCGCCGCTCAAGGTCAGGGTCCGGGCGACGAACTGGTTGGCGAAGGCGGCGATCTGGCGGCTGGTGGCCGTGGTGCCGGGCGGGTGCGACTGGGCGGCGATCGTCTCGCCGCTGGCAGGGTGCACGAGGCGGGCATGGAGCGGGCCGGTCCCGACCGCCGAGCAGAGGTTGAGCAGGAAATCGAGCTTGCCGGGCGCGACGGGTGGCGGCGACGATGGCGGGGCCAGCTTGAAGGCGCAGAGCCTGGCTTCCGAGAACCTGAGCGCGTTGTCGAAGGTTCGCGCCCGCCCGTCACTTGCGGCTGTGACGACGCAATGGACCATCGGCAGGGCAAGCAAATGCCGGTCGGACGCGTATCCGGACCCGGAACTGGTATCACCACCCGCAGCCTTGAGGTCGATGCGGATCTCTTCATCCGGATCCCGCTCCCGCTCGGCGATGCGCGGCAAGGCGGACTCGATCGGGCGACGGGCATCGGATCGCAGTTCATAGACCGGCACATAGCCGCCGAGCGGAATGCGGATGCGGACCGGATCGTTTCGACCCTCGTCGGCATAGTAGAGATTGATGAGCCGCCGGAGCTTGCCGGCCTGCACCCGGACCAGGGCATCCACCCCGGGGTCGAGCGCGCCGTCGCGGCTGAATACATCCATGCCGATGGTCGAGCCCTTGAGTTGACGGGCAAGGCCGAGCTGTTCGCGCTCGACGACGAATTTGAGGAAGGTTCGCAGTCTCTGCGAGCGGGCGAATGTCTGGCTCGACAGGATCGCCGAGAGCGCCAGACTTATCCTTCCCGCTTCGATAGGCCGATCCTGGCTCATTGCCTCTCCATGGGTTCATCGCCCTGGCGCCGTTTTCACCGGTTTGGCACGGCTCGGCAGGGTGCTGGGGTGCAGCAGCTTTGCGCGAACTTAGCGGTTGTGACGGATGACACAATGCGAAACCTGAGAATCGCGGTCGGAAAGTGCCGTCAATACCGTAAATCGAGGGGCCAGGGAGGCGCGCCTGCAGCACGCAGCCGTCTACCCATCAGTTTCGTCAATGAACGCATATGTGATTCTCGTTGGCCTTCGGCGGCATGATCGCCTAAATGGTGATCGGACCCATATTCCTTCATGGACACTGCCCGAATGCCCGCCAAGCTTTCCGTAAACCTCAATGCCATTGCCATGCTGCGCAACCGCCGCGATCTACCCTGGCCGGACGTCGCCCATCTCGGCCGGATCGCCCTTGGCGCCGGTGCAAGCGGGCTGACCGTGCATCCGCGCCCGGACCAGCGGCACATCCGCTTTTCCGACCTGCCGGTGCTGCGGGCGCTGATCGACGACGAATTCCCGGAGGCAGAGTTCAATATCGAGGGCTATCCGACGGAGGAATTCCTTGCGCTGTGCGAGGCGACCGAGCCGGAGCAGGTGACGCTGGTGCCGGACGATCCGAGCCAGGCGACCTCCGACCATGGCTGGGATTTCGCCAGGCACCGGTCTTTCCTCAGCGAAGTCGTCGCGCGGCTGAAGGCCAAGGGCATGCGCGTGTCGCTGTTTGCCGACGGCGACGGCAATGCGGATGCGGTGAGACAGGCGCGCGAGACGGGCGCCGACCGGATCGAACTCTACACAGGGCCCTATGGCGGCTGCTACGACAATCCGGCAAAGGCTGCCGAAGAGATCGACCTTCTCGGTCGCACGGCCGATGCGGCGCTTGCCGTCGGTCTTGCCGTCAATGCCGGCCATGACCTGACGGTCGCCAACCTTCCGGCCCTGATCAAGCGTATTCCCAAACTGGCCGAAGTGTCGATCGGCCACGGCCTGACGGCCGATGCGCTGGAGTTCGGCATGGCGGAAACGGTACGCCGTTTCCGCCATGCCTGCGGCCAGAAGATCTGACGGCGGAAGGCGGTCCCGCGCATCGGATCGTCCGGCCCCGGGGGTCTCGTCAGCCGAGGGCAGCCTTGTTGGCTTCGAGGAAATCCTTCAGCGACAGGCGCTTGACGCCCGACAGCGTTTCGGCGTCGGCCGTCGCCATGGCGATCTTGCCTTCGCGCGTATTGGCGTCGAAGGACACGAAAGTCGGGATGAAGGGCGCGGGCACGCCGGCGGCGGCCATGCCTTCGGACAGCTGGGCATCGGTCAGGTTGACGACGGCGAGCGGCTTGCCGGTCACCTCGCGCACCAGGGCGGCGATTTCTTCCGTCGTATAGGCCGTCTCTCCGGTCAGCGTGTAGATCGCGTTGCCTTCTGCCGGCTTGGCGAGGCCTGCGGCGATGGCGCGGGCTATGTCTTCGCGGGCGATATGGGCGATCCGGCCGTCACCGGCCGAGGTGTACCAGTGCCCGCTGGCGAGCGCCTGCGGCAGGCTCATGAACAGGTTCTCCATGTACCAGCCATTGCGGAAGATGGTGTAGGCGAGGCCGGAGGCCTTGATCGCCTGTTCCGTTCCCAGATGATCGCCCTTGAAGGTGATCTCAGAATCTTCCGGCTGCGGCATGGAGGTGTAGAAGATGCGCCCGACGCCCGCGGCCTTGGCGGCTGCAACGGCGGCGCTGTGCTGAACGAGGCGCTTGCCCGGCGTGCCGAGTTCGTCGGTGGAGACGATCAGCAGCCGGTCGATGCCGGAGAAGGCGGCTTCGAGCGAGGCCTTGTCATCGAAATCGACGCGACGTGTTTCGACGCCGAGGGCCGCCAGGTCGGCGAGCCTGGCGGTGTCGCGGCTGCCGGCGACGATGTCCGAGGGGCTCAGCTTCCGGCTTTCGATCAGATGCTTGATGACGAGGCGGCCGAGATGGCCGGCGGCGCCGGTGACGAGGATCTTGCTCATGGTCTTTCCTTTGGCGATGGCGGCAGGCGCCGCCGAACGAATAGCTGCTCTCAAAATGAGAGTTGCACTAAAATGGAGATTGACCGGCGCTTGTAAAGAAGGCAGTTTTTGGTGCCCACCTTACCGATAGGGAACCGCCATGACCGTTGCCATTACCCGTTTTGAAGAGAAGATCGCCGGATACGGGGGGGACGGACCCAAGCTGGAGAACTGTCCGGTGCGCACCGTGATCGATCACATCGGCGGCAAATGGTCGACGCTGCTGCTGCTGGCGCTGTCGGAAAAGCCCTATCGCTTCGGCGAACTTCGTCGGCTGGTGCCGGACATTTCGCAGCGCATGCTGACCCAGACGCTGCGCGACCTGGAGCGCGACGGCTATGTGCTGCGCACCGTGTTTCCGACCAAGCCGCCGAGCGTCGAATATCGGCTGACGGATCTCGGGCACTCGTTGTTCAAGGCGTTGTGCGTGCTGCTCGAATGGGCGGAGGCGAATTTTCTTGCCGTCAAGGATGCCCGCCGCAGCTTCGACGAACGCAATGCCTGAGGCTGTCGTCAGAGATCGAGCGTCCAGGTCTGGCCGTTGAGTTCAGGCCCGAACATTGAGTGTCTTTCCTCGGCGACCAGACGGAAGCCTGCCGCGACATAGATATGGCGCGCCGTGTGCAGGATGTCGTTGGTCCACAGCGTGAGCTGGCGGTAGCCGGCATTGCGGGCAAAGTGCACGCATTGCTCGACCAGCAGCTTGCCGAGCCCAAGGCCACGGGCTGCCTCATCGACAAACAGCATTCTCAGCTTGGCGACGCCGTCGCCGCCGTCCATCACGATGACCGAACCGACCCGCAGGCCGGCGCGCTCGGCGATCCAGCAATGATCGCGCCCGGCGTCGTAGCGCTCGAGGAAGTCCGCCGCCACCTGGCTGACCAGGGCCTCGAAGCGCCCGTTCCAGCCAAATGTGCCGACATAGAACTCGGTCTGCGACTGGACCATCCAGCCGAGGTCGCCCGGACGATGCGGACGCAGGATAGCGGGGGTGTGGGCGCGGGTTTCCGGCTCGATCAGGCGGGTGATGGTTGCCATCGCTTCGACGAGGGACGCCTTTTCGGACCGTCCGAGCGGTGCCAACATCTGGCGCAACTGGTTGCTCGAGAGCTCGGCCAGCGTCTCGAATTCGGTGCGTCCCTTGTCGGTCAGGGCGAGTCGCTGGCTTCGTCCGTCGGTCGGGTCCTGGGCGACCGTGACGAGGCCGCGTTCGCGGAATTTCTTCAGTATGCGGCTGAGATAGGCCGGGTCGAGGTGCAGGTCACGCACCAGTTCCACGGCAAGGACTTCTACGCGCGTGCCGATCTCGTAGACGATGCGGGCCTCGGCCAGCGTGTAATCGGCCTTGAGATAGGCGCGGTCGAGGATGCCGATCCGGTCGGTGTAGAACCGATTGAAGGCGCGCATCGCCTCGATTGTCGTGACGTCTGTGGATTCGCGCATGGACCGGACCTCCTCTCGAGGTCCGATTCACTAGCACCGTAGTTGCCCCTTGACAATCAGATGATTGACGCAGTCAACTAAATGGCAAGTTTGAGGGCCGGTTCGGCACTGAGCGCGAAATCGGCCGCGGCGCGCGAATGAATGGTCGTCGAATCGAAGCCGGGCAAGGGCAGGGCATCGGGATCGAGGAGGAGGCAGATTTCCGTGCATCCGAGGATGACGCAGTCCGCGCCAGCCTGCCTGGCCTTGTCGATGATGGCGATATAGGCCTCGCGTGAGGCATCCTTGACCGCACCGGCGCAGAGTTCGTCGAAGATCACGTCGTGGATGATCGTGCGGTCATCGGCCTCCGGCACGCGTGGATCAAGACCAAGCGCGCGCATGCGGTCCGTGTAGAAGCCATGTTCCATGGTGTATCGGGTGGCGAGAACCAGCGGACGGCGGAAACCGGCGGACTTGATGACTGCTGCGGTCTCGTCGACGATGTGGAGAAGGGGGATGTCGAGGCGGGCGGCGACGCCGTCCGCGACGAGGTGCATGGTGTTGGTGCAGATCAGGATGCAATCGGCGCCGGCGACTTGCAGCCCGAGTGCGCAGTCGGCGAGGCGCTTCTCGGCGAGATCCCAGCGACCGGCCTTCTGGTAGCCGACGATTTCTTCGAAGTTGACGGAGTGCATCAGGACTTCCGCCGAGGCGATGCCGCCGAGCTCGGCGCGGACCATCTCGTTGATGAGGCGGTAATAGACCGCCGTGCTCTCGAAACTCATGCCGCCGATCAGGCCGATTGTCTTCATGGTCGTGTACCCCTGGTTTGCTGGCGGGGATTATGGCCAAGCCTGCGGGCAATTGGTTTGCATTCTTGCCACCAGAGACGCTGTTCGGCGCGTGTGAATTGCGCGTCTCGCGTAAAGTGTGCATATTTTTTGCGCGTGGTGAAGTTTACTCGAGGGTGGAATGCTGGACGAGCGCGATCGGAAGATTCTGGATGCATTGCAGCGGGACGCATCCGTTGCTGTTGCTGAACTCGCGGAAAAGGTTGCGCTATCCCCGTCGGCCTGTTCGCGGCGCATCCAGCGGCTGGAGGAGGCGGGCTATATCGCTCGCCGCGTGGTCGTGCTCGACCGGGAGCGTATCGGCGTGCCGACCACGGTCTTTGCCCTGATCAAGACGGCGCATCACTCGGACGAATGGATCGAGAGCTTTCGCAAGGCGATCAGCGATCTTGGCGAGATTGTCGAGGCACACCGCCTCACCGGCTCCTATGACTATCTGCTGAAGATCGTTCTGCCGCGCGTCGAGCACTACGACGTCGTCTATCGGCGCCTGGTCAAGCGGATCGAGCTGTTCGACGTTTCCGCCTTCATCTCCATGGAGACGCTGAAGGCGGGAACGGTCGTGCCGGTCGATTATGCGGAATAGGTCTATTCCGGCTTCGGCAGGGCGGGATCGGCGAGGCACTTCTTGAGCGGTAGCAGCTTCACCCCGTAGATCGCGGTGATGCGGCCGGCCGCGGAATCCTGGCTGTCGGTGCTACGCTCGGTCTCGGCCTGGATGCAGCCGCAGGTGTAGCCGTAATTCCCGTTGGAGGCGACATAGTCGCCGGTCGAGATGTCGGGGAAGTTTTCCATGCCGAGCGGCTCCTCGTCGGAGCCCTGGGTGAGGAGAACCCACATGCCTTCGCTGTCGTCCAGCCAGAAATTGCCGGGCGTCGGGTTCTGGATCCAGCCACAGCGATTTTCCTTGGCGAATGCCAGTTGCGGAAGGGCGAGGATGGCGAGGGTGACAAGAAGGGTGTGGGGTGACGTCCGCATTGGCTTGGCTCCTTGAGTGAGGCTCGCCAAGGCATAGCGCGGACGGCTGATGGCGCCAAAGGCCAAAAATGGGACGAGGGCGTGAGTGGGCGCATTATGGCCCCGGAGCGTTAAGCTTCGGGGCCCGCGATCGTGTTGATTTGTTCGGGCTAGTTGCCGTGGCGATCGCGCTTGTCGCGGCGCACGGGCATCCTGCTAGTTGCGGGAGGACGTGCCGACGGTGACGCCGCGGCCGGAATCGAAGCCGTAGATCACATTGAGGTTGCTGCTGTCGACCGGTGCGCGGTCTGCCTTGGCGCCCGTATCCCGGATGATGGAGCCGACGACCGTGCGGTCGATATTGCCGGACGAGTGTTCCACATTGGGGCCGCTGCGGCTGGCGGATTCCAGGGCGAAGGCGGAGGTCGTGCCGGCAAGCGAGGCGATGACGGCGGTTGCTGCGATGAGGTTCTTCATGG
>NZ_UEYQ01000062.1 GCF_900492205.1 Ciceribacter sp. T2.26MG-112.2
CTCTCAAACTCTCCTCCCCACCCGGATGAATTTCCCCAACAATAACGGGGGGTAAATCCTACTCTGGAAACGTTCCAGATTTCAGCGTGAAGAGAGGGAAGACGCGGAAAAGCATGCTAACAAATTGAAACGTAAGCGCTATTTCAGATGTCGGCTGAACCGGCGCAGCAGCGCGGAAATGTGTCAACTTGCATCAATTCGGTATCTCAGGCTACAAATCGTAACGAGCGGAACCGTAACCGATTCCGACTCACACATTCTAACAGCTTTTTGGAGATCACACCCGGCCCAGAAAAGAAAAACCGCTCCCGAATAATCCGGAAGCGGTCTGCAGTTCGGTAATAATAAGCCAAAACCGTTCTCGCAGACCTCCCCTCCGATGTCAATAATCAAAACACCTTCTCGGTGAACGGCGGAGCTTTGTCTGGCCTCTGACAGGAGAGGGACGATGGGGGAACCCACACAACACAAGCGGCCGACAGGTCGCAGAATGACGAAGGAGCGAGCCGAATTCCGGCGACTGGCGCAGTCAACGGAAATCGGAACGGTGACGCGCGGCCAGCTGGCGGTACTTGCAAGAAACCTGATGGCAATCGGGATGGTTACGACCGCAGAATATGCGTTGCTGGAAGCCATCATAACGACCGCCAAGGCAGACGCCTTCGACAAAGGAGGGCGGCCGATCGTCTACAAGTCGAACCGACAGCTCGGCTATGACATCAACAAGTCGCCAGGGCGCGTAAGCCGAATTCTCTCCCGATTGTACGACCTCGGCCTTGTCACCATGCAGGACAGTGCGAATTTCAAGCGCTACCCGATCCGTGACGGCGAAGGTGATATTGCCGACGCCTGCGGCATTGATCTGCGTGTCCTGATCGCTCGGCACCATGAACTTGATCAGCTGGTGCGCCAGAAGCGGGAAGAGATTCGAGTGCGCGACAGCGCGGCGCGTCGCTTCCGGGACGCTCTACGTGCCGCGAGATATGCTCTGGCGTCCTCAACCGAGCGAGGGGAAGCCATTCTCGGGCGGATCGGGTCCCGTGTTGAGAAGATTGCTGCCTTCATCGGATCAGCCAGGTACGCACCGGCCCAAGTCCTCCGGAAGGCAACAATGCTTTTGGAGTGGCTTGCCGACCGATTGCGCAACGTGAATCGGATCCCGCAAGCGTCTGACATAGATGCCAATATGACATGCACGGATGTCGAAAACGACATGCACATACAGATTACAACCCCAAGACCTTTTGAAGCTCGTAATTGTAGCGGCTTGCCAACATAAGCGCCTCTGCTCGCAAACATCGGCATTTTCTGCTCGAATTATCTGACAATGGAGCGGGCGTCGTGCTCACGCTCTTTGCCAATGTGCTCGCAAACATCCGGGTCT
>NZ_UEYQ01000059.1 GCF_900492205.1 Ciceribacter sp. T2.26MG-112.2
GTGCCCGAGGGACTGACGGCCTGGACCGGGAACCGCCCGACGCGCCGCTTCGGCGTCTACCGCAACAATGTCCGCGTCGGCCTGACCGGCGCGCTCGCCGCGCGCTTCCCGGCAACCGAGGCGATCGTCGGGCCGGACTTCTTCGCCGCCATGGCGAGCGCCTTCGTCGCCGCCCATCCGCCGCGCTCGCCGCTGCTTCTCGCCTATGGCGACGATTTCGCCGAATTCGTCGAAGGCTTCGCGCCGGCGGCCGGGCTTGCCTACCTGCCCGACGTGATCCGGCTGGAGGCGGCCCGCTCCTTTGCCTATCACGCCGCCGATGCCGCACCGCTCACCGCCGCCGATCTCGCCGCCGTGCCGCCGGAACGGCTGGCCGATCTCGTGCTCGAACCCCATCCGTCCCTCTCCATCCTCCGCTCGCCCCATCCGGTCGTCACCCTATGGGCGATGAATGCCGGCGCGCTGCCGCTTGCGCCGATCAGGGACTGGGTGGGCGAGGATGCGCTGATCGTCCGGCCGCACATGACGGTGGATGTCCACCCCCTGCCGCCCGGCGGCGGCGCCTTCTTCTGCGCCCTTTCCACCGGGCTGACGCTTGGCGCGGCGGCGGAAAGCGCCTTCGCCCAAGCGCCGGCCTTCGACCTTGCCGCCAGCCTCGCCGCGCTGATTACCACCGGCGCCTTTGTTCAGCTCGCCTTTTAGGGAGGAAAGCATCATGCCCCAGGATCTCGCCCCAAAATTCACGCCAGGACCGGCTTTCAGCCCGGCTCCGTCACCCGCGATGACGCCTGCCGACACGACGGCTTCGGCATCGGGCCGCCCGGCGGCCGCAGGCGTGGCGATGGCGCCGCCCCCGACGACGGCCCGCACGAGGCCGGCGCCGGCGACCGGGGCCACGCCAATGACGCCGTCCTCCGCGCGGCATCCGGCCCTCAGGGCAATCGACGGCGCCATCGGCCTTGCCGAGCGCATCCCGCACGACCTGATCGCGCTCGTCGCGCGCCTCTCGATTGCCGGGGTGTTCTTTCAGTCCGGCCAGACCAAGCTCGACGGTTTCAAGGTCTCCGACAGCGCGCTCTATCTGTTCGAAAACGAGTTCCGCCTGCCGCTCATCTCCCCCTTTATCGCCGCGCATCTGGCGACGATCGCCGAGCATGTCTTTCCCGCGCTGCTGGTGGTCGGCTTTGCCAGCCGGTTTTCGGCGGCGGCACTGCTGGTGATGACGCTGGTCATCCAGGTCTTCGTCTATCCCGGCGCCTGGCCGACCCACGGCACCTGGGCCGTCTGCCTCCTCCTCATCCTCGCCCGCGGCCCCGGCCACGCCTCGCTCGATCATTGGCTGGCCGGCGTTTTCGGGAGAGGCTTAAGGGGGCGGTAGAGGGAAAGCGCGGCGTCCGAGGCAAGGCACCTCTTCTCCCCAGCGGGGAGAAGGTGGCCCGCAGGGCCGGATGAGGGGGGCGCGAAGCGCAAAAGCTGTCCCGGGCAGCCCCCTCATCGCCTCGTCCTGAGCCTGTCGAAGGGCGCTCGGCACGTCTCCCCGCTGGCGAGAAGAGGGAAGGCCGGAGCCGCCGCCGGCACCGCGGTGCCCCGTCCCCCCGCCAGCCCTGCGAAAGCTTTGCCCGCTAAACAAGGAGAGCCTGATTTATCCCCGTCGCGAGGACGCCTGCGTGAACATCAATGCCCACATCGACGGTTCGCTGGAAATCATCGCCTTTCGGCTGAACGACCAGTCCTTCTGCGTCAAGACACGCTCGATCCGCGAGATCCGCGGCTGGGTGCCGGTCACGCCGATGCCGCATGCGCCCTATGAGGTGCTCGGCGTCATCAACCTGCGCGGCATGGTCATCCCGGTCATCGATCTCGCCGCCAAGCTCGGCATGGCCGGCACCGAAGCCTCCGAGCGCAGCGCCATCATCGTCACCGACGTCAACGGCATGACCATGGGCCTGCTGGTCGAAGGTGTGTCCGACATCCTCACCGTGCCCGCGACCAGCCTGCAGCCGGTGCCCTCGAATGCCGGACAGGCGACGCAATTCGTCGAGGGCATCCTGACCCACCAGGACCAGATGATCTGCTTCCTCAACCTGGAAGAACTGTTCTCCGCCGGCGGCCTGAGTGTCGGCGGCGGTGGTGGTGGCGGCGCCGGTCCGGGCTGGGAGGAGTTCTGACGGGGCGAAGGCGCTCCGCTGGCCCCGAGCAAACCCGCCCCCTCTGCCCTGCCGGGCATCTCCCCCACAAGGGGGGAGACCAGCATGCCGCCGGCCGCCCGTCCGGCAAAAAACCGAGAGGGCGCGTCCGGGTTAAGCCCTCCCCCTTGTGGGGAGGGTTTGGGAGGGGAGTGGGCAGGGT
>NZ_UEYQ01000035.1 GCF_900492205.1 Ciceribacter sp. T2.26MG-112.2
GCCGAGCGAACGGTCGAGGGCTTATGGAATACCATCGGCCAGATCGTCACGCTGTTCGAACCACAAGAATGCGCCAACTACTTCAAATCGTGCGGATATGATCCCGAGTAAAACGGACGTGCTCTAGGCCCGCATGCAATTCCTCTTTCGCGTACAGCTTCCGGAAGTCGCGGGCATTGTTCGTTACGAACGTAAAATCCTCCTCGATGATCCGAGGCATCAGATCCCAGTCGGTTTCGCCGCTCAGTCCCAGCCAGTTCACATGGAAGCAATCGTGGCCGTGCGCTTGAGCCACGGCCACGAGAGACGTGTGAAGGCATTCATCGATAAGAAACTTCACGAGGTCGAGCCAGACGGTTTGGAGACGTTCTCGTTCCGAAGGCTCAGGTGCTTCACGGATTTCACCTTCAGGCCGTGCTCCGAAAGCTTCCGCGGACGTCCTCTGGCGGGATGGGCCGCAACCCAGATCTCGGCAAGTTCCACCATGCGCTCGGTGAGCGAAGGATAGCCCTCGACGATTTCCGCTGTACTTGCGCCTTGGGTCTTCATCGCGGCAATCGTTCGCACGGGAACACGGGTTCGCTTGAAAACCGGCTCGCCACCCACGACCCCTTTCACGCTTTCAATCATTCGTTCGGCTTCTCGAAGCGCCTCGGCCCGCGCGGCCAGTTGTTCTCGTGCCCGCGCAACGTCGATAATGAGATAGTCGTCTGCCCTAACAGTTTCGGCATCGGGGTTCTGGTCGATCGTATCGAATAAGCGCTTGCGGCGCTCCGCAGACAAGATCGATCCGACGCCGTACCAGAGCTTCAACCGAAGTAGATCCTCATCGGTGAGTGCTCGACCCCTGCTACCAACGAGATGAGTCTCGATGATGCGCTTGTCGATCGCATTGTGCACCGATTTCACAGCGATCTCGCTGACAGCCGCCGCCTCGGCGGGCGTGTAGGCGTGTGATGTGCTGGTCATAATCATTCCCCTTGTGGAGAATATATAATGCGGCCCGCCGCTCGTGTAAAGCCTTGACCCATGCTCGATCTCGGTGGTCGAGCTGTCCCAATCGATCGATGCACATTGGCTTCGAAGCGGAAACCGCCCCCGAACCCTAAAAATCCAGTCGACCACGGGCGCGATTTACAGATCAGTTCGATTTGGTCACAAGCTCGGCGGGTTCGACGCCCAGTGCTTCGGAAATCTGGCCAAGAACCGTGAGGGTTGCAGACATCTCTGCGCGCTCGATGGCACCGATATGACGTGCGCTCAGGCCCGTGCGGTGCGCCAGTTCCTCCTGCGTCAGTTTCTTGCCATGACGTATTCGACGCAAATTGACCGCCATGACCTCGTTGAGATCCATGACGGCAGCGGAACCTGAATCGGAACTATTGTTCTAGGAACTATAGTTCCGATTCGACGTGACCTGTGATATTGGGCGTCAATCGTTCTTCGACTGACTTGCAATGTTGGTCGTATGATAGTCTGTAGCGCGGCCGCACAGTGCGGGACCAGAGCATCGTTTCAAGTGGTGAAGGAATGAGTTTCGAGGAAAAACGAATGAACGATGCAGACGCCTCTGAGACCGAAAGAAGCGAGCGGGATCCGCGGTTCTGTTCCATGCCGAAGGAAGCGTTGGAGGAACTGGCGGTGTCGGCAATACACGAACACCGCCGGCTGCTCGCCGCGGATGAGGCTGTCTACGAAGAGTGGACTCGTGCTAGCGGCGACCCCTCGGTTTCCAGCGATGTCCTGGCAAACCTGCAGGACGAATACATTGCCCGTCAGAAGAAATCCGAAGCGCAGCAGGAAGAGCTGTCGCAGATCATCGACGCCCTTGGCTACATCCCCGACGTCCCATTGGACGACGCTAATTAGAGCTTAGCAACCCGCGATCTTTCGCGATTCCCACAAGCTGCGGCACTGATTCAGCGCCCAGCTTGGCACGGGCTTTATCAAGGTAGTGCTGCACGGTCCTCGAATTGATGCCAGTCACAGCGGCAGTTTCGAGTGTGTTTTTTCCTTTCATCGCCCATGTCAGGCACAACATCTCGCGTGGCGAAAGCATCTGCGTTGGATTGATGGCGGTTTTGGCAGCAATCATCTTCAATCGATAATGGACCATCATCACCAATTGGACTGCTCTCCTCGAGTCGAAAGCGGCCGGGACGTCCACTTCTCTTTCGGAGGATGCAAAGGTCAGCATCATCGACGCACCGTAACCACCCTCCACAGGGATTGTCATGCCGCAGCGGATCCCGTGGTCGATCGCCTCGTCGCGAAACTTTCTGAGCGGTGAAGAACCGCGTGCCGGCCAATCCTCCGCGGTCCAGAAGAAAACGTCGCGTTTGCGCTTCGCTTCCGTCACCACGGGATCGATGCTGGAATAGTCAGCCGAGAGGTAAAGACCCTCCCATGGTTTGGGATAGGAGTTGAATGTCCTGATCTGGGCGCCTTCTTTTTCGAGATAGGCAAACCGTTCGTATCCGCAGGAACGCGTGAATTGCCTGAGGGCTCCCTTGATCATGGCCTCGTCTTGCGCGACTTCCAGCATGTCAACGAGCGAGCGAAATTCTCCGTCCACGAACGCTTCTCCTATGTTCTTGACCCGTAAAGCGGTCCTTTATTTGCCAGCCGAGACGCTGGGTGATGGGCATCGTAATTTGGCAGCGGGCAGGCCCGCTAATTTCCAACTGACGATAACTATGCAACCGACAGTGCTGGGTTAACGCAAATCAGTCCCTCTTGCCGTGTATGTTAGCACTACCCATAAAGGGGGGGCTTTCAAGGCTCCCCGCCTCAAAAAGATGACAAATCAAGAAAAGTTTTCGCGGGCCAGGGAACCAGTCGCAATGGAAACAGTGTTCTGACGCAAGTGCTATTTGCTGAAATCAACGCGATATAGGCCTGGCCCTCGCACTCGCAGAGGCCCAAACTTAAAACCCCCTAGCGCTTTTCAAGGCGCAAGATCACCTGCCGTCGATACGCGCCCGCTCGGATCTGACGGCTTTGATTATACGCCAGTTAATTCCCGGTTCACGTAGCATCTGGATATCGTCCATTTCGTCGAAATCCGAAAGCCGGGTGAAAAACGCCTTTCGAAGGCGCGAGATAAACTGCTTCGGCAAAGCGGTGTTTTCGAGAAGGTCCGGGTCGTCATCCGGCAAATCGCCAAAATCCATTACTGTCATCGCCTATCCTTTCGTGCGTTGAACAGGACCATCCGGCACCATTTCTACAGCCAGCGCAACTCGCAGATTTGCACCTCCTGCGGGCTTGGCGTTTCCTTTAGTTCTTGCGGTAAGCAGACGGAAAAATGATGTCCTGGTCGACGAGCACGTTAAATTTATAGCCGGGCCTGATCTGGATCGTCGGCTGCACATTCAGGTTCTTCGAGATCGTCTGCTCTGCGACTCGACCGAAGCTTTCGGCAAAATTCCGTCTGGCTGCATCGGACGCCGTGTCCTGCGTCGCAAGCGTCGAACTCTCCGGCATCGACATGTCGATCCCGGTTCCGATCAGCGCGACAAGAGCTGCCGAGCTCCAGGTGCGCCAGAGATGCCGATCGACCTTGTCCTTGAAGCCGCCATATCCTTCGGCATCCGTGCCGGCCATGCCGCCGATCTGCAGGGTCGATCCATTCGGAAAGATGAGGTCGGTCCAGACGACGAGGACGCGCTCCTGGCCAAACGACACCTTGGAATCGTAACGACCAAAGAGCTTGGCCCCCTGCGGGATGAGGAGCCGATAGCCGGTGGAGCTGTCATAGACGTTCTGGCTGACCTGTGCGCTGATGCGCCCCGGCAGGTCGGAGTTGAGGCCGGTGATCAAGGTGGCGGGAATGACCGAGCCACGCTTCAGTTCAAAGGGCGACATCTGCGGCACCACTTGGTTCGGCAGATAGCCGAGATCCTTGATGTCCTGATTGAAAAAATCCTCCTTCGAGGTTTGGGTATTCGGATCGACGTTCTGGCCCATGAGCCCGGATTTCATGGCAGCGGCGTAGAGGTCAGAGGCATTGTTGGCCGTCGCAGCCGTCGTCTGCCGGCCAGTGTCCGTGGAGTTGTTGGCGGCCTTCTCGACATCGGAAATATCGACCTTCAATGGCGAGTCCAAAGCCGTTGCCCGCGCCTGCAGCCGGGCCATCCACTGGCGCTGGGCCTCGCGGATATATTGTTCGTCCTGCTCCCGCTTCAGGCGGGCTTTCCATTCCTCTTCGGATTCGAGCCTCGGCCGCCGTTCTTGCCTTTCCGTGGGCCGGCGGTCGACGACAGGTGTTTCCTTTTCGACCTTCTGTTCGACGGCGGGCGTTGGCTGGAATGCCTCGCGCTCAACCGGTTCGCCGATAATGCCGTCAGTGACGCCGCGCTTGAGTTGGTCTCCGAAATTGGTCGCGGGAGCATTCGAGGCGCTGTCGATATCGTTGCTGCGATTGAACGGCAGGCCGCGCCACGACAGTCCGATCACGACCACGCCGACGAACAGCGCGATGATGACGATGGCGATGATGATCGGCAGCTGATTGAGACGGCGCATGCCTTTCT
Organism: Ciceribacter sp. T2.26MG-112.2; assembly: GCF_900492205.1. Classification (GTDB taxonomy): domain Bacteria; phylum Pseudomonadota; class Alphaproteobacteria; order Rhizobiales; family Rhizobiaceae; genus Allorhizobium; species Allorhizobium naphthalenivorans_A. The sequence continues at coordinate 4,536 of NZ_UEYQ01000035.1, forward strand.
GCTCGTCGGCCTGATTGGAGGCGCCGAGCTGGAGCGATTGGACCATACTCGCCTCCCCTCAATTCCGCTGCATGATGGAAAGCGGGCTTGCCGGCGTGGCACCGGCCGCCGATGCGGTGTAGGCCCGCCCAAGCGCGACGGACGGGGTCGAGAGCCGTGCGAGCACCTGACCGTCGGCGCCATCGATCGAATAGGCGAGTTCGACCGGTTTGACATCTTTTCCAACCTTGCCGTCGGTGATGACCGTATAGCCCCAGCCCCTTAGCGCAGCCTCGAGTGCCGCTGCGAAGTCGGACGAGTCCTTTTCCATTTTGAGCGTCGTCGTGCCTGCTGGACCGATCTGCTCGGCGAGCCGGCTCGCCATGTCGCCGGCGATGGCGCTTGCGGCGGGGCCGGTGACGGCGACGGGGGTGGAACTGGTGGTCAATCCGTCCTCGGCCGTCTGGCAGCCTGAAAGCAGCGTGGCGGTGATGATGACGGCGAGAAGCTTGCGCATGGTTCAGCCTCCCCGCCGGATGGTGATTTTCTGCTGGCGCCAGCCGACGCCCGAGACAAGGATCGCCTTGTCGACCGCATAGTCGACGATCATCATGTCGTTCTTCATTCGGTAGTTGACGATACGGTTCTGTCCGCCGGAGACGACGAACAGCACCGGTGCATCCTGGCTCGAGACCGTTTTCGAGAATTGAATGTAGGTTTTCACACCATCCGAATAGACCCGCTTCGGCTTCCAGGGCGCCGAGCCACTCACCGAGTAGGAGAAATTCAGTTTGTCGGGCGCCGTGCCGGGAATGCCGCCGGTCTCCAGCCGGGAATTGATGTCGGCGAGCTTGGTCGAGACGTCCTCCGGATATTCGAAGCCGACGCGGGCCATGTATTGGCTCGGATGGGATTTTAGCTGGATGTGATAGGTGCGGCGCGACGTGGTGACCACCATCGAAGTGATGAGACCTGGTTCCGACGGCTTGACAATCAGGTGGATCGCCTGCCCGCCGGTGGCGCCCGAGGTCGCCGGTTCCACCTTCCAACGTACCGTGTCACCGACAAGCACATCGCGGACGATCTCGCCGCCTTGCAATTCGATATCGCAGACCTGCAAAGGCGAGCAGACGACGGACGGCTGTGTTTCGCCAAACAGGAAAATGACTTTCCCATCCGGACCGGTCGTCACCAGGCCAGGCGTGCCACGCCACTTCCTCGAAATGTTGGTGCCCTTCATCTCGTTGTTTGTCATGCTTTGCGCCTCAGCGCCGCTCGCAACGACGAGTGTGGCCAGGCAGCCGGCGGCTGCGATCAATCCTGTTCTGTGCATTGAGAAATTCCCTGCCCTTAAAGCTGCGCTGTCCAGTCGAAATCCCGGACATAGAGACCGATCGGATTGAGGCGGATGGTGGCCTCATCCTGCGGTGCGGTGAGCGTGACCGTCGCGATGCCGCGGAACCGGCGCGTGCCGATTTCCTTGCCCTTCCGGTCGCGTTCGTATTCGGTCCAGTCGATCTGATAGGTCTGGTTCGAGAGAGCCACGATGTTGTTGACCTCGATGGCAACGGTCGACGACTTCGCTTTCTCGAACGGTGAGTTGCTCCGGAACCAGTCATTGATCTTCTGCGTCGACGGATCGGAGGTCCGAAGCAGCGCATAGGTCCGATCGATATATTGTTTCTGCACCACCGCATCCGGCGTAATCGAACGGAAGCTGGTCACGAAATTGCCGAGCGTGGCGCGCACCACCCGGACATCGGCATATTCGATCTGTTCGGGAAAACCCGATGTCACCGACGTTCCCAGTTTGTCGACCTGGACAATATAGGGAACCAGCTTGACCTGAGTGCTCAGATACATCGAATAGCCAAAGCCGATGACAGCCATGGTAAGGCCCAGAATGCCGACAATGCGCCATGCGTCGGCGGCCTTCACATAGGAGCCGTATCGTTCATTCCATTCCTGGCGTGCGGCGAGATACGGGTTTTCGGGGGCGCGGTTCGCTGCCATCGATCCATCACTTTCTGATTGCTATTGGTCTTTGCGTTCGGGAGATGGCTTTGGTCCTCTGTGACCGCTGCGCGCCTCATCCAGCTTGGCGTTGGCGAGGCCAAGGATCGATCCTGCATAGGCACCGGGAGAACCGATGGCCTTCTCCTTGGCGGCCGAGCCTGCCGCATGTCCGGCCGATCCGATGCCTGCTCCGATCCCGCGAAGCATTGCGCCGGCGACAGACGACCCCGCGGCGCGTACGCTTTGAGCTGCCGCGAACCCCGCGCCTGCCGCACCCGCCGCGAGGAAACCGGCGCCGGTGGCGAAGGAGGCGGCCTGGCCACCGTGGCGGATCGCTTCCATCCCGCCCGAGACCGATGCCCCCTGGACGACGCCTTGCATGATGTTCGGCACGTAGATAGCGACAATGAAGACGACGACCGCAATGCCGGCGATCGCGAGGGCCGTCTGGAATTGGTCGCCAATGTCAGGTTCGTTTGCTAATCCGATAAGCACTTCTGATCCGATGCGCGAGATCATCACAAGCGCCATGAGCTTCATACCGACCGAGAACGCGTAGACCAGATATCTGATGGCGAAGTCCTTGGTGTAGGACGAACCTCCCAGGCCGAGCATGATCATGCCGGCGAGCAGGCCGATATACATCTCCACCATGACCGAGACGAAAATCGCTGCGACAAGCGAGAACGAGATGACCACGACGACCATGGCAAACGCAGCCGAGATCGCCAGAGCATTGTCTTCGAATAGACCGAACTGAATCTTTTCCGACATCTTCGTGGCGACTGCGAGCCCGGCATTGAAGACGTCGGCCGGTGAGGCGGTGCCGCCTCCGGCGCCAATCTGGAACAGACTGTCGACCACCGCCTTCGCGAAGGTGGGGCCCTGTGCCAACACGAAGGCGAAGAATCCAATGAACATGATCCGCCGGACAAGCTCGGCGAACCAGCTGTCGAGCGATGCGGCCTGTAGTGCCAGCCAGACGGCGGCGATACCAATTTCGATCGTCGCCAGGATCCAGAACAACGATTTCGCCGCATCCATGACCGTGGTTTCCCACCCCTTCGCGGCCGTGGTGATCTGGCTCTGCAATGAGGTCAGCACTGAGCCTTCCTGGGCGAAGGCTGGCTGGGCCGCCAGTGCGCAGAAGGTCGCAAGCAGCATCGCTGCCCTGAACCGTCGAAAAGATATCCCCGTCATCTGCTCACCACTCGACCTTCATTTTTTCGCCGCCAGAAGTCGGATATTTCTTCGAGGTGCCGAAGAACTGCTCGCGGCGCTCCTGGGCAGCCCGCTTTTCGGAGATGAGCAGCCAGATGCCGGTGCTGCCGGCCGCCATGAACGCTGCGATCGTGAGGAGGATCAGTTTCGTTCTCACCATTCCACCTTCATTTTCTCGCCGCCGGACGTGGACGGGGCCGTCGCGCTGAAGAATTTCTCCCGCCGGGCTTGGGCCAGGTCCTTGTCTGTTTGTTCGGTCTGAAGCCAGGTTCCCATCATGGTCATCTGCTGAGATACGAGACCGCGGAGCTTCTGCATCTGCGCCACCTGTTGCGCCGCGATCTCGTGCCCGACCTGGAGGGCCTTCATCTGCCCATCGGCGGTCTCGGACATCGATCGCAGAGAGGACATCGTGCCTTCCTCGCTGTCGAACTGATCGGCCGTCAGGCTCGCCGCCTTCAGTGTGCTGGCGATCGTGTCCCGGTTGGTATCGGACCACGTCTGGTAGCTGGAGGAAAAGCTTTCGGCGTTCGGGAGATTGGTCCTGAGGCTTGAATAGCTCTGGAAGCGCTGCTGCAGCACATCGTCTGCATTTCCCATTGAAAACGAAATGCCCTGGCCCTGGTCGACGATGCTGCGCAACTGATTGAGGTCGCTTTCGACCTGCCCCCACATATGCGACGGAAGGGTCGCCGTGTTCTGCAGAAGGTTCTGGTAGATATTGAGCTGCGTTTCGATCTGTTGCGCGAGCTGACTGATCTGGGTGAGCTGGTTCTGGATTTGCTCGCCGGATTTCCCGACCAGCGCGACGAGCTCGCCATTGTTGAGAACCTGCGTCCATTCGGTCGCAGCACCCGTGGCGGTGCCGGCACGCGCTGGCACGGCTGCACTTAGTGCAACGCTTACAGCTACCAGACTGACGACGAATCTATTCGAAGTTGAGCAGCGATGCGGCATCGTGAACCCCTCTCGTTTGAAGCCAGTGGATCGGCCAGTCGCGGCCGTGTTCTGAACTGAGCGCGCGAATGCGCTTCAGGTCTTCCTTGCCGGATGCGCCGACGAAGCTCAGCGCCACGGGGCCGAGCGCCATATCGAACAGCCGTCGGCCTTCAGGGGTGACCACGTAATATTCGCGCTTGGGGATTGCGTTCGAAACGATCTCGATCTGCCGCTCGTTGAAGCCGATCCGCTCATAGAACTCGCGCGTTCCGGGCTCCCGGGCAGCACCGTTCGGCAGGCAGATTTTCGTCGGGCAGGATTCTTTCAGCACGTCGATGATGCCCGAGCGTTCTGCGTCCGAAATCGACTGCGTGGCGAGCACGACGGCGCAATTTGCCTTGCGCAGCACCTTGAGCCACTCGCGAATCTTGCTGCGGAACACCGGATGACCGAGCATCAGCCAAGCCTCATCCAACACGATCAGACTGGGGGAACCGTCGAGACGTTTTTCGATCCGCCGAAAGAGATAGGTCAGCACGGGCACAAGATTGCGCTCGCCCATGTTCATCAGGTGCTCGATCTCGAAGGTCTGGAACGCACCGAGCGAGAGACCGTCCTGTTCCGCGTCGAGAAGCTGGCCCATCGGGCCATCAACCGTGTAGTGATGAAGCGCGTCCTTGATCTCGCGCATCTGCACGCCGCTGACGAAGTCCGACAGGGATCGTCCGGCCGCGCGGGCCATCAGTCCGATCTGGCGCGAGATCGCGTTGCGATGATCAGGGGTGATGGCAACACCCTGCAGGGCGACCAGCATTTCGATCCATTCGGTCGCCCATGCGCGATCTGCATCGCTCGCGAGATCCGATAGTGGGCAGAAGGCCAGCGCCTTTGCCTCTTCTTGGGCGTCACCACCGATCTCATAATGATCGCCGCCGGCGGCGAGCGTCAGCGGCAGAAGCGAATTCCCCTTGTCGAAGGCGAAGATCTGGGCACGTTGGTAGCGCCGGAACTGCGCTGCAATCAGTGCCAGCAGCGTCGACTTGCCAGAACCGGTCGGCCCGAAAATCAGTGTGTGACCGACGTCATCGACATGGAGGTTCAGCCGGAAAGGCGTCGAACCACTCGCCACCTGCATCAACGGCGGCGAATTCGGCGGGTAGAACGGGCAAGGCGCCACCGGGCTGCCGGACCAGACAGAGTTAAGTGGAACCAGATCGGCGAGATTGCTGGTGTTGATCAGCGGCTCGCGGATGTTGCAATACCAGTTTCCCGGCAGGCTGCCGAGATAGGCGTCGGTGGCGTTGAGTGTCTCGATCCTTGCGCCAAATCCTTCGGCCTGTATCAGCCGGCGGATCGCCTCAGCCTTCTCCTGCAGCGCTTCGCGATCGTGATCAAAGAGAACGATGACGGGCGTGTAATAGCCGTAGGCGACAAGTTGCGACGATGCTTGCGCGATCGCGTCTTCGGTCTCGGCGACCATCGTGATGGCGTCCTGATCGACCGACCGGCTTTGCGTCTGGAAGAGCTGATCGAAGAATGGCCGGACCTTCTGCTGCCATTTTTTGCGGGTGCGTTCGAGTTTCTGCCGTGCCTCTTCCGCGTCGAGGAAGATGAAGCGCGATGACCAGCGATAGGTGAGCGGCATCAGGTCCAGGCTGTTGAGAATCCCCGGCCAGCTTTCGGCCGGCAGGCCGTCGATCGCCACAACCGCGAGGAAGCGATTCTCGACCTTTGGCGTTAGACCATGTTCGAGCTCGGCCGTCGCAATCCAGTCGAGATACATGGGCGCATCCGGCAATCTGATCGGATGGTTTTCGCCGGTCACGCAAAAGCGAACGAATTGCAGCAGCTCATCATAGCGGGCGACCCGGTCCCCTCCCCTCTCGACGACCTCGCGTGTTTCCATGCGCCGGATCGACAGGGTGTTGGCAAAATACTGCTCGATCTCGCGCACGGCGTTCTTGAAGATGAAGAGCACCGTGTCGGCATAGGTCTTCTTGCGGCTTTCCTCGTCCGAATAAATGTATTTGCTCAGCGCTGTCTTCTTGGACTCGAGCGGCCGATAGGTGAGGACGAGCGCGTGCTTGCTCTCGAAATGCCCCTGCTCGCGCCCGAAATGCGCCCGCCGCTCGGCGTCGATCGCGCGCGTGACGGCATCGGGAAAGTGGCAGCGATCGTCGGACGGATAGTCGAATGTCGGGATGCGAACGGCTTCGACCTGGATCATCCAGCCGCTCCCGAGCCGTGACAGGATCGTATTGATCTGCCGCGACAGTTCGTTGCGCTCGAGGTCCGTGGCGCTCTCCGAGTCCGGCCCGGCAAAATACCAGCCGGCCATCAGGCTTCCGTCTTTCAACAGAAGGACGCCATTGTCGACGAGGCCGGCATAGGGGACGAGATCCGCAAAGGATGGGCCGGTGGCCCGGAAGCGTTTCAGAGCAACCATGGCTTGCCCTCAATACCGGCGCCATGGCGAGGAGGTCGCCTTGTAGTAATGCTTGTACGAGACATGGCGGATATAGACCTGTCGCATCAGCGGGTCCGCCTTTGCCATCATTCTCAGGAGGCCGACGACGACGATCCAGACGGCAACGCCGAAGAGCGCGGAATAGATCGTCAGAACGACGAAGATGAGGATGACTGCAGCAAGACCGGTGATCAGCACCAACTCCCGGTCCGCGCCCATCAGCAGGTTCGGACGCGACAGCGCCCGATGAATGCGGTTGCGTTGCAGGCCAGACAGGGACTCAGCCATGAGCCCCCTCCCCTTCCCCGCTTTGATTGATTGAGGTGGTCTGCTCGTCGGGCAGTCCGATCGAGGCACCGGTCGCGCCAAAAAGACCGACGATGTTGGTGGCGCCAAGCAGGATGCCAGCGACGAGCACGATGTACATGAGCCGCCGCGCGAAATCGTTCAGTTCGCCGCCGAAGATTAGCATGCCGCCGGCGATCGCGACGGCTGCAAGCGCAATGGCGCCGGCGACTGGTCCGGTGATCGATTCCTGGATCTGCTGCAGTGGCCCTTCCCAGGGAAGACTGCCGCCGGAACTGGCGAGCGCCGGCGAGACTGAGGCAAGAGCGATGGGCACTGCCAGGCGTGCGACGGCGATGAATGCGTTTCTACGCGACATGGCGCGCCTCCTGTTCTTCCGTAAGCTGGTCGGATTCGATTTCGTATTGGCCGCCCGCAAAGCGCTCGACCTGGATGACGTCACGAACACGCCGCCCACGTGGGGTCCGCTCGATCGAGACGACGAGATCGACCGCTTCCCCGATCACTTCATGCATCGGCTGCTGGCTGGCTTCGGCGGTTAGCTGCTCGAGGCGGCGTAGCGCCGACATTGCGGTGTTGGAATGGATGGTGGCCACCCCTCCGGGATGGCCCGTGTTCCATGCTTTCAGCAACGTGAGCGCAGCGCCGTCGCGGACCTCGCCGACCACGATCCGGTCCGGACGCAGGCGCATGGTACTCTTGAGGAGCCGCGCCATGTCGACGGTATCGCTGGTATGGAGAAGAACGGCGTTTTCGGCGGCGCACTGGATCTCGGCGGTGTCTTCCAGGATGACGAGGCGGTCGTCCGGGGCAGACTTGACGATTTCATCGATGACGGCGTTCGCGAGCGTCGTCTTGCCCGATCCGGTGCCCCCGGAGATGATGATGTTGAGCCGCGCTGAAATCGCGCTGCGGATGGTCGAGGCCTGGTGTTCGGTCATCACGCCGGAGCGCACGTAGTCGTCGAGCGGGATCAGGCGCGAGGCACGACGGCGAATGGTGAAGGCTGGCTTGGCGACGACCGGCGGCAACAATCCTTCGAAGCGGTGACCACCGATCGGCAACTCGCCGGAGATGATTGGCTGTTCGGTATCGACCTCGGACTGGAGCGCGTGCGCCACCGTTCCGATCACCATTTCGGCGGCCGCGGAGGACATCTCACCCGCCGGCGCCACGCCGTGGCCGAGCCGTTCGATGAAAAGCTTTCCATCAGGATTGAGCATGATTTCGACGACCGTTGAGTCGTCCAACGCGACGCAAAGCTGATCGCCGAGCGCCTCCTGGAGTTTGCGGACAAGTCGAGGATGAGAGCGAAGCTGGTTCACGGCTTTTCTTCCTTACGCTGCTTGGCTGACGGTGCTGAGTTCGGAACGGTAGTTGATGGGCCGGAGCCGCAGGAATGTGTCGGCATTTGCGGGAAGGATTCCGGCGACAGCCATGGTCACCCCGATCTTCCTCGGCTCTGCCAGCCGCTGCAGGCGCCAGCCGACGCGCGCGAGGATCCGCTCGAACCGGAGGTCGGTTACCGTGACAATCTCCGTGTAGCCATTCGCCATGCACCACTCGATGATGCCCGCGAACATGGTCAGGGTTGCGTCATGGATCGAGCCGTCTCCCCTGCCCTCCCCGAGGGTCGTATCGACGCAGAAGCGGGAGCTCTCGATCATCGCGGCGTGTGCATTCAGCTGGCCATCCGGAAGCAGCGTCGGAAAGATGCTCGTCACCATCGTCGCGCCAACAGCAGGCAGTAGCCTCGCGCAACCGGTCACGGCGCCACTGTCGGAGATCGCGAGGATGTAGGTCGGCATAAGAGCGTCAAAGGCGTCCGCCTCTTGACCGTCGATAACGTCAACCTCCCAGCCCAAGCGTTCGGCGAAAACGCGCGCACGTAGCTGATGATGGCGGTGGAGGAGCTGAGCTTCGTAAACATTTCGCGGCTGGGAAATCGCGAGAATCTGCATGAATTTCTCCGTCGTCGTTGGTCGGCGGGGAAATCAACACGGAATGGATTCGGGCGGTAGTTGTAGGATCCTACAAGGTCGATTGGGCTGAGTCGCGGGTGTTGCACGAACTCAGAGGTTGTCGGAATGCCATTTCCGAGCGCGTGACTGCAGGTCGGATTGTAGGATTCACAGTAAAACAAACCTAGAACAAGGATGCCGTCCATCGCGCTATATGCGTGAAAACAAAGGGAAAAGAGTACGAGGTCGTCCCTTTTCACGGCCGTTGCTTTAATCTTTCGTTAACCTTAAATCCCTTGCGGCTCGGCGGGAATCGGGAGATAGTTGCGAAAATTTTGGCCATAGAGCCATTTTTTCGAAATTGTCTTCTTCTCGGAAATAGTTCGCAAAATGAGCAATATGTTGCCGAACCGATTTGATGTCGAGATCGCCCAGCAAGGGGCGAAGATCTCAAGTGCGTTGCACATGCTGCGCAGCCAACAGTACCCACCGGATGCCCGCAAGGGACTGCGCAAGTTCCAGCTTTCGGAAGTCGCTGATTTCATGGGAGTAACCCAAACCCATCTCAGGCAGCTCCACGCCGATGGCAAGGGACCAGAAATAGAATCGATCGGTGGACGGCGATACTACACGGCTCATCAGATGCTGGAACTACGTGAGTATCTTGAGTCCAACAAGAAGTCGGACAAGAGATACTATGTGCCCAAGCGAAGAGATGGCGAGGCGATGCAGGTTGTGTCGGTCGTCAACTTCAAAGGTGGAAGCGGCAAGACCACGACTGCCGCGCATCTGGCGCAATATCTTGCCCTTACCGGCCATCGCGTGCTCGCGATTGATCTTGATCCGCAGGCTTCCCTTACCTCCCTCTTCGGGATTCAGCCGGAGCTCGATGACACAGCGTCTCTGTATGAGGCTCTTCGCTTCGATGACGAGCGTAAGTCGATTGGCGATGTGATCCAACCGACTAACATTCCGGGGCTGGATGTGATCCCAGCCAACCTGGTACTCCAGGAATATGAGTATGACGTTCCGCTCGCGATCTCTTCTAAGAGGGGTGAGGACGGTCGACTGTTCTACATGCGTATCGCCAGCGCCCTGAAAGAAGTCGATGACAAGTATGACGTGGTCGTCATCGACTGCCCCCCCCAGCTCGGTTACCTGACGATCACTGCACTCATGGCATCGACGGGGATACTCATCACCATTCATCCGCAGATGCTGGACATCATGTCGATGAGCCAGTTTCTGATGATGCTCGGCGGGATCATGGGGCCTGTCGCCGAGGCCGGTGCTGAAATGCGTGTCCAGTGGTTTCGGTACTTGATCACGCGATTCGAGCCCACGGACATACCGCAGGCCCAAATGGTCGGCTTCATGCAGTCAATGTTCGCGCAGCAGATGCTGAAAAACCACGTCCTGAAATCAACAGCGATTTCCGATGCGTCGATCAAGAAGCAGACTTTGTATGAGGTCGAGCGGGGAGAGTTCGTTAGAGCGACCTACGACCGGGCCATCGATAGCCTGAACGCAGCCAATGCGGAGATCGTCGAGCTCATTCACGGCGTCTGGGGGCGAAAATGAAGGGGTTGTCAGCCGTTTTTTTTTACGTTTTGCTAAACGTCTTCAACAGCTTGTTGGCGTTGACAGCAGGTTTGGAGGGTAGTTATGTCGCGTGAAAATCCGTTTGCCAAGCTGGATATGGCATCCATCGCGGCAAACCAGACTCCGACGAAGCCCGGCTACGGCATGACGGGAGCCGCCAAGACGGTCGTACGCTCCATCGAGGACATGGCCGAGAACACTAAGAAGCTCATGGAAGGCGAGGTGATCGTCGATCTTGATCCGCGGCTGATCGATGATTCCTTCGTTGCCGACCGTCTGTCGGACGATGGGGAAGAGTTTCAGGAGCTGCTCCAGGCGATCAGGGGATCAGGTCAGACGACGCCTATTCTGGTTCGTCCGAGTTCGACAGACGCCAAGCGATATATGGTCGTGTTCGGCCATCGTCGCCTCAGGGTCGCGCGCGAGCTTGGAGTTCCAGTCAAGGCAATCGTCAAGCAGCTCGACGACACCACATCGGCCATCGTACAGGGCCAGGAAAACGCGGCCCGCTCGAATCTGTCGTTCATAGAACGCGCCTACTTCGCCCAGAACCTGATTGCCTCAGGCATGACCAAGGAAACCGTTCGCTCCTCGCTTGCCATCGATGAAGCGATGCTCTCAAAGATGCTCGCGGTCGTCGAGGCAGTGCCGGCATCAGTTATCACGGCCTTGGGTGCGTCCAAGAAGATAGGGCGTGACCGGTGGCTGAGCCTCCGCCAGCTTGTCCTTGCCCCTGCCCTGTCCAAAGTTGCGATTGAGCACGTCGGGTCCGCCGACTTTCAGGCGCTCCCTGAAGGCGACCGCTTCGACAGACTCCATGATCACCTGAGGCGATACAAGGCCAAGTCAGCCGCCAAGAAGCCGAAGGCTGAAGTGCCTGTCCGGGACTGGACCTCGGCCGATCGCGCGTTGAACGTGGTGATGAATTCGAAGGCAAAGAAGGTTGCCATCGAGCTTACCAATGTTGAAGCCAGGCCGTTCAGCGAATGGCTGTCTTCACAGATGGGTCGTTTGTACGAGGAGTACAAAGGATCGAAAACTGAAACAAACGGAGACTGAACCGCAAAAGAAAAAGGCCCCCAAACGGCGAACCGTGGAAGCCTCTCTCGTCATCTCTAGCAGGATCGAGAATCGCATTTCCCGGAATCACAGTCAAGAGTCTTGGCGCCGATTTGGTGAGCGGATTTTCTTTGCCTGAAGCAAGGTGAAAGAAAAATGCAGACAGGACATGTGACGACGCCCTTTGGGCGGCGGCCGATGTCGCTCGCCCTGGTACGAACCCAGATGGCAGTAGACAGTTCGGATCAAAATGCTCGCATTGAGAAGTGGAAGGTGTTTCGCGACGTCTGCGAGGCGCGAGAACGTTTTGGCCTTCAGGATCGGGCCTTGGCCGTTCTCGATGCGCTCCTGACCTTCTATCCCCACGGGGAGCTGAACCCGAGGCAGGGCCTTGTTGTTTTCCCGTCCAATGCGCAGCTATCGGTTCGCGCTCACGGGATCACCGAAAGCACACTTCGGCGGCAACTTGCGGCCCTCGTTGAGGCAGGCCTCATCTCGCGCCGCGATAGCCCCAACGGGAAGCGATACGCGCACCGCAACCGTGACGGTGACGTGGAACAGGCCTACGGATTCGACCTCACTCCTCTCCTGGCTCGCGCCGGCGAACTTGCCGCCATTGCGCAGGACGTTGCTGCAGAGCGCACACGCTTTCGTCGGGCAAAGGAAGCTCTCACGATCTGCCGGCGCGACGTTCGCAAGCTTCTTTCCGCGGCTGTCGAAGAGGGCGCCTCTGGAAACTGGGGGCAGGTTGAGGAGCTCTACGTCGCCATCCTTGGAAGGCTCCCTCGTCACCCGAACCTGGCCCAGATAGATCGGGCGCTCGACGAGATGCAGCTTCTTCGGGCAGAGATACTCAACATCCTGGAAATGCAGCTAAAACCCGAAAATATGCATGGCAATGCCAACCTCTATGAGCGGCACATACAGAATTCAAACACCGAATCCATCAATGAACTTGAACCTAGCTCTAGAGAAGAGCAGGGCGGAGGCCTCGGGGGCAAGCCAGAAACCAAGAGTGCGCCGATCGAGCGGGAGAAGGCGAAGCCTGAGCCAATCAAGGCTTTCCCGCTTGGAATGGTTCTCCGGGCCTGCCCGCAGATAGCGGACTATGGTCCCGGCGGACGAATTGAAAATTGGCGCGACCTCATGAAGGCGGCAGTCGTTGTGCGCTCGATGCTCGGCGTCAGCCCCTCTGCCTACGAGAAGGCGTGCAATGCCATGGGGCCAGAAAATGCCGCGGTGGCTGTGGCCTGCATTCTGGAGCGATCGAATTTCATAACGTCGGCAGGCGGTTATCTTCGGGATCTGACGCGCCGCTCAGAGCGAGGAGAGTTTTCACTTGGGCCAATGTTGATGGCTCTTCTCAAGGTCAATGCGGAATCTGCGCGCAAGACAGCCTAGTGCGGGAAACCTGTTAATGGGCCGTTTTCTCGGTCATTCGGAGAGGAGGGTAAATTGTCAGCCGTTTTTTTCTGGAGATTCTTCCTAATAATCAGTGCGTTACATGGGTTGAGAAGGGGGCATGCGGCACATTTCTCATTATGCCGGAGCCAGAGCCGATTGTTGGGGCTCCTACTGATGCGGAGATCGCGTCCATTATCGCAGCCAATCCTTCGTTGGTTCCCAGCCCTCCGGCTCCTGTCCATCGGCTTCCGACAGAGGAGGAAGCTCTAGCCGCATGCCGTAAGGCTTATGCCCGCAATCCTCTCAGAACCGGCGGAGGAAGAGGATCTAACCTTCGGCTTGGTAGAAGGTGACGGGAACGCCAGCGATCCGGGCGTGTCATGCGTCGCGGCCATCAAGAGGAAGCCGAGCGCAGCGCCTCTAGATCATGTCGTTGGATTTGCCAACTCAGTATCCGGCGAGTGGGTTGCGACCAACTATTGAAGCTCAAAGTCAGATGCCCGTTTCCCGTCAATGTACCGGTAGTTGACGGAGCTAAAAGAAGAAGCTCTATCTCCTCCGGTTGCAAGCTGCCCTTCGAGACGACCAGATATCCTGCTACGAAGATCAGCTTCTGATTTCTCTCTTCCGAAACCAGTGGTGCGTGCCTGATGATCTTCAAGCGTGCCTTCACTTCCCGATCCAAGTCAACGCCGCCCGTGCTGCTGACGGCCGCCACGTAAACCGCCCCGTGACGTTCGACCTTCACGCACAGGGGCTCATCGGGTTGCGGCTCGAGCTTTTCTGTCATCTTTCCCTCTCCACAAGCGCACGCGATCACTCCTAGACCTCCCGAAGTTGAAGGGAGGGAAGGAGTCCCGCTCCGGCTCCTAAACCGGAGGGGAACCACCCACCCGGAGGGCCGAGACGGATTTCATGAAAATTCGGCCGATGCTGCAGGCCGAAGGCTGAAGGCTGAAGCATGGGGAGACCGGTGTAGTGCTTGTGGGGGAGAGGGCAGAGCGCCTTTCTCCCCCACAAGCAGCACGGCCTTTGTAACCGATAAAGGAAGGCGGCAGGGTAGTCGCATAGAATGGATGACGGAACCAAAAGTCGCCTCGATGGAAAAGAGGCGGGATAGACGTTGAGTTCTTTAGAGAATGTGTGTTGCCAAGCTTATGGACGTGATGTCATGTCACTATGTGATGAGGCAAAGAGGGCCGGCTGATGGGTGGAACCTATTTCGATGACGAACAGGAGATAGGCCCGCAAGGGTTGGCATTGTTACGCAATGTGCTCGCCGATCTATTTCGAGACCAATCTGGCGACTCAAATACGGATGAAGAGCTTGGGCTGGCAAAGGAGCTGGTAGCCCTGTTCAAGTCGGGTTTTCGGAGCGAGGAAGAGTTGAAAGCGATGGCCAGGGGCAGCAGCTTTCTCAACCATCACAACTCCTAGGAACGGCCGTGCTTTGCCTTACAGTACGTTATTGCAATGACAATCGAGAGCCATCAGCACGATTTAAAGGACTTGATAGGAGCGCAGGAACTACTAATTCCTACTCATGTTCCACGACGTTGCCAAAAAAAGAGTTCAGTACTGACAGCTGACGATCTGTCACTGCTGGAGAAAACCTTTGGGCATGTGCGAGCTGCGCGACGACCGATGTACGATCGGATCGCCGCGCGGAATTTCCTATGTGACGGCTCAAATCACCGAAACGTTTTCGGCCTTAGATTTGCCCGTCTTGCGGTCCTGGCCTACTTCGTAGCGAACCTTCTGGCCATCCTTCAACGCCTCGCCGAAGCCGATTGCAGAGATATGCACAAAGACGTCCTGACCGCCGTCATCTGGGGTGATGAAGCCGAAGCCCTTGTCCTGAGCAAAGAATTTTACTGTTCCGGTCGCCATATTTACCTCTTTGGTGATTGAGAGGCAGACCCTAGCCGCCACGCGACCGAGTAACAAGCTACATCCTGCCAAGTCACTGGGGAAAGGCTTGAAAATGCGATGATCGGCCGGACCCAGACCTTAGGCGATGATCGCTGTTCATAAACCGATGCTTTAGGTTTTTGGCAGATATTGGGAATGAAATGTGTTGGCGGTTTGGGCTTGTGACTGCGTTCCGCGGCGCGATCAAAAGCGCAGGGTCGTCTCTTCCGGCTGAGTGTTCGGGGCGTGGCGTGACGGTGCTTGAGAATGGTTGACGTCTGGAAAGTTCTTCCTGGCAATCTTTCCGCGTAGCTTTGATTGTCGCGATCTGGAGACATCTCTCCTATCGCTTTTACCAATTGCCACCCAAGCTGCGATGTGCTGGCTTTGGAATCACAATGGGCTTGGCGGCGATCGCCTCAATGGTACTCTCGGTCCGCTTCGATGTAGGGGGCATCTTTGACCTCCGCCTTGCGATCATTGAGTCCGCTGCTGTATTCGGCGGGCCGGGCGCTGCGCTGATCACCGCCATCATGGCCGCGGGCTTCCGCTTTTACCTTGGTTGGGCAGGGGCGGTGCTGGCTTGGCCGCGAGGTGCAAGCTGGTGACAAAAATTGGCCAGATCAGTCTCGTCTCGGCCTGAGCCATGAAGTGCCGGAAGTGAAAGTACCGGGTAGGGCATCTCCAGACACGATGGCCGTACTCTTTCCCATCTTCCCGCAACACGTTGATGGCGGCTTTGGGCCGAGACCGGTCATCGGTAGCGGAATGCGTGGCGCAGCTTTCGTCCTTCCTTCCGGTTAATCACACAACCGACGTGTATCCAAAAAGCCAGGCCAAGATTAGGTATTTTATCAGCACTTACTCGAGCGGCGAGCCGGAGCAGCCTGCAGGCAAATCCCACGATGTCAGGCGTTGCATGACGCGCTCCAGCGCGGCATCAACATCCTCCGCATCTAAGACTTCTGAATCATAAATCGCCACAGCAATCGTTTGATCGATCAGCTGGCGCTGTTCATCAGGATCGGTCGTCAGACGGGCTGCCCACCACGAAAGGTGCCGCATAAGAAAATACTTATCAGGTGAATCGCTAGTTGCATCCGAAGACATCTCGGCTCCTCCTCGAAGATCACAGGCGGCAGCACGTGGTAACCCTCAACCGTCAGCCCCTACCATCATCGGATGCTGACGATGGGCCTAACGTACGCGCTCCTCGCGAGGGAGTCCACTCCGCGGCCGCTAAACGAGGGCAGCAGCCGTAGCGGCTGCTTGGCACAGTCTGCTTGGCGTAGTCTGCTCGAACGGCTCAGTTCCCGCCTCGAACTTCAAAGGAATTCACGTCTCCTATTGGAGCATATGAGACGTCTATCCCGCTCATCGCTTGCAAGGATAGCTAAATCTCATCGGTGTTTCTCTTACTGCCATAAGCCTCGACGAGAGCCGCCACCTTCTGGCGCAGATCCTGGTTCACGAGGGCGATCTCGGTGAGACCGGCCGCGATGACCGCCTGGAAGGCCTCGAGATCGGCGATCAGATCGGCCAGCACGGCAACGGCAAGACGCCCGCTTTCGACCTTGCCCATGACCCGGATCGCCGACAGGCCCGAGGCCAGGCGCTTGAGATCGAGCGTCTGGCGATGAAACTGCTCGACGTCATCGCGAATGCCGCAGAGCTTATCGCGGGCATTGCGCCGGTAGGACTGTTCCTGGGCCGTCAGATGGCACATTTCACGGGCGTGATCGACAGCGGCCTGCGGCGGTTCGCTCGCAAACAGACTGATGGTTTCCTGCTGGATGCGGGCGGTACCCAGCATGAAGGCACCCTCGCAGATATTGGAGGAGACCCGGGCGGCGGCGACGCTGAAGCTGGCAAGCCCGGATCGGATCTCCTCGGAGAGCAGGCTGTAATTGCCGGAGATCGTGCCGATGGCCGACCCCGCCTGTCCCAGCCGGCCCGCCTGCACGAACAGATTAAGCGGCACGAACTGGTGTTGCGCGTAGCCGCTGACCAACTGCGCCGTGGTCTGCATGATCGAGCGCGCACCGTCCATCAGCTTGCGGAAATGCGCCATCATGCGATCCTCGGGGCGCTCGATCATGGCGTTGCGCGCCGCCACCTCGTCGGTGAGCGCATGGGCCATGAAGGCGTCGTAGTCGGAAAAGCCGAGTTCGGCCAGCCGCTCGGTCATGAGCGCGCCGCTTTGGGCGGGCGTCAGGCTCCGCTCCGTCTCCAGCGTCAGCAGCTGGGCATATTCCCGGGCAACCAGCCCGAACGTTTCGCTGCCGGGCTTGATCCGGACCGAGAGATAACCATTCTCGGCAGGCGCCACGATGGCAAAGACCCAGTAGTGCCGGCCGTCGCGCGCGCGGTTCTTCACATAGGCGCCGGTCAGAAGGCCGCGCCGGATGCGGTCCCAGAGCAGCCAGAAGATGCCGCGCGGCATGTCGGCATGGCGGATGACATTGTGCGGCTGCCCCAGGAGCTCGTCCCAGTCATACTGGCTGATGCGCTGGAAGACGGAATTGCCGGCGACGATCTTGCCCCGCCCGTCGGTGCGGGAGAAGAAGATCTCCGAAGGATGGAAGGGGACGGCAGACACCGCCTGTGCCGCATGACCTGAAACAAGGCCCGGCTCAACAATCATCGACATTCTCAAATTCCTCATTCACCAGGAGGCGGGGCCAGCATCATTGCATGCCTTGCCGCGTGCTCCGCGGGCGCCCGGGCGCCCTCGCACACCCTCACACCCAGACGGAACGAACCGCGATAAGGCCATCGACCCCCTCCTTTCGGGGTGCGAGATCTGGTGAAATTTCGTTAAATCTTCCTCAATATTTTCGACCGGTCTTGATTAGCGTCAACTATGCGGCCGATTTTTTGGCTGGCCCCCATCTTGCCCGGAGATGACTACTACGCGCATGGCCCGCCCCGGCACGGGAAAAACTGGTTGCGGGTGCACGGTTTCCAGTCGGACCACTGCGCGGTCGTCCGCTGCCACCCTCGCCAGCCGCAACTCAGAGCACCACCAGGGCATGGAAGGCCCGACTGTGGCCGCGTAACTCTACGGAGTAGGCCCCGGCTAACCCTTTGCGGTTCTACAGGCCTACGGTGAATTTCACTCCATGCGGGTCAACGATCAGCTTTTTCTTGGCCGTGATAGATGAAACGGCAGTCCACCGGAAAGGATGTTCTGTTTTATGACCAAAACTATGCGGATTGAACCGTCGCAGACTCGAGGCGAAAACTTGTTCGTTGCTTGCTCATAGCGGCTCTGCTTTCTCAGAGGTTGGCGCCATCGGAAAACCCAGTGCGCTCGCTCAGTCCAGCAGGCGGGCCGCCCGGCCGACCCGGCGGTTAGCGGGATTATAGTAGCGCGACGCCTGCTGCACCGAGCGATGCCGCGACTGTTCCATGGCCTCGGGCAGCGGTATGCCGCGATTGGCGGCTTCGGTGAGATAGCCGGATCTGAGGCCGTGGGCGGAGTAATCGGCCGGGTCGAGCCCCGCCAGCCTGGCGCGGCTCTTGACGATATCGTTGATGGCCTTGGGATCGAGCGGTCGGCGCGAGACATTGCCCCAGCGATCGATGGCTCGAAACACGCTTCCCGTCTCGATCTTCGCCGCCGTCAGCCACGCGTTCAGCGCATCGACGGGGCGGCCCGTGAGATAGACCCGCTCGCCGCTTTCGGCACTGCTGGTCTTGGTGCGGCCGAGATCGATGGAGAGCGAGGCAAGTGCGGAACCGTCCTCGGTGCGGAGGGGATCTTCCGGCTGCAACTGCTCTGTCCTCAGGGCCGCGATTTCGCTGCGCCGCCGCCCGCCGGAGGCGAAGGCCACCATCAGGATCGCCCGGTCCCGGACGTCCCGCAGGCTGTCGGTCCTGCAGGTGGCAACGAGGTCTGCCAGGACATCGCCGGTCACGGCCTTGGCGCTCTTGCGTTTCCTTGTCCGCGGTACGGCGCGCACAGCAAGGCGGATCGCCGACTTGAGGGCAGGGGAGGCGAAGCACCCCTGAAGCCCGCGCCATTTCGTCAGCGTCGACCAGCTCGACAGCCGACGCCGCACGGTGTCGGCGGCATGGGGCCCCGACGTGCGCAGGAAGCCCTGGAGGCGCAGCGCATCTTCGACCTCGGGCGGCATGCCGTGGTGCGGATCGGTCAGGCGCTTTTGCGCATCCCACAGGTGATGGGCGACAAATTTCAGCAGAAGCGCCTCGGGCGCCGGCCAGGGCAGGGACCGTCCTGATGCCGCCAGCGACCAGGCCTGCAGGTAGGCGAGATCGGAGGTGAGCGCGCGCAGTGTATTTGCGCCCATGCCTTCGTTGACGAGATGACGGAGCGTCTCGACATCCTGGTCCGTCAGGAGCTCAGCCAATTCGTCACGGCGTTCCATTGGGAGTACGGCAGCGATGGTATCGAGTTCTTCCACACGTCGCGTAACCACATCGTCGGTCGATTTGGATGTTAGTGGCTTTCGCGTCATCGTATTCCGTCACTTTCAGGAGCACATTTGCAAAAGTTCCGGAAAGCCCGTATATTCCGGAACAAAGGAGATTTGCCATGACGTCGACTGTGACAGCAGCTGCGGTTTCGAAGAACTTTGGTGCCTACCAGGATGCGGCCGTGCGAGAGCCAGTGATCATCACCAAGAACGGCCGGCCGCGCACGGTGCTCATGGCTTATGAAGATTATCTCCGGCTGGCAAAGCGCGATCGGAGGGTCGATCTGACGGCTGCGATCAGTGACGACGAGCTTGCCACGATCGAGGCTTCGACGATGGAAACGGGCCTTGATCATCTCAATGCCGAACTGCTGATGGACAAGAATGCTGCCGATTGAACCTAAGGTCGGCTGGGTCTTTCGCTATTCCTATCTCTGGCATTGGCAGCAGCTGGACGGACGGGAAGAGGGTGACAAGGACCGCCCCGCTCTGGTGCTGGCCATTGTTGCGACGCTCGAGGACGGGACGCCGGCAGTACGTGTCCTGCCAATCACGCATTCCCCACCGTCCGATCCTAGCGAAGCAATCGAAATCCCGCCTGCCACTAAGCGCCGCCTGGGTCTCGATGACGAACGATCCTGGATCGTGCTGACCGAAAGCAATCGTTTCGTCTGGCCGGGGCCTGATGTTCGCCCTGTTGACAGCGAGAGCGGATATCATGGGCCACTGCCTCCGGCACTCTTCGAAGAGGTAAAGCGCCGGTTTATCGATCTTGCGAGAAGCCAGCGTCACAAGGCGACCATCCGCAGCGACTGAGCTGCTCTTCATCCTGTTGTTCGTCATCAAGATCTACGCATCCCGCTGTGATCTTCGCCGTGATTTGCCATGACTTTAGGCCTTCAGAGCCGTCAGATCAATCACCTCCGATAAGGGGTACTTATCGGAGGTCAGTGCCTCCGGGCTCATTTGTAGGAAGTATGAAACTGTAAGAGTCAGATAGCTTTCGTTTAACGAATCATTTACCATGATTACAATGTCTTACGATCTCGCCAGACTGCCCATCCAGAGCCTGCTTCGGCGTAAGCGGGGCTGATTGGGTGGCAGTGCCCGAAAACAGGACCATCCGTCGGCATCTGGTTGTCTGCCAAATTGGCGTTTGGCATGGTGGTATTGACGGTCAACAGGGGAGTGGGGCGGAGCAAATGC
>NZ_UEYQ01000017.1 GCF_900492205.1 Ciceribacter sp. T2.26MG-112.2
GCATAATCCGTCCTGCCTCCGTCGTCGGATGTGTCGCGAGACGTTGCGGCGCAGGCGGGGGCCGGCGCTTCGGGGTCGGTTGTAACGTGCAGCCGGCGTCGGAGAGGCGGTGAAGCGGGGCGGGCGCAAGCCCGCGCCTCAAGCTCCCCCCGGGCGAAAACCCGGTTTGGGTCGTCCATGCAAGGCCTTGAGCGAAAGTTTTCGGCCGCAGCGGAGCGAGCACGCCGTCTGAAAGGGGCGAAATCCCCTCGAGAACGCCGAAGGCCACGCAAGGGCGGTGCCTTATTCTAACTTATTGTGCGGTGCTGCCCTTGCGTGGGCCTCCGGACTGAAACGCAAACCCCGGGCGGAAACCGCGCCGGGCCGATGATCTGTGGGAAAAAGTCATGGCGGGACGAAAGACCAGGAAGAAGCGGCGCAAGGCGCGCCACGTTCAGACGCTCGAAGGCCTGCCACCCGACGAGTGGCGGCGTTATCATGAGGGCGATCTTCGCCATCTGTCGCTGATGGAGGCATCGATCCAGATCCGCTCCGAGGCCTTGCGCTGGATCTGGCTTGCCAGGAGTGCCGACCAGCTCGGCTATTGGCGGACCTGTCCCTTCCCGATCTGCCGTCGCCATCGCCGGTGCCGCGCCGAATATTGGCCGAAGGGCGAGCCGGTCCAGGCTCTTGTTCAGCGCCCGCCCTGCTGCCACCGCGACGAGAGCAAATATGAGCGCCTGACGGCGTTGATACGGCAAAAGGCGGCCGAGAAAGGACAAGGATGACGGCGCGACCCCGCCGTCGCCCGGACCCTCAGCTGTCGCCGCCGCCATAGTGCCGGCGATAGCCCTGCCGGTCGAGCCAGTCGATCAGCGCCTCCGGTTCGTCGGTCTGGATGATGGTCGCGCCGCGCTCGATCCAGAAGCCGTAGACCGCCTCGGGCTGCCCTTGCGCAAAGGCCAGCCCGTCCCCGCGCCCGCCGGCCACCATGCCCTCCGGCCGGTCGGTGATCGGATAGGTGTTGATCCACATGTGGAAATTGCCGCGCACCGAAACGGCACGGGCGCGCGGCGAAAACAGCGGCCCCCCGGCCTCGGTCAGCGGCTCGGCGGCGCTGCGGCGCCAGTGGATCATCTCGGCGGCCTGCGGCGAGAATGCCTGCGCCACCCTGTCGACAAAGGCGGCGTCCCGCACCGCGTCGTCGGCGAGGATCGGCATGAAGGCGACGTCCGGGCCGATCGTGTCGATCACGGCGCGGGCGCGGTCCAGCCGCTCGTCGTTCCAGATCGCCGTCTTGATCAGGATGCCGTCGGCCATGTCGAGCCCTCGTGCCGTCTCGACGATCTCGGCGAGGTCCTCCGGCTCGAGCTTGTTGTCGATGTTGACGAGGATCCGGCCGCGGGCATGGATCAGCATGTCGGCAAGCGTCGGCACCGCCTCGTCGGTGACGATCCCTGTCCCCTCGACGATCAGCCGGCAGGCCTTGAGCGCCGCAAGGGTCAGATCCGCAACCTTGCCGCGGCAGGTCGTGGTCCGATTGAGCGTTTCGTCGTGCATGACGACCAGCACGCCGTCCCTCGAGCGGCGCACGTCGAGCTCGACCATTTCAACCCCGATCGCCGCCGCATGGTCGATCGCCGCCTTCGAATTCTCCGCCCGCACCACCTGGCCGCTTTCCTTCCACCCGGCCCGATGCGCCACCACCATGACATGATCGCGAAAGCGGTTGGCATTGGCCAGCCGCTCGCGGATCAAGCCGGCATGATCGCGCTGCGGAATGGACGCATCGGAAGGCAAAAGCGGAAACAGAGCGAGAAACGTGGCCAGAAACACGGCAGGGATCGGGGCGGTCAGGCGCATGGCGGCTCCAGGTCCGGGATTGATGTCCTGAGCGTCGCGATAGAGTGCGTCGGTCACAGGCCGATGAAGAAACGGTGACGGTTCGGTGACGAACGGCAGACGGAGGACGGGGACGGGGACGTGAGAAGGGAGACGAAAGGGGAGGAGGCCGATCGGTGATGCCGCTTGCAAAGCTTCGACCGATGCGGCTCAATGGCCACGGGGCATACCCTGGCAAAAAACCGGGTTTTTTTGGGGGTTGAATGGGCAAGGGGCCGGAGCGTGCAGACGCGGACGAGGGGGCGGACGCCCGGCCGGGCGCCGTCGCGTGGCGTCCGTGGCTTCGTTCGTTTCATTGGCGGATGCAGGTGCGGACCTGGCCCCGCCTGCAGTCACGGCTTGGTCGCGCGCCGCCGTCGGTTTCGGGCCGCGTCGCCCGGCGCCCTTGGTGCGTCCTGCGCCGCCTGATGACGGCCGCACTGTTCGGCCCGGCGCTCGCCGGCTGCCACGCGGTGACGACGGACGGCCCGCATCACCCCGCCCTTCTGCCGCCCGGCCTGCGCTCGGCCGGCCTGGCGCTGCACCATCTGAACATTGCCTCCGGCCTCTATGTCCGCCGGGCGGAGGCGGGCGACGGCCTGGTCATGTCGCGGCAAGAGGCGCTGGCCGGCCTCACCACCCGCGGCGACAGCCTCACCTGGCTCGGCCATTCCACCGTGCTGCTGCGGCTTGGCGGCGTCACCATCCTGACCGACCCGGTCTTCCCCGTCGGCTTCTCGCTCGAAAGCCCGCTGCCGCACCGCCATGCCTTGGCCCCGATTGGCCTGGATGACCTGCCGCCGATCGATGTCGTTCTCCTGTCGCATGGCGATTACGACCATCTGCACAGCCCGACGCTGAAGGCGCTGGCGACCCGCTTCCCCAAGGCCCGGATCGTCCTGCCGGACGGCCTCGAAAGCCATGGCGAAAAGGCTGGCTTCACGACCGTCGAGCATCCGCCGGTCGGCGAAACGGTCGTCGCCGGCGGCGCCCGGATCACCGCCTTTCCGGCGGTCCACGGCACGCGCCGCAACCTCTTGGCCAAGCTCGACGGCGAGGCCTATGTCTGGGATATCCGGACGGCCGCTCGTGCGGCGCTGTTCGTCGGCGACAGTGCCCATGGCCCGATCTTCGGCGAGATCGGCAGGAGGGGCGGTCCCTATGATCTGGCGCTGGTGCCGATCGGCGCCTTCGAGCCCTCGCCGCTGGTGGCCGATATGCATTCGACGCCGGAAGACGCCGCCCTTATTCTCGCCGAATTGCGCGCTACGCTCGGCATCGGCATTCACTGGGGCACCTTTGCGCTGTCGCCGGAACCGCTGCGGGATCCGGCCGACCGCTTCCTCGCCGCAAGCGACGGCAACCGCCGGGCGCGGGTCTTGAAGATCGGCGAGACTCTGAGGCTCGAACCTCGGGGGAACTGACCCAGTGGTCCCCCCGTTGTCGAAGGGAAAAATGAGGACGGAAGGACGACAGCCCATGGCGGCGGACAAGGGCGATGCCCCGGAACGGAGCGAAAACGCGGCGCCGGACAGCGGGCCGATGCCGCAGGGGCGGTCGGAAAGGCAAGGTGTCAGTGAAACCCTGCGCATCATTTCCGCCGACCTCCCGGTCAACACCACCCTGCATCTGTGGCTGAAGGCCGTTCATCCGGACCGGCCCGGATCGGTCTCGCTTCACAGCGCCAACGGCAAGTTCGGCGAGGTCCAGGCGGTCAATGCCGAGGAAAATTCCTTCCGCATCTACCACGTGTTCGGCGGCGGCCGCATCGAGCTTCGCTATGACAGTGCAGACACCTCGGTGTCGGTCGCCTACTGGTTCACCGCCGCCGACGTGCTGGAAACCGGGATAACCGTGTTGCACACCAATCCCGTCAATGCCCCGCCGGACCTTCCCGCCTCCTACCATTTCCGCCCGCCCTTCGGCTGGATGAACGACCCGAACGGTTTCGGCCGTTTTGGCGGCCGGCCGCACCTGTTCTACCAGCATTATTCGCATGGCCGGATGTGGAACAACATGCACTGGGGCCATGCCGTCTCGTCCGACTATCTGCGCTGGCGTCATCTGCCGGTGTTCCTGTTTCCCTCGGAGGAACTCTCGGCCCGTCCCGACAAGCGCGGCGGCGCCTTTTCCGGCTCGGCCATTCCGCTGCCGAACGGTCCGGGCATCCGGGTGTTCTTCACCGAGAAGGTCAGCGACCGCCAGCCGGAACAGGAGATCCAGATGTCGGCCGTCTCGGCCGATCTGTTCTCCGCCGGCGAGGCCACCGTCATCCTGCCGCATCGCCCGGAAGGTGAGGGCTTGACCCTCGATTTCCGCGATCCTTACGTCTTCAAGGGGCCGGACGGTCGCTGGAAGATGCTGCTCGGCAGTCAGAGCGACGAAGGCGGCGTGATCCTGCTCTACGAGACGGAGGATGTTCAGGCGGCCGGCGGCTGGACCTATCTCGGCAAGCTGCTGGTCGAGACCCGTCACCGGACGACGGCGATCGAATGTCCGTGCCTGCTGCCGCTCGACGGCGAGGCGACCGACCCCGCGACGCGCTGGGCCCTGATCTACGGCCTGATGAACGGCAAGGACGAGCGGACCGGGCGCCGCAACCTGACCATGGTCGATGTCGGCTGGTTCGACGGCCGGACCTTTTCCCGCGAGTTCAGCCGCGAGCTCGATTTCATCACCGACAACTATGCCTTCCAGGCCTTCATGGACGGCGCGACGCCGGTCGGGATCGGCTGGCTCGGCAATTGGGCCGATACCGGCCCGACTATCGACTTTCCCTCGGCCATGACCCTGCCGCGCACGCTGAGGCTGGAGGACGGGCAGCTGCTCACGCCACCGATCGGTGCGGCGGAGAGCCTGCGCAGCCACATCATCGACCGCACCCGCCTGGCGGCCGGCGAGACGGTTTTGTTCCCCAACGGCGCGGTCGAGTTCCTGCTCGAGCTTGCCGAAGCCGGGCTGCCGTTCGACCTCGCCTTCGATCATCCGGGCGTCACCTTGGGCCTGGTCCAGGACGAAACGGGATTGTGGCTGCGTCATGAGAACGGGGGCGGGGAGAGCCCTCGCTACATCGTCGAGGGCGCGCGGGTGCGCCGGCTGCGCATCTTCCTCGACTATGGGTCGATCGAGGTTTTCGCCGATGACGGCCGGATCGCCGGCACCAAGCGGATCGCCGGCTTCGAGCCGGTGCGCTCGGCACGCCTCCGGGCGCCGGCCGACGGCGTGCGTCACGCCACGGTCTGGGCCTTGCGTCTCTGAGGGCCGGTCCTACGCGGCGGCATCGGCCGGTGGCCGCACGCGCACCACCGTGACGGTGCAGGGGGCGGTGGCGGCCACTTCGCCGGATACACTGCCGAGCAGCGAACGCATGGCTGAATTGGCGCGCGCGCCCATCACGATGTGATCGACGATATTCTGGCGGGCAAAGTCGAGGATCGCCGCGGCCGGCGAGATCGCCTCGATCACATGGTAGGTGATCGTTCCCTCCGGCGCCTTCAACGGCTCGGCCCAGTGCTTGAGCTGCACGAGCCGCGCCACATGCTTGTTGTTGCCCTCCGCGTCGAGGTCGCTTTCAAGGCTGATGCGGGCGATCTTCAGGACATTCAGGCAGGCGATGCGGGCATTGGGCGTCTTCTCGATGATGCGGCTGACGGTCAGGCGCAAAGCGTCGGCCAGGTCTTCCGAGCCGTCCGAGAGATCGATCGCCACCATGACGATCGGCGCATTCGAGGACGTCTCCGCAGCCCCCTGCGGGCGCAGCAACTCGATCGGATCGGGATTGAACCGCCGCTTGATGACGGCGCCCCAGCCGTCGCGTTCGAGTTTTTCCGCGCGTGCCGTGAGCGTGACCTTGGAGAGATCCTGAAGGTCCATCATCAACTGGGCGGCCGTCGGGTAGCGGCGGGCCGGGTTGACCTCGAGGCAGCGCAGGATGACTTCCTGCAGCGCCTTGGGAAGGTCCGGCGCAAGCGCCCGCGGCGGTACCGGGTCGCGCCACAGCCGTTTCTTCAGACCCTTCATCCGCTGCGGGTCGCCGAACGGGCGTTTCGCCGTCGCGAAAAAATACAGAAGGACGCCCAGCGCGAAGATGTCGCTGCGAAAGTCGCTGCGCACGCCGAGAATCTGCTCCGGCGCCATATAGGGTGCCGTGCCATAAGGCAGACGAAATTCCTCGTCCATCAGGTCCGGCAGATGCAGATGCCGGGCAAGGCCGTAGTCGACCAGCACCGCCTCTCCGGTCTCACGAAACAGGATGTTCGACGGCTTGATGTCGAGATGAACGACGTTCTGCCGGTGCAGGTCCGCGAGCGCCATGGCGATCCGGCATCCGAGCGCAACCACTTCCTCGGCCGGCCTCGGCAGGTCGTCCAGCATCGGATAGAGCGACTTGCCGGACAGCCGCTCGAAGACGATGTAAGGCTGGGTGGCGAAGTCGCCATTGGCGACGAAGCGTGGCACATGCCGGCCGGAGAGCCGGGGCAGGATCATCTGCTCCATCTCGAAGCCGACGATCATGGCCGGGTCCGTGCCGGCCCCCATCTCCGGCACCTTCATCAGCATTGGAAAATCATAGTCCGGATGGGTGACGCTGAAGAGTTGCGCCATGCCGCCCCGATGCGCGAGTTCGCCGATCGTGAAGCCGTCGATCACGTCGCCTGGGTGTATTCTGGTTTTAGGCATTCCCCCGTCCCCTCGGTCATTTCCCCCGGAAGAGCCTCAACGCCAGTGCGTCGGGAAGCCCCACGGCCCTGATCCTAGCGGCTGCTCCCTCTATGTCATAGCCGACGCGGTGGAATTCGATCTCTCCACGGTCGGTATCGAGAATGCCGAAGGCCGCAGCCGGATTGCCATCGCGGGGTTGCCCCACCGCGCCCATGACGGCGAGCCAGCGACGCTGCGCAAGCAGTGGAATGCCCTGCGCCGATGTCGGCGTGAAGGCCGTGGTCTTGCCGTTCGGCCCGAGACCATAGAGCGCCGGACGGTGGACATGGCCGCAGAAGCTGATGCGGGCGCGGCAGGCCTGAAGATGCGCGGCGGCGGTTTCCGCATCGGTGACGTAATGATAGCGGGCCGGGGCCGACGCGTCGGCATGGACATAGAGGCGTTCGCCATCCTCGACCTCCAGAGGCAGCCGGGCGAGGAAGGCCTTCTGTTCGTCGTTCAACTGGGTGCGCGTCCAGTCGATCGCCGCCCGTGCCACCTCGTTCATCGACACCGACGGATCGGCCACGCCCTGGTCATGATTGCCACGAATGACGATCGCGCCCTCCGCCGCCAATGCCATCGTCTTGTCTAAGCACCACACCGGATCGCCGCCGTATCCGACAATGTCCCCGAGGATCACATGGCGTTCCGCTCCGCGCTCTGCGGCGGCGGTGAGGACGGCCTGGAAAGCCTGGCGATTGCCGTGGATATCCGACATTAAAGCGATCCGCATGACCCCTCCCTGGCGACGAATGCTCGGACTGCCAATGTAGGGAGGATTGCGGTGAGGCGCTATTGGCCGGAAGGAGGGGTGCGGGGCCCATCCTGACGTCCGCGGCCCGTGGCGATACCGTCACATATCGGTCAAGTGCGAGGACTAGAACTGGATGCAGTTCGCCTCCAGAATGGCCTGCCGGCTACCGCGCATCCAGCGCTCGTATCCTGCCGAGACATGGCGAGGCCATAGGGGATGTGGTGCATGAACAGCCAGGATTTTCATCAAGAGACGTTGCAGGCCTCGGCCCTGCTCGAGGATATGCTGGCCCTGCGCGCCACGGTCATCGACGCGTCGACGGCATTGATCGAGGGTTTCACCGGCAGCGGTGCAGCGCCGGTCGATCCGGCCCTTGTCAATCTGGCCCATTATCTCTGCCTGCGCCATCACGACATCCGCCCGCTCCAGCGGCGGCTGATGCGCCTCGGACTCTCCTCGCTCGGTCGCCTTGAAGGTCGTGTCGTGCCGACGCTGGACGCCGTCATCGCTGCGTTGGCCGCTCTCGCCGGCCGCCAGAGCCCTGTTGCCATGCCGCTGGAGGAGGAGTTCTTCCGCGGCGAGGCGCGGCTCGAAGAGGCGTCGGCGGCCCTGTTCGGCCGGCCGCCGGTCAACCGGCGCACGAGGATCATGGTGACGCTGCCGAGCGAGGCGGCGGCAGGCCCGGACTTCATCCTCGACCTGGCCCGGCGCGGCATGGACGTGGCGCGGATCAACTGCGCGCATGACGGCCCCGAGGCCTGGCGCGCAATGGCCGGATTTGCCCGCGCCGCCGGTGCCGCAACGGGCCGCGACATCACCGTGCTGATGGACATTGCCGGCCCGAAGATCCGCACGGCTGCCGTGCAGATGCCCGACAAGAAATCGCGGCTCCAGCCAGGGGACAGGATCCGCCTCGTGGCCTCGGGTCTGCCCAGAACCTGTGCCGAGGTGCTCTATTCGGCGGGTGTCTCGCTTCCCGAAATGGTGACGCGCCTCTCGATCGGAGACCGTGTCCGTTATGACGATGGCAAGCTGGAAGCGGTGGTGGAAAGCTTAGGTGACGGCGAGGCGGTGATCCGGGTCGAGAAGACCAAGGCGCGCGGGACCAAGCTGAAGCCGGAAAAGGGCATCAACCTGCCCGATACGGCACTCGGGCTGTCACCGCTTACCGCCAAGGACGAGACCGACCTCGTCACCGTGATCGAATGCGCCGACATGATCGGCTATTCCTTCGTCAGCCGCCCGGAAGACATTGATCTGCTCGACAGCATGCTGG
Organism: Ciceribacter sp. T2.26MG-112.2; assembly: GCF_900492205.1. GTDB lineage: Bacteria > Pseudomonadota > Alphaproteobacteria > Rhizobiales > Rhizobiaceae > Allorhizobium > Allorhizobium naphthalenivorans_A. The sequence continues at coordinate 8,595 of NZ_UEYQ01000017.1, forward strand.
CCCGTCACGGCATGGCCGACCGCACCCTCGGCCTGATCGCCAAGATCGAGCAGCCCGAGGCCGTGCGCAACCTGCCGGCCCTGATTGCCCGGGCACGGCGGCGCGGCCCCTTCGGCGTGATGATCGCGCGCGGCGACCTCGCGGCCGAAATCGGTTTCGAACGGCTGGCGGAAATGCAGGAGGAGATCCTGTGGATCAGCGAGGCGGCCTCCGTTCCCGCGGTCTGGGCGACGCAGGTGCTCGAGGACCTGGTGCGGGAAGGCATTCCGACCCGTGGCGAGATGACCGACGCGGCCATGGCGGCGCGAGCGGAATGCGTCATGCTCAACAAGGGGCCGGCCGTCGGCCAGGCTGTCGAATTGCTCGACCGCCTGCTCGCCCGCATGGACGAGCACATGTTCAAGAAGACGCCGACGCTCAGGGCGCTCAAATCCTGGTGATCCCTTTCGTCTCGAGCCTTCGTCGCTTGCCATAGCGTCTCTCGGCGATTGATTTGCCGCGCCCCCCGGATTAGTTATCTTCGTCGGATCGAATGAACGGTGCCGGCGCACGGAGTGGGGTCTGTGCGCGGAGGGGGGACGGGCCTGGTTTCTGCATGATGATGATGTTTTCGCGCCGCTTCACCATGCGCGCCGCTTGCCGCAGGCTGGACCATGGCGTTTGACAGAATTGCGCTCCGTCGCTGGGCGTCCCGTGCCCTCGTGGTCGGGCTGATGCTCTTCGTTTCGGCCTGCACGACGGTGCCGAAGCCCGCTCAGGCCCCGTTGCCCGCCGATGCCCCGCTGGGCGATTGCTGCCAGAAGCCCGAACGCTATCCCAAGGGCCTCGTCGCCCTGGCCGAGCCTTTCGCCCCGACGATCGGCCGGATGGTCGCGGCCGTCGTCTGGCGCAAGGGTGACCTGCTGCGCCATGACGCCGCGATCGACCGTCTGCTCGCCGATCTCCGGCCGTTGGATGTGGTCGCGGTCAGCAACAAGGGACGCCTCTCCGGCCATGCGATCCCCGGCCATTTCGGTCATGTGGCGATCTATGTCGGGACGGAAGCGCAACTGCGCCGCGCCGGCGCCTGGGACCATCCCGCGGTCCGCAAGCACCACGCGGCGATCCGCGACGGCGCCCTGTTCATCGAGGCCGACAACAAGGGTGTCCACCTTTCCACGGCGCCTGCCGCGCTGGATGCCGATGCCATTGCCCTCCTGCGGCCCGCCGGCCTTGGCGCTATGCGGCGGCGGCAGGCACTGACAGGCTTCTACCAGCGCGTCGGCATGCCCTTCGACTATTATTTCGACCTCGACGCGACCTCCTGCACCTTCTGCACGGAACTGGTGAACACCGTGCTGCCGGAGATGCGGCTGCCCACCCGTCTCGTTTACGGCCGGCGTCTCATCCTGCCGGACGAAGTGGTCGCCGCCACCACCCGGGGCCGGACCGGCTTTACCTTCCTGCGCTATGTCCGGGCCGGTCGCGACGGATGGGAGACGCTGGGTCGGGTCAAGGTGGAGGAGGAGCTTCTCGCCGAATGGTCGAAGCCCGAGCGCCCGCCACAGGTGGCTTCGCTGGAACGCTGATCGACCGAACTCGCGGGAGATAGCGAGGGTCGCGCGGGCGCATATCGAGCCCGTCCGGTTCATCCGCCTGGATCGTGCAACCGCTGAGGCTCAAGCCCATTCGGTTTCGGTGGAACGACCTATTCGGCGGCGGCCCGCTTGCCTCCGGAAACCTGGGTGATGAAGGCGCGAAGGGCTGCGGGACGGACCGGCTTGTGCTGCAGGGTGATGTTCTGCCGTTCGGCTTCCGCCCTGACCTCGGCCGTCCGGTCGGCGGTGATCAGAAGAGCGGGAATGTCGCTCTCGTAGAGCGCCCGAAGGCGCAGGATCGCGCCGATGCCGCTGCCGTCGCCGAGATGGTAGTCGGCGATGATGACGTCCGGCGGGCTCTGGTTCGCCGCAACGATCGCGTCGAGCGCCTCGATCGAGCCGGCCAAGGTAACGGCGCAGCCCCAGCCGGACAAGAGGAGGTCCATGCCTTCGAGAATCTTCGGTTCGTTGTCGATGCAAAGAACCCGCAAACCTTCGAGCGGAATGGCAGCCTTTCCGCCCACGGGCAGGTCGGTCACCGCGGCCGCCACCGGAACCGACTTGTCCAGTGGCATCACGACGCGAAAGGTCGTGCCCTTGCCCTGCTTGGACGAAAGCTGCACCGGATGGTTCAGAACGCGGGCGATGCGATCGACGATCGACAGGCCGAGCCCGAGGCCCGATGCCGTGCGCATGCCCTCCTCGAGCCGGGCGAACTCCTTGAACACGGTGCGGAACTTCGACGACGGAATACCGATGCCGCTGTCCATCACCTGGATGACGACCTCGTTGCCGTGCCGCCGGGCACCGACCAGAACCCGTCCCGAAGGCGTGTACTTGATGGCATTGGAGACGAGGTTCTGGACCAGTCTGCGCAAGAGATTGGGGTCGGAGCGGACGGTGAGCGAGGTCGGCATGACGACAAGCTTGAGATCCTTTTCCCGCGCGATGGGCGCGAAGTCGGTTTCGATGCGCTCCAGCAGCCCCTGCAATGGCACGGGCGCCAGCCGCGGTTTCATCGCGCCGGTGTCGAGCCTTGATATGTCGAGCACGGCGCCGAGAATGATCTCGACCGATTCCAGGGCGGAATCGATGTTGCGGACCATGCTGCTATTGTCCGAATCGCCTAGCCGCTCGACCAGTGACGAGGAATAGAGCCGGGCGGCATTGAGCGGTTGCAGGATGTCGTGGCCGGCCGCGGCGAAAAACCGGGTCTTGCCTATATTCGCCTCGTCGGCGGCCGCGCGCGCCTCGGCCAGCGCATGATTGACCCGGGTCAGCTCGGCGGTTCGCTCGCCGACCCGCTGTTCCAACGTCTCGTTGGCCTGTTTCAGCGCCTTGTCGGCCGCCACCTGGCTGGTGATGTCGGTGAAGGTCGCGACGAAGCCCTTGTCCGGCATCGGATTGCAGCGCGCCTCGATGATGCGCTCGCCGGCGGCCGTGACCAGCCGGAACGGCTTGTCGAACTGGTGGAAGCGCTTGACCAGCTGGGCCTGATCGCCGGCGGCGACGTCGCCGCGTTGCGCGAGGATCGCCACCATCTCGCTCAAGGGGAAGCCGACCTGGCCGACATGTTCCGGCAGGTCGAGCAGGCTGCGGAATCTTCGGTTCCAGATCGTCAGGCGGTTGCTCGCGTCGAAGACCGCGATGCCCTGGTCCATCTGCGAAAGCGCCGTCTGCAGCATGTCCTGGTTATACTGCAGGGCTTCGCTGGCCTGGTCGAGCAGCCAGGCCGTGTCGGCCGAGGTGTCCTCGGCCTTCTGCAGGATCAGCGACAGCACGAGCCTTGCCGAGGACGAGCCGATCGCGCTGCCGAGCAATTGCTCGGAGAAATGGATGAAGGCCATGTCGGCCGGGCTGTCGTCGTCGAGCCGCCGGCCGGCTGCCTGTTCATACGAGCGGAAGGAGCGCGTCATGCGCTCGTCGCCGAGATAGCGGGCGATGGCGGCCTTCAGGTCGCCGACGGTGACCCGCGTCTTCCAGCCGCGCGTGGCAAACTGCGAGCGCGGATGGCGCTTGACGAAAATGCCCGACTGGATCCGCTCGACGGGACGCGGATTGCGGCTGAGCGAACCAATGATGAAGGCCGCCGTGTTGATCAGCAGGCTGAGCAGCGTCGAATTGACCAGCGGGTCGGCATTTTCCGGACTGAACATGCCGACGCCGGGAAAGAGGAAGCCGAGAATGGACGTGGCGATCTGCGAATTGTCCTCCGCTCCGAGGCTCGGCAGGAAGGACAGATAGGCCCAGACGAAGATGCCGGAAGACAGGCCGGCGATGGCGCCGCGGGCATTGGCTCGTCGCCACATCAGTCCGCCGAACAGGGAAGGGGCGATCTGCGCGATCGCGGCAAAGGCCAGCAGCCCGATCGAGGCAAGCCCGGTCGTGTTGTCGGCCGAGCGGTAATAGACATAGCCGAGCAGCATGACGGCGAAGATCGCCGAGCGGCGGATGTGCAGCAGCGTCTTGGCGAAGTCGTCGCGATGGCTCGGGCGGGTGAGAAGCTTCTGCCTCAGGAAGATCGGCAGGATCATGTCGTTCGAAACCATGATCGCAAGCGCCACGGAGGCGACGATGACCATGGCGGTCGCAGCGGAAAAACCGCCGAGGAAGGTGATCAGCGAAACGGCCGCCATCTCGTTGTGCAGCGGCAGGGACAAAACATAGAGGTCGGCATCGCCGCCGCCGGAAAACGTCATGATCCCGCCGATCGCCGCGGGCAGGACGAAGATGTTGATGGCGACGAGATAGAGCGGCATCAGGATGCCGGCGAGCTTCAGCTCGCGGCTGGTGCGGTTTTCCACCACGGTGACGTGGAACTGGCGCGGCAGCATGATGATGGCAAAGGCCGACAGTGCGATCAGTAGCAGCCACCGGCTGAGCGGCGTCTGATACGACAGCGCCGTCATCACGGCCTCGTTCTCGGTCGCCTTTTGCCACAGGTCGGTCGGTCCGTCGAACAGGAAGAACACGACGTAGATACCGAGCGTCCAGAAGGCCACGAGCTTGACCACCGATTCCATCGCGATGGCGAGGATCAGACCGTCCTGGTGTTCGGTGGCGTCGGTGTGGCGCGTGCCGAAGACCACGGCAAAGCAGGCGAGCACGAAGGCGACCACCAGCGGCAGGTCGATGAAATAGAGGTTGCCCGTGCCGATGCCGTACGCCGTCGGATCGACCATGGCGGCGACGGAGCTCGATACCGCTTTCAGCTGCAGGGCGATATAGGGAATGGTCCCGACCAGGCAGATGATCGTGACCAGCATGCCGACGATCGGGTTCTTGCCATAGCGCGCGGCGATGAAGTCGGCGCCCGAGGTCAGCTTCTCCGCCTTGGCGAGATCGATGATCCGCCGGACGATCGGCATGCCGATGGTGAACATCAGGATCGGGCCGATATAGATGGCAGTGAATTCGAGGCCGTGTTCGGCAGCGAGGCCCACCCCGCCGAAATAGGTCCAGGAGGTGCAATAGACGGCGAGACTGAGCGCATAGACGATCGGTCGGCCGTTCTCGGGCACGCCATGGGCGCGGCTCTTGCGGTCACCGTAACTGGCCACCGCGAAGAGCAGCAGCAGATAGGCGAAGGCCGAGGCAAAGATGACCCATCCCGGAAGCACGCTTCCTCCTCATCGTCGGCGTTCCATCGAGCGAGACCTTAGGGGAAGTCACCGCCGTTTGAAATCGCTTCAATCTCGATCTTAAGTCGAACGCTGACCGCGCCGGCTAGAATTTCACTGTTTCCGAATGATCGTACTTTCGATATTCCTTGTCGAGGCAGGACGCCACGCCAGGGACGAGCGTGGCTTGTCGAACGATCAAAGGAGATGGGTATGCTGAACGAGTTCAAGACCTTTATCGCGCGCGGCAATGTCATGGACCTTGCCGTCGGTGTGATCATCGGCGGTGCTTTCGGCCTGATCGTCAATTCGCTTGTCCAGGACATCGTCATGCCGCTGGTCGGCGTGGTCTTCGGCGGCTTCGATTTCTCCAACTATTTCCTGCCGCTGAGCGCGAACGTGACGGCAAACTCGCTCGAGGCCGCCCGCGAGCAGGGCGCCGTCTTCGCCTATGGCAATTTCATCACCGTCATCATCAACTTCCTGATCCTCGCCTGGATCATCTTCCTGATGGTCAAGGGCGTGAACACGCTGCGCGCCTCGCTCGAGAAGCAGGAAAAGAAGGATGCGGAAGCCGCCCCGCCGCCGGCCGACATCCAGCTTCTGACCGAGATCCGCGACCTGCTGAAGAAACGCTGACGCGGTATCGGTCGCGGGCAGGGCCGGGCGCAATCCCGGGCCACCCGTTCCGCATCCATCACCGAAATCGATTCTGCCCTCACGGATTGTCATGGGATTTTCCCGGCGCAATCCGTTAGACCTCTGGTTCGCGAACAGACGTCGAACCGGAGAGCTTGCCATGTCGCTTGTGAAGGATCTCAGCCCGCGCGCCCTTGCCGCGCCGGAAAGCGGGATCGTCGAGATCATCAATTATGCCCGTGGACGCGAGGGTCTCCTGCCGCTCTGGGCCGGGGAAGGCGACCTGCCGAGCCCGGATTTCATCAATCGCGCGGCAAGCGACGCGCTTCTCGGCGGTGAGACCTTCTACACCTGGCAGCGCGGCATTCCCGAACTGCGCGAAGCGCTTTCGCGCTACTATGCCCGCCATTTCGGCGTCGAGCTTTCGCCCGAGCACTTCTATGTCACGGCCTCCGGCATGCAGGCGATCGCGCTTGGCGTCCAGGCGATCACCGAACCGGGCGACGAGATGATCTACCTGTCGCCGGCCTGGCCGAACATCATCTCGGCGATCGACATCGCCGGCGGCCGCTCCGTCGGCGTGCCGCTGACCTTTGCCAATGGCCGCTGGTCGCTCGACATGGATAGGCTCGAACAGGCGATCACGCGGAAGACGCGCGGCCTGTTCATCAACACGCCGTCCAATCCCACCGGCTGGACAGCGACGCATGCTGACCTCAAGGCCATTCTCGAACTGGCGCGCCGCCACGGCCTGTGGATCCTCGCCGACGAGATTTATGCGCTCTATTACTACGGCGGCGGACACCGCGCGCCGTCCTTCCTGGACGTCATGGTCGAAGGCGACCGGGTGATCTTCGCCAACTCCTTCTCCAAGAACTGGTCGATGACCGGCTGGCGCGTCGGCTGGATCGTCGCGCCGCCGGAAACGGGGCAGGTTTTCGAGAACCTGATCCAGTATTCCACCTCCGGCGTCGCCCAGTTCATGCAGCGTGGCGCGGTTGCCGCGCTCGATCAGGGTGACGGTTTCGTTCGCGAGAACTTCGAACGCGCGAAGAAATCGCGCGATCTGCTGTGCGATGCGCTGATCGCCACCAACCGGGTCGAAACCCTGAAGCCCGAAGGGGCACTCTATGCCTTCCTGAAGATCGACGGCATCACCGACAGCCGGCAGGCCGCACTCGACATCGTCGATCAAACCGGCGTGGCGCTGGCGCCGGGATCGGCCTTCGGCATGGGCGGCGAGGGTTTCCTGCGGGCCTGCTTCCTGCGCGACCCGAAACAGATCGAGGAAGCGGCCGACCGGCTGTGCCGCTATATCCTGGCGCTTTGATCCCGCGACGGCGCGGGGTTCCCATGCTCCGCGCCGCGATCGATAAAATTCTAGCGAAATTTGCAATATTACGTTTTCTATACTTGAAACTAAACTGTATCAATACTGAGCAAAGCCGAGAATTGTAAGCAAAGTTAAAGGCTGCATTGCCTAGGTTCATCCCGTCAAAGAATTGCGGGATGGACAAACATGGCGATCTTGGTAACGGGTGGGGCCGGTTATATCGGTAGTCACATGGTCTGGGCGCTGCTGGATGCAGGCGAAGACGTGGTGGTGATCGACCGCCTTTCGACAGGCTTCCGCTGGGCCGTCGCGCCGCAGGCGCGGTTCTACCTCGGCGACATCGGCGATGCGGATCTGCTGCGGCAGGTCTTCTTCGAGAACGAGATCGAGGCGATCATCCATTTCGCCGGTTCGATCGTCGTGCCGGAATCGGTGTCCGATCCGCTTGGCTATTACGAGAACAATACCGGCAACACGCGGGTGCTGGCTTCGGCGGCGGTCGAGGCCGGGATCGACAAGCTGATCTTCTCGTCGACGGCTGCCGTCTATGGCACGCCGGCAAGCGCCGAGCCGGTCAAGGAAACCGCGCCGCTCCTGCCGGAAAATCCCTATGGCCAGTCCAAGCTGATGAGCGAGATCATGCTGCGCGACACCGCCCGCGCCCATGACTTCCGCTATGTGGCACTGCGCTATTTCAACGTGGCCGGCGCCGATCCGAAGGGCCGGACAGGCCAGTCGACCGACCGTGCGACCCATCTGATCAAGGTGGCCTGCGAGGCGGCGCTTGGCAAGCGCCGTTCGGTCGCGGTCTATGGCTCGGACTATCCGACCCCCGACGGCACCGGCGTGCGCGACTATATCCATGTGGCGGATCTGGTTCAGGCGCATCTGCGGGCCCTTGCCTATCTGCGCCGCGGTGAGGCCTCCCTGGTCGCCAATTGCGGCTATGGCTCCGGCTATTCCGTGCTCAACGTGCTGGCCGCGGTTGCCCGCGTCTCCGGCCGCCCGTTTGCCGTCGAATACTGTCCGCGCCGCGCCGGCGATGCCGCCTTCGTCGTCGCCGACTCGACCCTGGCGCGCGAAAAGCTCGCCTGGGTGCCGCGCCTTGCCGACCTCGACTTGATCGTCGAAACGGCACTCGCCTGGGAAGAGCGCCTGGAGCAGGATGCGACCCCCGATATCGGCGCGCTGCGGCGTCGCCTGGCCGCCGGCGGCTTCTGAGCGGACGGCGGCGCCCAGCCGCCGCCGATCCTACCGGCCCTTTCGCCCCTCAAGTTTGACGACAGTTTCGTCGGCTAGCCTCTTCCCACGATGGAATGTTCGTGGGGCGTGGGACGAATCATGGCTTTTGCTGCGGGTTACGATGAGCGGGGCACCGGCACGCCGGTATCCCGTGTGGCGGACGGGCGTTCGCGATGAAGGCCGTCATCCTTGCCGGTGGTCTCGGCTCGCGCATCGCCGAGGAAACCCATCTGAAGCCCAAGCCGATGATCGAGATCGGCGGGCGTCCGATCCTCTGGCACATCATGAAGCTCTATCACGGACACGGCATCCGTGACTTCATCATCTGCTGCGGCTTTCGCGGTTATGTCATCAAGGAATACTTCGCCAATTACGGCCTGCACATGTCGGACATCACCTTCGACCTGGCCGAGAACCGCCTGCAGTTCCATCGCAAGAGCGCCGAGAACTGGCGGGTGACGCTGGTCGACACCGGCGAGAACTCGATGACCGGCGGGCGCCTCCGGCGTGTCGCCGACTATCTCAAGGACGAGGAAGCCTTCTGCTTCACCTATGGCGACGGCCTGTGCGACGTCGACATCGGCGCGACGGTCCGTTTCCACAAGAGCCACGGCCGGCAGGCGACGGTGACGGCGGTTCGCCCGCCCGCCCGCTTCGGTGCGCTGAAGCTCGACGGCGATACGGTCGAGGGTTTCGTCGAAAAGCCCGAGGGCGAGGGCGGCTTCATCAACGGCGGCTTCTTCGTGCTCGACCCGAAATGCATCGACCGCATCGCCGACGATTCGACCAGCTGGGAAGCGGAACCGTTGTCCAGCCTGGCCGAGGACGGCCAGCTCAAGGCCTTCTTCCACACCGGTTTCTGGCAGCCGATGGATACGCTGCGCGACAAGGTCCATCTGGAGAGCCTGTGGAACAGCGGCAACCCGCCGTGGAAGTCGTGGTGAGCATGGCCAATCCCGCATTCTGGAAAGGCAAGCGCGTTCTTCTGACCGGGCATACCGGCTTCAAGGGAAGCTGGCTCACGCTCTGGCTGGCGGAAATGGGTGCCAGGGTGACCGGCCTGTCCTTAGTGCCCGAAACAGAGCCATCGCTGTTCAATCTTCTCAACGGCAAGCCGGCGGCGGCGGAAATCTGCGATTTGCGCGATCGCCATGCGGTGGCGGCCCGCGTCATGCTGGCCAAGCCGGAGATCGTCCTGCATCTCGGCGCCCAGGCACTGGTGCGCGCCGGCTACCGCGATCCGATCGGCACCTATGAGACCAACGTGCAGGGAACCGCCCATCTGCTCGATGCGCTGCGCATCGCCCCCGATGTCCGCTCGATCGTCGTCGTCACTACCGACAAGGTCTACGAGAATCCGGAGACGGCGCTTGCCTTCGTCGAAACCGATCCGCTCGGCGGCCACGATCCCTACAGCGCCAGCAAGGCGGCCGCCGAGATCGTCACCGCCAGCTATCGCGCCTCCTTCTTTGCCGCCCGTGGCATCGGCCTTGCAACGGCCCGCGCCGGCAATGTGATCGGCGGCGGCGACTGGGCGGAGGATCGCCTCATCCCCGACGCCGTCAAGGCCTGGGGCGGCGGCCGATCGCTGATGGTGCGCCGTCCGCAAGCCGTCCGCCCCTGGCAGCATGTGCTGGAGCCGCTCAACGGCTATCTGATGATGGCGGAACGCCTGTGGGACAATCCCCACTTTGCCCCGAGCCTCAATTTCGGCCCCGACCACCAGGCGGCGGAAACGGTGGCGAGCGTGCTCGACAGGGCATCGATGGCCTTTGGCGGCGGAGAGGTCGCTTACGGCGACGGCTCGGAAGGGCCGCACGAGGCCGGCTACCTGATGCTCGATTCCACGCGCGCCCGCGACACGCTCGGCTACAGTCCTATCTGGAACCTCGACGAAACCGTGACGCGCACCATGGCCTGGTATCGGGGGCTTGCGGCGGGCCAATCGGCGGCAGACCTTTGCCTCGCCGACATCGGCGCCTTCGAGGCGGTCCCTGCGCTACCCATGAGGGCCGCCGTATGACCGCGCGCTTCGACGTTGAAACGACCCCGATCGAAGGCCTGCTGATCCTCAAGCGTCGGCGCATCGCCGACGAGCGGGGACATATCTCGCGCCTGTTCTGTGCCGAGGAGCTGGCCGAAATCGGCTGGCGCGGGCCGGTCGCCCAGGTCAACGAGAGCGCCTCGCGCTTTGCCGGTACCGTTCGCGGCATGCACTTCCAGACCCCACCCTTCGGCGAGGTCAAGCTCGTGACCTGCCTTGCCGGCCGCATCCTGGACGTTGCGGTCGACCTGAGACACGGCTCGCCGACTTTTCTCGAACATGTCGCGGTGGAACTCTCGGCCGACAATGCCGGCTCCTTCTTCATCCCCGAGGGATTCGCCCATGGCTTCCAGGCGCTGAGCGACGATGTGCGGATGATCTACGCCCATTCCGCCCCCTATCGCGCCGAGGCGGAGGGGGGCTTGAGCCCGACCGATCCGCGGCTCGCCATCGCCTGGCCCTTGCCTGTCGCGCACCTGTCGCCGCGCGACGCGGGCCATCCGCTACTTGGCGCCGACTACCGAGGACTTGCCGCATGAAGTGTCGCCACTGCCAGTCGCAGGACATGGGTCCCTTCCTCGACCTCGGCACGGCGCCGCCGTCGAATTCCTATGTGCGAAAGGCGGATCTGGGGAAGCCGGAACTCTGGTATCCGCTGGTGATCCGGGTCTGCAACGAATGCCTGCTGGTGCAGACCGAGGACTTCGCATCGCGCGAAACCTTCTTTTCCGAGAGCTACGCTTATTTCAGTTCGTTCTCGACCTCCTGGCTCGGCCATGCCGAAGCCTATGTCGCGGCCATGGCGGAGCGCTTCGGGCTGGATGCCTCATCCCGCGTCGTCGAAATCGCCGCCAATGACGGCTATCTGCTGCAATATGTGAAGGCCCGCGGCATTCCCTGCCTCGGCGTCGAGCCGACCGCGAGCACCGCGGCTGCGGCGCGCGAAAAGGGTATCGAGATCGTCGAGGACTTCTTCGGCGTCGAACTCGCCGCCCGCCTTGCATCCGACGGCTGGGGTGCCGACCTGATGGCGGCCAACAACGTGCTTGCCCATGTGCCCGACATCAACGATTTCGTCGCCGGCTTTGCCCGGCTGCTGAAGCCGGCAGGCGTTGCCACCTTCGAATTTCCCCATCTGCTCAACATGGTCACGGAAGCGCAGTTCGACACCGCCTATCACGAGCACTACTCCTACCTCTCGCTTATCGCCGTCGAGCGGATCTTTGCCGCAAACGGCCTGCGCGTCTTCGATGTCGATACCACGCCCTGGCATGGCGGGAGCCTGAGGGTCTTTGCCGACCGCGCCGATACGGCAGCCCACCCGTTAAGCGAAAGCGTTGCGGCCATGCTTGCCACGGAGACGGCAGCCGGCATGCGCGACGAGGCCTTCTATGCCGGCTTCCAGGCGACCGCCCAGCGCGTGCGCAACGACTTCGTGGAATTCCTGATCGACTGCCAGCGCCAGGGCCTCAAGGTCGCCGCCTATGGGGCGGCGGCCAAGGGCAACACGCTTTTGAACTTTGCCGGCGTGAAGCCGGATCTGCTTTCCTTTGTCGTCGACAAGAACCCGGCCAAGCAGGGAACCTTCCTGCCGGGCAGCCGGATCCCGATCGTCTCCGAGGACGTCCTGAAATCGGAAAAGCCTGAAAGGGTAGTGATACTGCCATGGAATCTTCAGACAGAAATCAAGCGACAGCTTTCGTATATCACCGGCTGGGATGGGAAGTTCGTGACGGCGGTGCCGAACCTGACGGTGCATCCCTAGACGCGCCGCAGCCGAAGCGCGATGCCCCGACGATAGCGGTAGCAACCCCGCCCTTGCGCGGGCCGCTTCGCCCGGAGTGAAAAGCCCGGAGTTGCAAACCCGGCGGTCAACAAGCGGAGCCGCGGAAGCACCCGAAGCGGAGAAGACTATGGCTCGAAACATGCGTCTGTCGATCTGCGTCCCCTCGCGCAATCGCCAATATTACTTCCAGAAGACCATCGAAGGCCTGCTGCGCAGCAAGCGCGACGACCTGGAATTCGTGCTTGTCGACAATTCCGACGATCCGTCGGTGATGAACGACTACATGCGCGCCCATGAAGGCGACCCGCGCATCGTCTACCTGCCGTCCGCCGAGCGCACCCTGCCGATGATCGAGAACTGGGAACGCACGCTCGCCGCCGCGACCGGCGACTGGGTGACCGTGATCGGTGACGACGACTTCATCGATCCGGACGTCATGACGGTGCTGAAGAAGGTGGTTGCGGTCAATCCGGAAACCGAGGCCTTTGCCTGGAGCGTCGTGGCCTATAGCTGGCCTTCGCCGGACCAGAAGAGCACCAGCATACACGTGCCGTTCAATTCCTTCGTTGTGAAGGTGCCGCGCGAACAGCTGTTGAAGCGCATGTTCGGCTGGTATGAGGCGACCACCGTTCCGACCTCGGGCTATTCGATCTACCATTCGGCGGTGTCCCGCGATCTGCTCGACCGGATCCGGCGGAAATACGGCGGACGTTATTTCGAGCATCCGGTCATCGACTACGACATGGCGATGAAGGTGATGGTCGAGGGCAAGCACTTCGCCTTCTGCCAGCGGACCTTTTCCGTCATGGGAAGCTGTCCGGAGAGCAATTCCTATTCGATCGGCAAGCTCGCCGACATCAAGAGGAAGGTCGACATCTTCATGGCCGAGCTCGGCCGCAATTTCGACGACGATCCTCTTTTGAAGGACTTTCCGTTCCAGAGTATATTGGGCGTGACGGCATCGATCGGGATCTGCCAGCAATGGTTCCGCGCCAAGTACAAGCTGACCTATGACGGCTGGGAAAAGAACTTCGCCAGATCGTGCGCCTTCAACACCGAGATGTTCCGCGACGAGGAATCGTTCAACATCGTCCGCGACGGCTACAGGACAGCATTCAAGAACTGGCGCCGGGGAAAGTTCCTCGAACATTTCCAGCCGGTGTTCAAGGATGCGCGCTATGGCCTGCAACTCAGCGGCTCGAATGTGACGGGGACCTTCATCCGCTCCGACATCGCCGGTGTGACGACACCGGTGGAATTGCTCGACGTCATCAACGGCATGATCCGCCCGGCCGATCAGGTCGAGGTACGTCCGGACGGCCTGCGTTTTCCCTGGGAAGAGGAAATGCTGACGCCGGTCGGCGAGAAGCGGCCGATCCAGACGATGCAGAAGCGCGTCGCCTGAAGACAGGCAGCGGGTTTCTTTCCGGATACGACAAGGCCGCGGTCACGACCGCGGCCTTGTCGTTTGTAAACTCCGCAGTTGCGAAGGCTCAGACGCGCTTCAGGAAGCCGTCCGGCGAGGCCGTGATGGTGATCTTGTTCTCGATCGTCTTGTCATAGGCGAATTTCAGCGGCTCGCCGTCGCGTGCCGTGCGGCCTTCGCTCTCCAGCCGCTTCATGTATTCCCACACCGCGGTCTTCGGATTGTCGCCCTTGCCCCAGGGGCGGTCGGCGCACATGTCGGCCGGCAGGTCCTCGACGCCGGTGTCCCAGACGACGCAATAGGAGCCCTTCGAGGTGAGCGGCGCATAGAGCTCGAGTTCGGCGAGCACGTGTTCGTGCGTGTGGTTGGAATCGAGGAAGACCATGACCCGGTCATAACCTTCGGCATGCGCCTTGACCTGGGCAAAGACGTCGTCGGCGACCGAGGAGCCCTGGATGGTGTGGATCTTGTGGGTCAGCGGATGGGCTTCGATCGCGGCGCGATTGTGCGCGCGGATGTCGATGTCGACGCCCACCACCTTGCGGCGGCTGGCCTTCGGATCGAGCACGGTTCCCGCCTGCACGGCGTCGCAATAATCGAGCATGGCCAGCATCGATGCGCTCATCACCAGCGAGCCGCCATGGGCGATGCCGGTCTCGATGACGAGGTCGGGACGGCAGGTCCAGATCAGTTCCTGGATCGCATAGGTATCCTGCGGGACCTGGATGATCGGCCGACCGAGCCAGGTGAAGTTCTGCGCATAACGGTGGCGGATCGATTCCCGCACCCAGATGTTCGACAGGCCGATGAAATCCCGGTCCTCGCCGATTTCCCGGATATTGTTGGCGACGTAGTCGCGGAAGTGTTCGACAGGATCCATGGGTAACTCCTCTTGAATGGCCGCTTCACTCTGCCCAGGCGTAAAGCACGGTTTCCATGAGTTGCGGGGAATGGTGGCGCAGGGCGAACCGGTAGTCCGGCACCAGCGATTTCAGATAGCTCGAGATTTGCGGTATGTCGGACGGATAGTGATAGACGCAGATGGCAAGCTTCGGCCGATAGCGCGCGATCGTCTGAGCCGCCCCCTTGAGCAAGGCCATCTCCATGCCTTCGACATCCGCCTTGATGAATGTGGCCGGTGCGCCGTCCAGGTAGCGGTCGAGCGAGGTCACGCTGACGGCGCCCACGTCCGCGCCCGCGGCCGTGCCGAGTGCCAGGCTCTGCAACTGTCCGCTCTGGCTGGCGCTCGCCATTTGCGCCTCGCCGGCGCCAAGGCCGCTGCGGTTGATGACGATCGCCTCCGGATCGAGCGCCCATTCCTCGACGAGCCGGTCGGTCCTCGTCTTCAGCGCGCGATGCTGGCGCGCACCGGGCTCGAAGGCATGGATCTTGGCGAACACGCCGTAGTGGGTCCAGATGAAGCGCTCGACGCTGTCGCCGACATAGGCGCCGGCATCGATGAAGACCTCCTTCTCCACGCCGCAAAAGCGCGGCAGGCAGAAATACTGGTCCTTCTCGAACACCGCCTCGCAATAGGATTTCTCGCCCGTCAGCATGGCCGCCAGGACGGCGCGCAGCACGTCGCGTGAGCGCGTGTCGTCCAGAAGCTCGTGGACCGCCGCGAAGGCCTCGAAATGCAGCGCGGCGTAGAACGCGTCGAAGGACAGGCCGGGAAAGCCGAGCGTTTCGAGCCTGGCGCTGACCGGGCCGATCGCATGGCGCGCGGTGATGAGCGTCAGTTCAGGAGCTATCTCCCCGATCGCTTCCGGGGCATGGACGGGCAGGTCCTGGAACTGGGAGCCCGCGCGGTCGGGATTGCCGTCGAAGCAGGCGACGAGGTCGAAGCCGTTGTCCTTCAGCCAGGAACAGGCCCAGGCGCCGAGGAAGCCGGTGCCGTAGATCGCCGTTTTCGGACGCTGCGGATTGGGCAACGACAGCGCGAAGGCGCGGATGTCGGCTGAGGTGCGGGCAAGCTGGTCGAGGCTCGGAATGATGGTCATTGCCGTTCTTCCGGTATGGCGTAGACGACGGCGCCGGTGCCGCACCAGCTGTGCAGCCTAAACAGGAAACGGTAGCCGTCGAGATTGTCCATTAGCCAGGCGGGCGTCGCCTGAATGCCGTCCGCATCATGATAGACCGTTGCGGCAATGATCGGGCGATATTTGCGCAAGGTGGCGATCCCGCCCTTGAGAGCGGCGAGTTCACCGCCTTCGAGATGCAGCTTGACGAAGCTTGGGGCAGCGCCAAGCGCGTCGAGCGTCTGGGTCGCGCGCTCGTTCGTTCCGGTGGGCGATATCTGCGAGGCATAGCCGAGGCCTTGGTGGAAGCGGACCGTGCGGCGCTCGCTGTCGAGCAGCGCATCGCGGATGGTGATGCGGTTTCGCTCATCCGGGGCGAAGTCGCCGATCGTTCGCTCGAGCACGGCACGGCTCTCGTCGTCCGGCTCGATGGCGAGAATGAAAGCAAATTTCCCGGCGGTTTCCGCGATGAAGCGCGTGACGACACTGCCGTGATGGGCGCCGGCATCGAGGAAGCGTTCGTCCGGCCGAAGCACTTCGAGGATCGGCGGAATGAAGAAACGGTTGTCGATCGTCACCGGCGCGCCGTCGAAGCTCCATTCCTGCCGAAGGCGTCGCCAGGCGATGAACTGCAGATGGTGCGCGCGCGACAGGTCGTCGTCCCAGACCGAGAGGACCGCACCGATGGACTGGACGTCATCGTCGCAGAAGGGTTCGGCGAACCAGCCGTTCGACAGCGGGTGGCGGTCGCGGAAGCTCTCGGCGATGTCGTAGAAGGGCACGATGTCGCGCCAGCCGGCAGCCGCAAGGGCGGCCTGGAGCGGCACATAGGGGCTGGTGACGATGCTGACCGCGAGCATGGCCCGCCTCTTGGTGTCCATATCGACGGCGTCGGGATGGACGAGCCGGGTGCCGGTCCATTCGCCACTGGCCGCGAGGGCCTCGGCATTGCGGTCGACGACCAGGTCGAAATCCTCGCCCACGGCGCGCAGATGGTCGCGCGCCAGCCGCCCGAGATTGCCGGCCCCATAGAGCGCCAGCGGCTGGCGCGGGATGACAGGTCGCGGCGCGGATGGATCGTCAGCGATGTCGCGGAGAAGGGTAAGCGACGCAGACCGGTCGGGCAGGGAGCCGAAGGCACGGGCGATCACCGCCGGTCGATCCGGCGATGCCGCGACCGGCGTCTGCGCCCCTGTCTGCTTGGCTTCGATCATTTCCGTCCGCAATCCGCCCGGCTCGTCTAAACTGCCATCCCGGATGATTCGAACAACCTGCCGGTCCGCCTGTCTTTAAAGTCATCTATCAGGGCGTGACCTTTCCCGGAGCTTGTCATGACAAGGATCGTGTTGACCGGTGCCACCGGTTTCGTCGGCCGCCAGATTCATCGCCGGCTCGCCGAAGCCGGCCACGACGTCGTTCCGGTGCTCCGCCCCGGCAGCGCGGCGCGCCTGCTGGAGGGCGCCAGGGCCGAGCATGCCATCCTGACGAATGATGTCTTTGCCGAGACCGCCGACTGGTGGGCGGAACGGCTGGAGGGCGCCGATGCGGTCATCCACGCCGCCTGGTATGTCGAGCCGGGCAAATATCTCGATTCCCCGCTCAATCTCGATTGCGTCACGGGGACCCTGGCGCTCGCCCGTGGCGCCACGGAGGCCGGGATTCGTCATTTCATCGGCGTCGGCACCTGCATGGAATATCGCCTGCCGTCGGAGCGGCTGACGATCGACGCCCCGCTCGAGCCGGCGACACTCTATGCCGCGTGTAAACTTTCCGTTTACCATATGCTGACACAGTATTTCGCGAAGACGGACGCGTCCTTCTCCTGGTGCAGGCTTTTCTACCTGTACGGCGAGGGGGAGTATCCGGCCCGTCTCGTGCCTTATATCCGCGAACGGCTTGGTCGCGGCGAAGTCGCAAGACTTTCCGCGGGAACGCAGCTTCGGGACTTTCTCGACGTGCGGCAGGCTGGGGCGATGATCGCCGATGTGGTTGAGACAGGTCAGCCTGGCGCAATCAACATTTGTTCTGGTATCCCGACGACGATACGCCAGTTGGCGGAACGGATCGCCGACGACTACGGCAGGCGCGACCTGCTGGAATTCGGAACGGCCGCGATCCATCCCTCCGATCCGGCCGCTGTCGTCGGCCTATGCAATGCGATCACTCCTACCCGAATGCCGGAGACGCTGAATGAAAGCCCAGTTGAAGCCGCGGATCAATCTCGATGACCGGACCGCTCTCGAGACCGTCATCCCGCTCGAGACGCCCTTCATCGTCTTCATCGATCCGGCCAGCTCCTGCAATTTCAAGTGCACCTTCTGCCCGACCGGCCATCGCCAGCTGATCGCCGACACAGGCCGCTATCAGGGCGCGATGAAATATGACGTCTTCACCAAGGCGATCGACGACCTGGGCGCTTTCGGCAAGCCGATCAAGGTGCTTCGCATGTACAAGGACGGCGAGCCCTTCCTCAACAAGCGCCTCGCCGACATGATCGCTTATGCCAAGAAGAGCGGTTACGTCGACTATATCGACACCACCACCAACGGCACCTTCCTGACGCCGGAGCGCCTCGCGCCGGTGATCGAGGCCGGCCTCGACAAGATCAACATCTCCGTCGACGGCATGACCCGTGAAACCTACCAGGAGTTCACCGGCTTCGACTTCGACTTCGACAAGTTCGTCGAGGGCGTGAAGTGGCTGGACGCCAACAAGGGCGACATGGAAGTGTCGATCAAGATCCCCGGCGAACTCATTACAGAGGCGCAGCGGCAGGAATTCTTCGACACCTTCGGCGATTATTGCGACCGCATCTTCATCGAGAATTTCGCGCCCTGCTGGCCCGAATTCGACGTCGAGGAGCGCTCGGGCATCAAGATCGGTGACGTCGGCATCTATCAGCAGGCACTGAAGCCCACCGATACCTGTCCCTATATCTTCTACGCCATGAGCGTGAACGCCGACGGCCTCGTCTCGTCCTGCTTCCTCGACTGGGGCCGCAAGCTGATCATCGGCGACGTGCGCACCACACCGCTCAGCCAGATCTGGAACTCCGATGCGATGAACGCGCTGCGCCTGCAGCACCTCGAAGGGCGTCGTTGCGAGAACAAGGTCTGCGGCAGCTGCGGCCAGCTGACCCACTGCCTGCCGGACAACATCGACGACCACCGCGAAATGCTGCTCGAGCGGTTCCGCGAGAAGGTGACGATCAACCCGGCCGTCAAGGCGCCGGGCGGTCTCAAGCCGATGGCTCCCATCGCCGCCGAATGAAGATCCTGCACATCACGCCGCATCTCGGCGGCGGTGTCGGAAAGGCCCATGCGGCCATCCAGGGCGCGACCGGCTCGTCTGTCGAGCGCGCCTATTATCTTCTCGAAGAACCCCGCGACCGGCGCTATGCAGACCTGGTCGAGCAGGCGGGAGGCCGCCTCCATCATGCCAGCCAGGGCGTTTCGCTCGCGGACCTGATCGACGACGCCGACATCGTCCAGATCGAATGGTGGAACCATCCGCGCCTCTACCATCTTCTGGCCGCATCAGACCTGCCGCCGATGCGCAGCCTGTTCTGGGCGCATGTGTCAGGGCTTTTCGCGCCATACATTCCGACCGGCCTGTTCGCCGCCGCCGGACGGTTTCTCTTCACCTCTCCCTGTTCGCTGCAGGCGCCGGAGATCGTCGCGCTACCGGACGACGTGCGCGCACGTCTCGGCGTCGTCGGTTCGGGTTTCGGCTTCGAGGATGAACCCGCCGCGGATGCGACACAGGGGGGCGGGACTTCGGCAGCGGTCGCCTATCTCGGCACGGTCGATTTCGTCAAGATGCACCCCGCCTTCTTCGACATCATCGACGCGGTGGACAATCCCGATATTCGCGTCTCGGTGTGGGGCGGTTTCGATCCTCAAGGCGAGCCGGCGGCCCGTACCCGCGCCATGCGCCATCCCGAGCGGGTCCGGCTGGAAGGCCAGACGACGGATCCCCGCGCTGCTCTTCAGGCCGCCGGCATCTTCCTCTATCCGCTCCGCGAGGATCACTACGGCACGGCGGAGAATGCCCTGATCGAGGCGATGTCGCTGGGGCTGGTGCCGGTGGTGCTGGCCAATCCGGCCGAGTGCGCGATCGTCACCGGCGGCGTGGACGGCGTGGTCGCGGTCGACCCGGCGGACATGGCGGCAAGGGTCGGGCGCCTGCTGGCAGAGCCGGAAGAGCGGGCGCGCCTGTCCGGGGCGGCAAAGGCGACGGCGCACGAGCGATATCAGCCGCGCCGTTCCGCGGACCTGCTCGAAGAGCACTATCGCGCCCTGAGGGCTGAGCCGAAGATGAAAACCGATTTTGTCTCACTGCTCGGCGCAGGGCCGGCCGACTGGTTCCTCTCGACCCAGCAACGCGATGGTTCAGGCGGGCAGGCGCGGATGTTCGCCTCCGGCGGCGCCCTGTCGAAGGGCAGCATCGACCATTTCCTCGCGACCTTTCCGGACGATCCCGGACTGCTGGTGCTGTCGGGCGCGACCCCGGTCGGCTGATCGTGGGCCCGCGCTGGCGCGGCTCAATCGTCCTTGATCGGCACGAAATCGGTGATGACGAAGACCGGGGCGAGGATCGATTCCACCACGTCGAAAAACGCCTGGGCCGTCTGCGCATTGCCGATGAAGCGGTCGACCAGCAGCATTTGCGCATGTAGGCCGCGTCTCTTGTCCTCGGGCGGCTCGGGGAAATATTGGGGGCGGAAACGCTCGGCCAGCGCGGAGCCGCCGGGCATGCGGTGGATCGCCTCGAAATAGCCCTGGCCGCGGCGCTCGAAGGCAGCCTCATCATGTTCTCGCATGCAGTCGATGGTGCAGGCCTTGACGAAATCCGCGTTGAAGCCCGCCCAATTGGCGCCCAGTTCGTGCAGGACGCGTGCCTGGACTTCGGCGATGGCGGCCGTCAGGCCGATGCGCGCATCGAAGGGAAAGCCCTCGAGCGCCGAGGGCACCGGCACGGGGCGGAACGGCGTGGCGCTGATGGCGGAGAGCGGGCGGTGGGAGAGCACGAGCCCCTGCGAGAAAACCAGCACGCGGGCCGCCCATTCCCAACGTGGCAGGGGGGTGAGCCAGCTGAGGCGACCGGTGGATGAAAGGATGGTCTCGACGAGCGGGCGCCGTACGGCCCCGTGATAGAGGCCGAAGGGCATGCGCGGCGTATTCTGGCTTCCGGCCCATTGGAAGAAGGCTTCCAGCATCCGGGCCTTGTCGATCTCGGCTATATGGTGGACGATCGGCACGGCGACCGTCGTGGCTATCCGGCGCGGAGCATCGGGATCGATGGCGAACGCATTCCAGCCGAGCGCGTCGGCCTCGGGATGCGTTTCCTCGACATGGGCGAGGAGACGGGGCAGGTCGGCCTGGAGCATGTCCTCCGGTGAGACGAGCGAGACCCAGTCGCCGGTGGCGGCGGCGAGCGTACCGATCCACAGGTTTGCGGCGGAAAGGCCTTCCGGCGCCGGGGGAAGAATCCGCAGGCGGGAATCGGCCGCCGCACGGGCCTCGAGATATGGCCAGGCGCCCTTCGGCGTGCCGCAGGCGGCGACAATCACTTCCACACTGGAGTCGGGTGCCTCGAGAAGCCGGTTGACGAGATGCGTCGGCGCCGGCTGTCCGGGTTCGACGGGAATGCAGACGGATAGTTTCGGCATGCGGCCTCGCAGGAATGCCCCTTACGCGGGACGCTGCGTCAAGGGGCGAAACAGGTACTCGCGGCGCCACGATGTCGAAACGAATCGTCGCGGACCTCGGTTGTCCGTCTCTTAAGCGCCCGAACTGGCGCGAGGCTTAGCTGGGGAAGTGTGGACCGCCGCGCTCAGCCGCCGATCTGTTCGGCCATCTGGTAAAGCCCGGCGCAGCGCGCACCCGACGCGCAGAAGGCGAGGATCGGACCTTCGGTTTCCTTGAGCAGACCGCGCAGCTTGCGCGCCTGCTCCATCGGCACGGCGGAGCCGCCGACCGGCAGATAATAGGCCTTCAGATTGGCGGCCTTGGCCGCGTCCTCGATCGCCTGGAATTTCGGCTGTCCCCATCCTTCGCCGTCCGGCCGCATGCAGATGACCGCCGCATAGCCGGCTTCGGCGACCTTGCCGAGGTCCGCCGGCTTCAGCTGTCCGGTGACGTGATAATTGTGCGTGACGGGGCGGATGTGCATCGATGAGTTCCTTTGTTCGACGGGCGGTTGCGACCTGCAATCGCGACGGGGCGGCCGCTTCGCAAGTGATTTCTCGTCGATACATAATGAGAACTATATATATGTTCAAGCTTTGACGCCGACGTCACGGTATGGACGGCATCGGGGCGGTGGCGATGACATGTGCCAGGAGGAAATCCGGCATCCGGGCAATGACGGAGGGAAGCGCCAGCCATTGGGCAGTGTCGAAATAGGCGCGGCTGCGCTTGACGGCCGGATCCCTGGAGGTCGGCAGGATGATGAGATTATAGCTCCGCGCCGCGGAAAATTCCTGCGTGAAGCGGAAGGACAGGCCGAAGCGCACTGCGGTGAATTCGGTCAGGGCCTCGGCGTTGGCGATGGCGGGGGCGAGATCCAGCCATCGGGCCTGTTCGATCAGTTGCTCGAGCGCCTTGACCAGCAGCCGATGCACGGTCTCGCCGTCCTCGGTCTCCGGCGCGACCAGCTTCATGCGGATCGAGCCGACCTCGCCCTCCGGCGTGCCCTTGGCGATGAAGAAGAAGGAAGCGTTCTGCGCGCCTTCCTCCTTCGCCGGCAGCACCGTCTCCGACAGGCATTCGAACGTCTTGCGGTCGAACTGGCTTTGTTGCCAGCCCTGATTGTCCACGCCGGCGGCCTTGAAGGCGGCACACAGCTCGAAGCCGCTGGCCCGCACCTCCCGCACGAAGGTGCCAAGGGCGGTATCCTCCGGTGCGGCGAAGAAGCGTGCGGGAATGGATATCGGAACCGCCGCCAGCCGCCGTCCCCGCAAAGCCCGCGTCCCGGCGGGCTGGCGCGGCGTCTCAGCAAGCAACCAGTGAAGATCGTAGTGATCAAGCAAGGCACGCAGGTTGCGCCGGTCATTGGCCAGAAGCAGCGTGGCGATGATGGCAAGGGCAAAGGCCACGAGCAGGACCGCGAAGAGAAGCATCGCGCTCCTCCTCGGCGGCGCGGGCTTGGGCGGTGTGCCGCGCAGCCCGCTCGTATCCTTGTCGTCGCCCTTCGGCATGGAGACCTTTATTGCAGTGCGGTTGTGACGTGCTTATGCCACGAATTCGTTGGGGACACGTATACTTATCCTGCAACTTTGTAGCATTGCGCCGAGGCCTGTCGTCACCTTGCGGCGGCAGCGCCGCGGGCAGGGGGAATTCGCGGAAGCGTCCAATTCTGGGCACGCTGTGGGAGTGGCGGTGTCGAAGATTGACGCGGGGCCGGCCGGTTCCTTAGCTGGCCGCATTTCACCCCCGACCGGAGGATGCCCGCCCATGTTGAAGATCGATGCCCGCAAAGGACTGCTTGTCGCCGCCACGCTGCTGGTGGCGCTACCGGTCCACTCCGCCGAGCCGGAGATCTGGACGATGACCACGCCCCAGGGAAGCTGCCGGCTGTCGTTCGAGAAGGATCCGGTCGCGGAAGGGGTGCTCTCGACGCTCTTCCATGACGGTTCGTGCTTCGACTTCGCCAACCCGGTCACCGGCTATTCGATGAACAACGGCGATCACACGATCATCCTCTATTCGACGAAGGACGGCCTGACGATGGTCGGC
Source organism: Ciceribacter sp. T2.26MG-112.2 (assembly GCF_900492205.1). Taxonomy (GTDB): domain Bacteria; phylum Pseudomonadota; class Alphaproteobacteria; order Rhizobiales; family Rhizobiaceae; genus Allorhizobium; species Allorhizobium naphthalenivorans_A. Next base: position 32,019 of record NZ_UEYQ01000017.1, read on the forward strand.
CGTGCCGACATGGAGGAGCCGGGACATTATGTCGGCGTCATCGGCGACGGCGAGGAACTGACGCTGGTCCAGGAGGGAAGCAAGCCCGCGCCGCGCCCGGTCGCCACGCCCGCGGGCCCTTGCCCGACCTATGTCGACGGCGGCTGCGCCCAGCCGAGCGATGTCGGCTCCCCGGACGTCGCCGGCGGCGTCACCTCGGTCCAGGCGCTTACCCGCATGAACATCCGCGCCATGCCCGACCGCTCGGGCGCCGTGCTCGGCAAGCTCGACAAGGACCAGTGCGTCACCGTCATCGGCTGCGTCGAGCAGAACGGCACCACCATCTGGTGCGAGATCGAGATGGGAACCTATCGCGGCTGGGTGCTGAAACGCGAAGCCGGCAAGATCTATAGCCGCAACGCCTGCGGCTGAGGCGCGGCAATCCACTGATTCGAGAAGAGCATCACGGCTCGGGCATATCGCCCGGGCCGTCTGTTCGTCAGGCGTGCGCGAACGCCCGCCGGGGCGGCTTCAACGATGATTTTCATGCGGAATTGGGAAGGAGTGGTGCTGCTAGAGAGACTCGAACTCTCGACCTCTCCCTTACCAAGGGAGTGCTCTACCACTGAGCTATAGCAGCTTGCGAGGCTCGGCGCGTCTGCGCCGTCTCAAGCGAGCCGCCTATTGCCACAGCTTCGGGGGGGATGCAAGCCGCAAAACGAACTTGCCCGAAGAAATGCGCATCCTGCTGAGAACACTTCCGGACATCGGGGATTTCGGCTATCACCGCCGCATGAACGAAAAGCGCAACGAATTCGGCCAGACGGACCAGGTGGGCGAGGGGACGGACGATTCAGGCATCGGCAATCCCGCCGGGCGCCTGCGTCATGCGGATGTGGCGGCAGCTCAGCGCAAGGCGCGCGCGGCGATGAAGCTGAGGGAGAATCTGATGCGGCGCAAGCAGCAGCAGCGCTCGCGCCGACAAGGCGAGGCTGACGATACCGAAGGCCTGCCTGCCGCAAAATCGCCGGATCGCGATGATTAACCCTTGCTGAACGGGTGAATTGAACCCGTCTTGCTTTTCGTCTAAAGAGCCCACCCGGCCGGGTGGCGGTTTTTTCCACCCTTGATCAGGAAAGGCGGGTCTTTACCCGTAGCGTAGGCTTACATGGATCGTATCAGGATTGTCGGCGGCAACGAGCTCAATGGGGTAATCCCGATCTCCGGCGCCAAGAATGCCGCACTGCCCCTGATGATCGCCTCGCTGCTCACCAGCGACACGCTGACGCTTGAAAACGTGCCTCATCTGGCCGACGTCGAGCTTCTGCTGCGCATCCTCGGCAATCACGGCGTCGACGTCTCGGTCAACGGCCGGCGCGAGCGCCAGGACGAGGGCTATTCGCGCACCATCCATTTCACCTGCCGCACCATCGTCGACACGACCGCACCCTACGAGCTGGTCTCCAAGATGCGCGCCAGCTTCTGGGTCATCGGGCCTCTGCTGGCCCGTGAGGGCAGGGCCCGCGTCTCGCTGCCGGGCGGCTGCGCCATCGGCACGCGTCCGGTCGACCTCTTCATCGAGGGCCTGACCGCGCTCGGCGCGACGATGGAAATCGACGGCGGTTATATCAATGCCACGGCGCCCAAGGGCGGCCTGATCGGCGGCACTTATACCTTCCCCAAGGTTTCGGTTGGCGCGACCCATGTCATGCTGATGGCGGCCTCGCTGGCGCGAGGCACGACGGTCATCAACAATGCGGCGCGCGAACCGGAAGTGGTCGACCTTGCCAACTGCCTGAACGCCATGGGTGCGAAGATATCCGGCGCCGGCACCTCCACCATCACCATCGAGGGCGTGCACAGCCTGTCGGGCGCCCGCCACCGCGTCCTGCCGGATCGCATCGAGACCGGCACCTATGCCATGGCGGTCGCCATGACCGGCGGCGACGTGACGCTGGAGGGCACCGATTTTGCCCTGCTCGACACCGCGCTGGAAGCCGTTCGCCGCGCCGGCGCCGAGATCACCGTGACGCCGTCGGGCCTGCGCGTCGTCGGCCACGGCAACGCCATTCGCCCGGTCGACGTGGTGACCGAGCCCTATCCCGGTTTCCCGACCGATCTCCAGGCCCAGTTCATGGGCCTGATGACGCGCGCGAACGGCGTTTCCCACGTCACCGAGACGATCTTCGAAAATCGCTTCATGCATGTGCAGGAACTCGCCCGGCTGGGCGCGCGCATCACGCTGTCGGGTCAGACGGCGCGGATCGAGGGCGTGAGCCGCCTGCGCGGTGCGCCGGTCATGGCGACCGACCTGCGCGCCTCGGTGTCGCTGGTGATCGCCGGTCTTGCCGCCGAAGGCGAGACCACCGTGTCGCGCGTCTATCATCTCGATCGCGGTTTCGAGCGGCTGGAAGAGAAGCTGACGCGCTGCGGCGCTGTGGTCGAACGCATCACCGACTGAGTTTCCTGGCGGCTTGAGGGCCTGCGACCGGTTGCCTCTTGCATTGCAGCGACCTATGTCGAAAGGATGATGCGTGATCGGTGCGGGGCGGGCCTCAGCCTCTTCTCCTGCCGGTCGCGCGTGATCTGCTGGCCAATCGGACAATGATGACATGACAAGCCTGAAGCTCCTCGCTCTCGACACCGACGACCTCGCGGTCGTGTCCGCCCACATGCAGGACGCAGTATTCAAGGTCTCTGACATCACTTTCCAGGCGCGGCCGGGCCTGTTGGCCCTTGCCGTCAACCGCTTCGTCTGGGAAGGGGCCGGCAAGAAGCGCAAGAGCTACGAGCGCCGCCGTGCCATGCTGTCTTTCAAGCGCGTGAGCGCGGTCCGCTCGATCGGTTTCGATCGCCGCAAGGGCGATGACGTGCTCTCGCTGCTTGCCATCCGTTTTCGCGTCGAGGGCGAGGGGCCGGAAGGCGTCATCGAACTCGTCCTTTCGGGCGGCGGCATGATCGCGCTCGATGTCGAATGTATAGAAGCACAGCTTGCAGATACCGGCGGAGCATGGGAAACCAGCCTCAAGCCCGCTCATCCGGGCAATTGACCGGCTCGGCCGGCAAAGTGCGTGAAGGCGGGGCAGGAAGGATATAGGGGACGTGGCGATCTGGTTGGATCAGGCAGCGGAAGGTTTTGGCGAGACGTTTGCCGCCTTCCTGACGACGAAGCGCGAAGTGTCGGACGACGTCAATGACGTGGTGAAGGCGATCATCGCCGACGTCCGCGCACGCGGCGACGCGGCGCTCGCCGATTATTCGCTGCGTTTCGACGGTATTGATTTTTCAGACGTGCCGATGCGCGTCACGTCCGCCGAAATCGACGAAGCGGCGGCCAAGGTCGCGCCCGAGGTGATGGATGCCCTGCGGCTTGCCGCCGAACGCATCGAAAAGCACCATGCCCGTCAGATGCCGAAGGACGATATCTACGAGGATGCGCTTGGCGTCGGTCTTGGCTCGCGCTGGACGGCGATCGAGGCGGTCGGTCTCTATGTGCCGGGCGGCACGGCGAGCTATCCGAGTTCGGTGCTGATGAATGCCGTGCCGGCCAGGGTCGCCGGGGTGGAGCGCATCGTCATGGTCGTTCCCGCCTCCGGCGGCGTGATCAATCCGACGGTTCTGGCGGCCGCCAAGATCGCCGGGGTCGAGGAAATCTACCGGATCGGTGGCGCCCAGGCGGTGGCGGCCCTCGCCTACGGCACGGAAACGATCGCACCGGTCGCCAAGATCGTCGGTCCCGGCAATGCCTATGTCGCAGCGGCCAAGCGCCATGTCTTCGGCACGGTCGGCATCGACATGATCGCCGGGCCGTCGGAAGTGCTGGTGATTGCCGACGCCAACAACAATCCCGACTGGCTGGCCGCCGACCTCTTGGCCCAGGCCGAGCATGACGCGGGCGCCCAGTCGATCCTGATCACCGACAATGCCGAGCTGGGCCACGCGGTCATGGCTGCCGTCGAGCGGCAGTTGAAATCGCTCAGTCGCTCCGAGACGGCGGCTGCCAGCTGGCGCGATTTCGGCGCCGTCATCCTGGTCAAGTCGCTCGCCGATGCCATCCCGCTCGCCAACCGCATTGCCGCCGAGCATCTGGAGCTTGCCGTCGATGATCCCGATGCACTGATGGCCGGCGTGCGCAATGCCGGCGCTATCTTCGTCGGGCGCCACACGCCCGAAGTGATCGGCGACTATGTCGGCGGCTCCAACCATGTGCTGCCCACCGCGCGTTCGGCGCGCTTCTCCTCCGGTCTCTCGGTGCTCGATTTCGTCAAGCGCACCTCTATCCTGAGGCTCGGACCCGACCAGCTGCGGGCACTTGCGCCGGCGGCGATCGCGCTGGCGCAGAGCGAGGGGCTCGATGCCCATGCGCGCTCCGTCGCCATCCGGTTGAACCTCGAAGGCTGACCGATGGCGAAGGGCGACTTCCGGCTCTGCGATGTTGTGCTGGACGAGACGATCGGCCGCTCGACGCCGGACGTCGAGCACGAGCGCGCCGTCGCCATCTTCGACCTGATCGAGGAAAACACCTTCGAACCGGTCGGCCATGCGGGCGGCCCCTACAAGCTTCTGCTGTCGCTGGTCGACAGCAAGCTGGTCTTCTCGATCAGGACCGAGAGCGACGAGGCTGTCGCCACGCATATCCTGTCGCTGACGCCCTTTCGCCGGATCATCAAGGACTACTTCATGATCTGCGAGAGCTATTACGAGGCGATCCGCTCCTCGACGCCGTCGCAGATCGAGGCAATCGACATGGGACGACGCGGCATCCACAATGAGGGGTCGCAGACGCTGATGGATCGGCTGTCGGGCAAGATCAAGCTCGATTTCGACACGGCCCGCCGGCTCTTCACCCTGGTCTGCGTCCTCTATTGGCGCGGGTAGCCTGATGGCCGCGGGCGAGGATCTAGACACCCATGGGCGTCTGCCGGGGGCGATCCTGTTCGTCTGCGGCATGAACGCGATCCGCTCGCCGATGGCCGAAGCGATTGCCCGAACGATCTTGCCGGCCGGCACCTATCTGGCCTCCGCCGGGGTCAGGGCCGGCGAGCGCGATCCCTTCGTCGATGCGGTGCTCGACGAGATCGGCCTGACGCTCGGCAGGCGCCAGCCGCAGACGCTGGACGAGCTCGAGGACGACTATTTCGACATGGTTGTGACGCTGGCGCCGGAGGCGCATCATGCGGCGCTGGAACTGACCCGCTCCTCGGCCGTCGAGGTGGTCTACTGGCCGATGCCCGATCCGACGGTTGCGACCGGCACGCGCGAGCAGATCCTCGGCGCCTATCGCGAGGTGCGCGACCGGCTGAAACGGCTGATCGAGGAGCGCCTCGCCTCCCGTGAAAGCCCCTCGCAGGCGGGCGTTTGAAACAAATTTGAAAAGCCCGATCTACAAGGTTCACAAAACCGCAGTGATTGTGTAGTTTCCGCCCACATTTTCGGGCCCCCGACCGGCGTCCCGACCAAACCTCAAGAAAGACAAGCGTTCAATGGCTAAAGAAGAAGTCCTCGAATTTCCCGGCGTCGTCACCGAATTGCTGCCCAATGCGACGTTCCGGGTGAAGCTGGAAAACGAGCACGAGATCATCGCCCACACCGCGGGCCGCATGCGCAAGAACCGCATCCGCGTGCTCGCCGGCGACAAGGTCCTGGTGGAGATGACCCCCTACGACCTGACCAAGGGCCGCATCACCTATCGATTCAAGTAGTCGCCGGCTGCCGGGGAAGGCTGCGAGAGGGTCGATGGAACTGAGACAGAAGCTGATACTGGCCTCCGGGTCGCCGCGCCGCCTCGACCTCTTGAAGCAGGTCGGGATCGAGCCCGTGCGCCTGATGCCGATGGACCTCGACGAAACGCCGAAGAAGTCGGAACATCCGCGCTCGCTGGCGCGCCGCCTGTCGACCGACAAGGCCAGGGCCGCCTATGACGAGATCCGCCGCGATCCGGTGTGGAACGACAGCTATATCGTCGCCGCCGATACCGTGGTCGCCGTCGGCCGCCGTATCCTGCCCAAGGCGGAATATCTGGAAGAAGCCTCGTCGGCGCTGCATCTCCTGTCGGGCCGCAGCCACTGGGTGTTTACCGGCGTCTGCCTGATCACGCCCTCGGGCACCGTGCGCCAGAAGATCGTCGAGACCAAGGTGCGCTTCAAGCGCCTGTCGGGGCTCGATATCGAAAGCTACCTCGCCTCGGGTGAATGGCGCGGCAAGGCCGGCGGCTATGCCGTACAGGGCATTGCCGGCTGCTTCGTGCAGAAACTCGTCGGCTCCTACACCAATGTCGTCGGCCTGCCGCTGTTCGAGACCTTGCAGATGCTCTCCGGCGAAGGCTTTGCCGTGCAGTCCGGCTGGACGGAGGGCTGAGCCATGGCCGGGACCGAAAACACCGGCCGCTCCGCCAAGGTGGAGCCGCTGCGCAAGGCGCGTCCGTGCCCGGAATGCCGCCGTCCCTCGCAGCGCGAGCACTATCCCTTCTGTTCCGACCGCTGCCGCAATCTCGACCTGTCGCGCTGGCTGAAAGGCTCCTACGCCATTCCCGTGGTCGACGACGAATCCAAGGCCGATGACGACGAGGGCTACTGAGGAGATCGCGACCCGGTCCGGCGATTGTCCGGGAAGCCGTTCAATTGATTGGCTTTTCCGGCATCTTCGCAAAGCTGTCAAAAAAGTGCCGAAAGGCGCTGGACATGCCGAAACAAGATGCTATAACGCCCTCGCTTCCGGGGGAAACTCTCCCCCGCCGGTCGGAACCATCCGCCGGATGGCTTGTCAAAAGGCCTGATGCCCGGATAGCTCAGTTGGTAGAGCAGCGGATTGAAAATCCGCGTGTCGGTGGTTCAAATCCGCCTCCGGGCACCATTCTAAGCCCTTGATGTGTCTGCGCTTTTCGGACATTTCTGATCTCCTTGATTTCTCTCGTTTGACAGTTTCAACCACCCGGTTTGACAACTCTCGTTTTCCTTTCGTTCAGCTCGGCCCCGAAATCCGCCACGGCTGATGTCGCTTGACGCCGCATGTCGGCACGTCTCGAATAGTGCTTTGCCATGGCCTCGGTCGCGTGTCCGAGCACCAGCGCGATCGTGCCGTGGTCCCTTCCCATCTCGGCCAGGATGGTCGCGACAGTATGCCTGAGCCCTTTTAAGGTCAGGCCTGGCTGGATTGCACCCTCCGCTTCGAGTTTGCCCTTCAGCTTGATCCAGTTCGTACTGAAGCCGTGATAGGTCCAGGGCAGGCCTCGGCTGTTCGCGCAGAGCGTGACTGCGTCGTGCCTGGGGGCTGTCGCGATCGCGTCCGCGACAGGCTCGAACAGTGGGAGATAGATTGGTTGGCCCGTCTTGTTGCGGCGTGTATCGAGGCCCGCCTCCGAGATCGCGGAGCGGGGGAGAGAAAGCGCATCCTGCGGATCGAGCGCGTAGAACATCATCAACGCGATCGGCAGCTTCATGTGGGGGGCAAGCGCCGCAAGTACCGTTTCGCGCTCAGCGTCCGTCCACGGCCTGTTGGCGTCGGGTAGGAACTTGGGTCGTCGGGCGGGTTTGACGCGTGAAGCCGGGTTGTCCTTCGTATAGCCATACTCGATACCCCAATCGAAGATCACGGACAGCACCGAGCGCACATAATTCGCGAAACGGAACTTGCGCTGTTCGAGGGCCTTGTCACGGATCTTGGCGATCAGAGGCGGGTTGAAGCGGTCAAGCGGCGTGTCCTCGATCGCCTGCAGGTAGTCGAAGCAGTTCTGGTAGTCAGCGCGCGTTCTCGGTGCGAGTTCCGATCTGAAGCGCACGCTATCCCGGTAGCGCGTGATCAGCATGCCGAGCGTACCAGGCTTTGCCTGCTTCTCTGCCAGAAGCTCGTTGATCCTGTGGAGCTCCATGTCGAAGGACAAAGTGTAGGGTTCGAACTTTCGGCAGTCCACCTTGTGGCGAGACTTGCGGTGGTAGCATCGCCAGTTGCCGTCCTTGTCGCGGAAGATCTGCCAGCCCTTGTATTTGTTGGTGCGTCTTTCTCTCGTCGCCGTCATCCGAGCCGCCCCACGATTTCATCGTCGGGATCGGGATGGCCCTGCTTCAGGTAATCAAGCCACTGATCGAGGTCCCGGATGTCGTAGCGTTCGTCGCCCTCGGACAAGGCAACGGGCCTTACAGAGCAGATGCGGTTGAAGCGCTTGAGGGGGATGCCGATGTAATCGGCGGCCTGCCGTATCGACATCATGCGGGGCTGGACGACTTTTATGTTCAACATGGTGTTTGTCATCTGGCAGTCTCCGATTCTAGTCCTGGTGTCTCAATGGCGGACTGCGTGAGCCGCCGGCTCGGATTCGTATTCAGCGCAGAACTGATCATTGATTTGACGGGCTGTGAACTATCAAATTTGTCAGCAGCGTTTGATTACAGACGATGCGGTGTCGCGCTGTTTTGCTTGGGTTTTCGCCGGAGATAGGCCTGCCTCTCGGATTTCGGTAAGTGTAAACCTTATTGGCGGGTGGCGCGGCGTTGCGCGCGATAAAGGAACTTGCGACGCGCTGGTGAACATCTTCGTAAAATATGGAAAATAGAAAATTGATATTTAGGGCGTGTTTTTCGGATTTATAAGCGCTTATAGGATAGGCTTCAGAATATATCGGGAAGAGTCTCGGCCCGGCGGCCGAAGCGATGACGCTGCAATTCCTTGATGATCTGGCGAAGGCGGGCATTCTCTGCCTCGCGCGAAAGCACCATGGCTTTCAGCGCGTTGAGGTCATCCGGAAGCTCGTCTGCCGTCATCGTCATGGATCGAGAACAGCATATTTTACCGCTCGGATCGAGAGGCTGGACAGCGCTGATTCAATTGGTCGCGGCCGCTATCCAGCCTTTACCGGGATGCGCGTTTCGCTCGGCGCATGCACCCGTTTCCAGTCCAATCCCTCGAACAAAGCCGAGAACTGGACAGCGGTCAGATGCATCGCGCCGTCCTGCATTCGAGGCCAATGGAACTCGCCATCCTCAAGTCGCTTGGCGACAAGGCACACGCCGCTGCCGTCCCAGAAGATCAGTTTGATCCGGTCCGTGCGCTTGGCCCGGAACACGTAGATCGTGCCGGAGAATGGATCGGCACCCATCTCAGCTTTTACCAGCGCCGCCAATCCTTCCGCTCCTTTGCGGAAGTCGACAGGCTTGGTGGCGATCATCACTTTTACCGCATCGGACGGGCCAATCACGATTGAGCCTTCAACGCCTGGATCACGGCGGCAATGGTTGCGGCATCGGTGCCCGAGGCAATGCGCAGCGTGGCTCCATCAATCTGCAATTCAATAGCCGCCTCCGGAGAAGTTCTTCTTGGCAAACGTGCCTGCCGCGCCTTCTTCGGCTCCGACTTCTCGGGTGACACGATGACCGCTGGTGCAAACATCGGCTCCTCTACCGGCACAGAAAGAACCTCACCTGACTTTCGGGCGAGCCGTCGCCATGTGAACAATTGCTGTGGCGTCAACCCATGACGCCGCGCCACAGAGCATACCGTCACGCCAGGTTCGCAACTCTCCGCAATGATCTGCGCCTTCTGATCGTCGCTCCATTCGCGACGACGGCCATTGCCAGTGAACACCTCGAACCGGCGCACCGGCTCATCCCTGGATTTAAGCGTAAGCTCTGAAATCGACATATGTCCAAGCCCTCTTTCGAGCTCAACATCGACAATCACACGCTGATCCGGAAGGTGGGGTCAGGACAGCGCTTACTTCCCGGGTGCCTGACGCTCCGAACAACGGGGTGGAAAGTTCACATCCGCGCAACAAAACAGGAAGAACCATTTTGCCTTCACAGTGACACGAGCGGCCACACCCGTCTTCTCTCCCATGGCACCGAGGGATTTATTTCTGGCACTAATGACGTTTAGAGGAAGGCTCGTGGGGCGATGCTAACCTAAGACCAGGCTTCGAAGCGAAGTCAGCATATTGGAATTACTGGACAAGTGGATGCTGGCGGTTTCAAGGGTGGCCTCATGACCAATAATACGGTGGCGCGCCTGAACCGCATCTTTCTTACCAAGACCGGGGTGGTGTGGATAAAGCAGTGTCAGACGCGGGGCCTTATAGAGCTGTGAATAGGCCATCATCTGATAAACATCCGCCTGCGAAACACCCTGTGTGGGATCATCGATCCGCGCCGATATCCGCTTCCACTTGGTGTCGATGACATGGACGACCCTGCGGCCCTGGCGGATCAGGATATCGGGCCGGGTCTGGAACAGGGCGCGTCCGCTGTCCTGCGCGCTCAGGCAAAACAGCCGTCCGCCCTGCAACGAAACAGTGAGCCCGGTTCCTGCCAAGGCGCGGGCGATCAAGCGCCCGACATATTCCTCGAACAACGCGTTCATCTCGAACAGCATGGCGGTGCCCTCGCCGGCGCCGCCGGTGGTTGTCTGGTAGCGGTCCTGCAAAAAGAGCCGGGCCATGGCGAAGAGCTCCTGCCAGGATCGGTTGGTGCGGTCGATCACAACCTGATCCCAGCGCAGCGCGGACACCGGTACCTCGGTAATATCGGCATAGACGAAGGCCAGCTCGCGCAGACGCTGCTGGTTGGCGGGCCGGCGCGAGAGGTGCGCCAGGCGCTGCACGGCCGCTTTAATGATCCGGTTAAACGGCGTATCTTCGGACAGGAGATCGAAGCGGCAGGCAAGGCGCGATGGATTGACCGCATGACGGGTGAACTGGCGGGTGATGTCGAGCTGGCCGCGCAAAGTCGGCAGATCGTCTTGGCAAGTGATATAGCGGCGCGGCATGCCCTTGCGCAGCGCTTCGGTCAGCTTGTCGCAAAAGATGCGGATCAGGATTTCGAGCAGGGTCTCGCGCTGCCAGGCAAGATCGGTGATGACGCCCAGGTCAATTTTCAGATCCAGCGCGACGGCCAGCATATGCACCAGCCGCTTACGGATCGCTGCGTTCTGGTGATCGGTTGTTTCACCGGGCGCCACATCGATCTTGGGCAGGATCTCCAGGCTCGCATCGCCCGCCGCCAGAATTCCGACCACGCCGCGCGCGCGCAAAGCATGCCGACCATGTTCGAGCACGCCGCTGCCGCCGCGTCCGGCAAAGGCCGAGCGAGCCGCCAGTGCCGCCAGCTTACCGGCATAACCGTCGGGAATCTGCCCCGCGCCTTCGCCGTAGGCGAGCTTGTCCCATTCCCGAACCGTAAAGGCGGGCATCAGGCGGCAAAGTCCAAAAAATCGAAGCGCGCCTTGACGCTCCAGCGCAACTTGTCGCCGCCCAGCTCATCATCGGCAAAACCAGCCGGCGCCGTCAGCCGCCGCGCTTCGAGGAAATGGGAGTCATTGGTGCCGTCGCCATCGCCCAGCACCGCGGCGACCTTTGACCAATCCTCGTAGAAATACTCCGTCAAGAGCGGGATGACCTTATGGCGCATGACATCCTCGACATCGGCGCGGCTACGGCAGCCAGTGAAATAGGCGTGGCCGATCTGGTGTTCGCGATCGAAGAGATATTCGATCCGCTCGTTGATAGTGTGCAGCAGCTTGCACAGATCGATCCCCTCGAGATTTGCGGCATCAAGCCCTTTGGCCGCCAGCGCCCGGCGCAGTTCCTCGATATCGGGCATCAGCTCGCGGAAGGTGAAGCGGCGGCGCAGAGCGGTGTCGAGCAGCGCGATCGACCGGTCCGCGGTGTTCATCGTGCCGATAATGTGCAGGTTGGCCGGCACGCCGAAACTCGTCCCCGAATAGGGAAGCTGCACGCGGACCTCGTTTTCACACCCGAGTCGCTTGTCGGTTTCGAGCAGCGTGATCAGCTCGCCGAACACCTTGGAGATATTGGCCCTGTTGATCTCGTCGATAATCAGGACATGCGGCCGCGCGCCGGCCACTGGCCGCTCGGCATTGGGATCCATCACCACCGCTTCGAGCGCATCCCAGTCAATCCGGTCCGGATCAAGCCGGTAGGCTGACTGGCGGCGGAAATTACGAGCATAGAATGGCGCGCGCTCCGCGCCATTATCATCGCGCCAGATCCATTCTACACTGCGCCGGTGTGGATGGAAATCGGCGTCGGCATCGAAATAATACTCGCTGCTCACCCGGCCAAAGGCACGGTAGCTGTCACGGCCATCGGAGATGACGACATAGTCCCCGACCTGCAGGCCGGAGCGAAAGGCGTAGAGCATCTCGATATTGGGGTCCTTGCCGGATGCGCCGGGATCCTTCTGATCGTTCCACGTCTTCCGGATTTCTTCGAAATCATCGAAGCGCTCGTCGGACCAGTCGATATCGCCGCCCCAGCCAAGATGGATCAGCCCGCCATCAAGCCCTTCGCGGATTCGGTCTTCCTGGCTGCCGCGCTGACCGAGCGCGATCTTGTAGATCGGGCGCGAGCGGTCGAGCCGCTTGGCCGGCGCATCGCCGGTGTCGAGCCGCGCTCTCTCGCTGATGATCTTGAACACGCCGCCATGGGGTTTGAGACTAAAGCCACCCGAAGTGCTGGCAGCCTCATCGTCGCCTTCCTGTTCGACGCCTGTCGTCGGTCGCAGCCCCTCGACGAAATCTTCGTAGGCGAATGACTGGTGAAAGGTGACGAATTCGATCCGTCCCTCACCGGCAAGACGGCGATACTCGGCCATCAGAGCATCGCGGTCATCGCGCAGTGGTTCGGCTGCGGCTTCGCCCAGGCAAAGCCGCACGGCCTCCCAGGCGGTGGCATAGGTCTTGCCGGTCCCCGGCGGGCCGTAAAGGATGAGATTGGTGGTCGCGGGCATCGCGGTCATCGGTTCAAAGGTCATTGTTTGGTGCCCTTCCGCTGAGGCGAGCTGGTAGGTGAAAACGGTAGAACTGCTAGGATTTGGCAGCGTGTGCGAGGGCGCCGGCACATTGGCGAGCTTCTGAAATTTCTCGCCGCCGAGCGCGCTGCAGATCGCCGGGAACGCGTTGGATAGCCCCATGTCGCGGCCAAGATCACCGGCGCGAATTGCAATGTCTGCCGCGCCGTTCTCACGGGCAGGTTCGACATAATAGTTTCGCGCACAGAGCCGGATGCGATCTGCGTCGCGGATCAGATGCTCGTAGCGCTCCGGCGGGGTGACCGGTGCGTCATCGGCATCGACGATGATGTAACCCGCATTGTGGAGCTGGGCGGCAGCATCGGCCTTCTGTCCCCACCCGCCATTGAGCTGCGTCTTGCCGCGCAGGAAGCCAACGATCGGCTTGGACGGATAGACGCGACCCGGCCGCGCGCGTGTCGAGCGCACCCAATGGTCACGCGGCTCGCCAAAGGCCTCGAAGATGGCGGCGTGTTCGCCCGACTGGCGGTAGCTATCATAGGCGTCCATCGCCGCCTCGATCGCTTCTCGCGTAAAGATAGCCACATCTTCTTCCTTGTAATTGTGGACGATCCACAGCGCGCTTTGCACATCGATCATGTCGCGCGGCGCCAGACCCCGGTCCGCAAAAGCGGTGCGCACGGCCTGCATGAAGCGCCATTCGTCGCGATAGGTGTCGGTCATCGACGCATGATCGGGAAAGCGGCTGCCAACCGCTTCGAGCCAGAGGTCCTGGCGCACAGAGTGGCGGATATAAATGCCCTCGTCCGGAGCGAGATGGAGGAACAGGAATTCGGCGATCTGGCGCGCCGGATCGGGCTTGCCGTCCGGGACGGCCCCGATCCACGCGTCAACGAAGGCCTTCAGCGCCGAGGCGTGACCGTCCGCTGCGCCAAGCGCGGCGTCGACAAGCGCGCGCAAGGCCGGCCAGAGCAGCTCGCGATCGGCTTCTCCCTTGGACGACATGGGCAAATATACGCGCCAATCTACCAGATTGCTTTTTGAAAGCGCGCTGTGAACGGCATCGGCCAATTCTTTATCCGACCCAGCTTTCGCGATCGCCGTCTTGAGCTCGGCGGCAATCGCCAGCTTGTAGGTCCGCTCTGCCTCCTCGAAATGCGGATCGGGCGGGTCGAACCGGTCAAAGGCGGGAAAGAATCGGCGTAGCCGTTCGATCCAGCGCGTGATCGCAGCCGGGTTAAGCACTAGCGCGTCGCCAGACCGCAACAGCACCGCGATCAGCCGGCGTAAGGCATCGTCGCTCTCGATTGGCACGACAAGACAAGGACCATTCTCAAATGCCCAACTGCTATTGAGCCCAGTGTGCCGGCCTCCCCCAGCGCCCTTGTTTGGATCGAAGGGCTTCTTTTCGCAGTCGAAGCTCTCCCCCTTCAGAAGGGGCTCCCATTTGGGATGGAGATAAAAGTTTCGTGCCGAACCCTCGATGCCCCACAGCAGCAGCTCGCCAGCGCCAAATTTGAAGGGCAGCATCTTCTTCGCGTGACCATCTCCGGGGCGCAACCCCGCGCCACGGATCAACCCAAGATACGCGTGACGCTGCACGGCATACCTTGGATCATTCTCATCGAGGCGCGCCTCGAACTTCTCCCACATCTAAACGTCTCCAAATTCAGGCAGTGCGCATAGCGTATTGACGAGGCGCATCTGTTCAACGGTGTTGCATTTTGCTTCGCGCAACCGCGGCGCCCCGAAGACGAGCGCCAGGCCTTTGGCGCGCGAGACAGCGACATTGATGCGGTTGAGCGACAACAGGAAATCCATGCCGCGCGGTGTTTCCTCGACTGAGGAGGCGGTCATGGACACCAGACAGACGGGTGCTTCCTGCCCTTGGAACTTGTCGACCGTGCCGACACGAATGCCAGCGGGCAAAGCGTCTTGCAGGGTATTGACCTGCGCGTTGTAGGGCGCAACGACGATCATATCGGCGGGCTCAAGGGCGCGCGTTGTCCCATCCTTATCGGTCCAGCTTCCCGAGAGCAGATCGTCGATCGCAGCCTGAATGGCAGCGACTTCCTCGGCTGCGATCTGGGCATTGCCCTCATGGACGACCGGCACCCAGAAAGCACCAGCTTCAGGAAAGCCCGTCCCGCGGACTGCCTGGACGGCTGTATCGGGCGCGCTAACGAGCCTGCCTTCATAGACCTGCCGCGAAATAAACCCGCAGACATCGGGATGCATACGGCGCGAGACCGGCAGAAAGATGCCGCGATCGGGCGGGATGGTGGCGTGCTCGCCCAGCATCCACTCAAGACAGGAAAGGTTGGCCGGATCGGGATGGGCACCCTGGATGACCTGCGGCAATTGCCGGGGATCGCCGACCAAAACAATGTTGCGCGCGCAGCGCCCCATGGCGACCATATTGGCCAGCCCCACTTGCCCGGCTTCATCGATGAAGAGCCAGTCGAGCGCCTGCTCGTGCTCGGATCGGGCAAAAAAGAAGGCGGTGCCGCCGACCACATGGGCGCGGCTCCAGAGGGAATCGTCATTGGCCGTCGAGCGGATGACGCCGGTACAGTCGTCCGGATAACCGTCTTCGCCGCTGCTGACCTTGTGCCCGATGCGCAGGCCCGGGACAGGATCGCCATCAACTTGCGCGGCAAGGCACCCCATCAGCACATTGCGGATCGCCTCATGGCTGTTCGAGGCCACGCCAACACGGTGCCCCTGGCGCACTAGCGCAAGGATTGCTCGTGCGGTCACATAGGTCTTGCCGGTTCCCGGCGGCCCCTGGATTGGCAGCACGGTGCCATCCATGGCAGCGATCGCCGCGATCGTGCCGGTCAGTGGATCGGCGCCATCAAGCAGATCGGCGCGCGGTCCCGTCACCAGACGTGGAGCCGTGCGCGCAAGCAAATCATCGAGCGCGGTCAGGCGGCGCGCACCGCACTGATCTTCGATCACATCGCGCAGGGCCGCTGCAATGACGTCCGTATTGAGCGGCCAGTCCGGGTGGAGCGTCAAGCGATCGGTCAATAGATGCGCCTTGGCCGCCCCCGCCTTGACCGCGATGATCCGCTCACTGCGGTCGAGCTCTTCGATGCTGACCGTGGCCGGCGGTCCGTCAATGACTGGGACCGTCGCTTTGCGGCCGGCCCGCAGCTTGGTCTCTTGGAGCGGAAAGCGATAGCGGCGCAGCACCGAGCGTTTGACGGGTTCTGCCGCATCAATGGCTTCCAGACCGGCCAACGCATCGAGATCGTCGATCAGCTCGTCCTCGTCCTTGCCAGCGCTGTCGAAAACCGCCCATTGCGCCGGCTTGGCCTCGCGCTTGTGAAACAGGCCGAGGTTGAACAACATGTCTTGCCGCTCTTGCGGCAGACCGGATGTGGCAAGCTTCGCGCGCAGGGACTGCGTATCGGCGTCCTCCTCGACTTCCTTGTCGCCGGCATCCACCGCAAGCACCGGCCAGGGCGCGGCGGGACGGATACTCACCAACCAGTCGCGCAGCTCCTCGGTCGAAATACAGTCGATGCGGTTATAGTCTTCGATCTCGTCGAGGATCGTTTGTTCGCCGGTTTCGCGCCAGCGCTCATAGGCCACGACCGAGCCGCCGGCGGTTTTGACCTCACCTTCGCGCACCCGGCCATAGAAGGCTTCCATCGACTTGATCGAGTAATTGGCTTCCGAGCCGATCAGCGCGCCGCGCACCACCGCGAAAAGATCGACAAAGCGCCGCTCGCGCAGCAGGCGATCGAGAAAGGCCTCGCCGGTTCCATACTGTGCGGTCAGCCGCCGTAAGGCGGTGATCTCATAGGGCGCATAGTGATAGATGCGGGCCTCGGGATAGGCTGTGAGCCTTTGCCGAAAAAATTCCAGAAGGTCTGCCAAGGCCCGGGCTTCGGCGCCGTGATCATGCGCCCAGAAAGCCTTGAACTGGCCGTCGAACCAGACGCCGTGGAGATATTCGAGCCCGCCTTCGTAATGCGGATCGCCCTCGATATCGTAGAAAAGATCGCCCGGCTGCGGCGCGGGCAAAAGATCAAAGCCCTTGCCGGGTTCGGCCTCACGCAACTCGAAGGCCGGCGTCCCGGTCTTGCGGGAGTGCTGCAGGCGCGCCTGTGTCACCAGCCGCGCCCGGGTGGTCTCTGCCATGCCGCGGATGGGATGATCGAGCCCGGCCAGCCGCTCCATGGTGGTGATACCAGCCGCCTCGAGCTTCTTGACCTGGATCCGGGTAATATTGGCAACGTTGAACAGGCTGTCTTCGGCCTGCCACTGGCTTTCGCAGTGATCGCCCCAGCGGCAAAGCCCACAATCGGCACAGGGGATCGGCCGGGTCGGCGCCGGGTTACCCAGGAAAGCCTCGAGCCGCTGACGCGCCATACGTGCATAGGCCCGATAGTCCGCGAGCCGCAGTTGCGTCCGGCTACCATCACCGAGTTCAACATGGGCAAATTCCGGGGCGACGCCTTGAATGTCGGTCAGCAAATCCGAGTAGAGTACCAGCTGCAGCACATGTTTGGGATGGGGGCGCCGCTTGAGCTTGGTGTCGGTGACTTCGTAGCTGAAGGGGCCGAGATCGGACGGGCGCTCGACGCGCTCGAAAAAGTCGGACCAACCGCCCCAATTGTCGCCCAGCAGCGCCCCTTGGAAGACGACCTGAGGACCGCGTGCCAAAGCCGCCCGGGTTGTCTGCGCATTCTCGGCAAGGTCGGAGCGATCGATCTCGATCACCGTCACACCTGACGCTTTGAGTGTGGCCAGGTGAGCCGCTTCGTGGGCATCGCCCTGTTTCTGGAGCAGCGCCGCATCCTCGGTATCTTCGCGCGGCACTGGCCCCTTGCCATGCATATAGGCGAGATCGAGCGCGGTTGCGTGAGCGCAGCCCATGAACCGCATCAGATCCGATGCGGACAAGAGTATCCGATCCCCCTCAATAGTTCGCATTGTTGCCCCCTGGTCGAATGCAATCCGCGGCAAGACTTGCATCTCGACAGATTGCACGTTCAGCCATAGCGTGCGTGGGTGTCAATATCTGACATAGTCTTTGACCAGGATTAGGATCATGTCGTTCGCCAAGGCTCAGGACTTGATCAGGTTGGCGCGTCTGGCCGCCATGCGGCGGACGGGGATCGGCCTCGACGAGATCTGCGAGGAATTCGGGGTTTCTCATCGCACGGCGCAGCGCATGACCGACGCGCTGGAGACAGTACTCGCTAACGTCGAGGTGGTAGATGGCCCCGACCGTCGACGGCGCTGGCGCGTCATCGATCCTGCTCTCGACAGGCTCCAGCCTCGCCAGGAGACTGCGATTGAGGCGTTGGAGATTGCCAGCCGGACGGCGCGAAGCGACGGCCGAGTACGGCACGCTGCTGCGCTAGATGATCTGCGCGACGGCTTGCTGGCGCGTCTAACACCCAAGGACGCCATGCGCACAGAAGCCGATGTTGAAGCGGTCCTTTTGGCGATGGGGTCGGTCACTCGACCCGGGCCGCGCGTTAACCTGGCGCCGGCGGTGCTGGATGCAGTGATCGAGGGTCTGCGTGGCCCATTCCTCCTGCGCATACGTTATGGAACAGAGGATGCTTCTGAACGGGTCATTGAACCACATGGCCTGCTGCTGGGCCACCGCAGTTATCTGGTGGCGCGCCAACCAGAGCGGGGTGATGCTATGCGGAATTTTCGCATGGACCGAATCCTCAGCGCTCAGACCTTGGACCAGAGCTTCAGCTTCGCGCCCGGCTTCTCGCTGCAGGAGTATGCGGCCCGTTCATTCGGCGTATATCAAGACCAAAGAGAGTACGGCGAAATCATCTGGCGTTTCGCTCCGCACGCCGCTGCGAGGGCGGCCGGATTTTGCTTTCACCCCGATCAAACCACCGAGCTGCAAACGGATGGTAGCCTAATCGTCCGCTTTCATGCCTCAGGTTGGCTGGAGATGGCGTGGCATCTCTATCAATGGGGAGACGCAGTAGAGGTTATCGCCCCCGAGGGGCTCCGCAGGATGGTTGAAGATCATCGTCGCTCCGATTTCGCCGCCTTCCCATAAGGCCGATGCTCAAGCCGAGACAGCATCCGAGTGCTTAGGCGGCCATTGAGGGTGACATGATCTGACACCCTCGCGTTGTAACTTTGGAATCGCCCGACTTAGCGGGTCTCTAAAGGAGCAAGCAGATGGCGAAAGGCAAAGGAGGCGGAAGCAACTTCCGCAGCGCAATCACTGGTCGGTTTGTAACCGCCAAACATGGATCAGCTAGCCAGCGGACGACGGTGCGGGAAGCTAAGGGTGGCGGGAGCACTGGCGGCACCCACCGGAGCGCCATCTCTGGAAGGTTCGTGACCACGAAGTACGGCAAGGCCAACCCGCGTACGACGATCAAGGACAGCTAACCCCAATATTAGATTAAAGGGAGATTTTCCCATGGCTCAATGCACAGCACCGAAAAAAGGCCACCGCTCAGCGAGTGCCGCAGCGAATTGCCCGGCATGCCGTGGCGGCAGACGGTATGGTGGCTACATCAGTTACAGCAGTTATGGCAGCGGCTATGGGTCTGACTCGTCCTTCCCATCGCCTTCTACCTACTCGTCAGGTAGTAGCGGAAGCGGTTCCGGACGCGTACGAGCGAAATGGTCGAAAGCCGGTTCGTCCATATTATATACTCCTACCGAGGTGCGAGCTCTCACGCCAGTCCGTCAGACTGCCGAAACCCGAGCGGAGCTACCCGATCTTCGTGATGTCTTCCTCTGCCATGCTTGGGACGACCGGCAGGGGGATGCAAAGGCGCTGCATGATCTGTTGGAAGCGCGTGGAGTATCGGTCTGGTTTAGCGAAAAAGACGTTGCTCTGGGATCGTCACTGCTTCGAGAAATCGATAAGGGGCTGGCAAAGTCCCGGGTTGGCGTCGTGCTGGTTACACCTGCGCTGCTTCGTCGTCTTCCAGCAGCGGGTGTTGCCGACAAGGAGCTCTCGGCACTGTTAGCAACCGAGCAGCTCGTACCCATTGTCCACAACACGACGTATGAGGCTCTTCGCAACGTTAGCCCCCTACTGGCATCGCGGAGTGGTCTGAGTACCGAAGATGATACTATGACCGTGGTGGCAGACAAGCTCGCTGAGCTCGTTACCATTTAGCTTCAGTTGGAACTCGGCGATGCTGAAAACCGATACCCGTCAGGCAAACTGGCGACGAGCGAATCGCGCCAAATATGACGCTCATCTTGCCGTGCAGCGGGCGATGAAAGCAGGTAAACTGGAAAAGCAGACATGTGAAGTGTGTGGGGCTCAGGCAGTAGATGCTCATCACGACCGATATGACGAGCCCCTGAGGGTACGTTGGCTATGCCGTCTACACCATACCCGTCTACACCACCGCGGCGAAGACATGTTTCCGATTCGACGCCGAGATGATTGATAGATGGAACAAGCGAGTATTCCACCTATAGGGCTATCGTTGCCTATCTTCAGCCTGGCACGTAGGGTGCCGTCCACCGGTGCATTCTGATTGGAGCATGATGGTTTCACAACTCGATTTCTTCGCCTCCGCCGTTGCACCGACGGCTGCAAAGGCAGCCAGGGCACGCGTCGGTGTCAGGGGAGGGCAGGCGGAGACCGACCTGGATGAGGAAGCGATGGCCCGTCACCTGGAAGCGACCGGTAGCTACCGAGTCTTGCGAAAGCTTTGCCGCGAGAAATTGTAAAGGATGCTCGGCCCGGGTTTCCGCGGCAGGCCATCATCCTCGACTCCGAAACCACTGGCCTCAACCGCCGATCTGACGAGATCATCGAAATCGGCGTACTTGCCTTCACCTTTGACGACGCAGGCGAAATCGGCGATGTCACGGGTGTCTATGGCGGGCTTCAGCAGCCGACTGCTCCCATCCCGGCCGAAATCACACGCCTGACCGGGATCACCAATGAAATGGTGGCTGGGCAGGCGATCGACATGGCGCGGCTCACACCCCTCATTGATTCAGCCGATCTGGTCATTGCCCACAACGCCGGCTTCGACAGACCTTCCTGCGAAGCATTTTCTCCGATCTTTTGCAACAAAGCATGGGCCTGCTCCGTATCAGAGGTCGACTGGTCGGCGCGTGGGTTTGAGGGGAGTAAGCTCGGATATTTGATCGGACAGTCGGGCTATTTCCACGATGGTCACCGGGCTGTCGATGACTGTTTCGCACTGCTCGAAGGGCTCGGGCAGACGCGGCCCCGCTCCACCGCGACTCCATTTGCGGAACTCCATCAGGCCAGCCAGCGATCACGGGTGCGCATCTATGCTGAGAACAGCCCATTCGACATGAAAGACCAGCTCAAGGCGCGCGGTTACCGGTGGTCGGATGGTTCCGATGGCCGTCCGAAATCCTGGTGGGTTGAGCTGCCGGAAGAGAAGCACGACGAGGAACTGCATTTTCTGCGGACAGAGATCTATTGCTGGGATGCCGACCCGCCGGTCAAGTATCTGACGGCGTTTGATCGCTTCCGCGCTACTTGAATGTTCCGAATGCAATGACGACCGTTCTGGGAATTGATGCAGCTTGGACGGCGACACAACCGAGTGGTGTCGCTTTGGTTTCCTCCATGGGTGGCGTTTGGCGCCTGATCTTCGCTGGAGCGTCCTATAGTCACCTCTTGATCTATGCCGATGAAGGCGTGATCTCCACGTCCCGCCCTTCTGGCTCGGTCGCAGAACCCGCGGCTCGCCTTGCGGCCTCAGGAAAAATTGCTGGAGCACCTGTCGATCTCGTGGCCGTGGATATGCCCCTATCTCGCGAGCCGATTGCAGCGCGGCGCGTGTCGGACAATCTTGTTTCGGCAGCTTACGGCGCTCGTCACTGCAGCACCTACACACCAAGCGCGATCAGGCCCGGAAGGATCAGCGATGATCTCAGGAGAGGTTTCGAGCACTGCGTATATGGCCTGCTGACGAGGAAGATCAGCGGGCCTGGCCTGTTGGAAGTCTACCCGCATCCAGCCCTGGTCGAACTGATGCGCGCCGACAAGAGGCTGCCTTACAAGCAGGCGAAGACGCGCAACTATTGGCCAACGGAGGCCCCTATCAATCGGCGCCGTAGACTTTTGGATGCCTGGCGTATGATCGTCACCAGCCTTGACCTAGAAATAAAAGGCGTTTCCGCTGCATTGCAGCTACCTCCGCTCGAGGCTTCATCATGGCAGTTGAAGGCGTGTGAGGACATACTCAACGCGGTCATCTGCGCTTGGGTCGGCATATGCGTTTACGAGGGATGCGCCCTGCCGTTTGGCGGCGACACTTCTGCAATTTGGATACCTCACCCGGAGCTTCTGGAATCTCGGCCAAACCGATCATGATCGCATTGGGGAAGGCCGGTGACCGCTGAACGCTTTGTTGGTGATCCTAGGAAAATGAACTATCCAGCACATTCAAGCGGTTGGGTGATCCAATAGATGTGGCGTTGGTTCGATTCCTTTCAAGGCGGAAAACTACCGCTTTGCGCCTCCATTGCGGTCCTTCGGGTGCCTGGTCCCCAATTCTAAGAAAAGCCGTTCGTTTCAGTAATCTCTGTTTGTTTCTATAGGTTCATTACGCCCATATGCTTCCGTCAGTGGATGGCAGTTTGTTCAGCCAGATGGAACCCTTGAGGTCCCACCTAGTCATTGGTCTCCATTGCGCACTCGTTTCGAGTCACCCAGCGTGGATGTTGGTTTGACTCCTCGTCCCGAAATAGCGCCTGCTTAGGCTGAATCGATTGGATGCGCGGTAATCAAAATAGGTGGTAGGCCGTCTCCGTGATCATTCCAAACCGTCCTAATGCAATAACTGCGGCCATTAGGCATTCCGACAAAGCAGTCAACGACCAGCTTCATTCCGAAGGCATGTTTCTCTACTGAAGCGACAGGATTGCAAGCAGCGTGCTCTCGCATCGTTTCCTTAAAGGACTCAATGTCTTCACGTTTGTGGCCAACGCCTTCAAAAAATTTGGCCTTCGCTGCTCCTATTGAATGGTTGCTGTTGAGAAGGTAGTCAGCGACCTTATTGTCGGCAATGCGAAGGTCTTGGGGGTTCTCAATCCACGATTGCTGGCCTAGTGGCTGCCAAGGCGGGGTGTCATGCATCGATCGGCTCCAGATCACTCCCGAAGACCGTTACTGTCAAAGCCGGGGCAAGCGAAACCTCAACCTCGTATGCATCTCGCGACGGATAGCTATCGACGATGACTCCTTCTGTGCCTGCGGGAATATCGATTCTCGCGGCCGTGAAGGCACGCCGCAGCCTGACTAGGGAATGTGCGGCAAACCGATGGCCCGCTCTTCTCCGGATAATGTCCTCAATCTGATGGGGCGCGAACGCTACGTCCCAATCCCAGCGACCGAAGCCACCTGAAGTATTGATTGCCCCGATCCACTCGTCGAGCGCGAGCCTTTTTGCCTTGTCCTGAGGGCTGTCAGTGCCCTTGACTTCCAGCGCCAGCATCGTCCCACCTGTGAGGCGCACAAGGAAGTCCGGAACATAGCGTCGCCGTGAACCCGCCCACATGTAGTAGATCTGGAAGCCGAGATGATCGTTCTTGGCATAGGCGATGACGTCGTCGCGCTTCTCGAAGATGTTCGCTGCATGTCCCTCCCAGGATGAATCCCCAACCAGGTGGCTGATATGCGACTTGGTTGTCGGAAAGCATGGCTTGGTGGTGTACCAGGTCCGCATCTGGCCGGTGGCGCCGATCGGGTTTTCCTCGTCGAACACCGGCGTCAGACGTTCCGTGTTCTGCTCGGTCACGTTGCTCAGCACATGCTGAACGACGAGGTCGATGTTGAGTGCGATCAGAATCCGCCGCCGAAGCGGGTCGGAGTGGAACAGCGACGGGATATCGAGGCGGTCGGAGTTGAGGAACGCCTCAACGATCCTGACCAGCTGCGCTGCGAGATACTCGTAGTTACCCGAAAAACCGTGGCTGAGTTCGGCGAAGGCCTTCCGTGCTGCCTGAAAGACGAGACGTTGCAGACGAAAGCCGTCAGGCAGTTTCTCGAGGTCGATGGCTGTCACCTTGCCCATGTCGGTCGCGCCGCCGAGCGCGGGGGCCAATTCCGCGCTGATTGGCGTGCTGGCAGGGTCGAGCACGAGCGGTGTTACCTTGCCCCAGTCCATGGCAAGTTTTGGTCTCACGACCGTTTCAACCCGCAGCACGTTCGGCCAGCGAAGTTCCAGGTGGGCCCGCTCGGGCAGGACTTCGATCTGAGTGGTCGGTTTCGGAGGCGGTGGAGCTTCCCCGCCTTCGCCTGTTTCCGAAATGGAAAGCGGCACGCCGAAAACGTTGACGTATTCGGGCAGGAACAGGCCATTCTCGTCCGTGTCATAGGACACCCGACGCAATCCGCGCCCGACGACCTGTTCGCAGAGCAGCTGCGAGGTGAAGGCCCGGAGACCCATGATGTGCGTGACGTTCTTGGCGTCCCATCCCTCCGACAGCATCGCAACCGATATGACGTTCTGCAGATCCTGTCCGGCCGCACCCCGCTTTCCGACGTTGTCCACGATCTCACGCAGCAGTTCTTCCTTCTTCAGGGCGCGTAACTGCTGGCGGCGGGTCTCGGGGATGGTCGCAGCGTCGATGATTGCCTTCAGCCGCGCCTCGTAATCCTTGTCGGAGGTCGCGGTCTCGCCGATCTCAGCCTTCTCCAGCACCTTGGAATCGACCCGGAGCGTTCGGGTCGGTGCGTGCAATTCCGGCCAGTGCGCATCGCCCTTGTTGAAATAGGTCTCGATGCGGGCTGCGGTTTCGGTGCGGTTGCAGACCGTCAGCATGACCGGCGGGGAATGATGCCCGGCCTCCTGCCATTGCGCCCGAGTTTCCCGCCAGTCGGCGCCGAGCAGCGTATAGGCGTCCTGGACCAGCTTCGGCAGCGCTTCATGCGCTTCGGCCTTGCGGTTCAGATCTTCGGAAACGGTCGGGTCGCGGTAAATGTGGTAGAGTTTCGAGCGCAGCGTCTTAGCATCCGGAACCGCATCGTCCCTGACCACCACGCGCGGAGTCTTCACCAGCCCGGCCTCGATCGCGTCGTTTAGGCCGAAATCCGAGATGATCCAGTCGAACAGCGCAGTATCGGTGCTCTTCTTACCCGTCGGCGCGAAGGGCGTTGCCGACAGGTCGAAGCAGCGCTGGATGCGCCGGGTCTTGTGGATGCGGTCGAGCCCCTCGATCCAGCGCGTTGCCTCGTCGAGGTCGATGCCATGCTCCTCGGCATGCTTCTTGCTGATCTTCACCTCGGGCGGCTTGCGATAGGCGTGGTGTGCCTCGTCGTTGATGACGATGATGTCCTTGTGCGCCGCCAGCTTGCCCAGCACGCGCCGTGTGAAGGCTTCGTCGGATTCGCGCCCCTTCTTCACCACCGAGCGGTCCGCTTCCTTCAGCGGCATTAGCGTGTGCCAGTTCTCGATCATCACCTCCGCCTGGTTCAGTTTCTGGCGCAGGGCCTCGGACGGGCACAGGTTGAACTCGTCGTAATAGCTGCCCTCGCTGGGCAATAGCACCTGCAGCCGTTCCTTCACGGTCAGGCCGGGCGCCACGATGAACACAGCGCGGCTGAAGTCCTTGTTCCGCTTCGGATAGGTCAGCGCGTTCAGCACCTGCCAGGTGATGATCATCGCCATCACCGTGGTCTTGCCCGCGCCCGTGGCCATCTTGTTGCAGAGCCGCTCCCACGCGCCGCCATCGCCGGGGATCGCGATGCCCTGCTTGTAGCCTGCCGCGCCTTCGACCCACCAGATCAATGTCTCGATGGCCTCAAGCTGGCAGAAGTAGAACGGATGCTGCCGCGCCTCGCGGTCGTGCCAGTGCTCCAGCAGCTTGCGGGTGACGATGGTCACGCCGGGCCAGCTGTCTGCGCGCCACTGATCCACACGGGTGCGGATCGTGTTCACCAGGTCCAGCACCTCGGTCCGCTTGGTGTTGTTGCGCGCGTCGAAGACCTCGTAGCTTGCCGGCCGCCGCTCGGGCTTGATCTCCAGCTTGCCGCCCTTGGCCTCCACCCAATGCTGCGCCGGGCAAACGAAGGGCGAATTGATGATGAGGGACATGGGCTTATCCCTCCAGCGACATGATCTTGAGCGACTCGATCCCGCGGTCGTCCACGATCTTGACCGCGATGCGTCGGTTCTCGCCCGCTTCGAAGGGCAGCGAGACGGTGCCGTGGAACTGCTCCAGCAGGTCTTCGTCCAGCTCTGCCCTCACGGTCTTGCGCAGGCGGTTCCAGCCGCCCTTCGCATCCGCCATCGGGAAGAACACCTGATGCGGCATCAAGGATCGGTTGTCGTAATCCACGTCAAGCGACCACATGGCGATCTGCTTGGTGCCGCCCGAGACCAGATCGCCCTTGCGCGGATCGAAATAGTCGAAACCGTTGACCTGAACCTCCCACATCCCGTCCTTGCGCTTGCGCAGGTCCACATCCGGCTGGCCCATCAGCCAGAAGGACTGGTTCGAACTGCGGCCTCTCTTCAGATCCTCGGTCAGAAGGTCGGTGTTCATCTGCGCCTTGAGCAGCGTGACGCCGGGCCAGTTTACCTCGTCGATGTCCTTCGCCGCCTCCGGGTCGAAGGTGAAGGCGCAGAACAGGATGAATTTCGGGGACGGGCGCAGGGTCTCGGCCTCGGTCAGCGCCAGTTCCACCTGCCGCTGCTCCAGTGCCGCGTGCTCGGGCCCGAAGCTGACGACGACGCGCTCGCCGGTCTCGGCAAGTGATCCGCTAGCGTGGATGTGCTTCAGCCCCGGCAGCGTCTCGAACTCGGCGAAGCGGAGCATGGCGCCGCCCTTGCCGCGCACGCCGGTCTTCAGGAGTTCGTCGCGCCACAGCGCCTGGCGCGAGGTTTCCCCAGAGCGGGCGACGGTCTCGTCGGCCTCTTGTGGAGGCAAGCTGTCGTCGAGCGACAGGACGGTCGGGGCCGGCACCGCCTCGACCGAGAACGGCCCGCAGATGCGTAGCTTGGAACGGTCTGGCTTGGGCTCGGTATAGAGGGTTTCCTGATCGGCATGATCAGCGATAGACTGGTCTATCCTGCGTTGCATCCCTTTTCGGGCAGCGTGGAAGGCATCGAAGGGCGCACGGGCGGCCTCGGGCCAGTCCTCTGGTAAGTCGAACGGCACTTCCCATTCGTGCAGATTGTCGCCCTTGGCGAAGTCCACCGGTTCACCCTTGCGCACCCCCTGCGTCGACCTGAGTGGCTTTGGCTGGGTCGTTGTCAAGATGGCGTTCAAGTCGGCCAGTGCCGCTTCGAGCTTTGGGTGGTCCTCGTCGTAAATCGTGTCGATGTCAGGATTATTGGCAATCTTTCCAAGCATAACACGCGGTGTCGTTTCGTAATCGAAACCGCCTTTCAGCCCCTCATGCGGATATCGCAGCGCGAAATATTCGAAACTCGCCGTCATCAACCGATGCTTTGCCAACGAAATTGCCACACGAGAGGTATCGCAGGTGATCCAGCGCCGCCCCCATTTTTCGGCGACGAAAGCGGTGGTGCCGGAGCCGCAGGTGGGATCGAGCACAAGATCGCCGGGATCGGTGGTCATGAGGAGGCAGCGTTCGATGATCTTGTTGCTTGTCTGAACTACATAAACTTTCGGATCGGCGCGATCCTGAACTGCACCAGCAATATCGAACCAGTTGTCTGTAATCGGCACTTGGTCGAAATCCGTGAAAAAGCGGACATAGCGGAGTTTACCGCGCGGTGTGATTAGGAAACGATTCGCTCTGGTAAGACGCCGCATTCCATGAGGAACCGGGGCCTTCCAATGGTTGCCAGCGCCGGGATGGAAGGTCATTCCACACCAGTCCCAGTCCTCTGTAGCAGCTCCTTCGCCCTGCGAACTAGGGTTGTCGTCGGTGAAGATTCTTGTTTCTTCCGGGACCATTTCTGGTCTTTGCCTTTGCTCTTTGGGTAGCGGGCCTCGACTGCCATTGGCAAATTGTGCCTGATCGTAGTCCCCACGCACCGCTTCAGACCGGTCTTTTCGGAGGTAGAGACGATTGAATTTCACCTTCTCTTTGTTCTTGGCGAACCAGAGAATGTAATCGCCCGTCCGGCTGAGGCCCGATGTGGCGAATCCTCCGGTCGTGGAATAGCTGATAAGCGACATCGTGTTTTCAGCGCCGAACACCTCTGAAAGCAGCTGTCGAACGTGGTGCAGGTTCTCATCCGAAATCTGCACAAACACGGACCCGCTCTCGGTCAGCAGTTCCCGCGCCAGCATCAGCCGGTCGCGCAGATAGGTGAGGTAGGAGTGGATGCCGAGTTCCCAGGTATCCCGGAACGCCTTGATCATCTCGGGTTCCTGGGTGAGGTCTGCATCCGAGCGGTCCTTCACGTCGCGCTTGTTTGTAAAGGGCTGGAAGTTCGACCCGTATTTGATGCCGTAGGGCGGGTCGATGTAGATCATCTGCACCTTGCCGCCCATGCTCTCCTTTGTCAGGAGCGAGTTCATCACCAGAAGGCTGTCGCCCGCCACCAGCCGGTTCGACCAGCCCTTTTCGTGGTGGTAGAAATCCAGCGCCTGGCGCAGTGGCAGGTTCTCGAACGGCGCCGCGAACAGGTCGGGCTGCCGCCACTGCGTCGCCGAATCCTTGCCCTTCAGCCGCTTGGCCGCATTGGCAAGGATCGTCGCCGGGTCCACCCGTTCATGGACATGGAGCGAGACGGTATCGACCTCAACGCTGGTTCGCTCCGCCTTACCCGTCCAGTTGAGATAGGGTGCCTGCAGCCGCTTCAGCTCCTGCAGCGCGTCCCGCATCTGTTCGAGATCACCGCTGGCCAGCGCATCGTCGATCAGCCGTTCGATCCCCGCGCGTGCAGAGTCGAAATTCAGCACCGGGTCCAGATGTGGGTCATAGGCCCAGACCGTCTTGTCGCCATCCGGATCGGTGCCGGCATGGACCATGCCCACCTCGGGGTTGTTCACCCGCGTCTCGCCGTGGCGGTAGGACAGCACCTGCACCGGCCCGTCCGGCCTGCGCGCGACCTTCTTCCCGGCCTTGGCCCGTCGCTGACGCGAGGCCGCTTCTTCGGTGTGGGTCAGTTCGAACCCGTCGTCCTCGTCGCTCTCATCCTCGTCCAGGTCGTCATCCTCATCGTCCGGTTCATCTGTGACACGGAAGATCGACCCGCCACGTCCCTTGCCATGCCCCAGCACGCCCTCATCTATCAGCGCATCGCGCGCGGCGATGTAGTCGTCTTCGGTCAGGTCCGGCATGTGCTCGCGAAGCAGCGCCAGCATGGCCGCGGTGCCAATGGTGGAACCATCTTCGGGTGTCAGGGACAGGATCAGGTTGGAAACATCGGACATGGGGGCCAGGAACTCACGAAACGGTCTTGTTTTCCATTACCTATCGCGCCGGTTGTCCGTTTGCACCTAGGAATTCAATTTCCTCATGCCCGACCGAAGATCAGAAAGCGAGCGAGTATGCGAATGGCCGATTCGGTGAAGCTGCAGCGCAGTATCGAGGGGTGTCGCAAATGGCCCTGAGGGGCGTGAGTGAGCCGCTCTCAACGCGGAACGTTTGCTTTACCCGCTGCACTAACGGCCTGACAGGTTGCGGTCCCCTTCCGGACAGCCCATAGTCGACCAGATGCTTGATCTCGCTGATGTATTTACCGCCTTGCATCCGAAATTCTGGCGGGTCGTTGGTTCATATCCCTTCAAGAGGCAATCTCGCAAGCAATCTTTTGTACACGGGCTTGCGCCTGCATTTACCAGCTTGACCAAGCTAGCGAGGTGCGATGGACGACAAGCGAACCTTGAGGCACGAGGACGGAGCTCACACGTCTCACTGCCGCGCGAATGCGGAACGCCATGGCCGGGGGAAGTCGGTTCCGCCTGACCCTTTCGGGTCGCTTTGCTCAGGCTCCTGCGGCTTCCCTTGTTCCGACTCTGGCGTAACGAGAATTCCCGCTTTCGCGCCCTGCGGCCGCCGCTATGCTGAAAGCTCCGATATTCTTCATTGTCTGACCCGGATCTCGCGCAAGCGCGGCCTTGATCCGGAGGAAACCAAGGATTGATAGGAATGTAGATCTCGAATCGCGGAACGAATCAGGCCCATGGTTTTGCTTGCGTTCGAGTCGCAAACACCTGCAACACGTCGGCATTGCTCATTCCGTATTGCGAGCCAACGTCTGGAGCCGTTCCGCACATACTTCCTTGACGAGATCGAGCAACACGGCCGTCCGCTCGTGCAGCCAGGCCAATGCCTCCTCGCTGATCTCGAAATGCTTGGAATACCGCGCCTTCACATAGGCCTCGTTCAAAGTATTGAACCATGCCCGTTCGCGGTGTTGGTCACGCGGAAATGCTTCCGCCAGCCGTCGATCCTGACCTTCCGCCAGTGAACGGAGAAACTTGATGTTGTGGGAGGGTGGTCCGTAGTTGGTCAGGGTCAGCAGAACGCAAGCGTATGCCTGCTCCAACGCCTGATGAAGGCTGAAAGCGGCCCAGTTCGTCCAAACATCCCCGATCCTGCTGGCTTTTCCACGTTGAAACTCGGCGGTCTCGAGTATTGCCTTCGCTTCTGCAAATCGCTGCTCGAAATGCTCGGTCGCGACTTTCAGGCGATCGATCGGGTCGAGTGGCCTGGGCTCTGCCAGCGGCTCGTCATCCAGCTCGTAGAGGACGATGCCTTCCTTGCGGATATCGGAGAAAAAGTACTGCCCTTCCTTCAGATAGGTGTTCACCTCGCGCAGCGAATGCACAATGAAGCTCACCGGCGTCTCGATCGCACTTTCGCGGTTTAGCCGATCGGCGGCTTTGTACCAGTAGTCCTCGAACGCGCAGAGCTTGCGATTGTTGACGATGACGAGAAGGTCGAAGTCGGAGCGGTAACCTTTCATGGTGAAGGGCTCGTCGACCCAGCCGCCCTTGGCATAGGATCCGAACAGGATGATTTTGAGGATCCTGCCGCGTTTCTTGAATTCCGCCGATCCTTCTTTTAGCGCATCCTCGAATTCTTCGTGCAGGATTTCCAGGACGCGACCGAGCTCGCGTTGCTTGCGGAGCGGCATATGATCGAGAGAGGACTTCATCATGGGCGGGCAACGATCCGCAGGCTGGCTGCTATGAAGGGCTGGTGGCAATGGGGTCTATCAATTGCGTGATCGTATACCAAGGGTGGCGTGCAACCAACACCGGACCCAGATGGTGTTGCGACAGCACCGTTCATCGCGGCCGTCCGCCATCTGCTTGTTTCTGATTTCCATTGCTCTTTCATGTCGGATCAAAGCCCCCCGTGAACTCGGGATCGGTGAAGTAGCGTAGTTTGCGAACGCGCGCCGGCCGCTCTCCCTGTCGAAGCAGGATCAACTGGTCCCGGTCCAGGCGCATGATCTCATCGGGGTTGATGAGGTCGCGTCCCGAGATATGCTCGGACGACGAGTTCTTTCCCTCGCTCCAGGAGCGGGTCAGGTATCGCGCATCCATCTTGCCGACAGATCAGCTGATCAGCTCGGCAGTTTCCAGATCATTGACGCCAAAGACCTGCAGGACCCCGGCATTCGACAGGAAAGTGCCGGCGCGCCGACCATAGGTGGCGCGCAACTGATGGATATCCTGGAGGATGGGCCAAAGCTGCACGCCGTAGCCGGCCATGAGACCCATTGCACTTTCGACCTGTGCCAGATGTCCAAGTACTGCGAACTCATCGAGCAGATAGAGTACCGGGCGGCCGGTGGCGGCCGGTTCGCGGGCTATGTCGGCCAGGCTCTGGGTGATGAGCAGGCGCAGCCATCTGGAATAGGTGGAAAGCCGATCAGGTGGCAGGACGAGGAATACAGTGGCGTTGTGACGCTTGAGATCGGCGAAGGAGAAATAGCTCTCATCGAGCACCCTCATCATGCGCGGACTGTCGAGGAAATGGGTATGGCGTTGAGCGGATGAGAGAACGCCGGCCGCTTCTCGTTCGGACTTGCCAAGATGACGGTTGGCAGCGCGCGCGATCAAGCCGTTTGCCGCGTCGCTATCCTGCATGTCGGCGAGCAAGCTGGCGAACCGCTCGGGCGCTAGCGTCAGGTAATCGCGCAGTGTCGCAAGGCTTCGCCGACCAGGAGGCTCCCCCACCACAATTTTCAGGATCAAGCCTGAGATCAGCGCCTTTGCTTCTTCGTTACAATGGGCATCACCGGCCATGCCAGGCTCATCAAAGACGATAGCATCGGCAAGGGAGCTCGCATCATCGGCGATATCGAGGCTATCGGGATCAAGCTGGTCGAGGGGATTGTAGGCGGCGGAATGTTTGCCCGTCACACCGAAGGGATCGAGGACATGGACCGGTCCAAATTGTGCGCGGGCTCGGCCTGTGATCCTGGCATTCTCTCCCTTTGGATCGATGCAGATCACGGAGCGGTCTGATGTCAGCAGATTGGGAATGATGGTGCCCACACCCTTGCCGGTGCGCGTCGGCGCCATGGTCAGAAGATGGGCGGGTCCGTCGTAGCGCAAGAGTTTGCCGGTCGTGGCATCGCGGCCTATCAGCAGGCCGTCATTACCGAGTGTCTTCATCTCTGCGGGCGAAGCCCATCGCGCCGTGCCGAACACGGCGGAGAGCGGTACATCCGCCAGGAACGCTGCTGCGAAACCGCCCAGCCCGAAGACGACCGGCAGATACCTTGCGATCGACTGCACCAGCTGGCTGACTTGTCCCTCGTCCAGACCCGACATCTCATGAACGGCGATGTTCGTGAGCAGCAGTAGCGCCGACAGGACAAGGCCGAAGATAGCGGACACGATGGCCAGAACAGGCGCTTTGACGGCAGACTTGAGCAGTGGCGCGATCCTCATTCCGGTTGCGCCTGACCACGATCCTCGCCCTGTGCTCTGGGCAGCAGAATATCATCGAACAGAACCTTGTCGCCATCGCGGGTCAGGAACCCCGGAAGCTCCTTGCGCAGCCAGTCGAGCAATCGGTGTGAGAAGTCCGGATCGTTGGAATTCTCGAGCCGATGCAAAACCAATGCGCCGAGGAGAACCTTTCGCCTGGTGTCCTGGGCGCGCTCCTGTTTGCCGAGCCGCGCCTTCAATGCCTTTTTCCGTTCTTCCAGTTGCGCAATGCGCGTTGCTATCGATTTGCGATCCATCCCGGCACCTTCATGTCCATCTTCCGGTGGTGCGAGCCAGACTACACAGCCCTTCTGCAAGCGGTACTGCCATTTCTGTTAGTTGAGATCGCCACTGGCTTGATCCCGAATGGAGGGAGCGAAGCGACAGAAATGACCAAGGGCGCACTTACGAGTTGCTCCGCAACTCAGCGCTCAGAATCGCCCTTCATGCGACTGGAGGCTGGCATGGCGATCTATCACTGCAGCATGAAGCCGGTGGCGCGCAGCGGCGGCCGCAGCGCCGTGGCCGCTGTTGCCTATCGCACGGCCAGCCGCTTGCTGAACGAGCGTGATGGCCTGGTGCACGACTTCACCCGAAAGAGCGGCGTGGTTCATACCGAGATCGTGCTGCCGGATGGCGTGGAGGCCGAGTGGGCGCGCGACCGTTCGAGCCTGTGGAACGCGGTCGAGTTTGCCGAGAAGCGCAAGGATGCCCGCGTCGCCCGGGAGTTCGAGATCGCCCTTCCACACGAGCTGAGTGACGACGAGCGCTTGTCCCTGACACGCGACTTTGCACGCGATCTTGCCAACCGTTATGGGGCCGCCGTCGACTTCGCGATTCACCAGCCGGGCAGCGAAGGCGATGTCCGCAACATCCATGCCCATGTGCTGATGACGACGCGGGCAGTCGAAGCAACCGGGCTTGGCGACAAGACGCTGATCGAGCGGGAGAACAAATGGCTGCTCAACCACGATCATCCGACCGCGCAGATGCAGCTTCGCGATATCCGTCAGGCCTGGGAGGCTCATGCCAGCCGGCATCTGGTGCGCGCTGGTCTCGATATCAGGATCGACCATCGCTCGCACATTGAACGTGGCCTTGAGATCGAACCGACCGAGCATATGGGCGTTCATGCCTCGCAGATCCATCGGCGCGGACGGGAGGTGTCGCGCACGCGGATCGATGAAGAGGCGGCACGGCGCAATGCCGAGCTGATCCGGGAAAAACCCGAGCAGGTACTGAGCATCATCACCGGTGAGAAGAGTGTCTTCGACCGCTATGACGTAGCACGTGCCCTGCATCGCTACATCGACGATCCGCAAAGCTTCCAGAACGCCTTTGCCGCCGTCATGGCATCAAGCGCCCTGGTGGAGTTGAGACCGGATGAGAAGGGCGAACTTGCCCGGCTGACCACCCGAGAGATGCTGGAGATCGAGCAGGCCATGGCCGTGAGCGCATCATCGATGGGGGTCACTCGCGGCCATTGCGTAGACCGGCATCACGTCGATCAGGCGCTGAATTTACAGAATGAAGCCATCCGCGCAATGACCACAGCGTCGCTTGCCGGAAAAGTCGAGTCCGGGGAAATGATCCTGGTCGATCGGGAGCGGGCGATCGAACGCTCGGGCCTGAGCGAAGAGCAGTGTGCAGCGGTCCGCCACATCACCGGACCTCAGCAGATCGCGGCCGTGATCGGCTTTGCCGGTGCCGGAAAGTCGACGATGCTGGCGGCCGCGCGTGAGGCCTGGGAGCGGCAGGGATACAGGGTCCATGGCGCAGCCCTTGCCGGCAAGGCAGCGGAAGGTCTGGAGGAATCTTCCGGGATTGCATCCCGCACCTTGGCATCCTGGGAATATGGCTGGCAAAGGGAGAGGGGCCAACTCGGCAAGGGCGATGTCCTGGTCATCGACGAAGCCGGTATGGTGGGAAGCCGGCAGCTTGCGAAGTTCGTCAGAGAGGCCGAAACCCGTGGGGCTAAACTCGTGTTGGTCGGCGATCACGAACAGCTGCAGGCGATCGGGGCGGGATCTCCTTTCCGGGCGATTGCCGAGCGCGTCGGCGCCGTCGAGCTCTCAGAGATCCGCCGGCAGAACGAGGGCTGGCAGCGCGAGGCGTCGATTGCCTTTGCCACGCACAGAACGAGCGATGGTCTCTCAGCCTATGCCGACCGCGGGCATGTTCACTTTGCAGACAACCGGGACGAGGCACGCTCCGCCATGGTGCGCGAATATCTCGCCGATTTGGAAGAACGCTCAAGCGGTTCCCGGATTGCCCTGGCACATCGCCGTGTCGATGTGCGCTCAATCAATGCCGACATCCGGGCATCGCTTCAGGCACGTGGGAAACTGGCACGGGGCGTAGAAGAGCAGGGGCCGCTTGGGCGCGAGGTCGTCTACCAAACGATTGACGGCGAGCGGTCGTTTGCCCCAGGAGACCGGATCGTCCTGCTGGAGAACAATCGCGATCTCGGCGTCAAGAACGGCATGCTGGGAAAGGTTCTGGCCGTCGAGCCGGACGCACTACAAATACGTCTCGACGGCCCAGGGCAAAACGCCGCCCGTATTCTCTCTATACCGACAAAAAGTTACCAGGCCTTTGACCACGGCTACGCAACGACGATCCACAAGTCGCAAGGGGCGACGGTCGACCGGGCCTTCGTCATGGCCTCGGGCACGATGGACCGGCATCTGGCTTACGTGGCGATGACCCGTCATCGCGATCAGGTACAGCTCTATGCCGGACGCGATGAGCTGAAGGATCTGCCGGCGCTGAGCGCCAGTATGGGCCGGTCGGGGGCAAAGGAAACGACGCTGGACTATGCCCATGCCTTTGCCGAGCGGCGGGGGCTGGCGCAAGAGTTCGGCGTCATGAGCGAGACCGGGATCAGCCGCAGGTCCGAGCGCGCCGACGACCGGCCGGCGGCTCACTTCGGCGCTTGGGTTGAGCGCGTTCGCGCGCCGGCCGATCGTCATTCCTCCGACAAGCTCGGGGCCCGGCAGAGCGGGCAGCGGATCGAAGTGCCTGCCGAGAAGGTCGAGCCGCTCATTCCGGCGATCACCAGCTATTCCCGCAGCGTCGAGGAGGTGGCGCGCGAAAGGGCCAGGCCGGACTTCGACTGTGCCATGCATACGGTGCGGGCTCTCGCTCGCGATGTCTATGTTGATCCGGATGGTGTGGCAGCCAGGCTCAGCCTGGCCATTGTCGACAAGGGCATGGACGGGCAGGGGCTGGCGAAACTGCTCAGTGAGCGGCCAGAGCAATTCGGGGAGCTGCACGGCAAGTTGGGGTTCCTTGGTGAGAACAAGGAGCGCAAAGCGGCGCGTCGCCATGCCAGGGCGTTCAGCAATCATGCCGTTGCGGCCGCCGAGATCTGGGAGCGTCGACTTGAGGAAGAACGTAAAACCGAGATCTGGAAACGCGAGAAGTATGATGTGATCGAGGTTCCCGGACTCAGCCGACGCAGCAAGGAAATTCTGAAGCAGCTCGA
This sequence comes from Ciceribacter sp. T2.26MG-112.2, assembly GCF_900492205.1. Taxonomy (GTDB): domain Bacteria; phylum Pseudomonadota; class Alphaproteobacteria; order Rhizobiales; family Rhizobiaceae; genus Allorhizobium; species Allorhizobium naphthalenivorans_A. The sequence goes on from NZ_UEYQ01000017.1 coordinate 68,070, forward strand.
TATGCTGTCGCCGGAGGACAAGGCGACTTTCCTCGAGATGCTCACGGGCACACGGGAAGGGATGCAAGCGCTCGCGGAGGCGGAGACGGTCGTCAAGGCGCTTGAGCGGCGGTTCGGCAGCTCCGACCCGCGCGCCCTGACACAAGAAAATCTGCGGCTCGGGCCGGAAGATGCCGCCAGGCTTGACCGGATCAAGGATGTTTCCCGGCTCGCCGATCGGGCGCAGCGGGCTGAACTGTCCCGTCAGTATGTTTTGAAGCGAACGCTCAGCAAGGGACTAGGATTGGGAATGTGACCGTCGCAAGGCTTTGGGGAAGCCTAGGTCATTAGCGGGCAACCTGCGCTGCTCGCACTCGATCTCCGTCAGGTTCGGTCCGCATGTATTACACAAACCCGCAACTGCGTCATAAATGACGCAAGTTAATGTGAAGGCATTGTGCTGCGTCATGAAGAATGTTAACGTATCTTGACGCATTATGACGCTCCAGACTAATCCAAGCAAGAGACCGAACATGCCAGTCATCACCGTAGCAAACCCCAAGGGTGGGGCCGGGAAGTCTACAGCAGCCCTCGTGCTTGCCACTTCGCTTGCCCAGCAGGGCGCCAGCGTCATCATTCTCGACTGCGACCCGAACAGGGCGATCGAGGGATGGAGGGCAGGGAGTTCGAAGAACCCCGTCATCGTGGATGGTGGGATCACCGAAAGCACGATTACCGGCAAGCTCGACGAGTACCGCAAGAAATACCAGTTCGTGTTCGTCGATCTGGAAGGAACCGCGAGCCGCCTCATGTCTCGCGCACTTGCCCGGGCACAGCTTGTGATCATCCCGATACAGGCAAGCCCGCCCGATGCGGAACTCGCAGCGCGTGCCATCCATCTTATCCGTGAGGAAGAGCAGGCGTTCGAGAAGACCATTCCCTACAGGGTGCTGTTCACCCGGACATCGCCGGCGATCGCCTCCAAGCTCGAAACGCAGATCACGGCGCAGTTGAAGGCAAGCGAGGTGCCGATGTTTCGCAATCATCTGAACGAGCGGTCCGCCTATAAGGCGATGTTCTACTATCAGCGGGATCTCGAGGAGCTTGACCCGCGCAATGTGAATGGCCTGCCCGCGGCGCGGGACAATGCGTTTCGTCTCGCCGAGGAACTGGTCAATCTGGTCATTGATGCGAGGGTCGCTGCATGAGCGGAAAAGACCTGGGCTTTGGCGGCAAGCTTGCCAACATCACGCCTGATACGGAAGAGCCGGCGCGGATTCCTGATGCCCGGATTGACGAAGTCGGTGAACGCCATGGTTTCGTGGCACGGGAGCCGATCCAAAAACTGACGCGGCGCAAGCCGTCAGAGCCTTCCGCCAACCTCAATATCCGCCCACCGGTTTCGACATTCAATCGGTTCCTGATCTTCTGCGAGCAGAACCGCATGTCCTATCCAGAGGCGCTTAAGGAGCTTATGGACCGGGCAGGCGTGTAATGTTGCGTCGAATGCGTCAGCGTTGACGCACGTCAGACATGTCAATGTCGGAAGCGTCTGCAATTGCGGCGGTTATGATTTGAGCAGTCGTTGAAAGTGGTCGGGCCGGACACGCAGCGTATCGGGCCGGTCGCGCTACTGCGCGGCCCGGGCGGGTGTCGGGTCGCGAAGAAGCGTAAGCAGGGCCGGATTGATGTAGAGGTTTTCACGTCCTGCTTTCACTTCCTCAAGCAGCCCGTTCTCGACGAGAGCCTTCAGGTAAACCGATGCGGCCTGCCGCTTGGCAATGCCGGCATCCACGAGGTCGCTGATCCGGCAGTACGGATTGACGAAGATGACTTCAGCCAGTTCACGCGAATAGATTTTCGGGAGGTCGCTGCGGATGCGTTCCGCGGTATGGTCCAGCAGATCCCTGATGGCGCGAATCTGTTTAGTGGACCAGTCCGATGTCTCACGGATAGCATCCAGCATGTAGAGGATCCACTCCTCCCAGGCGCCTTGCATCGTGACTGCCAGGAGCCGGTCATAATAGGCCCGTTTGTTGCCGATGATGTAGCGACTGAGGTAAAGAACGGGAATGTCCAGCAAGCCCTTGTCGACCAGGTAGAGCAGGTTGAGAACCCGGCCGGTGCGTCCGTTGCCATCAATGAACGGATGGATCGCCTCGAACTGGTAGTGCATCACGGCCAAACGGATCAAGGGATCGATATCGTCTGCTTCATGGATGTAGCGCTCCCAGTTGGCCAGCTTGTCCCGGAGCAGGTCTTGTCCCTCTGGTGGTGTATAGATGACCGAGCCCGTGACCTCGTTCATCAGGGCCGTGCCGGGTGTCGAACGAATGTCGAGATCAACGCCCTTGATCCTGCGACAGACGGCAACCGCCGTCGACGTTGAAACCGGGCGCTCCTTGAGTGACTGAAACCCTTCATTCAACGCCGTGCGGTACCGTAGCGCCTCTTTCGTTGCAGGGTCTGCCTGTGCTCCGGGCTCGTTGGCGAAGCGGAACAGGCGATCGGTCGTGGTGACGATGTTCTCGATCTCGGAGCTCGCCTGGGCTTCCAGCAGAGGTATGGAGTTGATCAGGACCGACTGATTGGGAATGAGTTGTCCTGACACCCGGAGCTCTGCAAGTGATGCCCTTGCAGCAATGCAGGCCTTGAGAATGGTCTTCGTCTCTATGTCAGCCTTGGGAGGCAGAAGCGGGAGGTCGTTGTAGGGCAGATCCGGGCGTAGTCTCATGTCGCTTAATCCTCGTTTGGACGACATGTCCCAGGGATATGTCGATGGCGTCGACATGCCGCGAAATCATGTCGACGAAATGCAATTCTATCGACATATCGCCGCCAACACAACGCGACTTTCCGTCGAGTGCTTGCGAGTAGATGAGCCCTCCGCCCATAAGCCTCTGCCCGAGCAATACAGTTGGGTCTGAGCCAGCTCGACGCATTCATGGCCGGCTCGCGCGTCGCGACTGGAACCTGGTTTGTTTCCAGTGCTCTCCAGATAATCGATCGCCCCAGACATCAGGTGCCGTCGAACAATGCGCAGGCATCGACGTGTCCTCCATAAGGGGGCTGACGCCCCATCACCCGTCAAGACTTGAAACCCTTCGGGCAAAAGCATCGGGGCCGTGGCTCGGGCTGAGCCCTGCGCCCGCACCACCCCGGACACTTTTGGTCTGGACGGGTTCCCCCCTCTCTTCGCCAGAGGGGCAGATCGGTTGCATGCGCAACCCGATCAAAAGGAAAAGGGACATGAAGAACGATGTTTACAGCCAGGTGACTGACAGGATTATCGCTGATCTGGAAAAGGGCGAGCTGACTTGGCTGAAGCCGTGGAGTGCGGGGAATATGGCCTGGCGGATCACGAGACCCTGGCGTCATAACGGGCTCGGCTACGGTGGCATTAATGTTCTGATGTTGTGGAGTGCGGCCATGGAGGCGGGCTTTTCGTCTGCCTGCTGGATGACCTTCAGGTAGGCGATGGAGCTCGGCGCCCATGTGCGCAAGGGTGAGAAGGGCAGCATGGTTGTCTATGCGAGCACGATCAGCAGGACCGAAGATGAGGAAGACGGAGGCGAGGAGGTGAAGCAGATTCCGTTTCTCAAATCCTACACTGTCTTCAACGTCGAGCAGATCGAGGGGCTGCCAGAGCACTACTACCTGAAGCCGGAGCCTGTGACTGAACCGCTCGAGCGGATTGCTCATGGGGATGCTTTCTTTGCCGCAACGCGCGCTGATATCCGCCATGGTGGCGGTCAGGCCTATTACAGTGGTGCGAGCGATCACGTGCCGATGCCGTGTTTTGAAAGCCTCCTGATGGAGTGCCCCCCGTTTGACCGGACATGTCGGCTAGTTTGATTTAGCCCTGATGAACTGCCGAGGGGAAGCCATCTTGAGCGCGGAATGGGGATGGATTTCATTGTAGTCCTCGATCCATCCGTCGATGAGCCGGAGCGCTGTTTCGGCGTCCGGTAGTGCTGCGATGCGGATATAGTCCCGCTTCAAGGTTTTGACGAAGGCTTCCGACATGCCGTTCGACTGCGGACTGGCCACCGGCGTGAAGCAGGGTGTCAGATTGAGCGCCTGGGCAAACAGCCTCGTGTCCCTCGCGGTGTAAGCAGAACCATTGTCGGAGAGATGCTCGATTGCGTGCGGGGCTCTCGTTGCTGCGAACCGCTTCTCGACGGCCTCCAGCATCATGTCGCGCACGTCAGAGCCGGAGATGCCTGCATTGGCGACTGCCGTCCAGGCGATGATCTCCCGGTCGAAGGCGTCGATGATGAAAGCGAGACGAATGACCTCGCCATTCCAGCAGGTGAACTCCAGCCCATCCGAGCACCAGCGCAGGTTCGAGCGCATGACCATCACCTTGCCATCGTGGAGGCGGCCCTTGCGAACGGCCGTATGCTTCTCCAGCAGCATGGCGTGGTTGCCCATGATGCGATGAACCCGTTTGGCGTTGACGACGGGCTTATCGGCGGCTCGCCTTTCGCGATTGAGGAGCGCGGCGATCCGCCGATAGCCATAGGTGGGCCTTTGATCCACCAGCCTGCGGATGATGGGCAAAAGCTCTGCATCCTCGGCCTTGTGATAGGGCCCGCGCGGCTTTGATCTGCCTTTCAGCCGCTCGACGAGGTTAGAACGGGATACGCCCAACGTGTCGGCGACGGCCTTCATCGGGAACCGTCCTTCGGCAACAAGATCGGCCGCGATATCCGTTTTTTTGAGTCTGCTTTGGACAAGGCTTCGCGGAGGATTTCGACCTCCATCGTCTTGCGGCCGAGCATACGCTCCAGCTCGCGAACGCGGTCCTCCAGCTTCTTAACTTCCGAATTGCCGACAACCGGCTCGTCAGAATCCACGGCTGCAGCACCTCCCTCGCTCAAGAGCCTGCGCCACCGGTAAAGCAGATTGGGCGCAACGCCATGGCGGCGAGCAGCCGAAGACACCGTCTCGCCAGGTTCAAAACTCTGCTCAATGATTGTCAGCTTCTGCTCGGTTGTCCACCGCCTGCGGCGAACATCACCCGTCAACAATTCAACGTGTCGATACTCGTTAGACATAAGCCTGTCCTCAAGCCTGTGCTTGAGCCTTTCTGCTTATGCCGACTGTCCGGTCGAAATGGGGGGCAGTTCACCTGAGCCCTGAAGCCTATTATGCGACGCTGGCGCATGAACTGACCCATTATGCCGTAAGCTGGGTTATGCCGCATGGCCGGGTTTGGTGGCTGTCACACCTGCTTTCGGCCATGCAGCAGTTCGGCATAATCAGCCAGGCGGCGCGAGGCTCGTGCGCTGAAACCGATGTCGCATTGCTGATCCTCCGGTGAATCAGCGAAAGCGTCGCTCCAAACAGCAGCAAATGTGAGTCAGAGCCAATTCTCGGTGGGAACGCCGGGTCATGTATGGATGCCCCCGTTCATGCAAGCAGTTCTTCGAGCGGTTTTGAACGTGTGATCGGGTGCGGTCATGTATCAGGCCTGTTGTGCGGCTAGAGTACGACCGCTGGCCGGTATGGAGCTACGCGGACCTGGTGCATAATCAGCTCTACGAG
>NZ_UEYQ01000001.1:0-485000 GCF_900492205.1 Ciceribacter sp. T2.26MG-112.2
ACCTCCCCCCTCAAGGGGGAGGTGACTATTCCGCCGCCGCCGAATAGCCGACGGTCGCCATCGGCTTGAACTCGTGCTTGTCCTTGCCCGAGACGCGTTCCGACCATGGGTCGACCTGGGCGAATTTCTGGGAGAAGACGAAGCGCTCGTAATAGGCCTTGCGCCTTTCCGTGTCGGTCATGATCTGCCTGCGGATCTCGTCCAGGCCGACGCGTTTCGCCCATTTGTAGATGCGCTCGAGATAGCGGGCCTGCTCGCGATACATCTGGGTGAGCGCGACGATGTGTTCGAGCGCCTCGTCCTCGGTCTTGACCAGGCCCAGGACTTCCGTGCCCTTGATGTCGAGGCCGGCGGCGCCGGCGAAATGGATCTCGAAGCCGGAATCCACGCAGATGACGCCGATGTCCTTGCAGGTCGCCTCGGCGCAGTTGCGCGGACAGCCCGAGACGGCGAGCTTCAGCTTGGCCGGGGTCCAGGAGCCCCACATGAATTTTTCGATGCGGATGCCAAGGCCTGTCGAATCCTGCGTTCCGAAGCGGCACCAGTCGGAGCCGACGCAGGTTTTTACCGTGCGCAACCCCTTGGCATAGGCCTGGCCGGAGATGAAGCCGGCCTTGCCGAGATCGGCCCAGACGGCGGGCAGATCCTCCTTCTCGATGCCGAGCAGGTCGATGCGCTGGCCGCCGGTGACCTTGACCATGGGGATCTCGAACTTGTCGACGACATCGGCGATGGCGCGCAGTTCGGCCGCGTTGGTCACGCCGCCCCACATGCGCGGCACGACGGAATAGGTGCCGTCCTTCTGAATGTTGGCGTGCACCCGCTCGTTGATGTAGCGCGACTGGTAGTCGTCGGCATATTCGTCCGGCCAGTCGCAGACGAGGTAATAGTTGAGCGCCGGGCGGCATTTGGCGCAGCCGCAGGAGGTCTTCCACTCCAGCTCCTGCATCACCGCCGGGATGGTCTTTAGGCCCTTGGCCTTGATCAGGCGGCGGACATCGTCATGGCCGAGCTCCGTGCAGGTACACATCGGGGTAACCGCGGCGGGATTGTATTTGTCGCCCAGCGTCAGCGCCATCAGCTGTTCGACAAGGCCGGTGCAGGAACCGCACGAGGCCGAGGCCTTGGTATGGGCGCGGACGTCGTCGAGCGAGGTCAGGCCCTTGGTCGTGATCGCCCCGGTGATCTTGCCCTTGCAGACGCCGTTGCAGCCGCAGATTTCCGCATCATCCGGCAAGGCTGCAACGGCCGCCGTAGGGTCCAGCGGGCTGCCTCCCTGATAGGCCTGGCCGAAGATCAGGGTGTCGCGCATCGCGGAGATGTCGGCGCCCTTCTTCTTCAGGTCGTTGAACCAGGCGCCGTCGGCCGTCTCGCCATAGAGCACCGTGCCGATGATACGGTTGTCCTTGATGACGAGGCGCTTGTAGACGCCGGCGGTGGCATCGCGCAGCACGATTTCCTGGCGGTCGTCGCCGTCGGCGAAATCGCCGAGCGAATAGAGGTCGATGCCGGTGACCTTGAGCTTGGTCGGTGTGTCGGAATGGACGAAGGCGGGCGTGCGGTCGCCGGCAAGGTGCGAGGCGGCGATCCGCGCCATTTCGTAGAGTGGGGCGACGAGGCCGTAGACCATGCCGCCGACTTCGGCGCATTCGCCGAGCGCCAGAATGTCGCCGTCGGAGGTCTGCATGCCGGCATCGACGACGATGCCGCGGTTGACGGCAAGACCCGCCTCCCTGGCGAGCCCGACATTCGGACGGATGCCGACGGCCATGACCACCAGCGTCGCCGGGATGATCCGGCCGTCGTCGAGTTCGATGCCCTCGACCTTGCCATCGCCGACGATCGCCTTGGTGTTGGCCTTGCAGATCACCTTGATGCCGCGCTCCTCGACGGCCTTCTGCAATAGATAGCCGGCGGCCGGATCGAGCTGGCGCTCCATCAGGGTCGGCATGACATGCAGTACCGTTACGTCCATGCCGCGTGCGCTGAGGCCGGCGGCGGCTTCGAGGCCGAGCAGGCCGCCGCCAATGACGACCGCCTTGTCCCGGGACTGGGCGGCCAGAAGCATGGCCTGCACATCGTCGAGATCGCGATAGGTGATGACCCCCGGCAGATCATTGCCGGGGACGGGAATGATGAAGGGCACCGAGCCGGTGGCGATCACCAGCTTGTCATAGCTCTCCGTCACGCCGTGGTCGGAGGTGACGGTCTTCTTCTCCCGGTCGATCGCGACGATCTTGTGGCCCTTGTAGAGCATGATGCCGTGGTCGACATACCAGCCGTCGCCATGGATGACGATCTGCTCGTAGGTCTTCTCACCCGAGAGAACCGGCGAGAGCATGATGCGGTCGTAGTTGACGCGCGGCTCGGCGTTGAAGATCGTCACGTCGTAGAGGCCGGGGGCCTTTTCGAACAGTTCCTCCAGCATGCGGCCGGGGGCCATGCCGTTGCCGATGATGACGAGTTTTTCTGCCATGGTTCTTACTCCGCGGCTTCGACGAAGCGGTGGCGTTCGTAGAGGAACTTCAGCACGGCTTCGCGGGATTTGAGATAGGTGCGGTCGGAGGCGAGCGCGATGCGATCGCGCGGGCGGGGGATCGGCACATCGAGCACTTCGCCGATTTTGGCCGCCGGGCCGTTGGTCATCATGACGATGCGATCGGACAGGAGCACGGCCTCGTCGACGTCATGGGTGATCATGATCATCGTATTGCCGAGGCGGGAATGGATTTCCATCACGGCATCCTGCAAATGGGCGCGGGTGAGCGCGTCGAGCGCGCCGAAGGGCTCGTCGAGCAGCAGGATCTTCGGTTCCATGGCGAGCGCACGGGCGATGCCGACACGCTGTTTCATGCCGCCGGAAATCTCCGCCGGGCGCTTGTCCCTGGCGTGTCCCATCTGCACGAGATCGAGATTGCGCATGACCCAGTCATGCTTCTCGGCCTTGGTCTTGCGGCCGGCAAACACCTTGTTGACGGCGAGATTGACGTTTTCGTAGACGGTCAACCAGGGCAGCAGCGAGTGGTTCTGGAAGACGACGGCGCGCTCCGGGCCGGGTGCGTTGACCTCGGTGTTTTCGAGCAGGACGGCACCGGAGGAGACCCTCGTCAGGCCGGCGATCAGGTTCAAGAGGGTGGACTTGCCGCAGCCGGAATGGCCGATGATCGAGACGAACTCGCCCTTGTCGATGGTCAGCGTCACGTCCTTCAGCACTTCGGTCGTCGTGCCGGCGCGTTCGAAATTCTTGTCGATATGGTCGATCTTGAGATAGGCGTTCATGGTGTCATCTCCTCAATTGGCCGCTGTGCCGCGGGTGACGACGCTGCCCAAGAGGGCGACCAGCTTGTCGAGGACGAAGCCGGTCACGCCGATATAGGCGAGCGCCACGATGATGTCGGAGAGGCGCGACGAGTTCCACGCATCCCAGATGAAGAAGCCGATGCCGACGCCGCCGGTCAGCATTTCCGCCGCCACGATGGCGAGCCAGGACAGGCCGACGCCGATGCGCAGGCCGGTGAAGATGTAAGGCGCTGCGGCCGGCACCATGATGCGGGCGAAGAATTCCAGCGGGTTGAGGCGCAGAACGCGGGCGATGTTGCGGTAGTCGTCGGGGATGTTGCGCACGCCGACGGCGGTGTTGATGATCACCGGCCAGATCGAGGTGATGAAGATGACGAAGATCGCGGAAGGGTTGCTGTCCTGGAAGGCGGCGAGCGACAGCGGCAGCCAGGCCAGCGGCGGCACGGTGCGCAAGATCTGGAAGATCGGATCGAGGCCGCGCAGCGCCCAGACCGACTGGCCGACGACTGCGCCGAGCAGGACGCCGACGATGGCGGCAAGTCCGAAGCCGATTGCCACGCGTTCGAGCGAAACGAGCACGCGCCAGGCAAGCCCGATGTCCTGCGAGCCGTAGTTGAAGAAGGGGTAGGCGATCAGGTCGAAGCTGTCGATCCAGACCTGCGACGGCGGCGGCAGGCTGGAGCCTGCTTGAGAACAGGTCAGCTGCCAGAGCGCCAGCAGGAGCGCGGCGACGACGAGCGGCGGCACGACATTGCGGGCCATCCCTGCACCGATGCGGCTCAAATCGAGCTTGCGGGCCGGGCGTTTCACCATCTGCACGACGGTGCCGCCCCCGGTCGTCAGGGTGGTGATCGGTACCTCGGTCTTGCGGGCGGTTGCGGTCATGGTGTGGTCCTCTTGCGAGCGGTGTCGGTTGTCGTCGGGGTTTGCCCCTCATCCCACCCTGTCGGCCCCTTCTCCCCAGCGGGGAGAAGGGCCCAGTGGATGCGAGGCGATGAGGGGGCAAATGCACAACATCGCGTGAGCTTCGCTCCCCCTCATCCGGCCCTGTCGGGCCACCTTCTCCCCGGCGGGGAGAAGGGAAATCAGGCGCCGGCCTTGATCGTCAGGCTGTCGAGGTAGGCCTTCGGGTTTTCCGGATCGAAGACCTTGCCGTCGAAGAAGGTTTCCACGCCGCGCGAGGTGGAGGTCGGGATGTCGGCGGCGGCGAGCCCCAGATCGGCTGCTGCCGCGCGCCAGATGTCCTCGCGGTTGACCTTGTCGACCAACGCCTTGATGTCGGTGTCAGCCGAGAACTTGCCCCAGCGGATGTTCTCGGTCAGGAACCAGGTGTCGTGGCTCTTGAACGGATAGGAGGCGTGATCCTTGAAGAACTTCATCTCCAGGCCTGTGTTCTCTTCCATCCGGCCATTGCCGTAGTTGATGTTGCCCTTGAGGCGGCCGGCCACGTCCTTCGGCGGCACGTTGAACCACTGGCGCTTGCCGAGGATCGCCGCCATTTCCTCCTTGTTGTCCATGCTGTCGGCCCAGATCTGGGCCTCGATGACGGCCATCATCAGCGCCTTGGCGGCGTTGGGGTTCTTCTCGATCCAGTCGGAACGCAGGCCGAGCGCCTTTTCAGGGTGGCCCTTCCACAGTTCTCCCGTCGTACAGGCGGTGAAGCCTATGCCCTGGTTGACCAGCTGCTCGTTCCACGGTTCGCCGACGCAGAAGGCGTCCATGTTGCCGACCTTCATGTTGGCGACCATCTGCGGCGGCGGCACGACGATGGTGGAGACGTCCTTGTCCGGATCGATGCCGCCGGCGGCGAGCCAATAGCGGATCCACAGGTCGTGGGTGCCTCCGGGGAAGGTCATCGCGACCTTGATCTCGTTGCCGGCCGCCTTCTTGGCGGCGAAGGCCTCCTTGAGCTTGGAGGCATCCAGGCCGACACCGGTCCCGGCATATTCCTTGGCGACCGAAATGCCCTGGCTGTCGAGATTGAGCCGGGCGACGATCGACATCGGCACCGGCACATTGTTCTGCGTCACCTTGCCGGCGGAGATGAGATAGGGCATCGGGGTGAGGATATGCGCGCCGTCGATGCCGTTCGCCTCGCCGCCGAGCACGAGATTGTCACGGGTGGCGCCCCAGGAGGCCTGCTTGAGGACCTCGACCCCGGTCAGACCATACTTGTCGAACAGGCCCTTTTCCTTGGCGATGATCAGCGGTGCGGCATCGGTGAGCGCGATGAAGCCGAGCTTCAGTCCGGCAACCTCGGGGCCGGCGCCGGCGGCAAAGGCGCCCGAGGGCAGAAGAGCACGCGCGGCGCCGATCACGGCGGCGGCAGCGGAGGTCTTGAGGATACTGCGGCGGCTGAAGCCCATTCCTGTAGTCTTCGTCATGTGCTGTTCCCTTTGCTGGAGACGGAGAGCCGGAAAACGAAAAAACGCCGCTCGGTGAATGCGTCAGCGGGGAGGAGGAGCCCCGGACAGCAAAAACCTTGCGACGTCGATGTCTGATGTGAACGCGCGCTATGCGCTCATCTGCTGCCGGTCGCCATTGACCGGTGCGTATTTATCCAAGCAATCGGCGTGCCAGTTTGGCGCGCTGCGGGTAAGCCGATGTTTCCGCTGGAAGAATATTCGCCTGGCCATGCAGGAGTGGCGCCTGACTAAAAAGAAGCAGTGCCGAACAATTGTGCGACTGCTCTCAGGTCGACTGAAAAGACGCTGGCGAATTGTGCACTGCGCTCGCCGTCAGGCATCCTCGTCGGAGCCATTCGAGGCGCCAAGAGCCCGCACCGGGAAGGCGGCGACATAGTCGGCAATGCGGTTCGGATCGAAGACGTGGCCGTCCATGAAACGATCGTCGGGGGCGGCGCCCTCCAGCCGCACATCGGCGTCCGCCGGCCCATCCGGGCTACCGAGGGCAGCACGATAGAGATCGGGCCGGTAGGCGGACACTGCCACCCTTGCCCCCTCCTCGCTGAATTCCGCCTGCCCCCAGCGGATCATCTGGCTGTAGATCCACAGCGCCTGGCTCGGCCGTGGATAATTGGCGTGGTCACGATGAAAGACGAAGTAGTCGGGGATCGTGCGGCGATGGCCCTTGGAGTCCAGGCTGAACTCGCCGGCCAGGACACGCCGGATGATGCCGACCGGGGCGGCGATGTAGCGAGGTTCGGCGAGCAGCGCGGCGAGCGTGTCGTGGTTTGCCCCGTCGTCGCACCAGCGCGCCGCCGCATCGAGCGCGACAATCAGGCGCGACACCGTCTCGGGATTGGCGCCTGCCCAATCCGGGCGCATGCCGATCACCTTTTCCGGGGCCGAGGGCCAGATGTCCTGTTTGGCGGCGACGATGCGGCCGACGCCACGCTCTGAGGCCACCATGTTCCACGGCGCGCCGACGCAGAAGCCGTCGATCGCGCCGGCAGCCAGCGCATCGGAGGTGAGCGGCGGCGGCACGACGACCAGCTTGACGTCACGGTCGGGATCGATGCCGCCGGCGGCCAGCCAATAGCGGAACTCGTAATTGTGGGAGGAGAAGGGATAGGTCATGCCGAGGGTCGGCGGCTGTTCGCCCCTTTCCCGCATGTCGGCCAGCACCGAGGCAAGGGCACGGGCATTGTCGAGCGCCGACGCCGCATCGTCGAGACCGGTCAGGGCCTGCATGCGCTCGAACAGCCTAAGCGACAGGGTAATGGCATTGCCGCCGCGGCCGAGCGAGAAGGGCGTGATGGTCGGAGACGGATTGGAGCCGAGGCCGAGCATGGAGGCGACCGGCATTGGCGAGAGCATATGGGCGATGTCGAACTGGCGGAAGGCCAACCGGTCGCGGACATTGGCCCAGGAGACGTCGCGCACCAGATCGAGGGCCAGACCTTCCCTGGCGGCGAAGCCGAGTTCCGCCGCGACGATCAGCACCGAGGCATCCATCAGCGGGATGAAGCCGGCACGCAGCACTTTCGCGCCGCGCGCGGTGCCGACCGCCGGCAGGGGCAGACTCGTTCCGCTATCGCTCGGTCGTGTCATGTCATTCACTCCGGCTTCTCCGGATATCGACCGTTGTCAGGGTCTCCATCACATCAACAATCCCGCCGCCGTCACCACGCTCTGGGCGATGTCCGACAGCTTCTTCTTCTCGTTCATAGCCGTCTGGCGCAGAAGAGCGAAGGCCTCTTCCTCGGAAAGGCCACGCATCTTCATCAGAATGCCCTTGGCCCGTTCGATCACCTTGCGCTCTTCCAGCGCGCTCCTGGCATCCGCCAGTTCGCGCTGGAGGCGGCTGAAGGCATTGAAACGGCTCACCGCCATGTCGAGGATCGGCTTGACCCGCTCCTTCTTCAGGCCGTCGACGATATAGGCCGAGACGCCGGCATCGACCGCCGCCTCGATCGAGGCCGTGTCGGAGCGGTCGACGAACATGGCGATCGGCCGCCCGACGGTGCGGGTCAACTGGAACAGGTGTTCCATCATGTCCCGGTTCGGGTTTTCCAGATCGATGATGATGACGTCGGGCTTCAGGTTCTCAATGATCCGGGCGATGCCGTTGACCTCATGCACGACCGTAACGCGCAGGTGCCCCGCCTCCCGCAGGCCTTCCTCGATAATGGAAGCGCGGATGGCGTTCTCATCGATCACGAGGACAGTGAGGTCGGAGTGCATCATGCCCTATAAATGACGCAGCGCAAAAAGCTTGGCAAGCGGTCAATGCCTAGAAAATATGCCGACTTAACTCTGCACACAAATTAAGCACGGATCACAGACGCGTGAGGCCGGGATCACCATCCCGACGGACGAAAACGCCGCCCACGAGGGCGGGGCCGACTTATCACACAGAAGATCCGCGGAGACGCATTACTCGGCGCGGCCGACGCTTTCGTAGACGAAGCCGTGCTTGCGGGCCTCGGACGGCGTGTAGATGTTGCGCAGATCGACAAGGACCGGCGATTTCATCATGTTCTTCAGGCGGGCAAGGTCGAGCGAACGGAACTGCTTCCACTCGGTGATGATGACCAGCGCATCGGCCTCGGCCGCGACCGCATCGACATCGTCGTGGTAGGAGAGTTCCGGCATGACATGGCGGGCCGCCGGCATGCCTTCCGGGTCATGCGCCTTCAGCGTGGCGCCCTTGTCGAGCAGCGCCTGGACGATCGACAGGGCGGGCGATTCGCGGATGTCGTCGGTGTCGGGCTTGAAGGTCAGGCCGAGGATGCCGATCGTCTTGCCGCGCAATTCGCCGCCGACCGCGCGCTCGACCTTGCGGGCCATGGCGCGCTTGCGGGTTTCGTTGATGCCGACGATCGTTTCGATCAGGCGGATGGGGGCATTGTGGTCCTGCGCGGTCTTGACCAGCGCCAGCGTATCCTTGGGGAAGCAGGAGCCGCCGTAGCCCGGTCCGGCGTTGAGGAACTTCAGCCCGATGCGGCTGTCGAGGCCCATGCCGCGCGACACGTCCTGGACATTGGCCCCGACCTGCTCGCAAAGATCGGCGATCTCGTTGATATAGGCGAGCTTCAGCGCCAGGAAGGCGTTGGCGGCATATTTGGTCAGTTCCGCGGTGCGCCGCGAGGTGAACAGGACCGGATGCCTGACCGGATCGAGCGCGCCGTAGACCTCCGCCATGATCGAGCGGGCCCGGTCGTCGTTCATCCCGACCACGACCCGATCCGGCGCCATGAAGTCGTCGATGGCGGCGCCTTCGCGCAGGAATTCGGGGTTGGAGACAACGGCCACGTCGGCATCGGGATTGGCTTCGCGGATGATCCGCTCCAACTGGTCGCCGGTGCCGACCGGCACCGTCGACTTGGTGACGATCACGGTGAAGCCGCGCACCGCGGCAGCGACTTCGCGCGCCGCGGCGAATACATAGGTCAGATCGGCGTGACCATCGCTCTTGCGCGACGGGGTGCCGACTGCAAGGAAGACGACATCGGCATTGCCGACCGGTTCGGCAACCTCGGTGGTGAAATGTAGCCGCCCGGCGGAGACGTTCCTGGAAATCAGTTCATCGAGCCCCGGCTCGAATATCGGCACCTCGCCCCGCTGGAGCTGGACGATCTTCTCGGCCGCCTTGTCGATGCAGACGACATCATGGCCGAATTCCGCCAGGCAGACACCCGAAACCAGTCCGACATAACCTGTGCCAATGATCGCAATACGCACGCCCAGACTCCATTTGGCTCTAAAGGCTGCAAGTGTTTCCGTTCGCTATTCTTGCCGATCTACATGAGGATCGCAGAATTGCGGAAGCAAGAATCCATGGCAGCTCATGCCTTGAATTAAAATTTATTGTTTTCCGGAGAGATGCTTACCGCATTGCAAAACGAAAACCAAGAGCTTCGATCGCGCAAACCGCGGCAGCGCGCTACAAGATCATTCAGCTCGATGGGAGCTCGATCAAACATGGACTCGCAGTCGCCCGACGCGGTCTGTGCAACGCTTTTCGATCTCAGAGCATGCTTGCCGGTTTCGGGACACGCAAAGGCCCCCGCGCCTGGCGGGGGCCTTGTATTCCTGGGTAGTCCTGGTGGGATCGATCAGATCCAGTAGGGCGGAACGCCGTAGTAGTCGTAAACCGAACGGCCGTTATCGCGATACCAGTCCTGACTGTCGTCCCGCAGACGCGGAGCGCGCTCGATCTGCTCTCGGGTAAGGTCGATGCGATAACCGTCGAGCGATTCATCGAAGGTCAGCTTTTCCCACGGCAGAGGATAATAGTCGTCACCAATGCCGAGAAAGCCGCCGAAGCTCAGCACCGCATAGGCAACACGACCGCCGCGCTTTTCGAGAATGATCCGCTTGACCGAACCGATGCGCTCTCCATCGACACCATAAACGGCAGTGCCGTCGACCTTGTCGCTGGCGATCAGGGACGGCGTGTCCTTCACGTAAGGATCGCGGTTCATTGCTTGAGAATTCTGATGCATGCTGCACCTCCTCTTTCTGGTGTGGCGATGGGAGGGAAACGGCCGGCCGGGGTGAAAGTTCCGAATTTACAGGCGGAGGAACCGGTGCCGGCGGGCCAGAGCGAGGCGGCAACGCAGGGATTATTGACGCTTACGTCAAGGTTATATAGAGCTAGCCACTTGAACCGGAATGCCAAAGGCTTAAGCTCACTTGAAGCATCTGGGAGGATGAATGCCCGCCGCGCAGGCGGACATTTCAATGGTCGTCGGGAGGGGAATACATTGACGGACACAACGAACCGCCTGAGCGGGCGGGCAAGTGAAAAGATCTGGCTCACTTCATATCCCCCTTCGGTGCCGGCGGACATAGCGCCCCATGCGCATCCGTCGCTCGGCGCGCTGTTCGAAGCGAGCTGCGCCACCTATGCCGATCGCATAGCCTTCTCCAGCATGGGCCGGGGAATGACTTTCCGCGAACTGGAGATCCAGTCGCGCAAGGTCGGCGCCTGGCTCCAGGCCAAAGGTCTGGTCAAGGGTGACCGCGTCGCGGTGATGACGCCGAACATCCTGCAGAACCCGGTCGCGGTCTACGGCATCCTCCGGGCGGGCCTCACGGTCGTCAACGTCAACCCGCTCTACACGCCGCGCGAACTGCAACATCAGTTGGTGGACTCAGGTTCCAAGGCGATCATCGTGCTGGAAAACTTTGCCGGCACGGTACAGCAGGTGCTGCCCAATACGCCGGTCAAGCATGTGATCGTCGCCACCATGGGCGACATGCTGGGCTTGAAGGGCCACATCGTCAATTTCGTCGTGCGCAAGGTGAAGAAGCTCGTTCCGGCCTGGTCGATCCCGGGACACACCAGCTTCAAGGCGGTTCTCTCCGAGGGCGCCCGCCAGACGCTGAAGCCGGTCGACGTGGTCGCGAGCGACGTTGCGTTCCTGCAATATACCGGAGGCACGACCGGCGTATCCAAGGGTGCGACGCTGACCCATGCCAACCTGCTCGCCAACAAGCAGCAGATCGCCATCTGGCTCGAGGCGGCCTTCGCGATCAAGGGCCGGCCGGAGGTCATGACCTTCATCTGCGCCCTGCCGCTCTATCATATCTTCGCACTCACCGTGAATTCGCTGATGGGGATCGCCACCGGCAGCCATAATGTGCTGATCGCCAATCCCCGCGACATTCCCGCCTTCGTCAAGGAACTGCAGAACCACAAGGCGCATATCTTCCCCGGCCTCAACACGCTGTTCAACGCGCTGATGAACAATCCGGACTTCAAGAACCTCGATTTCTCCTCGCTGTTGCTGGTGCTCGGCGGTGGCATGGCCGTGCAGCGGCCGGTGGCGGAACGCTGGCTGGAAATGACAGGCTGCCCGATCACCGAGGGCTACGGCCTTTCGGAAACCTCGCCGGTCGCCACCGTCAATCGTCTCGACAGCACCGAATTCAGCGGTATGATCGGCCTTCCCCTGCCCTCGACGGATATCGAGATCCGCGACGAGGACGGCGCCACGCTGCCGATCGGCGAAGTCGGCGAAATCTGCATTCGCGGCCCCCAGGTGATGGCCGGTTACTGGCAGCGCCCCGAAGAGACGGCCAAGGTCATGACCGATGACGGCTTCTTCCGCTCGGGCGACATGGGCATGATGAACGAGGGTGGCTACGTCAAGATCGTCGACCGCAAGAAGGACATGATCCTGGTATCGGGCTTCAACGTCTATCCGAACGAGATCGAGGAAGTGGCGGCGATGCATCCGGGCGTGCTCGAATGCGCGGCGATCGGGGTGCCGGATTCGCATTCCGGCGAAGCGGTGAAGATCTTCGTCGTCAAGAAGGATCCGGCGCTGACCGAAGCCGATCTCAAGGCGCATTGTGCCGCGAACCTGACCAATTACAAACGTCCGCGCTTCATCGAGTTCCGCAGCGAGTTGCCGAAGTCGAATGTCGGCAAGATCCTGCGGCGCGAACTGCGCGACAGCGAGCCGGCCAAGTAAAGCGGCGCTTCAGGGAGCCACGACAGACGCCCGGAATTGCCAAGTGCAGTCCGGGCGTTTTCATGCGCTTGATCGCCAGCGCCGCCCAGAATAGGGTCGCCTTCATCTCCGCCAAATCAGGGACATGAAGATGCAGGCAATCATCGACAAGCTCACGAGCACCGCCGCGGCCACCCGGGCCGAGGATCTGCGCGCCGCCTTTGCCGCTGACAACCAGCGCTTCACCCGATACAGCGCCGCGCTCGACGACCTGCTGATGGACTATTCCAAATGCGCGGTGAACGACGAGATCATGGTCCTGCTCGAAGAGCTTTGCGCCGGCGTTGCCGAAAAGCGCGAGGCGATGTTTGCCGGTGAGTCGATCAACTTTACCGAGGGACGTGCCGTCCTGCACACCGCCTTGCGCAACAGGTCGAACGCGCCGGTCATGGTCGACGGCCGCGACGTCATGCCCGAGGTCAATGCCGTGCTTGCCGCCATGGGCCGCTTCGCCGAAGGGATCCGCTCGGGCTCACTCACGGGCTCGACCGGCAAGGCGATCACCGATGTGGTCAATATCGGAATCGGCGGTTCCGACCTGGGCCCGGTGATGGCGACGCTGGCGCTCGCCCCCTTTCATGACGGCCCGCGCCTGCACTTCGTCTCCAATGTCGACGGCGCCCATATCGCCGACACGCTGAAGATCCTTTCCGCCGAGACGACGCTGTTCATCATCGCCTCCAAGACGTTTACGACGATCGAGACCATGACCAATGCGCAGACGGCGCGGCGGTTCGTTGCCGAAAAGCTCGGCGAGGCCGCGGTCGGCAAGCACTTTGCCGCCGTCTCGACCGCATTGGACAAGGTCGCCGCCTTCGGCATCGACCCCGAGCGCGTGTTCGGCTTCTGGGACTGGGTCGGCGGGCGCTATTCGATCTGGTCGGCGATCGGCCTGCCGCTGATGATCGCCATCGGCGAAGACGACTTCGGGCGCTTCCTCGACGGCGGCCATGCGATGGACCAGCATTTCCGTCACGCGCCATTCGAAAAGAACCTGCCCATGCTGCTCGGCGCGATCGGCGTCTATCACCGCAATGTGCTCGGCTACCAGACGCGCGCAATCCTGCCTTACGACCAGCGACTGTCGCGCTTTCCCGCCTATCTGCAGCAGCTCGACATGGAATCGAACGGCAAGAGCGTCACCATAGACGGCAAGCCGGTGGCCGGCAGCTCCGGCCCGGTGGTCTGGGGCGAGCCCGGCACCAACGGCCAGCACGCCTTCTACCAGCTGATCCACCAGGGGACGAGCGTCATCCCGGCCGAGTTCCTGATCGCCGCACGAGGCTTCGAACCGGAGCTGCGCCACCAGCACGAACTGCTGATCGCCAATTGCCTGGCGCAGTCCGAAGCCCTGATGAAAGGGCGCACTCTCGCCGAGGCCAGGGCCCAGCTGACCTCCAAGGGCATGGACGAGGAGAAGGCCGATTTCATCGCCCCACACCGGGTGTTCTCCGGCAATCGTCCGTCGATCACCTTCGTCTACGACCAGCTGACGCCCTATACGCTCGGTCGGCTGATCGCGCTCTACGAGCACCGCGTATTCGTCGAGGGGGTGATCTTCCGGATCAATTCCTTCGACCAATGGGGCGTGGAACTCGGCAAGGAACTGGCGACCGGGCTTTTGCCGGTGATCGAGGGGAAGGTGGCCGCGACCGGGCATGACAGCTCGACCGCCGGCCTCGTCGCGACCCTGCTCTCGAGGGCGAAATAACCGCGCGGCAAGAATGACGGGTGTCGGAGGCTCGCGTCAGACGAGGCCGATTTCGTCTGCATAGGGCGGGTTGGCGCCGGCGCGCGAGACCGTGACGGCGGCCGCCCTGGCGCCCAATTCGAGGGCGGAGCGAACCGCCGCCTCGTCCAGATTGGCGACCTTGGCCTTCGTCAAGAGACCCTGGCGCTTCAGCGATGCCAGGATGCCCGCATCGAAGGTATCGCCGGCTCCGACCGTATCGACCACTTCGACCCGCTGGCTCGGCACGGAGACCTTGAAGCGCTCGGTATAGCCGGTCGCACCGTCCGCGCCGCGGGTGATGACGACCAGCTTCGCGCCCGTCTCCAGCCAATGCCGGGCCAGATCGTCATGGCTGCCGGACAGGCCGAACCATTCGAGATCCTCGTCGGAGAACTTGAGGATGTCGGACATGGCCGCCATGCGGTTGATCCGGGCCATGTGCGCCGCCTTGTCCCTGATGAAGCCGGGCCGGATGTTGGGATCGAGGGAGATGACGCGGGTTTGATACTCGCGCGCCATCAGCGCTTCGTAGGTCGAGCCGCAGGGCTCGGGGATGAGGCTGATCGCGCCGAAATGCAATGCCTCGCAATCCGCGCCCAGCACCGGAAGATCGGCGGGCGAAATCATCCGGCCGGCGGTGTTTTCGTCATAGAAGGCATAGCTTGCATGGCCGTCGACCAGTTTGACGAAGGCGATCGTCGTCGGCCTGGACGACGTCGCGCAGAAACGGAAGTCGACCCCGCTCGACGTCAGGGTATCGCGCAGGATGTCGCCCATCATGTCGTCGGAAAGGCCGGTGAAGAAGCCGGTCGGGATGCCGAGCCGGCCAAGGGCGATCGCCGTGTTGAAGATGGCGCCGCCGGCGTAAGGGGCAAAGGCCCGCTCACCCCGTGTCGATTCGCGCGGCAACATGTCGATCAGCGCTTCTCCACAACACAAGATCATTCGACCGTTCTCCCGATATGTCCCGTAGCCGGAATGGATTTCAATCGATTTAATCCATCCTGCATGAAAATGCCAGCCCCGTATCAGCCGAGCGAAGACACCCCGCCATTGCGGCCGGACCAGGCGAGCGGCGCATCGAGGAAGGCCTCGACCTCGGATAGCGTCTTGTCGTCGAACAGCTTGCGCTCGCGGGCGACGGCCAGCACGTTGCGCCAGGTGGCGATGTGGTGGAGGGTGACATTGCCGTTGGTGAAGCGCTCCTCGGCCTCCGGAAAGATGCCATAGTAGAAGAGGGCGATGCCATGATCGACGACGCCGCCGGCGGCGCGGATCGCATCGATGAACTTGAACATGCTGCCGCCCGCCGTCGTCAGGTCCTCGATCACCAGGACACGTGCACCTTCCGGCATATGGCCTTCGATCTGGGCGTTGCGACCGTGACCCTTCGGCGCCTTGCGCACGTAGATCATCGGCAGGCCGAGCCGTTCGGCGAGGAAGGCGGCAAAGGGAATGCCGGCCGTCTCGCCGCCGGCCACGACGTCGAACTGCTCGAAGCCGGCATTGCGCATCACAGTGGCGGCAGCGAAATCCATGATCGCCGAGCGAATGCGCGGATAGGAGATCAGCTTGCGGCAATCGATATAAACCGGGCTCATCATGCCGGAGGACAGCTTGTAGGGCTTGTCGGCGGAAAAATGCACCGCCTTGATCTCCCACAGCATCTTCGCCATCAATTCCGCCATGACGGCGGGTTCGGGAAAGGTCGTCTGGATCATTTCGGCTCCTGTCGCGTTACGGCATCCGAAAGCGGCCAATAGCAGCAACGCGGCGCACTGGCCAGCGCCACCGGCCATGGCGGCGGCCTCATCCGCACGAATCTTAACGCCTGCGAGGAACAGGAGTTGCGTTCCGCCTTCGACAGGGCACCATTGGTCCCCCTCGCCCACCCATCAAGACGAACACTGGAAACAGGAAGAACGAACATGAACGCCATCGCCATTCAACCGCTGATCGCACTGATTGCCGGCATTCTCATCCTGATCATGCCGCGCCTGCTCAATTACGTGATCGCGATCTATCTGATCATTGTCGGCGTGACCGGGCTTTGGCCGAACCTGACGAGCGGGCTCAATCTCTAATCTTCAGTTCACGTCCCAGAACAAGTCGAACATCGGATCGAAGACGGTCACCGGACCGGCTCCGGTCTCGATCTTTGCCGGATAGGACACCGGCGTGTCGCGCCGCACCAGCGTGATCGTATCCTCGTTGGGAGCAAGGCCGTACCAGGCCGGACCGTTCAGCGAGGCAAAGGCCTCGAGCTTGTCGAGCGCGTTTTCCTGTTCGAAAACATGGGCCAGACAGCTCATCGTGTTGATCGAGGTGTAAATGCCGGCGCAGCCGCAGGCGCATTCCTTCAAGGGATCGACGTGGGGTGCGGAATCGGTGCCGAGGAAGAAACGGCGATCCCCGGAAGTCGCGGCGGCCCGCAGCGCCAGACGATGGCTCTCGCGCTTGGCGACCGGCAGGCAATAGTAGTGCGGCTTGATGCCGCCAACCAGGATGGCATTGCGGTTGATGATCAGATGGTGGGTGGTGATCGAGCCGGCAATGTTGCGCTCGGCCGAGCGGATATAGTCGATGCCGTCCGAGGTGGTCACGTGTTCCATCGTCACCTTCAAGTCCGGCAGACGCCGGCGCAGCGGATCGAGCACGGTATCGATGAAGACCTTTTCGCGGTCGAAGATGTCGACCTCGGGCGTCGTCACTTCGCCATGGACGCAGAGCGGCAGGCCGATCTTCGCCATGCGTTCCAGCACCGGCATGGCCTTTGCCATGTCGCGCACGCCGCCGTGGGAGTTGGTGGTGGCGCCGGCGGGATAGAGCTTCACGGCGGTGACGAGACCACTCCTTGCGCCCTCCTCCACATCGTCCGGGCTCGTGTCCTCGGTGAGGTAGAGGGTCATCAGCGGCTCGAAGCGGTCGCCCTTCGGCAGGGCCGCCATGATGCGGTCGCGATAAGCCTTCGCATCCGCCGTCGTGACGACCGGCGGCACGAGGTTGGGCATGATGATGGCACGGGCGAAATGCCGGCTGGTATCGCCGATCACGCCTTCGAGCATGGCGCCGTCGCGCAGATGCAAGTGCCAGTCATCGGGGCGGCGGATGGTGATCGAGCGCATGACAAAACCTCCGGGCATGGTCGGTGGCCCGCAGATAGCATGTTCTCGGATCGGATCAAACCTGCCTTTAGGCGACCTTGCCGGAAAGGGCAGCCAGCGTCCGTTCCGCTTCCTCCAGCTGCTCGCGCCGGTCGTTCTCCATGATGGCCTTGATCTTCGGCAGGGCACGCTCGAAGGCGGCGACGCAGTCCGGATCGAACTGGGTGCCGGCGCGACCGAGGATATGTTCCACCGTGCGCTCGAAAGACCATGCCGGCTTGTAGGGTCGCTCGGTCGTCAGGGCGTCGAAATTATCGGCGATGCACACAACGCGGCCGGAGATCGGGATCACCGTGCCGGCCAGGCGGTTCGGGTAACCCTGGCCGTCCCAGCGTTCGTGATGGCTGGCGGCGATTTCCGATGCGAGTTGCAGCAGTGAGGAATGCGAGCGGGCGAGGATGTCGCTGCCGATCTGCGCATGCGCCTGCATCTGCCGGTACTCGGCCTCGGTCAGGCGCCCCTGCTTGAGGAGCACGGTGTCCGGCATCGCCACCTTGCCGATGTCGTGCATCGGCGCCGCTAGGCGGATGTCGTTGCAGAACTGTTCAGGCAGACCGAGCTCGAGCGCGATCGCCTCGGAATAGGCGGCCACCCGCAGGGTGTGGCGCGAGGTCTCCGGATCCTTGTAGCCGGCGGCAAGCGTCAGGCGGTGGATGATCTCCTGCTCGCGCTGGCGCAGTTCGAAGACCGCCCGGTCGACCTCGCGGCGCAACCATTCGGCCTGGTCGGCGAGCTGGCGGCGGGCCCGGGCGAGCGACACGATGTTCTGCACGCGCGCCTGGAACTCGACCGGGTTGATCGGCTTTGTCAGGAAATCGATGGCACCGGCATTGAGTGCCGCCATGCGCGTCGTCATGTCCTTGTCGGCCGTGACGAAGATCACCGGAACCTGGGCATATTTCTCGAAACGGACGATCTCGGTGAAAAGCTCGACGCCATTATAGACCGGCATCTGGTAGTCGATGATCGCGATGTCGAAATCGAGTTCCGGAAGAGCGGACAGAACCGCATCGGGACTGGCGAAAGCGAGCGCCTCGCAGTTTTCCAGCTTGCCGACGAGTTTCGTCAACAGCTTCAGGTTGGTGCTGTTGTCATCCACCAGCAAAATACGCATAGACGCCTCCTTCACTCTCAAGCTACCAGTTTGAATTTCAGGGTTTCGATTTCATCGCTCAGCCTGTCGACGTCAGCGGGTGACGGCCTGACGCGGCGAAGCGCATGCGCCTTGTCGGCGATGTCGTTCAGGCCGACATTGACGGCTGCGCCCTTGATCGTGTGCAGGACACGATCGATCCTTTCGGGATCATGGTTGGCCAGCGCGACGTGCAGATCCTTGATCAGGGATGCCGCATCATCGAAGAAGGACTCGACCAGTTCGCGGAAGACGTCTTCGCCGAGCGCATCGACCAGTTCGGAATGCCGCGCCTCGTCAAGGCCCTCGATCGACAGGGCCGGCAGGTCGACGTCGTCGATGATGATCGGTTCCGGCAGGCCTATATCGTCCTGCTCGGCGTCATCGTGCCCGGTGGCCGGGAATTGCGCGATCGACTGTATCACGTTGCGCAGCCTTTCCATTGTTATCGGCTTGGACTCGAAGCCGGCCATGCCCGCCTCGATGCAGCGTCGCCGGTCGTCGTCGGAGGCATTGGCGGTCATCGCGATGATCGGCGTGGTCGAGCACGCTCCGCCCTCGGCGATGATGCGGCGGGTCGCCTCGATGCCGTCCATCACCGGCATCTGCATGTCCATCAGAATCGTGTCGAAGGGCTGCTCCCTGGCGATCGAGACGGCTTCCGCGCCGTCCCTGGCCACCACGACCTCCTGGCCCAGGCGAGCGAGGAAACGGGTCGCGACAAGCTGGTTTACCCGATTGTCCTCGACCAGCAGGATCCTGAGGCGAGGCAAGGGCGCCTTGTCCTGCCCACCGGCCTGGCGTCGGACCTCGTCCTTGCCGACGGCGACGACCGCAAGCTCGAACCAGAAGATGCTTCCGACGCCGACCGTGCTGCTCATGCCCAGCTCGCCGCCGAGCTTTTCGACGATCTGCTTGCAGATCGTCAGCCCAAGGCCGGTGCCGCCATACTTGCGGCTGATCGAGGCATCGACCTGCGAAAACGGCTTGAACAGCTTGGCAAGCCCCGCCTCGTCGATGCCGATACCGGTATCCTCGACCTCGAAACGAAGCATCAGCTTGCCGTGCCGATAAAATTCGCGAAGACGCAAGGTCACCGTTCCCCTGGTGGTGAACTTGGCCGCGTTCGACAGGAGATTGAGCAGGACCTGGCGCAGGCGCGTCGGATCGGTGCGCACATAGAGCGCGTCGAGGGAATAGGGGATGTCGAGGACGATCGAATTGCCGTGGTCGTCGGCCCGGCCGCGAATGATGCTGACGGTGGTCTCCGACAGGGCGCGGATGTCGACGGCACGCTCCTCGAGCTCGAGCTTGCCGTGCTCGATCTTGGAATAGTCGAGGATCTCGTTGATGACTTCCAGCAACGCCTCGCCGGAGGAGCGAATGGTCTTGACGCTGGACAGCGCATCTTCCGGAAGCTCGGAGAATTCGAGGAGCTCCGACATGCCGAGAATGGCGTTGAGCGGCGTGCGGATCTCGTGGCCCATCGTCGCCATGAACTGCGACTTGGCGCGGTTGCCGGCATCCGCCGCCTCGTAGGCTTCCGTCAGGCGCTGGGCCATGCCCTCGAGTTCAAGCCCCGCCTTGCGCACCGACTTCAGCTGCCGGCGCAAGGTGACGACAAGGAACACGACCGAGACCATGAGCAAGGCCAGCATGATCGCCGAAGTCTTCTCGAGGTCGAGAATGGTGGCGCGCGCATCGGCCCGTTCGGCGCTCAGTTGCATATTGGTCTGAACGAGGAGGTCTTCGGTCAGCTTGACCAGGCCCGCCAGCGCAAGGTCGAGCTTTTCCAGTTCGGCGGCATTCGGAATGGTGCCCTCGGCGTAGCGGTCAAAAGCCGGCTGGATAGCGGCAGCCGTCGTCTCGATCTCGCCGAGCAAGCGCAGGATCTTGGGATCCTCGGTGAAATAGCTGCTGAACTTCGATTCCTTCACCACCTGCACGCGCGAATGGAGAATGTCATAGCGCAGCGAGAGTTCGTCGATGAGGACCTTGCTCGGCGACTGACGGCGCAGGTCGGCGAGGCTGTCGTCAAGGGTGCGCGCCTCGCGATCCAGCTGGTAGACCGACCACACGGCGTTCTCGCGAATGCCGTCCTGGAGGAATCGGAACTGGCGTGAAATGTCGACGAAGAGCATGATCAGCACCAGCAGAAGCACGGCCGACAGGATTTGCAGGATCAGGGTGGTGCTCCCTGCCTTGCGCATGATGTCGGCGGTTCTGCGGACGCGTGTCACCGAAGGACCTCGATTTCCCCGATCTGCCAGACCGAACGCGCGAAGTATTTTTCGTTGTAGAGCGCCCGATCCTGGTCGAAGGGATAGACCAGCATGGATGGCCCCTTGGTCCGCACGGTCATGATCTTGCCGTCGAGCCGCGTGGCCAGGATGGTGTCGATGTCGCGGGCATCGGAAATAGGCAATTCCGCGGAATAGCCGTTGAGGGCGCGAATGATCAGACGGCTGCCGTCTGCGCCCGCGGCTTCAAGCACTTCGCGCAGGAAGGGACCGGAGAACTCGACTTCGCCTTGCGTCCACGGTGTCTCCATGGTCACGCGCCTCCCTTCAAGCCCTTCCAGCATGGAAAGGTCGAAGACCGCCGATCCGTCGCGATTGGGCTGCGCGACGGCGCCGCTGATCGTGAGGATGACAGGACCTTTCGGCACATCCAGTTCTGCGGCCGGGGCGGCGGCGAGCAGAGCGGCGAAAATGAAGGTGAGAGCGGATTTCATGCGTGCACTCGTCAGGAACGATCGGTCTCAGATGGCCAAGGCCGCGGGATCCGTGCGGTGTCCCAGACAGGACGAAATCAGCGAGCGAAAGGCGACGGCCTCCACCGGCTTGGTGAGGAAGTCGGTCACGCCCCCTTGCCGCGCGGCTTCGCGCAGGCCCGGCTCTTGATCGGCGGTGACCATGACGACGGGAACTTCATCGTAACGGGAGGTCATACGGATCGCCTTGACGAACTGGAGACCGCTCATTCCGGGAAGGATGTGGTCGACGATCAGCATGGCGAAAAGCCTGTTGTGGCACATCGTCAGCGCCTTGCCCGCGTCCGGCTCGATGACGATTTCCTCGTCGGTCACCTTTCTGGCAAGGTGCTTCAGGATCATCGCATTGGTCGGATTGTCTTCCACGATCAAAATGGCCATGCCCGCTTCCCTTCGCTGCAAACCGCCTACCCTTAGGCGATCTCTAGCAAAGGGAGGCTGCGATAGGCTGAACCATTTTGAATCAATTTTACCGATTGCTACTTTAAGTCGGCCTTAATCAATTAGCGGCGACTAAAGCGCAAGGCGGAGGCCCGCGGGTCGGCAAGCGTCTTTCCCGTGCGGCTATCGGGACCCGTCGATCAACCCTCGAGAGCGCGGGAAATGCGCCGGGAAAGCTCGACGGGATTCTTCAAGATGATGGCGCGGCTGGTCCGCTCGATCACCTGTTCGCGGATCAGGCGCGACATCTCGCGCGAAACGGTTTCCCGGCTCGAACCGATGTGCTCGGCGAGTTCGGCATGAACCATGGGCGGAGAGATGATGCGCTCGCGCCCGCCATCGCCGCGCAGGCGCGAAAGACGCAGCAGCGCATTGTAGAGGCGGTGCTTGGTGTCGAGAAAGGAAAGCTCCGAGATCCGCTCGTTCATCGCCCGTATGCGCCGCGACAGGAGTTGCATCAACCCCAGGCACACGTCCCGATGCGCCTCGAGAACATCGTGAAAGACGGCATAGGGGATGACGGTGACAACGGCGTCCGTGACCGCCATGAGGCTTGCCGAACGGGACAGACCGTCAATCGCCGACAGTTCGCCCAAGAGGTCCCCGCGGCGAAAGGTTCCAAGGATCGCCTCCTTGCCCACGGTGAAGCGCAGGACAGCGCGGATTTCCCCGCTCTGCACGACGAAGACGTCCTTGGACAGGTCCTCGAAGTCGACTAGACTTTCGCCCGCGCATAGATTTCTGGTATGGCAACGCGACAGCAGTTCATTGTCTTCCTCGGCCGTCAGGCTGGCAAATATTGCGGTGCCCCGCAGCGTGGAAAGACAGGGCACGTTATTCGGCGGAATGGCTCCCACGATCAGATTATCTTCCATTTTTCTTGTTCTTGCAGCCATGAGCACGAGATGAACACGGTGCTTCTTATGCCTCTGGACACCGGAAGCGCAAGAAGGGCCCGCCGAAGAAACGGTCGATGTATTACCAGGAGGTTAATTTCGACAGCCGGAGCCTAGCCCATTAACCAATCGACCCCGCCGAGGGGCCCCAGACGTCGGTGAGGGCAAAGCCGTCGGCCAGAGGGTCGAAGGGGTCGAGCGCCACCTGGTGCAGGCCGAACGTGAAGCCGCGGCCGCTGATCGTCGGGATGACGGCGGGACGGCCGGCGACCTCGGTCAACTCCTTCAGCCCCACCTCGAATTCCGAACCGATGATCGAGCGGGATTTCAGCACATCGCCGACCTTGACCTTGCCGCGCGCATGGAGCGTCGCAAGATTGGCGGAATTGCCGGTGCCGCAGGGCGAGCGGTCGACACGGCCGGGCCACATCGTCGTGCAGGTGCGGATCGCGCTGTCCGGATCGACATCACGGAACATGACATAGGCGACGCCGGAGATTGCCGGGATGTCCGGATGGACGACGGGAATGCACCGGTTGATCTCCTCTTTCAGGATCATGCCCGCCTCGACCAGGCCGCGGGCATTGGCCTTGTCGATGGTGAGGCCGATCTGGCCGACATCGACCAGCGCATAGAAGATGCCGCCATAGCTGAGGTCAAAGCTTATGCGGCCCCATTGCTCGGTCTCGAGGCTGACGTCCAGTTCATGAACGAAGGACGGCACCATGGTGAGCTTGACCCGCTCGCAACGGCCGTCGCGGCAGGTCGCGGTTGCCGTCACGAGGCCGGCCGCCGTGTCGAGCACCACCGTCGTTTCCGGCTCGGTCATCTCGACGATGCCGCTTTCGAGCAGGGCCGTGGTGATGCAGATCGAATTCGATCCCGAACTGGCATGGGCCTGGTCCGGCTGGAGGATGACGAAACCGGCATCGGCCTTGGGATTCTTGGCCGGCAGCAGCAGGTTGACCGAGCCGATCGGCGCACCGCGCGGTTCGAGCACGAGAAAGCGGCGCAGTTCCTGGCCCTTCGGGTCGTTGTTCAGCCAATGCAGTTGTTCGGCGATCGTCTCGCCGGGGATCTTCGGCACGCCGCCGACCGCCACCTTGCCGATCTCGCCCTCGCAATGAACGTCGATCAGTTGCAGCGTACGCTTCCATCTCATGGTCTTGCTCCGTCCGTCAGGAATTCGTGTCACGACGCGACAGCGCCGCCAGAAGTTCGGGGTTTGCCGCATCCTTGCGGGCGAGTGCGGCAAAGGCGGCGGCGCGGTCGATCAGGACACGTTGCGCGCGCAGGGCGGCGACCGCCTGCCTCCTGTCCACCCTGGCAAAACGCAGGCGGCTGCCGACCGGGGCCTGGCCGAGCCGCCAGAGATCGGCCTCGATCACATGGGCGATCTTCGGATATCCGCCGCAGGTATTGGCCTCGGCCAGCTGGATGATCGGCTGGCCGGACGGCGGCACCTGTACGGTGCCGGGCATGATGCCGTGCGAATGCAGTTCGAGCTTTTGCCGGAGCGTCAGTTGGGGGCCGGACAGGCGATAGCCCTGGCGATTGGCATCCTCGGAGACCTGCCATGCGGCGGCTTCCAAGGCATCGACCGCCGCCTGATCGAAGACGTCATACTCCGCACCCGGCAAGACGCGAATGGGAACCTCCTCCCCGATGTCGGCGGCACCACGGCCGATCGTCTCGGGATCGAGCCCGAAACCCGCCGGCAGGTCGCCGAGCGCGGCCGGCGCAAAGCCTGCCTCCAGCCGGTCGCCGCGGCGCAAGCCCCTGCCCTTCAGCCCGCCCCAGCGGCTCTTGAGGTCGGTGGAGGCCGAACCGAGCACGGGGGGAACGATCAGACCGCCGGCAATGGCGAGATAGGCGCGGGCACCGCGACGCGGCAGACCCAGTTCGAGAATATCGCCGGCACTTACGGGCAGCGCCCACCAGGATGGATAGCGAATACCGCCCAGCGTGACCGGCAGATCCGCACCGGTCACCGCCGCCAGCCCAGCCCGATCGAAGCGCAACCGGAAAGGAAAGATCGCTACCTCTATGGCGGCCGCGTTCGGATCATTGCCGACCAGCCGGTTGGCGAGCTCCAGCGCCGGTGCATCCATCGCACCGGAGCGTGAAACGCCGGCGTCCAGATAGCCGAAGCGGCCGAGGTCCTGCACGCAATTGGCCGCGCCCGTCGTCAGGATCTCGATCATGCGCGGATCTCCTTGACGACAAAACGGATACGGTCCCCGGCGCGAAGGGCGGCAGGCGGCTCGCGCAGCGGATCGAACAGGTGAAAATCGGTATGGCCGAGAATATGCCAGCCGGAAGGGGCGGTGAGCGGCATGATGCCGGCCTGGGCGCCGCCAATGATGACCGAGCCCTCCGGCACACCCATGCGCGGCACCGCCCGCCGGGGCAGCGCCAATCGAGGGTCGAGCCCGGAAAGATAGACGAAACCGGGCATGGCTCCAACAGCGGCGACCGAATAGACGGGTGCCGTGTGCAGCGCGACAAGGCGCTCGATCGTCAGGCCTTTTTCCTGGGCAACCTCGGAGAGATCGCTCCCTTCATTGCCGTAGACGACCGGAATGTCGAGCAGGCGACCGGCCGCCGGTGCGGCAACCGTCTTCGTCCATTCGGCAAGAAGATGGGCTTCGAGACTGTCCGGATCGAGGCCAAGCGGGTCGAACACGACAATCAGATTGTTCATGCCGGGCGCCACCTCGCGGACGCCGGGTAGTGTCCTCAGCACATCGGCGAACACCCAGATGCGCTCCTGCAGCGAAGGATCGAAAACCGGGCCGGCGACATCGAAAAGAAGGGCTCCCGCCCCTTCAGCACTAACCTTCGGATTGTCGCCGTCTTGCCGCATGCCCCGCCTTCATCCCTGTCCTTCGCGTCGTGATATATCAGAATGTGGTGGAGACCCAAAGCATTTCTTGGGCTCTCCATTGTGCTTCGGCGCCGGCTCGACCTACTATTCGTAAGAACCGAAGCATCAGGAGCGTAAGCGGCATGGCACTCAGCGTCGATCTCAATTCCGACATGGGCGAAGGCTTCGGCGCCTATCGCATGGGCGACGACGAGGCGATGCTGTCGATCGTCAGTTCGGCCAATATTGCCTGCGGCATGCATGCCGGCGATCCCGACATCATGGCTTCGACCTTTGCCATCGCCAGGTCCAAGGGCGTGGCTGTCGGCGCCCATCCCGGCTTTCCCGACCTCTGGGGCTTCGGGCGGCGCAACATTCCCTTCTCCGCCGGCGAGATCGAGCGGCTGGTCGCCTATCAGATCGGTGCCGCGCAGGCGCTTTCGATCTATGCCGGCCATCCGATCACCCATGTCAAGGCGCATGGCGCGCTCGGCAACCTCACCCAGCAGGACGAAAGCGTGGCGCGCGCGGTCAACAATGCCATCAAGGCGGTCGATCCGTCGCTCGTCTGCCTGACCATCGCGCTTGGCCACCAGGAGCGGCTGGCGCGCGAGATGGGGCTGACCTGCCGCTCCGAGATCTTCGCCGACCGTGCCTATACCGACGAGGGCTTTCTCGTGCATCGCAGCCAACCCGGTGCCGTGATCCACGACGCGCAGGCCGCAGCGGAGCGGGTGGTGCGCATGGTGAAGAACGGCGCGATCGAGACCGTGACCGGCCGAACGATCGTCACGCCGGTCGATTCGATCTGCGTCCACAGCGATACGCCGTCCGCCGTTTCCATCGCCCGGACCATCCGCGAGACCCTTGAATCGCAAGGGATCGCGATTGCCAATTTCCTGCGCTGAAGGGGACGACATGGATCTCGCGACGATCGAGCGACTGATGCAGATGCTGGAGAATTCCACGCTCAACGAGCTGGAGGTGAGCGAGAACGGCATGCGCATCCGCCTGGCCAAGACCGCGACCCGCAATGGTGGCGCCCCGCCCTCGCCGTCGCTGCGGCGCGACACGCCGGAGGCCATGGCGGCGGCGGAGATCGCAGCCTTGATGGCGCTGCCGGAAATTGCCGAGACGGATGAAGCGGTGATCGTGGCCGGCCTGTCGGGCACCTTCTACCGCGCGCCCGCGCCCGGCGCCGAGCCCTATGCGCAGGAAGGGGACCTGATCGAGGAGGGCCAGACGCTTGCGCTCATCGAGGCGATGAAGATGCTCAATCCGGTCGAGGCAACCCGCGGCGGCCGTATCGCGGCCATTCTGGTCGGCGACGGCGAGCCGGTGACGCCCGGCATGCCGCTGATCCTCCTCGCGCGGGATTGAGCCTATGTTCGACAGCGTGCTGATTGCCAACCGAGGCGAGATTGCCCTGCGGATCTTGAGGGCCTGCCGCGACCTTGGCCTTAAGACCATTGCCATCCACTCGGAAGCCGATCGCAATCTTCGTCACGTGGCACTCGCCGATCAGGCCTTGTGCATCGGGCCGGCACCTGCGGCGCGGAGCTATCTTGACGGTGCTGAAATCCTGCTTGCCGCGCAACTGACGGGAGCCGGTGCCATCCACCCCGGCTACGGCTTCCTGTCGGAGAATGCCGACTTCGCCGAAATGGTCGAACAGGCCGGCCTCACCTTCGTCGGCCCGCCGTCTGCGGCGATCCGGGTGATGGGCGACAAAGTCGCCGCCAAGCGGGCGATGATCGCCGCCGGTGTGCCCTGCGTTCCCGGACCCGACAGCGCTCTGCCGCAGGACGCGGCCCGCATCGCGGCGATCGGCGCGGAAACCGGCTATCCGCTGATCGTCAAGGCCTCGGGCGGCGGTGGCGGGCGCGGCATGCGGATCGTCCGCGATCCCGACGCCCTCATCGGGGCGGTCCAGATGGCGCGCGAGGAGGCCGGACGGGCGTTCGGCAATCCGGAAGTCTATGTCGAGCGCTTCCTCGAATTTCCGCGCCATGTCGAGATCCAGGTTCTGGCCGACAGTCATGGCAATGCGATCCATCTGGGCGCCCGCGACTGTTCGATCCAGCGCCGTCACCAGAAGCTGATCGAGGAGGCGCCGCCGCCGGGCATAGATCCGGCCGCCATCGACGCGATCGGCCGGCGCTGCGCGGCGGCGTGTCTTGCCATCGGCTATCGCGGCGCCGGTACCTTCGAGTTCCTCTACGAGGACGGCGCATTCTACTTCATCGAGATGAACACGCGGATCCAGGTCGAGCATCCCGTTACCGAAGAAATCACCGGCGTCGACATCGTGCGCGAACAGTTGCGCATCGCCATGGGCGAGAGGCTCGAAGTCGCGCAGGACGCCATTCGCTTCGACGGCCATGCCATCGAATGCCGGATCAATGCGGAACACGCCTTCAACTTCACGCCTTCGCCGGGAAAGGTAAGCCAGTTCATCGCGCCGGGCGGGCCCGGCGTTCGGCTCGATACCCATCTTTATCCGGGCTATGAGATCCCGCCGAACTACGACTCGCTCATCGGCAAGCTGATCGCGCATGGGCCGACGCGGGACGCAGCGATCGCCCGCATGCGCCGGGCGCTGGGCGAGCTCGCCATCGAGGGCGTGGAGACGTCGAGCGCGCTTCACCTGGCACTGCTGAGGGAACCGGGCTTTACCGCCGGCGGCATCGACATCCATCATCTCGAACGGCTGATGGCCGACGGTTTCGGGAGGTCATGATGGGGAATGAATGGATCGAAGCCGTGATGGAGCTGATGCGGCGCCACGGTATTGCGGAATTCGAATACGAGGATGCCGAGCGGCATGTCGTCGCGAGCGAGGGCGCGATCCTGGAGGGCGACCAGCCCTTGAACCAACCGGTATTTCACCAACCGGACCATGCTCCCCGCGCCGGCGAAACGCTTCTCGCTCCGCATATCGGCATGTTCCGTGCCACCCACCCCCGCGACGCGGAAGCTGCCGCGCTGCCGCGGCTGGTCAGACGTGGCGAAATCATCGGTTATCTGAAGGCAGGCGCCCTGCTGCGCCCGGTCCTTGCGCCGTCGGATGGCGTGCTGTCGCGGCAGCTGGCTGACGAGGGCGTGCTGGTGGGCTACGGTACAGCCCTATTCGAACTGCACACCGTCCGGCCTTGAGAGCGCTTCGGCCCTCAAGGCCGTGACGGGATCAAGGCGGTTCCGGCGGCACCGATCGTATTGCCCGCCGAACTGCCGAGCTGCAGCCATTGCTGGCCGTAATTGCGCCGTGTCCGCGGGTCGAAGATCGAGATCGGCGCGCTGATCACCGTGCTCGCCGCCTGGCCCACGGTGGTACCGGCTCCGATCGCCACGGCGCCGAGGCTCTCGCCGAGACCGGCGGCAGAGTCGGTCACCGCCTGGCCGGCGATCAGCCGGTCGCCGATGAGGCGCACGACCTCGGGGCTCTCGGCAAACTTGCCGTGATTGAGCGGATCGCCGGATTTCAATTTGGTCAGGTCGAGAACGGTGATCCCGGCCGCCTCCAGCTGGCTGCGATAGGGCTCGGTGCTGGGGTCGATGTGGCCAAGCCGCTCGACATTGCCGGAAATCCGTTTCGACAGGGTAAGAGCGCGATCGTCGCGCGAGACGAACAGGGTGAAATGCGGCGCCTTGCCGGCAATGGACTGGTATTGCTGGCCAAAGACATCGACGTCGAGATCGGGGGCGGCCAGGATGACATTGCTGATCTTCGGATCGATCCGGCCGTTGCGGATCGCCATCTGGCGCAGCGCCTCGACCGCGAGCCATGTGCCCATGGAATGGGCCATGACCGTCACTTCGCCGACCGCCGGATTGCGGGCGATCTGCGTCAGCAGGTCCTCCAGCGCGTCGCGTGAATAATTGGTGCTTTCCTTGTCGTAGTTATAGTCGAACAGCGAGCCGCGTGACGGCCAGGTGAATACCACCGGCACGACGTCGGCCTTGGAATCATGCACGATCTGGGCGAAGCGATAGACGGCTTCCTCATAGAGGTTGTTGAAGCCATGGACGAAGACGAGCACGCGCCGGCTCTTCGGAACATGGGTCTTGAGCCAGGCCTCACCCTCCTTCTCGTCGCCGATCGGATCGACCGCGACCGTGGTGAAGTCCTTCTGCGGATCGGCAGGGAGGCGCTTCGGCCACTGGACCTGGCCGATCTCGCGCTGGCCGTCGGGCGGGATGGAGATCGTCACCGCATCGATCATCAGGCCGGTGCCGCGCTCGCCGGTAAAGAGGATCGCCTTGTCCTCAGCCGGCGCCCTCGTCGTCGCGGCGATCAGTTCGACCTTGGTCGTGCCGTTGGCCACGTGATTGGTGGGCTCCATCACGCCGATCGGCCGGCCGGCACAAGCCGCCAAGACAAGCAGCAGACCGGCCGCCATCGTCGCGCGGCGGAAAACCGCTGCTGTGCCTGCGCCCCTTGGCCGCGGTGATCCGGCCTTATCGATGCAATGCGGATCCACGACTTCTCCAACGCCCAGGCTTGACAGCTACGCCTGGCGTCATACCGGGCTTCAAGCCCGGTTTCCAGCCCCTCGCCTTCCAGGCTCCGGCTTTGGCGTCAGGCGGAGGCGAGTTGCCCGCGGGTCCAGTCGACGATCTGCCGCGCCGACATGGCGCCGGAGACCCGGCCGACCTCACGCCCGCCCTTGTAGAGCAGCATGGTCGGGATGCCGCGAATGCCGAGCCGCGAGGCCAGTTGCGGCTCGTTTTCCGAATTCAACTTGATCAGCCGCACCTCGGGCTCCAGGACGCCGGCGGCCTCCGCGAAGGCCGGCGCCATCATCCGGCATGGGCCGCACCACGGCGCCCAGACGTCCACCAGGACCGGAATGTCGCTGCGGCTCATCTGCTTGTCGAACGACGCGGCATCGGCATCGGCCGGATGCGCATCGAACATGGCCCGGCCGCACTTGCCGCAGCGCGCTTCGGAAGCCGGACGATCGGCAACCAGGCGATTGACGGCAGAACACTGCGGACAAACGATCTTTTTGTCTTCTTGCATCTTGCGTATTCCTGCGGTTTCAAGCCCCATCGGACGGGTTCACGGGCTTGACAATATATTCGGAATAACGTAGATACGCAAGAATGAAAGTTGACCCTGACTCCATGCAGGATGCCGCCGACGATGCGAGCGAGTTGCTGAAGGCGCTCGCGAACCGTCACCGGTTGCTCATTCTCTGCCAACTGATCGACGGCGAGCGTTCGGTCGGCCAACTCGCCGAATTCCTCGGCATTCGCGACTCGACGGTCTCGCAGCATCTGGCGCTTTTGCGCCGCGACAGGATCATCGCCGGCCGCCGCGATGGGCAGACCATCTGGTATCGGATTGAAAGCGAGCCGGCGCGCAATGTCATCGCCGCGCTCTACGGCAGCTTCTGCGCCGTCTAGACCGGACCACCGCCAACCGCACCCAAGCACAAGCCTGCATGACGACCCGCCTCAGGCGGGCCGCATCGTGCCCTTGTCGCGCAGGTTCGCATGCCAGGAAAAAGCCTCCTCGAGCACATGCGGCGTGTGGCCGCCCCGTTTGACGGCGCGATCGTAATAATCCTGCAAAGCATCGCGATAGGCCTTATCGACGCAATTGGCGATGATCACCGCCGCCCGTTCGCGCGGCGCAAGGCCGCGCAGGTCGGCAAGACCGACTTCCGTCACCAGGATGTCGGTATCGTGCTCGGTATGATCGACGTGGCTCACCATCGGCACGACGGAGGAGATCGCGCCGTTCTTGGCGGTGGACTTGGTGACGAAGATCGACATGAAGGCGTTGCGGGCGAAGTCGCCCGAGCCGCCGATGCCGTTCATCATGTGCGTGCCGCCGACATGGGTCGAATTGACATTGCCGTAAATGTCGAACTCCAGCGCGGTGTTGATGCAGATCAGGCCGAGGCGCCGGATCACTTCCGGATGGTTGCTGATCTCCTGCGGGCGCAGCATCAGGTGGTGCTTGTACTCGGCCAGACGCGGCAGGACCTTCTGATACATTTCCGCCGACAGCGTGATCGACGAACCGGAGGCAAAGGTCAGCTTGCCCGAATCGATCAGTTCGAAGGTCGAATCCTGCAGCACCTCGGAATACATCTTCAGGTCATGGAAGGGCGTGTCGATGAAGCCGTGCAGGACCGCATTGGCGATCGTGCCGATGCCGGCCTGCAGCGGCTGCAGTTCGTAGCCCAGGCGACCCTGCTTGACTTCGTTGACGAGGAATTCCGTCAGGTGGCCGGCGATCGCGCGGGTATCGTCGTCCGGCGGCTGGATGGCGGCCGAGCTGTCATGCTTCTCCGAAACAACGATCGCGACGATCTTTTCCGGCGGGATCGGAATGAAAGGCAGCCCCACCCGGCTTTCCGGCGTGACGACCGGGATCGGCATGCGGGTCGGCCGGCGCGACGGAATGTAGATGTCGTGCAGCCCCTCGAGCGTGACAGGCTGCGACATGTTCAACTCGACGATGACCTTGTCGGCGAGGATCGCGAAGCTGGCCGAATTGCCGACCGATGTGGTCGGCACGATGCCGCCGGTCT
Source organism: Ciceribacter sp. T2.26MG-112.2 (assembly GCF_900492205.1). Classification (GTDB taxonomy): domain Bacteria; phylum Pseudomonadota; class Alphaproteobacteria; order Rhizobiales; family Rhizobiaceae; genus Allorhizobium; species Allorhizobium naphthalenivorans_A. Next base: position 31,776 of record NZ_UEYQ01000001.1, read on the forward strand.
CGGTGATGGCGACCGCCTCGATGACGGCAATGTCCACCGGCTTCAGCTGCTGGGTGCGCAACTGCTCCACGGTTTCGGACAGGTGCTGGTCGATGAACATCACCTCACCGGCATTGATCGCCTTGCGCAGCCCCGGATCCGACTGGAAGGGGATGCGACGCGCCGTGACATGGGCCTCGGCCAGGGTCTTGTCGAGATCATTGCCGAGCGAGGCGCCGGTCATCAGGGTGATCTTCAATGGATGCGACCTGGCCCGTTCGGCCAGGGCCATCGGCACCGCCTTGGCCTCGCCGGCGCGGGTGAAGCCGCTCATGCCGACCGTCATGCCGTCCTTGATACAGGCCGCGGCCTCCTCGGCGCTCACCAGCTTGTCGAGCAGCGGCTTAAATCTGATCCGGTCACGCAGCATGATCTATCCTCATGAGAAAACGCAGGCCCGATCCAGCTTGGTCGGACAGAGGCCATGGCTTAACGGCGCTCGCGGAGTAAACGCAATCATTCTTCCGTCGCATTGCACGATTGGCTGCCATGCGCTTTTCGCATGGCTAAAGTCTCGGGCGAGACGCGTGGAGATGGCACGCCGACCGTCCGCTCCAATTCGGCCAGATGGTGTCGGGCGCCTACCCGCCCCTGCTGATGGGAGCATCGAGAACGCAGAAAGATCGGCCTGGGCCGATTATGGTGGGCGACCGATTGACCGAATATCCTTGTCGCGAGAGAGTGCCCTGATGGATCGTCTGCTGAAAAGGCCGAAACGCGCGACGGAAGGATGGCTCAGGTGCGTCTGCGCCGCGGCCGTTCTCCTTGCGGTGGGCGTTGCGCCGACCTGGGCGGAAGATGGAACGAGCGCCTTTCCATCCACGGAGGAAGGCCTCGACGAGATGTTTCCGCCGACACCGGAGGATGCCTATCCGATGTCGGACCCGGAGCCTCCGCCAGATATTCTCGGGCCGTTCATGCCCCCTCCACTGGCCGGCACATCCGATCGCCCGGTTCGTGACGACCGCTCCGTGGAGCAGCGCATCGCTGACTCCGCAAAGCACCAGAACGCGCTCATCGAACAGATCAAGGCGCTGCTGAAGCAGAGCAATGTTTCTATCGTTCCACCACCGTCCTACGAACTTGAATGCAACGAAGATCCGGTCGTCGAACTCCTGACCGAGCAATTGGTCCAGTCGTATGTGAAGCAGGGCGGCGATCCGGAACTGGGCCTTCTCGAACAACTGATCACGGTGCGCAGGGAGCTTGCCATGCTCGGCGTCGAGCCGGCCGACAGCTACCAGGCGCAACTCGCCAATCGGCTGCTAGTGAAAGCGCAGACACTGATCAAGACCTATGGCAGCCAGCGCGACAAGGTCCTGGCGATCCTTGGCCTCGCCCACAAGGCCGCCAATGTGCTCCAACTGCTCGGAGATTCGGCGATCGAGCAGAAATTTTTCGGCGAGATCACCGGATGGCTGTCCAAGCTCGTCCCGGGCATGCTCAAGGACATCAGGACGCAGCATGACTACCGGCTGGTCAATGCGGTCTTCACCCTGACCCGCGTGATCAACTCGTCCGGGAAGCTGAGCGGACAGGCGGACCCCAGCGAAATCCTGCGGCAGATCGAGGCGGCGATGCGTTTCGACCTCTCGCTGGCGCTCGAGGCGTCGGGCGGGGCCCACGAGTGGTCTCTCAAGAGCGAGTTCGCGCTCACCCCGACGCTGGCTGCCGGCAAGAACAAGCTGCTCCAGCTGATGTATGTCGGCGAGGGCCAGGGAACCTATGCCAGCTACGTCTACAAGACCGGCACGCAGACGATGCAAGCCCCGGATTTTCCGGTGATGGCCAAGGTCACGGACTTCGATCCCTGCAAAGGCACAGCGGTGCTCTTTCTCGACCGTTTCTTTGCGCAGGAGGGCGAGACCTATCTGCGGAAGGACACGACGAACAAGGCACCTATCGTCTGGGCGGCCTTTGCCAACATCTTTCGCGTGCAACAGGTCGACCAGGGGTTCGAATTCGAGCTGCCGGTCAAGACAAAAACCGAAAAGGCGGTCGATACCGTCTTTGATCAGAGCGCCAAGGGCTTCACCGGGAAGTTCACGGTGAAGCTGACCCACAAGCCTCAGTGAGAGGTTGTTGAGCCATAACCGGCCCAGCGCTTACGTCGGCTCACAGCTAGTCGCACGGCGTCAAAAGCGCCAAGCAATCCATAAATCTGATTGAAGGAAAATGGCGCACCCGAAGAGATTCGAACTCCTGACCCCCAGATTCGTAGTCTGGTGCTCTATCCAGCTGAGCTACGGGTGCGTACCGGTCCGACTGTCGTCGGCGGCGTGGCGATCCTCTAAAACGTGCCGCGCAGGATTGCAAGCACCTTTCGGAAAAAAGAGTCATTTTGCCGTCACATGTGTCAGCCGACCGCGTCCATCGACTGCGTATCGTGACGATCGCCGGGTCAGGCGCGGGCCCGCCAATCGTCCAGCGCCACGGGGCGATCAGGAATTTCGATGCGGAACAGCGTGCCCGGCCCCGGCTTCTCCACAAGCGCGATGGTGCCGCCATGGGCGAGCACGAGTTCGCGGGCGATCGCCAGACCGAGACCGATGCCGCCCGAGCGAGCCGAGCCGCGGAACGGGGTGAACAGGTTTTCCCGCGCCTTGGCCGGCAGACCGGGGCCGGTGTCGTCGATGGTGATGGCGACGACGCTGCCGATGCGCTGGGCGGACAGGGAAATGCGACGCAGGGCGCCCGGATCGTCGATGCCGTGATTGGCCAGCGCCTGAACGGCGTTGCGGCAGATGTTGTGGATGACCCTGAACAATTGTTCGCTGTCGGCCTCGACCTCGATGTCGCCGGCAACCATGTCGACGAAATCGATCCCGCTGTCGGGGTCGATCGCGAGAATGTCGCGCACTTCCTGGCAGACGTCCGCCAGCCGGAAGCGGCGGCGCCGGGGCTCTGCTTCCGAGGCCTGCCCGAAGGCGAGCACCTCGTTGGTATAGCCGACAGCCCGGTCAATGGTGCGAACCAGCTTGGGCGCGAACCCTTTGACCATCGGATCATCGACATCGACGAGGCGGTCGGACATCAGCTGCGCCGAGGCGAGAATATTGCGCATGTCGTGATTGATCTTCGACACCGCCAGTCCGAGATCGGCGAGATTGCGCTGCTGTTTCAGGGTCTTCTGCAGCTGTTCCTGCATCATCGCGAGGTGCCGGCCGGCGAGCGCGATCTCGTCGTCGCCGGGCGCGGGCGCCAGGATGCGGGCTGGATCCTCCGGGTATTCGGCAAAGGACTGCATGCTCCGCGTCAGCCGGCGCATCGGCCTGATCATCATGCGGTTGATGGCGATGTAGATCAGCGAGGCGGTGATGAGTGAAATCATCAGCGATACGGAAAAGACGTTGCGGGCATAGGCCAGCATGGCCTGCCTCAGGCTGTTCTCCTCCATCACCAGTTCGATGATCATGTCGCTTTCGCCGACCGGCCCGTAGACGCGCAGTACGCGGTCGCCGCCGAGCAGCAGCGTATAGAGTGCATCGCCGATCGACTGCAGGGCCGGCACGTCGGACAAATCGTATTTCGCGTCCACCTGCGGCGGCATGCCGTCGACCGCCAGAAGCCTGGATGTCCCGTCCTTGCGCAGCACGATCGCCTTGGTGCCGGTCGCCATCAGCGTGTCATCCTGGACGTCGCGCGGCAGTTCCGCCGGCTGCAGCCCGTCGATCACGACGCCGGCCGCTGCGGCCGTGTTCAGCCGGTCTTCCAGCCAGCGCAGGCGCATGGAGGCGACCGACGGCACGAAGATCAGCACCTCGGCGAGCATGACGAAAGCCATGGTCAGCCACAGAAGCTTGCCCGACAGGCCGCGCAGCCGATGCGGCATGACCGATGGCCCCGTCGATCCGGCCTGCCGACCGGTTTCGGTCAGTCGCGCCATCGTCCACTCCCGTCGCTCTCGTCCGGAACGGACGCTGCTGCGAACCGTCGGACACTTCAAAGTGCAACTATATTAGCGGACATCGAGAATTTGGCCAATGGCATCGCGGTCATGGCCTGTCCCTCGTCGAGACGACCGCGGACACGGAAACGCCGCGACCCTGAGGTCGCGGCGCCCAAGAAATCGATCCGGTTCTGGCGGCAGATCAGAACTCTTCCCAGCTTTCCGTTTCCTGGACCCTGGCAGTGGCGGCCCGGCCGCCACCGAAGGCCTTCGCCACGGAACCCATCATCTGGCGTGCCGGCGACGGTGCGGGCTTGTGCTGCGAAGGCTTGGCGACGACGGGGGCGGCATGGGACCGCGTTTCCTCACCGATGCGGAACTGGGCGACGAGGCCGGCCAGACCGTTGGCTTCGCCCGACAGCCTGTGGGTGGCCGCCGAAGTTTCCTCGACCATGGCCGCATTCTGCTGCGTCACCTGGTCCATCTGGTTCATCGCGGTGGCAACCTCGGCCAGACCGGTCGACTGTTCCTTGGCGGCCGAGGCGATCGAATGGATATGGTCGTTGATCTTGAGGACGCGAGCCTCGATCTCCGACAGGGCCTCACCGGTGCGCTGCACCAGCTTGACGCCGCCTGACACTTCCTCGCCCGACTTGGTGATCAGCGCCTTGATGTCCTTGGCCGCGTTTGCCGAGCGCTGAGCGAGCTCGCGTACCTCCTGGGCAACGACCGCGAAGCCCTTGCCGGCGTCCCCGGCACGGGCCGCCTCGACACCGGCATTCAGCGCCAGGAGGTTGGTCTGGAAGGCGATTTCGTCGATGACGTTGATGATCTGCGAAATCTCGCGGGAGGCCTGCTCGATCCGACCCATGGCGCTGACCGCGTCGGAGACGACGATCGCCGACTGGGCTGCGCTCTCCTTGGCTTCGCTGACCATCTGGCTGGCTTCCTGGGTCCGCTCGCTCGAGCCGCGCACCACGACGGTGATCTGGTCGAGGGCGGCCGAGGTTTCTTCCAGCGCGGCGGCCTGCTGTTCCGTGCGCTTGGCGAGATCGTTGGTCGCCGTGGTCATTTCATCGGTATTGCCGTTGATGGTGTCCGTCTTGGTGCGGATATCCTTCATCGTCTGGCGCAGGCGCTCGAAGGTCGCATTGACATTGGTCTGCAGCTCGGCAAACGCGCCGCGGAACTCGCCCCGCATGCTCTGCGTCAGATCGCCGGACGACAGGCTGGCAATGACCCGGCGCGTTTCGGAAATGCCCTGATCGACCGAGGACAGCAAGGCGTTGATGTTGGCTGCGAACTGGTTGAGGTTGGCGTCGCCGTAGTCCTTGTCGATGCGCTGGCCGAAATCGCCGGCGGCGGCAGCCGCGACAACGACCGACATGCTCGACTGCAGATCGTCGCTCTTGGCGCGCATCGCGCTTTCCTGGGCGTTCATCCGCTGCACGGCCAGACCATTCTGCTTGAACACAGCGACGGCGGCGGCCATTTCGCCGATTTCGTCGGCGCGGCCCTCATAGGGGATATCCGTGGCAAAATCGCCGTCGGCCACCTTGTTCATCGCCGCGGTGACGTTGCGGATCGGCCGGCTCAGATGGTTGACGCCGATGTGGATACCGAGGCCGGCACCGACCAGGACAGCAACGGCCGTAAAGCCGGTGATCAACGAGAGCATCAGGGCGCGGAACGCGTCGAGCGAGCTCATCAGCTCGGCCAGCTTGGCCTTGTCGGCGTCGACCACGGCATCGATCTCGGCCTGGAAGGCCTTGCGGTTGGCGCGGTTGCCTTCATTGTTGCCCTGCTCATTGGCGGCTGGAGGCCCGACCTCCCGACCCAGACGAACCGTTTCGGAGCGGAACTGGCGGAACTCGGCCGCACGCGCCGTCATCGCGTCAAAGGCCGCGAGTTGCTCCTGCGGTACCAGAGGCTTCCAGCGAGCAAGGACCTCGTCCATCAGGTCGAGGTTCTTCATCAACCCCTTGGCGAAGCCCTCGGCCTTTTCGCTGCTGGCGGCGCCATAAATGCCGCGCGCCTCCATCACGACGCCGGTCACCAGACGGTTCAACCGTTCACCGAGATAGACGCGCTCGGAGGCGACGCCCACTTCATGGGACTTCGCCCCATACTGCGTCGTCACGAAAATCCCCATCGCGCCGATGAGCACAGCCGCCAAACCGAGTATTGCCACCAATGTATAGATCTTGCCGCTGACTTTCACGGACTTGCTCCTCAAACAGAAGGGAGCCTGATCTGCCCCCGGATATTGAGGAATTTAGCAATCGCACGTTAACGAACCATTGATTGCTAAACTACGGTTGCTTCGCCCCCTTTGCCCCGCATCAGACCTGGAGAGCGACCGCATATCCGGGGATTTTTCCGGAATTTCCCGCTCGGGCGAACGGCATTGACCGCCCCCGGGTGTGAAAGCCCTCTCCGAGGCGACCGAACGTGGTTAATTGCGGATTGTTAGTTTTCGCCTAGCCTTTCGTCATAGGCCTCGACGGCGACAGCTGCGGCAATTGACTCCCGGCTTCTTCGTCCGTATAAGCCGCGCACGTCCGGACCGAAAAACCCGCAACGACGGGTGGAAAGCCGTGCGCAATCCAACGCTCTTGCAGAAATGCAAACCCAAGAAGGGCCGCACACCGCGGTATTAAATAAATGACGAAGCGTACCTTTCAACCTTCCAAGCTTGTTCGCAAGCGCCGCCACGGCTTCCGTGCGCGTATGGCCACCAAGGGCGGCCGCAAGGTTCTCGTTGCTCGCCGCGCTCGCGGTCGCAAGCGTCTCTCGGCCTAAAGGCCGGGTTTGCCCGGGACCGGGCGAGTGACTGAAACCAAAAAGAAACAAACTGTCGGGCGGCTGAAAAGCCGGCCGCAGTTTCTTGCCGTTCGCGCCGGCGAAAAGCGCAAGGGCGGGTTGTTCCTCCTCGAGGTTCTCGACCGTCAGCAGCCCGACACCGAGCCCAGGGTCGGTTTTACCGTTACCAAGAAGCATGGCAACGCCGTCGAGCGCAACCGCATGCGCCGCCGCCTGAAAGAGGCGGTACGACTGAATGCGGCGTTTGCAATGCAGCCCGGACACGACTATGTCATTGTCGCCCGCAGGGAGGTGCTCAACGCACCCTTTGCGCGGATTGCCGCGCAATTGGCCGAACGGATCAAGACCAGACCAAAACACTTACGGTCCCCCGCGACCGATTCCAGGAAAGTATGATGCAAAACAACCGCAATTACTTCATCGCGATTGCCCTGTCTGTGCTGATCGTCCTCGGCTGGCAGTATTTCATCATGGGTCCCCGGATCGAAGCCCAGCGGGTGGCTGAAGAGGCACGCCTTGCCCAGCAGGCCCAGACGACCCAGGCGCAGACGGACACCGCCGCTCCTGCGGGCAGCGTCTCCGGCAACCTGCCGGGCAGCAGCGCCCAGGCGACCGCCGAGACCAACCGCGAAGAGGCGATCGGCAAGTCGGAGCGCGTAGCGATCGACACCCCGGCGCTTGTCGGCTCGATCAACCTGTCCGGCGCCCGCTTCGACGACCTGAAGCTCAAGGAATATCGCGAGACCGTCGACCCGACGAGCCCGATCATCACGCTGTTCAACCCGGCGGACACCAAGGACGGCTATTTCACCGAACTGGGCTACATCGCCGGCGAGAATGCCGGTGCGGTTCCCGGTCCTTCGACCCCCTGGGCGCTCGCCGAAGGCGACAAGCTGACCCAGGCGACGCCCGTCACGCTCTCCTTCACCAACGAGACGGGCCTGACCTTCCTGCGCAAGATCTCGGTCGACGAGCACTACATGTTCACCGTCGAGGACACGATCAAGAATGCCGGCACGGCCGCCGCTTCGGTCGCACCCTACGGCCGCATCACGCGGTACAACAAGCCGACCACCGCTTCCGTCTACGTTCTTCACGAGGGGTTCCTCGGCGTTTTGGGTGCTGAGAACGGCCTGACCGAGGAATCCTACGGCGATATCGAGGAAGAATCCCTGGCGGGAGCAAAGGCCACCGGCGGCTGGCTCGGCATTACCGACAAGTATTGGGCAGCCGCTCTCGTTCCCCAGCAGACGCTGGCCTTCGAAAGCCGTTTCTCGCATTTCACCGATGGCCAGCCGCGCTATCAGGCAGACTTCAAGAACGATGCCGTCAGCGTCGCGCCGGGCCAGGACGCCACCGTCAAGCAGCTGGTTTTCGCCGGCGCCAAGGAAGTTCCGGTGGTCGACAATTACGAGGCCGCTTATTCCATCCCGAAATTCGACCTGATGATCGACTGGGGCTGGTTCTACTTCATCACCAAGCCGATGTTCACGATGATGGACTATTTCTATCGTCTGGTCGGCAACTTCGGCGTCGCCATCCTGCTCACCACGATCGTCGTCAAGGCGATCTTCTTCCCGCTCGCCAGCAAGCAGTATGCCTCCATGGCCAACATGAAGCGCATGCAGCCGAAGATGGAAGAGCTGAAAGTCAAGCACGGCGACGACAAGATGGCGCTGCAGCAGGCGATGATGCAGCTCTACAAGGAAGAGAAGATCAACCCGGTGGCGGGCTGCTGGCCGGTGCTCTTGCAGATCCCGGTGTTCTTCGCTCTCTACAAGGTGATCTACGTCACCATCGAAATGCGCCATGCGCCGTTCTTCGGCTGGATCCAGGACCTCTCGGCGCCGGATCCCACGACCTTCGTCAACCTGTTCGGCCTGCTGCCGTTCGAAGGTCCGACCTTCCTGCATCTCGGCGTCTGGCCGATCATCATGGGCATCACCATGTGGCTGCAGATGCGGATGAACCCGACCCCGCCGGATCCGACCCAGGCCATGCTGTTCAACTGGATGCCGCTGATCTTCACCTTCATGCTCGGCAGCTTCCCGGCCGGTCTGGTCATCTACTGGGCCTGGAACAACACGCTGTCGATCGCCCAGCAGTCGATCATCATGAAGCGCCAGGGCGCCAAGATCGAACTGTTCGACAATATCAAGGGCATGTTCCGGCGAAAGCCGACGCAGACGAAGTAAGCCTGAAAGCCCCGGTTCTCCGGGGCTTTCCTTTATGTCCAAGACCTTGCGAGCTTCGATGGCCGTCCCAACTTCCTCTCCCCTCCCGGCCCACCGCCCCTGGCTCGGAATTGCCCTGGTGCTCGGCTCCGCCCTGGCCTGGAGCTATGGTGGGGCGATCCAGCGCTTCATCGGCCTTAACGATGGCTGGGCGATCGTCTTCTGGCGTTGCCTGTTCGGCGGCCTGTTCCTATTGGCCTTCATGCTGATCCGTGACGGGTTTGCCGGGACGATCCGGCTGTTTAGGGCGATGGGATGGCCCGGGCTGATGGTCGCCGCCGGCTTCGCCGCAGTGTCGACCTGCTTCGTGCTGGCCGTCAGCATGACGGCGGTTGCCAATGTCGTGCTGTTCATGGCGGGCATTCCGCTGTTTGCGGCGCTGCTTGCCCGCGTGGTGCTTCGCGAACCGATTACCGCCGTGACCTGGGGCGCCATCGGCGCCGTGATCATCGGCGTGGCGATCATGGTGTCTGCATCGATCGGCGAAGGCGGCTCTCTGCTCGGGCTCGCCCTTGCGGCCTCCATCCCCGTCATCTTCGCCTGCATGACGGTGCTGACGCGGCGTCACCCGGATATCCGCATGACGCCTGCCGCCAGCACGGGCTGCTTCATCGCGGCCGGGATTGCGGCCACCCAGGCAGGTTCATTTGCCGTCGGCGCTCAGGATCTTGCCTTGCTGTTTGCCTTCGGCGCGCTGAACCTCGGGCTCGGCATGGCGATGTATGTGACGGGCGCGCGGATGATCCCGTCGGCGCTTGCAGCACTGCTCGGGACTACGGAGATGATCCTCGCGCCGGTGTGGATGGTTCTCCTGCATCAGGAGGTTCCCTCCGGCCGCACCATGATCGGCGGAGCTATCGTCCTTGCGGCCCTGTTCACCTATCTTATCGGCCACAGCCGCAACGATCCGGGACCGCGCGTGCCGCCTGCGTCTTGACTTTGCCGGTCAAAACCCGGATTTCACAGGGCATGCGAAAGGCGATCCCATGACAAGCAACAACCAGAAGACCGATCAGCCTCTGTTCGGCCGTCCGTGGATCTTCATCCGCGGCGTGCCGTCGATGAAATTCCTGCCCCCCGAAGGCCCGCTCGAGGTGGCCTTTGCCGGACGTTCGAATGTCGGCAAGTCGTCGCTGATCAATGCACTGGTCGGTCACAAAGGCCTGGCCCGCACGTCCAACACGCCGGGCCGGACCCAGGAGCTCAACTATTTCGTTCCCGAAGGCTATTCGGGCGAGGCCGGCGACCTGCCGCCGATGGCGCTGGTCGACATGCCCGGCTACGGCTATGCCCAGGCGCCGAAGGAACATGTCGACGCCTGGACCAAGCTGGTTTTCGACTACCTGCGTGGCCGCGCCACGCTGAAGCGTGTCTATGTGCTGATCGACAGCCGCCACGGCATCAAGAAGAACGACGACGAAGTGCTCGACCTTCTCGACAAGGCGGCGGTGTCCTACCAGATCGTCCTGACCAAGACCGACAAGATCAAGGAAGCGGGCGTGCCGCGCCTGATCGCGGAGACGCTGGAGAAGATCAAGAAGCGCCCGGCCGCCTATCCCTTCGTCCTCGCGACCTCGTCGGAAAAAGGAAATGGCCTCGACGATTTGCGCGCGGCAATCCTCGAGGCCATCGGCCAGGCGACCTGACGCAGTACGCCCGGCCTATACATTGCCCCGCCCGAGGCGGGGCAGGCGTGTGGCTCAGGCCTTCGGCAGCAGAACCTTGTCGATCACGTGGATCACGCCGTTCGACTGCTTGACGTCGGCGATGGTCACGGTGGCCACGCCGCCGGTCTCGTCGGTGAGGGTGATCTTGTCACCATCCATCTTGGCCTGCAGCGTGCAGCCGCCGACCGTCTTGACCGGATGGGTGCCGCCGTCATCGGCGATCATCTTGCCGACCGCGGACGACATGGCTTCGGCCGCCACGACGTGGCAGGTCAGGACCTTGGTCAACTGATCCTTGTTCTCGGGCTTCAGCAGCGTATCGACCGTGCCGGCCGGGAGCGCGTCGAAGGCGGCGTTGACCGGAGCGAAGACGGTGAAGGGGCCAGCGCCGGAGAGGGTTTCGACCAGGCCTGCAGCCTTGACGGCGGCGACCAGCGTCGTGTGGTCCTTCGAATTGACGGCGTTTTCGACGATGTTCTTGTCTTGCGCCATGGCGGCGCCACCGACCATCGGGTTTTCGGCATGGGCGGCGACGGTACCGGCTGCGAGTGCGACGGCAAGGGTGAGCGGGCGAAGGGTGGTCTTGAACATTTCGGTTTCCTCTGTCCTGGTGTTCTCGATCCGTCCTCGGCGGCAGGATTGCCATCCGGGCGGTTGTTTCGATCCCGTTGTCGGGAACACTACAGAGGACGAGGGTTCGAGCGAGGAAGTTTCAGGCGCCGCGCAAAAATCGGAAGAAAAACTTTAAACAACTGATATTTCTAATTTTTTTCATTGACTCCGGTGAACCGAGGCGACCCGCTCGTCACAGGTGCGCCGGTCCAAGCGCGATGACCGGACCGGTCGCCTGGCCGGTCGGGGAGCCGCCGAAGGGCTCGAGGCTGACGGCGAGAATGACACCCTCGGCAAAGCGGTCGCGCAGGGTATCGGGGACGATGATCTCCCCTTCCCCGGTCTGCGGCAGGACGCCCAGCGAACGCGGTGCCGCCTCGCCCTCGATCAACCAGAGTTCCAGCGATTTCTGCTGCTGCTCGCCGGTTGCGACCGGCGTCACCTGAAGCCTGCCGGATCCGCTGTCGTAGCGCGCGACGAGGCTGATGACACTGTCCTTGCCGGCAAGTTCGGCGACCAGCGGCCGGCCACCGGCCGAGCGGTCCCAGAGCCCCGCCTCGGTTCCCGCCAGAACGGCGGCGACGGCGACGCCGGCAAAGGCCAGGCCACGCCAGAGGGCGAGCGAGTTCCACAGGCCACCCAACGCCGTCCACGACGGATTCCGACGTGGCTGGCCGTAGATCTTGCTCTCGATCCTGGCAAAGAGCGCCTCAGGCGGCAGTTCGACGCCGTAATCCTCGTTGAACTGCGAGAGGTTGTCCTCCCAGCGGCGGACGATGGTGGCGAAGGACTGGTCGTGGCGCAGCCGTTGCTCGACCTGCAGGCGATCCTCGACGCCGAGCACGCCGAGCACATATTCGCCGGCGATCACTTCGTCGCGGGAACGGTCACCCTTGCTCTGGTCTGGCGTCGTCATCCATGCACTCTCTTAATTTCAACAGGCTGCGACGCAGCCATGTGCGCATCGTGTTCAGCGGCACCGCGAACCGATCGGCCAGCTCCTGATAGGACAATCCCTCCACATAGGCATGCCTCACGGCGCGCGCCCGGTCAGGATCCAACTCTTGCAGACAGGTGTCAATCCGCCTTCCTTCCGATCGCAGCAACGCGCTCTGCTCCGGGTCGGCCGCGCTGTCGGCGAGGTCGACAACCGTCTCCAGCTCTTCCGCCGGCGGGCGCCTCACCCTCAGACGGTCGATGCAGTGATAGCGGGTGATCGCCGCCAGCCAGCCCATGGCACCATTTCCCGACGAGGCGAAGCTTTCGGCGCGCTGCCAGATCTTGACGAAGACATCCTGCAACGCCTCCTCGGCATCGGCCCTGTCTCGCAATATACGAAGGCAGATGGCAAAAAGTTTCGGCGAGGAACGGATGTAGAGCACGGAAAATGCGGAGCGGTCCTTGAGCGCCACCCGGCTCAGCAGTACGGCGATTTCGTCGCTAGGCATCGGCTTTCGGGCCCTCTCCTCCAGACAGCACTCCCCCCGGGCGCAATTTCGTCGTGTCCTAACGGTGTCTACGCCGTCCGTTCATCACCGGATCATCGGCGACGCATATCTTTGCCCGGATTATTCCATCGCGGACGATCTTGCGTTAAAAGGCCGCGAACCAATCACGAGGGCATCCGATGACGGCATCCGAAAGCGAAACCCAGGCGCGGCTCCTTGCTCAGGCCCTGCCCTTCATGCAGCGCTACGAGAACAAGACGATCGTGGTGAAATATGGCGGGCACGCCATGGGCAATGCCGAACTCGGCAAGGCGTTTGCCGCCGACATCGCGCTTCTGAAGCAGTCGGGCGTCAACCCGATCGTCGTCCACGGCGGCGGCCCGCAGATCGGCGCCATGCTGACCAAGATGGGCATCGAATCGAAGTTCGAGGGGGGCCTGCGCGTCACCGACCAGAAGACCGTCGAGATCGTCGAAATGGTGCTGGCCGGATCGATCAACAAGGAGATCGTCGCGCTCATCAACCAGACCGGCGAATGGGCGATCGGCCTTTGCGGGAAGGACGGCAACATGGTCTTTGCTGAGAAGGCCAAGAAGACCGTCACCGATCCGGATTCCAACATCGAGCGCGTGCTCGACCTCGGCTTCGTCGGCGAAGTGGTGGAAGTCGACCGCACGCTGCTGGATCTGCTTGCCAAGTCCGAAATGATCCCGGTCATCGCACCGGTCGCACCGGGCCGCGACGGGCACACCTACAATATCAACGCCGACACCTTTGCCGGGGCCATCGCCGGGGCACTGCGGGCCACCCGCCTGCTGTTCCTCACCGACGTGCCGGGCGTGCTGAACAAGGATGGCGAACTGATCAAGGAACTCTCGGTCGCCCAGGCGCGCGCGCTGATCAAGGACGGTACGATCTCCGGCGGCATGATCCCCAAGGTCGAGACCTGCATCGACGCGATCAGTGCCGGCGTTCAGGGCGTCGTCATCCTCAACGGCAAGACGGCGCATTCGGTACTCCTGGAAATCTTCACCGAACACGGCGCCGGAACGCTGATCGTTCCCTGATCGAGGCTTTGCCGGGCTGACCCCAGGCGGTCAGAGGGCAAACAGCCCGACCGGCCGCATCTTCCCTTCGTGGCGCAGGAGAAGTTTCTTGCGCCACAGCCCGCCGCCATAGCCGGTCAGCGAACCGTCGGAACCGATGCAGCGGTGGCACGGGATGACGATGGCAATCGGATTGGCGCCATTGGCCTTGCCGACCGCGCGCACCGTTTCCATTCCCCCGACATTCCTGGCGATATCGCCATAGGAACAGGTTTCGCCGAGCGGCACCTTCAACAACTCCGCCCAGACCTTCTGCTCGAATTCGCTGCCGGCCGGTGACAGCGGCAGGGTGAAGTCAAAGCGTTCGCCGGCGAAATAGGCCTTGAGCTGCCGACCCGTTGCCGTGGTGATCGCATTGCCGGTGGCTATGACATCGCCGCCGAGACGGCGGCGCTGCCGCTCGAGCCTGTCGGCCGGCGATCCGTCATCCTCAAATCCGAGAACCCGCAAGTGCGTGTCGTCGGCGACGGCAACCAGGTCGCCAACGGGACTGTCGAACCACTCGCAGAACAGCGTTTCCGTCACGTGAGCCAGACCTCCCGCTTGTCGAGGAAGGAATGATAGTGGCTTGGCCAAGTCGCCGCAATCGGTGAGCACGGACGGAGACCAAGCGAGCACTTAGACGACGAGCAGCAGCAGGACGCCTGCGACGATCAGAACGCAGCCGGCGACCTCAAGGCGGTTGATCCTTTCCTTGAAGAAGAAGACCGAGGAGGCAAACGTGAAGAGCATCTCGACCTGGGCCAGCGCCTTGACGACGGCCACCTGCTGCAGGGTTATGGCCGTGAACCAGCCGAAGGAGGCGGTCGCGCCGACGAAGCCGACGAGAATGCCGATCTTCCAGGCGGAACCGACCCGGCGAAGCTCGGCGCGGTCGCGCCACAGCATCCAGAAGAGCATGGCGAAGGTCTGCACGAGAATGACGACGACCAGCGTGTAGCTCGCCTGCATGACGCTGTCGGGTGCGGGCAGGCTCGGCTCAAGCGCAAGCGAGGCGGAACGGTAGGCAATGCCAGATATGCCGAAGAACAGGCCCGACAGGAGGCCAATCAGCGCGGTACGGCTGACCACCGAGGTAAACAGCGCCGACAAGGTCAGCGTCGTGCGCGCCACCGAGATCAGCATGACGCCGAGCACCGAGACGAGAATGGCCATCAGGGTCGGGACGGTGATCGTCTCGCCGAACAGCACCAGCGCGATCAGAGCGGCCTGGGCCGGCTCGGTGCGCGAATAGGCGGTGCCGACGGCGAAGTTGCGGAACGAGAAGAGGTGGACCAGCAGGAAGGTCGCCGAGATCTGGGCAAAGGCGCCGATGACCGCCCAGAAGGCGAAGGCGCCGTCCGGCACCGGCAGCGGCCGACCGAGGCCATAGTGCAGCACGGCCAGATACACGAGCGCGAAGGGCACCCCGTAGCCGAAGCGCACGAAGGTTGCGCCCGTCGTGCCCATTCGGCCTTTCAGGTGCTTTTGCAGGACGGAGCGCAGATTCTGCAGGAATGCGCTGGCGAAGGTGATGAGGATCCAGGCGGGCATGGCTGAGCTGTTAGCACCAGGCAAGGAGGAGCGAAAGTCGGTGTCCGTGCGAAAGGGACGGATCGCTCAAAAACGCAGCGGCGAAAAGGCCGTCGGCGCGAGGCCTATGCGGGCAAAACCCTCCGGAGCCTCGCCTCCCGTCAACAGGCTGGCGGCGAGCGCGCCGAGCGCGGGCGAACTGAGGATGCCGTAGCCGCCCTGCCCGGCGAGCCAGAAGAAGCGAGGATGGTCGCTGGCCGGCCCGAGCACCGGAAGGCGGTCGGGCGCGAAGCTGCGCATACCGGCCCAACTCTTGGCGATCCGGCGGACCTCCATGGTGGTCGCGGTTTCCAGATGATGCGCCGCCCAGGCGACATCGATCTCCTCCGGCTGGACATCGCCCGGCTCGCAGGGGGTCTCGTCGGCCGGAGAGACGAGCAGGCGGCCGGCATCGGGCTTGATGTAGAACTCGTCGTCCAGTTCGTTGATTTCCGGCATGGTGCGGGCATCGACGCCGTCCGGCAGGTCGACCAGGATCGCGGTTCGCCGATGCGGTACGATACCGATCGGCGCGATGCGGAACAGCGCCGCTGTCGGATCGGCCCAGCCACCGGTGGCATTGACGACGATCCGCGCGGCGATCGTTTCTGCTTCGGTGTCGAGCAGCCAATGGCGGCCATCGTCGCGGGCGGACATGACACCGGCCTTCTGGCGGATTTCGACGCCGGCGCGGCGGGCGCCCTTCACATAGCCCTGCAGGAGGCTTTCCACCTCGATGTCCCAGAATTCCGGATCGTGATAGACGCCGGCGACATAGCCGGGGTCGAGGATCGGCGCCATGACTAGGGATTCTTCGACCGACAGCCGCGTGAGATTGTCGGCCTTCGTCCGTTCGGCGGCGAAATGGGCCTCGAACCTTTCCAGTTTTTCCGCATTGGCGATCATCAGCCCGCCGCGCGGCACCAGCAGGGGCACGTCGGTGAAACCCTCCGGCGGACGGTCGAAGAAATCGCGGCTGATCGCGGCGAGCGCGCAAACCTCGGGGCTATTATAACGCAGCACGAATTCCGCCGCCGAGCGGCCGGTCGAATGATAGCCGAGGTTTTCTTCGCGCTCGAGCACCACGACCGAGCGGCTGGCGCCGAGGAAATAGGCGAGCGAAAGGCCGGCGATCCCGCCGCCGAGGATGGCAATGTCATAGGTCTGCATGCATGGTCTTCCCGAATGAAGGCCCATGCTAGCCGGGGACATGGCCCCCGTTCAAATTTATAGCGACAAAAGCCACCATCAATTCAATTGATGCAACACTTCATCCTCGAACAGTTCAAGGCCGTCCATCGCGGCCACGAAGGCCTGCTCGGCCGGATTGAGCATGGCATTGGGATTGCTGATCAGGAAGACCTCGCTGACCGGCAGGTTGCCATAGGGCGGCAATTGCCAGAGCCGGCCGGCCTCGACCCAGGGCCGCACCAGATGATTGGGCAGCATGCCGATGCCGATATTCGCAGCGACCATGCGGATCACCTCCTCGACATGGCTGGACACGGCGCGCACCTCCTGCCCGAAGGAACCGACGGCGCGCACGGCCGTCACCGCATTCATGTGCTGGCCGCCGAGCACGTCGGCGGTAAATGCCACATAGGGATCGCCGCGCAGGTCGTTGAGCGATGCGCCCTTGACGCCGAACAGCCGGTGGCCGGCACCGCAATAGAGGGCATAGCGCTCCAGCTTGTACGGCACTTTCGCCAGGTGATCGGGAATGATGCCGTCGCAGATGCCGATGCTGGCAATGCCGCGCTCGACCGAGCTGATGACGTCCGCCGTGGTCTCGATCGTCACGTTCATGGTGACCTTCGGATGGGCGCCAAAGAAACGGGCGGTGCGTTCGTCCCAGCCGGGGTGATGGACGTGGGAGACGGCATGGACGGAAACATGGCCGGTGATGTCGGCGCCAGCGCCTTCGAGCGTGTCCGGCAGCCGAACGACGGCGGCGAAGATGTCGCGCGCCTGACGATAGAGCCGCTCGCCGGCCTCGGTCATTTCGAAGCGGCCGGGGCGGCGGTCGATCAGGCGATGGCCGGTCGTTTCCTCTAGCCGTTTCAAGGCCATGGAGACGGCCGGCTGCTGCAACAGCAGGCGCGAGGCGGCGGCCGTGATCGACCCTTCCTCGACCACGACGGCAAAGGTGCGCAGCAGATTCCAGTCGAGATTGTGGGCGAAGCGTTCGAGCCGTTTGCTGGCCATGAGGTCGTCCCGGTTTAAGGCACCTCGCCAATAAATCACGTTGATATCGACTATTGCAACTATCTATTTCGCTGATGATCCCGCCGTGCTTAGACTGGCCGGCAAGGCGTCGCGACAGGCGTCACAACAAGGGGAACAATCATGAAGAAAACCATTCTGGCTCTGGCCTTCACGGCCCTGACAGCGCTTTCCGCCCAGGCGGCCGACAAGCTGGTGATCGGCACCGAGGGCGCCTATCCGCCCTTCAACTTCGTCTCGGCGGACGGCAAGGTCGGCGGCTTCGACGTCGAGATCGGCATGGCGCTGTGCGCCGAAATGAAGGTCGAGTGCGAAGTGGTGACCCAGGACTGGGACGGCATCATTCCGGCGCTGCAGGCGAAGAAGTTCGACTTCATGATCGCCTCGATGTTCATCACGCCGGAACGCGCCGAGAAGGTCGCCTTCACCAAGTCCTACTACAAGGCGCCGATGACCCATATCGCCCAGAAGGGCGCCAACATCACCGATTTTTCCAACGAGGGCCTGAAGGGCAAGGTGATCGGCGCGCAGTCCGGCACGACCCAGGCGGAATATGCGACCGCCACCTACCCAGACCTGGACATCAAGCTCTATCCGACCCAGGACGAGGTCAACATGGACATGATCAACGGCCGTCTCGACGTCCAGATCGGCGACATGCTGCCGATGATGGACTGGCTGTCGAAGGGCGACGGCGCCAAGTGCTGCGAACTCGTCGGCGCACCGATCGCCGATCCCAAGTTCATCGGCCAGGGCGCCGGCATCGCGGTGCGCAAGGAAGACACCGACCTGCTCGCCAAGCTGAATGCGGCGATCGACGCGATCCGCGCCAACGGCAAATATGCCGAGATCAACAAGAAGTACTTCCCGATCGACATCTACGAGATGAAGTGATCGGGCCATTCGCCCGGTCAACACACGATCCCCTCGCCGGCCGACGCCGCGAGGGGATTTTTGCATCCGGGAATTGCGTGCGCAGGCGGTTCCGGGCGTGCCGGTCGACGCAGATCGGCTTGCCAAATCCGCCGGTCCTGTCATAACGCCAGCATGACCGACAAAGCCCTTCTCCCGCACAAAGACGACTTCGCCCATGTCCGCGACTGGGTGTTCGACCTCGACAACACGCTCTACCCGCATCACATCAATCTGTTCGCGCAGATCGACCGCAACATGACGGCCTATGTGGCACAATTGCTGCAGATGGAACCGGCCGAGGCGAAGGTGCTGCAGAAGAAATATTACCACGACCACGGCACGACGCTCGCCGGCCTGATGCAGCATCACGGCGTGGATCCGAACGACTTCCTCGAAAAGGCCCATGCGATCGACTATTCCGCTCTGCTGCCGGACGAGACCCTCGGCGCGGCGATCAAGGCGCTGCCGGGCCGCAAGTTCATCTTTACCAACGGCACGGTCGCCCATGCGGAAGCGGCCGCCCGTGCACTTGGCATTCTCGATCATTTCGACGACATTTTCGACATCGTCGCCGCCGGCTACCAGCCGAAGCCGGCCGGCAGCACCTATGACAAGTTCACCAGCCTGAACCGCATCGACACGCGCCATGCCGCCATGTTCGAGGACCTGCCGCGCAATCTGGCGGTGCCGAAGACACTGGGCATGAAGACGGTGCTGCTGGTGCCGCGCAATCTCGGCGACGTGGTGCTGGAAAGCTGGGAACTGGCCGACAATACCGATCCGGCCAACATCGACTATGTCACCGACGACCTTGCCGGCTTCCTCGGCCGCCTGATCGACCTGTCGGCTTGACGGAATTCAAACATTACCAAAGCTTCACCCAGCTTACCGATGTTTAAGTAGGTTCTTGCATTCAGCCGCCCTAGATTTCCTTCATCACCACTGGATGAAAGGAAAACTTCCATGACCGGCAAGACACTCACCCTCGCAGCCGTCGTCGGCAGCCTCCTGATCGGCACCTCGGCAACCGCCGTTCTCGCCCGGCAGGACATGGGCCGCGGTCCCGGCGGCGCAGGCATGTTCGTCCGCATGCTGCAGGAATTCGACACCAACAAGGACGGCAAGATTGCCAAGGACGAGGCGACGGCCGCGCGGGAGAAGATGTTCACCACCGTCGACGCCGACAATGACGGCGTGCTGACGCCCGGCGAGTTCCGCAAGCATCGCGAAGCCATGCGCGCCGCCCGCCAGGCGGAGATGCAGGCCAATGCACCGGCGCAGAACGGCCAGGGCCAGGGCAATGGTCCTGCCGCGGGTCAGGGCCAGGGTCAGGGTCAGGGTCAGGGTCAGGGTCAGGGTCAGGGTCAGGGCAATGGCCCCGGCGCCGGCCAGGGTCAAGGCCCGCAGGACGGCTCGGGTCCGATGAACGCCGAACCGCCGCGTGACGGAACGGGCAACCAGTTCGGCTGGGGCCGCGACGACGATCGCGGACCGCGCGGCGAACGCGGTCAGCATCACGGCTGGGGTCGTGGCTGGGGCGATGACGACGGTCCGCGCCAGGGCAAGCATCACGGCATGCGTGACGGCGAACGCGGTCCCGGAATGGGCCGTGGCGGCCCGATGGGCGAGCACATGGGCCATCGCGGTCCCGGCGGCATGATGCGCATGGCCGACACCGACGAGAACGGCCAGATCAGCAAGGAAGAAGCGACCGCCGTCGCCGACAAGATGTTCACCCAGATGGACACCGACAAGGACGGCTTCATCACGGCCGACGACCTGCCCAAGCGTGGCTTCTGGGGCCGTTAAGGCCCGCCAAGGCCAGGAACTGCAATCGGCCCGCGACTTCTGTCGCGGGCCTATTCGCATTCAGTGCTCGTAGTGCTCCGCGATGATCTGCCAGGCCTGATCGGCAGTCTCGACGAAATGCAGCAGTTTCAGATCATCCGGGGCGATTGTTCCGAAATCCGCCAGCGCCTCGAAATCGACGATACGCCGCCAGAAGGCCTCGCCAAACAAGATGAGCGGGATCGCCGCCATGCGCTTGGTCTGGATCAGGGTCACCGACTCGAAGAACTCGTCCAGCGTGCCGAAGCCGCCGGGGAAGATGGCGATTGCCTTGGCGCGCATCAGGAAGTGCATCTTGCGGATGGCGAAATAGTGGAAATTGAAGCTGAGCTCCGGCGTCACATAGGGGTTCGGCGCCTGCTCGTGCGGCAGAACGATGTTGAGCCCGATGGTCGGCGCGCCGACTTCGGCAGCCCCGCGATTGCCGGCCTCCATCACCCCCGGCCCACCGCCGGTCGTCACGACATATTCCCGATGATCGTGGATGGCTGCGTGCTCGGCGCACAGCCGAGCGAACTTGCGCGCCTCTTCATAATAGACGGATGCGGCCATCAGGTTGGCGCGCTGTGTTTCGTTGCGGGCCGCCCAGGCATCTTTGCCTGGCTCGGGGATGCGTGCCCCGCCGAACATGACGACCGTCGACTTGATGCCGCGCTCGGCAAGGATCATCTCCACTTTCAGCAGTTCGAGCTGCAGCCGCACCGGACGCAGCTCCTCCCGCATCATGAAATCGTCGTCGACATAGGCGAGGCGATAGGAGGGCGATTCGGACTGCGGCGTGCGCGGCACTTCGGCGGCGCGCCGGCGGTCGGTCCGGCTGTCCTTCAGCGGATCCCAGACCCCGTCCTTGCGTCTCTCTTGTCCATTGGTGGGCTTTGCCATCTGTCATGCCTTTCTTGCCGCGATCGGAGACGCCGAATGCGCCGGCGGCTGTTTTCAACCCCGGTCGAATGCGCTAGAGCAGTCACCAGTTCCCGATTGCGAATGCGGATATCGTCCGGTTCAACGATAGACAACGAAGTTTAAGGAATTCAGATGAACGCCACGGATCTCAGCGCCCTCGAACACGTCATCGATGCGGCTTTCGACAATCGCGACACGGTCACCACCGCGACCCGCGGCGAGATCCGCGACGCCATCGAAACCGCGCTCAACCTGCTCGACAGCGGCAATGCGCGCGTCGCCACACGCGGCGAGGACGGCAACTGGACGGTTCACCAGTGGCTGAAAAAGGCCGTACTGCTGTCCTTCCGCCTGAACGGCATGGAAGTGGTCAGCGGCGGCCCGGGCGGCTCGACCTGGTGGGACAAGGTTCCCTCCAAGTTCGAAGGCTGGAGCACCAATGAATTCGAGCGCGCCGGCTTCCGCGCCGTGCCCAATGCCGTGGTGCGTCGCTCGGCCTATATCGCGCCGAACGCCATCCTCATGCCGTCCTTCGTCAATCTCGGCGCCTATGTCGGCGAAGGCACCATGGTCGACACCTGGGCGACCGTCGGCTCCTGCGCCCAGATCGGCGCCCATGTGCATTTGTCGGGCGGCGTCGGCATCGGCGGCGTGCTGGAACCGATGCAGGCCGGCCCGACCATCATCGAGGACAACTGCTTCATCGGCGCCCGTTCCGAAGTCGTCGAAGGCTGCATCATCCGCGAGGGTTCGGTGCTGGGCATGGGCGTGTTCATCGGCAAGTCGACCAAGATCGTCGACCGCTCCACCGGGGAAATTTCCTATGGCGAAGTGCCACCCTATTCCGTCGTGGTCGCCGGCTCGCTGGCGTCCGACAAGACCATGGCCAACGGACAACCGGCTCCGAACCTCTACTGCGCGGTGATCGTCAAGCGCGTCGACGCGCAGACCCGCTCGAAGACCGGCATCAACGAGCTGCTTCGGGACTGATCAGGATGCAGGCGCCCGCCCGGCGGCCGACCATCAGCTGGCTGCTCTTCAGCCCGACCGGCCGCGCCGGACGGCAGGTGTTCATCCTCGGCTGGTTGTTCTGGCTGATGATCAACAGCTATACCGTCACCTCACTCGCCCTCCATCAAGAGGACGAGGAGTTGTTCCGGGTGTTCAGCCTGCTGTTCTTCGCCGGTTTTGCCGCCTCGTTCGCCTCGACCATCATGCTCAGCATCAAGCGCCTGCACGACATGGGGCTTTCGGGCCTCCTGGTCCTGGTGCTGTTCATTCCCGCCGTGTCCTTCGTCATGCTTTTTGTGCTCTTTCTCTGGCCATCGCGGCCGGGCCCCAATCCTTATGGGCCGGCACCCGACTGGCCGCAGACCTGACCCCTGCGGCTGGTGACAGTTGCCGGCCGATCGGCTAAACGTCGTTCATCCTCCCGAACGGTCCCGGCCGACGCTGCCGGACCTCCCAAAAAAGCGCCCGAGATCATGAACGCCACCAATCCCATCGACGTCCTCCAGGCACTTATCCGCTGCCCTTCCGTCACACCTTTGGAAGGCGGGGCGCTGACCACCCTGCAGGCCCTGCTCGAACCGCTCGGCCTCGAGGTTACGCACATGACGGCGAGCGAACCGGGCACGCCCGACATCGAGAACCTCTATGCCCGGCTCGGCAGCCAGGGCCCGCATCTGATGTTTGCCGGCCATACCGATGTCGTGCCGGTCGGCAGCGAGGCCGACTGGAGCCACCCGCCCTTTGCCGCAGAGATCGCCGACGGCATGCTTTATGGTCGCGGCGCCGTCGACATGAAGGGCGGCATCGCCTGCTTCGTCACCGCGCTGGCGCGCCTGCTCGAGGAAAAGGGTCCGCCGAAGGGCTCGGTCTCGCTGCTCATCACCGGCGACGAGGAAGGCCCGGCCGTCAACGGGACGGTCAAGCTGCTCGAATGGGCGAGGCAAAAGGGCGAGCGCTGGGACGCTTGCCTAGTCGGCGAGCCGACCAATCCCGATCAACTCGGCGACATGATCAAGATCGGCCGGCGCGGCTCGATTTCAGCGACCGTCACCGTGCGCGGCGTGCAGGGTCACGCGGCCTATCCTCACCTCGCCGACAATCCGGTGCGCGGCGCGGTGCGCTTGGCCGATGCGCTGATGCACCCGCCCTTCGATCACGGCACCGACAATTTCCAGCCGTCCAATCTCGAGGTCACCTCGATCGATGTCGGCAATAGTGCAACCAATGTCATACCGGCTGCCGCGAGCTTCAAGTTCAACATCCGCTTCAACGACCTGTGGACGGCGGAAAGCGTGCAGACGGAGATCCTGCGCCGGCTCGACGAGGCGGCCGCCGACAGCCATCTGCGTCCCGGACGCGCTCCGGTCGCCTATGACATTGTCTGGTCGGAACGGCCGAGCCATGTCTTCCTCACCCGCGACGACGCGCTGATCGGCTCGCTGTCGCGCGCGATCGAGACAGTGACGGGCGCGACGCCGCAGCTTTCAACCACCGGTGGCACCTCGGACGCCCGCTTCATCAAGGACTATTGCCCTGTGGTGGAGTTTGGCCTGGTCGGCCAGACCATGCACATGGTCGATGAGCGGGTGGCGGTCGAAGACCTGGAAACGCTGACCCGGATCTACAAGACCTTCATCGAACAGTGGTTCGCGAATGCCAACGCTTAAGGAGGTCGAGTTCTATCTCACAGGCCTCTGGCTGCTGTTCAGGCAGGATCCCAAGGGCCTTGCCTATCTGGATTTTTCCGATCGCGGCGCCTTGCGTTCGTTCTGGGCGGCCTTTTTCGCGCTGCCGACGACGCTGCTGACCTTCCTGTGGTGGCGCGGCCTCTATCTGAAGTCGATGCCGGAGGGCGCCGACGTCGGACCGCTTTTCTTCTTCCGCCTCGGGCTGGTCGAGATTGCCAACTGGATCGTGCCGCTGGTGCTCGTCGGGCTGGTCTGCTGGATGGTCGGGATCGGCGCCCGCTTCCTTTCCATCGTCGTCATTGCCAATTGGCTGACCCTGCCGATCGCCTATGCCTACACCGTCGTGCTGCTGATCATGATGCTGACGCCCGGCCTCACCGGCCTTGCGGTGCTTTTGTCCTATGTGCTGGCCTTCGCGCTGATCATGGCGCTTTTCCGCATTCTGCGCATGGTGCTGGGCGACCACGTGCTGACCATCGCGACTGTCACGATGGTCCTGCTCGTGCCGGGAATGATCCTTTCGGAAGCGCTGGAACGCTTCCTCGACGTCTATCCCGGCTGACGGCTCAGATCGATCGCTGGTTGACCCGCTTCGACAGTTCGGCCGCCGTCTCGACCCGCTCGGAATAGCGCTCCACCAGATAGTCGGAACGCTCGCGCAACAGCAAGGTCAGCTTGACCAGTTCCTCCATCACGTCGACGACGCGCTCGTAATAGGAGGACGGCTTCATCCGCCCGGCTTCGTCGAATTCGCTGAAGGCCTTCGGCACGGACGACTGGTTGGGGATGGTGAACATCCGCATCCAGCGGCCGAGCACGCGCATCTGGTTGAGCGAATTGAAGCTTTGCGAACCGCCGCAGACCTGCATGAGTGCCAGAGTGCGACCCTGTGTCGGGCGCACGGCCCCGATCGACAGCGGCAGCCAGTCGATCTGCGTCTTCATCGCGCCCGACATGGCGCCATGGCGCTCCGGCGAGCACCAGACCTGGCCCTCCGACCAGAGAGACAATTCACGCAGTTCCTGCACCTTGGGATGCGACGCCTCGACTTCGTCGGCAAGCGGCAGGCCGTGCGGATCGTAGATGCGGACCTCCGCGCCATAGCGGCGCAGGATGCGGGCCGCCTCCTCGGTCAGGAGCCGCGAATAGGAGCGCTCCCGCAAAGAGCCGTAGAGCATCAGGATGCGCGGCGGATGGGTCATGCGCTCCGGCTGGAACAGGCGCGCCTCGTCGACCGGGCGAAACTGGCTGTCGTCGATGTTCGGCGTATCGGTATCCTCGAGGTTCATTCGGCCGCACCACCGGTCCTGACGACTTCGCCGTCTTCCTTGGTGTAGGTGTCGACGGGATTGTCCAGGAGCGCCAGAACCGTCTCCGAAGGACGGCACAGGCGCGTGCCCTTGTCCGTCTCGACGATCGGGCGATTGATGAGAATCGGATGCGCCATCATCGCATCGATCAGTTGTTCGTCGGAGAGGCCCGCGTCATCGAGACCGAGCTCCTCGTAGGGTGTCCCCTTCTTGCGCAGCAGTTCGCGCGGCGCAATGCCCATCTTGCCGATCAGCTCGACCAACCGCTCGCGGCTGGGCGGGGTTTTCAGGTATTCGATGACCACGGGCTCTTCGCCCGACAGGCGGATCATTTCGAGCGTGTTGCGGGAGGTTCCACAGGCTGGGTTGTGATAGATGGTGACGGGCACGGCGCTCTCCATATTTCGAAACTTCTTGAAATATGGATATGTCATTTCGCGACGCATGACAAGCGCCGCGCCACGGACCATCAGACCAGCTCGTCGCCCGGATAATCCACGCGGAGGAAGAAGAGCCCTTCCGGCGGCGCGACCGGGCCGCAGGCGGCGCGGTCGCGCGCCTTGAGCGCGGCCTCGACGTCGTCCGGCGTCATCTTGCCTTCCCCGGCGAGTTTCAGCGTGCCGGCGAACGAGCGAATCTGGTTGTGCAGAAAACTCTGCGCCGTGGCGCGGATCTCGATCAGGTCCTCGGTCCTTGTCACGTCCAGCCGGTCGAGTGTTCGCATCGGGCTGTTGGCCTGACAATGGGCCGAGCGGAAGGTGGTGAAGTCATGGTGGCCGACGAGCCGCTGGGCGGCCGCGTGCATGGCCTCATGGTCGAGCGGTTTCGACACCCACCAGGCGCGCTCGGCCTCGAGTGCGAGGCGCGAAGGCCGGGTGATGATGCGATAGAGATAATGCCGGCGGATCGCGGAAAAACGCGCGTCGAAACTGTCATCGACCGCGCAGACGTCCAGCACGGCGACCCTTTCGCCGCCCAAGGCCAGATAGGCGTTCAGCGCATTGCGCAGCTTGTAGGGCACCCAGGCACGTGTCAGGTCGACATGAACGACCTGACCCTTGGCATGAACGCCGGAATCGGTGCGGCCGGCACCGCGGATCGACACCGTCTCCCCGGTCAGCGACAGGACCGCATTTTCGAGTGCGCTCTGCACCGAATGGCCGTTGTCCTGGCGTTGCCAGCCGACATAGGGGGAACCGTCATATTCGACGGTCATGCGGAAACGCGGCATCAGCTTAGGACCGTTCCGGGCGAAACGGGCGTACCACGCAGGAAATCGGCCGCATCCAGCGGCTTGCCGCCTGCCTTCTGCAAACGGGTTAGGCGGACGGCGCCCTGCCCGCAGGCAATGGTCAGCGATCGATCGAGGACCGCGCCGGGGGCGCCCTCGCCTTCGGCCGGGGTCGAACCGAGAACCTTGACCCGCTCCGGCTTGCCGTTCACCGCGAGCTCGAACCATGCGCCGGGAAAGGGCGACAGGCCACGAATGTGATTGTGCACCTCAGCCCCATCGCGGGAAAAATCGATGCGCGTTTCGCTCTTGTCGATCTTGGCCGCGTAGACCACGCCCTCATCGGGCTGGGGAACCGTCGCAAGTGTTCCCGCCTCGAGAGCAGCCATGGCTTCGACCATGGCTTCGGCGCCGACGGCGCTCAAGCGATCATGCAGTTCGCCCGCAGTCATGTCCGGCCCGACCGCAACCTTGCGGGTGAGCGCCACGGGGCCGGTATCGAGGCCCTTGTCCATCTTCATCACCATCATGCCGGTCTCGGCATCGCCAGCCATGATGGCACGCTGGATCGGAGCCGCTCCGCGCCAACGCGGCAGGAGCGAGGCATGGCCATTGAAGGCACCGAGCCTTGTGCCGGTCAGGATCGCTTCCGGCAAAAGCAAGCCATAGGCGACGACCGCCGCGACATCGGCACCAAAGGCACGGAAACGGTCCCGGTCTTCCTCGGCACGAAAATTCAAAGGATGCAGAACCGGCAGGCCGAGCCGCTCGGCGGAAAGATGAACCGGGGACTTCTGCAGGTCCAGCCCGCGACGTCCACCCGGACGGGGCGGCTGGGTATAGACCGCGACGATCTCGTGGCCGGCGGCCACCAGGGCTTCGAGCGTGGCCACGGAAAACTCCGGCGTGCCCATGAAGATGATGCGAAGTGCCATGATGGTTTTCGCCCTCCCTTTTTCGCGAGCCGTCCTGCTGTTCAGGCGCCAGTCGCCCGACGAGATCAGAGCGCCTTCGCCCTTGCCGCCTTGGTGAACCGCTTGATCACCATCTCGCGCTTGAGGCGGGAGATATGGTCGATGAACAGGATGCCGTTGAGATGGTCGATCTCGTGCTGCAGGCAGGTGGCGAGCAGTCCATCGGCCTCGGTCAACTGTTCCTTGCCGTCCCGATCGAGCGACTTGACCGTCACCGACGCCGGACGCTCCACCTCGGCATAGTAATCCGGGATGGACAGGCATCCTTCCTCATAGACGGAACGCTCGTCCGACGACTTGATGATCTCCGGATTGATGAAGACCAGCGGACACTTGTCCTCTCCCTCCTTGGAAACGTCGATCACGAGCAGCCGGCGCGGCACGCCGATCTGGATGGCGGCAAGCCCGATGCCCGGCGCTTCGTACATGGTTTCGAGCATGTCGTCGGCGAGCTTCTGCAGCTCCGCATCGACATGCTCAAAAGGCGTTGAGACCTGGCGCAGCAGGGGGTCGGGAAGAATGATGAGCGGCTTGATGGTCATGGGGCTCCCATATCGCATCTTTTCCGGCGATGGAATCGAAAAACGCGGGCCAGGCCCGCGTTTCCGGCAAGTCGCGAATGGAAGAGGAAAAGCTCTAGGCGGCGTATCTTTGCGAGGCCGGACGGCGTTCACTCGCACCTGCCCGGTCAGCATGACCGCGCGTACTCAACTGGCCGAGCAATTGAACAAGTCCGGCAACCTCGCTGCGCAGCCGCTGCGTTTCGGCGGAGGTCTGTTCGACCATGGCGGAATTCTGGTGGGTGAGGGTGTCCATGCTCTGGGTCGCCTGGTTGACCTCCTTGAGGCCGGTCGCCTGGTCCTTGGCGGCGGTGGCGATCTCGGACACGATGGCATGGATCGTGTCGATCCGGCTGATCATGTCGGCAAGGGCCGTACCGGTATTGGAGACCAGGCCGACGCCCTCGTTGACCTGGTTGCTGCTCTGCGAGATCAGGCGCTTGATTTCCTTGGCGGCATCCGCGCTGCGCTGGGCGAGCTGGCGGACCTCCTGGGCGACGACGGCAAAGCCCTTGCCGGCTTCACCGGCGCGCGCTGCCTCGACACCGGCATTGAGCGCCAGCAGATTGGTCTGGAAGGCGATTTCGTCGATGACGCCGATGATCTTGGAAATCTCGGTCGATGATTTCTCGATCTCCGCCATGGCGGAAATCGCCTGGGCGACGACGTCGCCGGAGCTGCGGGCCTGCTGCTGGGTGTCCTGCACCGCCATCGAGGCGCGTTCGGCATTGGTCGCCGTCTGGCCGACGCTGACCGACAGCTGCTGAAGGGCGGACGAACTCTGCTGCACGCCGGCTGCCTGCTTGGCGGTGCTGACGGCGATGTCGTCCGAGGCCTTGGCGATCGTCTCGGTGCCGTCGAGGATTTCCTCCGAAGCGCGGCGGATCGAGGCGAAGGACTCGCTCAGACGAACGACGGTCTCGTTATAGTCGACGGCCATCCGCTTGAAATTGTCCGGCAGATCCGTGGTCATCTTGCTCTCGAAGTCGCCGCGGGCCAGCGCCTCGAGACCGCGGCGCAGATGTTCCATGGCGATCTGCTGGTCGGCCTCGAACTGCTTGCGATCCTCCTCGAGCTGCTTGCGCCGCTCCTCGAGCGTGTCGAGATAGACCGAGATCGAGTAGTCCATGTCGAGCATGGACGCCTTGATGAGAGCACCCAGCTTGTCGGCCAGCGCCTCCGCATGATGCTTGCCGAAGGGGAAGGGCCAGTGCTTGACCAGCACGCCTGCGACCAGTTCGGTCATCAGCATGGAATAGCCGCCGATATACCAACGCGGCTCCAGGCCGATCCGCGCATGGGTCCTGCCGATCGCCGTCACGCCCTTGACGTAGTCGGGATCGAAGGTTCCCTTGGAAACCTTGTCCCAATGACCCAACTGGGCATTCTTCGCTCCCGCCATATGCTCCTTGCTGCTGAAGAAGCGGGCGAGTTGCGGCGTGGCGCCGACCTTGGCGTAGAACTTGTCGAGCACGCCGCCGAGAAGTTCACCGAGGGACGGTCGCAGAGAGTTCAGTATCTTGGACGTCTTCTGGTCAATCTCGAGGAATGCCAGACGTTCCTCCAAACTCTTGTCTGCTTCTACACTCATGATATCGCCATGCTTTCTCGGGCGCTTTCGTGCGCGCTCCAAATTTTAGGAATACATGACAACAATTCGTGAAATTCCTAAATGGAGCATGAACAGATCGCGCGAGAAATCACCTCGCCATGGCCCATCCCGGGACGATCGGACCTGGGTCATGGCGGCGTTGCTTTAAGAGAGCGATCAGCCGGCGCGACGGTAGGCCGCCGGGTGGTCTTGTTCTCGACGTGCGTGAGCGACCGTCGAGACAGCCGCCGCGTCGCGCGTCCGGAAACCACGCAGCGCGGCAACCAGGCGCTCCACCTCGTCGCGGAGCGTCAAGGTCTGGGCGGAGGTCTCCTCGACCATGGCGGCATTCTGCTGGGTGATCGTGTCCATGCTGGCGACCGCCGCGTTCACTTCCCGCAGGCCGCCCGATTGGTCGGACGCGGCACCGGCGATGCCCGCGACGATGCCGTTGATTTCGCCGATGCGACCGATGATCTGGTCGAGCGCCTCGCCGGCACTGTTGACCAGGCCGACACCGGTCTGAACCTGTCCCGAACTCTGGGAAATCAGGCCCTTGATCTCGCGCGCCGCATTGGCGCAGCGTTGCGCCAGTTCGCGAACCTCCTGGGCCACGACCGCGAAGCCGCGGCCGGCCTCGCCCGCGCGGGCCGCCTCCACCCCGGCATTGAGGGCGAGTAGGTTGGTCTGGAAGGCAATCTCGTCGATGACGCCGATGATCTTGGAGATTTCCTCGGACGACTTTTCGATCGCCCCCATGGCGCTCACCGCGCGGGTCACCACTTCGCCCGATGCCCTGGCCTCGTCGAGGGTGATGCGCACGACGCTCGCCGCCTTTTGCGCTCCATCGGCGGCGAGTGTGACGTTCTGGGTCAATTCGTGCAGCGCGGCCGTGCTCTCCTCAAGCCCGGCAGCCTGCTGTTCCGTCCGCTGGGCGAGGTGATTGGACGCCTCCGAAATGGCTGTCGTCGAACGCAGGATCTCTTCGGCCGCGCCGCGCACCGTGCTGATCGTGTCGCGCAGTTTCTCGACCGAAGCATTGTAATCATGGGCCATGCCGACGAAGTTTTCCGGCTGATCGGGCGAGAGCTTGGCCTCGAGATCGCCGGCAGAAAGCCGGTTCAGCACATCGCTGAGGGCGGCGAGCGCGACCGCCTGCTGATGCTCGGCCTTGACGCGCGCATCTTCCGCCGCCTGCCGTTCGGCGGCCAGGATGTCCAGATAGACGGTGATAGCGTAATCCATGTCGAGGAGAGCAGCCTTCGCCAGAACGCCGATCTCTTCGCCCAGCACCTTGCCTTCCTTGCGGGCGAACCGGGATGGCCAGCGCTCCCGGACCACGGCATGGATGAGCTGTTCGATCAACAGCGCATAGCCGCCGATGTACCAGCGGGGCTCCAGGCCGATGCGGGCATGCGCCTGGCCGACAGCGGTCACGCCGGCGACATAACGCTCATCGAACTGTCCCGCCGTGACGATGTTCCAGTGCCCCTCCTGCCGCTTCTTGGCCCCCTGAAGATGGTCCTCATTGCGAAAGAAGGCGGCGGTCTCGGGCGTGCCCCTGACCTTCTTGTAGAAGACGTCGAGCGCCGAGCCGATGTTCTTGCCGATGGTCGGCGCAAGCGCCCTCAGCTTCTGTCTTGCCGTCTCATCGAGACCGAGGAACTGAAGTCTGGCCCCGAGGCCGTTATTTTCGTCGTGTCTGGTCATGTTAGCCCCGGGCGCTGGATCGGCCGTTGAACGTTGTTTTTGCGATGCGTTATTTAGCTTTTGATGAATTGTCGAGAACGGTAAATATTTGATTTAACTAATCTGCGATTTATGCCCCTTCGCGAGACACATGCGCCCTCGTTCTTTCCCCAATGAGGCCTTGGCCGCCCCGGCCGGCGAGACGCAGTGCATCAGTCCGCGCTGCGAGACACGTCGGTAAATGTTCCTGATTTGATCTGTCACGCCCGAGAGAATCTGCTAGTCTCCGCGGCCATGAACAGCACCGATCTCACCGCGCTCGCCATCGACACATTTGGTCTTTCTCCCTCCGCACTTGTCGGCATCGTCGGCGCGATACTGCTCGTTTTCCTTTTCCTGCTTTTCCTGTCCCTGCGCCGCTCCGGTCGCCTTCGCGCCTCAATGGAGATGGAGGCGGCCCGACGCGAAGCCGTGGCCGAGGCGCGGCTTGCGGAACTGCTCCGAGCCCAGGCGGAGATACAGGGACGACTGGCCGCCATGTCGGACGTGTTCGGCAAGCGTCAGACGGAGCTCAACCAGACGATCAACCAGCGGCTGGACGGCCTGACCCAACGCCTCGGCACGACGATCACCGAGCAGACGAAATCGACGCATGAGAACCTGCGGCACCTGCAGGAACGTCTGGCGGTGATCGATGCGGCGCAGAACAATATCCAGTCGCTCGCCAAGGACGTGGTCGGGCTGCAGGCGATCTTGTCCAACAAGCAGACGCGCGGCGCCTTCGGCCAATCACGCATGGAGACGATCGTCGCGGACGGCCTGCCGATGGGCGCCTACACCTTCCAGTCGACGCTCTCGAACGGCATGCGCCCCGACTGTACGATCCGCATGCCGAACGGCTCGCCACCCCTGGTGATCGACGCGAAGTTTCCGCTCGAGGCGTGGAACGCCATTCGCGACGCGCAGACGCCGGAGGAAAGGAAACTCGCCGGCCAGGCCTTTCGCCGCGATATCGAGGTGCATATCCGTGACATCTCGGCCAAGTACCTGATAGCCGGGGAAACCCAGGACATGGCCTTCCTGTTCGTTCCATCGGAATCGATCTTCGCCGAAATCCACGAGCATTATGAGGCGGCCGTCCAGAAAGCCCATCGCCTACGTGTCGTGATCGT
This sequence comes from Ciceribacter sp. T2.26MG-112.2, assembly GCF_900492205.1. Lineage (GTDB taxonomy): Bacteria > Pseudomonadota > Alphaproteobacteria > Rhizobiales > Rhizobiaceae > Allorhizobium > Allorhizobium naphthalenivorans_A. The sequence continues at coordinate 64,260 of NZ_UEYQ01000001.1, forward strand.
CTCGCCCTCGCTGCTGATGCTGTCGATCCAGGTGATCCAGGCCGTCCTCAAGGACCAGCGCATGCGCGAGCAGGCGCACCTGATCCAGGGCGAGGTCGTCCACCTGATGGAAGATCTGGTCCGCTTGGACGAGCGTACGAGAAAGCTGCAGGCGCATTTTCTCGCCGCGCAAAAAGATGTGGACATGATTCTCACTTCCGCCGACAAGCTGACCAAACGGGGCGCCAGGATCGAAGCCCTCGAATTCCAGGCGGGCTCGGCCGCATCGACCGACGAGGACCAGAGATCGGTGGAGAGCCGAACCGGCCTGCTGAAGCTGAGGATCGTCGACGACGAATAGGACCCGGTCCAACCAAGACCAAGGACGGAAACACGCATGATCACCGTATTCGGCTCCATCAACATGGACCTCATCGCCACGACACCCCGGCTCCCCAAACCGGGCGAAACGGTGGCTGGCAGCGGCTTTTCAACCGCCGCCGGGGGCAAGGGCGCCAATCAGGCCCTGGCCGCGCGCCGGGCCGGCTCTACCGTGCGCATGGTCGGCGCCGTGGGGGGTGACGAATTCGCCGCGCCGGCGCTCGCCCTCTTGGAGGAAGCGGGAACGGATCTCGGCGCCGTCCGGCGCGTCGGCGGACCGACCGGAATCGCCCTTATCCTGGTCGGCGGCGACGGCGAGAACATGATCACGGTGGTGCCGGGCGCCAACGGCACGGTCGGCGAGCAGGAAGCCTCGGCAGCTGTCGCGGTCATGCAGCCGGGCGATTTTCTCATGCTGCAGTTGGAAGTGCCGGCAGGAGCCGTGGAGCGGGCTCTGGTCGAGGCGAAGGGCCGCGGCGTTTCGAGCATCCTCAACATCGCCCCTCTGACGGCGGATGCCGTCCGTCTCGGGCGGATGGCCGATATCGTCATCGCCAACGAAACCGAATTCGAGCTTTTCGCGGGGCGTGGTGTGATGACCGCGCCGCAGCGCGAGGACGCCCTGATGCAACTTCATCGAGAGACCGGCCAGACGCTGATCGTCACGCTCGGCGCCGAGGGCGTGATCGCCGCACGGGATTCCAAGCTCCATCGGGCCCAAGGCCTGGCGATCGAACCGGTCGACACGGTCGGCGCGGGCGACACCTTCTGCGGCTACCTGGCCGCGAGCCTGGATCAGGGACTGGATTTCGAAGCCGCGCTTCGCCGGGCGGCCGTCGCCGGGTCGCTTGCCTGCCTCAAGCATGGCGCCCAGCCATCCATCCCCACCGCCGGCGAGGTCGAGCCACATCTCTAGGGATGCCGGCTTCGGCCGCCCCTTTTCACCATCCCGGATCAGAGGCGGGCGAAGCGCTCGATCAGCAGGTCGAAGAAGCCGTCGGCATCGACATGGCGCATGACGCGCGCATTCGGCGTGCGGTTCGATACCCGCCACCAGTCGACCACCGTCATGCCGACCGTCAGCTCCGAAGTGGTCTCGATCTCGACATTGCAATGCCGGCCGGAAAAGAGTTCGGGCCTGAGAAGATAGGCGATCACGGTCGGATCGTGCAGCGGGCCGCCATCGGAGCCGTATTTTTCCTCGTCGAAGCGCTCGAAGAACTCCAGCCAGTCGACCATGACCTTGGCCGGGCGGGTGCCGAGCGCGGCAAGCCGGGCCACGCGGGCCTTGGTGGTCATCAACTGGTGGGTCACGTCGAGCGGCATCATGACGAGCGGGATTCCCGCCCTGAAGACGATGTCGGCCGCCTGAGGATCGACATAGATATTGAACTCGGCCGCGGGCGTGATGTTGCCGCCTTCGAAGAAGCCGCCTCCCATCAGCACCAGTTCGCGGATGCGCGGGGCGATGTCCGGCGCCTTGCGGATCGCCATGGCGAGATTGGTCAGCGGGCCGAGCGTGCACAGCGTCACGCTGCCCTCCGGCTCCCGGCGCAGCGTCTCGACGATGAAATCGACGGCGTGCTGCGGCATGACCTGCATCGTCGGTTCGTCGAGCACCGCGCCATCAAGACCCGTCTTGCCGTGAACGTGCTCGGCGGTGACCAGCGGGCGTTCGATCGGCCTGTCGGCGCCTTCATAGACCGGGATGTCGGTGCGCCCGCACAATTCGCAGACGATCCGCGCATTCCGGCTCGTCAGTCCCAGGGGCACGTTGCCGGCGACGGTGGTGACCCCGAGGATCTCGAGCTCTTCCCCGCTGGCAAAGGCCAGCATCAGGGCTGCCGCGTCATCCTGCCCCGGGTCGGTGTCGATGATGATCTTCCTGCGCTCGGTCATGCCCGCCATCCTGTTAAAAGGGTCGCCTGATGAGCCCGGTCAAGGCTTTTGTCAAGTATCGGCACGGTGTGTCCGCTACTCCCGGCCGCCTCACCTTGATCGACGCCGCCAAAGCGCATCATCCTCCGAAAAAGGAACACGAACGGTTTGGCGCCACCTTGCGCAATGGCTCTCTCCCGATCGCCCCGTTCCGCCCGCGTGAGGCGAAAATGGTGCGAAAAATTAACATTTCCGCTGCACAGTACGGTTAACGGCATGATCGTGCCGTAGCTCCCTGAAGTGGCGGAGGACCGGAATGTTGATGAGAGAAGTAAACGCGCGTCTTACCCAGTCGGAACTGGCCCATCTCGGTGCCGGCGAAGTGGGATACATCCGCAAGATGCGTTCCGAGGAAGTGTCCCGCTGCTTTCCGGAAGCGCCGGATATCGATCCCAGCCTCGATCTCTGGGCCCTGTTCGGCGCCGACGGTACGCCGATCCTCCTGACCGACAATCGCTCCAGCACCTTCTACAAGGCAGCCGAGGACGAATTGAAGACGGTCAGCCTGCACTGACCTTCGACGTCACGACCTAACGAATGTGAGATATGCAGAGGCGCGGCCTTCGCGCTTCGCCTTGGCTTCGTAGCGCGTGCCCGGCCAACCGGAGAACGGGGTCCGCCAGTCCGCCGCATTGCGCGCGGTCCATTGGAAGCCGCCATGTCGGCTGCAATGCTGCAGGGTCCAGTTCAGATAGGTATCGATGTCCGAGGCGAAGCAGAACAGGCCGCCGGGCTTCAACACGCGATGGAAACGCTGGAGATTGACCTGCGAGACGAAGCGCCGTTTCCAATGCTTCTTCTTGGGCCAGGGGTCCGGATAGAGGAGGTCGATCTGGTCGATCGAGCCGTCCGGCAGCCAGTCCAGCAGCTGCGTGGCGTCATCGTCATGAACGCGGATATTCTTCAATCCCTCGGCCTCGACCACGGCCAGAAGCTTGGCCATGGAGTTGACGAAGGGCTCGACGCCGATGAATCCGGTCTCGGGATTGGTGCGGGCGCGATGAACGAGATGCTCGCCGCCGCCAAAGCCGATTTCGAGGCGGACCTTATCCACCGCAAGCGGAAAGAGCGACTTGATGTCGACCGGGGCTGGAGAAGCCAGGTCGATCTTCAACGCCGGCAGGAGGGTTTCCATTCGCTCGACCTGCTGGTCGCGCAAGGGCTTTCCCTTTCGCCGACCGAAGAAGGCTTCGGTCGACCGTGTCCTGCGTTCCGCTTCCGTCATTCGTTCAAGCCTTGAGAGCATCCTTGAGCGGCTTGACCAGATCGAGCTTCTCCCAGGAGAAGGAGCCGTCACGGCCTGCCTTGCGGCCGAAATGACCGTAAGCCGACGTCTTAGCATAGATCGGCTTGTTCAGGTCAAGATGGCGACGGATGCCAGACGGGGAGAGATCCATGACCTTGCGGATCGCGGCCTCGACCTCGTCCTCGGTGACCTTGCCGGTTCCATGCAGGTCGACATAGATCGACAGCGGCTGGGCGATGCCGATCGCGTAGGAGATCTGGATGGTGCAGCGGTCGGCAAGACCGGCGGCCACGACGTTCTTGGCGAGGTAACGCGCCGCGTAGGCCGCCGAACGGTCGACCTTGGTGGTGTCCTTGCCGGAGAAGGCGCCGCCGCCATGGGGGGCAGCACCCCCATAGGTGTCGACGATGATCTTGCGGCCGGTCAGGCCGGCGTCGCCGTCCGGGCCGCCGATGACGAACTTGCCGGTCGGGTTGACATACCACTTGCAGTCATCGGCGATCTTCAGGTCGCCGAGCGCTTCGCGAATATAGGGTTCGACGACCGAGCGGACCTTGTTCGAATCCCAGCTGTCATCGAGATGCTGGGTGGACAGGACGATCGACACCGCTTCGAAGGGCTTGCCGTCGACATAGCGCACGGTCACCTGGCTCTTGGCGTCGGGCCCGAGCTTGGCAGCCTCGCCCTCGCCCTTCTTGCGGGCGGCGGCGAGCAGCTGGAGAATGCGGTGGGCGTAGTAGATCGGCGCCGGCATGAGGTCCGGCGTTTCGCGGCAGGCATAGCCGAACATGATGCCCTGGTCGCCGGCGCCTTCGCTGTTGTCATGGTCGGCGGCCTTGTCGACGCCCTGGGCGATGTGGGCGGACTGCGAATGCAGCAGCACGTCGATGCGCGCCGTCTTCCAGTGGAAGCCGTCCTGCTCATAGCCGATGTCGCGGATCGCCTTGCGGGCGGCCGACTTGAATTTCGAGGGATTGATGACCTTCTCGCCGTTCTTGTCGAGCTTCATCAGGCTGTCGGGCAGGCGAACCTCGCCGGCGATCACGACGCGGTTGGTCGTTGCCAGGGTCTCGCATGCGATTCGCACGTTCCAGGGGTCTTCACCAGTCTTGGCGGCTTCCCGGTAAACCAGGTCGACGATTTCGTCGGAGATGCGGTCACAGACTTTGTCCGGGTGACCTTCGGACACAGATTCACTGGTGAAAAGATAGTTCGCGCGCATGCGGGATTCCCCTCAAAGAACAGGCCTTGCCCTTGTTAGTCAGTTCACGCACGAAAAACAAGGAGACAACGACATAAATATATCTTTATATCGACATTTCCGCGGCCCACTGGGCAGAAAAAAAGCGGCCGGAGCCGCTCTCTTCCATCGATCGCAGCAGAAATCAGTCGGCATCGGCTTCCGCAGCCAGCGCCTTGACCAGATCCACCAGCTTGCGACGCACCTTCGGGTCGGTGATCTTGACGAAAGCGCGGTTGAGCTGCAGCCCCTCCGACGAGGAGAGAAAGTCGACGACGTAGTTGGAGCTCGATGCTTCGGCCATGCCGGAGGCACCCGATGCCTGATCGCCCGGCGCGTCTTCGAAGAAGAAGGAAACCGGAACATTCAGAATGCTGGAAATGTTCTGCAGCCGGCTGGCGCCGACGCGATTGGTGCCTTTTTCGTATTTCTGGATCTGCTGGAAGGTGATGCCGAGGCTTTCGCCCAGCTTCTCCTGGCTCATACCCAGCATGGTACGGCGAAGGCGAATCCGGCTGCCGACATGGATGTCGATCGGGTTCGGCTTCTTCTTATTCTCAATCATGTTGCGATCCTGACAAGTGTTGGCATTGCACCATAACCCTCTGCTCCGGACGGACCATAACGTGGCGTTGCACACGCCGTTCAGGAACTTTAAGCATACGTACGGACCTATGGTTCAATCCACTATGCAATTTTAGGGGTTTTTGGTCAATTCGTCCGGAAAATAAAACCCATGCGTGAAATCAGCGCAGCCAATACCATGGCAAGCACAATCAACCAGAAGTTTATCGATCGGTCGGCATTGTTCCATTTTGAAACAGGCACTAACCCGATGGTTGCATCTGCCGCCCCTCTGGCGTTCAGCGCCACCCCAGAAATGATACGCCCGCGGACATCGACGATGGCGGAAATGCCGTTATTGGCACTGCGAATGAGCGGCAGACCGGCCTCGACGGCGCGGATTCTGGCCTGGAGGAAGTGCTGATAGGGGCCTGGGGTCGCGCCGAACCAGGCGTCGTTCGTCAGATTGAGGATCGCTCCGGCCTCGCCCGCCGGAATGTCGATCTCGTCGGGAAAAATGATCTCGTAGCAGATCAGCGGATAGAGTCCGACGCCGGAGGGAAGCGGGAGCAGCGACCGATCCGAGGCCGCCGAGAATCCGCCGGGCAGGCTCACGAGGTTGTCGAAGCCGACCCGGCGCAGCACATCCTCATAGGGAACATATTCGCCGAACGGCGTCAGGTGAACCTTGTCGGATGCCGACAGGATCTGCCCCTTGTCATCGATCACGTAGACGGAATTATAATAGCGCGGCGCCTGCCCTGCCCCCTGCTCCTCGGCGCGCACGGCGCCGCTCACCAGCACCTGCCCGTCCTTCAGCACATCGGCGATCCGCGCCAGGGCGTCGGGATGCTCGGTCAGGATGAAGGGAATGGAGGTTTCCGGCCAGACGATCACATCGGGCTGCGGCTTTCCCTCCTCTACCGGCTCGGCGGACAATTCCAGGTGCTGGTTGAATATGTCGATCCGGTCGGCGTTTTCGAGCTTGCGCGCCTGGTCGATCACCGGCTGGACGAGCCGCACCGTCAGCGTCTTCTCACCGCTCGGCAGAGACTGTCCCAGCATGTAGGCGCCAAAGCCGAGGTGGGCGCCAAACAGCAGCCCCGCCAGGGCGAGCCCCGGCAGCAGACCCTTGCGGGTCCCCAGCAGTGCCGGAACCGAGAAGACAAGGACCGCCAATGTGCTCACGCCGAACAATCCGAGCGGGGCGGCCGATTGCATCATCAGCGGGATCGGCATCGCGCCGTAACCGATCGCATTCCACGGGAAGCCGGTGGCGACAAAGCTGCGGAGCCATTCGGCCAGACCGAAGCCGGCGGCCAGTGCCGCGATCCGACCGATCCCATCCGACCATAGCAACCGGACGAACAGGGTCGCCAGTCCGTAGAACAGGGCAAGCACCGCCGGCAAGCCCAGGACGGCCAGCGGAAGCGCCCAGGCGAAGTCCTCCGCCTCGATCAGCAGTGCATTGCCGAGCCACCACAGGCCGGCAACGAAATAGCCGAAGCCGAATAGCCAACCAATGACGAAGGCGGATCGAAGGCCGTAGGAATGGGCCCGATCAGGATTGCCCGAGACACCGTCGAGCAGCCACACCAATAGCGGAAAGGAAACGAACAGGACTGCGAAGAAGCCGAAGGGCGGCAGCGCCAAGGCCCCGAGCGCACCGGCGAGAAACGCAAGGAGTGCGCGTTTCGCTCCTGCGAGCAGCATGATCCTTCCGGCCAGCCGTTCCATCCCGTCCCTTTCCCGTCGCCCCGAATCAATCTGCCCGCAGTGTTCCAAAAAACACCGGACTTGTCGTGCGGATAGGGAAGGGATCGCCTGATCCAAACAGGGTCAGGCGGTCTTGTCGGTCTCGGTGGAAAGCGCCGAGTCGGCGGGAGGCACGGCATTCGGCACCGCCGCCCGCGCTCTTGCGGCCTTGAGCGGCGCCTCGACATCGCCCTTGGCCAGGCGCCGGCGCGCCGACGGACGCTTGCGAACGATGCGTACGCGCTTGATGCGGCGAGGGTCGGCATCGAGGATGTGAAACTCGAAGCCCGACAGCGCCTGGACCACCTCGCCACGAGCCGGAATACGTCCGAGCGCGGCGAAGATCAGACCGCCCAGCGTGTCGACGTCGTCGAGCTTCTCGCGAATCTCGAAATCGGGACCGATCGCCTCGGCGATCTCCTCCAGTTCGACGCGGGCATCGGCCACCAGAACATCGTCCGACATCCGGCTGAACATGGCCTCCTCGTCGTCATGTTCGTCGTCAATATCGCCGACGACCATTTCGACGATGTCCTCATGCGAAACCAGACCGTCGGTGCCGCCATATTCGTCGATCACCAGGGCAATCTGGGTGCGGGCCGTCTGCATGCGGCTCAACAGGTCGGAAGCAAGCATCGAAGGCGGCACGAACAGGATCGAGCGGACGATGCCGCATTCGGCCACGGTCTTCGACAGATCGACGCGACCGAGATCGAAATCGGTCTTGGCGGCGCGCGGGGCCTTATCCGCCTTGTCGGACTTGTCGGCCTTGTCCGCCACCGACTTGTCGCCGGCGGACGACGCCGCGCGTGACCCGTTGCGCCGCTTGTTGCGGGCCTGCTTGGTGACGTAGGACAGAAGATCGCGGATATGCACCATGCCGCGGGGATCGTCGAGCGTCTCGCAATAGACCGGCATGCGCGAGCGTCCGGATTCCTCGAACAGGACCATCAATTCGCCGATGCTGATATTTTGATCCACCGCCTCGATGTCGACCCGCGGCACCATCACATCCTCGACCCGCACCTCGCGGAAACGCAGGATATTGTGGAGCATTGCCCGTTCTTCAGGGGTGAAGACATCGCTCGTTCCGGCGTCGGCCTTCAGCGCGTCGGTCAGGTCTTCGCGAAGGCTCGATGTCTGCGGCGGCCGCAGGATTCGCGCGGCGCGAGCCCAGAAGGAAGTGTGGGTTCGGCCGGAAGTTTCCGGCCTGGAAGGACTTCCGCCCTCGTCGGAAGAGGAACCGTCGGATCCCTCATTGGCCTCGGAGGCCAGTCTTGTCGCAAAATCGCTCATTATTCCAAACTGTCAAACCGGGTCCTGGCCCGCATAGGGATCAGATAATCCAAGTGAGGCCAAAATGCGAGTCTCAAGGCTCTCCATTATTTCCGCTTCCTCGCCGTCCATGTGGTCATAGCCGAAGAGATGCAGAAAACCGTGGACCATCAGATGGGTCAGATGGTCGGTGAAGCTCTTTTCGAGATCGACCGCTTCGCGCTCAACGGTCTCGCGCGCGATGATGATGTCGCCGAGCATCGGGCCGGGCTTTCCGCCGGGGACGAGCGGAAAGGCGGGAAAGGAAAGCACGTTGGTCGGCTTGTCCTGCCCGCGCCATTCCGCATTGACCGCCCGCACCTGCTCGTCGTTGGAGAAAACCAGCGACACCTCGATCGGCATGGCGGGAAAGAGCTGTTTTTCCTCGCTGCGCAAATATTCCGCAGCCGTCTCCAGCACTTTGCCCGCCAGGCTTTCCAGTTCCGCTTCCTGCGCCCAGCCCTCGGCTTCGATGGCGATCTGTATGTCGAGTTTCGGCATCATCGGTATCCGGCCTAGCGGTCGGTCTGCTCGCTTTCGTCCTGGACGGCATATTGCGCATCATAGGCCCGCACGATGCGCCCGACCAGCGGATGGCGCACGACATCGACATCCTTGAAACGCACGAAGGACACTCCCTCCACCCCCTTGAGGATCTGCAGCGCCTCGACCAGGCCCGACTTCACCCCGCGCGGCAGGTCGACCTGGCTCGGATCGCCGGTAACGATCATCCGCGCATTCTCGCCGAGACGCGTGAGGAACATCTTCATCTGCATCGACGTGGTGTTCTGGGCCTCGTCGAGAATGACCGCGGCATTGGCCAGCGTGCGGCCACGCATGAAGGCGAGCGGCGCGATCTCGATGACGCCGGCGGTGATCGCCCGCTCGACCTTGTCGCCGGGCATCATGTCGTAGAGCGCGTCATAGAGCGGCCGCAGATAGGGGTCGACCTTCTCCTTCATGTCGCCGGGCAGGAAGCCGAGGCGTTCGCCGGCTTCGACGGCCGGACGCGACAGGATGATGCGGTCGACCGCGCCGCGTTCCAGCAATTGTGCCGCATGGGCGACCGCCAGATAGGTCTTGCCCGTCCCGGCGGGACCGACGCCGAAGACCAGTTCCGAGCGCTCGAGCGCCCGCATATAGACGTCCTGCGTCGGCGTGCGAGCGGAGACCGTCTTCTTGCGCGTGGCGATCTGCGCCATGGACAGCTTGGCCTTGCGCTCCATCGTCGGCAGCGTCAACTGATCGTCGGCGGCTACCGCCATGCGGATCGCCCCCTCGACGTCGGAGGCTTCCACCGAGCCGCCGCTTTGCAGCCGGGCATAGAGGAAATCCAGCGCGCGGCGCGCCTGGTTGGTCGCAAGCAGTTCACCGGAAATCGATACGGAATTGCCCCGCGCCCGCGCCTGGATCTGCAGTCGATCCTCCAGCAGCTTGAGGTTCTGGTCGAACTGACCGAAGAGCTCACTGGCGAACCTATTGTTCTCGAACGTCAAGATGAAGTGATTGGCGTCGGTCACGGCGGCATGGAGGTTGCGTGAAGATGAAGTAATCACTTCTTGTGGGTTCAAGCGATCAGGCTCCTGTGCGATCAGGTTCTGGCCCTCACTCTAACCCTCTGCCACCTCGGCAAACAAGCTGTTCGGGCCGGCTGCGGTGATTCGTACATTGATAATGTCACCGATTTTCGACGTGTTTGCATCAACATTCACAGATTGCAGCCAGGGAGACCGACCGATCAACTGACCGGGCATGCGACCGGGCTTTTCCAGAAGTAAGTCGATTTCGCGGCCAATCAAGGAGCGGGAGAAATCCTGCTGCTGTTTCAGCAACAATTCCTGCAGCCTGGCGAGGCGTTCGGTCTTCACATCCTCGGCCACGTGGTCCGGCAGATCGGCACCCGGCGTTCCGGGACGCGTCGAATATTTGAACGAATAGGCCTGGGCGTAGCCAATGGTTTCGACCAGATCCATCGTCGCCTGAAAATCCGCCTCCGTCTCGCCGGGGAAACCGACGATGAAATCGCCGGACAAGGCAATGTCCGGACGGGCCGCGCGGATACGCTCGACCAGAGCGATGTAGTCCGCGGCATTGTGGCGGCGGTTCATCGCCTTGAGGATACGATCGGAGCCGGCCTGCACCGGCAGGTGCAGATAGGGCATCAGCATTCTGAGATCGCGATGCGCCTCGATCAGCCGGTCATCCATGTCGCGCGGATGGCTTGTGGTGTAGCGCAGACGGGCCAGCCCCGGTATCTCCGCCAGCCGGTATAGCAGGTCGCCAAGCCCGATCGCCCGGCCGGCTGCATCCGTGCCATGCCAGGCATTGACGTTCTGGCCAAGCAGGGTCAGTTCGCGAACGCCGGCGGCGACCAGTTTTTCGGCTTCCGAGACGATCTGTGCGATCGGGCGGGAAACCTCCGAACCGCGCGTATAGGGCACCACGCAGAAGGTGCAGAACTTGTCGCAGCCCTCCTGCACGGTGAGGAAAGCGGTCACGCTGCGCGCCCTGCCCTTCACCCTGGTCGGGTCCGGCAGATGCTCGAACTTGTCTTCGAGCGCGTATTCGGTGTCGACCACCCGCTCGCCGGATCGCGCGCGCTTAAGCGCCTGGGGCAGGCGATGGTAGGTCTGCGGACCGATTACCACGTCGACGGCGGGTTCCCGGCGGGCGATCTCGTCGCCCTCCGCCTGGGCGACGCAGCCGGCGACGCCGATCATGAACTCGCGGCCCTCGGCGGCGCGGGCCTTCTTCGTCTCGCGCAGCCGGCCGAGCGCCGAATAGACCTTTTCGGCGGCCTTTTCGCGGATATGGCAGGTGTTCAGGAGAACCAGATCGGCATCGTCCATGGTCTCCGTGGCGACATAGCCCTCGGCGGCCAGCGCATCGGACATGCGGCCGGAATCATAGACGTTCATCTGGCAGCCATAGGTCTTGATGAAGACCTTGCGCTCGGCAAGGGCGGTGGCGCCTTGCGGCTGATCCGTGGCGGCAAGAAGTGCGGTGTCCTGTGTCATGCGGGCTATTTAGTGGTTTTTGCCGGCGGATTAAACCGAAAAATGCCAGGCGGCCCCTAGCGCCACAGCCGGCCGCGCAGATGGTCGAGCAACATGCTGCGGATTCGCTTTTCCACCAGCGCCGCAACCTGCTTGCGATTTCCGCCCTGGCGATACTCGACGACTTCGCCGAAGCTGACGTCAACATCGATCGCGCCCGCCTTCAGCACGCCGAGGAGATGCGGCACCATGCCGACATCGCCCGGCCAGCCGGCCAGCGGCCGGTGGTAGCGTCCCATCGGCATGCCATGCACCCGCGTATAGGCGATCGCCACGGGCTGGACATAGACGACACCTTCGGGGGCGAGCGGCAGAGCGGCGGCGGCGGCACCGAACAGGGAGGTCTTCACATCGAGAACGCGGTTTCCGTCGGAGGTCGTCCCCTCCGGGAACAGGACGACGATCTCGCCGTCGGCCATGCGCTCGGCAATCTCGCTCACCTGGTCGCCGGTGCGGCGCTTTTCCTCACGCACGACGAAAATGCTCTTCTGCATCCTGGCGAGGAGGCCGAAGATCGGCCAGCCGGAAACCTCGGTCTTGGCGATGAAGACGACGTCGGCAAGTGCGCCGAGCACAAGGATGTCCTTCCACGAGGCGTGGTTGGCGGCAATCATCAGCGGACGATGGCGCTCCAGCCTGCCGTGGGAGCGGATGCGGATGCCGATCAGTCGACACGCCAGTCCATGCCAGAGACGGGGAAGCCGGCGGCGCAGTTTCCAGTCGAAACGGAGAGCCAGAAGCTGGATCGGCGCGAGCAGCAGAGTCATGATCGCGATCACGAGCAGGACAAGCGCGACCCTCAACCAGTTGATCACGCAATCACCCCAGTTGACGGACGCATGGTTCAGCCTTCGTCCTTGGCAAGCGGCACACCGTAGAGTTCGAGCCTGTGGTCAACGAGACGAAAACCGTGCTCGCGGGCGATGCGCTCCTGCAGCGCCTCGATCTCCGGCGAATGGAATTCGATGACAACACCGGTCTTCAGGTCGATCAGGTGGTCGTGATGTTCTTCCGGCACGGTTTCGTAGCGCGAGCGGCCATCGCGGAAATCGTGGCGCTCGATGATTCCGGCATCCTCGAAAAGCTTGACGGTGCGATAGACTGTACTGATCGAGATCTTCGCGTCGATCTTGACTGAGCGGCGATAGAGTTCCTCGACATCGGGATGGTCGGCGGATTCCTCGAGAATCCGCGCGATGATGCGACGCTGTTCCGTCATGCGCATGCCGCGCTCGACGCACAGTTCCTCCAGCGATTTGGGTGCTTCGCTCATGACCAGAATGTTCCCGCGCGTGCCACTCTTATGACAGAGGCAACTATCGAAGATCGCGTCGCATGACAAGCGCGGAGGATCGCCGTCCACTTGCGTCGGTGTAATAGGCGGGCCGCTCGCCGGCCTTCTGGAAGCCGAGCTTGCGATAGAGGCCAAGGGCGGCCTGGTTGCCGTCGTCGACCTCCAGGAACATGGCTTCGCCGCCACGGCTGCCTGCCTCACGCATCGCCGCCTGCATCAGCCGCCATCCAAGGCCAAAGCGAGCGCACTTTTCGCCGACGGCAATCGTCAGGATTTCCGCCTCGCCCGCCGTCTCCCGGGCCAGCACGAAACCCGCCAACGGGGCCTTGAAGATCAGGGTATTGGTCTGCCAGACGACGAAACCGAAGGAATTGGGCTGGAGCAGAAGGCTGAGGAACTCGCCGTCGTTCCATGCCTTGGAAAAGCGCTGAGCGTGCAATTCCGCGACCGCAGCGCAATGCTCGGCCGCCATCGGCACGATTTCGAATTCGGGTTTGCGATTGAGATAGGTGTCCAGCATCGGTCTTCACGCTCGGGATACGGCAAAACCCGTCTGCGGCTTGGCATCGGGTCCGCGCAAGTATAGCGGCGTCGGCTTGCCCGCAGCTTTCGCCTCGGCGCCGAGAATGGCGGCAACCGAAATCGAGAACCGGTCGGTCTCCGTCACTGCGTCAGCGTCAGACAGAAGAGGCCCGGCGGAACCCGTGATCTGCCATTCCCCGGAAGAGGCAAGCGCGCGGAACTCGTCCAGGGACGTCATTTCTGCCGCGCCCAGCGGTTCCAGCGTGGCCGAAAAGCGCCGCAGATAGATTTCACCGCGCTTGGCATCCATCGCCGCCAGGACGGGCATCCCTTGGTTTGGCACCATGTGCGCCAGAATGGAAAGCGTCGATATGCCGACGGCCTCGATGCCGAGCGAGAGCGCCAGGCCACGCGCGGCGGCGACGCCGACGCGGATGCCGGTGAACGAGCCGGGGCCAATGGTCACGGCGATGCGCTCAACCGCCGACAGATCGATCTTGGCGGCATCGAGTGCCGCATCGATCGTCGCCATCAGTTTTTCCGCATGGCCCCGACCGATCATTTCGGTCGCTTCACCCAGCAGACGATGAGCGTCGCCGTCATAGACCGCCGCGGAACAATCGACGCCGGCCGTATCGATCGCCAGTACGATCATTCCCCGCTCCTCGCGACCCGCGGTCAGACCGCTTCGACTTCCTGCACCTCGGGCACGAAATGGCGCAGCAGGTTCTGCACGCCGTGCTTCAAGGTCGCGGTCGAGGACGGGCAACCGGCGCAGGCGCCCTTCATGTTGAGATAGACCTTGCCGTTCTTGAAACCGCGGAAGGTGATGTCGCCGCCGTCCTGCGCGACGGCCGGGCGGACGCGAGTCTCGAGCAGTTCCTTGATGGTCGCGACGATCGTTTCGTCGCCCGCTTCGAAGAACTCTTCGTCGCCGTCCTCGTCATTGGCGGTCGCGGCCGAGCCCATGACCTTCGCGCCGCTCATGAAATGCTCCATGATCGTGCCGAGGATCGCCGGCTTCAGATGCTGCCATTCCGGACCGTCTTTGGTCACGGTGACGAAATCATAGCCGAAGAAGACGCCGGTCACGCCGGGAATCGAGAAGATCCGAGCCGCCAGCGGCGAGACGGCAGCACTATCGGCGTCGCGGAATTCGGCCGTGCCGGACTCCATCACGACCTTGCCGGGAAGAAACTTGAGCGTCGCCGGGTTCGGCGTGGCTTCGGTCTGTATGAACATGGGAACCTCCGAGCGGCTTCAAGGGCCGCCGTCCAATTTAGAATGCTTCAAAAAAGATAGTCCTGAACGCAACGGCCTTCAAGCCTGATCTGACATTTGCCACGCGGCCGATCAGCAGAGCGCGTCGATTTCCTCGTTGGTGAGGGAATCCGGCAGGACGGTCACGGGGATCGGGAAGGCGGCCCCTCGTCCGGCGATCATCGAAACCAGCGGACCCGGGCCTTCCTTGGTCGACCCTGCCGCCAGAACGAGAATGGCGATGTCGCGGTCTTCCTCGATCAGCCCGTTGATAGCAGCGGTGGAATTTCCCTCGCGGATGACGATCTCCGGCTCGATGCCGATCGTCTCGCGCACGGTCTGCGCCGCCTTGGCCATCACGGCCTCCGCCTCTTCGCGAGCCTCGGCCCGCATGATCTCCTCCACGCCCAGCCATTGCTGGAAATCGCCTTCCGGGATGACATACATCAGCACCAGACCGCCATTGGAGTTCTTGGCACGTCGCCCGGCATAGTGCACCGCGCGCGAGCATTCCGGCGTATTGTCGATCACCGCCATGAACTTGCGTCGGTGACCTTCGAGGCGTGACAGGCGTGTTGAAACCATAGGGTACCCCGCCGCAGGATGGGTTGAACTTCAGCCATATTCGCGGCTGGCTTGCTTTTTCCGGCCGCGCAGGATGCCCGCGACTTTACTGCACGAAGCCGATAATGTCGCGGACTTCCTTCATGGTTTTTTCCGCGCGGGCCCGCGCCCTTTCGCCGCCGTCGCGCAGGACGCCGTCGATATAGGCCGTGTCGCCCATCAGGCGGCGCATTTCGCCGTTGACCGGCGACAGGACTTCGACGGCGAGCTCGACGAGCGCCGGCTTGAACACTGAAAACTGCTGGCCGCCGAACTCGTTCAGCACGTCTTCCTTGGTGCGGTCGGAAAGGGCGGCGAAGATGCCGACCAGGTTGTCGGCTTCGGGGCGGCCTTTCAGTCCATCGGTCTCGCTCGGAAGCGCGTCCGGGTCGGTCTTGGCCTTGCGGATCTTCTTCGAGATCGTTTCAGCGTCGTCCATCAGGTTGATGCGCGACAGGTCGGACGGATCCGACTTCGACATCTTCTTGGTGCCGTCCTTGAGGCTCATCACGCGCGGCGCGGGGCCTTCGATCAGCGGCTCGACCATCGGAAAATAGGCATGAACCGGCTCTTCGCCGACCGTGATGTCGATGCCGTAGCCGGTGCGGCGGATATGGTCCACGAAGTCGAGATTGAACTTCATTGCGATGTCGCGGGTCAGCTCCAGGTGCTGCTTCTGGTCCTCGCCGACCGGTACATGGGTGGCGCGGTAGACGAGAATGTCGGCCGCCATCAGGCTCGGATAGGCGTAGAGACCGAGCGAGGCCTGCTCGCGGTCCTTGCCGGCCTTGTCCTTGAACTGCGTCATGCGGTTCATCCAGCCGATGCGGGCAACGCAGTTGAAGATCCAGGCCAGCTCCGCATGCTGCGGCACGGCCGACTGGTTGAAGACGATATGGTTCTTCGGATCGATGCCGCTTGCCAGAAACGCCGCGGTGATCGAGCGAATCTGTCCCGGCATGTCGTCATGAACGAGCTGGGCCGTCAGCGCATGCAGGTCGACGACGCAATAGATGCAGTCGTGATGTTCCTGGAGCGCGACGAACTTGCGGATCGCACCGAGATAATTGCCAAGATGGAGATTGCCGGTCGGCTGAACGCCGGAAAAGACCAGCGGCTTGAACTCACCCATGATTGTCCTCAACAGGCTGGTGGAGGGCCCGATCTGTCGATCGAAATTAGCCAGCGGCTTATGCACCCCGAAAGGTCGACAATCAAGGGCCAGTTTTGCGGCCTCTGGAGCTTGGAGCACGGTCGGAACTCAACCCGGAATTTTCCTGAGAACCGCGCCAGGAACGCAGCGCATCCGCCACCCAGGTTAACGCAGATTAAGCATTGCGGCAGCAAGATTCCTAAATTGGAGCATTTTCCTCCTTATTGACGTCACTTTTAGGAATGAAATGCCTCCCCACATCCTAGATGACCTTTCATGAGGAAAGGTCCTTCCATGGGGGATATCATGCGCATTTCTTATCGCGTCGCGCTTGCCTGCCTCTTGACGCTCAGCCTGAACACCGCGGCGCTCGCCGGAAACAAGGAGGAGCGGCGTGTCATCAAGCTGAAGCACGATTACACCGCCGCCTATACGCTGCAGCGGGTCAGTGTGCGGGCCAATTGCTTTCCGAAGGAGCTCAGGCGGGTCCTTGCGCATATTGCGCAGAAGACCGGCCGCAAGCCGGTCATCACGTCGGGTCATCGCCCACATTCCGGCGGTTCGCAGCACAGTCACTGCTATGCGGCGGATATTCGCGTGCCGGGCGTGTCGGAAAAACGCGTGCTGGCAGCGGCCGCCAGCGCTCCGGGGATCGGCGGCATCGGCCGGTACTGCAATGGTCTCGTCCATGTCGACATCGGCCCGAAACGCACCTGGCGTCATTGCGGTCGCCGCTAGGCCTTGGGCTTGCGTCTCAGGTTTCGCCGCAGCATGCCGATGTCTGCCCCGCCAATGGCAAAGGCGATGCTGAAGTAGACGACCATGGCGATGGCCACCAGGCCGCCAAGCGCTGTCAGCTGATGGAGCAGCGAAGCATCCGGCGCCAGCCAAGCGGACCAATAGTCCGACAGATAGACCAGCATGACCGACATGATCGCGGCCGCGATCATCAGGCGCAGGGTGCGGGTGAACAGGGCCCATTCCCAGGTCAGGTGACCGCGGCGATGCAGCGTTATGAAAAGCAGCACGGTATTGATCCAGCCGGCAGCCGCTTCGGCAATGGCGATGCCGCGTTCGGCGAGGATTGGGAACAGCGAGATCGCCAGGGCGGAGTTGATCACCACGGAAATCCCGGTGAACCGCATCGGCGTGCGGGTATCCTCGCGGGCGTAGAAGCCCGGCTGCAGCGCCTTGATCATCACGAAGCCCGGGAGGCCGATGCCGTAGATGGCCAGGATCGCGGCGACGACCGTGGTGTTCTCCTGCGTGAAGGCGCCACGCTCGTAGAGCACGCGGATGATCTCGTCCGACAGGACCCAGAGCGCGGCTGCGGCCGGCAGGGTCAGGAACAGAACGAATTCCATCGAGCGGTTCTGGATGTTGCCGGCTTCCTTCATGTGACCGGCCTTCAGCGCGCGTGCGAGCTCGGGCAGGAGCACCACGCCGACCGCCACGCCGACGACGCCGAGCGGCAACTGGTAGATGCGGTCGGCATATTGCAGGGCGGCGATCGCCCCTTCCTTGCCCGAGGCGATCGCCTGGCCGATCAGCTGGTTGATCTGGGTGATGCCGCCCGTCACCGCCGCTGGAACGGCCAGCACCAGCAGGCGTTTCACGTTCGGCGTGAAGCGCGGGAACTTGAAGGAAAGACTGATGCCGGCATGGCGCACGCCGGCATAGACGACCGCCATCTGCAACACGCCAGCGGCGAGAACCGACCAGGAGAGATACCAGGCGGTCATCGCCGGATCGGCACCTGTATAGAGCGCCCAGAGAAGGGCGCCGATCATCAGAATGTTGAGAAAGACCGGAGCGATGGCGGCTGCGAAGAAGTGATGCAGCGAATTCAACATGCCGGACAGCATGGCGGTCAGCGACATGCACATCAGATAAGGGAACATGACCGCCGCAAGGCGCACCGTCAGGGAATATTTGACCGGATCATCGGAAAAGCCGGGCGCGATCACCCATTGCACCAGCAGCGGCATGGATAGCTCCATGACGATGGTGATGAGCAAAAGCACGGTGAAGAGGACGCCGAAGACTTCCTCGGAGAAGCGCTTGGCACCGTCAACGCCGTTGGCCTCGATCTCCTTGGCAAACAGCGGCACAAAGGCGGCGTTGAAAGCGCCTTCGGCAAAAAGCCGGCGAAAGAGGTTGGGAAAGCGGAAGGCGGCATAGAAGACGTCGGCCATGGGCCCGGTGCCGAGTGCTGCCGCCATCAGTGTTTCGCGGGCAAAGCCGAAGACGCGGCTGCCGAGCGTCGCACCGCCGACGGTCATGAACTTCTTCACCAGCCCCATGGTCAGACCTTGGCCTTCTTCTGGACCGGCACGGCGCGCTGGACGGCCTGGGCGATGATGCCGGACGGCATCCGGTCACGCAGTTCGTCGCCCTGCTCGGCCATGACAGCCTTCAGCTGGGTGACGATGCTCGCCTGGCGGTTCTCGTTGGTCACCTTCTGGCCGACCAGGTCGGTGACGTAGAAGGTGTCGATGACCTTTTCGCCGAAGGTGGTGATGCGGGCCGAGTGGATGTCGAGCGACAGGTCGGAGAGGACCGCGGTGATTTCCGCAAGCAGGCCGATGCGGTCGAGGCATTCGACTTCGACGACGGTGAACTTGTTCGACAGCGTGTTCGAGATCGTCACATGCGGCTGGACCGGGAAGGTCTTGTTCTTCTTCTTGCCCTTGCTGCGGGTGGCAATCACTTCCGGCAGGCGCTTGCGGCCCGACAACACGTCTTCGATCATCTTGCCGATGGTTGCGGCACGCCGCATCTCGTCCTCGTCGATGGGGAACTCGCGGTTGACCAGAATGGTGTCGAGCGCCCGGCCGTCGGAGGTGGTGAAGATCTGTGCATCGGCGATGTTGGCACCGGCTGCGGCACAGGCGCCGGCGATGATCGACAACAGGCGCGGATGGTCCGGCGAGAGCACCGTGATCTCGGTGATCGCATGGAAGGAGTGGGTGCGAACCATGGTCGCCAGCGCCTTGCCGGCCTTGTCCGCTTCACGGATGAAATGGGCGTGGCGCACCTGGTCTTCCAGTTCCACGGAGAGCAGATAGGGCTCGTAGTGCAGCTTGGTATAGGTCTTCTGGTCCTTCTGGCTCCAGTCGCCGAGCGCCTGCGTCAGCATTTCGGCCGCGTGCTTGGCCCGCTCCTTGCGCGACACTTCGGAGAAGCCGCCGGACAGGAGCAATTCCGTCTCGTAGTAAAGCGTGCGCAGCAACTGGCCCTTCCAGCCGTTCCAGACGCCCGGTCCGACCGCGCGGATGTCGCAGACGGTCAGGACCAGCAGCATCTTCAACCGATCGAGCGACTGGACCTTCTCGGCGAAGTCCGTGATCGTCTTGCGGTCGTGCAGGTCGCGGGTCTGGGCGACCATGGACATCAGGAGATGCTGCTCGATCAGCCAGGCGACGAGCTCGGTCTGCTTGGCATTGAGGCCGAAGCGCGGGCAGAGCTTGCGTGCCACCTTGGCGCCGGCGATCGAATGATCCTCCTGGCGCCCCTTGGCGACATCATGCAGCAGGACGGCCACATAGAAGGCCTGGCGATCCTCGATGCTCGGCAGCACCTTGGCCGACAGCGGATGAATGTCCTCGGCCTTGCCCTTGTCGATCTCGGCCAGCACTTCCACGGTGCGGATGAGGTGCTCGTCGACGGTGTAGTGGTGATACATGTTGAACTGCATCATCGAGACGATCTTGCCGAATTCGGGGATGAAACGGCCGAGCACGCCGGCCTCGTTCATCCGCCGCAGCACGAAGCCCGGATCACGGCGCGACGTGAGGATGGCAAGGAAGAGGCGGTTCGCCTCCTCGTTCTCGCGGAAGTCGTGGTCGATCAGCGCCAGCGAGCGGGTCACGGCCCTTAGCGCGTCGGGATGGAATTCCAACCCTTTCAGGTCGGCGACGTGAAAGAGCCGCATGATCGACACAGGATCGCGCTTGAAGACATCCGGGTCGGCAAGCGCGATCCGCCCGCGGTCCTCGATGAATTCCGGCGTGCCCGGGAGTTTGCGGGCGCGATTGGCAAAACGCCCGATCACGCCGGAGAGGCCCGGCGCCGCCTTGGCCTGCTGCTCCTCGAGTGTCGCGCAGAAGATACGCGTCAGGTCGCCGACATCCTTGGCGACGAGGAAATAGTGCTTCATGAAGCGCTCGACGGCGGAAAGACCGGGGCGTGGCTGGTAGCCGAGATTGCGGGCGATCTCCGGCTGGATATCGAAATAGAGGCGTTCCTCCGGCTTGCCGGTCAGGTAGTGCATGTGACAACGCACCGCCCAGAGGAAGTCGTCGGCCTTCTCGAACAGGCGCCATTCCTGGCGGGACAGCACACCAAGCCGGACGAGATCGCCGGCGTCGCGGATGTGGTAGCGATATTTGGCGATCCAGAACAGCGTTTGCAGGTCACGCAGCCCGCCCTTGCCTTCCTTGACATTGGGCTCGACCAGATAGCGGCTGTCCCCCGCCTTGCGATGACGTTCGTCCCGTTCGGCCAGCTTGGCGGCGATGAATTCCGGGGCGGTGTTGTTGGTCACTTCCTGGTCGAAGCGGCGCTGCAGTTCGGTGACGAGTGCCTCCTGGCCGCAGACGAAACGCGTCTCCAGAATGGCCGTGCGGATCGTCATGTCGTCCTTCGACAGGCGCATGCACTCATCCACGGTGCGGGTCGCATGGCCGACCTTGAAGCCGATGTCCCACAACAGGTAGAGCATGAACTCGACCGCCTTGTGCATGTCCGCCGTCAGCTTGGGAGGCGTCAGGAACAGGAGGTCGATATCAGAACCCGGTGCCAGTGTGCCGCGGCCATAGCCGCCGACCGCCGAGACCGCGACCATGTCGGCCTTGTCGCGATAGACGTGGCGCACGACGAGATCGAAGATCACCGAAATCAGCTGGTCCTGAATCCAGGAGATCCGCCGGGCGCAATTGATCCCGCTGCCATCCTGGAACAGCTTTTCCTTGGCCAGTTCCCGGCCGTCGGCGCTGACCTTCTTGAGGATCGGCAAGAGCCCGGCCCGGATGTCGAGCAGGTGGCCGGAATGCGCGAGCGCGACGGCCTCGCAGTCAGCCTTGAGGGCGGCGACGTCGAGCAGGTCGCCGTATTCGAGTTCGGTCATGGCCATTGTTGCGGCATGCTTTCTTCGGCTTGTCGGCCTGCCCGAAGGCCGGCGACGGATGGCGCTATAACGCCTTTCGGGCGCCTTGGACAGGGATATTAGCCCTCAAGGCTTGCCAAGTTGTTTCCTCAGGTCATACAGCGCGTCGAGCGCCTGGCGCGGTGTCATGTCGTCGAGATCAAGGCCTTTCAGCATTTCCTCGACCTTGGACGGCCCTGCCTTTTTCGCCTCCTCACGGCGCACCGCCACCTGGAACAAGGGCAGGTCGTCGATCAGCGAACTTGCCGGATTCTTGCGATCGGCATCCTCCAGACGGGTCAGCACATCACGCGCCCGGGCGACGACGGAAGCCGGCAGACCGGCAAGGCGCGCCACCTGAATGCCATAGGAACGGTCGGCGGCGCCTGGGCCGACTTCGTGCAGGAAGATCACGTCATTGTCCCATTCCTTCACCCGCATGGTGACGTTGGAAAGGCGCTCGAGCTTTTCCGACAGCACCGTCAGTTCATGGAAATGGGTGGCAAACAGCGAGCGGCAGCGATTGACCTCATGCAAATGCTCGACCGCCGCCCAGGCGATCGACAGGCCGTCGAAAGTCGCCGTGCCACGGCCGATTTCGTCGAGGATGACGAGCGAGCGCTCGGTCGCCTGGTTGAGGATCGCCGCCGTCTCGACCATCTCGACCATGAAGGTGGAGCGGCCGCGCGCCAGATCGTCGGAAGCACCAACGCGGGAGAACAGGCGATCGACCACGCCGATATGGGCAGCACCCGCCGGCACGAAGGAGCCCATCTGCGCCAGGATGGCGATCAGCGCGTTCTGCCGCAGGAAGGTCGATTTACCGCCCATGTTGGGGCCGGTCAGCAGCCAGATCGCGCCGTCCGAGCCCGTCTCCGACGGCGAGAGATTGCAGTCATTGGCGATGAAGGGGTTCGCCGACTGGCGGCGCAGCGCCTGTTCGACCACCGGATGGCGACCGGCGACGATCGAGAACATTCGGCTGTCATCGACCAGCGGCCGGCAATAGCCCTGCTCCTCGGCAAGGGCGGCCAGCCCGGCGGCAACGTCGATCACGGCGAGCGCCCGCGCCGCCGCCTTGATCGGCTCGGCGGCGGCGACCACCTCCGCCGTCATCCGCTCGAAGGCCTCGAGTTCGATCGACAGCGCCTGGCCGGCGGCATTGGCGATGCGGGTTTCGAGATCGGCAAGCTCGGTCGTGGTGAAGCGCATGGCGCTTGCCATGGTCTGGCGATGGATGAAGCGGGCCTTGGCCGCCTCCCCTTCCGTCATCGTTCCGGAATTGCCGGCGGTCACCTCGATGAAATAGCCGAGCACGTTGTTGTGCTTGATCTTCAGCGACTTGATGCCGGTCTCCTCGGCATATTGCAGTTGCAGGCCGGCGACCACCCGGCGCGACTGGTCGCGCAGTGCCCGCACCTCGTCTAGCTCGGGGAGGGCACCGGCCTTGAGGAAGCCACCGTCCCGCTTCAGCAGCGGCAGGTCATCTGCCAGCTTCGCGCCGAGTAGGTCGGCAAGCGCCTTGGGCAAGACCTTGAGATCCGCAACGGCTGCGGCGAGTTCTTCGGGAAGAACCGCACTGCCCAGCAGCGCCGCGACCTCGCCGGCCGTGACGATCCCCTGCAGGATCGCGCCGAGATCCCGCGGCCCCCCGCGATCGAGCGCCAGGCGCGAGAGCGCGCGCGGCATGTCCGGCACGCGTTTGAGGCCGTCGCGCAGCCGGTCGGAGAGCGACGGCTCGGACAGCATGAAGGCGACGGAATCCTGCCGTCCGGCAATCTGCTCCGGATCGGTCAACGGTGACATCAGTCGCTCGGCCAAAAGGCGGGCGCCGCCGCCGGTTACCGTCCGGTCGATGGCTTTCAGCAGCGAGCCGTTGCGATCGCCCGACAGCGTCTTCACCAGCTCGAGATTGGCACGCGTGGCCGGGTCGATGAACAGCGTGGAGGCGGCACTCTGGCGCTCGGGAAGCCCAAGCGGCGGGCGTTCGGAGATCTGGGTCTTCTCGACATAGGCAACGGCGGCGGCGGCGGCAGCAATCTCGGCGCGGCTGAACGTGCCGAAACCATCCAGCGTCTTGACGCCGAAATAGCGGGCGATGCGCCCTTCCGCCGTCGCGCTGTCGAACAGCACCGCCGGCTGGGGCACCACCACGCGGCCCAGCACGTCGAAGGCGGGTTTCAGCTCGGGATCGAAGAACAGCGTGTCGGCGACGATCAGTTCGCGCGGCTCGATCCGGAGAATATCCGCGAGCAGGCGCCCCTCGTCGGTCTCGGCGAGACGGAAGATGCCGGTCGAGATGTCGATCCAGGCGATCGCCAATTGCGGGGTCGCACCGCCCCGGATGCGGGCAAGCGCCATCAGGTAGTTCGATTCCGATGGCGAAAGCAGCCTCTCCTCGGTCAGCGTGCCGGGGGTCACCAGACGCACGACGTCGCGCTTGACCACCGACTTCGATCCGCGCTTCTTCGCCTCGGCGGGATCTTCCACCTGTTCGCAGACCGCGACGCGGAAACCGAGCGAGATCAGCTTTTGCAGGTAGTCGTCGGCGGCATGGACCGGCACGCCGCACATCGGGATGTCCTGGCCCAGATGCTGGCCGCGCCGGGTCAGCGTGATGCCGAGCGCCCGCGAGGCGTCGACGGCATCCTCGAAGAACAGCTCATAGAAATCGCCCATCCGGTAGAACAGCAGGCTGCCCGGATTGTTGGCCTTGATCTCGATATACTGTTCCATCATCGGGGTCGCCGACGCGCGACTTTCCTCCGAGGCAAGCTCGGCTACGTTCAGGACCTCGTTGGTGGGGACGCTGTTGATTGTCACTGTCTGAAGTTTTCTTGAAACGGAAGTCGTGCAACACTAACGACCTAAGCCAAGCAAAAACAACCGCCAAGGTCGACCGGGCCAAGGCTGCCCACAACAAGCTTCGAGGGAACATGGCAAGCAAGGATCGCAACGGACGCAGCAAGACGTCGGTCACGGAGCAGGAAGCGCTCGATTTCCACGCCCAGGGACGGCCGGGCAAGCTGGAAATCACCCCGACAAAGGCCATGGCCACCCAGCGCGACCTGTCGCTTGCCTACTCGCCGGGCGTCGCCGTTCCGGTCAAGGCGATCGCCGCCGATCCGGCAACGGCTTACGACTACACGACGCGCGGCAACATGGTCGCCGTCATCTCCAACGGCACGGCCATTCTCGGGCTCGGCAATCTCGGCGCCCTGGCCTCCAAGCCGGTAATGGAGGGCAAGGCCGTGCTCTTCAAGCGCTTCGCCGACGTCGATTCGATCGACCTCGAGGTCGATACGGAGAATGTCGAGGAGTTCATCAACTGCGTGCGTTATCTCGGGCCCTCCTTCGGCGGCATCAACCTCGAGGACATCAAGGCGCCGGACTGCTTCATCATCGAGAGCCGACTGCGCGAACTCATGGATATCCCGGTCTTCCATGACGACCAGCACGGCACGGCGATCATCGCCGCGGCGGGCCTGATCAACGCGCTCGAACTGACGGGTCGCGACTTCAAGACCACCAAGCTGGTCTGCAACGGCGCCGGCGCTGCAGCGATCGCCTGCATCGAACTCATCAAGGCGATGGGCTTTGATCCCGCCAACATCATCCTGTGCGACACCAAGGGCGTGATCTATCAGGGCCGGATCGACGGCATGAACCAGTGGAAGTCGGCCCATGCGGTCAAGACCGACCGCCGCACGCTGAAGGAAGCCATGGAAGGTGCCGACGTGGTGCTCGGCCTGTCGCAGAAGGGCGCGTTTTCGGCCGACATGATCCGCTCCATGGCGGCAAACCCGATCATCTTCGCCATGGCCAATCCCGACCCGGAAATCACCCCGGAGGAAGTCGCCGAGATCCGCGACGACGCCATCATGGCGACGGGCCGCTCGGACTATCCGAACCAGGTCAACAATGTTCTGGGCTTTCCCTACATCTTCCGGGGAGCGCTCGACGTGCGCGCCTCGCAGATCAACGATGCGATGAAGATCGCCGCCGTCAGGGCGCTGGCAAGCCTGGCGCGCGAGGACGTGCCCGACGACGTCGCGGCTGCCTACCAGGGCAACCGGCCGCGGTTCGGGCCCGAATACATCATTCCCGTGCCCTTCGATCCGCGCCTGATCTCGGCCATCCCGGTCGCTGTGGCGAAAGCGGCGATGGAAACCGGGGTTGCCCGCAAGGCGATCGACGATCTCGATGCCTACGCCCAAGAGCTTTCCGCCCGGCGCGATCCGATTGCCGCCACCACGCAGCGGCTCTACGAGCGCATACGCCAGAACCCGCGCCGGGTCGTCTTCGCCGAGGGCGAGGAAGAGCAGGTCATGCGGGCGGCGATTTCCTTCGTCAACCAAGGGCTCGGCACCGCCATCCTGCTCGGTCGCGACGCACCGCTCAAGGAGACCGCCGAACGCGCCGGCATCGATCTCGACCGCCCCGGCATCGAGGTGGTCAATGCCCGCGTCTCCACCCGGGTCGAGGCCTATACCGAATATCTCTACTCGCGCCTGCAGCGCAAAGGCTACCTGCACCGCGACTGCCAACGCCTGATCAACACCGACCGCAACCATTTTGCCGCCTGCATGGTGGCGCTCGGTGATGCCGACGCCATGGTGACCGGCACCACCCGCAACTACTCGACCGCGCTCGAGGACGTCCGCCGCTGCATCGATCCGCAGCCGGGCCATCGGGTGATCGGCGTGTCGCTGGCGCTGACGCGCGGCCGCACGGTTCTGGTGGCCGACACCGCCGTGCACGACATGCCGACGGCGGAGGAACTCGCCGACATCGCCGAGGAGGCCGCCGGCCTTGCCCGACGCCTCGGCTATGAACCGCGCGTGGCGCTTCTCGCCTATTCGACCTTCGGCCATCCGACCGGTGAACGCTCCGAACGCTTGCGCGAGGCGGTGAAGATCCTCGACAAGCGCCGTGTCGATTTCGAGTATGACGGCGAAATGGGGGCCGACGTCGCGCTCAACGCCCATCGCATGGAACAGTATCCGTTCTGCCGCCTGTCGGGCACGGCCAATGTCCTGGTCATGCCGGCGATCCACTCGGCCTCGATCTCGACCAAGATGCTGCAGGAACTCGGCGGCTCGACCGTGATCGGCCCGCTGCTGGTCGGCCTCGAGAAGTCCGTGCAGATCGCCCAGATCGGCGCCAAGGACAGCGACATCGTCAACATGGCGGCGATCGCCGCCTACAATGCGGGCGAGTGATCCGGCAGAAACCCGATCAAGCATCAAAGAAAACAGCCCGCCGACCCAAGTCGGCGGGCTGTTTTTTCCTCAAGCCTTCACGGCATGAGGATCAGCTGGCGAAGCGGCCCGCGTCGGCGCCGTAATAGTTGCGGTAGCGCTCGGAAATGCTGGAAATCGGCAGGACAATCAACGCGTCCGTCGTGTTGAAGGCGTGGTCGACCACCGCGCCCTCGCCGATCATCGCGCCAACGCGCAGATAACCCTTGATCAGCGGCGGCATGGCGGCAAGCGCCTTGCGCGGATTGATCGCCTCGACCGGCATCAGATCCATTTCGCGATAGAGTTCGGGCAGTGCGCGAACCGCCCATTCACCACGCGCCACGGCGTTGTGGTAGAGGAAGGACAGCGCCAGCGCATGCTCTTCGGGACGAATGCCGGGGAACGAACCGCAGCCGAACATGGCATCGACACGATGGGTCAGTGCATAGGCCCAGCATCCCTGCCACAGAAGTTCGACGGTGCGTTTGCTGCGGTATTCCGGCAGAACGCAGGAACGGCCGAGTTCCATGAAGCGCTTTTCCGGATGACGTGCCATCAGGGCGTCGACGTCGAATTCGGTCGCCGAGTAGAAACCACCATTGGCGCGCGCCACGTCGTGACGCAGAAGCCGGTAGGTGCCGACGATCTGATCCTCCGGGTCGCAGTCGAGCGAGCGGTCCAGCACCAGGAGGTGATCGCAGACCATGTCCCAGGCATCGATGTCGCGCTTGCGGCGGGCCGATTCCGGAGGGATCTGCGCGCCCATCTCTTCGACGAAGACCCGGTAGCGAACGGCCTGCGCGGCGTCGATCTCGCGATCATTGCGGGCAATTCTGGTTTCCAGGTTGCCGATACGTCCGAGCAAGCCTTCCGTCGTCCGACCGTTGACGACGGCGGACTGCGCGCCACCATCAACCAGGGACACTCGATCCAAAAGTTCAATGCTCATAGCGACTCGTCCGGGTTGTCTTAAAGCGCCATAAACCATGGATGTGCGACAGCAAAGTGACAGATGACGCTGTACTGACAGAGCCCCGGCGGGCTCTTCCGCTTCCGGCTGTCCCGCGCATCCGCGGCAGAGGACAGATTACGCTTTCGAGGCCCGATGCGCCAGTATCTCGTCGAGGAGAATGAGAGCGGCACCGACACTGATGAAGCTATCGGCGAGATTGAACACGGCAAAGGACCAAGTCTGGGTATAGAAGAGCACGTAGTCGACCACGTGACCATAGACGAAGCGGTCGATGATATTGCCGAGCGCACCGGCGATGATCATGGCAAAGCCGAGATGGGCGATGTGGTGTCCGGGTCCGGTCCGTTTCCACAGCCAAAGGACAAAAGCGACGATGACGATCCGCAAGCCGACGATGAACCAGCCATGGGCGTCGGCCAGCATGGAGAAGGCGACGCCGAGATTGTGCGTGCGGTAGAGCGCCAGCATGGGCATGACCGGCACGGCCTCGTGCAGCGGCAGGTAAAGCTCGACGGCAAGCTTGATCGCCTGGTCGAGCAGCAAGGCAATGGCGATGAAGATCGCGGCCGGCAGCGGCCGGCTGAAGGGGGCGAGGAAGGTGTTCATTTGGGCCCGTCGAGGGTCAGAAGATGGCGGCGGACCTCGAACAGCATGACGCCGGTCGCAACGGCCAGATTGAGCGAATCGGCGCGTCCGACCTGCGGAATCCGAGCCAGCGCATCGGCGGCAGCGGCCAGATCATCCGGCAGGCCGGATTGCTCGTTGCCCATCATCAGCACGACCGGTTTGCTGCGGTAGTCGATGGTGCGATAGTCGACCGCGCCGGCAAGATGGGTCGCGACAAGACGCGCGCCACACTCCTTCTTCCAGCGCAGGAAGTCGGCGGGCGTCGTCTTGACCAGCGGCACGGCGAAGAGCGAGCCCATCGTGGCGCGCACGGTCTCCATCGAAAACGGGTCGGTGCAGTCGCCCACCAGGATTACGCCCGAGGCGCCGGCCGCATCGGCGGTACGGATGATGGTGCCGAGATTGCCGGGATCGCGGACGCGGTCGAGCGCCACCCAGGTCTCCGATCCTGAAGGGCGGACATCCTTCAGCGCATTCCAGCGCTGTTCGAAGACGCCGGCGACCATCTGTGGATTTTCCCGCCGGGTGACCGACGCCATGACCTTCTCGCTGACCTCGAGCACCAGGCCGCCTGCGGCGACGGTGCGGGCGGCGACCTTTTCGACCAGGGGCTTGCCCTTGGCACCCTTGGAATAGATCAGCGTGCGGATCGTCCAGCCGAGATCAAGCGCGTCGATGACCAGCTTCAGGCCTTCCGCCATGAAGCTCTTGGTCTCGTCGCGTGTCTTCTTCAAGGACAGCGCCTTGATGTCCTTGATGATCGGGTTGGCGAGGCTGGTGATTTCCTTGACCTGGCCGACCCGACGGGGGCCGTCATTCCTGTATTCTTCGTTCATTTCGGCACCCAGCGGCTGAAAAGAGAGGTCGAGAGCGCCCGCCCCGGGGTCTTGCCGTCGAGGCCGGCCTCGCGGATCACCAGTTCGCCGGATTCAACCAGGCCGCCCTTGCCGCGCATCGTCTCGCGCATCAATTCATGGATCGAATAGAAGCTTGCGCGGATCGAATAGGCGGTGAGCACCAGGCCCAGCGCCTTGGGTGCCAGGAGTTCGCGGCAGATGTCGAGCATCAGCGGCAGATGCTCGAACAGGTGCCAGACCTCGCCATTCGGTCCCCGGCCGAATTTCGGCGGATCGGTCAGGATGATGTCGTAGCGATGGCCGCGCCGCTCCTCGCGCTGGATGAACTTCATCGCATCGTCGCAGATCCAGCGGATCGGCGCCTTGTCGAGCCGGCTCAGCGACTGGTTTTCGCGCGCCCAGCCGATCGCCTTCTTGGACGCATCGACATGGGTGACCTCGGCCCCGGCGGCGGCGGCAACCAGAGAAGCGACACCGGTATAGCCGAACAGGTTCAGGACCTTCAGCGGCCGATCTGCCGTCTCGACACGCTCCTTCATCCAGCTCCAGTGGGCGATCTGCTCAGGGAACACGCCGACGTGACGGAAGGATGTGAAACGGCCGAGAAAATCGACGCCGAGCAGCGACAGCGGCCAGGTTTCACCGAGCGCTTCGCGGGGAAAGCGCCAGCGGCCCATGCCGTCCTCATCCGTGTCGCCGGTAAAGATCGCATCGGCCTTTTCCCAGACATGGGCCGGCAGTGCCTTGGGCCACAAGGCCTGGGCTTCCGGCCGGACGATGCGATAGGGACCGTATTGCTCGAGCTTCTCTCCCGCGCCGCTGTCGATCAGATGGAAGTCGCCGGCGCCCTGGGATTCGAGGATCAGCGGCACGCGTTCGGCCGGGCGCTCGCCGGTGCGCACGATCAGTGTCCGCTGCGGCTCGGCCGGCGGGCGGGCACTGTCGGCCGCCACCGGCACGTCGGCCGGCTTCGGCGTACGCGCCTCCCCTTCGGAGGGCCTCACGCCGCGCGGCTTGTGGGAGACGCTCCCGTCCGCATCGCGAAGGCCAGCCTTGGCGGGCTTCGCCATGGGCTTGGACGCCTTCCCGGCCTTTCCGGCGGATGCGTTGCGCATCGGCCGGCGTTCCTTGTTCTTCACGCGATGATCCTGCTTGTCGTCCTGAAATCGAGCGAAACGCCTTAGCATCCCTGCACAGATGGGAAAAGCGCTTTCCCGCCGCCATCTTCGCGCGCCTTGCGTGCGACAGCGTCACATTTTCTGTGTCACCTTGCCAGCATCACCTGGCCAGCGTCACTTGGCCGGAATCTGCGGCAATCCGCTGCCGGCCAGTTGTTCGGCGCGACTCTTGTGTCGATCGGCCTCGGCCTGCCAGCGCACGACCTGGCGGGATTCGGTGCGGGCCTTCTTGCGGTACTTGCCCTGAGCGAGCCAGGTCGCGGCAGAGCCGAGCAGAAGACCCAGAATGAGCGCGAGAAACAGGAAGACGAAGAATGGCGCGGTCAGGGACAAGAGGGCGTCGTCGGGCTTGAACGGATTGAGCGCGAGCGTCACCGCCTGCCGATTGGCGACCGACAAGACGATCAGCACGATCGCCAGGGGCACGAAGACAACCAGACTGACGACTTTCTTGACCATAGCGCATTACTCCTCGACGGCCCGCCGCCACGCATCCGATCTGAGCTCGGCGGATGCCTCCAAGTTAAGCCGCGTCGCGGGCTTTTCAAGCGCGCCGGGCTTCTGACCGATTATTCGTCGCCCTCGTCCGCCATGCCGGGATTGAGCCGTTCGCGCAATTCCTTGCCGGTCTTGAAGAAGGGAACCCATTTTTCCTCGACGAAAACGGTTTCGCCGGTGCGCGGATTGCGGCCCGAGCGCGAAGGCCGGTTCTTCACCGAGAACGCGCCGAAGCCGCGCAATTCGACGCGATTGCCCGCCGCGAGCGCGTCGGTGATCTCGTCCAGAACCGCATTGACGATGTTTTCCACGTCACGATGGTAGAGATGCGGATTACGCGCCGCGACAATCTGCACCAGTTCCGACTTGATCACGCGCGCCCCCTGAATGGTTGAGTAGACCTTGGTCGCTCCAAACGTGCCAAACCGAAAAAGCAGCGTCAAGGAACAACTTAACCGGCCCGAGGCGATCCGCTCGGCCGCCGGTAAAACACCACAATGTCGCGCGATAATCAACCTTCGGCGGTCGTTTCGCCTCATCTTGGACATCGGAGCCAGGCAGCATGTGGTGTGCAGGCCTTGCTGTCCGGACCGGCGGCGGCCGCTTGTATTCGGTCAGGCAATTTCCATATTGGCAAGCGAATGCAATAATGCGAAATGTCAACCGGATTCCTCCCCCGCTTATCCGGGCAGGCCAACCCGAACAGGCTTCACTTATGTTGAATCGCGTGGACCATGGTGCGACGACCGCTGGCGGCCGGCCAGAGGGCGATGCCTATCGCCTGGCCGTCAGCCATTCCGCCCGGGTCAAGCGCTTGAAGGTCCTTTTGCCTGTCGTCGCCTTACTCATCTCGCTCGCCTTCGTCGGCGTCTCGGTGGTCAGGGCCTATCTGCCGGAGAACCTGCAGATCGCCTCGGCGAAGATCGAGAATGGCAAGGTGGTGATGGAGAAGCCGGCGATCGCCGGGCGCAACGAAGACGGCATCAGCTATTCGATGCGGGCCGAGCGTGCGCTCCAGGACATCAAGAACCCGAACATCATCGCGCTCGAGACCATCGCCGCGGCAGTGCCGCTGAACGAGAAGATCATCGCCCGGGTCGAGGCGTTGAGCGGGGTGTTCGACCGCTCCTCCGATCTTCTCGACATGGACAAGCCCTTCACCATCAAGCTCTCGACCGGCCTCGAGGCCAGCTTCCAGTCCGCCCATCTCGACATCAAGGGCGGCAAGATGGAGACGAGCGATCCCGTCGCCATCAAGGCAGAAGAAGCGTCGATTGTTGCGCAGTCGCTCAAGATAACGGATAAGGGACGCATCATCACTTTTCAGGGCGCCGTTCGGGTAAACATCGAACCGTCCGCCATCCGCAAAACAGGCAATTGAGAGCCGGGCCCGTCATGAATTTCGAACGCCGTACATCGTCCTTCAAGACTGGCCTCCTGGTCGCAACCGGTCTTGCCTTCCTGGCCTGCTCGCCGGCCGCGTTGGCCCAGGCGACAAAGAGCAATCTGAATGGCCTCAAGCTGTCGAACGACCAGCCGATCCAGATCGAAAGCGATGCGCTGGAGATCCGCGAGCAGGAAAAGACCGCGCTGTTTTCCGGCAATGTCAAGGTCGTGCAGGGCACGACGACGCTGCAGTCGGGCAACATGACCGTGCACTACCGCGGCGAGGGCACCAGCGTCACCAACGGCAATGCCGACATCGAGAAGATCGACGTCACCGACAAGGTGTTCCTGTCTTCCGGAACGCAGCAGGCGACGGCGGACAAGGGCACCTTCAATCTCGACGCCCAGGTCTTCGTGCTGGAAGGCGACCGGGTGGTGCTGTCGGAAGGCCAGAACGTCTTCGTCGGCTGCAAGCTGACGGTGCAGATGAATTCGGGAGAAGCGAAGCTCGACAGCTGTGGCGGCCGCGTGCAGATCCAGCTCGATCCCAAGTCCCAGAAGAAGAACTAGTATCGGCCACAACGTGAAAATTCCCGTCGTCTCAGACCTGATCGGCGCCAATCGCGCGCCGCAGCCCAATCCTGCGGAAGTGCGTCTCGACAAGACGCGCTATGAGGGGACGCTGATCGCCCACGGTCTGACGAAAAGCTACAATACCCGTCGCGTGGTCAACGGCGTATCGCTGGTCGTGCGCCGCGGCGAAGCCGTCGGCCTGCTCGGCCCGAACGGTGCCGGCAAGACGACCTGTTTCTACATGATCACCGGCCTCGTGCCGGTCGATGCCGGCACGATCGCCATCAACGGCAACGAAGTCACCGGCATGCCGATGTATCGGCGCGCGCGCCTCGGCGTCGGCTACCTGCCGCAGGAAGCCTCGATCTTTCGCGGCCTGACGGTCGAGGACAACATCCGGGCGGTGCTCGAACTTCACGAGAGCGACGGCAAGAAGCGCGATGCCAAGCTCGACGAACTGCTACACGAATTCCACATCGAGAAATTGCGCAAGTCTCCGGCGGTGGCGCTGTCAGGTGGTGAACGCCGGCGGCTCGAAATCGCCCGGGCACTGGCCACCGATCCGACCTTCATGCTGCTCGACGAGCCGTTTGCCGGCGTCGATCCGATTTCGGTATCCGACATTCAGAACCTCGTCCGCCACCTGACGGCGCGCGGCATCGGCGTGCTGATCACCGATCACAATGTCCGCGAAACGCTCGGACTGATCGACCGCGCCTACATCATCCACGCCGGCGAGGTGCTGACGCACGGGCGGGCCAACGACATCGTCAACAACCCGGATGTGCGCCGTCTCTACCTCGGCGACAAGTTCAGCCTCTGACCCCTACTTAAGAAATACGCCGGCACCCCACGGTTCGGCTTGACCAAACCTCGCAAAAAAGCAATTTTTGGGCCAAGTGGATTACAACGGAAAGTCCCGCGCCACAGAGCGGGATTTCAAGGCTGTATAGGGGAGTTTCGCGTCCGCCATGGCGTTGTCGGCAAACCTGTTCCTGCGCCAGAACCAGTCGCTGGTGATGACACCGCAACTGATGCAATCCATCCAGTTGCTGCAGATGACTCATCTCGAACTGATGAATTTCATCGCGCAGGAGGTGGAAAAGAACCCTTTGCTCGAAATGGCGGCGGAGGGTGGCGAACAATTGGGCGAGCCGCGGACCGGCGGCAATGACGACGCTCCTTCAGCCAACCAGCACGAGAACAGCGCGAGCGACGAGCACGCCGAGCCAAGTCCCTCTCTCGACAGCGAATGGTACGAACCCGGGCATGGCGACAGGCTCGATGACCGTCTTGATGCCAATTTCGAAACGGCGCTTTCCGACGAGGGAACGGCGACGCGCGCCGATGCGCCGGAATTGCTCGGCCAATGGAAATCCATGCCCGGCGGCGGATCGGGCGAAGGGGAAGGCTATGACCTCGATGATTTCGTCGCCGGCCAGATCAGCATCCGCGACCACCTCAATCAGCAAATTCCCTTTGCGCTGTCCAAGCCCGGCGATCGGCTGATTGCCGCGATCCTCATGGATCATCTCGACGAAGCCGGCTATCTGCGCGCCGATATCGACGAGATAGCCGCGCGGCTCGGCGAAACGGCAGAACATTTGTCGACCGTCCTGGAAACGCTCCAGGATCTTGATCCGCCCGGCATATTTGCCCGCTCGCTCAGCGAGTGCCTCTCCATCCAGCTGAAACAACGCAATCGCCTCGATCCGGCGATGAAGTCGCTGGTCGACAATCTCGAACTGCTCGGCAAACGCGATTTCTCCAGCCTCAAGAGGCTCTGCGGTGTGGATGAGGAGGATCTCATCGACATGCTGGCCGAGATCCGCAAGCTCAACCCGAAGCCGGGCAGCGGCTTCGAGAACAGCATCCTTGAATCGGTGATTCCCGACATCGTCGTGCGCCCGGCGTCGGACGGCAGCTGGCGTGTCGAACTCAATCCGGACGCCCTGCCCCGCGTGCTGATCAACCAGAATTATGTGACGGCCGTCGGCAAGGGCAGCAAGGCCTCCGACAAGGACCAGGCTTTCCTGTCGGAATGCCTGCAGAACGCAAACTGGTTGACGCGGAGCCTGGACCAGCGGGCCCGCACGATCGTCAAGGTGGCGAGCGAGATCGTCCGCCAGCAGGACGCCTTCCTGCTTCACGGCGTCGACCAGTTGCGGCCGCTCAACCTCAAGACGGTCGCCGACGCGATCAAGATGCACGAATCGACGGTCAGCCGGGTGACGTCGAACAAATACATGCTGACGCCGCGCGGGCTGTTCGAGCTCAAATACTTCTTCAGCGTTTCGATCGGCTCGGCGGAGGGCGGCGACAATCATTCGGCCGAGGCGGTGCGCCATCGCATCCGCGCGATGATCGCCCAGGAAAGCTGCGATGCCGTGCTGTCGGACGACGATATCGTGCACACGCTGAAATCCTCCGGGGTGGATCTGGCGCGCCGCACCGTGGCGAAATATCGCGAGGCGATGAATATTCCGTCCTCGGTCCAGCGTCGCCGCGAGAAGCGCGCGATCGCCAAGGTCGCGGCAATTTAGGATTGCGAAATCACCGCCCAGGTTGAGGAAAGGTTAAGAAGGCGTTGACTTTTACAGGTGGCAGGGCTAGAAGCCCGCCCCGATCGACAGAGGTTCAGACGTTCCGACTTATCCCCAAATCTACGCTCGGCACACAGGAAACGAACCGACATTAGCGCTTGAAAAGCTTGGATGCGGAAGGGGCTTGGCGTAAGCTGATCGATGCCAACCAATGATAAGAAGGGAAACGCCATGAGTGTTCGTGTATCCGGCAAACATATGGAAATCGGCGATGCTTTCCGGCAGAAGATCGGTGAGCGGGTCGAAGACGCCGTCACGAAGTACTTCGACGGAGGCTATTCGGGCCAGGTTACCGTGACGAAGTCGGCAGCGGCCGCAGCGCCGTTCGTCGCCGATTGCATGGTGCACCTCGACGCTGGTGCCAACCTGCAGGCCACCGGCTCGGCCAACGACCCGCAGATCGCCTTTGACATTGCCGCGGACCGCATCGAGAAACGCCTGCGCCGTTACAAGCGCAAGCTCAAGGACCACCATCCGAACAACCAGGCGAGCCCGGCTGTCGAGATCGCCTACACGGTCATGGATGCGGTTCCGGACGAACACGACGAAGTGCCGGAGGACTACGCGCCGACGATCGTTGCCGAAAGCACCAAGAAGCTGCGCACGATGTCGGTTGCCAATGCCGTCATGGCACTCGACATGACGGATGAGCCGATCCTGTTGTTCCGCACGCCGGGCACGCAGGAAGTGAACATCGTCTACCGCCGTCACGACGGCAATATCGGATGGATTGATCCCGCCAACATCAGGGGCTGACCAGCCCCACGGCAAGCGGCGGTTCGCCGCCGCCTGCCTCATCCTTGTCTCGGCGGCATGAAGGATTTTGAAATGGCCTTGGCAGATTTGCTGCAACAAGATGCGGTCGTTCCCGCGCTTCGGGTGAATTCCAAGAAGCAACTCCTGCAGGAACTGGCGGCCAAAGCCTCGAAACTGACAGGCATTTCCGAGCGGGAAATCTTCGACGTCATCCTGCAGCGCGAGCGGCTCGGCTCAACCGGCGTTGGAAACGGCATTGCCATTCCGCACGGCAAGCTCAGCCGCATCCATGCCATCACCGGCATTTTCGCCCGGCTGGAAACCCCGGTCGACTTCGAGGCGCTGGACGACCAGCCGGTCGATCTGGTGTTTCTGCTGCTCGCGCCCGAAGGCGCCGGCGCCGATCACCTGAAGGCGCTGTCGCGCATCGCCCGCGTGCTGCGCGACCAGGACCTGGTGGCCAAGCTCCGCGCAACCGATTCCGCGTCCGCCATCTATGCCTTCCTCAACGAGGAACAGGCGTCGAACGCCGCCTGAGCGCCGAAGACGACCTCATGAAAAAAGCGCCCGACGGGCGCTTTTTTTGTTTGAATGCAAAAGAGCCGCAGCTCAGCCATTCTTGACGTCCGCTGCATCGCCGTTGCCTTCGGCCTTCGGGCCGCCCTTGGCGACGCCGACCATGGCCGGGCGCAGTACCCGGTCGCCGATCGCATAGCCGGCCTGGACCACCTGCACCACGGTATTGTTGGGCACATCGGCATTGGGGATTTCGAACATGGCCTGGTGGAAGTTCGGGTCGAACTTCTGGCCTTCCGCGTCGATCTTGCGAACGCCGTGGCGCTCGAGCGTCGAAAGCATGCCACGCTCGGTCATCTCGACCCCCTCGACCAGAGCGGAAAGCCCGGTATCAGCAGCGGCGCGGGCTTCGTCCGGAAGGGCTTCGAGGGCGCGGCGCAGATTGTCCGAGACCGACAGCATGTCACGGGCAAACGCCGTGACGGCATAGGCCTTGGCGTCTTTCAGCTCGCGCTCCGTGCGGCGACGCAGGTTGTCCATTTCCGCGGCCAGGCGCAGGAAGCGATCACGCAGTTCGGCATTTTCCGCCCTCAGCGTCTCGATCGGGTCAACCTCCGCGTCCGTGCCGGGGGTTGCGGCGTCCTGCGCGGCATCGGCCGCGGCGGTCTCAGCCGCTGTGTCAGGGCCGTTGTTGTTGGCTTCGTCGGTCATGACGTCCTCCGAGTGACAGTGTTTGCAATTCGTGCCCGATATCAGGGTTTAAGGTGGAAAAATCAAGGTTCTGGCGAAAGAAGTGTCGCGCCCGATCCGCTACAGCCCCGAACGCGCCAACCGCGCCATCAACTGGGCCGTGTAGTCGACCATCGGCACGATGCGGGAATAGTTGAGCCTTGTCGGGCCGATGACGCCGACCGCGCCGACGATCTTGTCCTCACCGTCGCGATAGGGCGCGACGATGAGCGACGAGCCCGACAGCGAGAACAGCTTGTTTTCCGAACCGATGAAAATCCTGACGCCCGGACCGCTTTCGGCGAGATTGAGGATCTCGATCAGGCTTTCCTTGCGCTCCAGGTCGTCGAACAACAGCCGCAGGCGATCCACGTCTTCCGAGCCGGCAAGACCTTCGAGCAGATTGGCACGGCCACGCACGATCAGCCGCGTCGGTTTCTCCTCGTCGCTGCCGCCCGACCACACGGCAAGGCCGCGCTCCACCAGGTCCTGCGACAGGGTGTCGAGTTCACCCGCCACCTGCTGCTTCAGCTTCACCAGTTGCGTCCGCAGTTCGGGAAGCGTCTGCCCGGCCAGGTTGGCGTTGAGAAAGTTTGCGGCTTCCGTCAGTTGCGAGGCGGTGATGCCCACCGGCAGGTCGATGATCCGGTTCTCGATCTGATTGTGCTCGCCGACCAGAACCGCGAGCGCCTTGGTCGGCTCCAGGCGGATGAATTCGACATGCTTGAGGATCGGGTCGTTCTTGGAGGATATGACCAGGCCCGCGCCACGCGACAGCCCCGACAGCATGCGGCTGGCCTCGGTCAGCAGACTGTCCATCGGCTGGGCGGGACCGGGCGGGCGCATCTGCCGCTCGATGCTGCCGCGCTCCTCCTCTGACAGGTCGCCGACCTGCATGAAGGCATCGACGAAGAAGCGCAGTCCCTGCTGGGTCGGCAGACGGCCGGCGCTGATATGCGGGGAATAGATCAGCCCCAGATCCTCGAGATCGGCCATGACATTGCGCACCGATGCCGGCGACAGCGACATGGGCAGCAGGCGGGAAAGATTGCGCGATCCGAGCGGATCGCCCGACTCAAGATAGGTTTCGACGATACGCCGAAAAACTTCCCTGGAGCGCTCGTCCAGCGAAGCGGTCACGTCCTTCGACGGTGACTTCGGTGATTTCATTCGTCGCGCAGGCGTTGTTGGTCTGTCATTGCCCTGAAATATAGTCACTCTGGCAGCGATCACCAATGGGGAATTTCGCCAAGTTCCGCCGGAATTGGCCGGCATCATGGTTTTTCTTTGCAAATCACAACCACGGACCGTAGAAGGCCTCTAACGATCTCAGGAGTGGGCAATGCGGCCATCAGGCAGAAAAACCGACCAAATGCGCAAGGTGTCCTTCGAGCGCAATTTTTCCAAGCACGCGGAGGGTTCCTGCCTCGTCAAGTTCGGCGACACGCATGTGCTTTGCACCGCAAGCCTTGAGGAAAAGACCCCGCCGTGGCTGCGCA
Organism: Ciceribacter sp. T2.26MG-112.2; assembly: GCF_900492205.1. Lineage (GTDB taxonomy): Bacteria > Pseudomonadota > Alphaproteobacteria > Rhizobiales > Rhizobiaceae > Allorhizobium > Allorhizobium naphthalenivorans_A. Next base: position 103,149 of record NZ_UEYQ01000001.1, read on the forward strand.
ACAGTGGCAAGGGCTGGGTCACGGCCGAATACGGCATGCTGCCGCGCGCCACCGGCGACCGGATGAGGCGCGAAGCCGCAGCCGGCAAGCAGGGTGGGCGCACCCAGGAAATCCAGCGGCTGATCGGCCGCTCGCTGCGGGCCATCGTTGATCTCGAAGCGCTCGGCGAACGCCAGATTACCCTTGACTGCGACGTCATCCAGGCCGATGGCGGAACCCGCACGGCATCGATCACCGGCGCGTGGATCGCCCTTCACGACTGCCTGAAGTGGATGGAAGCCCGCAACATGGTCAAGGTCGAGAAGGTCCTCAAAGACCATGTCGCAGCCATTTCCTGCGGCATCTTCGCCAACCAGCCGGTCATCGATCTCGACTATCTGGAAGATTCGGCGGCCGAGACCGATGCCAACTTCGTCATGACCGGCTCGGGCGCGATCGTCGAGGTGCAGGGGACTGCGGAAGGCGTGCCGTTCTCGGAAGAGGAATTCCTGACGCTGATGCGGCTTGCCCGCGGCGGCATTGGCGAACTCGTCGAGATGCAGAAGCAGGCCCTGCTCTAGACGCGAAAGACCAGAGGACCGGGAGACGTGACGCAGCCCTTGGAAGGTATCCTGGAGACAGCGCTCTACGCCGCTGACCTCGATGCGGCGGAAGCCTTCTACGGCGGCGTGCTCGGCCTGGAAAAGGTGACCCGGCAGGCAAACCGGCACCTGTTCTACCGCTGCGGCCCCGGCATCCTCTTGATCTTCAACCCGGCCGAGACGGCAAAGCCCGTCCCGGCCGGTGCCCTGCCAGTGCCGAGCCATGGGGCGACCGGACCCGGCCATGTCTGCTTCCGCGTGCGCGGCGAACAGATAGAGGGGCTCGTCGAGCGGCTGCAGGCGGCGGGCGTGCAGGTGGAATCGGACTTCTGCTGGCCGAACGGAGCGCGCTCCATCTACTTCCGCGATCCGGCCGGCAACAGCCTGGAATGCGCAGAGCCCAGGCTCTGGAACCTCGAATAGGATTTGACCGCATGCGCAAGCTCGACACCCGCACCATCGTGGTTGCCAGCCACAATGCCGGCAAGATCGCCGAGATCGCCGACCTGATCGGTCCGTTCGGGTTTTCGGCCAAGTCGGCCGCCGAACTGAAGTTTGCCGAACCCGACGAGACCGGCACGACCTTTGAGGAAAATGCCGCGATCAAGGCGCTCGCCTCCGCTCGCGCTTCGGGCATGCCGGCGCTGTCGGACGATTCCGGCCTGGTCGTCGATGCGCTCGACGGGGCGCCCGGCGTCTACACGGCCAACTGGGCCGAGCGCGAGGACGGCAGCCGCGACTTTGCCATGGCGATGGAGAAGGTCGAAAAGGCCCTTGCCGAACGTGGCGCCACGACGCCTGCACAGCGCAGCGGGCGGTTTGTCAGCGTGCTCTGCCTCGCCTGGCCCGACGGTCACACGGAAATGTTCCGCGGCGAGGTGGAAGGCACGATCGTCTGGCCGCCGCGCGGCACCAAGGGTTTTGGCTATGACCCGGTGTTCCAGCCTGAGGGTTTCGACACCACCTTCGGCGAGATGACGTCGGAACAGAAGCATGGCTGGAAACCCGGCGATGCGGAAGCACTGTCCCACCGGGCCCGCGCCTTCAAGCTGTTCGTCGAAACCTGCCTGGAGGCCTGAACCGCCGATGTCAGAGGCCCCGCCGCTTCTCCTGCCCGATACCGGCGAACCGGGCTTCGGCATTTACGTGCATTGGCCGTTCTGCGCGGCCAAATGCCCGTATTGCGATTTCAACAGCCATGTCCGCCATCAGCCGGTCGACCAGCCGCGTTTCGTCTCCGCCTTCCTGCGCGAGATGGAGGAGATGCGGCGATTGAGCGGCCCCAAGACCGTCACCAGCATCTTTCTCGGCGGCGGCACGCCCTCGCTGATGGATCCGTCGACCGTCGGCGCGATCCTCGATGGCATTGCCCGCCAGTGGCACGTGCCCGACGGCATCGAGATCACCATGGAGGCCAATCCGTCGAGCGTCGAGGCGACCCGCTTTCGCGGCTATCGCGCAGCCGGCGTCAACCGCGCCTCGCTCGGCGTGCAGGCGCTCAACGATCCGGACCTGAAATTCCTCGGCCGCCTGCACGACGTCGAGGATGCCTTGAAGGCGATCCGGCTGGCGCGCGAGATCTTTCCGCGCATGTCCTTCGACCTGATCTATGCCCGGCCGCACCAGACGGTCGAGGCCTGGGAAAAGGAATTGCGCCAGGCGATCTCCTATGCCGTCGACCATCTGTCGCTCTACCAGCTGACGATCGAGGAAGGTACGGCCTTCTACGGCCTGCACAAGGCCGGCAAGGTCATCGTGCCGGACGAGGAGCAGGCAGCCCTGCTCTATGAGGCGACGCAGGAGATCACGGCAAGCGAAGGGCTTCCGGCCTATGAGGTCTCCAACCATGCCCGCCCGGGGGCGGAAAGCCGGCACAACCTGACCTATTGGCGCTATGGCGACTATGCCGGCATCGGCCCCGGTGCGCATGGCCGGCTGACGCGCGGCCGCGACAAGCTCGCGACCGCCACCGAACGCAATCCGGAAGGATGGCTCGCTGCTGTCGAGCGCGACGGCCACGGCATGATCGAACAGGAATTGCTGGGTTCGGACGAGCAGGCCGACGAACTGCTGTTGATGGGGCTTCGGCTGCGCGAGGGTGTGGACCTGGCCCGCTGGCAACAACTTTCCGGCCGCGATCCCGATCCGGCGCGCGAGCAGACTTTACTGGAACACGGCTTTATCGAGCGGCTCGGCAATTCGCGGCTGCGCTGTACGCCGAAGGGGATGCTGATCCTCGACGCGGTCGTGGCCGATCTCGCCTGCTGAGAAGGCTTAAAACAAGGAGAAGGACGCCATGCCGGTCGACGCAGCCTTTGCCCGCCGCGACATGGCCGTCCTCTACGACAGCTTCAATGCTCACGGCGCCGATGGCGACTTCTATCTGAGCCTGGCTCGTAGCCCCTGCCGCATCCTCGACCTTGGCTGCGGCACCGGTTCCCTCGCGCTGCGGCTCGCCGATCTCGGTCACGCCGTCACCGGCCTCGATCCCGCGCCCGGCATGCTCGACGTCGCCCGCCAGAAGGACAAGGCCGGCACGGTGTGCTGGATTGCCGCGGACGCCCGTGACTTTGCACTTGGCGAGGCCTTCGACCTGATCATCATGACCGGCCATGTCTTCCAAGTCTTCCACGACGATGCCGAAACGCTTGCCGTCCTGTCCAGCGCGTGCAGGCACCTTGCGGAGGGCGGTCGGCTCGTCTTCGAGAGCCGTAATCCGCCGGCGCGGGCGTGGGAAGGCTGGATAGAAGAGCGAACGTGCGAACGGACCGATGTGCCGGGCATCGGACCGGTCGAGGTCTACTATCAGGTGCGGGACGCATGGGGAGATTTCGTCCGCTTCGACGCCGTCTTCACCCTGCTCAAGACCGGCGAGCGCCGGATCAGCGAGAGCACGTTGCGGTTTCCGGACCGGAATACCATCGCCCAACTGCTCAAGGCAGCCAGCTTCTCCTCGGTCAAATGGCTCGGAGACTGGGACGGAACGCCGCTTGCTCCGCACAGCCCCGAAATCATCGTGATTGCCGAAGCCTGAGACGGCCGTCGGAGACGACCCCCTCGGTCAGCCTTGCGTCCAGACATGCAGCCACTCGGTCGGCTCGCCGTCATAGCCGCCGCCGGACGCCGTCTCTATCCGCGGCGTGGCAAAGCCAGCCAGACGATAGGTCTCGGTCAGCCACTCCTGGGAGGGGCGATTGTAGTAGCGACCGAAGCGATCCGCCCCCTCGTCCACGCCGGCCTTGAAGCTCGCGTAAAAGAGGCCACCCTCGCGCAGAGCGCGGCGGATGCGAAGAAGGACATCAGGAAGTTCGGCGCGAGGTACATGCAAAAGACAGGCATTGGCCCAGACGCCGTCATAGGCCGCCACCTCGTCCAGATCGGAAAAGCGCATCACCCGCACGGGACGGCCAAGCTTCGCCTCCGCCTGATGCGCCATGGCAGCCGATCCGTCCGTCGGCGTGACGGCAAAACCGCGTTCGATCAGCCATGCGCTGTCCCCTCCCGCGCCGCAGCCGAGCTCCAGGATCGTGCCGCCCGACGGTAGAAGGTTCGCGAAAGCCGTTAACCGTTCAACCGGTGGCTGCCGCTGCCTCGCCGCATAGGTCTCCGCATTCTCGTCATAGAAGGCGATCGGCTTGTCCGTTGAAGTGCGCAAGTCGTGGCTCCGCGATTGGCCGCAACGAAGAAGGCCGGCGTTTCCGCCGGCCCCCGTTCCTCATGCGTTATTCTCGTTGATCAGCCGCTTCAGCAGTTCGATCTCGTGGCTGAGCTTGGTATCCTCGCCGACCAGTTCCTCGATCTTGCGCACCGCGTGCAGCACGGTGGTGTGATCGCGCCCGCCGAAACGGCGGCCGATTTCCGGGAAGGAGCGCGGCGTCAGCGTCTTGGCGAGATACATGGCGATCTGGCGCGGCTTGACGATGACGCGGGTACGGCGGTTCGACACCAGTTCCTGGCGCGAGACATTGTAGTGGCGTGCGACGATGCGCTGGATGTCCTCGATACGGACGCGCTTCTGCTCGGACGCCCCGACCAGGTGGGCGAGCAGTTCGTCGACCCGCTCGACCGACAGGTTCGGTTCGAAGGAACGGCGGAAGATCAGCTGATTGAAGGCGCCTTCCAGGTCACGGCCGCTGCTCACCACGCTGCGAGCGACATGCGAGAGGATTTCCAGCGGAATGTCGAGCGAAGCATCGTCCTTCTTGGCGGCATCCAGCCGGCTCTTCAGCATTTCGAGACGCATCTCGTAATCCGGCGCCTCCATTTCGATGGCAACGCCGCCCTGCAGGCGCGAGCGCACCCGCGGGTCGAGCGATTCCAGCTCCCAAGGGGCCCGGTCGGCGGCAACGACAACCTGCTTGGCGCTGTCGAGCAGCATGTTGAGAAGGTGGCAGAACTCGTGCTGGATCATCTTGCCCTGCAGGAACTGCATGTCGTCGATGATCAACAGGTCGATGTGGCGCAGCGAGTCCTTGAGCGTCAGGGCATCGTTGTCGCGGATGGCGGTGGCAAAGCGCCACATGAAATATTCGGCCGTCAGATAGACGACGCGCGGTGCGCGCGGGCTGTGGACGGCGGCATTGGCGATCGCCTGCAGCAGATGGGTCTTGCCCAGGCCGACGGAGGAATGGATGAACAGCGGATTGAAGCGCACGGCGCCGGCGCCGGCTTCGGCAATGGTCTTGGCTGCGGCCAGCGCCACCCGGTTGGACGCGCCTTCGACATAGCCTTCAAAGGTATAACGGCTGTCGAGCGGCGATCCGAAGAGCGGGCCGTTGGGCGTGCTGCGGGTCGCCGCCGCATGGCCGGCGGATGCGGCGAACTGACCGATCGGCTGGGCCGAAGGCTTGCGGGCCGGTGCGGCGGGCGCCGCATCTGCGGCCGGGCGCTCGTCGGCCGCCGGAGCCTTCTGGTTGCGGCTTGCGCTGCGCACCAGGATCTCGACCTTCAGAATGGCCGGATCTTCCTGCTGGAAAATGCTGGTGATCAGGTCGAGGTACCGGTTGTTGATCCACGACTTCAGAAAGGTCGTCGGCACCGTGAGGCGCACCAGGCTCTTCGAGGCGGAATGCAGCTTCAGACGACCGAACCAGCTGGCATAGACGTCCGCACCAACCTGTGCCTTCAGCCGCTGGCTGAAGCGCTCGAACATCACATCATGCTTCATCTCGGAACCGTCCCCCGCCGTGTCGGAGCATGCGACGCCAAGCGCCGCTTGTGCTTGGTCCCCGTTAACCAGCGCACCGGCCGTCACTGTATTCATCTGCATTTTGCCGCCTTTTCACTTCTCTGTCGCACCGGGCGCCGAGCGTCCGATGTTCAATCTGGTCCCCGTGCGGTGTGACAGCCCGCGCCCTGGACAGGACGCCGACGCACACCTTGTTCGCCTGGCGACCCCGGAAAGGGATCCCCATGCGAAATGGATGCAGCTACCTTGCGGTGGCGCGCATCCCGCGCAGATACCGGCTGATCCTTCATCCTCGACATGAACGATCGCGGCCGGGAGCTGCGCTCCTCTTCCGTTTCCTTGCGTCGACTGATCACCGACGTTTTCGACAAAATCCGCCATTGCGGAAATCGTGAGATTCCCGGCGCACGGCCAACAGTGTCTGAAGAAACGGAATAGGAAAATCCCGCCCCAAGTGACGATAGGTGGCCCTGACACGCAATTTGCCAGTTCAGAACACCCCCGGAGGTCAACTCCGCGCCCCTTGTTGGAAGGCATTAAGGCAGGATCAAAAGTGAAGATCAACTGTGATTTTTACGCAAAATTAAGCCGCGGCCATTGACTCGCCCGCCCTCTTCAGACTGTCACAATTGCCGTCTGGAGAATCGCTTTTGAATCAAGGAGATTCAAAAAAGGACGGGGATGGGACGCGGAAAATCGCGCGAAAATAAAAATTCGCTTGACTCGAAACCGCAACCACCTGCCGTTAAGTGATGCTGGAGGCAGACGACATTCCTCCAGCAACTAATTGATTTTATTGTATTTTTTCTGTCACTCAGATGACACCCAATTGTTAAACTGGCTGACACCCGGGTCGGGATTTCGAGAATGCAGAAAAAGCCCGGCTTCTCAGCCAGGCTCTTTCAAATGTGACAAAAATTGGGCGGAAATTAGACCGCCAGCGCCTTTACGCGGCTCGCGAGACGCGAGATCTTGCGCGAAGCGGTGTTGGCGTGAACCACACCCTTGCTGGCTGCACGCTGCAGTTCCGGCTGTGCGGCCTGCAGGGCGTCCTTGGCGAGAGCGGCATCACCCGAGGCGATGGCTTCTTCAACCTTGCGGATGAAGCCGCGAACGCGGGAACGGCGAGCCTTGTTGACTGCGGTACGGCGAGCGATCTTGCGAGTCGCCTTCTTCGCCGAAGTGGTATTGGCCATGGATGCCTCTCTTCGAATTCAAACCAAACTCCGCCATCGCCGCGTCGGGTCGTTGCGACCTGCCATTCCAGCAATTCGGGAGCTATTCTCGGAAAAGCCATCAGCTTTCCCAACCGTGGGCGGGCATATAGCCCGAAAGCGCGGGGCCGTCAACGCGCAATTTCAAGGAAATCGCGCGTTACTGTCCCCTTTAGCGGTTCTTGAACACCGGCTTGCGCTTCTCGGTAAAGGCCGCCATGCCTTCCTTCTGATCTTCCGTGGCAAACAGCGAATGGAAAAGGCGGCGCTCGAATCGCAGCCCCTCGCTCAGCGTCTGCTCGAAAGCCCGGCTGACCGTCTCCTTGACCATGCCGACGGCGGTCTGCGAGAAGCCGGCGATCTTCTCGGCGGCGGCGACCGCCTCCTCCAGCAGGCGCTCCTGGTCCACCACCCGCGCGACCAGTCCGGCGCTCTCGGCCTCGTGGGCGTCCATCAGCCGGCCGGTCAGGCACAGGTCCATCGCCTTGGCCTTGCCGACCGCCCGGGTCAGGCGCTGCGTGCCGCCCATGCCGGGAATGACGCCGAGGGTGATCTCCGGCTGGCCGAACTTCGCCGTCTTGGCGGCAATGATGAAGTCGCACATCATGGCAAGCTCGCAGCCGCCGCCGAGCGCAAAGCCGGATACGGCGGCGATCATCGGCTTGCGGAAGCCTGCGACATCGTCCCAGCCGCTGAACAGATCGGCCCGATAGGCATCGACGAATTCGAGCGACTGCATCTCCTTGATATCGGCGCCGGCGGCAAAGGCCTTCTCCGAGCCGGTCAGCACGACGGCGCCGATGCCGTCATCCGCCTGCAGTTCGCCGAGCAGCTGGCGCATTTCGGCCAGCACGGTCGAATTGAGCGCATTCAGCGCCTGCGGCCGGTTGAGCGTGATGATCGCCACGCGGCCGCGGGTCTCCAGCAGGAGGGTTTCATAGGTCATCGGTATCTCCCGTTTCTTCTTAGAGTCTATTTCTGGCAGTGGTGACAATAGAATGACGAACGTCCACCCTGCACGATCCGCTCGACCCTACCGCCGCAGCCGGGCGTCCGGCAAGCTTCGCCCTCGCGGTCGTAGACGCAGAAGCTGTGCTGGAAGTAGCCGAGCGTCCCGTCGGTCTGGATATGGTCGCGCAGTGACGAGCCGCCCGCCTCGATCGCGTCGGCGATCACCGCGCGGATCGCTTCGGTCAGCGACTGCAGCTCCTTCTTCGGCCGGCCGGTCGCCGTCACCAAGGTCGCGGCCGCGCGCTTCGGCGACAGATGCGACCGCCAGAGCGCTTCACACACATAGATATTGCCAAGCCCGGCGATGACTTTCTGGTCGAGCAGGGCCGCCTTCAGCGGTTGCTGCTTGCCGGCAAAACGGCCGGCGAGATAGGCGGCATCGAGGGTATTGCCGAGAGGCTCCGGTCCTAACTCGCGAAAGGCGGGATAGGCATCGAGATCGTTACGCAGCGCCAGATCCATGAAGCCGAAACGGCGTGGGTCGTTATAGATGACGCGCGCCGGCCCCCTGCCCTGCGACTGCTCCAGATGAAAGATGACGTGATCGTGCTTTTCGTCCTTTGAACGGGCATGGTGGAAATCGCCCGGCTGGTCGGACCTTTCCCCTTCCTCGATGCGGAAAGATCCGGACATGCCGAGATGGGCGACCACCGTCGTTCCATCGTCGAGATCGATCAGCAGGTACTTGGCGCGCCGCGCGAGACCGATGATCTGCCGGCCGGTCAGCCGTGCGACGAAATTGCGCGGCAGAGGAAAGCGCAGGTCAGGGCGACGCAGCTCGACCCGTTGCATCACCGCCCCTTCCATGGTCGGCGAAAGCCCTCTTTTGACCGTCTCGACCTCTGGCAATTCCGGCATGGCATCCCATCTTTCCGTTTGAACGGCGCCTGAAACGTCTGTAGACCAGCGCGACAGCGCGTTTGCCGGCACAGGCCCGAGATAGCGCGCCAGAGGCGATTTCGCTATGGTCTTTCGACCGCATGAGACAATGGAGTGATCAGATGGCCGAGAGCCGCACTTCCGCCGATGGCGGCATGGAAACCTCCTACGGCTTCCGCGAGGTCGCGGAAGGCGAAAAGCAGGTTCTGGTCAACGAGGTCTTCCACAAGGTCGCCAAGCGCTACGACATCATGAACGACGTCATGTCGGCGGGCCTGCATCGCATCTGGAAGGATGCCATGATCGCGGCGCTCAACCCGCGCAAGGATCCCGCCTACAAGGTGCTCGACGTGGCCGGCGGCACCGGCGACATCGCCTTTCGCATCGTCGAGGCGTCCGGCCGGCTTGCCCACGCCACCGTGCTCGACATCAATGGCTCGATGCTCGGCGTCGGCGCCGAGCGCGCCGAGAAAAAGGGCCTTTCGGACAACCTTACCTTCGTTGAGGCGAATGCCGAGGAACTGCCGTTCGAGGACAACAGCTTCGACGCCTATACGATCGCGTTCGGCATCCGCAACGTGCCGCGCATCGACGTCGCCTTGAGCGAAGCCTATCGCGTGCTGAAGCGCGGCGGGCGACTGCTGGTGCTGGAATTCTCCGAGGTCGAGATGCCTCTGCTCGACCGCTTCTACGACCAGTGGTCGTTCAAGGCCATTCCGCGCTTCGGCAAGATGATCACAGGTGATGCCGAGCCCTATCAGTATCTGGTGGAATCGATCCGCAAGTTCCCCAATCAGCGCGACTTCGCCGCGATGATCTCCAAGGCCGGCTTCTCGCGCGTCACCTTCACCAATTATTCCGGCGGCATCGCGGCACTGCATTCCGGCTGGAAACTCTGATCTTCATGAGCACTGTCGGAGCATATTTCCGCCTCGCGCGGGTCGGCTGGGTGCTGGTCAGGGAAGGCGTGATCTCCGCCCTGCCCTCCGAGGGCCTTCCCCCGCTCGTCGCCCTGGCAAAGGGTTCTGCGGGTCTTTTCGCGCGCAAGCGTGCCCGGCGTGAACACCGTTCCGACCGGCTGGCCCGCGCCGTCGAGCGGCTCGGCCCTTCCTACGTGAAGATCGGCCAGTTCCTGGCGACCCGGCCGGATGTGGTCGGTGCCGATTTCGCCGAGGACCTCGCCGGCCTGCAGGACCGCATGGCCTTCTTCCCGACGGAGGCCGCCAAGGCGACCGTGACGGGCTCGCTCGGCCGCTCGATCGACGATCTCTACGCCTCGTTCGGCGAACCGATCGCGGCCGCCTCGATCGCCCAGGTTCATCCGGCCGAAGTCGACACCCCGGAGGGGCGCAAGAAGGTGGCCGTCAAGGTCATCCGGCCCGGCGTGCGCAAGCGTTTCGCCGCAGATCTCGAGGCCATGTATCTCGTCTCCCATCTGCAGGAGCGTTTCCTGCCGCATACGCGGCGCCTACGTCCCGTCGAAGTGACGCGCACGCTCGAGCAAACCACCAAGGTCGAGATGGACCTTCGGCTGGAGGCGGCGGCGCTTTCGGAAATCACCGAGAATACGAAGGACGATCCCGGCTTCCGCGTGCCGATCGTCGACTGGGAGCGCACCGGCCGCGACGTCGTCACCATGGAATGGATCGACGGCATCAAGATGTCGGATGTCGAGGCGCTGAAGGCGGCCGGCCACGATCTCGACCATCTGGCCGATACGCTGATCCAGTCCTTCCTGCGCCACACGCTGCGCGACGGCTTCTTCCATGCCGACATGCACCCGGGCAACCTGTTCGTCGCGCCGGACGGCATGATCGTCGCCGTCGACATGGGCATTGCCGGGCGCCTTGGAAAGAAGGAACGCCGCTTCCTCGCCGAGATCCTCTACGGCTTCATCACCCGCGACTATCTGCGCGTCGCCGAGGTGCATTTCGAGGCCGGCTACGTTCCCTCGCACCACAATGTCGCAAGCTTTGCCCAGGCGATCCGGGCGATCGGAGAGCCTATCCACGGCCAGCCGGCCGAGACCATCTCCATGGGCAAGCTGCTCACCCTGCTGTTCGAAGTGACCGAGCTGTTCGACATGGAGACGCGGCCGGAGCTCGTCATGCTGCAGAAGACCATGGTAGTGGTCGAGGGCGTGGCGCGCATGCTCAATCCGCGTTTCAACATGTGGAAGGCGTCCGATCCGGTGGTCTCCCAGTGGATCCGCGACAACCTCGGCCCCAAACGCATTGCCGGCGACCTCAAGGATGGTCTGCGTGCGGCGTTCCGACTGGCAGAGGCGCTCCCCGAGATCGCCGCCAAGACGGAAAAGCTCCACGGCGAGATCGTCCACATGAGTGAGAACGGCCTGCGGTTCGATCCCGAAACGGCCGAGGCGATCGGACGCTCGGAAGCCCATTATGGCCGGTTCGGCCGGTTGGCATTGTGGGTGATCGCGGCGCTCCTTCTCTGGATCGCCATCAAAATCGGTTGATTTGGCGGAAAAACCTTTCTACGCCTAGACGCGCCCTCGTGCTCCATTCACCTCGCAATGGGCGGCTCTCGCCGCTTCCATTTCCATTCGATGCTTTTTGCGCGCTCTTTTTGCGCCATAATCCGGGAAATGCCATGTCGGCCACCAATGCCAATTTTGTCCGCACGACTTTTCTGATGCTGATCGTCGGGACCATCGTCCTGACCGGAATCATCCTGTCCTCCCTCTGGCTCGTTGACCGCAGCCGCGAGACCTTCGCCTATATCATTCACGAACGTGACATCCGCCGCGCGTCGGCCGACCTTCTGCAGACCCTCGTCGATGCGGAGACCGGCCAACGCGGCTTCATGCTGACCCAGGACGAGAGCTTTCTCGAGGTCTATGAAAAGGCCATGACGCATGTTCGCGAAAATCTGTCGACAGTTGCCGACCTCGTCCGGGGACGAGCAATCAAGGAAGAGAAAATGCCGACACTGCGTCGGCTGATCGAAAGCAAGCTGGAGGAACTGACGCACACCGTCGCGCTGACACGGCAGGGAAGGGAAGAGGAAGCAATCGAGCTCACCCGCTCGGAACTCGGCCGTGAACTGATGGACCAGATCCGCGAGATCCTCGAGTTCTTCCGGACCCAGTCGGATATCAATGTCGACAATGGCGTCACCGAACAGCTCGAAGCGAACTCCCGGCTGCAATGGTTCATGATCGGCGGCGGCATCGCAATCCTTGCGGTCATGGGCGGCGCGATCGCCATCATCACCCAGCATGTGCGTGCCCTTTCGAACGCCCGCCGCGAGGTGGAGGCCCTCAATGCCGGGCTGGAAGATCGCGTCAACGAGCGCACCGAGGACCTGATGCGCGCCAACCAGGAAATCCAGCGATTCGCCTATATCGTCACGCACGATCTTCGCGCGCCGCTGGTGAATGTCATGGGCTTCACCGCCGAGCTGGACACCTCGCTCAAGGCGCTGCAGGCCTATGTGCTGGCGGATGGAGACAAGCTCAGCGAGGACCAGATCAAGGAAGCCCGGCTCGCAGCATCGGAAGACCTGCCGGAGGCGATCGGCTTCATCCGTTCTTCGACAAAGAAGATGGACGGCCTGATCAACGCCATCCTGAAGATTTCACGCGATGGCCGACGGCCGCTCAAGCCCGAGAGGATCGAACTCAAGGGCATGCTGGAAGCGACGAGCGCCAGCGTTCACCATCAGATCAGCGAAAGCGAAGGCAGCGTCGGGCTCGACGTCCGCGTCCCGATGATCAATACGGACCGTTTTTCTCTCGAACAGATCCTTGGTAACCTTTTCGATAATGCCGTGAAGTATAAACAACCGGAGAGGCCGCTGAACCTGACGGTGCGCGTGTTGCCCGAAGGGCGCAACATGGTGCGCATCGAAGTCGAGGACAACGGCCGCGGCATTGCAGACGAAGACCACGAGCGCATTTTCGAACTTTTCCGCCGATCCGGACAACAGGACAAGTCGGGAGAAGGCATCGGGCTCGCGCATGTGCGATCATTGGCCCGGAACCTCGGCGGCGAGATAACCGTTAGGTCCAAACTTGGCTCGGGGTCGACCTTCGTACTGCGCCTGCCATCGGATTTGTCGCGTATTGTACGGAGTTGAGAGATGAAAGCCGTGGGAAAAGAAGTCACCATCGTCATGGTCGAGGACGACGAGGGTCATGCCCGTCTGATCGAGAAGAATGTGCGGCGCGCAGGCGTCAACAACGAGATCATCCCGTTCACCAACGGCACCGAAGCACTCGACTTCATTCTCGGCAAGGACCGCAGCGGAACGGTCTCGATGGACCGGTATCTGCTGATCTTGCTTGATCTCAACTTGCCGGATATGTCTGGCACGGATATTCTCGAAAAAGTCAAATCCAATCCGCATACGCGTCGCCTTCCGGTCGTCATTCTCACGACGACCGACGACGAGCGCGAAATCCAGCGATGCTACGATCTCGGGGCGAATGTCTACATCACCAAACCTGTCGACTATGACAATTTCGCCAATGCCATCCGGCAGCTTGGACTGTTCTTCTCGGTCATGCAGATTCCCTGATACGGGACTTCCGCGATGAGCATCCGCATCCTCTATCTGGATGATGATGCGGCCATTGTACGTCTGGTGGGCAAGGCCGTGGCACGGCTCGGCTACAGCCTTTCCCATGCGGAAACGCCGGAGGACGCGCTGAGCCTGCTCGAAGCGGAAAGCTTCGACGTCATGGTGCTCGATCACTATTTGCAGAACATCACCGGCCACGAGGTGCTGAAACGCCTGCGCGCCCGTGACATCACCATACCGGTCGTCTATGTGACCGGCTCCAACGAGGCGCAGATCGCCATCGAGGCGATCAAGGCCGGTGCGTCTGACTATGTCATCAAGACGGTCAGCGACGACTTCATGCCGCTGCTGGTCAGCGCCATCGAGCATTCGGTGGCCAATGCGCAGTTGCGCATCGCCAAGGAGCGGGCGGAAGAGCAGATTCGCCTCGGCAAGGAGAGGGCGGAAGCCCTGCTGGCCGAAGTCAACCATCGCGTTGCCAATTCACTCGCGCTCGTCGCCAGCCTGCTGCGTCTGCAGATCTCCAACTCCAAGAGCGAGGAAGTTAAAAGCGAGCTCGCCGAAACCCAGGCGCGGATCACCGCGATCGCCGGCATGCATCGCAGCCTCTATACGTCCGACGATGTGAGCCGGGTCGAACTCGACCGCTATCTCTCGACGCTGACCAGCGAACTGTCGGGCTCCCTGCAGAACCCGGACAGGCCACTGCATCTCATCCTCGACGCCGATCCGATCAGCATCACCGCCGACCGTGCCGTTTCCGTCGGGATGATCGTCACCGAACTCGTCACCAATGCCTTCAAATATGCCTATCCCGAGCGGGGTGGCGGCGAGGTCCGCGTCCGGCTGAAGCGCACCGGCGAGAACGAGGCCCTGCTCAGGGTCGAGGACGATGGCGTCGGTATCCAGCCGGGAAGCGCGCCGACCGGCACCGGACTCGGAAGCCGGATCGTCAAGTCCATGGCCGCGACGCTTGGGCCGGGCCTGTCGCATCTCGAGACGCCGAACGGGACGATCGTCGAGGTGCCGCTACAGATCCTCATCACGCCTGCCGCGCCCAACTGACCCTTGATCCCTGCGTCATCGCCGCTTGTTGGCGGCGATTTCCCCGATCGCAAAATTCGGATAGTGTCGCCGCGATTTCAGGAGGGTTCCACAGCCATGACCTTGGCGGGCAAGCGCATCGTTCTCATCATCTCGGGTGGAATAGCCGCCTATAAGAGCCTGGATCTCGTGCGCCGTCTGCGCGAGCGGGGTGCTTCTGTCCGGCCGATCATGACGCGCGGGGCACAGGAATTCGTCACCCCGCTCGCTGTCGGCGCCCTGTCTGCGAGCCATGTCTATACCGAGCTCTTTTCCCGCGAGGACGAACAGGACGTCGGCCATATCCGCCTTGCGCGTGACTGCGACCTGATCGTGATCGCGCCGGCGACCGCCGACCTGATGGCGAAGATGGCGAACGGCCACGCCGACGACCTCGCCTCGACCGTGCTGCTCGCCACCGACAGGCCCGTGCTGGTCGCGCCAGCCATGAACCCGAAGATGTGGGCGCATCCGGCGACGAAGCGCAACGTCGCGACGCTCGTCGCCGACGGTCTTTCCTTCGTCGGGCCGATGGCTGGGGAAATGGCCGAGAGCGGCGAGAACGGGCTCGGCCGCATGGCCGAGCCTCTTGACATCGTCGCTGCCGCCGAGCGCCTGCTCGACGACGCGCCGAAGCCGCTTGCCGGCCGAACCGCCATCGTCACATCCGGTCCGACCCATGAACCGATCGACCCGGTCCGCTATATCGCCAACCGCTCCTCGGGCCGCCAGGGCCATGCGATTGCCGCGGCACTTGCAAGGCTCGGCGCGGACGTGACCCTCGTCTCCGGACCTGTCACGATTGCCGATCCGCAAGGTATCGTCACCGTGCATGTGGAACGCGCCGAAGAGATGCGCGATGCGGTGATCTCGCGGCTTCCCTGCGACATCGCCGTCATGGTCGCCGCCGTTGCCGACTGGCGCGTCGCCGGATCGGCGGAGCAGAAGATCAAGAAGAAACCCGGCGAGGCGCCCGCGCCGCTGCAGCTCACCGAGAACCCTGACATTCTGAATACCGTCGGTCATCACGAACATCGTCCGAAGGTGGTCGTCGGCTTTGCCGCCGAGACCGAGAATGTCGAGGACAACGGGCGCGCCAAGCTGGAGCGCAAGGGCGCCGACCTGATCGTCGCCAATGACGTGTCGCCGGAAACCGGGATCATGGGCGGCACGCGCAACAGCGTGAAGCTGATCACCAAGGCCGGCGTCGAGCAATGGCCGGACCTTTCCAAGGACGAGGTGGCGGACCGGCTGGCGCAACTGATCGCCGACAGGCTGGCAGGAGCGTGACGGCCATGAACCTCTTCGACCGGGCGGATTTCGATGCCTTCGTCACCGGGCTTGCCGGCGTCACGCTGGTCGACCAGTGGGAATCGCATGTCGCCAAGGTAGGCGACAAGGTTTTCACCCTGCTTCATCGGGGCGACGAGGGTGCAAACATCTGCATCAAGGTCACGGAGGAGAGCTTCGAGATCCTGACGTCGCTCGAAGGCATCGGCCAAGCGCCCTATTTCGCCAAGCGCAAATGGGTCTCGATCACCGACAAGGCGTCGCTCCCGGCCGAGGAACTCGTCCACTATGTGAAGCGATCCTACGATCTCGTCGCCGAGGGTCTGACCCGAAAACTGAAGAACGAGCTCGGGATCGTCCCGCTCGCCTGAGACTTGCTGGATGTCAGAGCGCCATGGCCGGCTCGGCCACGCGCTCGACCTTGGTCTCGGGCTCCCAGGCCGGCTCGAACTTGGCCGCATCGAGGCCCTTGGCGTCGAGGATCACCGCACTGCCGGCCGGGATCTCGACCCAGGTGTCGGTCTCGTCGTTGAGCGGCTCGGAGACGAGACAGTACCCGCCCTTTCCGCCCATGGGCGCGGCAAACAGCGTCGGCGCATGGGCGTCGGTGGCATAGCGCACGGCATAGAGCGTCCGGCCGTCGGAGAAGGCGGCCGTGAAGCGGACGCGGGCCGTACCCGTCAGGTGGCGGCTGATCTGCTCGACGAAGCCGACGGCCTCGGCCATCGCGGCGATCGGCCGGTCCCGCAGGCCGAACTGCAGGGCGAGCAGGAAAAGAAGCTCGGAATCGGTCGAGCCGGCGCGGGCGTTGAAATGCTCGTCGTCCAACATCGATTCCATCGGCCGGCGCAGACGGTCGAAATGATCGATCTGGCCATTGTGCATGAACGACCAGGAGCCGTTGACGAAGGGGTGACAGTTGTCGCGCCGGGTCGAACCGTGGGTCGCGGCACGGACATGGGCGAGAAACAGCGGCGAGCGGATCTGGCGGGCAAGGCTCTTCAGGTTGCAGTCGGACCAGGCGGGCAGAACGTCGCGAAAGCGGCCCGGCTCCGGCCGGTCGCCATACCAGGCAATGCCGAAGCCATCGGCATTGGTGGCGGTCTTGGCCTTGGTGGCGCAGTGCGACTGCTCGATCAGGGAATGGGCGGGCGAGGTGACGAGTTCCTCGAGATAGATCGGTTCACCGCGATAAGCTGCCCAGCGACACATGCTTTCCAAAATCTCCGATGGTCCGTCCGCATGCGCCCGGCCCGCAATATAACCGATCCGGCGGTTCGTCCCTGCGGACAGTCTTTGCTCGAATGGCTAACGAAATCTAAACAATCGCTCTATTGATGACAGAATTTTGACGAACGCGGCAATCACTTTTTGCAGTGCGACATCGCCTTTTGTGAACACTGCGTTCCCGCCCAGCCTCCTGCGGGCGTGGTTGCGATCGATTATATTGGCGTCAAGTTGAAACTCGCTCGAAAGGAGCACGACAAATGTCCATACGCCCCGTCAAGCATGAGAGCCGCGCCACGCCCGCCATGGAAGGCGCCGGCGTCAAGCTGCACCGCGTCTTCGGCTTCGGCGATCCGTCGATGACCGACCCCTTCCTGATGATGGACGATTTCCGCAACGACAATCCGTCTGACTATATCCGCGGCTTTCCCTGGCATCCGCATCGCGGCATCGAGACCATCACCTATGTGCTGGCCGGCACCGTCGAGCACGGCGACAGCCTGGGCAATCGCGGCCTGCTGGGCGCCGGCGACGTGCAATGGATGACGGCCGGCAGCGGTATCATGCACCAGGAAATGCCGAAGGGCGACTTCTCCGGCAAGATGCACGGCTTTCAGCTGTGGGCCAACCTGCCCTCGTCGCTGAAGATGACCGCGCCGCGCTACCAGGACATCAAGGGCGCGGACATCCCAGTGATCGTCGATGACGACGGCACCGTGGTGCGCGTGATCACCGGCGAGTTCTGGGGCAAGACGGGGCCCGTCGACGGCATCGCCGCCGAGCCGGTCTATCTCGACATCTCGGTTCCGCCGGGCAAGCGCAAGAGCTTTCCGGTCGATACCTACCGCTCGGCCTTTGCCTATATCTTCGCCGGTTCCGGCACCTTCCGCGACGCCTCCAAGCCCTTTGGCGTGAAGGTGGAGAAGGAGTACATGGGCGAGGAGCTGAACATCCGCGATCTCTCGGGCAACCGGACGCTCGTCGTGTTCGACACCGGCGACGAGGTGACGGTGCAGGCGGGCGACGAGGGCATCCGCTTCCTCATGGTGACCGGAAAGCCGATCAAGGAACCGGTCGCCTGGCATGGGCCGATCGTCATGAACACCCGCGAGGAGCTGATGCAGGCGATGCGCGAGCTGCAGAACGGCACCTTCATCAAGGCCGATCACTAAAGGCCGAGAGACGACAGCGACACAAGACGCCGGGCCCAGCGCCCGGCGTTTTCGCATCCCCGCCTGTCGACACACCCTTAGCCAAAGCCTAGGCTTGCAAAGCATGGCAGGGCATCTCGCGGCCGCAACGGGGTACAGATGGCAAATACCGCATTGGACGAGTTGAGAGAACGCCTGCGCGCCGCGCAGCAGGAGTTCGAAGCCGAACTCGACCGACGGATCGAGATTCAGCGCGAGCGCTTCCGCTATGAACTGGAGAGGGGCAAGGTCCGTTTCGAGAAGGACATGCGCGATTGGCAGGCGAAATATCGCACGGGCCTGTGGCGCTACCTCAGGCGGGGACATCTCGCCTATCTGCTGACCGCGCCGCTGATCTACGGCCTGATCGCTCCGCTGGTCCTGCTCGACCTTTCGGTGACGATCTACCAGCAGATCTGTTTCCGGGTCTACGGTATCGACCGGGTAACACGCAGCGACCATGTCGTCATCGATCGCCACCACCTCGCCTATCTGAACGGTCTTGAAAAACTTAACTGTGTCTATTGCGGCTATGCCAATGGCGTGATCGCCTATGCGCGCGAGATCGCCGGGCGGACGGAGCGCTTCTGGTGCCCCATCAAGCACGCAACGCGCGCCGCCGACCCACACCCCCATTTCGAGAAATTCCTCGAATATGGCGATGCGGAGGCCTATCGCGCCTGGATGCAAAGCTATCGCCGCGGCAAGGCACCGAAGGAGGATCAGGCGTGAAACCTTTTCCGCTCGACAAGGTCTACCAATTGATCGAGCCCGGTCCCGTGGTGCTGCTGACGACGGCCTTCGATGGCAAGCCGAACGTCATGACCATGTCCTGGCACATGATGATGGAATTTGTGCCACCGCGCATCGGCTGCATCGTCAGTTCCGCCGACCATAGTTTTTCCGCGCTTTTCAAGACCGGCGAATGCGTGATCGCCATTCCCTCGGCCGACATGGCCGAAAAGGTCGTGGCAATCGGCAATTGTTCCGGTCGCGACACCGACAAGTTCGCCGAGATCGGCCTGACCGCGCTGTCCGCCGAAGAGGTCTCGGCGCCGCTGATCGGCGAATGCTTCGCCAATCTCGAATGCAGGGTCGTGGACCGGGACTTCGTCGAGCGCCACAATCTCTTCGTGCTCGATGTGGTGAAGGCCTGGCACGACCCGAAGCAGGTCGCGCCCAAGACCTTTCATCACAAGGGCTACGGCACCTTCGTGATCGACGGCGAAGAAATCACCCTCGCATCGAAGATGCCGTAAGCCAGGGCCTCAATTCAACACCAACCCGCCGTCGACGATCAGGTTCCGGCCGGTGACGAGAACCGTCTGTTCGTTCAATGGCAGGCTCAAGGGGTGTTTCCTTCCGTGTTCCAGAGTGCGTGAAAATGATGGATGGGGCCGTGGCCGGTACCGACGGAGAGTTCTTGCGCCGCGGCAACCGCACCGGCGAGCCAGACTTTGGCGACGGCAACCGCCTCGGCGGGCGCGGAACCCTTGGCAAGTTCGGCGGCGATGGCGCTCGACAGCGAGCAGCCCGTTCCATGGGTATTCTTCGTTTGAATGCGCGGCGCCTCGAACCAGCGCGTGCCGGCGTCGGAAACCAGCACGTCGGGGCTCTCCATCCCGCCGAGATGGCCGCCCTTGACCAGCACGGCTGAAGGACCCAGCGCGCGAAGCCTCAGCGCCTGCGCCTCCATCGTCGCCCGGTCGTTGGCCTCCGGTTCGCCCAGCAGGGCGGCAGCCTCCGGCAGGTTGGGCGTGATCAGGGTGGCGAGCGGAAGAAGGCGCGTCGCCAGCGCCGCGACTGCGTGCGGGTCGAGCAGCGAGGCGCCGCCCTTGGCCACCATGACCGGATCGAGCACGATCGGCATGCCGCGATGTGGCTCCAGCGCTCCGGCGACGGCTTCGGCAATGCCTGCATTGGCGATCATACCGATCTTCACCGCGTCGACACGCACATCGGCAAATATCATACGGATCTGCTCGGCGACGAAATCCGGCGGCACGGCATGCACGGCCGAGACGCCTTGCGTGTTCTGGGCGGTCAGCGCGGTGAGCGCTGCCATGCCGTAGACACCGCGCGCGGAGAAAGCCTTGAGATCGGCCTGGATGCCGGCGCCGCCCGAGGGATCGGAGCCGGCGATGGACAAGACGTTGCGGATCATGATCGTGCCTTTCGGATGGCTTCGGAGAGTTCGAACGCAGCGGTCTGCGGGTCCGGCTGACCGCAGATGGCGGAGACGACGGCAAGGCCCCGGGCGCCCGCACGGAGGACCGCCTCGACATGGCCGGTCTTCAGGCCGCCGATGGCGACGGCCGGCAGCGCGGTCGCCGCGATCAGCCGGGCAAGCCCCTCCATGCCAACCGGCGGTTTGTGGCCGGGCTTGGTGGCGGTGGCAAAGACGGGTCCGGCTCCGATATAATCGACGACAGCCGGGTCGACGGCCGCGGCCAGTGCCTCGGTTTCCACCGAGAGCCCGAGGATCATGTCCGGCCCGATCAGGCGGCGCGCGGTCTGCGCATCCATATCGTCCTGCCCGACATGCAGACCGTCGGCTCCGATGGCAATCGCAGCCTCGACATCGTCGTTGACGATGAGCGGCACACCGGAGCCGGCAAGCACCGCCTTCAGCGCCCGTCCGGTGTCGACCATCTGCCTCCGCGAGGCGTCCTTGTCGCGCAGTTGAACCATGGTCACACCGCCGGCGACGGCCAGCCGCGCGGTCTCGACCATGCCGAGCGGTCGGCAAAGCTCCGGGTCGAGCACGAGATAGAGGGAAAGGTCGAAGCGCTTCACATCCGCACCACCCCGGCACGGTTGTCGAGCATGACGCCGTCGATCTGCGCCAGAAGATCAAGGAAGCGCACGGAAAAGCTGCCCGGCCCTTGCGCCTCTTTCCCGGCCTGCTCGCCGGCCACGGCGAAATGGGCAAGGGCGGCCACCGTCGCGTCGAAGGGATCGTCCGGGCGGATCGCGGCATAGGCGCCGACGAGGCAGGTGAGCGAGCAACCCAGCGCCGTCACCTTCGGCATCAGCGGCGAGCCGCCTTCGATCTTTGCCGCTCGACGGCCATCGGTGACATAATCAGTGACACCTGTGACGGCGACGATGCAGCCTTGCGTCTCCGCGAGTTGTCGCGCGGCCTCCTCCGCCTGCTCGACGGGATCGCGGCTGTCGACACCCTTGGCGCTGCTCACCCCACCGGCAAGGGCGATGATCTCCGAGGCGTTGCCACGCACGATGGTCGGCCCAAGCGCGAGAAGATCGGCGGTCGCCTTGCGGCGAAAGGCCGTGGCGAAATGGGCGACGGGGTCGAGCACCCAGGGACGGTGGGCCGCCTTCGCACCGCCGATCGCCGCCTTCATGCCCGCCACCCAGGCGGGCGAGAGCGTGCCGATATTGATGGTGAGCGCACCGGCGAAACCGGCGAATTCGCCGGTCTCTTCTTCCGCATGCACCATGGCGGGCGAGGCGCCGGCTGCAAGAAGCACATTGGCGGCGACGTTCATCGCCACGTAATTGGTGATGCACTGAACGAGCGGCGCGGTGGCTCGCATTTCGGTCAGCAGGGTTCCAGGTGTTTCGGTCTTCGTCATCTTGCCCCTTTCGAGCGGGGCAAGTGCAAGGGGACAGACGACGCGCGAACGGCGAAAAGGCCCCGAGCGACTCCCTCCGCCAGCATTATCTGGTTCAGGTTCAAAGGGTACTTCTCAGCCCGTCTTGCGACGAACGCCCCTGTCTCTCAATAGACCCGTTATAGACACCGCCGAGACGGCTGTCACCTCCCTGGCCGGTTCATGATGGCGGCACGTGGGACCGATACCCGCATTGCGCGAATTTTGAACTCCCAATCTCGTCAGAGACTGCGGCGTGCGCTATGGTGGAACCATCCAGATGGAGGCGCGCCGAGACGCTAAGGCGCTGCAACGAGGAGGCGAATGGCATGGATCATCGTTTCGTCGGATTGCCCAAGGATGCGCGGGGAAAGACCGCAAAGACCTATCTCTATGCCGCCAACCGCAAGACAAGGAAACGCCAGGTCCTCTGGGGCGACTGGCTGCAGGTCACGTCGGAGCAAGCGGATGGCTGGCTGGAAGTGCTCTGGAGCCCGACCGGCACAAATCCCGAAACACTCTACATCCCCAAGGACCATACCACCGACGAACGGCCGCTGGAGATCGTCTTTCTCGACGTCGGGCAGGGCGATGGCGCGGTGCTGATCGCGCCGGAAGAGAATCTTGGCGAGGCGGTCGTCGTCATCGATGCCGGCGTCTCCGAGCACATGTACGAATTCCTGCTCCAGCGCTTCCGCTCCTACAACACCAGCTTCAAGTTTCGCGCGGCGATCATCACCCATCCGGACATCGACCACTATGGCGGCTTCGAACCGATTTTCGCCTGGCGGAATTTCGGCTTCGAAACAGTCTACCAGAATGGCCTAGTGGAGCGTGTCGGCGGCGAAAAATTCGACAAGCTCGGCGGCAAGGTGAAGGATGCCGCGACCGGCATCAGCTATGTCGGCGATCTGGCGCTGTCGCGCGCCGACATGGAACGGCATTTCGGCACCGTCGCGGCCAATGAGAGGCAGGCCTTCGCCCAGACGATGAAACATGCGCTCGACAATCCCAATATCGGCGACTTCGCCATGCTGTCGGCCCGTCACGGCACCCAGGAAGACGGCCGCGGCTGGCTGCCGGGATTTGCGCCGTCTAACCAGCGCGGTTTCAGCATCGAGGTGCTCGGACCGGTGCCCGAACCGGACGCGGCGGGCAAGGATCGCCTGCGCGTGCTTGGCGACTATGGCGAGACGAAGAACGGACATTCCGTCATCCTGCGCCTGCACTATGGCGACTTCAAAATCCTGTTCGGCGGCGACCTGAACGAGAAGGCGGAGAAATACCTGCTCTGCCACTACGGCGGAGAGGCCAAGTTCCCGAAGATCGGCACGCTGGCCTATGAGGCGATGATCGCCAAAGCGTCGACCCGGCTGCGCTCGGATCTGATGAAGGTCTGCCATCACGGCTCGGAAAAGGTGACGGATGCCTTTCTCGACGCGGTCAACCCGGCCGCCTTCGTCATCTCGTCGGGGGACGAGGAAGGCCATATCCATCCGCGGCCAGACCTGCTTGGCCGGCTCGGCAAACGCGGCCGCGGCGACGCGCCGGTCATTCTCTCGACCGAACTGCAGCGCTCGGTGCGCGAGGCCGAAGACGAGAAACTGGTGCAATCGCTGCAGACCGCCGTGCTGAAACTGCACGACAAGCCGGACAAGACGCTACGCGACAAGATCATCAACGACATCTGGACGCTCGGCCGCTCGAACGTCACCGTCTATGGCACCGTTTACGTCAAGACCAACGGCAAGCGGCTGATCGCCGCCTTCCGCATCGAGACCGGCAGCGAGATCGAGAAGTGGTTCACCTTCGAATATGCGCTCAATGCGGCAGGCGAACTGATCCGGGTGGAGTGAGCGCCATCCCAGCATGAATCTCCGGGACGGTGCCCTTTCGGCTCCGCCCGCTTGCGTAGGCCCACACTCGCGGCAGTGCCATTTGCCGCAGCGGCCAAAACCGGCTATCCCGGTTTTTCGCCCGCCCTTCCCCATCCAGAGGATCTTCCCGATTGAGCACCGCCCGACACACGGTCTATGACAAGCGTTATGCCGGCTTCCTGTTCGACATGGACGGAACGCTGCTGAATTCCATCGCCGCCGCCGAGCGGGTCTGGGCAAAATGGGCGGCGCGCCACGGGCTCGATGTCGAGGCCTTCCTGCCTACCATGCACGGCAAGCGCGGCATCGACACCATTCGCGGGCTAGCCCTGCCGGGCGTCGACGTCGAAGCCGAAGCGCTGGTCATCGAGCGCGGCGAGATCGAGGATGTCGAGGGCGTGGTGGCCCTGCCCGGCGCGATCGACTTCCTCAACGCGCTGCCGTCAGACCGCTGGTCGATCGTGACATCGGCGCCGGTTGCGCTCGCCCGCGCCCGGATCGAAGCCGCCGGCCTGCCGCAGCCGCCGAAGATCGTGACCGCCGAGGATGTCGTGATCGGCAAGCCCGATCCCGCCGGCTATCGGCTCGGCGCCCGGCATATCGGCGCAGACCCGGCCAGTTGTCTCGTATTCGAGGATGTTCTGGCAGGGGTGCTCGCAGCCGAGGCCGCAGGGTCTGACGTGATGGTGGTCACCGCCACCCATGGCCATCCCATGGAAACCCCGCACCCGACGATTGCGTCTTACGAGGGCCTAGTCGTGCGCGTCGATTCGACGGGCCATATGCAGATCGTCCGGGCGACCTGACCGGCCTTCATCTGCGGCAAAGCCCGGGTTCACGCCCGGGCGTCATGCTGCGGTATATCGAGGGCGGGCAGGACGCCGCCCTGCGGAGCGGACGATCACGCCGCCTTGATGGCGTGATATTCCTTGATCGCGGCCATCTTGATCGCCGGATAACGCTCGCTTTCATAGCGCAGCGAAAAACTGTCCTGCGCCATGAAGACGGGGTCGCCGTCGAGGTCGCGGCAGATGTCGCCGCGGCGCGCCGTCATGAACTTTTCCAGTTCGCCCGGCTGGTCGGCGGAGATCCAGCGGCAGACCGAGAAGCGCGACATTTCGAACGAGACCGGCAGGCCGTATTCGCCCTGCAGGCGCTCCTTCAACACATCGAGCTGCAGCGCACCGACGACGCCGACGATGGCCGGCGAGCCGTCTTCCGGCGAAAACAGCTGCACGACGCCCTCTTCCGCCATCTGCTGGAGGGCTTCCTTCAGCTTCTTCGCCTTCATCGCATCCTCGAGACGAACGCGACGCAGGATTTCCGGCGAGAAGTTCGGCACGCCCTGGAAGACCAGCGGCTCGCCTTCGGTCAGCGTATCGCCGATGCGCAGCGTCCCATGGTTCGGAATGCCCACCACGTCGCCGGCAAAGGCGGTATCGGCAAGCTGGCGCTGCGAGGCGAAGAAGAACTGCGGCGCGGTCAGCCCGATCTGCTTGCCGGTGCGCGCGAGCCTGACCTTCATGCCGCGCTCCAGCTTGCCCGAGCAGATGCGGGCAAAGGCGATGCGGTCGCGATGGTTCGGGTCCATGTTGGCCTGGATCTTGAAGACGAAGGCCGTCATCTTGTCTTCCGCCGCATGGACGGTGCGGATGTCGGCCACCTGGTCGCGCGGCGGCGGTGCGATTTCGCCCAGCGCATTGATCAGGTCGCGCACGCCGAAGTTCTTCAGCGCCGAGCCGAAGAAGACCGGGGTCATGTGGCCTTCGAGGAAGGCCTGGCGATCGAAGGGACGGCAGGCCTCCTGGGCCAGTTCCAGCTCTTCGATGAAGGCGGTGCGTTCGTTTTCCGGCAACTGCTCGGCGACATTGGCCGGGCTGTTGACCGGCAGGCCCTCGACCTGCTTGTCGGAGCCGCGGAAGGTGTTTTCCACCAGATTGTAGGAGCCGCAGAAGGACTTCGAGCGGCCGACCGGCCAGGTCACCGGCGCGGTGTCGAGCGCCAGCTTCTCTTCCACCTCATCGAGGATCTCGAAGGGGTCGCGGCTTTCGCGGTCCATCTTGTTGATGAAGGTGATGATCGGGATGTCGCGCATGCGGCAGACCTCGAACAGCTTCAGCGTCCGCGGCTCGATACCCTTGGCGGCATCGATGACCATGACGGCCGCGTCGACCGCCGTCAGCGTGCGATAGGTGTCGTCGGCGAAGTCTTCGTGGCCGGGCGTATCGAGAATGTTGAAGACATTGCCGTCATATTCGAAGGTCATCACCGAGGTGACGACCGAAATGCCGCGCTCGCGCTCGATCTTCATCCAGTCCGAACGGGTCTGGATGCGATCCTTCTTCGCCTTGACCTCACCAGCGAGCTGGATGGCGCCACCGAACAGCAGCAGCTTTTCGGTGAGCGTCGTCTTGCCGGCGTCCGGGTGGGCAATAATAGCGAAGGTGCGGCGACGGGAGACCGCCTCTGCAAGCGTTTCGGCCATGAAGTGAAATTCCTTTTGTTGGCCGGTTATCTAGCGAGTCGAGGTCGAATATGCAATTGGGAAGCGGAATGCCCCCGCAAGGAAGGATGACCGTCATGCGCGATGTTCTCGGCCCCATGCTCAACCTCGTTCGCCTGCCGCACGGGCGCGACATGGCCCTGCCGGCCTATGAGACCGCGGGCGCCGCCGGCATGGATCTGAGGGCCGCCGTCGCGGAAGGCGAGCCGCTTGTTCTTTCGCCGGGCGATCGAACGCTGGTGCCGACCGGCTTCGTCTTCGAGATCCCGGAAGGCTTCGAGGCGCAGATCCGTCCCCGCTCCGGCCTCGCCTTCAAGAACGGCGTCACCTGCCTCAACACGCCGGGCACGATCGACAGCGACTACCGCGGCGAGGTGAAGGTGCTGCTGGTCAATCTCGGGCACGAGCCGTTCGAGATCAGCCGCGGCATGCGGATCGCCCAGATGGTGATCGCGCCGGTCGTGCAGGCGCGCGTTTCGGAAATCTCCGACGCTTCAGAAACAACGCGCGGCGCCGGCGGCTTCGGTTCGACCGGGGTCTGAGACGGTCCTCCCCAGGCGGCGCGCCTCGGTACATTCTCAGGAGCCGTTCCCGCCCCGCGGCCGAATTCTAGTGGCGGCCGAGCGACGAACGCCGCCCATTGATTGCGGCTAGCGCTGCGCTTCGGTCGCCATGCGGACGGCCAACCCGGCGAGAACCGTGCCCATCAGCCAGCGCTGCACCACCATCCAGAAGGGCCGGCCGGCAAGAAAGAGCGCGATCGAACCGGCCATCAACGCGATCATCGCGTTGACGGTGACGCTGATGGCGATTTGGCTGGCGCCGAGCACCACGGATTGCAGGAGCACGCTGCCCAGCGCCGGATCGACGAATTGCGGCAGCAGCGACAGATAGAGGACCGCGGCCTTGGGGTTCAAAAGGTTGGTGACCAGCCCCATCATGAACAGCCTTCGCGGGCTGTCCTTCGGCAGGTCGCGGACCTGGAAGGGCGAACGCCCGCCCGGCCGCACCGCCTGCCAGGCAAGCCAGAGCAGATAGGCGGCGCCGGCGAATTTCAGGGCGTCATAGGCAAAGGGCACGGCCATGACCAGCACGGTGATGCCGAGCGCCGACATCAGCATGTAGAAGACGAAGCCGAGCGCCACGCCGCCGAGCGAGACGAGCCCGGCGGCCGGGCCCTGGCAGATGGAGCGCGACACCAGATAGATCATGTTCGGCCCGGGCGTCAGCACCATGCCGAGGCAGATGAAGGCGAAGGCAATCAGGGACGAAGAAGAAGGCATGGGGCGAGGCCTCGGCTGGCGTTTCTCGCCCACGACCTAAGCCAGGCCCTCGGCCCGCCGCAACGGCGATCTTGTCACCATTGCAAGTTCGGTTGCGCGGCGCTAGCAATGCGTCATCCACGGAGGCCCCCATGACACCCACAACGCTCCTCGCCTATAGCGGCGCGCTTTTCGTTGCCGCAGCCATTCCCGGCCCCGGCATGACGGCGATCGTGGCGCGAGCGCTCGGGTCCGGATTTCGCCCGACCTTCTTCATGGGGCTCGGCCTGATCCTCGGCGATCTCTGCTATCTGACCGCCGTGATCCTCGGCCTGGCACTGGTGGCGCAGACCTTCACCACGCCCTTCCTGATCATCAAATATCTGGGCGCGCTCTATCTTGTCTACATCGCCTGGAAGCTCTGGACGACAGGCCTTATCGCGCAGGATATCCAGGCAAAGCGCTCCAATAGTGTCGGCCTCTCCTTCCTTTCCGGCCTGCTCGTCACGCTCGGAAACCCGAAGACCATGCTGTTCTACGTGGCCCTCGTGCCCACCCTGATCCCGCTCGAAGCCATCGGCCCGAGCGATTACGCCGCCCTCGTCGGCGTCACCTTCGTGGTGCTGATCGCCGTGCTCATTCCCTATATCCTGCTCGCCTCGCAGGCCCGGACGCTCCTAAAAAAGCCCAACTCCCTCAAGGCGCTGAACCGCTCGGCGGCCAGCATCTTGGCGGGCACCGCCGCCTATATCGCCGCGCGCGCCTGAACAAAGTTTCGCAGGGTCGGACGGCCGCCTGCGCGAATTTTCTAACCAAACGCGCCCGCCTAGGCGATGGGTTCTGGCGAGTGGCCGGCTTTCGCCCTATTGTGCCGTCAAAGCAGATCCAAAGGGAGATCCACCATGTCCGACACGAAGAAACCGGGCCGCGGCCGCGTCTATGCCTCGATCACGCAAACGATCGGCGACACCCCGATCGTCCGCCTCGACAAGCTGGCGAAGGAAAAGGGCGTGAAGGCCAATCTTCTCGCCAAGCTCGAATTCTTCAACCCGATCGCCTCCGTCAAGGACCGGATCGGCGTGGCGATGATCGAGAGCTTGGAAGCCCAGGGCAAGATCACCCCCGGCAAGACCACCCTGATCGAGCCGACCTCCGGCAATACGGGCATCGCACTGGCATTCGCCGCCGCCGCCAAGGGCTACAAGCTGATCCTCACCATGCCCGAGACCATGTCGATCGAGCGGCGCAAGATGCTGGCCCTGCTCGGCGCCGAACTCGTTTTGACCGAAGGTCCGAAGGGCATGAAGGGCGCGATCGCCAAGGCCGAGGAACTGGCAGCTACGCTTCCCGACGCGATCATCCCGCAGCAGTTTGAAAACCCGGCCAACCCGGAAATCCACCGCAAGACGACCGCCGAGGAAATCTGGAACGACACCGATGGCGGCGTCGACATCTTCGTTTCTGGCATCGGCACGGGCGGCACGATTACCGGTGTCGGCCAGGTGCTGAAGGCGAAAAAGCCCGAGGTCAAGGTCATCGCCGTCGAGCCGGCCGACAGCCCGGTCCTTTCCGGCGGCAATCCCGGCCCGCACAAGATCCAGGGCATCGGCGCCGGCTTCGCGCCAAAGATCCTCGACACGCATATCTATGACGAGGTCGTCACCGTCACCAATGACGAGGCCTTCGAGACCGCCCGCCTCGTCGCCCGCCTCGAAGGCGTGCCGGTCGGGATCTCCTCGGGCGCTGCCCTCACCGCCGCGATCAAGGTCGGCCAACGCGCGGAGAATGCCGGCAAGACCATCGTCGTGATCATCCCCTCGTTTGCCGAACGTTATCTCTCGACCGCACTCTTTGCCGGCCTTGGCGAATAGGCGCAATCGCTTGCCAACTCATCTCGAGGAGGGCGCCCGGCGGCGCCCTTCTTTCGTTTCGGCCTGAGCCGAGCCCCCTCGCGTTCGCCTCCCATGGCCGCCACAGCGGCCCCGCGCGGAGGTCACCAGCACTCGCCCTGCCCTCTTTGCGGCTACCCCCTTCACCACCTCCTACCGTTTCCGACGCAGCCGGCCCCGACGGGCAGACGGCCGAACTCCGCCCCACCTCGTCAACGGTCAAGCCCTCTTTAGACCACGTCAAGCGCGCAATTTGCGGCCCCTTCTCCAGTCGCCGCCTCACCCCTCGAATGCTCCTCCGCCCAGGCCCGATCCATCCGCCCGATCCATCCGGCCCTATCCTTCAGGCCGCCGCCGACAGCCGTTCCGAGGCGATGCGGTAGGAGATGGCCTCTGCCAGGTGGATGCGGCCGAGCAGCGGCGCGCCGTCGAGATCGGCGAGCGTGCGCGCCACCTTCAGCACCCGGTGATAGCCGCGGGCGGAGAACTTGAACTTGTCGGCGGCATCGCGCAGCAATTGCAGGCCGGCCGGATCGGGTTCGGCGAGCTTCTCGATCAGCGCCGTCGAACAGCGGGCATTGGTGGTCACGCCGTCGATCCCCGCCGCCTCGAACCGTTCGCGCTGCATGTCGCGGGCCAGCGCCACGCGCCGCGCCACATCGGCGCTTCTCTCCGCCGCCATCGGCCGGATGAGGTCGGATGCCGAGACCGCCGGCACGTCGATGCGGATGTCGATGCGGTCCATCAGCGGCCCGGAGATCCGCCCCTGATAGTCCGAAACGCAGCGGGGCCCCCGCGCACAGGTGTGGCCCGGCTCGCCGGCCATTCCGCAGCGGCACGGATTCATGGCCGCCACCAGCTGGAACTCGGCGGGATAGGAGACCCGGTGATTGGCTCGCGCGATGATGCATTCGCCGGTCTCCAATGGCTGGCGAAGCGCATCGAGCACCGGCGGGGCAAATTCCGGCAGTTCGTCGAGGAAGAGCACGCCGCGATGAGCAAGCGACGCCTCACCCGGCCGGGCGCGCAACCCGCCGCCGACCAGCGCCGCCATCGTCGCCGAATGATGCGGCGTGCGAACCGGACGGCGGTCGGACAGCTTGCCGCCGGAAAGCTGTCCGGCAATCGAATGGATCATCGACACTTCCAGCAGTTCGGCTGCCGAAAGCGGCGGCAGGATCGACGGAAGTCTCGCGGCGAGCATCGACTTTCCCGAGCCCGGAGGGCCGACCATCAGGAGATTGTGCCCGCCGGCAGCCGCGACCTCGAGCGCCCGCTTGGCGCTTTCCTGGCCCTTGATGTCGGCAAGGTCCGGCAGGTTGGACGGCAGCGCGCGCACCGCCGGTTCGGGCCTGGTCAACACCTGGGTACCGCGAAAATGGTTGGCGAGCGCGATCAGGCTGCGTGGTGCCAGGATATCGATCTCGGCGCCGGCCCAGGCGGCCTCCGCCCCGCAGCCGGCCGGACAGATCAGCCCCTTGCCGAGGGCATTGGCGCCGATCGCGGCCGGCAGGGCGCCCGCGACATTGGCGATCGTGCCGTCGAGATTGAGTTCGCCGATCACCACATAGTCCGACAGCGCATCGCCCGGGATTGCGCCGAGCGCCGCCATCAGGCCGAGCGCGATCGGCAGATCGAAATGCGACCCCTCCTTGGGAAGATCGGCCGGCGCCAGATTGACGGTCACCTTCTTGGGCGGCAGTGCCAGGCCAGAGGCGTGCAGGGCCGCCTGCACCCGCTCGCGGCTCTCGGCCACCGCCTTGTCGGGAAGCCCGACGATGTGCATGTTGATCTTGCCCGGCGCGACCATGACCTGGACATCGACCGGAACGCCTTCAATCCCCTGGAATGCGACTGTACTGACACGCGCCACCATTGCCCGCCCCCAAATAGCCAGTCCTTGCCACGCAACTACATCTTGCGCGGGCCACGAGTTGCAATCTGGCACAGAACGAGATCGATAACAAGAACATTAGCGGAACAAGTTCGCGCTATACTCGATATGCGGTTGCGTCCGGTTGTATAGATGGAACGAAGAGGGATCAGACGCGGAGTAGAGCGGGTTTCAGGCCCGCTTCTTCTCGATCGCGTCCCACAGCAGGGCGGCAATGTCGGCGCCGCCGAACTTCTTGACTTCGCGGATGCCCGTCGGCGAGGTCACGTTGATCTCGGTCATGTATTCGCCGATGACGTCGATGCCGACCAGCAGGAAGCCGCGCTCCTTCAGCGCCGGGCCGATGCGGGCGCAGATTTCCTTTTCCCGCGCCGTCAGTTCGGTGGCCTCGGCGCGTCCTCCGACATGCATGTTCGAGCGGCTGTCGGTCTCGGCCGGCACGCGGTTGATCGCACCCACCGGCTCGCCGTCGACGAGAATGATGCGCTTGTCGCCCTTGCGCACCGCCGGCAGATAGGCCTGGGCGATGAAGGGCTCGCGAAACATCTGGTGGAACATCTCGATCAGCGAGGTGAAGTTGCGGTCGTCGCGCGTCGAGTGGAACACGCCGGCGCCGCCATTGCCGTAGAGCGGCTTCAGGATGATGTCGCCCATCTCCTCGCGGAAGCGGGCAATCTCGGTCACATCCCGGGTGATCAGGGTCGGCGGCATCAGGTCGGCAAATTCGGTGACGAAGATCTTTTCCGGCGAATTGCGCACCCAGGCCGGATCGTTGACCACCAGCGTCTTCGGGTGGATGCGCTCCAGAAGATGGGTCGAGGTGATATAGGCCATGTCGAAGGGCGGATCCTGGCGCAGGAGCACCACGTCCATGGTCGACAGATCGACCCGTTCCGGCTCGCCCAGCGTGAAGTGGTTGCCCTTCTCGTCGCGCAGTTCCATCGGCTCGACCGTGGCGATGATCTTGCCATCGCGCATGGACAGCCGGTCGGGCGTGTAGTGGAACAGCTTGTAGCCGCGCGCCTGGGCTTCCAGGCTCATCGCGAAGGTCGAATCCCCCGCGATCGCGATACCCGCGACATGATCCATCTGGACCGCAATATTCTTGATCTTCGCCATGGCCTGCCCCTCGTTCAAAAGCAACCGAGATTTAGGCCGCCTCCCGGCCAAAGGCAACGACGCGGACCATCAATTCTCCTGAACCTCGGCTCAGCCGAAAATGCGCTTGGCGGTCGGCGACCGCAAGGCATTGCGAATGCGGTAGAGCATGGCCAGCGGTTCAGGGAAAGGCCTGCGGACAAAGGCGATCTTGCGGACATAGTCGTCGACGCGCCAGGTCGCCCAGGTGCCGCCGCGGAAATAGGCGATGTCGCCGACCTTCAGCAGCCGCTCGGACCCATCCTCCGCCGTCACATGGACCTCGCCCTCCTGGATGACCACGGTTTCGTCCCAGCCGAAATACCAGCGGAACTCACCTGCCGTGCAGTCCCAGACCGCCGTCGAGCTCGCCTCGTCGGCGCTCGACGAATGGTCGCCGACGCGGGCGAGCGGCGTGCCGCGCAGGATCCATTCGGGATTGATGGGTGCCGGCTTCAGCGCCAGATGGCTGCTATGGGCGGCCACCAGCGGCGGCATTTCCTCGTTGCGAAAGGTCCTTGGTACAGCAAGCAGCGTGCCGGCCATGCCGACGAGCATGAGTTTGAAAGCCATGTCCGTTCCCAGATTAGATCATCTGCACGGAAAGATAGCATTGGGGAGTTACGTTTCGCTTTTCCCGATCGTTCAAATTGTAACGATCGGCCTTGCCCTCCAACAGGCCCGCGAGGGGGCCTCAGGCGAAACTCGCCTCACGTGCGTACGAGCGGACCGCGCCGCCTTCTACAGGCGAACCCGGCCTTTCGATGCGCCGTCCCGTCTCCTTGGCGAAGAAGTGGATGCGCTCGGGCGCGACGGTCAATTGCAGTTCCTCGGTGATCTCGGCTTCCACCGGCACGACGGCCGTCAGTGCCTGCGAAGACAGATGCCCGTGCACCAGCCGGTGCGCTCCGAGTTCCTCGACATAGTCGACCTTGAAGGGCAGGCGCTGGTCACCCTCGCCGGCCAGCGTCAGGTCTTCGGCACGCACGCCGACAGTGACCGAACCCGTCGTGCCTGGCTGAGCGCCGAAGGCCATCGACACGTCGCCGATCACCAGCCGGTCGCCCTCGATCGCGCCATCCAGCAAATTCATCGCCGGCGCGCCGATGAAGCTCGCGACGAAGGTGGAGGCCGGACGATGGTAGACCTCGAGCGGCGTGCCGATCTGCTCGATCGTCCCGCCGTTCAGCACCACCAGCCGGTCGGCCAGCGTCATCGCTTCGAGCTGGTCGTGGGTCACGTAGATCGCCGTGGTCGCCAGCCGCCGCTGCAGCTTGCGGATCTCGCCGCGCATGGTGACGCGCAGCTTGGCGTCGAGGTTCGACAGCGGCTCGTCGAACAGGAAGACCGCCGGCTTGCGTACGATGGCGCGGCCCATGGCGACGCGCTGGCGCTGGCCGCCGGACAGCGCCCTGGGCTTGCGCTTCAGATAGGGCTCGATCTCCAGCATGCGGGCCGCTTCCGTGACGCGCGCCTCGATCTCCGCCTTCGGCGTCTTGCGGTTCCTAAGGCCGTAGGCGAGGTTGTCGTAGACGCTCATATGCGGATAGAGCGCATAGTTCTGGAACACCATGGCGATGTCGCGCTCGGCTGGTTCGACATTGTTGACGACGCGCCCGCCAATGCTGACCGTGCCTTGCGATATGGCCTCCAGCCCCGCCACCATGCGCAGCAAGGTCGACTTGCCACAGCCCGAAGGGCCAACCAGCACGATGAATTCGCCGTCCTCGATGGCGATGTCGATGGCTTTGACCGCGTGCACGCCGCCGTCGTAGATCTTCGAGACCTGGTCGATCAGAATGGACGCCATGGGTTTACCTTTCTCACTTGTCGCTTTCGGTCAGGCCCTTGATGAACCAGCTCTGGAAGATCACCACGACGACGACGGGCGGCAGCATGGCGAGCACCGCCATGGCGAAAGCCTCGTTGTAGTCGGGGATCTGCGAGCCGACCCAGACCTGCAGGATCTGCTTGATGCCGCGCATCAGGGTGTAGAAGCTCTCGTCCGTGGTCATCAGCATGGGCCAGAGATACTGGTTCCAGCCATAGACGAACATGATGATGAAGACCGCCGCGATCATCGTGCGCGACAGCGGCACGAGCACGTCGATGAAGAACTTCACCGGGCCCGCGCCGTCGATGCGGGCGGCCTCCAGCAGTTCGTCCGGCACCGACTTGAAGAACTGCCGGAAGAAGAAGGTACCGGTCGCCGAGGCCAACAGCGGCAGGATCAGGCCGACATGGCTGTTCAACAGGCCGAGCTCGCTCATCACCTTGTAGGACGGCATGATGCGCACCTCGAGGGGCAGCAGCAGCGTGGTGAAGATCAGCCAGAAGGCGAGCGTGGCGAAGCGGAAACGGAAATAGACGATCGCATAGGCGGCCAGCATCGACAGCACGATCTTGCCGATGGCAAAGCCGAGGCCGAGGATCAGCGAGTTCACCGCCATGGTCATGCCCGTGACTTCGCCGGTAAATCCGCCCTTGCGGAAGAGGACCTTGCCGTAGGTCTCCTCCAGGTGTCCGCCGATCGACAGCATGAGGCCGTTCGAGTGGATTTCGGCCGCGGTATGGGTCGAGGTGGTGAACGCCACCACCAGCGGCCCCAGCATCAGGATGACGCCGGCGATCAGGATGAGGTGGTCGAAGAACTTGGTGCGATACATCAATCCGTCCCTCAACCGTAATGAACGCGGCGTTCGATGAAGCGGAACTGGATCAGCGTTAGCGCCAGCACGATGACCATCAGGATCACCGACTGGGCCGAAGACGAGCCGAGGTCGTTGCCGCGGAAGCCGTCGAGATAGACCTTGTAGACCAGCGTGATCGGGTTGTTGGCCGGCTTGTCCTTCACGATCACATCGATCACGCCGAAGGTGTCGAACAGCGAATAGGTCATGTTGATGACCAGCAGGAAGAAGGCCGTGGGGGTCAGCAGCGGCAGGATGACCGTCCAGAAACGGCGGGTGCCCGACTTGCAGTCGATCGCGGCTGCCTCGCGGATCGAGGCCGGAATGCCCTGCAGGCCGGAGAGGAAGAAGATGAAATTATAGGGGATCTGGTTCCAGACCGCGACGGCGATCATGGCGAAGGCCGTATCGAAATAATTGATCCCGACCTTCATGTCCCAGCCGAACAGCGCGACGAAATGCACGAAGGGTCCGATGTGCTGGTCGAAGAACATCATGCCGATCAGGCCCGCGACCGGCGGGGCGATGGCGTAGACGACGATCAGCAGTGTCTTGTAGGTGGATTGGCCACGAATGACGGCATCCGCCTTCAAGGCCAGCAGCAGGCCGAGCGACAGCGTCAGGAAGGTGACGATCAGGCTGTATGCCACGGTGAAGCGCGCGATCTTCTGGTATTCCGGCGCCGTCAGCGCATCGGTGTAGTTGTCGAGGCCGACGAAGGCCGAGCCGAAGCCGAAGGGATCCTCGATGAAGAAGGACGAGTGGATCGCCTGGGCCGACGGCCAGTAGAAGAAGATCGAAATGATCGCGAACTGCGGCAGGAGCAGCAGATAGGGAATAAATCGCGAATTGAACTGGACGCGCTTCATGGGGTGCTTTCAAGGAAAAACCCGGGGGCTGGGCGCCCCCGGGAGTTCTGACAAAGGCGACGGAGATCAGCCGGCCGTCTTGGCGAAGCGGGCGAGCAGTTCGTCGGCTTCCTTCTTGATGGTTTCCATGGCTTCCTTCGGCGTGGTTTCGCCGGCGAAGATGCGGTTGTATTCG
Organism: Ciceribacter sp. T2.26MG-112.2; assembly: GCF_900492205.1. Lineage (GTDB taxonomy): Bacteria > Pseudomonadota > Alphaproteobacteria > Rhizobiales > Rhizobiaceae > Allorhizobium > Allorhizobium naphthalenivorans_A. The sequence continues at coordinate 139,267 of NZ_UEYQ01000001.1, forward strand.
CGTTCCATCACCGAGCGGATCTGCGGATAGAAGCCCATGCGATAGCCCTTGTCCCATTCGCCGCCCGGCAGGGACAGCTGCTGGATGCCGACTTCGGCGGCCGGCTTCTCGTTGTAGAAACCTTCAGACTTGGCCAGTTCATAGGCTGCCTTGGTGATGGCGACGTAGCCGGTGGCCTGGTGGTAGAACTTCTGGATCTCGGGCGAGGTCAGGAAGTGGAAGAAGGATGCGGTGCACTTGTTCTCGGCTTCCGGCTTGCCGGCCATGGCGAACAGGGCGGCGCCGCCGATGAAGGTGTGAACGCCTTCCGGATGAACCGACTTCCAGAAGGGCAGGAAGGTGGCCGAGAAGGGCATGGTCGCGGTCTTCTGCAGGCCGCCGAACGAGCCCGACGAACCGATCCAGAGAGCGACCTTGCCTTCTTCGAAGGGCTTCTGGTTGTCGCTCCAGCCGGCGCCGTAATAGCCGAACAGGCCCTGGTCGTACCAGGCCTTCAGCTTTTCGTACATCATGACGTGGTTCGGGTCGGTGACGTTGATCGTCGTGTCGACGACGCTGTCATAGCCGTTGTTGTTCGAGGCGAACTGGAGATTGTGGCGCGAGAAGAAGTTCTCGGTGAACTGCCAGGTGAGCTGCGACTGGACGAGCGGGGTGTAGCCGGCCTCTTTCAGTTTCGGAGCGATGGCTTCGAATTCTTCCCAGGTCTTCGGTGCTTCGACGCCGGCCTTCTTCAGCGCGTCGGTGTTGACGTACATGATCGGCGCCGAGGAGTTGAACGGCATGCCGACGAACTTGCCTTCGCTATCGGCGTAGAAATAGCGCACGCCTTCGATGAAGTCGTCGCGGTTGAACTCGAAGCCTGCATCCTTGATCAGGTCTTCGGCGGCAACGGCAGCACCCTTGGCATTGATGATGGTGGCGGCGCCGGCGTCGAAGACCTGCAGGATGTTCGGCTGTTCGCCCGAACGGAAGGCGGCGATGCCGGCCGACAGGGCTTCTTCATAGGTGCCCTTGGAGACCGGCGTCAGGGCGCATTCGCTCTGGGCGGCGTTGAACTTCTGGGCGACTTCGTTGATGACTTCGCCATTGCGGCCGCCCATGCCGTGCCACCAGGTGATGTTGGTCGCGGCCAGCGTCGTCGATGCGGTCATGGACAAGGCCAGAGCGGCCATGGAAATCTGTTTGAACATGGAAAAATCCTCTCCGCCAATATTGGGGTGAGGACTGCATTAGCCGCGATCTGTGACGCGAAAATAAATGTTTTATGTCATTTCGATTACAGTTTTCGCCGATACGAAAGCAAAGCGAAACTAGAACGCGCCTTCATAGTGCCGCGGCAACTTCCACGGCGTGATCGCGACGATATCATAGCGCAGCGACAGCCGCGCCACGTCGGGCTGGCGGGCGAGCCAATGGTCGCCCGCCGCGCGGATCCGATCTTGGCTGGCGAAAGTCACGGCGTCGACCGCGGCCTTCAGGTCGCGGCGCGCCTTGACCTCGACGAAGGCCACGAGCTCGCCGCGCCGCGCAATGATGTCGACCTCGCCCGCCCGGACGCGGTAGCGCATGGCGAGGATGCGATAGCCTTTCAGCATAAGGTAGAGGGCAGCCGTCCATTCCGACCAGCGTCCCCGGCGCTCCGCACGCTTTCTCGCCTCCGGCGCCGCGAACCTCGTCATCCGTCGCCCTTCAGCGCGAGCAGCCGCTGATAGAGTTCCTTGCGCGGCTGGCCCGTCAGTTTGGCGGCCTCCGTCGCTGCCTTGGCCGTCGGCAGCGTCTCCGACAATTCGATGAGCACCCGGTCTACCTCGCCAGCTTCCGGCGCGGCCTTTGCGAGCGGCGGGCCGACGACGAGGACGACCTCGCCCTTGACCGCCTTGTCGGCATACTGGTCGGCAAGTTCCTTGAGCGTGCCGCGGCGAAATTCCTCGAAGGTCTTGGTCAGTTCGCGGCACACCGAAGCCTGCCGTTCGGCTCCGAGTTCTTCCGCGGCGGCGGCGAGCGTGTCGCCGATACGGTGCGGGCTCTCGAAGAAGATCAGGGTGGCCGGAACATCGCGCAATTGCGCCAGCCGCTCGTGGCGCGCCTTGTCCTTCACCGGCAGGAAGCCGGCAAACAGGAAGGCGTCGTTGGGCAGGCCGGAGCCGACAAGGGCGGCGAGCGGCGCCGAGGCGCCGGGGATCGGCACGACGCGGTGGCCCGCCTCGATCGCCAGCTGGCCGAGACGATAGCCCGGGTCAGAGACGAGTGGCGTGCCTGCATCCGAGACGAGCGCCACGGACCTGCCGGCCTCGAGCGCCGCGATCAGCTTCGGGCCTGCCTCGTTGGCATTGTATTCGTGATAGGAATAGGGGCGGTTCTGGATGCCGTAGCGATCGAGAAGCACCCGGGTTACGCGCGTGTCTTCGCACGCGAGCACGTCAGCGCCGGCCAGCGTTTCGAGCGCCCGAAGCGTGATGTCGCCGAGATTGCCGATCGGGGTCGCGACAAGGTAGAGCGCCGGCTCCAGCGGTCGGGCGGCGATCATCACATCGTTGATGCGATAGGTCCGCGGCTGCGCCGTCGCTTGTCTTTCATCTTCCGTCACTTGGTCCGTCCTGTCGCCTGGCCTTGTGTCCCACCTTATCGTCCAGCCCCTGCCGCAGGGCAAGGGCGGCATTGACCGCGCGCCGTTAGGCATGGTGTCAAATTGGTGCGCGACATCACAGCTGCCTCTTGCTTTTCGCGCGCAATTCCTGCCATTTTGCCCGTCCCACACGATCCGGCCTCCGACGGCCGGCAAGGAACAATGCGACCCGGCCCACCGGATCGCGACAGGTCGAAAGCGGAAGCGTCCATGCGTATTACTCTCGAACGGTCCAACCTTCTCAAGTCGCTCAATCACGTGCATCGCGTGGTCGAACGTCGCAACACGATCCCGATCCTGTCGAACGTGCTGCTTCGGGCCGAAGGCGCGAGCCTGGCGATGAAGGCGACCGACCTCGATCTCGAGATTACCGAGGCGACGCCCGCCATGGTCGAACAGGCCGGCGCGACGACCGTTCCGGCGCACCTGCTCTATGAAATCGTCCGCAAGCTGCCGGACGGCGCCGAAGTGCTGCTGGCCACCACGCCCGACGGCGCGGCCATGACGGTCGCCTCGGGCCGTTCGAAATTCTCGCTGCAGTGCCTGTCGGAAGCCGACTTCCCCGACCTGACGGCCGGCAACTTCACCCATTCCTTCAAGCTGAAGGCCTCGGCTCTCAAGATGCTGATCGATCGCACCCAGTTCGCGATCTCGACCGAGGAGACCCGCTACTACCTGAACGGCATCTTCCTGCACACGATCGAGAGCGCCGGCGCGCTGAAGCTGCGCGCGGTCGCGACCGACGGCCATCGCCTCGCCCGCGCCGACGTCGAGGCTCCCTCCGGTTCGGAAGGCATGCCGGGCATCATCATCCCGCGCAAGACGGTCGGTGAGTTGCAGAAGCTGGTCGACAATCCCGAGCTGATCGTCACCGTGGAAGTCTCCGACGCCAAGATCCGCCTGACCATCGGCGAGATCGTCATGACCTCCAAGCTGATCGACGGCACCTTCCCCGACTATCAGCGCGTCATTCCGCAGGCGAACGACAAGGAAATGCGCGTCGATTGCCAGAGCTTTGCGCAGGCGGTCGATCGCGTCTCGACCATTTCCTCCGAGCGCGGACGCGCGGTCAAGCTTGCCCTTAACGAGGGCCATCTGACGCTCACCGTCAACAATCCGGATTCCGGCAGCGCGACCGAAGAGGTCGCCGTCGGCTATGACAACGACCCGATGGAAATCGGCTTCAACGCCAAGTACCTGCTGGATATTACGGCGCAGTTGTCGGGCGACGACGCGATCTTCCTTCTGGCCGATGCGGGCTCCCCGACACTGGTGCGCGATACGGCCGGTGACGACGCTCTCTATGTCCTGATGCCGATGCGAGTGTGATTCGGCGACGCATTCGGGGGATATTTCTCCATCCGCGCCATTTCGCCTTGTTTTTGCGACAAACCGGCGCAACATGCGCTTGGCGCGGATGAACGCGCGTGACGGTCTTGAGTGGGGAGTTAGGCCATGGTTCGACGCTTGAAGGAACGGTTCGAAAAGAAGTTCGACGAAGAGATCCGCTTCTTCAAGGGGATGATGCAGGGCCCGAAGAGTGTCGGCGCCATCGTTCCGACCTCGTCCATCACCGCCCGCAAGATGGCGAGCGTCATCAATCCGCAGTCCGGTCTGCCGGTTCTCGAGCTCGGCCCGGGCACCGGGGTCATCACCAAGGCGATCCTGGCACGCGGCGTCAAACCGGAAGACCTCGTTTCCATCGAGTATTCCGAGGATTTCTACGATCATCTGACCCAGGACTTTCCCGGCGTCAATTTCATCCATGGCGACGCTTTCGATCTGCCGAACACGCTCGGCAAGTTCGCCGATCAGACCTTCGACTGCGTCATTTCGGCGGTGCCGCTTCTCAGCTTCCCCATGCCGGCCCGGGTCAAACTTCTCGAAGACCTGCTCGACCGCCTTCCGCCTGGTCGGCCAGTGGTGCAGATCACCTATGGCCCGGTTTCGCCGATCCTGGCCCAACCGGAGCGCTACCAGATCCAGCACTTCGATTTCATCGTCCGCAATATTCCGCCGGCGCAGCTGTGGATTTACCGCCGCGGCTGATAGCTGACGGCGGGCGGCACACCTGATGTTCGGTCTCTACATCACCCATCCGCAGGTCAGGATCGATCCGGCCATACCCGTTCCGCAATGGGGGCTTTCGGATCTCGGTCGCGACCGCGCCACCGAGGCTGCCACGCGGCCCTGGGCGAAGCGCCTCGCCCGTATCGTCTCCAGCGCCGAGGTGAAGGCGATCGAGACCGCGGAAATCCTCGCCAGGGCCGCCGGCATCTCCTTCGAGACGGTCGAGGCGATGCATGAGAATGATCGCTCCGCGACCGGCTTCCTGAAGCCCGACGCCTTCGAGCAGGCCGCCGACTGGTTTTTCGCTCATCCCAACGAGAGCTTCCGCGGCTGGGAGCGGGCGGCGGACGCCCAGGCCCGGATCGTCTTAGCCGTGGACGCCATCCTCGACGACCACGACCCGGCGGCGCCGATCGCCTTCGTCGGCCATGGCGGTGTCGGCACCCTGCTCAGGTGTCACCTGCTGAGCATCCCGATCAGCCGCAGCCACGATCAACTGCCCGGCGGCGGCAATCTTTATGCCTTCTCTCTTGCGGATCGGCGTATCGCATGCGACTGGACGCCGATCGAAGACTGGAAGGGGATCGAGCCATGACGCCACGCGAACGCCTCATCGTCGGCCTGGATGTGCCGACCGTCCGGGAAGCGGAAACCATTGTCCAAACGCTCGGTGACGACATCCTGTTCTACAAAATCGGCTACCAGCTCGCCTTTGCCGGCGGGCTTGAGTTCGCCCGCGAGCTTGCGGAGAGCGGCAAGAAGATCTTCCTCGACATGAAACTGCTCGACATCGACAACACGGTCGCCTCCGGCGTCGAGAACATTGCCAAGATGGGCATGTCGATGCTGACGCTGCACGCCTATCCCAAGGCCATGCGCGCCGCGGTCAAGGCAGCCGAAGGCTCCGGCCTCTGCCTGCTCGGCGTCACCGTGCTGACCTCGATGGACGAGCAGGACCTGGTCGATGCCGGTTATGAATATGATCCGCACACCTTGGTGCTGAAGCGCGCCGAACAGGCCCGCACTGCCGGCATGGGCGGTATCGTCTGCTCCGCCGAAGAGGCAAGCGCCGTGCGCAAGGTGATCGGCCCCGACATGGCGCTGGTAACCCCCGGCATTCGCCCGGCCGGCGCCGACAAGGGAGACCAGAAGCGGGTGATGACGCCGGCCGACGCGCTCAAGGCGGGATCCAGCCATCTCGTCGTCGCGCGCCCGATCGTCAAGGCGGAGGACCCGAAGGCCGCCGCGCGGGCGATCCTCGCCGAGATGGCGACCGCCCTCTGAGAGGACGGCGGCTCAGCACGCCGGATCATTCAATCATTGCCGACGATCTCGTTGGACGGGTCGGTATTGCGGATCAGCCCCTTCCAGCCGCCTGAAATGCGATTGCCGCGTACGACATTGTATTTGGCGAGATCCCGCGGATCGAGGCTGCTGCCCAAAGGCAGGTCCGGGGCGCTGAGGCGATGGGTGGTGCGGCCATTGCGCTGATTCAACCAGATCGCCGGGCGCGGACGAACCATCCCCTCATAGTGAAACCGATTGCCCTCGATGCGATTGTATTGCGGGGGCTGATGGCGGATCGTCCCGCCCTCGCCGGCGTTGCGGTAGAGGAAAATGCCGCCATTGACCGCGTCCTCGAAGATATTGCCGGAAATGACGTTGCGGGCAGAGCCATCGACCGCGACCTGCTCGCGCCGCGTCGTCTTCACGGCAAAGCGGTTGCCGATGATGCGGTTTTCGGCGCTCTCGGCGTCGAGATAGAGCGCAGTTGCCGTCGTTTCACCGCGGAACCGCGATCCGCTGACCGTCACCCCGGTGACCCCCGGCCCGAGATAGAGCGGCAAGGTTCCCTGGGCGACGACATCGAGATTGTCGAGAATGATCGCCGTCGGCGCGGCCGCCTGCGCGCGCGCGGTGTGGCCCGACGTCAGCGATGACCGCCGCACCTGTTCCGCCTGCCCGTTCAGGCCGAGGCCGGCGAGGCGCATGTTGCCGATGACCGTGCAGTTCTTCACCGTGATCGCCTTCGGCACGCTCCAGCTTCCGTCTCGTGCCTGCAGCGACCGGATCATGACCGTTGGCCGACGATGGCTGATCGGCATGTCAGGCGTTCCGAGCGTCCCGCCACGGCAATCGAATGTAATGCCGGACGCCTTGGCGCCGGAAAAGGCGATCGGCCGGGCAATGACATCCTTCGGATCGAGCGTCACGTCGCAGGAGACTTCGACGGGACTGGCCTTGGCGCCGGGCGGGCTGCGCAATTGCTGGTAGACCGAAGCCGGGCAAGCCTTCGCCTCGGCGGATCCGGCGGAAAGCGCAACAGCACCAGCCGCCAGCAGAAAAAGCGCAATCCCCGCTCCGACCAAAGAGCGGATCGCGTGGCTGTGTGTTTCCGGCATTGGCCCTTCCCCATCGACAGGCGGAAACCCGTATCACCGCGACACGGCGCAGCGCTTGACCGGGACGCCGATTTGCTCAATTAAACCATGATAACCAACAGGGATGGGACGAAAAAATGGCCAAGGGCTACTGGATCGCAAGAGTCGATATTCGCGATGCCGAAGGGTACAAGGGTTATGTCGCGGCGGCAAAGCCGGCTTTCGAAAAGTACGGCGCGAAATTCCTCGCGCGCGGCGGCGAATTCACCGAACTCGAAGGCAAGGCCCGGGCCCGCAACGTCGTCATCGAGTTTCCCTCGCACCAGGCCGCGGTCGATTGCTACAATTCGCCTGAATACCAGATCGCCGCGAAAATCCGCCAGCAAGTGGCCGATGCGGAAATGGTCGTCGTCGAAGGCGTCTGAGTTAAGACCTTTTTCGAAGGGCCGAGCGCGTTGACGGCCCTTCCGCTTACCTTTCGATTCGGCTAAAGACAGCTTGAATTCCAGCGCATCCTGCGCACGCCTATTCCAAGGAGCCAGCCCATGACCTTGTCCAACCTTCCGCCGCTCGTCACCGTGTTCGGGGGATCGGGTTTCGTCGGGCGGCATGTCGTTCGGGCGCTCGCCAGGCGCGGCTACCGCATTCGTGTCGCGGTTCGTCGCCCCGACCTCGCCTTCTTCCTGCAACCGCTCGGCAATGTCGGGCAGATCTCATTCGTCCAGGCCAATCTCCGCTACCGCGCCTCCGTCGACAAGGCGGTCCAGGGTGCTGATCATGTGGTCAACTGCGTCGGCATCCTGTTCGAGAGCGGTCGCAACAGCTTTGACGCCGTCCAGGATTTCGGTGCCCGCGCCGTTGCCGAGGCCGCCCGTTCCGTCGGCGCCAGGCTCACCCACATTTCGGCGATCGGCGCCGACGCCAAGTCGGATTCCGACTATGCCGCGACCAAGGGCCGTGCCGAAGAAGCCGTCCGGTCGATCCTGCCCGATGCCGTGATCCTGCGCCCCTCGATCGTGTTCGGGCCGGAAGACGGCTTCTTCAACAAGTTCGCCGCCATGACCAAGGTCATGCCGGTCCTGCCGCTCGTCGGCGGCGGCAAGACGAAGTTCCAGCCGGTTCATGTCGAGGACGTGGCCGAGGCCGTCGCCCGCTCCGTCGATGGCAAGCTCACCCCCGGCGCCGTCTATGAACTGGGCGGCCGCGACGTCATGACGTTCCGCGAATGTCTCGAAGCCATGCTCGAGGTGATCGGCCGCAAGCGCCCCTTCCTGACGCTGCCCTTCGGCATCGCCTCGCTGATCGGCAGCCTTTCGTCGATGATCCCCTTCGTCAAGCCGGCGCTGACCAGCGACCAGGTCAAGCTGTTGAAGTCCGACAATGTCGTGTCCGACGCCGCCAAGGCGGAAGGCCGCACGCTCGAAGGCATGGGGATCAACCCGGTTTCGCTCGAATCGATCCTGCCGACCTACCTCGTCCACTACCGCCCGCACGGCCAGTTCACCGGCTCGGGCAAGGCTGCCTGACCTCTGGCGGAACCGGATCGGCCGTCTCTGCGTTGCACAAAAGACGCAGGGACGAAATCCTTGCGTTAACCGCGAATTCAGCAAGATCTTCTATTGATGCCCCTGCGGGCAATGCGTAAACAACCACCAGTTCGGACGCGGCGGACACCGCCGGCGACGATCACAGCATCATATCGAGGGGCCTCTTCATGGGTAAGTCTATCGCACTGTTTTTCGCGTGTGCGGCACTGGTCATCATCGCCGGCTCGTTCCTGGCGCCGTCCACGGTTGCTGCGCGCAAGGGCAATTGCGCACCCGCCTATGGCGTCGATCCCTGCAGCACCGGCTCGATCTCGGTCACGCAGTAAGTTTTCGTATAATCAGACGAAAAAAGGCCGCTTCCGGGCGGCCTTTTTCATGTCCTGTGCGGCGCTTTCTCAAGCGCCCCCGATACCCAGCATCAGCCCGATCAGGCCGAGCGTTCCGACAATGATCCGCCACCAGGCAAACGGCGCATAGCCGCGCTTCGACACGAAGTCGAGCAGGCTGCGCACCACCAGTAGCGCCGAGAGAAAGGCTGCGACAAAGCCGATGGCGATGATCGCGCCATCGTCGACGCTCAGCGCATCGCGGTTCTTGTAAAGGTCGAGGACAAAGGCGCCGACCATGGTCGGCATGGCGAGGAAAAAGGAAAATTCCGCCGCCGAGCGCTTGTCCGTTCCGAGCAGCAGCGCGCCGACGATGGTGGCGCCCGAACGCGAGACGCCGGGGATCATGGCGACGCACTGGCAAAGGCCGATCTTGAAGGCGAGCGACAGGGGATAGTCCGTCACCTCGGTATATTTCGGCGTGAGCTTCAGCCGGTCGATCCACAAGAGCACGAAGCCGCCGAGGATCAGCATGACGCAGATCACCATGGGCGTTTCGAACAGCACCGACTTGATGAAGTCATGGGCCAGTGCCCCGATCACCGCCGCCGGCAGGAAGGCGAGAAGGATCGCCGCGACGAATCGACGGCTCCCCGGATCGGTCGGCAGGCCGATCGCCAGCAAGAAGAGCTTGCGAAAATAGACGCTGAGGATCGCCAGGATGGCGCCGAGCTGGATCAGAACGGCAAAGGTATTTTCCGGCGACTTGAAGCCGAGAAAATGGCCGGCCAGCAGCACATGGGCGGTCGAGGAGACCGGAATGAACTCCGTCAGGCCCTCGATCAGGCCAAGGAAAAGCGCGCTGAGAATGGATTGATCTTCCATGGAATGTCCTTGAGAAGCGGGGCGGGAGGACGTGCGATTTGCTTGTATTGCGTCAACCAAGCTCCTATAGCTTGGAAGCCGTGGTCATGACCAGCCGCAAGTCGCGCGCCCGTGCCGGTGTTCAAACGCCTGAAGAATTCGAGTAACAATGCCAACATTGTATCATCACCCCATGTCCACCGCGTCCCGGTTCGTCCGGCTGGTGCTCTCCGAATACGGCTTCCAGGTCGATCTCGTGGAGGAGCAGACATGGGAAAAGCGCCGGGAATTCCTGTCGCTCAATCCGGCCGGCACCCTGCCGGTCTATGTCGATGACAACATGCGGGTCCTGTGCGGACCTGTGGTCATTTCCGAATTTCTCGACGAGACCCACGGTGTGCTGAAGCGCGATCGCCGGCTCTTGGCCGAAGATCCGTTCCAGCGCGCCGAGATCCGCCGGCTGACCGAATGGTTTCTGCAGAAGATGGAGCAGGACGTGACCCGCCCGCTGGTGCGCGAACGCGTCCACAAGCTGCTGATCCCCAACGGGCTCGGTGGCGGTGCGCCCGATTCGAAAGTCCTGCGCACCGCGCGCGGCAATATCCGCCAGCACATGAAATACTTGAGCTGGCTTTCCGGCTCGCGTCCCTGGCTTGCCGGCGACCGGCTGAGCTATGCCGATCTCGCCGCCGCCGCGGCGATTTCCGTGCTCGACTATCTCGGGGAAATCGACTGGGCGGAATATCCGGTCGCCAAGGAATGGTACCAACGGATCAAGTCGCGCCCGTCCTTCCGTCCGCTGCTGGCCGAGCGCCTGCGTGGCCTGACCCCTGTTTCGCACTATGCGGACCTGGATTTCTGAGGAAGCTGGGCCATGCCGCAAGAGCAGGCCATATCCGCCCCCGACAAGAAACGCGCGTCGCTGACCGCCCTCATCAAGAAGGAGGCCGAGGCGCAGGGGTTCGATGTCTGTCGCATCACCGCGCCTGACGCCATTCCCGAAGCGCCGGGGCGCCTCTCCGCCTATATCGAGGCCGGCTATCACGGCACGATGGACTGGATGCCGGAGACGCGCGAGCGTCGGGGCGATCCCCGCGTGCTGTGGTCGGACGTGCGCTCGATCGTCATGTTCGGCATGAATTACGGCCCCGATCTCGACCCGCGTTATCTCCAGGCGCGGCCCGAGAAGGGAGCGATCTCGGTCTATGCCCGCAATCGCGACTATCACGATGTCATGAAGGGGCGATTGAAGGAGGTCGCCACCCGCTTTGCCGCACGCGCCGGCGCCGACGTCAAGGTGTTCGTCGACACCGCCCCGGTAATGGAGAAGCCGCTGGCCGCAGCGGCCGGGCTCGGCTGGCAGGGCAAGCACACCAACCTGGTCAGCCGCGAGTTCGGCTCCTGGCTGTTTCTCGGCAGCCTGTTCACCACGGCCGACCTGTCGCTGGACGAGGCGGAGCTGGATCATTGCGGCTCGTGCCGCGCCTGCCTCGACGCCTGTCCGACCCATGCCTTTCCCGCGCCCTACAAGATCGATGCGCGGCGCTGCATCTCCTATCTGACCATCGAGCACAAGGGCAGCATCGATCCGGATCTGCGTGTCGCCTTTGGCAACCGCATCTACGGCTGTGACGACTGTCTGTCGGCCTGTCCGTGGAACAAGTTTGCCAGCGAGGCGCGCGAGATGAAGCTTCAGGCACGCGCCGACCTGATAGAGCCCAACCTTTCCTTCCTGCTTTCGCTCGACGACCCGACCTTCCGCACCTTCTTCAGCGGCTCGCCCGTCAAACGCATCGGACGCAATCGGTTCGTGCGCAATTGCCTGATCGCCGCCGGCAATTCAGGCCTCATCGATCTGATCCCTGCCTGCCGGACGCTGATCGGCGACACGGCGCCGGAGGTTCGCGGCATGGCGGTGTGGGCGCTTTCGCGGCTGCTGCCGCAGGCGGATTTCGCACAATTGCGCCAGGCGTACCTTCCGGCCGAGACTGAAGCCGAGGTAAGACGCGAATGGACGATGGCGGAGTGAAGTGATGCATGTGATGATTTTCGGCGCCGGCTATTCCGGCAAGGCCATCGGCCGGCTTCTGTCTTCCACCGGACATCGGGTCGCCGGCACGACACGCAGCAGCGAAAAGCAATCCGCCTTGCGAGAATGCGGGATCGCGCCCTTGCTGTTCGACGGCAGCGAAATCTCGCCGACGCTCAAAGCCGAACTGGCCACGGTCACCCATCTCGTCCAGTCGATCGCGCCGGGCCGCGACGGTGACCCGCTGATCCGCCTTTTCGGCGAGAACGAACTCAAGGCGCTGATGCCGAAGCTCGAGTGGATCGCCTATCTCTCCACCGTCGGCGTCTATGGCGATCATGGCGGCGCCTGGGTGGATGAGGACACGGTGCTCAATCCCGTGTCGCAGCGCTCGGTCGAGCGCGTCGAGGCCGAAATGTCCTGGCAGGCGCTTGCCGAACGCACCGGCGTGCCGCTCGCGATCCTGCGCCTTTCGGGTATTTACGGTCCGGGACGCAACGCCTTCGTCAACCTTTCCAACGGCACGGCGCGGCGCCTCGTCAAGAAGGACCAGGTGTTCAACCGCATCCGCGTCGAGGACATCGCCGGTGCGACCGCCTTCCTCGGCGAAAGGCTCCAGCCGGGCATATATAACGTGACCGACGACGAGCCCTGCCCGCCGCAGGACGTGGTTGCCGAGGCAGCACGATTGATGGGGATCGCACCACCACCGGAGCAGTCCTTCGAGACGGCCGAACTCACGCCGATGGCGCGGTCCTTCTATGGCGAGAACAAGCGGGTCTCCAATCGCCGGCTGAAGGCGCTCGGCTTTGCCTTCTCTCATCCGGACTACCGTCAGTCGCTGCAGGATCTCTGGTCGAACGGCACCTGGAACAAAGCCGGCCACCGGGCGTTTTAACAGCACAACAAGACCTCCGGACGAGCGATCCACCGCCGTCTGCCCCCGAATCTCCACATTTCAGGCATGAAATGTGGCGGTTCGGATTATTTTTGCGTGATTTTTTTCGTGATCGCACCATTTTGGGAATCCCCCGGAATGGATTTCCGCTTTTTCTCTGAAATTAAACTACTTTTGCTGAATTCGATCAAATCGCACCCATAGCGATTCGCCTTCAACAATCACGAATGTTACAGCCTGAAACATTCCGTGATGCAGCAAAGGCACGTTTTTGCCATTTTTCCCCTCGTTTTGGCGACGCCACGCAAAATTTGGCTCGTGTCAACGACTAGGGAAATGCAAATTGACGAATATCCGGCGCTCAACCTTCACTGTCGCAACAATAGTGGCCCTCGCTGCTTTCCTGCCGCTCTCGGCCCACGCGGCCTCTTCCTGCGGCGGCGCATCCTGGTATGCGTTGCACTCCAAGACAGCTTCCGGTGAACGCATGAACCCGTCGCTTCTCACCGCTGCCCACAAGTCGCTGCGTTTCGGCACCAAGCTGAAGGTCACCAATGCCAAGAACGGCAAGAGCGTCGTGGTGCGAATCAATGATCGCGGCCCGTTCATTCGCGGCCGGGTGCTCGATCTCTCCAAGGCTGCCGCGCAGAACATCGGCATGATCCGCTCCGGCCACGGCAAGGTCTGCTACGAGATCATCGGCTGATCGCCGAGCCGCGACCGGACACGACGCCGACCGGTTAGACGCTTGCTCTTCAAACGGTTCGCAGTTACCACGCTCTCTTCGAATTCAGGAGAATGGAACATGCGTCTGGGCGGCCGCCTCGCTGGTGCGATCGAAGTGCTGGATGACATCGAAACGCGTCGCCGCCCGGTGGCGGACGCGCTGAAGGACTGGGGCCTCGCGCACCGCTTCGCCGGATCCGGCGACCGCGCCGCGATCGGCAACATCGTCTATGACGCGCTGAGAATGAAGCTCTCGCATACCTGGCTGATGGACGACGACAGCGCCGCAGCACTCGGCTGGGCGGTGCTGCTGCGCCAGTGGGGCCTTGTCCCCGAAGCACTGGCGGCCGAGTTCGACGGCGACAATTTTGCCCCGAAGGCGCTGACGGCGGAGCAACTGGCGGCCTTTTCGTCCCGCGACCTCGCAGATGCGCCGCTGCATGTGCAGGGCGACATCCCGGAATGGATCCAGCCGTCCTTCGAAGCCGCCTTCGGCGAAGACTGGCTTTGCGAAGCCAAGGCGCTCGCCGAACGCCCGACGCTCGACCTGCGCGTCAACACCATCAAGGCCAATCGCGACAAGGTTCTGAAGGCGCTCGACCGCACCAATGCAAAGGCCGCCAGCATTGCCCGCTTCGGCATTCGTATCCCCGCAGGCGAAGGTGCCTCGCGCCTGCCCAACGTCACCGCTGAACTCAGCTTCCAGAAGGGCTGGTTCGAGGTGCAGGACGAGGGATCGCAGATCGTCTCCGACCTGGTCGACGCCAAGGAAGGCGACCAGGTTCTCGATTTCTGTGCCGGCGGCGGCGGCAAGACGCTCGCCATGGCGGCAGTGATGAACAACAAGGGCCAGGTCCATGCCTATGACGCAGACCGCAAGCGCCTGGCGCCGATCATCGAACGGCTGAAGCGCGCCGGGACCCGCAATGTCCAGGTGCACGATAGTCTGCGCGGCATCGACAGCCTGAAGGGCCATGTCGATCGCGTGCTGGTCGATGCCCCCTGCACCGGCACCGGCACCTGGCGCCGGCGCCCCGATACGAAGTGGCGCCTGACGCTGCGCAATCTGCAGGAGCGCGTCGCCCAGCAGCAGGAAGCGCTGACCGAGGCTGCAGCCTATGTCCGCCCGGGCGGGGAACTGCTCTACGTCACCTGTTCGGTGCTGCCCGAGGAAAACGACGCCCAGGCCGCCGCCTTTTGCGCCGCCAATCCCGAGTTCGAGATCGCGCCGACGCTCGACGGCTGGGATCGCCTGTTCGGCAGGGATGCACCGCGCCCACGCTCGCAGAACGGCCTCAGCGTCACCTTGAGCCCCGCCTCGACCGATACCGACGGTTTCTTTTTCTGCCGGATGCGCCGCAAGGCATGAGGCGCATCCGCCCGGTGGGACTTGACGAACCGCAAGCGGTTGGCGCTTTTCTATTCTCGACTATTTGACACCAGTTTCTTTTTCCGCCAAGACAAGGTCGTTCGTTTCACGCAGAGGGCGCGCAAGCGTCGAAGGAGAGACCATGTCCCGCAAATCCATTCTTGGCGCCTCGTTCGCGCTCTTGATTGCCTCGGCAAGCTTCATGGCCGGCCCCGCTGCTGCGGCCACCGACGCGGCCGCCGTCGTCAACCATTATGCGGCGCTTGCCCATGCCAAGTATGAGGATTCGCTCAACACCGCCAAGGCGCTCGACGCTGCCATCGACGCGCTGATCGCTACCCCGAGCGACGAGACGCTGAAGGCCGCGCGCGCCGCCTGGATCAAGGCCCGCGTGCCTTACCAGCAGTCGGAGGTCTATCGCTTCGGCAATGCCGTGGTCGATGACTGGGAAGGCAAGGTCAATGCCTGGCCGCTCGACGAGGGCCTGATCGACTATGTCGATGCCTCCTACGGCACCGAGAGTGATGAGAACGCGCTGTTCGTCGCCAATGTGATTGCCAACCCGAAGCTGAAGATCAACGGCAAGGATGTCGACGCCACCAATCTGACGCCGGAATTCCTCTCCGAGACGCTGCATGAAGCCGGCGAGATCGAGGCCAATGTGGCGACCGGCTACCATGCCATCGAATTCCTGCTGTGGGGCCAGGACCTCAACGGCACGGGTCCCGGCGCCGGCAACCGCGCCTATACCGACTTCGACACCAAGAACTGCACCAACGGCCATTGCGACCGCCGCGCCGCCTATCTCAAGGCCGCCTCCACGCTGCTGGTTTCCGATCTCCAGGAAATGGTCACCGCTTGGGCACCAGACGGCGAAGCGACGAAGACCGTGACGGCCGATCCGAAGGCCGGCATTTCCGCCATCCTCACCGGCATGGGCTCGCTGTCCTACGGCGAACTGGCCGGCGAGCGCATGAAGCTCGGCGTGCTGCTGCACGACCCGGAAGAAGAACACGACTGCTTCTCCGACAACACGCACGCCTCGCATCTGAACGACGCCGTCGGCATCGCTTCCGCCTATACCGGCGAGTATACCCGCGCCGACGGCACGAAGATGACCGGCCCTTCGCTCTCCGAACTGGTCGCCGCCAAGGATACGGCCCTCGACGCCGAGATGAAGGCCAAGCTCACCAAGACGCTCGACGCCATGAACGCCATGGCCAAGCGCGCCGAGACGGTCGAGGCCTATGACCAGATGATCGGTGAAGGCAATGCCGAGGGCAACGCCACCGTCCAGGCCGCCATCGACGGGCTGATCGACCAGACCAAGACCATCGAGCGCGTCATTGCGTCGCTGGATCTGGGTACGATCGAGCTTGAAGGTTCCGACAGCCTGGATAACCCTAACGCCGTGTTCCAATAAGACAAAGGCGGGCCATCGGACCTCTCCGGTGGCCCGAATTCCATCAACATGTCCCGCATCACCGCCCGCATCCCCCGGCATCTGCTGCTCGCAACCGCCTTGTCTTTTGCCGTGCTCGGCACCGCTCTGGCCGATGATCCGGTGCGGCGGACGGATCTGACGCCAAAAGACCTGAAGCGCGTCGAGAAGGTCACGAGCCCGACGACCGACTTCTCCAAGCCGGAACCGTTCGAACTGATGCAGGGCGGGGCTGCCACATCGACCCACCCGGTCAACGGCGATGCCTTTTCGCATTTTTCCGCCAACATCACCTTTTCCGAGGAGGAGGAGTTCAAGCTCGGCAATGCGCTGTTTCGCAAGTTCTGGGTCTCCTCGCCCTCCTCGACCCAGGCGTCCGACGGTCTCGGGCCGCTGTTCAACGCCCGCGCCTGCCAGAGCTGTCACCTGAAGGACGGACGCGGCCACCCGCCGGAGGGGGCAGCCGATGCCACTTCGATGTTCCTCAGGCTCGCCCGCCCGGCGCGCACCGACGAGGAACGCCAGGCGGTGGCCGAGCTTGCGGCCGTCAATTTTCCCGATCCGACCTATGGCGGCCAATTGCAGGATCTGGCCGTTCCCGGCATTGCCGCCGAAGGCCGGATGAAGATCACCTATACCGAGGAAACCGTGACGCTCGCCGGTGGCGAGACAATATCGCTGCGCAAGCCGACCTATGCGATTGCCGATCTCGCCTACGGTCCGCTAGACCCGGAGACGACGCTCTCGCCGCGCATCGCCAATCCGATGGTCGGCATGGGGCTGATCCAGGCGATCACTGACGCCGACATCCTTGCCCGGGCCGATCCGCAGGATCGCGACGGCGACGGCATTTCCGGCCGCGCGGCGCGGGCCCGCGATCACCGCACCGGCGAGTTGAAACTGGGCCGCTTCGGCTGGAAGGCACAGAACGCCTCCGTGCGCGACCAGAGTTCCAGCGCCTTCAAGGGCGATCTCGGCATTTCGACGCCGGACGACCCACATCCCTTTGGCGACTGCACGCAAGCGCAGGAAAAGTGCCTGTCCATGCCGACCGGCGTGCAGAGCCGGCTGGGCGACACCGAAGCCCCCGACCCGGTCCTCGACCTCGTCACCTTCTATTCGGAAAACCTGGCGCTTCCGGCCCGGCGTAACATCGACGATCCGACCGTACTCAAGGGGAAGTCGATCTTCTACGCCTCGGGCTGCGTCGCCTGCCACACGCCGAAATACGTGACCAGCCGCAAGGCGGAAAACAAGGCGCATCGGTTCCAGTTGATCTGGCCCCATTCCGACTTTCTGCTGCATGACATGGGCGAGGGGCTTGCCGATGGGCAGCAGGTCGGCGATGCCGGCGGACAGGAATGGCGCACGGCGCCGCTCTGGGGCATCGGCTTGACCGAAGAGGTGAACGGCCACACCTTCTTCCTGCATGACGGACGCGCCCGCAATCTCACCGAGGCGATCCTCTGGCACGGCGGCGAGGCGCAGGCGGCCCGAGATACATTTGCAGGGCTCGCGCCCGATGATCGCAAGGCGCTGATTGCCTTCCTGGAGTCGTTATGAAACCTCTCGTTCTCGGCCTCTTCATTGCCCTTGGCTTCTCGGCGACAGCAACTGCGCAGGAGGCCGGGACGACCCCGGCGACCCTGAAGAGCGAGGCGATCCCGGCGGTCATGGAAAAGGCCGTCGAAAACTTCATTCGCCCCGGCTACCATCGGTTCCGCGACCGGTCGGCCACCCTTGAGGCCGACATGCACGCGCTCTGTGCCGGGCCCTCTGCCGAAGCCCTCGACAAGGCCCGTGTCGCATTCGACAAGACGGTCGCCGCCTGGAGCACGGTCGAGATCGTCCGCGTCGGGCCGGTGATCGAGGCCAACCGCTTCGAGCGCATCCTCTTCTATCCCGATCGCAAGAGCACCGGGCTGAAGCAGGTCCAGGCCATTCTGGCCAGGCCGGACGAGAGCGCGACATCGGTCGAAACACTGAAGGACAAGAGCGTCGCCATGCAGGGGCTCGGCGCGCTTGAATTCGTGCTTTTCGGCACCGGATCCGAGGCCTTGCCGAAGGATCAGCAGGGCTTTCGCTGCCGCTACGGTGCCGCCATCGCCGGCAATCTGGTGCGGCTCGGCAACGAACTCGCCGACGAATGGGACAAGGATGGCGGGATAAAGGACGCCTGGAAACACCCCGGACCCGACAATCCGGTCTTCCGTGACGGCCGCGAGGCGATTACCGCGCTGCTCGGCATTCTGGTCCATGGCGCCGAGGCGATCCGCGACCAGCGGATCGAGACTTTCTACAAGGGCGCGGACAACAACACCTTCCCACGGCAAGCTATCTACTGGCGCAGCCGCAACACCTGGCATTCGGTGGAGGCCAATATAGAAGCCCTCCGCACCCTGATGCGGGAATCGGGCATGGCCGACCTCCTCGACGAGGATTCGCGATCGATCGTCTCCTCGATCGACTTCGTCGCCAGATCGCTCGTCAGGGTGGCCAACGACATCGATCCGGATATCGAGGCGGCCGTCGCCGATCCGATCGAGCGCACCAAGCTCGACTTCCTGCTGCTCAACAGCAAGGACCTGATCCTGCGCCTCAGCAACGATTATGGCGGCGCGATCGGCCTTACCGCCGGCTTCTCCTTCTCCGACGGCGACTAGGATGCGGAAACCGGGGCTGATCGACCGGCGATCCTTCGTGAAGGCGGCAGGTGCGCTCTTCCTCGCCTCGCTTTCGCCGCGCGCGCTGTTCGCCCTCGAGCGCAGCGACGCAGTCTTTGCCTCCGGCTTCCGCGCGCCAGACGGATCTTTCGGCATCGGCCTGGTCGCCGAGGACGGGACGTTCATCGATCGGATCGACCTGCCCGACCGGGTCCACGGCCTGGGCCACAGTCCGGCGACCGGGCTTTCGGTCGCGTTCGCCCGGCGTCCCGGCACCTTTGCGGTCCTCTTCAACGCCCGCAAGCGCAGCGAACCGATCATCATCGCCGCGCCGGACAACCGCCATTTCTTCGGCCACGGCCAATTCTCGCCGGACGGCCGCCTGCTTTATGCCAGCGAGAACGATTTCGACGCCAATCGCGGCATGATCGGTGTCTACGATGCGACGGACGGATTCCGCCGGGTTGGGGAATTTCCCGCCCACGGCATCGGCACCCATGACATGACGGTCAGCGACGACGGCCGCTTCCTGATCATCGCCAATGGCGGGATCGAGACCCATCCGGATTTCGGTCGCACCAAGCTCAACCTCGACCATATGGAACCCTCGCTGGTGATCGCCGATGCCGCGACCGGCGCCCTGATCGAGAAGCACGTCATGCCGCGCGAACTCAGCCAGTTGTCGACCCGGCATCTCGACGTAGCCGAGAATGGCCGCGTCTGGTTCGCCTGCCAGTACGAGGGCCCGCGCAACGATACGCCGCCGCTGGTCGGCCATTTCGCCCGGGGCGAGGCCCTTGCCTTCGTCTCCCTGCCGCAAGACATCACCGCAGGCCTCGCCAACTATGTCGGCGCGATCGCCGTCAACCGGCGCGACGGTCTCGTCGGCTTGACCTCGCCGAAGGGTGGGCTGGCCGTCACGCTCGAGGCACGGAGCGGCAAGGTGGTTTCGACAGCCGTCGTCGCCGATGCCGCCGGCATAGCACCCGCCTTGTCGGGCTTCGCCGTCTCCTCCTACGACGGGCATTTCCAGACGACGCAAAGCCCGCTTGCCTGGGACCAGCATATCCTGCGGATTTCGTGAGCGCGCCCTTGGCGACAAGCGCCTCCGCTCTATCTTAAGTCCATGCGCAAAGCCGTCATCCACATCATCTTCATCGCCGCCGTTGTCGGGCTCGGCATTCTCTCGGGCCTCTCCAACATGCCGGGCGAATGGTATCGGTCGCTGGAGAAACCGTTCTTCAATCCGCCGGCCTGGATCTTCGCCCCGGTGTGGACGGTGCTCTACGTGCTGATTGGCATTGCCGGGGCAAGGGTCTGGCTCAAGGCGCCGGCCTCCGCCGCCATGCAGATCTGGTTCGCCCAGATCGCGCTCAACATGATGTGGTCGCCGGCCTTCTTCGGCCTCGAGGCACCGGGCCTCGCCCTGCTGGTCATCTTCGGCCTCCTCGTTACCATCATCGGCTTCATCTGGCAGGCGGGGCCGATCGATCGCGTGGCGCGACTGCTGTTTTTCCCCTATCTCGCCTGGGTGGGCTTCGCCACACTGCTCAACGCCTCGATATTCCTGATGAACTAGGACAGGATGCGGCCGAATCCGCCTTTCGGCCGCTTGCCGAAGCGCATCCGGCATGCCAATTTCGCGCCTGCGAAAAGAGGCACATCCATGAGTGAAATCGATAGCGACGCGGTCGGCGAGCGGATCCGCAGGAGCTTCGCCCGGCAGGGCGCCATGCACACGCTCGGCGCGGAACTCACCAGCGTCAGCCAGGGCGTGGTCGAAATCGAGATGCCCTTCGACGAGAAGCTGACCCAGCAGCACGGCATCCTGCATGCCGGCGTGATATCCGCGGCCCTCGATGCCGCCTGCACCTACAGCGCCTATACGATGATCGAGCCGGACGTCTCGCTTCTGACGATCGAGTTCAAGGTCAACCTGATGTCGCCCGGCAAGGGCGAGCGCTTCCTGTTTCGCGGCGAGATCACCAAGCCGGGCTCCACGATCATCGTCGCCGATGGACGCGGCTACGCCCTGAACGACGGCCCCGCCAAGCTCATTGCCTCGATGACCAGCACGATGATGGTCGTCCGCGGCCGCAAGGAGATTTCCGGATGACGTTCGAGCTCAAGTCGGTTTCGGGCAGATCAATCCTCTTCGTCATGGCGGTGGAAGCCGAATACGGCTCATTCCTGCGCTCGCGGATCGAACCTTTGATGACGGGGGTCGGCCCGGTCGAGGCCGCCATCGCGCTGACGCGGGCGCTCTCCGGGCTGGAGGCGGAGAACCAGCGGCCCGATCTCGTCGTCTCGCTCGGCTCCGCCGGCTCGGCCAGGCTGGAGCAGACCGAAATCTACCAGGCCTCCTCGGTCTCCTATCGCGACATGGACGCCTCGCCGCTCGGTTTTGAAAAGGGCCGCACGCCGTTTCTCGACCTGCCCGCCGCAGTCGAACTGCCGCTGCGCATTCCGGGCGTGCCGACCGCCAGCCTGTCTACCGGCGCCAATATCGTCTCGGGCGCCACCTATGACGCGATCGACGCGGACATGGTGGATATGGAAACCTTCGCGGTCCTGAGGACCTGCCATGCCTTCAACCTGCCGCTGATCGGACTGCGCGGCATTTCCGACGGCAAGCAGGAGCTCAAGCATGTCGATGACTGGAAGGAATATCTCCACGTCGTCGATCGCAAGCTGGCGCTCACGGTCGACAGCCTGTTCGAGGCGCTGGAAGACGGCGTTTTCTGGTTCTAAAGCATGTCTCGCGAACCTGTGAAGCGGTTTCGCGAAGAAGACATGCGCAAACAGAAGACTGCAGCCGATCGCGGAAATCCGAACCAACGCGACCGACTGTAGGGCCGGATCGCCCGGAATTGCGGACAATCGGCACAATTCTCCGATTGAAAGAAGCCACGCTTTTCATTAAAGGCTCGCCATGACCCAGACAGCACATCCCGACAGCGTCCTCATCATCGATTTCGGCAGCCAGGTAACGCAGCTGATCGCACGCCGCGTGCGCGAAGCCGGCGTCTATTGCGAGATCGTCCCCTTCCAGTCCGCCGAAGAAGGTTTCCACCGGCTGAAGCCGAAGGCGATCATCCTGTCGGGCAGCCCTGCCTCGACGCTGGACGAGGGAAGCCCTCGCGCGCCGCAGGTCATCTTCGACAGCGGTCTGCCGATTTTCGGCATCTGCTATGGCCAGCAGACGATGTGCGCCCAGCTCGGCGGCAAGGTCGAAAGCGGCCACCACCGCGAATTCGGTCGCGCCTTCCTCGAGATCGACAAGGAATGCCCGCTGTTCGAGGGCCTGTGGTCCGCCGGCTCGCGCCACCAGGTGTGGATGAGCCACGGCGACCGCGTCACCGCGATCCCCCCGGGCTTCGAGGTCGTTGCGACCTCGTCCAACGCCCCCTTCGCCTTCATCGCCGACGAGAAGCGCAAGTATTACGCCGTGCAGTTCCATCCGGAAGTCGTGCACACGCCGGACGGCGCCAAGCTGATCGGCAACTTCATCCACAAGATCGCCGGGCTCAAGGGCGACTGGACCATGTCGGCCTATCGCGCCAAGGCCGTGCAGGCCATCCGTGACCAGGTCGGCGACAAGCGCGTCATCTGCGCACTGTCGGGCGGTGTCGATTCCTCGGTCGCCGCGCTTTTGATCCACGAGGCCGTCGGCGACCAGCTGACCTGCATCCTCGTCGACCACGGCCTGATGCGCAAGAACGAGGCTGCCGACGTGGTCGCCATGTTCAAGGAACACTACAACCTCCACCTCATCCATGTCGATGCGATCGACCGCTTCGTCGGCGAACTGGAAGGTGTGAGCGACCCGGAAACCAAGCGCAAGATCATCGGCCGCCTGTTCATCGAGACCTTCGAGGACGAGGCGAAGAAGCTCGGCGGCGCCGACTTCCTCGGCCAGGGCACGCTTTATCCCGACGTTATCGAGAGCGTCTCGTTTACCGGCGGGCCCTCGGTGACGATCAAGTCGCACCACAATGTCGGAGGCTTGCCGGAGCGCATGAACATGCAGCTCGTCGAGCCGCTGCGCGAGCTGTTCAAGGACGAGGTTCGCGTTCTCGGCAAGGAACTGGGCCTTCCCGACAGCTTCATCGGCCGCCATCCCTTCCCAGGTCCGGGTCTGGCGATCCGCTGCCCCGGCGGCATCACCCGCGAAAAGCTCGAGATCCTGCGCGAAGCAGACGCCATCTATCTCGACGAAATCCGCAAGGCCGGCCTCTACGACGCCATCTGGCAGGCCTTTGCCGTGCTGCTGCCGGTGCAGACCGTCGGCGTCATGGGCGACGGGCGCACCTATGAATTCGTCTGCGCGCTGCGCGCCGTCACCTCGGTCGATGGCATGACAGCGGACTTCTACCACTACGACATGGAATTCCTCGGCCGCGCCGCCACCCGCATCATCAACGAAGTGCGCGGCATCAACCGCGTCGTCTACGACGTCACGTCGAAGCCGCCCGGCACGATCGAGTGGGAATGAGGCTTCCTGCCTCTTTTTCGGACATTCTTGGCGGCCGGTGACCTTGTTACCGGCCGCCACTCGTTTTGCCCTACCCTTGCCAGTCCACCACCCCGAATAGTTCCACGGCAAAATCGGCAATTTAAGAAGATAATTTCTATCGTATTATATTTATATAATCATTATATATTTCAGCCTATCTCAATACATAGAGAAGTTACAATTTATAAACCATACCACTCTACGCTCCCCAAAGAAGATTCGAGATCAATATTAGACGACTCGAAGTTTCCAGAGATCTATTTTCGGCGAGGGGGCCGCCATGACCAATTTCAAGCAGGACACCGTGCATTCCACGACCACCCATGCGGTCGAGCCATCAGCCGGAGAAAATGTCGAGCAGCGCCTCGACTTCATGCAGCTTTCGAAGTCCGACCGGGAGGGAATCCGCAGCCTGAAGGCGCTGGTTGACCGGGAACTACCGAAAGGGTTGGACAAGTTCTATTCGCAGCTGCGCAAGACACAGGAGGTCCGCCGGTTCTTCTCCTCCGACGAACATATCGATCGCGCCAAGGGCGCGCAGGTGAACCACTGGTCGAAAATCTCGCAAGGCGACTTCAGCGCCGACTATGTCGCCAAGGTCAGAACGATCGGCACCGTGCATGCCCGCATCGGCCTCGAGCCGCGCTGGTATATCGGCGGCTACGCCATCGTGCTTGATCATCTGGTCCAGGAAGTCGTTCGCGATGCCTTTGCCGGAAAGGGCATGTTCGGCATGGGACGGGCCAAGATAGAGGAGACCGGACGGGTGCTCGGCGCGCTGGTCAAGGCCGTGATGCTCGACATGGACCTCGCCATCTCCGTCTACATTGACGAGGCCGAGGTGGCCAAGCAGAAGGCGCAAGCCGAGGCGATCACCGCTGAGCGTAAACTCGTCTGCGACATCTTCGGCGATGCCATGGCCCGCATCGCCGCCAAGGACCTGACCCACTGCATGGGTCACGACGCGCCCGAGGCCTATCACTCGGTCTGTTGCGACTTCAACAACGCGACGCAAGAACTGGCCGCGACGATCGGCGCCATCGAGACCGGGATGCGCCACATCAACAGTGGTAGCGAGGAGATCCGACAGGCGGCGGAGGATCTGGCCAAGCGCACCGAGCGACAGGCGGCCTCGCTCGGGGAGACCGCGGCCTCGCTCGACGAAATCACCACGACCGTGGGCGACTCGACCCGGCGCGCCGGCGAGGCGAGCCTGCTGGTGGAGCGGATGAAGAACGGCGCCGAGCATTCGGGTGAGATCGTCAAGCAGGCCGTGTCGGCAATGGACGCGATCGAAGCCTCCTCCACCGCGATCGGCAATATCATCGGCGTTATCGACAACATCGCCTTCCAGACGAACCTGCTGGCGCTGAATGCGGGCGTCGAAGCGGCCCGCGCCGGCGAGGCCGGGAAAGGATTCGCGGTGGTAGCCCAGGAAGTCCGTGAACTGGCCCAACGATCCGCCCAGGCAGCGCGCGAGATCAAGGACCTGATCACCCGGTCCGGTGAACAGGTGCGCAATGGCGTCGAGCTTGTCGGCAATACAGGCGAGGCGCTGCAGGCGATCGTCACCGATGTCGGAGAACTCGCCCATCACATCAGCGCCATCGTTCAGGCGGCCCGCGAGCAATCGACTGCACTCACCGAGATCAACACTGCCGTCAACAGTATGGACCAGGCGACCCAGCAGAACGCGGCCATGGTTGAGCAATCGACGGCAGCCACGCACGCGCTTACGGGCGAAATCGGCCGCATCGTCGGGATGATCCGCCAGTTCGAGACGGGAAATCCGGCCTTGATCCTCGGGGAAGATGCGCCCGGCGACGGGCGGCGGCGGCCGGCGGCCTGATGGAGCCCCGTTCACGGCCACGCTTGCGGAATGTCGCGGTTTTGTTATTCCAGTCAGCGCGTGCCGAACTGGCCGCCTTTCCCGCCCAGCCTCGACGAGGACCGATTCCATGGCAGCCATGATCTACGGCATCAAGAACTGTGACACGATGAAAAAGGCGCGCCTGTGGCTCGACGAACACGGCGTCGACTATGCCTTCCACGACTACAAGGCCTCGGGGATCGACCGGGAACACCTCGAGCGCTGGTGCACCGATGCCGGCTGGGAGACCGTGCTCAATCGTGCCGGAACCACGTTCAGACAACTGCCCAACGAGGCCAAGGCCGATCTTGACCCGGAAAAGGCAATCTCTCTGATGCTCGCCCAGCCGTCGATGATCAAGCGGCCCGTGCTGGAAGCGAACGGCAAGCTGCTGATCGGCTTCAAGCCGGAGATCTATGCCGCCGAACTGAAGGCCTGAGCCATGGCAAAAACGACACGGGCGACGCAGTTTCTCGAAAAGGCCGGCGTCGCCTTCACCACCGTGACCTATGACTACGATCCGAATGCCGAGCGCACCGGATTGCAGGCGGCGGAGGCGATCGGCGAGGCGCCGCACCGCGTGCTGAAGACGCTGATGGCCGAACTCGACGGCAAGCCGGTCTGTGTCGTGGTGCCCTCCGACAGGGAGGTGAGCATGAAGAAACTGGCAGCCGCCTTCGGCGGCAAGCATGCGGCGATGATGAAACCGGCCGTGGCCGAGAAGACGACCGGCTATGTGGTCGGCGGCATCAGCCCCTTCGGCCAGAAGAAGCCGGTCCCGACCGCGATCGAGGTCGAGGCCCTGGCGGAACCACTGGTCTACATGAACGGCGGCCAGCGCGGCCTCCAGGTTCGGCTTTCGCCGCAAGATGCGCTGAAGGTCCTGGGCGCCATCACGGCCCCTCTGGTCAGTTGAAGCCGCCATTCCGTTTCCGGGGTTGCCCCAGCATGGCGCCTTCATTTTCGCCGCAAAGCGCTTTAGGCTGGTCGCACCTATCGCCAACAACCCTCAGGCTTCCCCATGACATTCCTGCCCGAATTTGAAATCGCCGTCGATCCGGTCCGTCTTGAAAAGCTCGCCCAAGTGGCCGTCAAGGTCGGCCTGCAATTGGAAAAGGGCCAGGATCTGGTGATGACCGCGCCGCTGGCAGCCCTGCCGCTCGCCCGGCTGATCACCAAGCACGCCTACCTGGCCGGCGCCGGCATCGTCACCACTTTCTATGCCGACGAAGAGGCGACGCTTGCCCGCTACGATCACGCCCCGGACGAGAGCTTCGACAAGGCGTCCGGCTGGCTCTATGACGGCATGGCCAAGGCCTATGAGAAAGGCGCGGCGCGGCTGGCCATCGCCGGCGACAATCCGATGCTGTTGTCCGGCCAGGATCCGGCCAAGGTGGCGCGCGCCAACAAGGCAAATTCGATCGCCTACAAGCCGGCTCTGGAGCACATCTCCAATTTCGACATCAACTGGAACATCTGCTCCTATCCGAACCCGTCCTGGGCAAAACTGGTCTTCCCGGACCTGCCGATCGCCGAGGCCGTCGAAAAGCTCGCCGAGGCGATTTTCGCCGCCTCGCGGGTCAACGAGGCCGATCCGGTCGCGGCCTGGGCGGCCCACAATGCGGAGCTTCGCAAGCGGTCGACCTGGCTGAACGGTGAGCGCTTCGCGGCGCTGCATTTTGCCGGCCCCGGCACGGACCTGACCGTCGGCCTTGCCGACGGTCACGAATGGCATGGCGGCGCGTCCACGGCCAAGAACGGCATCACCTGCAATCCCAACATCCCGACGGAGGAGGTGTTCACCACGCCGCATGCGCTGAAGGTCGAGGGCCATGTCTCGTCCACCAAGCCGCTGTCGCATCAAGGCACGCTGATCGACAATATCCAGGTG
Source organism: Ciceribacter sp. T2.26MG-112.2 (assembly GCF_900492205.1). Classification (GTDB taxonomy): domain Bacteria; phylum Pseudomonadota; class Alphaproteobacteria; order Rhizobiales; family Rhizobiaceae; genus Allorhizobium; species Allorhizobium naphthalenivorans_A. Next base: position 166,484 of record NZ_UEYQ01000001.1, read on the forward strand.
CGGTTCGAGGGCGGTCGCATCGTCGAGGCGAAGGCGTCGAAGGGCGAGGAAGTGCTCCTAAAGGTGCTCGACACCGACGAGGGGGCGCGCAGGCTGGGCGAAGTGGCGCTGGTGCCGCATTCCTCGCCCATCTCGGCCTCCGGCATCCTGTTCTACAACACGCTGTTCGACGAGAACGCGTCGTGCCACATCGCACTCGGCCAGTGCTATTCCAAGTGCTTCCTCGATGGGGCCTCGCTGACAGCCGACCAGATCAAGGCGCAGGGCGGCAATGCCTCGCTGATCCACATCGACTGGATGATCGGCTCGGACAAAGTCGACATCGACGGCATCCGCGCCGACGGCGCGAAGGTGCCGGTGATGCGCAAGGGCGAATGGGCCTGAGCGGTTCAATGATCGGAGAGGCCGGTCCTGCCGGCCTTTCCAGCGTCAGACGGCGGCTGACATTGCCGGCGGCGGCCGGGAGGCCCACTGCGCCGACCAGACGCTGACGAGCACCGCCACGAAGCCGAGCATTTGCAGCGGCGACAGGTTCTGGCCGAGCAGCGTCCAGCCGAACAGCGTCGCGACCAGCGGGCTCAGGAAGCCGAGCGAGGCCACCGCCGACGGCTCGAGGCGGGCAAGGCCCCAGAACCAGACGAGATACGTCAGGGCTCCGCCGATCAGTCCCAGATGGATGAAGCCGAGATAGTTCTCGAGTGTCAGGGATGGCAGCGCCGGTTCCAGCAGCAGCGCCAAAGGCACCAGCATGATGCCACCCGCGGTCAACTGCCAGGCGGTGAAGGTCAGGCTGGAGACCGGCGGACGCCAATGGCGAGAGAGCACCGTGCCCGCCGCCATGGACGCGGCCCCGGCAAGGCCTGCCGCCACGCCCAGCGGGTCGAGCGCCGCCTTTGGCGTCAGTATCAGCAGGGCCACGCCGAACAGCCCTCCGGCCGCCGCCAGCACCACCGCCCGGCGCATCGGAGTGCCGATCACGAGCCGGGCGAGGCCGATGACGATCAGCGGCTGGATCGCCCCCACCGTGGCGGCGACGCCGCCCGGCAGGCGATAGGCCGAGACGAAGAGCATGGCCCAGAAGAAGGTGAAGTTCAGACCGCCGAGCACGAACACGCGCGGCCACCAGCGGCCGGACGGCAGCTGCTGCACGATGGCGAGTAGCAAAAGCCCGGCCGGCAGGGCGCGCAGCATGGCGACCGTGAGGGGGTAGCCCTGCGGCAGCAGGCCGGTGGTGACGATGTAGGTGCTGCCCCAGATCGCCGGCGCCAGCGCGGTCAGGGCGATCACCGCCAAGGGCGATTTTGTCTTAACTTCCATTATCTCGACCTCAAACTATATTGTCAGATTACCCGCGGATATCTTGACGTCAAGCAAAATTCTCGGCTAGCTAGTCCCATGAACTTTTCCAAGCCCGATGCCGTCGACCAGATTCTCGCCCAGTGGAACAGGGAGCGGCCCGACCTCGACGTCTCCGCCATGGGGCCGCTCGGAAGGCTGGCTCGGCTGCGCACCCATCTGTCACGCGAGATCGACGCAGTTCTTTCAGCCCACGGGCTGAACAGCTCGACCTTCGACGTCCTGGCGACGCTGCGCCGGTCGGGCGCGCCATACCGTCTCTCGCCGTCCGACCTGATGGCGACGATGATGGTCACCTCGGGCACCATGACAAACCGCATTGACCAGTTGGAGAAGCAGGGCCTCGTCGAGCGCCTGCCCAATCCGGACGACCGGCGCGGCCTGCTCGTGGCGCTGACGCCCAAGGGGCGCACGCTGGTGGACGAGGCGGTGACGGCGCATGTCGCCAATCAGGAGCGGCTGATGGCCGCGCTCACCGTCGAGGAACGCCAGGCGCTCGACGCGCTTCTGAGGCGACATCTGTCTGCCTTCGAATAATTCGGCGGGCCGTCCGCCACGCGGACCCATTTAAATCCCCGGCGGATATCCTATCTTCAACGAAGAACGGCTTGTTGCGGAACGGCTCGATTGTTGCCCCTCAAGCCCGATCGGCACAACAAGGAGAAGAGACCATGGGACGGATCACAGGCGCAATGTTCGCGAGCCTTTCTCTGCTCACCGTCGCGACATCCCCGGCCATTGCCGACGACGCCGAATTGGCGGCGATCCTGTTCGGGCGCAACTACAATGATGGCGTCACGGCCGTTTCCGTCTGGCCCGGACATGCCGATCGCGGCGGGGGCGGGGCCGCAGAGCCGACCTCGCAGACGCCGGCCCGCCTGCGCGCAGCGCAGGCCGAAGTGGCCGCGGATCCGACGCTTCAGGCAGCGATCGAAAGACGCCATATCGCCCTGCATAACGTCGTCTGGGTCGAGACGGCGGCCAATGGTGGCCGGATCCTCTATTACCGCTGAGCACCGTTCCAGGGTCAACGCGTCCGTTCCTTGGCGTGAGAACCGCCGAGACGATGAAGGCGATCGTTCAGCGGACGCACCGAAGCGATGGCAGCGCGCCGTCCACCTTTCAGAACAGGCTCCCCTGACCGGCCGGCGGCTCGCTCTTCTTCGCCTGTCGAGACGCGGCTGCGGGCCTGGCGCTGACGGCCGACGAAGCAGGCGGTGACGACGGCTCGACCTCGGACCGCCCCGGCGCGCCCTCGCCGCCGCTGGTAACGGCCGACACACGGCCGTCGGAAAACTCGATTGAGATCGCCGCCCCTGCTCCAAGGCTGGCCGCTCGCGAGACCGGACGATCGCCGGCGTCGCGGATCACCGCATAGCCGCGTTGCAACACGTTCTTGTAGGACAGCGACTGCAACATGCGTTCCTGGCCGACAAGCGCGGCGCGACTAGCGCGAAGTTCGTTCACCACCGCGCTGTCGGCCCGCCGCATCAGGCCGTCCAGCCGGTCGCGGTTGCGGTCGGTCTGGGCACGCAATCGTCCCGGCAGATTGCGCAGCACGGCGTCGGCGCCGCTCACCCGCGCCCGCAGGCGGTCGATCATCCGCTCGACGATGCGTTCGGCCAGTGCCGCGCGCTCGGTAACCCTCTGGCGCCTCTCGCCGATGCGCCGCGCCAGCATGTCGGGACGCAGGGCCGATGCGGCGCGCTCGAAGCTGCGGCGCTTGGCCATGGTGTTGAGTTCGAGGCCACGGCCAAGCCCGGTCGCCGCCTCGTCGAAGCGCCGGCGCGGCAGCGCGAGCAACTGGTCGAGCGAGGGAAGCGCGCGCGTCAACGCCCTCAAACCCTGGCGGCGGATCTCCATCTGCCGCGAGGTGGCACCCGACAGCCGGGCCGCAAGATTGGCCACCTGCGCCACCAGCTCGGCCTTGACCGGCACCGCCATCTCGGCCGCACCCGTCGGCGTTGGCGCCCGCACGTCTGCCGCATAGTCGATCAGCGTCCAGTCGGTCTCGTGGCCGACCGCCGAGATCAGCGGAATGCCGCTTGCTGCCGCCGCGCGCACGACGATCTCGTCGTTGAAGCTCCACAGGTCTTCGAGGCTGCCGCCGCCGCGCGCGACGATCAGCACGTCCGGCCGCGGGATCGGCCCGCCCGGCGCCAATGCATTGAAGCCGTGGATGGCATTGGCCACCTCCTCGCCAGACCCCTCGCCCTGCACCTTGACCGGCCAGACCAGCACATGGACCGGAAAGCGGTCGGCGATGCGATGCAGGATATCGCGGATGACGGCGCCGGTCGGTGAGGTCACGACCCCGATGACCTTCGGCATGTAAGGCAGAAGCTGCTTGGCGGCGGGATCGAATAGGCCCTCGGCCCCCAGCTTGCGCTTGCGCTCCTCGATCAGCGCCATCAGCGCGCCGGCGCCGGCCGGCTCCATCTGCTCGATGACGATCTGGTATTTCGACGAGCCGGGGAAGGTGGTGATGCGGCCGGTGGCGATCACCTCCATGCCCTCCTCCGGCCGGTATTTCAGCTTGGAGAACGAGCCCTTCCAGATCACCGCGTCGATCCGCGACTTGTCGTCCTTCAGGCTGAAATAGGCATGGCCCGAGGAATGCGGACCGCGATAACCGGAAATCTCGCCGCGCACGCGCACGTGATCGAAGGCGGTCTCGATCGTGCGCTTGATGGAGCCCGACAGTTCCGAGACGGTGAACTCGGCAAGATTGGAGCGCGAATCATCGCTGGCAAAACTGGTCATGTCCCTTTCCTAGCGCAAAATGCGGGGAAGTTCAGCCGCCCTCTCGCCTCATCGCGCGGCATTCCGCGCTCGCCGCAAACCCCGGAACCACAAGGGCAAACGCCTGCCCGCCGACTCCGCCGGCCGGACAATGCGATCCTTCCATTTCCCCGCCTTTTCCTGCCGGGGGAAAATCGGTGAAATCATCTGCCCAAGAGGAACCCTTCCATGACCGACCGCTTCGCCGCCTTCCAGCCTCCCCTTTCCGGTCCCGCCTCGACCGGCTTTACCGTCGTGCCGGATGATGCCACCGACCTGCCCGAGGCGACGCGGGCGCTTTATGTCGGCATGGGCGGCAATCTTGCCGTGACCATGCTGTCGGGTGCCGAATTCGTGCTCTCCGGCCTTCCCGACGGCAGTCTCCTGCCGCTGCGCGTCGTGCGGGTGCGCGCGACGGGTACCACCGCCGGCGCCATTGTCGGTCTTGCCTGAGCCTCCTCCACTCAAGGTTAGCCCGACGGGTCGGGCGCGGCACGCTGCGTCCGGCCGCCTTTCGAGCGGAAACCGCCTGTTAGCTAATTCGCCCTAGAATCGCCGGACGAGTCCTTCAACAGAGACGCATGATGATTTTTGCCACCGCCATGATGATCGGAATTGCCGCCAGCCTGACCCGCTCGGCGGTGAGCATCGCTCTGGCCGCGGTGCTGATCGGTGCCGTCTTCGCGCTTGCCGCAGCCGTTTCGCCCGGGCCTGTCGCCTGGTTGTCCCTGGCTTCGGCCTATGCCGGCTTCAATGCCGGCCTGATCCTGCATCTCGTCGGCCTCGTCGCCATCGAGCGTCGCAAGACCGTCTGAACAACCCACCGCCTGCCCTCAGGTTTCGCTCGCTCACCGCTGGGCAAAGGGATTGCCGGCGGGGCCTAGAACCGCATGCGGTAGAGGGCCAGGCCCGATTTCGGATCGCGCGGCAAGGGCTCCAGATAGGTCGGCACCTCTCCCCGCTCGAGCGCCGCATAGAACCCGTCGGGCTTCAGCTCCCGGATCGTCTCCGTCTGCGGATCCGTGCCGCAATAGGCGATGATCGTGGCACCGGCGCCGCGCAGGAAGGCCGCCGCCTCTGCGGGCGTCGCGAGGCCGATATGCAGTTCGGTCAGCATGCCGCCCTGGTTGCGGTGATAGGGAGCCGAAAGCACCCTGTGCGCCGTGAAGCGCAGGATTTTCGAGCCTGTATTCGACGGTGCGACCACGGTTGTCGGCGGCAAGGCCCCGAGTTGGCGAAGGGCTGCGGCCGCTTCGCAATCCTGCGAGGACGTCGCGGGCCCGACGCTCCCCTTCATCCGTTGGGTGACGCCGGCTGTCCCTTCGGTCGCGAACACACCGACAAGCAGCCAGACGCTCGGCACGGCGAGCAGCGTCGTCACCGCGAAGGCAAAGCCGGCGCCCATGTTCTCCGGGTCGTCGCGGGCGTTTCGGCGCAGTTCGGCGATCAGCAGCGACAGGGGCAGGATCGACAGAAGGTTGGCGAAGACCGCGCCGCGCAGCTGGATCAGCGCGATCAGCCAGCTGACGAGGATCAGTGCCAGGAGGATGGCATGGATTTCGCGCCGGTCGTCGCGGACGATACGCAACAGGCAGACGACGATGGCGAAGAAGCCCACCGCATAGAAACCGCCGAGGCTCGCCGGCTCGACCCGCAATTGCTGGAGGATCGACTGCGCCTCGATGACGAAGTCGAGCCAGAGGGTGACCAGAAGCGGATCGAGATCGTTGAGCGGGTTTTGCAGGCATTGCGGGGCAAGGATCAGCGCCGCGGCGAGCACAGCTGCGCCATCGGCCATGAGGACGGCAAAGCGGGTGCGGCGTGAAGCGTGGCTGGCCAGCTGGACCGTAACCAGCAGCAGCAGTCCGCCCACGGCGGTGATCCCGTAATAGCTGATCGAAAGGCTGTCGCAGGCCGCCATCGTGTAGAGGCGCGGCGGCACGGTGGCGAAGAACAGGGCCGAGATGGCGATCGTCACCGTCAGCGCGAAGGCCCGCGCCGCCGGGGCAAAGCCCGAGCCATGCCAAGCCCACAGGACCGCGACGACGAGGCAGGCGGTGGCGACGAAGGGGGAGGTTTCGGCACCGATCGCAATCGCCACTGCAGCCGCCAGGCCGGCAAGGGCAAAGCTCGCCGGCTTGTGACGCGGATCGACCAGCATGGCGGCGATGACGGCGACCAGCACCAGCTGGACATTGTGATGATCGATCGCGCCCGGCAGGAAGCGGTTTGAGGTCAGGGCCAGCAGGGCGGCAAGGCCAAGGGCGATCGGCATGGCGGGCAACCCGCCGATGCGGCGCGCCCCGACCGCCACGGCGACGAAGAGCGGCAAGATCAGAAACAGGGGCCAGACCAGCAATGCCGCGGCCTCGGCGCGCTCGGCCGGCAGAACCTGCGAGAAGGCGAGGATCAGCGCGGCGATCGGCAGATCGACCAGGCGCGACCAGTGCATCAGCGTTCCGCCATCCAGTCCGAGGCGATATTGCGTTAGATCGAACCACGACTGGCCGCCGAGCAGATCGCGCACCTGCACGAGGCGCATCGCGTCGTCATTGTCGACGCCCACATAGTCGGTGGCTCCCGGCAGGTTGATCAGCAGGAGTATGACGATGGTCGCGATACCGAAGAAAGCGACGACGAAGTCGAGACGGGTCCAGAGCCTGCTCCATGTCTTGTCGGCCGTTACCTGATCGATCATGCGTGCTCTATCCTTCGTCCAGGCCTCTCGCACTGTCGCGAGACAAAAACACGCCTGCCATGTCTTCGCGAAACCTAGCCTTAACCTTCTCAAGAAATAGTAAAACCAGGCCGGACGCCGCGTTCGTCGGGCATGTCTCTGTCGCGAGTAGCCGATATGCCTGGGTCAGCATCCGAAAATCTCGACGTGGCGGTTCTGCTGCCCTGCTATAACGAAGGCGCGACGATCGGCGCCGTGGTGCAGGGCTTTCGCACGGCGCTGCCGCATGCCCGTATCTATGTCTACGACAACAACTCCACCGACGGCACGGCGCTGACCGCCATGCTGTCGGGTGCGACCGTGGTGCGCGAGCGCCGCCAGGGCAAGGGCCATGTCGTGCGCCGCATGTTCTGCGACATCGAGGCCGACGTCTATGTCATGGCCGATGGCGACGGTACCTATGCACCCGACGACGCCGAGGAACTGATCCGCACGCTTGTGACCGAGCGCGCCGACATGGTGGTCGGCACGCGCCGTGGCGTACATGCCGATGCCGGGCGCAACGGCCATGCCTTCGGCAATCGGCTGTTCAACACGCTCTACCGTTTCCTGTTCGGCAGCGACTTCACCGACATCCTGTCGGGCTACCGGGTCTTTTCGCGCCGTTTCGTCAAGAGCTTCCCCGCCGTTTCCGCCGGGTTCGAGATCGAGACGGAAATGTCGGTGCATGCCTCGCGGCTGAAGCTGCCGGTGGCCGAACTCGAACTCGACTACGGCCGGCGGCCGGAGGGCTCGCATTCCAAGCTCTCGACCTTCAAGGACGGCGCCAAGATCCTCTGGATGTTCGCCATGCTGATGAAGGAGACGCGTCCCTTCGCCTTCTTCGGCGCCATCGCGGCGACGATCATGGCGGCGAGCCTCACCTTCATGACCCCGGTCCTCGTCGAATATTTCACCACCGGCCTCGTCAGCCGTATGCCGACCTGGATCCTCGCCACCGCCCTGATGCTGATGGCGCTGTTTTGCTTCACCGCCGGGCTGATCCTCGATTCGCTCGCCCGCTCGCGCGCCGAGCAATTGCGCATCCACTACCTGACCCTGCCGGCGCTTGCCCATGCACAGCAGGCGGCCCGGACGGAGCGCGAAAAGCGTAAGCCGGCGCGAACCGCCGACGCGGCATGAAGAAGCTCGCCCGCTTCGGCATCGTCGGAACCATCGGCTTTCTCGTCGATGGTTCCGTACTCTGGCTGCTGCTCGAGGCGACGCCGCTCGGCCCGTTCCTGGCGCGCGCCATCGCCATTGCTGTTGCGCTGGTCGCCACCTGGTATCTCAACCGCAGCTTCACCTTCGGCGCCTCGCGTCGCTCGATCGCGGTCGAAGGTTTCCGCTACGGCTCGGTCGGCATCACCTCGGCCGTGGTCAACTACCTCATCTACAGCGGGCTTCTCCTGTCGCTGCCGATCCTTCAGCCGCTGGCGGCGCTGGTGATCGCCTCGATCGCCGCCATGGCCTTTTCCTTCTTCGGCTACTCGCGCTTCGTCTTTCGCCGCTGAGCTCGGGTTCAGACCGTCTCCCATCCGTCCTTTTCCCCGGCGCGATAAATCGCGTCGATGAAGCGCTGGTTGTCGCGCGAGCTCTCCAGGCTGACGACCTCGGAACGATCACCGCTCAGCGCTGCCTTGGCAAAGGCCTCGGCCTCGCGGCGATATTGGCGGCTGTCCTGGAAACGGAACACCTGCGACTGGTTGTGCGACTGGTTGGAAAGCTCGACCTCTTCGGCGCCCCACCGATCGGCGTTGAAGGGCGAGCGGACCTCGATGAACCCTTCCGTGCCGTGGAACACCATGGACTGGCGGTTGGCCATCTGGGTCGAGACATAGAAGCTCAGCTCGAAGCTGCCGAAATCCGCCTTGACGCTCGAATAGATGTCGGTGCCGAACTGCGCATCGCGCTCGACCGACGCCTGCACCTTCAGCGGCTCCGCACCGGTAGCAAAGCGGGTGGCGATCGCCGGATAGACGCCGATATCCGGCAGGCCGCCGCCGCCGAGTTCGGGAATATTGCGCATGTTGCCGGGGTCGCGGTTGAAATAGGTGAAGACGCCCTGCACGTGGCGCAGCCGCCCGATCGCCCCTTCGGCGAGCAGCGCGCGCACCTTGTGCCAGACCGGCGTGTAAGTGACCATGAACGCTTCGGAGACCAGCACGCCATTGCGGTCGCGCGCCGCGATCAGCTGGTCGATGTCGGATGCCTTGAGCGCGATCGGCTTTTCGCACAGCACATGCTTGCCGGCGTCCGCCGCCCTGATCGTCCACTCGACGTGCTGCGCGGTCGGCAGCGGAATGTAGACGGCATCAATCGTATCGGATGCCAGCATGTCCTCGTAGGAGCCGAAGGCGTGCGGCACGGAAAAACGGTCCGCCATGGCGCGTGCCTTGGAAGGATCGCGGCTGGCAACCGCCGTCACGACGCAGTTTTCGGCGTCCTGCATGGCCGGCACCACGAGGTCGCGGCCGATCTTGGCCGTGGACAGAATTCCGAAACGCAGCATGGGGCTCCTCCTGTATCGTTGCCGCGCGACCCTAGTCAGAGATCCGCCGCTTGGCAACGGGCCTCGAAGGCAAACCACGATAGACCTTGGGACCGATCATGATTGGCCGAGAATGTCCCATCATCGTCCGGAGCAGAACTTTTTCCCTTTTTCTCATGCGGTATTTTCGGCTATCCCATCAACACAGAGGATGCAGAAAATGGCCGCCAGCAACACCGCCCTCCTTGTCATCGACGTTCAGGAATCCTTCCGCCACCGCCCCTACTGGCGCGACGAGGACGTCGTCGACTTCCTCTCCAGGCAGCAGGCGCTGATCGACGGGGCGAAGGCCGCCGGCCATGCCGTCGTGCAGATCTTCCACACCGACGAGGATGCGGAGTTCCGCCTCGACAGCGGATTCGTCACGACGCTCGCCGGCCTCAAGATCGAGCCGGACGTCATCATCCACAAGACCCGCCACTCTGCCTTCGTCGGCACGCCGCTCGAGATCTGGCTGCGCCAGCGCGGCATCGGCCGGCTGATCGTCTCGGGCATCCGCACCGAGCAGTGCTGCGAGACGACGACGCGCCACGGCGCCGATCTCGGCTTCGCGGTCGACTACGTGACCGAGGCGACGCTGACCTTCCCGATGACCCATGCCTCGGGCCAGGTCTTCAGCGCGACCGACATCAAGACCCGCACCGAGCTGGTGCTGGCCGGTCGCTTTGCCCGCATCGCGACGGTGGAACAGGCGCTCGGCCAGATCGGTCTCGCCGCATGACAGCCGCGCCCCGCCCCGACCGCCGGACCATCCCCGTCTATGTCGTGCTGCCGCCGCACACGCTCCTGATGGATGTCGCCGGTCCGGTCGAGGTGCTGCGCTATGCCAACAGCGAACAGGAGGAGATCCTGTTCGACTGCCATTTCGTCGCCGCCCATGCCGAACAGACGACCTCGATCGGGCTGACGCTCGCCAATCTGGAGCCTCTGCCCGAGCGACTGCCCGACGGCGCCTATGTGGTGATCTCCGGCAGCATGGGCGCGGTTCCCGATCCTTCGTCGGTTGCGGCCGAGCGGGCGGAGATCGCGCGCTGGCTCGCCCGCGTCGTCGTGCCCGGCATCACGCTCGTCACCGTCTGCTCCGGCGCCCTGCTCGCAGCATCCGCCGGTCTGCTCGACGGCCATGCCTGCACCACCCACGCGGACTGCATCGACGACCTGCAGCGTCTCGCCCCGACGGCGCAGGTGCTGGAAAACCGCCTCTTCGTCGAGGACGGCGAACGCTTTTCCAGCGCCGGCATCTCCACCGGCATCGACCTGATGCTGCACATCGTCGCAAAGCTTATCTCCGCGCCGGTCGCGCTCGCGATCGCGCGGACCATGGTGATCTACATGCGCCGCAGCGGCGCCGATCCGCAGCTCTCGCCCTGGCTGTCCGGCCGCAACCACCTGCACCCGGCGATCCACCGCATCCAGGATGCGATCATGGCCGATCCGGCCCGCGACTGGACGCTGTCGCAACTCGCGGATCTTGCCCATCTGAGCGAGCGCCACATGACGCGGCTGTTTCGCGAGCATACCGGTCTGTCCGTCAACGCTTACGTCAATCTGATGCGGGTGACGCTGGCGCGCGACATCCTCTCCCATTCCCGCCTCGACATGGAGACGGTGGCCGAGCGGGCGGGTTTCTCCTCGCCGCGCCATCTCAGGCGCATCTGGGCGCAGCACAACAGCATACCGCCGAGCCACTACCGCACGTCCGATCACAGAAATTGAGTGGTCGATCACAGGCGCGGTTGCTAACCTGCAGGCTCTCAAGTCCGGCCGCCTTCGGCCGCCTCCCGCGAACCCACGGAGTTTACCCATGCAGAAGCGTTCGCTCGGCCGCACCGGCCTTTCCATCTCCCCCGTCGTGTTCGGCGGCAACGTGTTCGGCTGGACCGCCGACGAAAAGACCTCGTTCGACCTGCTCGATGCCTTCTTCGATGCCGGCTACAATGCGATCGACACGGCAGACGTCTATTCCTCCTGGGTTGACGGCCATGTCGGCGGCGAGAGCGAGGAAATCATCGGCAAATGGCTCAAGCGCGGCCATGTCGCCCGCGACAAGGCGGTTATCGTCACCAAGGTCGGCTTCGACAGCCAGGGGCGAAAGACCGGGCTTTCCGCCAAATGGATTGCGGAAGCGGCCGAGGCCTCGCTGAAGCGGCTCGGCACCGATTACATTGACCTCTATCTCGCGCACAAGCCGGACGAGGAGGTGCCGATCGAGGAGACGCTCGAGGCCTTCGCCCGGCTCAAGCAGCAGGGCAAGGTGCGGGCGATCGGCTGCTCGAACTACGAGGCTGGCCAGTTGCAGGCTTCTCTCGACGCCGCGGCAAGCAACAATCTGCCGCGCTACGACGTCGTGCAGCCGGAATACAATCTCTATACCCGCGACAGGTTCGAAGGGCCACTGGCCGACCTCTGCATGCGGGAAGATGTCGGCGTCATCAGCTACTATGCGCTGGCCGCCGGCTTCCTGACTGGCAAGTATCGCAGCCTGAAGGACACGGAAGGTGCGGCGCGCAGCTACCGCGTCGGCAATTATCTCGACGACAAGGGCTTGAGGATCCTCGCCGCCCTCGACCAGGTGGCCGCCGAGACCGGCACGTCGCCGGCAACCGTCGCCATCGCCTGGGTCGCCGCCCGTCCCGGCATCACCGCGCCGATCGCCTCGGCCACCAGCCTTCGCCAGCTCGAAAGCCTGATTGCCGCCGGCAAGCTTCAACTTTCCGAAGCGCAGATGGCGCGCCTCACCGAAGCCGGAGCGTAAGAATTCCATGACCATCGAGATACGTGACGCCCAGCCCGCCGACGAAACCGCCTGGCGGCGGCTGTGGAAGGGATACCTGACCTTCTACAAGGTCGACCTGCCCGAAGAGGTCACCCACCACACCTGGACGCGCATCCTCGATCCGTCGTCCCGCGTCGCCATGCGGGTGGCGCTGGTCGACGGCCAGATGGCGGGCTTTGCCATCCACCATTTCCACGATTCCACCTGGGCCCTTTCGCCCGAATGCTATCTGGAAGACCTCTATCTCGACGAGACCTTCCGCGGCCGGGGCCTCGGCCGGGCGCTGATCGACGACCTGATCACCCTGGCCAAGCAGAAGGGCTGGTCCCGCCTCTACTGGCACACCAACCACGACAACGCGACGGCGCGCAAGCTCTACGACACCTATGCGAAGGAAGACGGGCACGTGCGCTACCGGATGGCGCTCCGTTGATCTCGATCAGCCACGGTGCCGAAAAAAATCCACGAAGGCCCTGAGCGCCGGGCGCATCTGGCGGCGCGAGGGATAGTAGATGAAGAAGCCCTCGAAGGGCGGGCACCAGTCCTCGAGCACGGGGACCAGCCGTCCGGCGGCGACATCCGCGTCGACCCGACCGTCGAACAGGTAGGCAAGCCCAACCCCATCGATCGCGGCGCGGCGCATCAGCCGCTGGTCGGAGAGGATCAACGGGCCGGACACGTCGACGGCCAATAGCTTTCCCGCCTTTTCCAGCTCCCAGCGGTAGATGCGCCCGCTGGAAAAGCGCCGCCGGATGCAGCGGTGATGGATGAGGTCGCCCGGCGCCTGCGGCCGCCCATGGGCGGCTATGTAGGCCGGCGACGCGACGATCAGACCGCGCTGCGGACCGCTGGCGCGCACCGCGATCATGTCGGCCTCCAGATGTTCGCCGAGCCTCAAGCCGGCGTCGAAGCCCTCAGTGACGATGTCCTCGAAGCGGTCATTGGTGACGACGTCCAGCTCGATCTCCGGATAGGTCTTCAGGAAGGCGCCGAGACGCGGAACGATCAGGTCTTCGGCGGCGAGCATCGGCATGGTCACGCGCAACGGCCCGGCCGGCGTGCCCCTGCGGTCGGCCAGCCCCTCCAGCACGGCACTGATGTCGGCGAGCGCCGGCGACAGCGTTTCCAAAAGCATGCGCCCCTCTTCCGTCGGCGCGACGCTGCGGGTCGTGCGGGCAAGCAGGCGCACGCCGAGGCTCGCCTCCAGCGCGGTCACGGCATGGCTGACGGCGGAAGGGGCGATGCCCAGTTCCTCGGCCGCCTTGCGAAAGCTGCGGCCTTCGGCGACGGCGGCCAGAACGGCAAGCTGCGAGAGTTGGATCCTGTTCATTGTTCTATCTGATAGAACAAGCCGCGACAGATTGCATGCATTATCGACGGGCTGATGCCGCGCTATCTTGCCCCTGTCACCTCCGTCTATACTGACGGACGGTGATCGAACATCAGAGGTACGATTTCATGAAGACACGCACACTTGGCCCCCTCACCGTTTCCTCGCTCGGCCTCGGCTGCATGGGCATGAGCCATGGCTATACCCAGACCGGCGACGAGGCGGGATCGCTGGCGACGCTCGCCCGTGCCGTCGAGCTCGGCGTCACGCTGTTCGACACCGCCGAGATCTACGGACCGTTTACCAACGAGATCCTCGTCGGCAAGGGCCTGAGGCCCTATCGCGACCAGGTGAAGATCGCCACCAAGTTCGGCTTCCGCATCAACACGGAAAATCCCAACGACGCGACCGCCGGCGGTACGGATTCGCGCCCCGAACATGTGCGGGAAGTCGCCGAGGCCTCGCTGAAGCGGCTCGGCGTGGAGGTCATCGACCTGTTCTACCAGCACCGCGTCGATCCGGACGTGCCGATCGAGGACACGGTCGGCGCCATGGCTGACCTGGTGCGACAGGGCAAGGTGCGGGCAATCGGCCTGTCGGAGGCGAGTGCCGCGACGCTGCGCCGTGCCCATGCCGTGCATCCGATTGCCGCCATCCAGAGCGAATATTCGCTGTGGACCCGCGATCCGGAAGAAAACGGCGTGCTCGACACCTGCCGCGAGCTCGGCATCGGCTTCGTGCCCTTTTCTCCGCTCGGCCGCGGCGTGCTGACCGGCGCGCTGAAGACGCTCGACGGCATGGCGGAGAACGACTTCCGCCGGACCTTGCCGCGCTTCTCGCAGGAGAATTTCGACGCCAATCTGGCGCTCATTGCGGCGCTGGAAGCGATGGCAGCGGAAAAGGGCGTGACGCCCGGCCAGCTGGCGCTCGCCTGGGTTCTGGCCCAGGGCGATTTCATCGTGCCGATCCCCGGCACGACCAAGATCGCCAATCTGGAAAAGAACGTCGCGGCCGCCGACATCGTGCTTTCACCGCAGGAACTGGCGACGCTCGGCGACATGCTGTCGCCGAAGAAGGTGGCGGGTGCCCGTTATCCGGAACGCATGGCGAAGATGGCGGGGCGTTGAGCCCCGCCTGATTTCAAACCTTGGTGCGCCTTGCGTCTGCGGCGATCGGCTGGCTGGCATAGTGCAGGCGTTTGTTTTCGTACATCATGTCGTCGGCCCGCTTCATCAGCGCTTCCATGCTTTCGCCCGGCTCGCTGGTCGCAAAGCCCAGCGATATGCTGAGCAGTGCATCGGAATAGAACTGGTTGTTGATCTTCAGGATCTCGTGGATCGTGTCCACCATGCCCTGCGCGGCCTGGCGGTCTGCGCCGGGCATCAGGACCGCGAACTCGTCGCCGCCGATGCGCGTCGCATGGTGGGGCGGTTTCACGACGCTGTTCAAGACCTCGCCGAAACGCCGAAGCAAGGCATCGCCGGCGTCGTGCCCGCGCTGGTCATTGGCCTCCTTCAGGCCGTTGAGATCGACGACGATGGCCGAGACCGGCCTGAGCGACTTGCGCTCCAGCCGGTTCAACTCGTCGGTATAGAAGGCGCGGTTGTGCAGCTTGGTCAGGATGTCGTGCTTGCCGAGATATTCGAGATAGGCCTCGGCCTTCTTGCGGGCGGTGATGTCGGTCAGCGCAACCTGCACCCGCGACCAATCGCGCTCATGGCCGGGGAAGACCGCGAAGTTGAGAAGGATATGCCGAACGCTGCCATCCAGCGCGTAGTTGACCACTTCGCGGCTGTGATAGAGCCGATCGTCCCAGAGATCGATCAACTGCTCGCGGAACGGCTTTTCCATCTCGTCACGGAAGATCTCGCCCTGGCGAAGCAGCAGTGTCTGGCGATCGGGCGCGCCGAACAGATCAAGCGTGGCCTGATTGACATCAAGAACCCGGATTTCCGACATACACTGGCGTACGAATTCGGAATGCACGTCGGTAAACACCCGGAAGTCGACGATGCCGCGTGAACGGACATCTTCGATCAGCGTCCGGATACCGCTGAAATCCTCGATCCACAGCGAGACGGGCGAATGCTCGAAGACGCCTTCCGCATAGCGCCGGTTCTCCAGCTCGGCGCGCCGCGCATCCTCCCGCTCCGTCACGTCTTCGGTGGTGACCAGCAATTGCCCGAGCGTCCGCTCATGGCCCGGAAGGACGGAACCACGCAGCTGGATATCAAGTCGCCGGCCCTTGAGCGTGTAGTTCACCGCCGTTCCGGCAAACTCCATCCTGCCTTCCCAAAGGTCCGTCAGTTCGTTGATGTGGGTCTCCCACATGTCGTCGCAGAAAACCCTGCCGAGATTTCCAGCGAGCTCATCGAGGTCTTGCGCCTCGAACAGGTCGAGCGTCTTGCGGTTGACCTGCAGGATACGGATCTTCGAGGAGCATTCCGCGACACGTGTGCGATCCTGTTTGAGAAAGGCGCGAAGATCTGTCACGCCGTCTGCGCGCCATGCGTCGAACTGCGCTTTGACCTCGCTGAAATCCTCGATCCACATCGCAATCGGAGCGAGTTCGAAGATGTTCGCGTCCACGGAAACGTTCATTGGAATATCGCCCACCGGAGAAAAATCGCGTCAAGAGAACCTTGACCCTCGGCATGTCGGGTCAGGCTATTCAGTATTGATTAAATCTCTATTGATCAAACAGGGGCAATTCCGGCCGGCCCGGGCGGTGCCGCACCGGTCCTGAGAACACCGGGAAAGCTCGCCAGGCACCCATTCGCCGTGCTCGGGCTTGTCCCGAGCATCTGCGTGCGGGTTGATTTCATTGACCTCAGAAAATCTTCGGCACAAGGCCGAGGATGACGCCGCGCAATGGTGCGGATGTGCCGGAAACCCGGAGCGGCGCCGAACGCCGCTCCCGCTTCTTCTCGTCCCTCAGGCGCGCAGGCTGCCGCCGGTGGTCTTTTCGACATTACCGACGATCTTCTTCGTCAGCGCGTCGAAGTCCTCGTCGGTCAGGGTCTTTTCGACCGGCTGGATCAGCACCTCGATCGCCACCGACTTTCGGCCCTCGCCAACGGAAGCACCCTCGAAGATGTCGAAGACATTGACGCCGGTGATCAGCTTGCGGTCGGCGCTGGCCGCCGCCTTGATGATCGCACCCGCCTCGACCGCCTTCTCGACCACGAAGGCGAAGTCGCGCTTCACCATCTGGAAGGGCGAGAGGTCGAGCGCCGGCTTGGTGCGGGTCGCCTTCCGCTTCGGCTCCGGCACGACGTCGAGATAGACCTCGAAGCCGCACAAAGCGCCGGACACGTCGAGCGCTTCCAGCGTCTTCGGATGGAACTCGCCGAAATGGCCGATCACCACCTTCGGACCCATCTTGATCGTGCCGGAACGACCCGGATGATACCAAGCAGGACCGCCCTGCTCGACCTGGACGTTCGACATCGGCAGGCCGCAGGCCTCCAGAACGGCGAGCGCATCGGCCTTGGCGTCATAGACGTCGACCGGCTTGCCGCCGCCCTTGGCCGCGTTCGACCACATGCGGCCGGCGCCTGCAAGCGAGGCCGTGCCGCGGCGGATGCCGCCGGCGATACGACGCTGGCCTTCCGGCCTGTCGTTCTCGTAGGTGCCCGAGACCTCGAAGATCGCCACGTCGCCGAAGCCGCGGTCGGCATTGCGCTGGGCAGCCGTTAAAAGGCCGGGCAGCAGCGATGGGCGCATGTCCGACATGTCGGCGGCGATCGGGTTGGCGAGCTTCAGCGCACGGCTTCCGCCGCCGAAAAGCTTTGCGTGCGCTTCCGGGATGAAGGACCAGGTGACGGCCTCCAGCATGCCACGCGAGGCCAGCGCCCGCTTGGCGGTGCGGGTACGGATCTGCAGGGGGGTGAGGATCTTGGCGTTGACCGAACCAGTCGGCGCCAGCGGCTCGGGCTTGATCTTGTCGACGCCATGCACGCGCATGACCTCTTCCACCAGGTCGGCCTTGCCGTCGACATCCGGACGCCAGGACGGAACGGCGACCGAGACCGTCTCGCCCTTGCCCGAGACCTCGAAGCCGAGGCCGGTCAGGATCTGGCGAGCCTCGTCATTGGAGACGGTGAGGCCGGTTAGCCGCTTTACTTCGGAAAAGGGGAAGTCGACGGTCTTGCGGTCGTAACCCTTGTAGCCGACGACCTTGGCCCTGGCCGCCGTACCGCCGCACATGGAGAGAACCAGTTCGGTGGTCCGCTCGAGGCCGGGCATCATGTATTCCGGGTCGACGCCGCGCTCGAAGCGATAGCGCGCATCCGTGATGATGCCGTGGCCGCGGCCGGTCTTGGCGATGTTGATCGGGTCCCACAGAGCCGATTCGATCAACACGTTGACCGTGTTCTCGTCGCAGCCCGAATGCTCGCCACCCATGATGCCGCCGATCGATTCCGGGCCGTTGTCGTCGGCGATGATGACGTTGGCCGGATTGAGCTTGTAGGTGCGGGTATCGAGCGCCAGGATCTCCTCGCCCTCGCGGGCGCGGCGCACGGTGAGCACGCCCTTGACCTTGTCGGCGTCGAAGACGTGCATCGGCCGGCCCTGGTCGAAGGTCATGTAATTGGTGACGTCGACCAGCGCCGAGATCGGGCGAAGACCGATCGCCAGCAGCCGCTGCTGCATCCAGCGCGGGCTCGGACCGTTCTTCACGCCGCGCACCAGGCGATAGGCAAAGCCCGGGCAGAGCTTCTCGTCGTCGAGCACGATCTTCACTTCGATCGGCGTTTCGCCCTCGGTCTTGAACTCGGGCGCCTTCGGCTGCTTGAGCTTGCCGAGGCCGGAGGCGGCGAGATCGCGGGCAATGCCGAAGACGCTCGTGCAGTCAGGACGGTTAGGCGTCAGGTTGATCTCGATGACCGGATCGTCGAGCCCGGCATAGGACGCGAACGACGCGCCGACCGGAGCGTCATCGGGAAGATCGATGATGCCGTCGTGGTTGTCCGACATGTTGAGCTCCTTTTCGGAGCACATCATGCCGTGGCTTTCGACGCCGCGGATCTTGCCGACGGCGAGCGTCACGTCGATGCCCGGAACATAGGTGCCGGGACGGGCGAGCGCCCCGACCAGGCCGGCCCGCGCATTGGGGGCGCCACAGACGATCTGCACGGGCGAAGAGCCGTCACCGGCATCGACCGTCAGCACCTTCAGCCGGTCGGCTTCCGGATGTTTTTCGGCCGTCAGGATCTTGGCGATGACGAAGGGCTTGTAGGCCGCCTTGTCGTCGACGTCCTCGACCTCGAGGCCGATCGCGGTCAGCCGCTCGCAGATCTCGTCGAGCGTGGCGTCGGTTTCCAGGTGATCCTTCAGCCAGGAGAGTGTGAATTTCATGTTAGCTCCCCAAGACCAGGTTCAGTACAGTCTGCAAAATAAATGCGGCACCAAAAAATAAAAGCAGAGAAACCATAATATTGAATGTCATTCCAAATTTTCTATTCGTAATGAAAGCAACATTTTTTCCAATAACTTCACTGCAAATCACAGATTCTATAACTGCGGCTCTCTTCTGGATATATACCACATCTATTACCACCAACTCACGCGGGGCAATGAACGGAAATCTAGTTACGAACTGACCCTCTGGATTTACTAATTGCTCATAATTTCTTGCCGGAAATACTGAGAAATCGTCTGGCTTGAATGACATAACAAATTGAACATCATTCGCAGGCTTCCGCCCTGCGTTCTGCAGAAAATATTTCTCACAATATATTTCAGTTTTCTTATCATCCGCCTGAATGAAATGAATACTATTGTTCGATCGCCCCCAAATAAGTTTGACGCGTGCGCGGAACAACCAGAAAATCATGGCTCCGACTAGGGTGAAGATCAGTGATAGGATTTGACTGTGTACCGGCGACAGGATTTCCCAGAGTCGGGTGACAAGCTCTATCATAAACTCAATCCCCCAAACAGGGTCGGCACGTCGAGCGGGCGGAAACCGTAATGGCTCATCCAGCGCACATCGGCGTTGAAGAAGTCGCGCAGGTCCGGCATGCCGTACTTCAGCATGGCGATGCGGTCGAGGCCCATGCCCCAGGCAAAGCCCTGGTATTCGTCCGGATCGAGCCCGCCGGCGCGCAGGACGTTCGGATGAACCATGCCGCAGCCGAGGATCTCCATCCAGTCCGTGCCCTCGCCGAACTTGACGATCGGACCGGACGAGCGGTCGCATTGGATGTCGACCTCGAAGGACGGTTCGGTGAAGGGGAAGAAGGACGGGCGGAAGCGCATCACCACATTGTCGACCTCGAAGAAGGTCTTGCAAAACTCTTCAAGAATCCAGCGCAGGTGGCCGACATTGGCGGTCTTGTCGATCACCAGGCCCTCGACCTGGTGGAACATCGGCGAATGGGTGGCGTCACTGTCCTGGCGGTAGGTCTTGCCGGGAATGACAATGCGGATCGGCGGCTTCTGCGCTTCCATGGTGCGCACCTGCACCGGCGAGGTGTGGGTACGCAACACCTTGCGGTCGCCGTTGTCGTCGGGCTCCAGGAAAAAGGTATCGTGCATCTCGCGGGCCGGATGACCCTCGGGGAAGTTCAACGCGGTGAAATTGTAATAGTCGGTCTCGATGTCCGGACCCTCGGCGATCGAGAAGCCCATGTCGGCGAAGATCGCGGTGATCTCGTCGACGATCTGGCTGATCGGATGGATGCGGCCGCGCTCGGCCGGCGAGGAGCGGACGGGCAGCGAGACGTCGACCGTCTCGGCCTTCAGCCGCGCGGTGATGGCGGCGTCCTTCAGCTCGGTTTTGCGGGCGGTGATCTTTTCGGTGATTTCGTTCTTCAGTGCGTTGATCGCCGCACCGCGCGTCTGGCGTTCTTCCGGCGTCATCGAGCCCAGCGTCTTCAGGAGTTCGGAAATTGAACCCTTCTTGCCAAGCGCGGCGACGCGGACCGCCTCGATATCGGCTTCGTTGTCCGCCGCGGCGATGTCGGCGAGAAGCGCCGTTTTCAAACTGTCGAGATCGGACATGTCCGTTTCCTGCCCCTTATACCACCGCGGGTCCCTAACGCCCCGGCATGACGACAAAATGAAAAACCCGCGCTAGCCCTGCCAGCGCGGGTTTCCCAACAATTTCTTTTACAAAAGCTTGGGAAGCGCTGGCTTACTTGACCGCGCTTTCAAACTCGTTGGCCGTGCCGGCGTCCTTGAGGTAGGCCAGCGCCTTCTTGGCAGCGGCAACCAGGGAGCCGAAAGCTGCCGGTTCATGGATGGCCATGTCGGACAGAACCTTGCGGTCGACTTCGATGCCGGCCTTGTTCAGGCCGTCGATGAAGCGGCCATAGGTCAGGCCGTGTTCGCGCACAGCAGCGTTGATACGCTGGATCCACAGGGCGCGGAAGTTGCGCTTGTTGACCTTGCGGTCGCGATAGGCGAATGCCTTCGAACGGTCCACGGCGGCCTTTGCTGCGCGGATCGTGTTCTTGCGGCGGCCGTAGAAGCCCTTGGCTGCCTTGAATACCTTGTTGTGCTTGGCGCGGGAAGTTACGCCACGTTTTACGCGTGCCATGTCATGATCTCCTTAAATGATCCAAAAAGCGAAAGGGTCTCAGAGACCGTTCGGCAGGTAGTTCTTGATGACCTTCTTGCCGTCAGCTTCGGCGAGAACCATCGTGCCGCGTGCGTCGCGGATGAACTTGTTGGACCGCTTGATCATGCCGTGGCGCTTGCCGGCGGCAGCCGCCAGGACCTTGCCGGTGGCGGTGATCTTGAACCGCTTCTTGGCGGAGGACTTCGTCTTCATCTTGGGCATTTTGCTACTCCATTGTTCTTGTATCGAAACAGGCAGACGACGCCCGTTTTCAAGCATAAAGAACGGCCACGGCATGCCCTGCCGGACCGTTCGGACGCGCGCTTATAACCGCTGACGGATAAAAGCGCAACGGGTCGCATCGGGAATCTCGAACGGCCGCCGACGATGCGGGCCCGCTAGCCGCGAAGCGGCACCGACAGCTTCACCGACAGTCCGCCGAGCTTCGCGCGGCCGAGTTCCAGCGATCCGCCATAGGCCGACAGGATGTCCGCCGTGATGGAGAGCCCCAGCCCGGAACCGCTGTCATCCTCGCCCAGATGCACGCCGCGCGAGGGAAGGATGGCCAGATCCGCCTCCGATGCGCCCGGACCGTCATCCTCGACGATGATCACAGCGGCCTTGTCCGCGGCCGCCGCCGTGATGCGAATTTCGCCCCGGGCGAACCGTGTCGCATTGTCGAGCACATTGCCGAGCGCCTCGGCGAAGTCGGCGGCATCCATGTCCACGGCAAGCCCGGCGGGAACGCGGATCTGCCATTCGATACCGCGCGGCTCGGTAATGGGCCTCAGCACCATGACCAGCTTGCCAACCAGCGAGCCGAGTTCGGTCAGGCTCATCTGCTCGACGCCCAGCCGTGCCGATTGCAGCTGGCGGTCGGCGCGCTGGCGAATGAGATCGACCTGCTGGCGAGCCAGTTCCCTCTCCGTCGGCGGAAGATGGTCGGCGACATGGAGCAGGACGGTCAGGGGCGTCTTCAACCCATGCGCCAGATCGCTCGCACGGGCTCGCGCCCTTTCCACCGCCGTCTCACGCTCCTGGAGCAGCAGGTTGAGCTCGGAGACGAGCGGCCGCAATTCCGAAACGCCGACATCATCGACCGAATTTGCCTGTCCGGCGCGAACCAGCCCTACACGCTGCTGAAGGCGCACGAGGGGTGCGAGCCCGACACCTATCTGAAAGATGGCGGCTGCGACGAGGACCGCGGCACTCAGTGCCAGCATCATGGCCATGGCGCTGTGAAACTGGGCGACCGCGTCATCGAACTCGAAACGATCGAAGGCGGCCGACAGCGTAAACCGCCGCGCGCCATTCGAACCGTCGAGGGAGATTGCGCGCTGGTAGACCAGAAGGTCGGCGCCGTCCGGCCCTTCCGCCGTCAGGAACCCGTAATCCGCCGGAATCAACGCATTGGCCGGCAGGTCGACATCCCAAAGCGATCGCGAGCGCAATACCTCGCCCGATTCGGGAGCCACCTGCCAGTAGCGTCCACTGCCTGGAAGCGTGAAGCGGGGATCGGTCGGCGTCTTTTCAAGAACCACCTTCTCGTTGCGCAATTCCAGGCCGGCGGCCAGTTGATCGACGATAACGGCCATTTCCACCCGGTATCGTTCGGCCACATAGCCGGAAAAGACACGGCTCAAGCCGTAGCCCAGCACGAGAAGGATGAAGACGATGGCGGCGAAGGCTCCGATGACGACCCGGACCCGGAGAGACTGGATCATATGTTCTGATCCGGCAGCACGTAGCCAAATCCGCGTCGCGTCTCGATCGCCTCCGGATCGGTCTTGCGCCGAAGCCGGGCGATCATCGCCTCGACCGAATTCTTGGCCGCGTCATCGTCGCGCCCCTGCACGCGCCTGGCGATCTCGATCGGATCGAAGACGCGGCCGGGCTCGCTGACGAGCAACTGCACGAGGCGGTATTCAAGCGCGGTCAGGTCGAGCGGTTGGCCGTCATAGGTCACGCGCCGGGTCTGGTCGTCAACGACGAAACGCCCTGCGGACTTGATCGGCGACGGCCGCCCGCGGGCACGGCGCAGCAGCGCCTTGAGACGCGCGACCAGCTCTTCGCTGCGAAAGGGTTTCGGCAGATAGTCGTCCGCTCCGGCCTCGAAGCCGTCGACCCGCTCCATCCAGGAACCCCGCGCCGTCAGGACGAGGACCGGCGTATCGAGGCCGCTCGCCCGCCAGCGCTTGAGGATCGACAGGCCGTCCATGCCCGGCAGGCCGAGATCGAGAATGATGGCGGCATAATCACCGGTCTCACCCTCCTCCCAAACCTCTGGCCCCGTCGCGAGATGGTCGACGATATAGCCTTCCGCCTCAAGCTTGGCTTTCGTATGTTCCGCGATATCGCGATCGTCTTCAGCAAGCAGCAGCCGCATGTCGTCACCACCACCCGAACGGGCCGAGCGTGCGACCCGTCTCGGCATTGAGGCGAAGCGTGCGCACGCCGCCCTTTTCGTTCTCGACTTTGAGCACATAGAAAGGGGTCTTGGACTCGAGCGACAGGTCGACCGACAACACGCGTCCTGCTCGCATGGCGGCTACGCGCTGCAGAATCTCGCGAAGCGGCAGAATGCGGCCTTCCCGGACTGCGTCGCGCGCCTTGGTATGGTCGTCGTCGGACCCCGCTCTATCGTTGTCGCCGCCATCGTCGCTTTCGCCCTCATCACCGCCGGAGCCGGAATCATCGCCGCCGTCGTCACCACCGCTGCCGCCGTCGTCGCCACCACCGTCTTCACCACCGCCGTCGTCACCACCACCGTCGTCGCCACCATCACCGCCGTCATCGTCGGCAAGGGCCGGCTCTGCCCCCGAGAGATGCGCCGTCGACGTCACCGCCACCAGGAGCAACAACAGGAATTCCCGCCTATCGATGGCCGTCATTGTTTCTCAGCCTTTCCTCGGGCGCCGTTCACGAAGGACAGTAACGTCTGTTTCACCGGCACGCCACAGCAACAAGAAGAAAGCCCCGCCCTTGCGGGCGGGGTGAAAAGACTTGTGATCCCGGCGGCTGGATCACAGCCCTTTCAAACAGAATCAGCTAGCCGGAACGACCGTCACCCGCTTAACCGATCCGGCAGGTGCCTCGAACTTCACTTCGGGCTTGCCGTGTTCCCACTCGAACCGCAACTGCAAGCGCTGGCCGGCCTGATCGACGGCAATCAGCGAGCCCTTGGAGAGACCGGCATATTGGGCATCGTTGACGATCAGCTGGGTCTCTTCGCGTCGACCGTTCGAGGCGTTGTCGTCATCCACGTCATCCACGTCATCGACACCATCGTCGTCGGAAACGTCGTCATTGCCGTCATCCTCGACGTCGTTGTCGCCACCGCCGTGATCGTCGGCACCGTCGTCGTCGCTGTCGTCATGACCATTGTCATCACCAGCGCCATGGTCGCTTTCGCCACCACCGTCGCTTTCGCCACCGCCGTCGCTCTCGCCGCCGCCATCGCTCTCGCCGCCGCCATCGCTTTCGCCACCACCATCGCTCTCGCCACCGCCACCGTGATCGTCAGCATAGGCGACGGATACGACGGACGAGGCAAGCGGCAGCGCGAGGCTGGATACGACCGCTGGCAGAACGGTCAGCGAAAGCAGTGCGGTGCTCGATACGAGCAGGGGCTTACGCAGAAGGTTGATCATCTTTATTCCTCCGGTGTTTGAGAATCTCTGATCTCGACACCCGGAACTTACCCGCCCTTGGCTGACAGTTCGCCCAGCCGCGCTGTCAGAGAACTGTCAGCAGCGGACATGAAAAAAGCCGCCCCGGAAGGCGGCTCGTTTCCTGGGAATGATCGCAACCTTACTTTGGCGCGAGCACCATCATCATCTGACGGCCTTCAAGCTTCGGCTCGGCCTCGACCTTGGCGACGGCGAGCGTGTCTTCCTTCACCTGCAAGAGAAGCTTCATGCCGAGTTCCTGGTGGGCCATTTCGCGGCCGCGGAACTTGAGCGTCACCTTGACCTTGTCGCCCTCTTCGAAGAAGCGGTTCATGGCCTTCATCTTCACCTCATAATCATGGGTGTCGATGTTGGGACGCATCTTGATTTCCTTGACCTCGACGATCTTCTGCTTCCTGCGCGCTTCGGCCGCCTTCTTCTGGTTGGCGAATTTCAGCTTGCCGAGGTCGAGGATCTTGCAGACCGGCGGCTCGGCATTGGGGGAAATCTCGACCAGGTCGAGACCCGCCTCTTCCGCCATCCTGAGCGCCTCGTCCGTCGGCACGATGCCGAGGTTCTGGCCTTCGTCATTGATAAGCTGGACCCGGGGAATCCGGATCTCCCGATTGGAGCGCGGCCCTTCCTTGACAGGGGCATCGGCTTTGAAAGGTCTGCGAATGGTCGTATTCTCCTGAACTGTTGAGCCTAGCGACGACGCGCCTGACGCGCGGGCCTCCAGCGTTTCAGCTATTTGGCTCTTGCCGCTCGGCAAGTCAATAACACGCTTCGGATGGAAAATCACCTGCTGTCCGTCACTTCGCGAATCTGTTTTACAGGGCCTTACACGCCCAGGGAGCCCTCCATGACCTCGATCCACTCCGCCCCGCACGCCGAAACGATCACGGTCGGCCGCGGCGACGAAGCCCGCGACATCGCCATCCTTACGCGTCCCGCGGCTGCGACGACGGCGCCCGCGGCCCCCGCGCTCGTCTGGCTCGGCGGCTATCGTTCCGACATGAGCGGCACCAAGGCGCTCGAGATGGATGCGCTGGCAGCGGAAAAGGGCCTGGCGGCGATCCGCTTCGACTATTCCGGCCACGGCGCCTCCGGTGGCGAATTCCGTCAAGGCACGATTTCCCGCTGGGTGGAAGAAGCGCTCGCCGTCATCGATCATGCCGGCCTGCCGAGCCTCGTCCTGGTCGGTTCGTCAATGGGCGGCTGGATCGCGCTGCGCCTGGCTCAGGAACTCGCACGACGCGGCACCGGCCCGCGGCTCGCCGGCATGGTGCTGATCGCGCCGGCGCCGGACTTCACGATCGAGCTGATAGAGCCGAACCTTTCCGAAGCCGAACGGGCGTCCCTCGCCGAGCGAGGCTATTTCGAGGAGCCGTCGGAATACAGCCCCGAACCGAACATCTTCACCCGCGCGCTGATCGAGGACGGCCGGGCGAACCGGGTGTTGACCGGGATCATCGAAACGGGCTGCCCGGTGCATATCCTGCAGGGTATGGCCGACCCGGACGTACCCCATGCCCACGCCCTCAAGCTGATGGAATTCCTCCCGGCCGACGACGTCGTCCTGACCTTGGTGCGCGACGGCGATCACCGGCTGTCGCGGCCCGAAGACATCGCCCGGATGAAGGCGGCGATCCTGTCGATGGTCGACGCCGGCGGTGCGGCCGATCTGTAGCATTTTAACCATAGTTGACAAATCCCTAACGCAGCGCCGGCGCCGCGATTGACTCTCAACCCCGTTGGACCTTAACTTTTTGTTAAGGATTAAGGGGACGAGTTCATGATGAACCGATCGCGCGCTTTTGCGGCGCTGCTTGTGATGCTCGGCGTTTGCTCGCCGGCCGGCAATGGCTTCACCGCACCGAGGACTCTGCTGTCGATGACCACCGGCAGCGTCACGTCGCAGCCGATCGGCCACTATGAATTCTGCCGCCTTTACCGCGACCAATGCAGCGTGAAGAGCAAGCCGGGCGCCCTGCCGCGCCTCACCCCGCACGGCTGGGACGTGGTCCGCGACATCAATGCCGGCGTCAATGCCGCCATCATGCCGGTGACCGACGCCGAGGCCCATGGCCGCGAAGAGGTCTGGAGCTATCCGGTGGATGCCGGCGATTGCGAGGATTTCGTCCTCCTGAAGCGGCAGAAGCTGATGGAAGCCGGCTTCTCGGCCGCCGACCTGCTGATCACCGTGGTGCGCAAGCCCGATGGCGAGGGCCATGCCGTGCTGACGCTGCGCAGCGCCCAGGGCGACTTCATCCTCGACAACCTCGTCGATGAGGTGAAGCTCTGGACGGAGACGCGCTATACCTATCTCAAGCGTCAGGCGAGCTTCGACACCGGCCGCTGGGTGACGATCGAGAACGGCGCGACCGACGTCATGGTCGGCGCGCTCGACTGAGGCCACCCTGCCGGCACGTCGCGCTTCATGAGCGAACGGCGTCGATGGCTGCGGGCCCGTCCTTCCCCGTCTGGACAACGCCATCCCGTGCGATCCCGGGCCTGAAGTTCAGTTCGTCGATGTCTCCTGCGCCCGCAGCGGCGCCAGGCGCGACAGGGCGATCATCGCCGCAAGACCGACCGCCCCCATCAACAGCAGGCAGCCGACCGCCGCTGATACGCCGAGCTTCTCATTGACGAAGATGATGGTGACGGGTGCGGCAGCCGACAGGACCATGCGAATGCCCGACAAAGTGCCCATGGTCCGGCCGTAGCCGGCCGTGCCGAAATAATGCAGCGGCAGGACGCCGCGAATGATCGACGTCAGCCCCTGGCCAATGCCGAAGAAGACAGCAAACAGCAGCACGATGGCGACGGCCGGGAAGATTGCCGCGGCAAACAGCAAGGCGAGCGCGAGGAAGATCGCCCCGGTGGCGATCAGCCCCGTCACCGGCGGGGAAAGCACGCCCCGGCGCGCATATTCGATGATGCGGGCCGCGACCTGCGACGGCCCGATCATGCTGCCGGCAAGCGTCGCGATCGCGGGCGTGAAGCCGGCGTCGCCGAGCAGCACCAGCAGGGAGGCGCCCATGGCCGAGAGAACGAATCCGCCGGCCGAAAGGCTGATGGCCATCAGGGCGAGCTGCGGCCGGCGGCTGACGACCGGGGGACGTCCGGCGCCAGCAGAACTCGTCGCGGGGCGCACCGGCGGCTGCCGATAGGACGGCCAGAGCGCATGAACCGGAAGGGCGAGCACCAGGTTGAGACCGGCGAGGACCAGATAGACCTCGCGCCAGGTCATCATCGTCAAGAGCCACTGGATCAGCGGCCAGAACACCGTGGAGGCAAAGCCCGCAACGAGCGTCACCAGGGTGATCTGGCTGCGCGCCTCCTGGCCATGGCGCTGTGCGAGCGCGGCGAAGCCGGCATCATATTGCACGGCGATCGACACGAATTCCGCCGCCAGCGTCACGGCGGCGAACTGCCAGCCGTTCTGCACCATGGAAAGGGCGGCGAGCATCGCGGCCGCCAGGATCGATCCGAAGGTCAGCACGGGGCGCGCGCCGAACCGGTCGATCAGCCGCCCGATAATGGGGGCAGACACCGCGCCGCCCAACAGGCCGATCGAAAAGACCGCGAAGACAAAGCTCTGCGACCAGCCGAATTCGCGAGCGATTTCGGGCGCCAGGATCGAGAAGGAATAGTAGAGCGTGCCATAACCCACGGTCATGGAAACGCCCATGCCGAGAGTGGCCGGGGATGGTTTCATGATGACGCCGCTACGCTATTCGCATTGCGGCTTCATGACAATCATCAACCGTGGCCGATCAGGATGCCGGCGGCGAGAACGAGCGAGCCGCCGAGCACGACCTGCATGGCGGCGCGCAGGAAGGGCGTCTCCATATACTTGTTCTGGATGAAGGCGATGGCCCAGAGTTCGAAGAAGACGATGACGGCGGCGGTGATGGTCGCCGTCCAGAAATGCGGAATGAGATAGGGCAGCGCGTGACCAAGGCCGCCGAGCGCCGTCATGATGCCCGAAGCCAGGCCGCGCTTGATCGGCGAGCCGCGTCCCGACAGTTTGCCGTCGTCGTGGGCGGCTTCGGTAAAGCCCATGGAAATGCCGGCGCCGACCGAGGCCGACAGGCCGACCAGGAAGGTCTGCCAGGTGTCGCCGGTGGCAAAGGCGGCGGCGAAGATCGGTGCGAGGGTGGAGACCGATCCGTCCATCAGACCGGCAAGGCCCGGCTGCACATAGGTCAGCACGAACTGGCGGTGGGCGCTCGCGTCTTCCTCTTTCTTGACGTCTTCCGGCGTGTGGCGCTCGCCGAGCATGGAGGCGATTTCCTCATGGCCCTGCTCGGCCAGCGCCAGATCGCCGAGCAGCTTGCGGGTTTGCGCGTCCGTCGTGCGCTGCGCCGCCGCGATATAGAAGCGGTAGGCGCCCTGCTCCATCGTCTCCGCCTCGGCGCGGATCTGGTCGAGGCTCTGGTTGACGCGCAGCCAATCCGGCTTGCGTTCATAAAATCCGCTGACATGCTCGCGGCGGATCAGCGGAATGCGCTCGCCGAAGCGTTGGCGGTGCATTTCGATCAGCTGGTTGCGGTGGGTGTGCTCGACCTCCGCCATATCCTCGAACACCTTGGCCGATTGCGGATATTGTTCGCGCAGCTGGTCGGCATAGGCGAGGTAGATGCGCGCATCATCCTCTTCCGACGAAATCGCGAGCGCCAGGATTTCCTGGTCGCTGAGGCTGGAAAAAGGGCGTTTCGACGACGAAAACAAGCGCGCCAGCATGAAAATCTACCTCGTTCTTTATAATCATTCTAAATCTAGTTCGGGAGCTGTTCGAGGTCAAGTCGTCGCAGTGCCGCACCCCTTGACCAGGGGAAATCCAAAAGCCGATGCCGCGATCGGCCCGGGCGCGCCCGTTTGACGAGCGCATCACGATCAACGACAAGCGTCAAGCTGACATGGGACGAAGGAAGGAGACGGCGATGCAGGATGATCTGATCGGTCGCGCGGCGCACCGGGCCGAGATCACCGCCCGCGCCGAGGCGCAGATGGCCGAAATGGGCGTCGACCGCGCCTTCATCGATCGACTGGTCGAGACGTTCTACGGCCGCATCCAGGACCATCCGAGCCTGGGCCCCGTCTTCGACACCCGCCTTTCCGGCCGCTGGCCGGAGCACCTCGCCAAGATGAAGGCCTTCTGGACTTCGGTCGCCTTCAAGAACGGTGCCTATGGCGGCAAGCCGGTCCAGGCCCACCAAGGCGTGGCTGGCATCACAGAAGGCTTGTTTGCCGAATGGCTGGCGCTGTTCAGCCAGACCCTCGTCGACATTGAAGCGACAGTCGAAGCCCATGCCTGGTTCATGGCGACGGCCGAACGGATCGCCCGCAGCCTCGTCACCGCCCTCTTCTATAATCCCGCCCTCGACGACCCGACCCAACGCATCTAGCCGTCCGCCTGACGGATCTGCCAACACGCCCTGTCGCGCATCTTTCGCATTCCGTCCGAGCTTTCTGCGTAATTTTGCGAAAGGCAAAACGCCCTTGTGCGCAATTCTGGCAGCTTTCGGGCTTGCAAGCACGTCACATCATGGCTAGACCCCGCAATGGAGGAGGAAACGATTATAGGAAACAACCAAGGCCACTGAACCATGAATCGCCGTAAATTCTTCCAGCAGGCCGGCGCCGCCGGCTTGGGCGCTGCCGCCTCCGTCTCGCTCGCCGCCCCGGCGCTTGCCCAGGAAAATCCCAAGATCACCTGGAAGCTGACCTCGTCCTTCCCCAAGAGCCTCGACATCATCTTCGGCGCCGCTGACGAGATCGCCCGCAGCGTATCGGAAGCCACCGGCGGCAATTTTACCATCCAGACCTTCGCTGCCGGTGAGATCGTTCCGCCGCTCCAGGCCGCCGATGCGGTCGCTGCCGGCACCGTCGAGATGGCGCACACCTGCTGCTACTATTACATCGGCAAGGATCCGGCCTTCGCGCTCGGCACCGCCATCCCCTTCGGCCTCAATGCCCGGATGACCAATGCCTGGTTTTCGGCTGGCGGCGGCAATGAACTGATCAACGAGTTTCTCGCCGGGCACAATCTCTATGCGCTGCCCGCCGGCAATACCGGCGCCCAGATGGGCGGCTGGTACCGCAAGGAAATCAAGACGATCGACGATCTGAAGGGCCTGAAGATGCGCATTGCCGGGCTCGCCGGCGAAGTGATGAGCAAGGTCGGCGTCACGCCGCAGCAGATCGCCGGCTCGGACGTCTATGCCGCGCTCGAAAAGGGCACGATCGACGCCACCGAATTCGTCGGCCCCTATGACGATTTCAAGCTCGGCTTCTACAAGGTCGCCAAGTACTATTATTATCCCGCCTGGTGGGAAGGCGGCCCGGCCGTGCATGCCTTCTTCAACAAGGAGAAGTTCGAAGGGCTGCCGGCGAACTACAAGCGCATCCTCACCGATGCCTGCGCGGCAGCCAATGCCTCCATGCTGGCCAAGTACGATACGCACAATGCGGCGGCGCTTCGCCAGTTGGTGGCGGAAGGAACCGAACTGCGGGCCTTCGGCTCCGATATCCTCGATGTCTGCCACCAGGCGGCGCTTGAGACCTATGCCGACCTCAGCGCCGAGAACCCCGCCTTCAAGAAGATCTACGACAGCCAGCAGGCGTTCAAGAAGGATGCCTATCTCTGGGCACAGATCGCCGAATACGGCTTCGATACCTACATGATGATCCAGCAGCGCCAGGGCAAACTCTGACGCCTTCGCCGCCAAGGCGCGCAGACCCCGCCCCGGACATCCCTGTCCGGGGCTTTTTCTTGGCGCGCGCCCATTCGGGCCGGCTTAGCGGAGCACAATGAAATATTTCTAATTTTATATGTTAGGTATTTGTTATTTTGAGTGTTTTACGATCCGCGCAGTGTGTTCTGCGTGGAGGTCGAAAATTGCGCTTGTCGATAGCCCTTGCCACGATTGTCGTGGCTCTCAGCCCGGCCGTTTCGGCGTTCGCCGAAGGCTGGATCGTCTCCAAGGTCCGGCAACCGGCAAACTATACGACCGACAGCAAGACCTGGCAGCGCGTCGTGGACGGAATGGAGATCCCGACCGGAGCCTGGATCAGCACCGGACCGCGCGGCCGCGTGCTCCTCGCCCACGAAGACGACATGGTGACGGTCCAGCCCGGCACGATGACGGCGATCTTCGCCAAGGACAGCGCGGGCAAGAAATTCGAAATCGCCCAGCAGTTCGGTGAGATCGTCGTCGACTTCGAAAAGCGCGCCGGCCGCAATCTCAAGATCCAGACACCGTTTCTCGCGGCGGTCGTCAAGGGCACGCGTTTCAGCGTCCAGGTCGACCGCAAGGGTGCCACGCTTGGGGTATCGCGCGGCGTCGTCGGCGTTACCGACCCGCAACGCGGCCAGTCGGTCGACGTCCACGCCGGCCAGTCGGTCGCCGTTTCGCCAGGTACTCCGGGCTCGCTCTCCGTCCTCGGGCCCGGTCCAAAGGCTCCCGTCGTCAGCGCGCCGGTCACCGCCCCGGCCGTCCCCAGCATTGATGCCACCAATCCTAACAACCGCGCCGACGGAGCCGGCGACACGCCCGGGAACCGCAACGGGATTGGCAATGGTAACGGGATTGGGAACGGCAACGGGAACGGCAACGGCAACGGCAACGGCAACGGGAACGGGAACGGCAACGGGAACGGGAACGGGAACGGCAACGGGAACGGGAACGGGAACGGGAACGGCAACGGGAACGGGAACGGGAACGGCAACGGGAACGGGAACGGCAACGGGAACGGGAACGGGAGATGAGCGGGGCAGATTGATCAAGGGCCTAACGTCTCTCGAGGACGATATTTCGCCATCACCAGAAAGCAGAGGATGTTGAAAGCCGCCTTCCCCTTCCGCCGGTTGCTGGTCCTGGCCAGCCTGTTCTGCATCGTCGCCAGCCTGGCCGGGCTCGGCGGCTTCGCCCGGCTGGATGCGGGGTTGACGGCGCGGCGCATGGCTCTTGCGCCGCGCGCGCCGACCGGCGATGTGGTCTTCGTCGCCATCGACAAGCAGAGCCTGGATGCCATCGGCGTGTGGCCCTGGGACCGCTCGGTCCATGCCCGGCTGATCGACGTTCTCACCAGGGCCGAGGCCCGCGACATCTTCCTCGATGTCGATTTCAGTTCCCGCTCGTCGGAGGCGGGCGACGAGGCCCTGGCCCGGGCGCTCGAGCAGGCCGGCGGCGGGGTCATCCTGCCGACGTTCACGCAATACCGCACGACCGGCGACCGGTCCGGCGCGACGGACGTCACGGCACCCCACCCGATCTTCTCCGAAAATGCCTGGACGGCCAGCGCCAGCGTGCGAGCGGATGCCGACGGCGTCGTTCGAAGGTTCGCCTTTGGCGAAGAGCAGGACGGCGAATTCGTCATGTCCGTTCCCGCCGCACTCGCCGGCATGGCCGACGCAAACTCGCCGCCGTTCGTCATCGATTTTTCCATCGATCCGGCCAGCCTCGTTTCCCATTCGGCGATCGACGTCGCCTCCGGCCGCGTCGATCCCGCCGCATTCAAGGACAAGATCGTCGTCGTCGGGGCGGCCGCGATCGAGCTGAAGGACAATTTCCTGGTGCCGGTGCATGGTCTGATCTCGGGCCCGACACTCCAGATCATCGCCACCGAAACCCTGCTGCAGGACCGGATGCTGACCCCGTTGCGGGCCTGGCCTCTGCTGATTCTTTGCGCTGTCCTGGGCTTTGTCACCCTTTCGCCGCGGCGCAGCCTGCGTCTGCAATCCTTGCTGATCGGGTCGACCGTGATCGCGCTGGAAACAGCCGGCTTCTGGCTGCAATCGGCCCATGCTCTCCTCCTGCCGACCGCCGCCAGTCAGGCCTTGCTCGGCCTGATCGTCGTCACCCGGATCCTCGAGGAGTTGGACCTCAGGACCTGGCTGTTGCGGCTCGCCTCGGTCGAGGCCGACAATAGCCGCAGCCTGCTCGGCCAGGTCATCAGCGACAGCGCCGATGCGATCCTGGTGGTCGACGAGGACGGGATCCTGATCGCCCACAGTACCCGCATCGCCGACGTGCTGCCCGAACTCGCCTCGCTCGAGGACGGCGATGCGGTCATGGCCATCCTGCCCGAGGCCTGGCGTCGCGAGATTGACGCCGCCATGGCGGATGTGCGCCGGCAATGCGTCGGACCGGCGAAGCTGCGTGAGCTCTCGCTCGGCGAAGGTGCCGGGGCGCGGACGATCGAATACACCATCACCGCCTCGCAGAGGGCGCTTGCGGACGGCAAGAGCCGCCGCGGCGAAGACCATGCCTTCGTCGCCTGCGTGACGGCGCGCGACATCACCGAGCGCCGCCGGCAGGAGGAACGGATCGGCTTCCTGTCACGCCATGACGTTCTCACCGGCGCGCTGCGCAGTTCGGCTTTCGTCAACGAGATCAATGCAAGGCTGACGGAAACACCGCCGCCGGGCAGCGGCCATGCCGTCTATGCCGTCAACCTCCACCGCTTCAAGACCATCAATTCGACCCTCGGCCGCTCCAAGGGCGACGCCCTGCTCAAGGCGGTCGTGCGCCGCCTGGGATCGCTCGACGATCGGCTGTCGCCGATTGCCCGTCTCGGCGGCGACACGTTCTCCGCCTTCACCCTCACGCCCGTCACCCCTCAGGAAGCCCGCGCGCTGGCGGATGCCATCGTCGCCGCCCTTTCGACCCCCTTCGCCGTCGCCGAGACCAAGGCGCAGCTCGGCGTGCATATCGGCATGGTGTTCAGCACGGATGCGCCCAGCCGGGGCGGTGCGGCTCTCGTCGCGGAGGCGGAACTCGCGCTAGACGATGCGCGTCGCACCAATGGCAATGGACTGGTCGAATTCGATCCGGAAGGCGGCGCCCGCCATGCACAGACGCGGCGGATCGAGGCGGAACTCTGGCATGCGCTCGACCGCAACGAGGTCAGGCTGTTCTACCAGCCGCAAGTTCGCCTCAGCGACGGCAAGCTGATCGGCTGCGAGGCCCTGTTGCGCTGGCGCCATCCCGAACTCGGCTTCGTCTCGCCCCAGGTCTTCGTCGAGATCGCCGAGGCCAACGGCTTCATCGAGCAGTTGGGCGCCTGGGCCATGCTCCAGGCCTGCCGCGATGCCTTGACCTTCCGGCCGGACCTTGCGGTGGCGGTCAACGTCTCGCCCCTGCAATTGCAGCGCGGCGACATCGTCGCCACGGTCCGGCAGGCGCTGCAACAAACCGGCCTGCGCCCCGACCGGCTGCAGATCGAGATCACCGAGTCGACCTTCCTCAATCCCTCCGACGAAATGCTGGAAAAGCTCTCGGCCCTGAAGGCGCTCGGCGTCTCGATCGCGCTCGACGATTTCGGCACCGGCTATTCCTCCTTCGGCTATCTGGCACGCTTCCCGCTCGACAAGATCAAGGTCGACCAGATGTTCGTTCGCACGCTGATCGACAATACGGCGAGCCAGGCAATCGTCCAATCGGTGAAGACGCTCTGCCGCGGTCTCGGCATCGCCATGATCTGCGAAGGGATCGAAACCGAGGCGGAAGCCGCCTTCCTGCGGCGGATCGGCTGTGAGCAGGGCCAGGGCTATCTGTTCGGCCGGCCGCAACCCGCCGAAGACCTCATCCGGCTGGCGGACAGCGAAAGCGTGCCGCCCGCGCTGGCCGCGCGGGCTTGATCCGGCGGGGCAAGGCAAATTTGGCCGTCCTCACGCAGAGAGAGCACCACCCGCCTATTTCGACACCTGCCAGCCGCCGCTGCCGCCACCCCATTTGTTGCTGGCCGACCACTGGCCCGAACCGGAACGCCCGTCGATCCGGCCGTTGATCGTCCCGTTGAACGGGTAGGGCTTGGTCTCCTTGAACACCGTGCCCTGCAGCACACCGGTCAACGGCGCGCTGAAGGCGCCGTCCGCGCCCAGCGAGCCTGAAAATCGCGCGTTGAAGCCGTCGCCCTCGAAGCTGCCCGAAATCGAACCTGAGACCGAAGAACCGGCAACGACGAGGGTCAGGGAACCGGAGGCCTTGCCGGAAATGCGGCCACCATACTGGCCGGCGAGATCCGCGGCCGGTTGCTGCGGCTCCTCGGTCAGTCCGCTATGGCGCGCCACCACGGACCGGTATTCCTCGAACTTTTCCAGTTGCTCCCGATATTCCGTGGAATTGGCCCCATACACCACACCGGTCGACAGAAGATTCGCCATGGCCTTGATGTGGGTCGCATTGTGCGGATCGAGCACGCCGTCTTTCTTCAGCTTGTCGCGGATCATCTGGGTGAAGCGCTGAAGATTGTAGGGGTGCTTGGTCCACCAGTCGCGCCCGTATTTGCCATAAGCCGCCGTGTCGAGCGCCTCGGTCATCAGGTCGGCTTCGGCCTGGGCATCGGCGCGCGCCTTTTCCACCACTGCGGCCGCCTGATCCTTCTTGCTGCGGGCCGCAAAGGTCTGGAGTATGTCGTCGACGACTTCCTCGTCGCTCGTTGCGGTCAACCGTTCGCGCACCGCGTCGCTCGGTTCCGCCGTCGCCTGGGAAATGTCGTCGGCACGCTGGTCGGCCAACTCGATCTTGCGGTCGCGGATGACGGAGGAATAGAGCGGCAAAGTCTCCAGCCGCGTGCGGATCGCCTCGCGGGTCTGCTCGTCACCCTTGGCATATTCCTGGTAGAGTTCCTCGATCGTGCTGTCGACGAACTTGCCCTTGGCGTAGTTCACCACGCCCGCCGCGGTCTCGACCGCGGTAAAGGCGGCGGCCGCCGGCGTCGCGGCGATGAAGGCGCGGCCGAGAAATTCATAGGCCGCCTGCGGATCGCCGCCCGCCGCCTTGCCAAGCACGTCGGCTGCCTCGTTGACCTTGTCGATATTGCCGAGCACGCCTGCCATCTGCTGGCGCAGTGCCGGGTCCTTGATGCCGTTGGCCAGCGTCTTGCCGAGGGCGACCGCGACCTCTTCGGTCGCCGCCTTCGCCTTTTCGGGAT
The DNA here is from genome assembly GCF_900492205.1 of Ciceribacter sp. T2.26MG-112.2. Classification (GTDB taxonomy): domain Bacteria; phylum Pseudomonadota; class Alphaproteobacteria; order Rhizobiales; family Rhizobiaceae; genus Allorhizobium; species Allorhizobium naphthalenivorans_A. Next base: position 203,175 of record NZ_UEYQ01000001.1, read on the forward strand.
CGCCGCTGGTCAGTGCATCGGCCGCATTCTCGGCGAACTTGTTGATCTCGTTGGCCGAAAGCGCCACCGTACCGAGTTGGCGCACCAGGGTCTTGTTCGCTCCCGACTTGTACAGCTTCTTGTAGAGCGCGACGATCGCCGCCTGCGACTGCGACTTGATCACCTCCTTGGCCTGTTCATCGGCATAGTCGAGCGCCGCCTTCTTGGCATCCTCCTGCCAGGTGGTCGGCGCCTGGGCGAGCGCCGCCGGAGAAAAGAGCGCGAGTGTCCCGGCCATGACCAGGGCCGGCAGGTCAATCGGTCGCAAGGATCTCATCTCGGGTTCACCTCCAGGTCGCTCAGGTCGATATCGGCAAAGGGATCGGCTCCGCTCGCCGGTGCGACGGCGGGAACCTCGGTTCCCTCGGGCGGTGGCAGCGTCTCGTCGAGGCTCGCCAGCACCATTTCGAACAGCGGCAGACCGTCGGCCAGGTCCTCGCCGAAGGCGCGGTAGGACAGCGTCAGCCGCGCGCCGTCGCCGCGCGGTTCGTCAAAGAAGATCTGCCGGCCGCGCATGCGCCCTTGGCTGAGCTCGAGCACGGTCGCAGGACGTCCGATCATCACCGTGTAGTCCAGCGAGGCGACCTCGTCGCTCGGCATCGGCTTGTCCTTCGGCCAGAGCGACAGCGCGATCTGCGCCCCTTCGTCCGGACGGGTCATGAGGACCCCGCCGGCAATGTCCTCGTCGGGCTCGACCTTCCAGCCGGTTGGGACCGCGACCGACGTCCGGCCGACCCAGGCGCGGCGCTCGTCGTCTTCTTCGGTCAGGCCTTCCTCTGCCTCGCTGTCCGCCGTTGCGGCACCAGGCGACGTCGCCACCCGATTGCCCGCCCCGAGCACGACCAGTGGCTGCCCGCCGCCGTCGTCCTCAGCCTTGCTCTCCTTTCCATCGATCGTCACGCTCTCGAGGATGCGGTCGAAGTCCGGGTCGCCACCGCCGAGGCGGATGTCGCCGGTCGCTTCGAACAGGAAATGCAGGCGCTTCTTGTCCGCCCGGCCCTCGTCCAGCGTCACGCTCAAAGTCTCGATCCCCTCGAACCTCGAGTGGATCCACAGGGCCGCCTGATCGGCCACCTTGATCTTGCGGTTGGAGACGATGTCGGTATAGCCGAGCAGCGGCTCGTCGGGGAACCACCACCAGACCATCAGGCTACGCTGGCCGTCGGGCGCCTTCAGGGTGAGCGTGTCGCCGTCGATCTGCTTCGTCCAGTCCTGCGGCGCCTGGAGGGCAAACCCCTCGAAGGCATGTGTCGCCCAGCCATCCCGTTCGGTCACCGGCGGCGCCTTGCCGTCGTCGGCGGTCGTCCCGGCGGCGTCCACAGAGCGTGCCCCGTCGTCACTGGCCGAACCCGTCTCTTCCGGCAGATCCTTATCAACCGTCGTCGCCGGCTGTTCGCCTTGGCCGTCGGCCCCCTCATCCGCCGTACGCAGCGAGTTGGCCATGCGCGCGGCCATCGGATCGAGCCTGGCCTTCAGGCCCTTGGGATAGCTGATCTCGAAAGTGTGGATCACCCCGCCATCATCGCTCATCAGCACCTTGCGCAGGAAGAAGTCGCCGCCGCGAAAGCCGGAATGCAGATACCAGCTATCCCCCCGGCGCTTCTGGGTGACCTTTTCGTCGTCGGCGAGGCCCGCCAGGTGCTCCTCGATCAGTTCGTCGAGCGTGCTGTCGAACACATTGTGCGAACCGAAGACCAGGAAGCGGGCCGAGCCATCGCGCGCCTCGAAGGTCCGCCCATCATCGTTTTCCGGCGGCGGCAGCATGCGGAACATCGGCGCGGAATAATCGATCCGCGTGCCGAAGCGGTCGTTGCGATAGGTGATCCAGTTGCTGGCCATCGGATTGGCCGGGACACCGGCCTTGTCCGCCTCGCCCGGATCGGTCTCGACGGGATCGGGGGGCTGCGCAATGTCCTCGGGTTCGGACGGTTGCTCCGCATCTTCGGTTTCGGCCGGCCCAGGATCTCCTCCCATGTCGGAGGGCGGGGCATCATCGCTGAGGTCGAGGGGCGGCGGGCTGCCGGGTCCCATGGAGTCCATATCTGGCGGAGGCATATCCGGCGGCGGGCCGTCCGGGCCGCCGTCCGGCGAGGCGCCGCCAAAGATGTAGGCGTCATAGGCCCAGCCGCGTGTACCGTCAGGGAGTTCGACGTTCAGCCAGCGTCCGTCACGGCCGATCACCGTCAGTTCGGTGCCCGGCCCCATGGGCAGGATCATCGGAAAGCGCGAGCCCGGTCCCGTGCGCAGTGCCAGGAAGTTATCGCCTGCCGGGTTCAGCCCCCCGACATAGTCGGCATACACCGGTCCAGCCGCCAGGCTCGCTCCGAGCGATGCCAAAAGGATAGTGCCCAGCCAGAATGTGCGATGCCGGTCCACGCCATGCCTCCCTGTTGCCGCGCCGCCGTCCGCCGATGAGGGATCGGAAAGACGGCCTATTGCGGCAATTCCCCTTGTTGGTCCAAGGCGAGTATGCGCCTTTGCGGCCGGCGATTATTGATTGAAGTCAACTGCGGGCACAGAGAGCGGCCGGCAAGCCAGCCATCTGCGCCAATCGTCTGCCTATGGCCGTACCCCTCAGGCCTCCAGACCTTTCAGCACATTGGCGACGTTCAAGCCGATCTCGGGCACGCCATAGCCGCCCTCCATGACGGTCAGGATCGGCAGGCCGGTCGCGGCGATCATCTCGCCCATGCGGATATAATCGGGGCTCTTCAGCTTGAAGAAGCTGATCGGGTCCTGCTCGAAGGTATCGACGCCGAGCGAGACGACGATCGCCTCGGCGCCATAGGCCTCGATGCGCTTCAGCGCATCGGCGAGCGCCGCCGCCCAGACCTCCCAGGGCGTGCCCGCCGGCATCGGATAATTGGCGTTCAGCCCTTCGCCGTCGCCCTCGCCGGTTTCGTCGGCATAGCCGAGGAAATAGGGGAAGGCATCGACCGGATCGCCGTGCAGCGAGGCGAAGAAGATGTCGCCGCGATTGTAGGTGATGTCCTGCGTGCCGTTGCCATGGTGGAAGTCGACATCGAGGATCGCGACCTTCTTCGCTCCGTGATCGAGCAGGCGCTGGGCGGCCACCACGGCATTGTTGATGAAGCAATAACCGCCGTAGAGGTCGATGCCGGCGTGATGGCCGGGCGGACGGCAGAGCGAAAAGGCGAAGCGGTTGCCGGCATTCAGCCAGTCGGCGCCCGAAAGCGCCACGTCCATCGACGCGATCGCCGCCTCGTAGGTGCCCTTGGAGATCGCCGTCTCGACCGAATTGGCATAGTAGCCGACGGCGCCGTCGATGTTGTCGGGCACGCGATTGCGGCTGCGGCGATAGGCAAAGGCCGTCGGGATCGCCTCGCCGGGGAACCCTTGAGCGCTCCAGCGGTCCCAGCAGGTGCGCAGGAATTCGAGATAGTCGGCGCCGTGCACCTTGAGCGCGGTCTCGAGCCCGTGTTCCTCGGGCGCAACGACGTCGGCAAAGCCCGCTTGCCTGACCGCCGCGAGAATCCATTCGGCGCGGAACGGCCCCTCGAAGGGCTTCACCAGGATGCCGCCATGCAGCTCGGTCTTGGCGTCGCGCAGCTTGTGCTTTTCGGAATAGATGACCCGCATGATCGTTGACGTTCCCCTTGTAATCTTGAGAGGAACGTAACGTCATCCGCGCCGGCTCGGCAAGACGGACACAAGGTCATTTCCGGTCGGATGACCAAATTTCATCCGACCGGAACAGGCTTACGGGACGAGGTTGATTTCCTCGGTCTCGCCGCCGGTGCAGGTGTAGCAGCAGTCGGAGCAGTTCTCGGCATTTTCCGGCCCAGTGCCCCAGTAAGTACCCTGATCGCCGGAAACCCAGGCGCCGTAGCAGATCTGCTCGCCTTCGTTGCAGGACAGCGGGATCTCCTTCGTCTCGCCGTCATCGAGATAATAGACTTCGTTGCCGCCCGGCCAGACGTGATTTCGGTCCTGGCTGTAGAGTTCGACCTCGACGGCATTCGGATGGCTGTTGCGCATCATGAAAGTGACGTCGGCGGCAGCGGCCGGCAGGACCGATGCCGCGACAGTACCGGCGAGAAGGAAGAGGGCTGCGGCGCGGCGCATCCCGTAAGAAAGCGATGACATGATTTACCCCCGATGCTTGACGGCCCGAAACGTCAGGCCTTCCCATTGCTAGCACGACGGGCGGCAATCAAGGGAGGGGGTGAGGGCCCGAGGCGCGGACGTTTTTTGGGCTTAGTTGCCTGCCGTCCCGCCGATCTGCCCCCCCGATCTAACCGTTGATCTGCTTGTAAAAGATCGTCGTGTCGCAGTAGCGCCCATCCGGGAACAGCGCATAGTTCGGGATCACCCCGGTCCGGCTCCAGCCGAGCCGCTCGTAGATCTTCTCCGCCGGCTCCCCCGTCGCGGTGTCGAGCACCAGCAGCGTGCGACCGGCCCTGGCCGCCGCCGATTCCGCCGCCTCCATCAGAAGCCGCGACAGCCCGAGCCCACGGGCCCGGCGATGCACCAAAAGCTTCATCAGATCGCCGCGATGCGGCTGGTTGGGCTTGCTGGCGAACCCGACCTGGACCGTGCCGACCACCCGTCCGTCATCGTCCTCTGCCACGACCAGCAGAACCTCTCCCCGCCCGACGGCAGCCGCCACCCCCTGCCAGAAGGGAAGCGCGTCCTTGGGCCGATAGGGCGACATGAAGCCGAGCGAGGCGCCGCCCTCGACGCAATCGGCAAGCACCTCGCAGAGGTCGGGAAGGGCGGCCAAGGCTTGTTCTTCGTTCAGCAGGCGGATGGCGGTCATAAGGCGCTCCAGAGGCAGTTGTTCAGCGGTGGCCGAGATCGATGATCACGGCATAGCGGGCGGGCTTGTCCGTCGGGTTCCTGAACCCGTGAACGTCGCCGACATTCATGAAGAGGCAGTCGCCGGCAGCAAGCCGGTGCACCGCCTCGCCGACGGAAAGCTCCATCTCGCCCTCGAACAGCCAGACATGCTGCGACTGGCTGCGGCTCGCCTGCTGGCCGGGAAAGCGCACCTCGGCGCCGGCGGGAAACTCGACCTCGACAACATCGACGCGGCTGCCCGTTCCGCCCGGCGAAACGACCCGACGCAGGTAGCCGCTTTCCGGATCGCGCCAGACCGGCTGGTCGGCCCGCCGGGCGAGCGGTGAAACCTCTGCCCCGCTGGTGGCGAAGAAGACCGAAAGCGACACGCCGAGCGCCGAGCAGAGCCGCGCCAGAAGCGCCGCCGTCGGGCTCGCCTCGCCGCGCTCGACCCGCGAAATCATCGCCCGGCTGACGCCGGACAATTCCGCCAGCTGGTCAAGGGTCAGGCTGCGCTCGGCACGAAGCGCATTGAGGCGGGCGCCGATATGGCGCGCCAGATCGGCGTCAACATTTTCCATTATCATAGAATTACGTAGTCATATGCTGGAGTCAAGGCCCGCGCCGTCCTTTGCGCCCTCAGGCCCGGGGCTTCTTCAGCCGAAGCCTCGCAATCCCGCGGCACCCTGACCGCGGCCGTCCGGCAAACTACAGCCGGCGTCGCGGCGACGCTATCGCGCCCCTTTCCCTTCGGCTAGAAAGACTGGGACGGCCGCCTCCCGGGCGGCCGTTTCCGCGTTCCACCGCCTTGCCGGATGTCATCCGGTGCCGCCATTCTCCAGGGTTTTTCGATGATCCCCCAGCAAGCCCGGGCGAATTCGCCCCTCTCCGTCGCCAGCATCGTCGCCTCGATGACGGCAGTGGCGCTCGGCAACGGGGTGATGTCGGCCTATGTGCCCTTCGTCCTGACCCGCAGCGACAGCCCGTCCTGGGCCGCGGGCGCGGCGATCACCGCGGTCGCCTTCGGCGGGCTCGTCGGCTGCGTCGTCGCCGGGCCCCTGATCCGCCGGGTCGGCCATGCGCGGCTGTTCGCCGCCTCCATGGCGCTCGTCATCCTCGGGGCGCTGTTGATCGCGATCGGCGTCAACCCGATCCTGTGGATCATCGGTCGCCTGCTCTACGGAATGGCCGGCAATACCAATTTCATCATCGCCCAGAGCTGGCTCAACCATGCCGCCTCGAACGAATGGCGCGGCAAGGCCATGTCCTTCTTCTACATGGCCTATGTCGTGGGGCTCGGCGTCGGCGCCTTCGCCTTCGGCCGGCTGCCGGCCGAAGGCAATCTGGCGCCGCTCGTCACCATATTCTTCACCGCGCTCGCCATCCTGCCGATCAGCCTGACGCGCCTGCCGACCCCGCCGGCGCCGGCCACTGTCAGCGTCGACATCAAGATGGCCTGGCGCAATTCCCCCGTCGGCTTCATCGGCGTTCTCGCCGCCGGCGGTCTGTCGATGATGGTGCAGGGTTTCACGCCGATCTACGCCGCCGGCCACCAGGTGTCGCAGGCCGAGGTCGCCCTTCTGATGTTCGTCATGCAGCTCGGCATGCTGTTCATCCAGTATCCGCTCGGCGCGCTGTCGGATCGCATGGATCGCCGCCTGGTCCTTCTGTTTACCTGCGGGCTGATCGCCGTCATGGCCGTCGTCGCGCTGTTTGTCTCCTTTGCCCAGCTGCTGCTGCTGATGATCGTCTTCGCCATCTGGGCCGGCGCGGTCGAGACCGTCTATGCGATCGCCAATGCCCATGCCAACGACCGCACCAAGCCCGAGGATTTCGTGCCGCTGGCCTCGACCATGCTGGTCGCCTGGTCGGCCTCGGCGACGCTGGTGCCGCTGTTCGTCACGCTGGTGACGCCGGTCTTTGGACCCAAGACCTTCATCTATGCCGCCATGGCGGTCGCGGCAGCCTATGGCGCCTTCATTCTGATGCGGCTCAAGGGCCGCGAAGCCGTTCCGCCGGATGAGCGCGAGGCCTTTGAAATGCTGAGCGCCCAGGTGCCGAACGCCACCGTCATCACCGAGCCGGACGACGGCCGCAGCGACCGAGCCCGCTGACAGACCCAGCGGACGGCGCGACAAGCCGACAAAACCCGAAGTCAGGGTGAACAAAACCCTGCTTTTCCGCTTTGCGGGCTCAAGCGCCGCTGCTATATGCGCAAGCCATGAGCACAGAAACCCGCACGCCCCTCGACCATATCCGCAACTTCTCGATCGTGGCCCATATCGACCACGGCAAGTCGACGCTGGCCGACCGTCTGATCCAGACGACCGGCGGCCTTGCCGAGCGCGAGATGTCGGAACAGGTACTCGACTCGATGGACATCGAGCGCGAACGCGGCATCACCATCAAGGCCCAGACGGTGCGCCTGCACTACAAGGCCAATAATGGCGAGACCTATGTGCTGAACCTGATCGACACGCCCGGCCATGTCGACTTCGCCTATGAAGTGTCGCGCTCGCTATCGGCCTGCGAAGGTTCGCTGCTGGTCGTCGACGCCTCCCAGGGGGTCGAAGCCCAGACGCTCGCCAACGTCTATCAGGCGATCGACAACAATCACGAGATCGTCACCGTCCTCAACAAGATCGACCTCCCGGCAGCCGAACCGGACCGCATCAAGGAGCAGATCGAGGAAGTGATCGGCATCGACGCCTCGGAAGCCGTGCTGATTTCCGCCAAGACGGGCCTGGGCATTCCCGACGTGCTGGAAGCCATCGTCCACCAGCTGCCGCCGCCGAAGAGCGAGCTCGGCGAAAAAGGCCCGCTGAAGGCGCTGCTGGTCGACAGCTGGTACGACACCTATCTCGGCGTCATGGTCCTGGTGCGCGTCATCGACGGCGTGCTGACCAAGGGCCAGACCATCCGCATGATGGGCACGGACGCCAAGTATCAGGTCGAACGCGTCGGCGTGCTGACGCCGAAGATGGTCGCCGTCGACTCACTCGGGCCCGGCGAGATCGGCTTTTTCACCGGCTCGATCAAGGAAGTGGCCGACACCCGCGTCGGCGATACCATCACCGAGGACAAGCGCCCGACCGCCAAGGCCCTGCCGGGCTTCAAGCCGGCGCAGCCGGTGGTGTTCTGCGGCCTGTTCCCTGTCGATGCGGCCGATTTCGAGGACCTGCGCGCCGCCATGGGCAAGCTGCGTCTCAACGACGCCTCCTTCTCCTACGAGATGGAGAGTTCGGCAGCCCTCGGCTTCGGCTTCCGTTGCGGCTTCCTCGGCCTGCTTCATCTGGAAATCATCCAGGAGCGCCTCGAGCGCGAGTTCAACCTCGACCTGATCGCCACGGCCCCGTCCGTCGTCTACCAGCTGACCATGACCGACGGCACCGAGCGCGAACTGCACAATCCGGCCGACATGCCGGATGTGGTCAAGATCGCCGAAATCCGCGAGCCGTGGATCAAGGCGACGATCCTCACCCCCGACGACTATCTCGGCGGCATCCTCAAACTCTGCCAGGACCGTCGCGGCATCCAGACCGAACTCACCTATGTCGGCAAGCGCGCCATGCTCACCTATGAGCTGCCGCTCAACGAAGTGGTGTTCGATTTCTACGACCGCCTGAAGTCGATCTCCAAGGGCTATGCCTCTTTCGACTACCACCTGAACGGTTATCAGGAGGGCAATCTCGTCAAGATGTCGATCATGGTCAATGGCGAGCCGGTCGATGCGCTGTCCATGCTGGTCCACCGCTCGGCCGCCGAAAAGCGCGGCCGCGACATGTGCGAAAAGCTGAAAGACCTGATCCCGCGCCACATGTTCAAGATCCCGATCCAGGCGGCGATCGGCGGCAACGTCATTGCCCGCGAGACGATCTCCGCCATGCGCAAGGACGTCACCGCCAAGTGCTACGGCGGCGACGCCAGCCGCAAGCGCAAGCTGCTCGACAAGCAGAAAGCCGGCAAGAAGCGCATGCGCCAGTTCGGCAAGGTGGATATTCCGCAGGAAGCGTTCATTGCCGCGTTGAAGATGAGCGACGAGTGATCCTCCCCTTCTCCCCTCGGGGAGAAGGTGGCGCGCAGCGCCGGATGAGGGGGCCTAGCTGCCCGTCCATTGAGATCATCACGCGGCCTCAACATCATAGAAATGGCAAGGCCGGCGCAGCACCGGCCTTTTGCGTCGCCCCCGCGACTGCGCTATAGTTCCGCCGTTCCGATGGAGAGTGCGATGAGTTCGAACATCCGCAAGGCAACCGATGTCCCGCTTGACGACACGCTGGTCACGGAAGCCCGCGCGCTTGGCCTCGACGTGTCTGGTGCCGCGGAGAAAGGGCTAGCCGGCGCCGTCAAGGCGGAGAAGGAACGGCTCTGGCGGATCGAGAACGCCGAGGCGATCCGGGCGGAGCGCGAATATGTCGAGAAGCACGGATTGCCCTTCGCCAAGTATCGGCAGTTCTGATGAGCCGGTTCCGCATCTTTCGTCTGAGGACCGGAAGCATGCTCGCCGTCGACCTTCAGTCCGACCTTTTGGATCAACTTCCGTCGCGAATCATGGCACCCTTGATCCCCGTGTCCGACATGCCTTGGACGATGACGCGCCTTACGCCCCGCTTTGTGATTGACGGCCAGCCCTATGTGATGGCGACTCATCGCATGGCCTCCGTCCCGACCTCCGAGATCGGCCCGATGGTTACAGACCTCTCGCACCGATCCGACGAGATCACCGCCGCGACAGACTTCCTGTTCCAGGGCTTCTGACCCCTCACTCCACCCCCGCCTTGGCCTTCTCGAAGCGCGCCTCGAATTCGCGCCTGAGCGCCCGGCGTTCTTCCGCCGCGCGCTTGCGCCTGGCCTTCATCTCCGTGTCGATCACCAGTTCCGGCACGGTGGTCGGCTTGCCGGTCTCGTCGACGGCGACCATGGTGAAATAGCAGGAATTGGTGTGGCGGCGCTCGCCGCTGCGGATGTCCTCGGCCTCGACGCGGATGCCGATTTCCATCGAGGTGCGGCCGGCATAGTTGACCGAGGCAAGGAAGGTGACGAGTTCGCCGACATGGATCGGCTGGCGAAACACCACCTGGTCGACCGACAGCGTCACGGCATAGTGCTGGGAAAAGCGCGAGGCGCAGGAATAGGCGACCCGGTCGAGCAGGTTCAACAGGGCGCCGCCATGCACCTTGCCGGAAAAATTCGCCATGTCCGGCGTCATCAGCACGACCATGTCGAGCTGGCTTGGGTCGTGGGCGCGGTTCATGCGATGTCCTTTCTCGGCGTGGCGGCTGGCGGCCCCAGTCTAGGCAGCGCGCCGGGCGGTGAATAGGGGGGGCAAACCGGCGCGCGCCTGAGCCGAGCGGCGCCGCATTCCCGCCAAAAGGCCCAAAATGCGGGGAAGCCCAAACGCGTTTCCTCAACGAATTCAGGGCGCGTGTCGGTTTTTCGCCCCCGTCTTCGCGAGCAGCGCCACACTGGGTCCGTTCCGCCATCGGATACATCGGGTGATGCGAGCCCGGCGAGGCGGGACCGGTGCCGTGGGCGGGAGCGATCGCTGGCTTCAGGTCCTCGGGGTTTTGGTAAGTGGCTCCCCTCGCTGAAAGAGCGGCGTGCCTGTGCGGCACACAAGCGGGGTCCGGCATCCCTCGAGGATGGCGCTGCCCCGTGCAGAGGAGACGACCTCCGAAGCCAAAAATCACCGAACGGGGCGCCGCAGGGTGCCATATTTAATTTAACTTACGAGGCAGCTTGCAGCGCCCCGTCCGAACTGATGCGGCCAAGGGCCGAGATGACGCAGATGTGCCGCAACACGGGGGCGAAAAACCGCCCGCGTGAGCGCGAAACCGCGTCCGCCGGGCGGAAGCGCCGCCCTGGCGGGTAACACCTCTCAGAACGTCTTCTTCAGCCGGGCGTCGAGCGAATGGCGGTTGCCGCCGCGGGTGGCGAAGAACAGGAAGATGGCCGTCCACAGGATCGATTTTTCCGCTCCGCCGAGACCCTCGGCCTTGACGATGCCGTGGAAATAGACGGTGACCAGGAGGACGATCGCCGCGGCGAAGGCGGCCGGGCGGGTGAAGAGCCCGATCGCCACCAGGATGCCGCCGAAGAATTCGGTGGCGGCCAGAAGCGGCGACCAGAAGACGCCGGGATAGAAACCGAGGCTCTCGACCATGCCGGCGGCGGCGAACGGGTTGACGATCTTGCCATAGCCGTGGGTGACGAGCAGCAGGCCGGCCACCACCCTCAGAAACGTCTCGACGGTCTCGTGGCCGCCGGCATAGAGCGGGGCGACCTGCGGCACGATCAGGCGGTTGCGGTCGACGGGGTGGGACATGCTATAGCTCCTTGTCTCGATTTCCCCGCACTCATGGCCGCAACTGCGCGTTCCGACAAGTGCGGCGCAATCAAAACATGATTAAACGAGTTGACTTTATCGTGAAGACGCAAGGCTGTCCCATGGACCGGAAACCACGGATCACCATTCTCTACTGCACCCAGTGCAACTGGCTGCTGCGCGCCGGCTGGATGGCGCAGGAACTGCTGCAGACCTTCGGCGACGCGCTTGGCGAAGTGGCGCTCATTCCCGGCACCGGCGGCAGCTTCGAGATCCGCATCGACGGGGCGCTGATCTGGGAGCGCAAGCGCGACGGCGGCTTTCCGGGGCCGAAGGACCTCAAGCAGAGGGTGCGCGATGTGATCGAGCCGGAGCGCGACCTTGGACATGTCGATCGGCCGAAGGGCGAAGGGCAGGCCGGGGACTGAGACGGAGACGGGCGGAGATCGCTCCCCGCCCGGTGCCTGCAGATCGACAGTCGGTTACGCTCAATAATAGGGAGAGCGGCAGACCTTGAAGTAACCGCTGGTCGACAGGAAGCGGTTGGTCTGCGGATTGTACGAACGGTAGCGATTGAGGCACCATTCGACATGCCGGCTCCAGTTGCGCCCGCCATAGACCGGCGGGGGCGGCGGAGGCGGCCGGCGGTAGATCGGCGGCGGTGGCGGTGGCGGGCGACGATAGCCGTCATCCCAGCCGTATGGCGGGGGCGGCGGACGACGATAGATCGGCGGTGGCGGCGGTGGCGGACGGCGATAACCGTCATCCCAGGCCGGCGGCGGCCGGCGGCGGCGGGTGTCGTAGCAGCCGTAGCGGTCGCAGACGACCTCGACCTCGACCACATCCGAAGCCCCCGAAGCCGGCCGGGCGGACGGCGAAAGGCCGGATGCCGCCTGGGCCGGGACGGCGAAAAGGCCGGCCAGGCCGAGCAGCGAACCGAGCAGCATATGGGCCAGTTTGTTCATGGCGCTCCTCCAGTAAACGGGGCATTCGGCCTTGGCGGTGGACCATCCTCCGTCTTCGCCCGATGTCCGGCGATCCCGCCTCCCCCGCTGAAACGGCTGGCGAGCCGGCCTGCGGACAAGGCGAAACATACAAGCTTTCCCGAGCGATGATGGCTTTTCCAAGACCCCGCGTAAAGCGTCCGCGACCGCTTCGCATGCCCGAATGCCAAAAAAATTTCCGCCGTGAAAATCCGCATCCCAAGGCTTTCCGGGCGATGCTTGGGCAATTGACACGAAAACTTCAAAAAGCCAGTTGACAGCCGGAGTCCCTCCCCTTACATGGCTCCTCGTCGCCCAGATGGCGGAATTGGTAGACGCGCCAGCTTCAGGTGCTGGTACTCGAAAGGGTGTGGAGGTTCGAGTCCTCTTCTGGGCACCAAATTCCCGTTTCAGACCGTGTCTAACGGTCCGAAAACAAAACAAAAAAGCCCGGTTCGCCGGGCTTTTTTGTTGCCGAGAATTCAACGGTGGACCGGGGGCTCGAGACGGTCCGGTCAGCGGTCGATGATGCGGGGATTGACGCCGGGATACCAGCCGCCGGAGGGATTGGGCGGCTCGGTGCTCTCGTAGACCACGCCGTCGCGGGTGCAGCGATAGACGCGAACCGGCACGCCGTCGCCGAAGAAGCGTACGCCGTGGCGCTGCCGCACCTGTCGGAGTTCCGTCTCGCATCGATAGCCCTTGCCGAACAGATCGCCGGACTGCGGCTTCACGCCGGGCAAGTCGTGAAACGCCTGCGGCGCGGCGGCGGGCGGTTGCGAAGGGCCGGCGGCCCTGGCGACAGGGACTGCGACTGGGATCGCGACCGGGACGGCGGCGAGGCAGAGGATGGACAGGGCCGGCAAGGCCCGGCGCATCGGCTGCGACCGGGGCTCTGTCGGTGCCTGTGTCTTGAGCCGGCGGATCGCCTGGCTTGCCCGCCGCATCATCGAGAATATGGTCATAGCACCCTGCCTCATCCGCTGCATTCCCGTCGCCATATAGGGATCACGGTCGCCTCGCCCAAGACCGGTTGCCCAATGCCCGTCGCCTCAAGCTTATCGCCCTCAGAGCCGTGGCAAGCCCTGCCGCCCCAGAGCCGTCGCCCGGCACCCCTTCTGCCCCAGGGGAAACCGCCTTCGCTGCGGCGACCTCCCTGTTGGCGGGCCTGTGGCGCGGGCCTGCCTGCCCAGGCCTTGCTCAGGCGATCGGCCGGCGATAGCCGGTCGGCATTTCGTAAAGCCAGCCGATGCGCTTCACCGCCGCCTCGAAATCCTCGAGGGCCACGGTCATGGTATGACCATTGGCATGCAGCAGCGTCTTCTCGTCGGTCATGATGCCGGCATGGCCCTTCCAGAAGACCAGATCGCCACGCCGCAGATCCTCGCGGGCGATGACCGCGCCAAGGCCCGAAGCCTGCATGTCGGAATCGCGCGGCGCGGTCCGCCCCGTGATCTGCAGCGCCAGCTGAACCAGGCCCGAACAGTCGATGCCGAAACCGGAGCGGCCGCCCCAGAGATAGGGCGTCTCGAGGAAGCGCGCGGCGATTGCCACATAGTCGTCGGTGACGTAAGTGCCCAGCGGCAGGCAGTGGCCGGCGACCACGGCGCGGCCGTCGGCCAGCAGGAAATAGCGGGTGCCACGCGTCTCGGCTTCGCCGACGACCGCGATGCGGCTGCCCATAGAGAGTGCTGTCGAGATGGGAAAGCGCAGGTCCGGTCCGGGATAGACGAAGGTGCGCGGCACGATTACATGATGGGTCGGCTGCTCGGCTGCGTCGGACAGCGCACCCTCCGGCAGGTAGCCGACATAGCCGTCGGTCTTCGCCTGGACCCAGGCCCAGCCGTCGGCGCGATCGAAGACGGCGACGTCTTCGCCGAACAGCAGCTCGGTGTCGATGCCGCTTGCGGCATCCGGCCTCGGCCGAAGGCCGGCGACCGGAACGGCGAGGCGGGCGGGCTCGCCGGAGGCGAAACGCGCGGCGGTCACCTGCCCTCGCAGCGCCGTGTCGGCCAGGTCGTCGCGATACGCATGCAGTCTGCGGTCCAGTGCCATGTCACTCTCTCAAAAGCTGTTTCGTCAAAGCGCGCAGCGATCCTGGCGCCGGAACGGATAGAAGCAAAAAGCCAGGGCAAGGGTGCATTTCAAGAAGAAATGCGGACCTGCTCTAGTATCCCAGTCTACGGCCCCGATCGATGATCAGATCGCCCAGTTTCTCGAGGAAAAGCGCGCCGCCGACGGTGCGCTTGACGATGACGCTGCGCCGGTCGCGTTCGTCGCGCACCCGGTCGACGAGCCCCATCTCGCCCATGGTGTCGAGCGCGCGGGTGATCACCGGCTTGGTGACGCCGAGCGTCGCGGCTAGGCCGCGCACGGTGTGCGGCGGTGGCACCAGATAGATCTGCAAGAGGATTGCCATCTGCCTGAGCGTCAGGTCGCGCTTGTCCTCCTGCACCTGTTGCAGGCTTACCTGGTGCCACAGGCCCAAGGCCTGGCTGGCGGTCAGTTCAACACTCATCAACCGATCCGGAACGTCGTTGTCGCCTCTTCTTTTCCGGCAATCGGCGCGGCATTGCAAGCGCGCCGACACTTGAGGCCGGCGCGCCGCTCAAACCCGGCCTCAGCGCAGATTGGTGCGCAGATAGCGGTAGAGCGCGCGAATGCCCTGGGCCTCGCCGCCGACCGGCGAATGCGGGCGCTCGGAAGGCGCCCAGCCGAAGATGTCGAAATGCACCCACTTGGTCTGCTTGTCGACGAAGCGCTTGAGGAACAGGGCGGCCGTGATCGAGCCGGCCATGCCGCCGGCGGGCGCGTTTGTGAGATCGGCGATCTGCGCCCGGATGTTTTTCTCGTAGCCCTTGTAGAGCGGCATGCGCCACAGCGGGTCGTCGGTCTCGAGGCTGGCATCGATCAGGTGCTCGGCAAGATCCTCGTCGTCGGTGTAGAAGGGCGGCAGGTCGGGGCCGAGCGCCACACGGGCGGCACCGGTCAGCGTCGCCATGTCGATCAGCAGGTCCGGCTTGTCCTCGTCGGCATAGGCCAGCGCGTCGGCGAGGATCAGGCGCCCCTCGGCATCGGTATTGTCGATCTGGACGGTGAGGCCCTTGCGGCTGCGATAGATGTCGCCGGGACGAAACGCATTGCCGGCTATGGAATTTTCCACCGCCGGCACGATGACGCGCAGGTCGATCTTCAGCTTGGCGTCCATGATCATCAGGGCGAGACCCATGACATTGGCCGCGCCGCCCATGTCCTTCTTCATCAGCAGCATGTTGGCCGAGCCCTTGATATCGAGGCCGCCGGTGTCGAAGCACACGCCCTTGCCGACCAGCGTCACCTTGGGATGACCCTTCTTGCCCCAGCGCATCTCGAGCAGGCGCGGCGCCTGGGCGCTCGCCCTGCCGACGGTATGGACGAGCGGGAAATTGCGCTCCAGAAGGCCATCGCCGACCACGACCGAGACCTCGGCCTTGTAGTGATCGGCCAGCGCCCGGAAGGCCTTTTCCAGATCGGCCGGGCCCATGTCATTGGTCGGCGTGTTGATCAGGTCACGGGCGAGATAGACGCCGGCGAGTTGGCGCTTGATGTCGGCGGCATCGGCGTCCTGCGGAATCATCAGCGTCGGCTCGACCGGCTTTTCCGAACGGTAGCGGCCGAAACGATAGGCGCCAAGGCCATAGCCGAGGAGCAGACGATTAGCGGTCAGCGGCGCGGTCTCAATATGCCATTCGCCGGCGGGAAGGCTGCGGGCGAGCTTGCCGGAGAGAAAAGGATTGTCCGACGGATTGCTGCCGAGGCCGAAGAGAGCTCCACCGAGATGGCCGTCTGCGGTCGGGATCAACAGCAGGGAGCCCGCATCGGCCTTGAAACCGGCCTTGCGCGCCCAGTCGAGCGCGATCGGATCGATCGTCCCGGTCTCGATATGGGCGGGAGTGACAGCGAAGACGGGAAGCGTATGGCCGCCCTTGGTGCTGAAGGGGGTCGGTCTTTCGATATACTGGTACGGGGCCATGGCCTGCCTTCTTGGGAGAATCAATGCGGATCGGGGCTATTAACACTCCGTTAGGGTTAACAGATTATTGCTTGAGTGGAGGTTGCGCCGCCTTCGTCCGCGCGGATGGACATGCGGCGCCGGCAAACCGATCCAGGATAAGCGACATGGCTCTTCGGCAGACTTCACCACGGCACCGCATCGGTATTCTCGGCAGCGTCTGCGTGCTGATCGCGGCTGCGGCCCTTGGCGGCTGTTCGACGACGAAGAAGCCTCTGACGACCGGGTCCATCCCGAAACTGTCCAAGCCGGTCGAGACGATGAACGCCCCGGAACTGGCGCGCGCCGCAGCGACCGTGGGCGCCGGCTACGAGCGCAATCCGAAAGATAGGAACACCGGCCTCGCCTATGCCAACATCCTGATGATGACCGGACGCAACACCCAGGCGCTCGCCGTGATGCAGCAGGTGGCGATCGCCCATCCCGCCGACCGCGAGGTGCTTGCCGCCTTCGGCAAGGCGCAAGCTGCGGCCGGCCAGTTGGAACAGGCGCTCGGGACCATAGGCCGGGCGCAGACGCCGGACCGCCCGGACTGGCGCCTCTATTCGGCGGAAGGCGCCGTGCTCGACCAGCTCGGACGGTCCGACGAGGCCAGGGGGCGCTATCGCATGGCGCTGGACCTCAAGCCCAACGATCCGACCATCCTGTCCAATCTCGGCATGTCCTACGTGCTGGGCGGCGATCTCAAGACCGCCGAGACCTATCTCAGATCGGCCTCGCAGCAGCCCGGCGCCGACAGCCGGGTGCGGCAGAACCTGGCGCTGGTGGTTGGTCTGCAGGGACGCTTCCCCGAGGCCGAGCAAATCGCCCGCCAGGAACTCGACCCGCAGCAGGCGGACGCCAACGTCGCCTATCTGCGCTCGATGATGAGCCAGCAGAATTCCTGGAAGCAGTTGGCGGCCAAGGACGGCAAGAACGACAAAAGCACCAACTGAGCTGGTTAGATCCATCAGGGACGTCGTCGGACGGTTGCCGTCAGACGGCGCGCATTCTGACTGCATCGAGGATCAGTCGCACGCCGAGCCCGACGAGTACCGCACCGGCAATGCGATCGACGACGTGCTTCGCCCGCCCATAGGCCGCCCGCGGCCGCTCGGCTGAAAAGACCAGCGCCACCACCGCATACCATCCCGCCTCGACGACGAAGACGCCGAGCGGCAGCGCCGTGAACAGCCAGCGCTCCGGCGCGGCCGGGAGGAAAGCGGCAAAAATGCTGCCGTAGACCAGCGCGGTCTTCGGATTGCTGAGCTGGGTGGCGATGCCGACGGCGAGACTTTTCCAAGCGGCGCCAGCGTGGTCGACGCCCCCTGCCCGCTCCGGCGGCAGGGGCAGGCTCGCACCGCGCCAGATGCGAACGCCGAGATAGGCGAGATAGGCTCCGCCGAGCAGCTTGAACAGCAGATAAGCCCATTCGACGCGCACCAGCAGCGCATGAAGGCCGGCAAGCGCCAGAAGGGCGAAGATCGCACCGCCGATTCCCATGCCCAACGCAGCGGCAAGGCCGGCCCTGCGCGAGCGGATGATCGCGGTGTGGGAGACGAGCACGAAACTAGGCCCCGGGCTCATGGCCCCGATCAGCACGGTGCCGACGATGCTGAGCAGGATTGCGATGGAAGACATGCGGATCTCCGTTCCCAAGGGCCACGCGTGGCCAGCGCAAGACGAGCCGCACCGCCAATAGACGACGGCCAGGCGCGATTGCCGAGTGTTAACCGACGAGGTCGCCGGCGACAATCGGGCGAGGAATATGGAATGACTAGAAGCGGTCCGCCACCTGGATGCCGGCCGGGCCGAGAATGACCGCGACGAGGACGGGCAGGAAGAACAGGATCATCGGCACGGTCAGCTTCGGCGGCAGGGCGGCGGCCTTCTTCTCGGCCTCGTTCATGCGTTCGTCGCGGCCTTCCTGGGCCAGCACGCGCAGCGCCTGGGCGATTGGCGTGCCGTAGCGCTCGGCCTGGATGAGCGCCTGTGTGACGCTCTTCACCCCTTCGAGCTGGGTACGAGTACCGAGATTCTCCAGCGCGGTGCGGCGATCCTGCAGAAAGGAGAGTTCGGCGGTGGTCAGCACCATCTCCTCCGCCAGTTCGCTCGACTGGCTGGCGATCTCTTCCGCAACGCGGCGCATGGCGGCCTCGATCGATATGCCCGATTCGACGCAGATCAGCATGAGGTCGAGCGCATCCGGCCAGGCGCGGCGAATGGAATGCTGCCGCTTGTTCATCCGGTTCTTGACGTAGATGTTGGGCAGGTAGAAGCCGACATAGCCGCCGACGATCGTCACCAGCAGCCGCACCGGCAAGGCCTTTTCCGCCAGGTTGCCGAGGCCGAAGATCCACACCGCGGTCAGCGTCAGCGTCAGGAAGGGCAGGAGGAAGCGCGCCACCAGGAAGATGTTGAGCGCATTCTGCGAGCGGAAACCGGCCGCCTTGAGCTTGTCCATCGTCGCATCGTCGACCAGCGCCTGGCGCAGGTTGAACTTCTCGACGATCTGGCGGACAGACTGGTTGTTGCCGGCGCGCAGGCTCGCCTTGCCATGGCTGCCCTCGGCATTCATGCGGGCGCGCTCGCGGGCCCGGATCAGATCGCGCTCGGTCGAGACGGCCTTCATCCGCTTGTTGAGGTCGCCGCGCTCCAGATAGGGGATGGCAAAGGTGTAAAACGTCGCGAAAACCGCGATCGCGACGAGGGCTGCGACAATCATGGCGGGGTCGGTCAAACTTGCGGCGAGTTGCTCCATGGCCGGCCCTCCCTAGATGTCGAACTGGATCATGTTGCGCATGACAAAGATGCCGATCGACATCCAGACGGCCGAGATGCCGATGATGAGATGTCCGCGCGGGTCGGTGAACAAGATCATGATATATTGCGGCGACGTCAGGTAGACGAGCAGCGTGACGATGAACGGCAGGGCGCCGATGATGGCGGCCGACGCCTTGGCTTCCATGGAGAGTGCCTGGACCTTGGCCCGCATCTTGCGGCGATCACGCAGGACGCGCGACAGATTGGACAGGGATTCCGACAGGTTGCCGCCGGCCTGGGCCTGAATGGCGATGACGATGGCGAAGAAATTGACCTCCGTCAGCGGCATGGTCAGCATCATGCGCTGGCAGGCCTCGGGAACGCTTAAGCCGACCTGTTGGGATTCCACCACGCGGCGGAATTCGGCTTTCACCGGCTCCTGGCCGTCGGACGCGATCAGCCGCAGCGCGTCGTTGAGCGGCAGTCCGGAGCGGATCGAACGAACCATCACATCGAGCGCATTGGGAAACTCGTTGAGGAACTTCTTCTGCCGACGCCCGATCAGGAAACCGAGGATCCAGCGAGGCAAACCCAGACCGGCGACGAAGCCCATGCCGAGCGTGACGAGCAGGGGAAACCCGGCGAGGAAGGCGACCACGAGAACGACGATGCCGAGCACGACGCTGGCGATGTAGAAATGGCCCGGCGTAAACGACAGCCCCGCCCGCACCAGCCTTTGCTTGACGCTGGTGCTGGCGATCTTCTTCGACTTCTCTTCCTGCTTGCGCTCCAGATCCTTCAGCGAATCCTGGACCGATTTGCGCCGCTTGGAGATTTCCTGCACCCGGTCGCGGGCCGCCTTGACCTTGAGGGTATCGGTTTCGGCGGCCTTGACCCTGTTGATCCGGCTTTCCGTCTTCTTCTCGACCTCGATCCGCGAATAGAGGATCCCATAGGTAAGGCCAGCCGTCGCGATGGCCGCGAGAGCGACGATGGCGAGCACCATGGGATCGAAACC
The DNA here is from genome assembly GCF_900492205.1 of Ciceribacter sp. T2.26MG-112.2. Taxonomy (GTDB): domain Bacteria; phylum Pseudomonadota; class Alphaproteobacteria; order Rhizobiales; family Rhizobiaceae; genus Allorhizobium; species Allorhizobium naphthalenivorans_A. The sequence continues at coordinate 223,133 of NZ_UEYQ01000001.1, forward strand.
GAACATCGCGCCTAGATCTCCTTGCTCTTCTGTTCCATGGCGTCGAGGGCCGCGGCAAGGCGCCGTTCCTCGTTGTAGTAGCGCGCACGATCCCAGAAATGCGGCTTGCCGATGCCGGTCGAGACATGGCGGCCGATGATCTTGCCGGAGAGGTCCTCACCCTCCATCTCGTAGCGCATCAGGTCCTGGGTGACGATCACATCGCCTTCCATGCCGATCACCTCGGTGATGTGGGTGATGCGGCGCGAGCCGTCGCGCAGGCGGGCGGCCTGGATGATGACATCGATCGAGCCGGAGATGATTTCCCGCACGGTCTTGGCCGGCAGCGAGAACCCGCCCATGGCGATCATCGATTCCATGCGGCTCAGGCATTCGCGCGGCGTGTTGGCGTGGATCGTGCCCATCGAGCCGTCGTGACCGGTGTTCATCGCCTGCAGCAGGTCGAAGACCTCCGGTCCGCGCACTTCACCGACGATGATGCGTTCGGGGCGCATACGCAGGCAGTTCTTGACGAGGTCGCGCATGGTGATCTCGCCTTCGCCTTCGATATTCGGCGGGCGGGTTTCGAGGCGCACCACATGCGGCTGCTGGAGCTGCAGTTCGGCGGTATCCTCGCAGGTGATGACGCGTTCGGTCGTATCGATATAACCGGTGAGGCAGTTCAGCAGCGTCGTCTTGCCCGAACCGGTACCGCCGGAAATGACCACGTTGCAGCGCACGCGACCGATGATCTGCAGGATCTGCGCGCCTTCCGGCGTGATCGCGCCGAACTTGACCAGCTGGTCGAGCGTCAGCTTGTCCTTCTTGAACTTGCGGATGGTGAGCGCCGGGCCGTCGATGGCGAGCGGCGGGGCGATGACGTTGACGCGGCTGCCGTCGGGAAGACGGGCGTCGCAGATCGGCGAGCTCTCGTCGACGCGACGGCCAACCTGGCTGACGATGCGCTGGCAGATCGACAGCAACTGAGCGTTGTCGCGAAAACGGATTTCCGATTCGATCGTCTTGCCTGCGACTTCAATGAAGGTCTGCCCGGCACCGTTGACCATGATGTCGGCGATGTCGTCGCGCGCCAGCAGCGGCTCGAGCGGGCCGTAGCCCAGAACGTCGTTGCAGATATCCTCGAGCAGTTCCTCCTGCTCGGAGATCGACATCGCGAAGTTCTTGATGGTGATGATGTCGTTGACGATGTCGCGGATTTCCTCGCGCGCGCTCTCGCCGTCGAGCTTGGCGAGCTGCGAGAGGTCGATCGTGTCGATCAGCGCCGAGAAGACCTGGCTCTTGGTGTCGTAGTAGTCCTGGGTGCGGGGCGGACGCTTGCGCGCCGGGCTCGCCGCGGGGGACTGGAGCGGCGGCGGCGAGACCTGCTGGCGCACCACCGGCTCTTCGCCGACAGGATCGAACGACGGGACGCGTTGCGGCTGGGCGGCCGCCGGCGGCGCAGCCGGAGATGCCGTTCCAGCCCCCAGACCACCCTTGCCAAATCCGTCGCTTCCGCGTCTGCCAAACATCACTGACTACCTGTTTCCGTCGAAGACACTATTTCCGGCCGAGCAATCCGAGCACCTTGTCGAGCCCGCCCCGCTTCGGCTTCTTCACCGTCGCCCGTCCGGTCACCAGATGGGCGATCTGGGCAAAGGTCTCGGCCGTCGGCGACTTGGCGTCGATCTCCGAGATCATCCGGCCGCTATTGGCCGCATTGCCGAACAGCGCGGCATCGAAGGGAATGATGGCGATCGGCTCGATTTCCAGCGGCTCGAAGAAGTCCTGGGGCGCGATTTCCGGCCGCTTCGGCATGCCGACCTGGTTGAGCAGGAGATGCGGCGCCTTGTCGTTGGGCCTGAGCTTCTTCAGGGCGTCGAGCATGTTCTTGGCGTTGCGCAGGTTGGCAAGATCGGGCGCGCAGGTGAGGACCACCTCGTCTGCCTCGGCAAGCACTGCGCGGGTCCAGTCGGACCAGGCATGCGGAACGTCGAGCACGGTGATCGGCGCGGAGCGCTGCAAGAGCTCGAGCAGCGGCTGGAATGCGCCGCGATCGAAATCATAGGAGCGATCGAGCAGCGACGGGGCGGCCAGCAGCGACAGATGCTGCGAGCAGGTCGTCAGCAGGCGGTCGAGGAAGACCTCGTCAAGCCTCTCGGGCGAAAACACCGCCTCGGCGATGCCCTGGGCCGGATCCTGGTCGAAATCGATATTGGCCGTGCCATAGGCGAGATCGAGATCGGCGAGGATGGTTTCGGTGGCAAACAGGCTGGAAATGCCGAAGGCGCAGTTGTGGGCGATGGTCGAGGAGCCGACGCCGCCCTTGGCGCCGATGAAGGCGATGGTGCGGCCGAGCGGCTCGGCTTCGGGATCGACGAAGATCGCCGAAACGGCGGCCATGACCTCGGCCATGCTGACCGGGGAGACGATGTATTCGGAAATGCCGTTGCGGACCAGTTCGCGATAAAGGGCGATGTCGTTGTGCCGGCCGATGATGATGACGCGCGAGCTCGGATCGCAGACCTCGGCCAGCGGCGCCAGTTCCTGCAGCAGGGTCTGCGGTGTGGCGTCGGTTTCGAGGATGATCAGATTGGGCGTCGGCGTCGACGAGAACATGGAGGCGGCGGCGGCAATGTTGCCGTTGGTGATCCGCATGCTGACCTTGGCCATGCGCCGATCCTGGGCGCATTGCTCCATCACCCGCTGCACGCCCTGCGAGACGCAGAAGGCGTGAACGGAAATGCGCGGCAGGGGCCGCAGGCTTTCGAGATCGCCGGTTCCCACCCTGCCCTCGGGCAGAATGTCGTCTACGGGCCTCGTATCGAATTCGTAGTCGATCGCACTCATGCTTTCATCCTGCCTTCGGGTGGCTCGCGCCGTCCTAGTTCGAAGAGGTGTCCTTGCCCTGGCGATAGAGCCCGATCACGGTCGAGCGCCGCGTGGCATCGATCGGTGCCTGGGCGCGCGGGGTGACGAGATCCATCGGATTGGCGATCTGGGCCGCCAGATTGGCCTGGGTGGCGCAGCCGAAATTCTGCCAGTTCCTGTTGGAGAAGGTGTTGGCCTGCAAGTCCTCCGGCCACTGGCCGCACTGGTTGGTCACCGCGGTGATCGCCACATAGCTCAGCCGGACCGGTGCGGCATCGCCGCTTGCGCCTGCCTGATAGCTGGTCTCGATGATGCGCGGCGCCGGCACGCCGCGACCGATCAGCGCCTGGCGGATCTGACGGCGCATCAGCGATGCCGCACCGGCATTCGGCGAGCCCTGCGGCAACAGGATCTGGATCGTACCGGACGAGCTCGCGAGATAATCGGCGGCAAAGCCGCCGACCGCGTCGGACATACCGATCGTCAGTTCGCGATCGCCCGAAGCGATCGGGATGTCCAGCGTGTGCTCGACTTCCGTCAGCGTGATCGGGTGACGCGTCCGGTAATCGTCGGGAATGGAACCGGTGTTCATCCTGTCGGGATTGGTGCCGCATCCCGACAGGATGGCGGCAGCACCGAGAATGGTCGCGGCGAGCGCGGTGCGGGTGAAGCGCGGCGCGGCGAAAGTGGATCTCTTGAGAGGCATGGTGTTGCGGCTTTCGCTGTTGCCGGGAAGGGTCTGGTGCTTGTTCATCCTCGCCTCCCTCTTCACTTGTAGATGAAACCGACGGCGCCGTGGTAGCGACCCGTGGCATCCGCTTCGCGCCGGCCGTAGACCTTGTTGACCTTGTTGAGGAAGAAGGTCGCCGCATCGTTTTCGGGATTGAAGTTGTCGTCGGGCCGCTGCAACTGGTTGCGTGCCACCGGCCGGACCAGATAGGGCGTGGCGATGATCACCAGTTCGGTCTCGTTGCGCTGGAAGTCCTTGCTGCGGAACAGCGTGCCGAGGATCGGCACCTTGGCGAGGCCGGGAACACCCGACATGGCCTGACGGATATTGTCCTGGACGAGACCGGCGATGACGATCGAGCCGCCCGAGGGCAGTTCGACGGAGGTCGAGGCCTCGCGCTTGCGGATCGACATATAGGTCGAGCCGGGGATACCGCGCGACGTGTTGCCGGTGACGACCGAACCTTCCCAGGTCGGCTCCGAGACATTTGTCTCGATCTTCAGGCTGATGCGGCCCGGCGCCAGCACGACGGGCCGGAAGTTCAGCTCGATGCCGTAGTCGACGGTTTCGGTCGTGCGGGTCACGGTCGGACTGCCCGTGTCCTCGTCAAAATTGATTTCCTGCTCGGCGGCCATGCGGAACTCGCCGCCGACGTAGAACTTCGCCTGTTCGCCGGAGATCGCCGTCAGGCTCGGTTCGGCGAGCGTGCGCATGACACCGGCCTGCTCCATGGCGTTGATGTAGCTGCTGACCGTATAGCCCGCGATCGAGCCGACCGCGGTGGGCAGGACACCGCCAAGCGCATTGGTCACGCCGACGGAATTGCCCAGATTGGAGGGGTTCTGGAAGGTGATGCCGCTCGAGCCGTCGGAGACGCTGCCGTTGAAGCCGAGCTGCTTCAACACCTGGCGGCTCACTTCGGCGACGGTGACCTTGAGCGTGACCTGGTCCTCGCCTTCGATGGTCAACAGGTTGACGATCGAGGAGACCTGACGCTCTTCGGCGAAGATCGCGACGTCGCCGCCATTGTCGCCACCGGACGCCGTTTCGTTGCGCGTGGTCGCTTCGCCGCCTTTCAGGAAGGCCGTGGCCAGGCTTTCGGCGCGGGCCGCGTCCTGCGGCGTGCGGACCGTGCCGGTCAGCACGATGTTGTCGGAGACGATCTCGACGGTGATATCGGATTCGGGAATGAAGCGGCGGAGATTGGTCTCCAGTCCGGCAATGTCGCGCTCGATCTCGATGTCGAGGCTGACGATCTCCTCGCCGTTCTCGCCGAAGATGAAGATATTGGTCTGGCCGACCGCCTTGCCGAACAGGTAGATGCGGCGCGAGGTGCGTGTGACGGCATCGGCCATTTCCGGGTCGGCGACGAGAATGTCATGCGCATCCTGCGGCAGATCGACGACCAGCGCCTTGTTGAGGCCCAGCTTGACGGTGCGGCGGGCACCGGGACCGGCCTCGGCAATGCGCAGCACGCTCTGGCTTGCCGCTTCGGCGGCCGGGACGGAGAGGAAGCTCGGGGCATAGTCGCCCGGCATGCCGGAGAAGGCCAGGCAGAGGGCCAGGCCTGTGGAAAGCGACGGGCGGATCTTCCGTTTCGAACTGGTCATGACATCCCCCCTCATTCCGACTTGGCGTCGGCGGTCGACTTGACCACCTCGCCCGACTTGATGACCTGGATCGATGGACGGCCCGATCCGCCGCTCAGCAGATAGTCGGCCGCGGACGTATCTTCTTCCTGGGCGTCGGCGACCGAGCGCAGGGCGAGCGACAGGCGCTCGGCCATCTGCTGGGCGACGGTGAAGACCTTTGCCTGGTCCGGCGTCAGCTCGAGCGTCGCAGTCGTGCCGACCACCGACTTGCCGCCGTCCGGCGTTTCCTCGATCTGCTGGTCGATCGCCAGCACGCGCACGTTTGAAAGCACCGTCTCGGTCAGATAGGAATCTTCGCTGCCCCGGCGCACCATGATCACATCGACGCGGTCGTTCGGCAGGATGAAGCCGCCGGCGCCGGTTGCAACCGAGATTTCGCTGGCGACCGCACGCTTGCCGGACGGCAGGAGCGACGACATGACGCGACCCGAGGAATCGGCGATCTTCTCGCGCCGCACCGGCTCGCCCTCGAACATCGGCAGTCGCACGACGACCCCGGTCAGCTCGGTCATCGCCTGGGGGCGGGCATTTTCCGTGATGAACCCTTCGATCACGCTGCCTTCGGGCCAGGCCATCCAGCGCATCGACTTTTCATCGAGCCGCGATCCGACGGGGAGGTTAGCGGCAGACACCAGGACGTTGACCGTCGGTTCCTTCTTCACCACCGACTCGGCCTGCTCCATCACGACGGAGCGGGTGCCGCTGAGCCGCATGGCCAGCAGCCCGGCCATGCCGGCGGCGACGATAGCCACTGCGAGAATGATGATACGCGCGGGTTTCATGATCGTTCCTTGAGGGACGCAAAGGTCTGTGCCTCGCAGAATGATCAGCAATTGGTGTAATTATGGTTAACAAGCCGCTTACGATCTTGGTTAACGATCGCTTTCGGTCACCTCATCGTCGCGTGTTACCGGATGTTGTCGAGCGCGGCGAGGACGAGGGGCGACTGGGGATAGGTCATCAGGCCGGCAAAGCCGATGGCGATGGCATAAGGCACCTTCTTGGCGCCGAGCAGGGACTGGGGAATGGGCAGACCCATGGCGATCACGGTATTCAGGCGCGAGCGCAGGAGCAGGATGACGATGGTCAGCGCCCCGCCCAGATAGGCGACATGAATGAGGAAGGACATGAGCTCCGGCGTGAAACCGTACCAGACGGCCGCAGCGGTCAGGAGTTTGGCATCGCCACCGCCCATCACGTTGAAGGCAAAGAGCGTGAAGCCGACCGAAAAGACGATCAGGCCCGCCACCAGATGCATGCCGAAACCCGCCCAGGTCAAGCCGACGAAGGGGGCCACTACAAAGAATGAGGCCAGTAGGATCGCCGGGATCCGGTTGGGGATCGTCATCTCGAACAGGTCGGTCAGAGCCGCCAGGACGAGGCATATCGGGAATATCACGAAGATCGCAGCTTCAAGCATGGCACGCTTCCGACTTAGACCCTTTGACCCTAACGGGCTCGGCTTAAGGAAATGCAAATCGCGGAGCGATCCGTCTCGCTCAACGAAAGAGACCGCCCTCTGGACGAGAGCGGTCTTTGGATCGCCTATGCCGATATGACCGGCAAGGGATGTATCAGTTGTTGTCCAGCTTGTCGGCCAGGTCCTTGAACTGATTGTTCAGCGAGTTGCCGAGCGTCGAGGCGCCGGTGATGAGGGCGACGGAGATCAGGGCGGCGATGAGGCCGTACTCGATCGCGGTTGCGCCGGATTCATCCTTGAAAAAACGTGCAAAAATCTTGGTCATGTGACTCTCCTACTCCACGAAGGTTGTTCAGCACTCCCGGCAACTGTTCGCCGTTGCTCGGATGGCTGCAAACTACACAGCGGCCATTGCCATCGGCTTAACAAAGACAGTTACCGAGACCTGAAGAGAGGATTGCATCGGGCGTGGTAAACGAATGTCGAACAGGCCAGACTGCATTTTAGTCGATCGCCGAGACCTCACTACGGCTTCGTAAATAGTGATTAATTATCAATATGTTGACTTAGCACTCGGACAGGCTGCGACCGCCCGGTGGGGCAACTGGCGACCTTAGTGCCCAGGCGTATGCCCGTTAACGGGCGAACCATGCGCCATTCCGATACGCCTGGCTTGCGGATCGCACGCAGACCACCGGCATCCTGCCTCTGTCCTTTGCAAGGCGGAACGAGCGGCAACTCGTTCCGGAAGGGCTTGAAGTCCGATATCGTGCGCGATCAAGCAGTCGCGATCGTTTCCTCGGGCGACTTAACGGTTCATTCACCATTCCCGACCATGCTCTCAGACCAGTCACGATCACAGGCGGTTTCAAAGGCTGGCACGTATGTTGTCTCGCAGCGTTCTCTTCTCGCTTGCCGGCGCCCTTGCGCTGAGCGGAGCCCTTGCCGCCGGACCTGTCCGGGCCGAGGACGACACGGTCCTGCGCGTCTATATGAACAGCGCGCGCGTGCTGAAGCTCGATCGCCCGGTGAGCAAGGTGATCGTCGGCAATTCCGATGTCGCCGATGCAACCGTTGCCGACGCCCAGACCATCGTTCTCACCGGCCGCGCCTTCGGCACCACCAACCTCGTACTTCTCGACGCCGACGGCAATGCCATCGTCGACGAGCGCATTCTGGTGTCCATCGACGAGGGCAATACCGTGCGGGTGTTCAAGGCCACCACGCGCACCGTTCTGTCCTGCTCGCCCAATTGCGAAGAGCATGTCACCACCGGCGCCACCGCCGCCACGAAGTGATTCAAGGCCCCGACCGGCAAACCCCGTGAAAGGCCGCTTGCGGCACGCATCGAATTGTAAAGATCGCGACAACGGAAAATCAACACTTCGCTCCTAACGTCGAGACTGATCCCGGACCGCGGATACGAGCGATGAGCGCAGACTTCAAGCATCCCGACAGGCAGCACCAGGACGGGCGCGCCAAGACCGGCCGGCCGATACGCCGCCTGTGGCGACGCCTGCGCCGATCCCGCGACGGGGCTGCGGCCATCGAGTTCGCCATTCTGGCCATTCCCTATTTCCTCATCATCTTCGCAATCATCGAGACCTTCGTGGCCTTCTATGCGGAGCAGATGGTCCATTTGGCCGTGAACAACATGGCGCGCGAGCTGCGCACCGGCCGGATCACCTACGATCTCGACCGGACGACGGACATGACCGAGGGGGAGTTCCGCCAGGCTTTCTGCAACGAGATCTCGATCCTCATCACCTGCTCCGAAACAGAAATCGCCACGCCTTCGAAACTTTACCTCGACGTCCGTACCTTCCCGACCTTCGGCGACATACCCGGCGAAATACCGCGCATATCGACCGCCGATTACTCCGACATTGACCCGTCGAGCTTCGATTTTGCCCCCGGCGGTCCCAAGTCCATCAACATGGTCCGGGCCCTCTACCGCTGGCAGGTGATGACCGACCTCGTCCGGCCCTATATCACCACGATCCGTCCGGCCGACGGCTCGATGCCCACCGACTTCCTGATCTCGGCGACGACGGCCATCCAGAACGAGGATTATCCGTGAGCGCACCGAGCCAGACCCCGGGCCGCGACGCCGACCGGAGCCGGAAAGGCTACCTTTCCCGGCTGACATCGGCGCTACGCCGCATGCGCGACGACCGAAGCGGTATCGGTGGCGTCGAATTCGCCCTGATCGCCCCGCTGCTGCTGGTGCTGTATCTGGCGGCTTTCGAGCTGACACTCGCCTTCAACACGTCGAAACGGGCAACAGTGTCGGCCAGCACCGTCGCGGACCTCGTGTCGCGGACGGACAAGGTCGTCAAGGACGACCTCGATGACATGATCGATGTCGTGAGCGCGATCTTCGCGCCGTATGACCCGTACAAACTGGCGCTGAATATTACAGGGGTCAAAGTCGACAGCGCAAAGGCTGCGTCGGTGGCGTGGTCGTGGTCGAATTCCGGCTCCGCACCCTATGCGGTCGGCGCGACGGTGCCGGTGCCCGCCGACATGCTCGAAGCCGACATCTTCCTGATCCGCACCGAACTCACCGTTTCCCACGAATTGCTGATGTATCTTCCGGCGCTCTCCGGATCGACGATCAGGGAACTGACGATCACCAGAGAATTCTACTTCCGGCAGCGCGTCAATACCGACATCACCTGTAGCGACTGCTGACAGGGCGGCTCTCCTTAAGGGCCGTGACGGCGCTAGAGTCCATTTCACGTCCGCCCCCGGGTTTGCCAAGCCGGCCGCTTGGCGCTAAACATGCCGCTTCGACCGCCCGGACGACGACAGCCATGAGGGCCGTGTCCCGCGGCGCAGGTGGACCATGGCACGAGCATTTCTTTTCGTTCTTGATTCCTTCGGCATCGGCGGTGCGCCCGATGCGCCCGCCTATGGCGACGACGGCTCCGACACGCTCGGTCATATCGCCGAGTTCTGCGCGGCGGGTGCAGGCGATCGCAAGGGGTTGAGGTCCGGTCCGCTTGCGCTTCCCAACATGTCGGCCCTCGGACTGGTGGCCATTGCCAAACTGTCGAGCGGACGTGCGCCGGCCGGCATGCCTGTGCCGGAACGGGTGTTCGGCCTGCACGGCGCGGCGAACGAGGTTTCGCACGGCAAGGATACGCCGTCGGGCCATTGGGAGATCGCCGGGACGCCGGTGATGTTCGACTGGGGCTATTTTCCTGCAGACGGCGACGCCTTTTCCGAGGAACTGGTCGAGACGATCTGCCGCGAGGCGGAGCTTCCCGGCATTCTCGGCAATTGCCACGCCTCGGGCACGGAAGTCATCGCCAGATTCGGCGAGGAGCATATCCGCACCGGCAAGCCGATCTGCTACACGTCCTCCGATTCAGTCTTCCAGATCGCCGCCCACGAGACGCATTTCGGCCTCGAGCGCTTGCTGACGCTGTGTCAGATCGTGCGCAAGCTGATCGATCCGCTCAATATCGGCCGGGTCATCGCACGACCTTTCATCGGCGAGACGCCCGCCACCTTCCAGCGCACCGGCAACCGCCGCGACTATTCCGTGCTGCCGCCGGAGCCGACCTTGCTCGACCGCCTCGTCGAGGCCGGCCGCAGCGTGCATGGTGTCGGCAAGATCGGCGATATCTTCGCCCACCAGGGCGTGTCGCGCGTCATCAAGGCGAACGGCAACATGGCGCTGATGGATGCGACGCTGAAGGTCATGGACGAGGCGGCGGACGGCGACCTGGTGTTCAGCAATTTCGTCGATTTCGACATGCTCTACGGCCACCGCCGCGACGTGCCCGGCTATGCCGCCGCACTCGAGGCCTTCGACCGGCGGCTGCCCGAGGTGCATCGCAAGCTCAAGCCCGGCGACATGGTGCTGATGACCGCCGACCATGGCTGCGACCCAACCTGGCGCGGCACGGACCATACCCGCGAGCGGGTGCCGATCATGGCCTTCGGCCCCGGCATCAAGTCTCGCATGATCGGTATCCGCAATACCTATGCCGATATCGGCGAGACGATTGCCGCCCATCTCGGCATTCCGGCCGGGCCGCATGGACGGAGCTTCCTTTGACGGCACATCTGAAGAAGGCCGAACTCCACTGCCACGTGGAGGGCGCCGCACCGCCGGCTCTGACGATGACGCAGGCGGAGAAATACGGCGTGGCAACCGATGGCTTCGTCAAGGACGGCGCCTATGTGTGGAACGATTTCACCAGCTTCATAGCCTGCTATGATTTCGTCGCGTCCGTCTTTCGCACGGCCGAGGACTATACGGCGCTGGCCGAGGCCTATCTCCTCGAGCTGGCCGCCGCGAACACGATCTATAGCGAGCTGTTCATCTCGCCCGACCATGGCGAGGCCGTCGGCCTGTCGCCCGACGACTATGTCGGCGGCCTTGCGGCGGGCATCCTGTCGGCCCGGGAAAAGACCGGCATCGAATGCCGCATGGTGATCATCGGCGAACGGCATCTGGGGCCGGAAAACGTGCTCGCCCGCGCAAAATGGGCGGCGACGTTCGACCATCCGCTGGTCACCGGCTTCAACATGGCCGGCGAGGAGCGGATGAACCGGGTGGCCGATTATGCCCCGGCCTTCGACATCGTGCGCGAGGCAGGCCTCGGCATCACCATCCATGCCGGCGAATTGTGCGGGGCCTTCTCCGTCGCCGATGCGCTGGACCTGGTGAAGCCGAGCCGGATCGGCCACGGCGTGCGGGCGATCGAGGATGCGGACCTGGTCAGGCGGCTGGCCGATCTCGGCACGGTGCTGGAGGTCTGCCCCGGCTCGAACATCGCGCTCAAGGTGTTTCCCGACTATGCCAGCCATCCGCTCCGGCGCTTTGTCGAGGCCGGTGTGCGCGTGACGCTCAACTCCGACGATCCGCCGTACTTCCATACCTCGCTGGCGCAGGAATACGAGACGGCGTCGACGGTGATGGGCTTCACCGACGCAGAGATTAACGCCATGACGCGCACGGCGATCGAGGCGGCCTTTGTCGACGAGCCGACCCGGAAGGCGCTGCTCGCCCGGCTTTGAACGTCCGCGCCTGGGGATGAGCGGGCAAATTTCAACGACGCCCTTGCGGGTTCCCGAGGGAATGTGGAAAACATTTCCTATCACAAAAGAAGAATAGAAGGGCCCGACCATGGACGGCGTCACAGTCATCAATCATCCGCTGGTTCAGCACAAACTGACCATCATGCGCCGCAAGGAGACCTCGACGTCGAGTTTCCGCCGGCTGCTCAGGGAAATCTCCACGCTGCTCTGCTACGAGGTGACGCGGGACCTGGAACTGACCATGGAGACGATCGAGACGCCGCTGACGACCATGCAGTCGCCGGTGCTCGAGGGCAAGAAGCTGGTCTTCGCCTCGATCCTGCGCGCCGGCAACGGCCTTCTGGAAGGCATGCTGGAACTGGTGCCCGCCGCCCGTGTCTCGCATATCGGCGTCTATCGCGACCACGAAACGCTGCAGCCCGTCGAGTATTATTTCAAGGCACCCGACGCGCTCGACGAACGCCTGATCATCGTCGTCGACCCGATGCTGGCCACCGGCAATTCCTCGATCGCGGCCGTCGACAAGCTTAAAGAACGCGGCGCGAAGAACATCCGCTTCCTCTGCCTGCTCGCCGCACCGGAAGGGATCAAGAACTTCCGCGAGGCGCATCCGGACGTGCCGGTCTTCACCGCCTCGATCGATAGCCATCTCAACGAGAAGGGCTATATCATGCCCGGTCTCGGGGATGCCGGCGACCGCATGTACGGAACGAAATAAAGGCTTAACCAGAATTGACGGATCACGCCCCGGGACACGCGTTCCGGGGCGTTTTCGTTCGCGCCTTAGCGGCTTTTCAATCGGGATGGGCTATCAGACCCCCCGAAGGCTTGGATAAGGCGGGAGAAATGCCATGCTGATGCGCGCGATCGGGCTGGTTTTCGTGGTGGCGGTCGCTGCAACCCAGGTGCCACAGGTATTCGAGGCCCTGAAGATGCCCGTCTCCGCCGGCGGCGGGACACCCGCCGCAGTGCCGGTGGCGGTCGCTCGGGCGGGAACCACGGTGCTGGAAGCCGACGCGACGGGCCATTATCGCGGCACGTTCAGGCTCAACGGCAAGGCCATCGAGGCCATGGTCGATACCGGGGCATCGCTGGTGGCGATCAACGAGACGACCGCGCGGCGCATCGGGGTCAGCATCGCCTCGCTCGACTTCAAGTATCCGATCAGCACGGCAAACGGCGAGACCCGCGCCGCGCATATCCGCCTGCAACGGGTCGAGATCGGCACGGTGCGGGTTGAGGACGTCGACGCCTTCGTGCTGCGCGACAAGGCGCTGTCCGGCACCTTGATCGGCATGAGTTTCCTCAAGCGCCTCGGCGGCTATTCGGCCGAGGACGACCGCCTGCGCCTGGAGCGTTAAGGGGCACCCCTGCCCTCGCCCCTCATTCTCAGTTGATGCGCTTGCCGATCACCGGCGCGAGCTCCGGCCTGTCGTCGGCGATGCCATAGTTTGCCGCCACCATCTGCGCGGCACGCTCGCCGCTGTCGCGGTCGTTGGCATGCACGGTGGCAATCAGGTCGCCCCTGGATACGGCGGTGCCGAGCGGAATGAGCCCCGTCAGCCCGACCCGGTGGTCGATGGCATCGGTCGGTCGCTGACGTCCGCCGCCAAGGGCGACGACGCAAAGGCCAAGGCCGCGGGTGTCGGCGGAGGCGAGGTAACCATCGGCCTTGGCCAGCACCGGAATCTCGATGGCCGCCTTTTGCAGGTAGCGATCCGCATTATCCATGAAATCGACCGGACCGCCGAGCGCATGCACCATTCGGCCAAACACCTCGGCTGCCTTGCCGGAAGCGAGCACATCACGACACCGGGTGAGGCCCGTCTGGAGGTCAGCGACAATGCCGGCATTGACCAACATCTCGGCCCCGAGTGCCAGCGTCACTTCCTCGAGCCTGGTGCCGGTCTTGGCGCCGCGGAGGAAATCGACCGCGTTCTGCACCTCGACGGCATTGCCCGCCGCATCGGCAAGCGGTTCATTCATGTCGGTCAGAAGCGCCGAGGTGCGCACCCCTGCCCCATTGGCAACAGTCACCAGCGAGCGGGCCAGCGCCTCGGCATCCTCGGCCTTGGCCATGAAGGCGCCATTGCCGACCTTGACGTCGAGGACCAGGCTCTCCAGTCCTGCGGCGAGCTTCTTCGACAGAATGGAGGCGGTGATCAGCGGAATGGATTCGACGGTCGCGGTGACGTCGCGGATGGCATAGAGGCGCTTGTCGGCTGGCGCAAGATCGCCCGTCTGGCCGATGATGGCGCAGCCGACCTCGTCCACCACCCGGCGGAAGGTCGCCGCATCGGGCATCACGTCATAGCCGGGGATCGACTGCAGCTTGTCGAGCGTGCCGCCGGTGTGGCCGAGACCACGACCGGAGATCATCGGCACGGCGAGCCCGCAGGCCGCAACGATCGGCGCTAGCATCAGCGAGACATTGTCGCCGACACCACCGGTCGAATGCTTGTCGGCGATCGGCTGGCCGATGCCGGCCCAGGATAGAACCTCGCCGGAATCGCGCATGGCAAGCGTCAAGGCGACGATCTCCTCCGGCGTCATGCCCCGGAAGAACACCGCCATGGCAAAGGCCGCGACCTGGCCCTCGGAAATGCTTTCCTGGCTCAGCCCTTCGACGAAAGCGGTGATCTCGGTAGCGGTGAGGACGGCGCCGTCACGCTTGCGGCGGATAATTTCCTGGGGCAGCATCTGTCAGTATCCCGTGTTGTCGGCGCTCGACCGGCCACCGCCGAGCACGGTCAAAATATCGTCGAGCAGGCCTGAGGCGCCGAAGCGGAAGGTCGACGGCATCACCCAGTCCTCGCCCAGGATGGTATCGGAAAGGCGCAGGTATAGACCGGCGTCGGCGACACTCGAAATGCCACCGGCCGGCTTGAAGCCGACCTTCTTGCGGCTGTCGCGGATCGCCTGCAGCATGATGTCGGCCGCCTCGAGCGTCGCATTGACGGCGACCTTGCCGGTCGAGGTCTTGATGAAATCGGCACCGGCGGCGATCGCCAGCTCCGAGGCGCGGCGGATCAGGGCGGTATCCCTGATCTCTCCGGTCTCGAGGATGGTCTTCAACAGGACGGGTTCGGCACAGGCGGCGCGCACCGCCTCGACCATGGACGTTACCGCCCCTTCGTCTCCGGCCATGAAAGCCCGATAGGGAATGACCAGATCGATCTCGTCGGCACCGTCCGCGATCGCTTCGCGGGTCTCGGCAAGCACGTCCTCGAGCTTCAGGTCGCCGGAGGGGAAATTGACCACGGTTGCGATGCGCACCGGGCTTTCCGGTCCGAGCAGGGTGCGGGCGCGGGCGATGAAGCGCGGCCAGATGCAGATGGCGGCGGTGTGGCCATAGGGCGTTACCGCCTTGGCGCAGAGCGCATCGATCTGCGCCGGTGTGCAATCGTCCTTCAGATTGGTGAGATCGACCAGGGCAAGTGCCCGGGCGGCGATGGCCCGCGCTTCGTGACTATCCAAGTTCCGTCCCTCCACCAGCGATCATTCTCTTGAGGATGGCGGCAAGCCGTTTGCCCCCGATCGGTGCCATGTCCTTGGTTTCGGCATGACTGAGCTCGGCCCCGGTCATGCCGGCGCCGAAATTGGTGATAACAGAGGCGGCGGCCACCCGCAGCCCGAAAAAGCGGGCGAGGATGACTTCCGGCACGGTCGACATGCCGACCGCATCGGCGCCGAGGATGCGGGCCATGCGGATTTCGGCCGGCGTTTCGAAGCTCGGGCCGGAGAACCACATATAGACGCCGGAGGAGAGCGGAATGCCTTCCTCGGCGGCGGCACGCTGCATGGCGGCGGCGAGATCGGCGTCGTAGGCGGAGGTCATGCCAACGAAGCGACTGTCGCTTTCCTCGCCGATCAGCGGATTGACGCCGGAAAAATTGATATGATCGCTGATCTGCATGACCGAACCCGGCGGCAGATCCTCGCGCAGCGATCCGGCGGAATTGGTGAGGATCAACGACTGCACGCCAAGCCCGCGCAACACCTCGATCGGCACGCGCATGGCATTGGCTTCGCCGTGCTCGTAGTAGTGAATACGGCCAGCCAGCATGATGACCGGTTCGCGGTCGAGATAGCCGGCGACCAGTTCACCGGCATGACCGGACACGCCACTCAGCGGAAAGCCCGGCAGATCATGGTAGGAGACACGGATCGGATCGCGGATCTCGTCGACCAGCGAGCCGAGGCCCGATCCGAGCACGATACCGTACCGCGGCAGAAGGCCTTCGAGCCGGTCGACGAGGAAGTTGATCGCCTCCCTCATCCGAGAATGTCCGTCTTGAAGGAGAAGGGCAGGAGTTCGTCCATGGTCATCGTCTTTTTCACGCCGACCTCATCGCACAGATAGATCTTCGTGCCTGCCTCGGCGAATTCGGCGATCTTCTGGCGGCAGCCGCCGCAGGGCGGGCAGAGCGCCATCTTCTCGGCGATGACCGCCATTTCGACGATCTTCTTCGCCCCGCCCATGATCATGCAGCCGATCGCCGTCGGCTCGGCACACCAGCCTTGGGGGAAGGACAGGTTCTCGATGTTGGCGCCGGTGTAGATGCGCCCGTCATCGGCGCGGATGGCCGCCCCGACCGGGAATTTCGAATAGGGCGCATGGGCGAACTTCATCGCGTCGCGCGCAGCCTCGAACAGGTCATGGGACATGGAAATCAACGCTCCTTCACGTAAGGGACACCGCCGGCCTTGGGCGGATTGGCAGAACCGATCAGGCCGGCAAGCAGGATGCAGGTGAGGATGTAGGGCAGCGCCTGGAAGATCTGTACCGGCACTTCGCCTATGCCGGGAACCGACTTGCCCTGCATGAAATTGGCCAGCGCATCGAGGAAGCCGAACAGCAGGCAGGCAAGCAGGACCGGCACCGGGCGCCATTTGGCGAAGATCAGCGCGGCGAGTGCGATATAGCCCTTGCCGGCCGACATGTTGTTGATGAAGGCCGCCGACTGGGCGATCGCCAGATAGGTGCCGGAGAAGCCGCAGAGGAAGCCGGCGACCAGAACCGCGCGGTAGCGCAGCCAGGTGACCGAAATGCCGGCGGTGTCGACGGCGCCCGGATTTTCGCCGACGGCGCGCAGGCGCAGGCCGAAACGGGTGCGATAGAGCACCCACCAGGAGATCGGCACGGCGAGGAAGGCGAGATAGGTGAGCAGATTGTTGCCTGAGATGACATTGGCATAGAGCGGACCGATGATCGGCACGTCGCGGATCAGGTCGACACCCGGAAGCGTGATCGGCGAGAAGCGCGCATCGGCGGCAAGGCCCGGGGTGCGGCCGCCCTGGCGGAACCAGGCATGACCGAGCACGGCGGTGAGGCCGGCGGCCGCGAAGTTGATCGCCACGCCGGAGACGATCTGGTTGCCGCGATTGGTGATCGAGGCGAAACCGTGGACCAGCGAGAAGGCGAGCGATACGCCGATGCCGGATGCAAGCCCAAGCCAGGGCGAACCGGTCATGTAGGCGGCGGTGGCGGCGGCGAAGGCGGCCGCCAGCATCTTGCCCTCGAGGCCGATGTCGAAGATGCCGGCGCGTTCGGAAAACAGGCCGGCCAGCGCGGTGAAGATCAGCGGGATCGACAGGCGGACGGTGGAGCCGAGGATGCTGACGAGAATGTCGAAGTAATCCATGTCGCTCACCTCACGCTTTGACGATTTGCTGGTAGATGCGCACGATCGTCGGCCGGAACATGTATTCGAGCGCGCCGGCAAACAGGATCACCAGACCCTGGATCACCATGATCATGTCACGGGTGATGGTCGGCATGTCGAAGGACAGTTCCGCCCCTCCCTGGTAGAGCACGCCGAACAGGATCGCGGCGAGCACGATGCCGATCGGGTGGTTGCGGCCCATCAGCGAGACGGCGATGCCGACGAAGCCGGCGCCGCTGACGAATTCGACCTGCAGGCGGGCGGACGCGCCCATCACCGGATTGAGCGCCATCATGCCGGCAAGGCCGCCGGAGATCAGCATGGTGATGATGACGATCTTGACATAGGGAATGCCGGCATAGGCGGCGACCGAACGGCTGATGCCGAGCGTGCGCATCTCGTAGCCGAGCTTGGTGCGCCAAATCAGCACCCAGACGAGCACGCACATGACGAGCGCAATCAGGAAGGAGACGTTGAGAGGCGCGGGTCCGAGTTTCAGGCCGAACATGGCCATCAGCCAGTCGAGCTTGGGCAGTTGTCCGCCTTCGAGGAAGGTGCGGGTTTCCGGCGCCATCTTGCCGGGCACGATCAGCACATGCACCAGCACATAGTTCATCAGCGACGAGATGATGTAGTTGAACATGATCGTGGTGATGACGATGTGGCTGTTGCGCTTGGCCTGCAGCCAGGCGGGGATGGCAGCGCCGGCCGCGCCGAACAAGGCTGCGGCACAGATGGCGAGCGGCATGGTCACGTACCACGGCACATAATGGTCGAGCGACAGCGCCACCAGGGCTGCGCCGAGGCCGCCGAGATAGGCCTGGCCTTCGGAGCCGATGTTGAACAGGCCGGCATGATAAGCGACGGCGACGGACAATCCGGTGAAGATGAAGTTGGTGGCGTAGAACAGCGTAAAGCCGATGCCCTCGCCGCGTCCGAGCGCCCCGGCCAGCATCAGCTTCAGGGCTTCATAGGGATCCTCGCCGATGATCCAGACCACGAGACCGGAGACCAGGAAGGCGAGGATGAGGTTGATCAGCGGGATCAGCGCGTAGTTGATCCAATTCGGCAGCGGTACGGAAGCGGTGCTCATCAAAACCTCATGCGGCAATGCCGGCCATCATCAGGCCGAGCGTCTGTTCGGCCGTTTCCGGGCTCTTCTCGCCGACGATCTTGCCGGCGAACATCACCAGCACCCGGTCCGACAGCGAACGGATCTCGTCGAGTTCGACCGACACCAGAAGCACGGCCTTGCCGGCGTCGCGCGTCTCGACGATCCGGCGATGGATGAATTCGATGGCGCCGATGTCGACGCCGCGGGTCGGCTGGCCGACGACGAGCAGTTTCGGGTCGCGCTCGATCTCGCGGGCAACGACGATCTTCTGCTGGTTGCCGCCGGAGAAATTGGCGGTCTTCAGCCTGGGATTGGGCGGACGGATGTCATATTTCTCGATCTCGTCGACGGCGGCCTTGCGCACCGCATCGGGCTTCAGGAATGCGCCCCTGCCGTAACGATCGTCACGATGATAGCCGAGGATGGCGTTTTCCGCCTCCTCGAAGGCCAGCACCAGGCCCATATGGTGGCGGTCTTCCGGAATATGCGCCAGTCCCATGCGCCTGAGGCGCGCCGGATCAAAGCCGGTGACCGGCTCACCGCAGAACAGGATTTCGCCCGAGGTCGGCTTGCGGATGCCGGTGATGGCCTCCAAGAGTTCGCTCTGGCCGTTACCCGCGACGCCGGCAATACCGAGGATCTCGCCGGAACGCACGTCGAAGGAGACATTGTCGACCATGGTGACGCCGCGCTGATCCTTGACCGTCAGGTTGCGCACAGAAAGGAAGACCTCGCCGGGCTTGGAATCGCCCTTGTCCACATGCAGCAGCACGCGGCGACCGACCATCAGTTCGGCCAGTTCCTCGACCGTCGTTTCGGACGTCGTGCGGGTGGCGACGATCTCGCCGCGGCGCATGACCGACACCGTGTCGGTGATCGCCATGATTTCGCGCAGCTTGTGGGTGATGAGAATGACCGTCTTGCCCTGGTCGCGCAGCACGCGCAGGATCTTGAACAGGTGGTCGGCTTCGGCGGGGGTGAGCACGCCGGTCGGTTCGTCGAGGATCAGGATTTCGGCGCCGCGATACATGGCTTTGAGGATCTCGACCCGCTGCTGCAGCCCGACGGGGAGCTCCTCGACCACGGCATCGGGGTCGACCTCGAGTTCATAGTCGTCTTCGAGCTTCTTCAAGGCGTCGCGCGCCGCATCCGTGCCCTTGCCGAGCAGCGGGCCGCCCTCGGCGCCGAGCATCAGGTTTTCCAGCACGGTGAAATTCTCGACCAGCATGAAGTGCTGATGCACCATGCCGATACCGGCGGCGATCGCCGACTGGCTGTCACGGATGGCGACCGGCTTGCCGTCGATGTGGATCTC
Organism: Ciceribacter sp. T2.26MG-112.2; assembly: GCF_900492205.1. Lineage (GTDB taxonomy): Bacteria > Pseudomonadota > Alphaproteobacteria > Rhizobiales > Rhizobiaceae > Allorhizobium > Allorhizobium naphthalenivorans_A. The sequence goes on from NZ_UEYQ01000001.1 coordinate 242,932, forward strand.
GCCGCTGTCGGCATGGTAAAAGCCGTAGAGGATCGACATCAGCGTCGACTTGCCGGCCCCGTTTTCGCCGATGATGCCGTGGATCGAGCCCTTGGCGACCGTGAGATTGATGTTCTTGTTGGCATGCACCGCACCGAACTTCTTGTCGATGCCGATCAGTTCGATCGCCGGCGCCTGGCTCTTTTCGTTCATTCCGGTCCCCCAGACATAAAAAGGGCGCAAGGCGGATTGAGCAACCGCCTTGCGCCCGGATCAGATCACTTCGGGCAGGAATTGTCCGACATGTAATCGTGGACCTTGATGGTGCCGGCAATGATGTCGGCCTTGGCCTTTTCGACGGCTGCCTTCATATCGTCGGTGACGAGCTTGGCATTGTGCTCGTCGAGCGCATAGGCGACGCCGTCTTCCTTGACGCCGAGCGCCTGGACGCCGGCGGTGAACTTGTCACCCTTGGAGTCGGCATAGGCGTTGTAGACGGCGAGGTCGACGCGCTTGACCATGGAGGTCAGGACCGAACCCGGATGCAGGTGGTTCTGGTTCGAGTCGACGCCGATCGACAGCTTGCCATTGTCGGCCGCGGTCTGCAGAACGCCAAGGCCGGTTGCGCCGGCTGCCGCATAGATCACGTCGGCGCCCTGGTCGATCTGGTTCTTGGTGAGTTCGCCGCCGCGAACCGGGTCGTTCCAGGCAGCGCCGGTGGTGCCGGTCATGTTCTGGAACACCTCGATGTCGGCATTGGCTGCGCGCGCGCCCTGTTCGTAGCCGCAGGCGAACTTACGGATCAGCGGAATGTCCATGCCGCCGACGAAGCCGACCTTGCCGGTCTTCGACGCCATGCCGGCCAGTACGCCGACGAGGTAGGAGCCTTCCTCTTCCTTGTAGACGACCGAACGGACGTTCGGCAGGTCGACCACCGAATCGACGATGACGAACTGGGTGTCGGGGAATTCGGCCGCGACCTTCTCGACCGCCGAGGTCCAGGCGAAGGACACGGCGACGACCGGGTTATAGCCCCGCGAGGCGAAGTTGCGGATCGCCTGTTCGCCCTGGGTGTCGCCGGTCGGTTCGAAGTCGCGATACTCGGTGCCCGTCTCGGCCTTGAACTTCTCGGCTCCGGCATAGGCTGCTTCGTTGAACGACTTGTCGAACTTGCCGCCCGTGCCGTAGACGAGTGCCGGCTTGACGTCGGCGGCGAGCGCCGTTGCCGACATTGCGGCCAAGGCAAAGAGACTCAAAAGGGTTTTCTTCATTGTGCAGCCCTGTTGTTGCTATTGATCTTGCTGGGTCCTCCCGCAAGCGCTTTGACGCGCCAGTCTGCGGAACCACCGACCCCTTTTCCAAGGGCCTGGCTGGTTTCATCCTTGCATGGCTCTTGGAAAAATTCACCCGATTTTTTTCAACTGGTAAAGAAACATTCGACGCTTGCCCGCCTCAACACAGGACGCCGAAAATTCAGCCAGATCAAGGGGCTCGCTGCCGCCGGAACGAGCAGCGGGCGGCTCATGAGGCGACCGGCAGCGGGCAGGTCACGCCAATGCCGCGAAGGCTGCAATACCCGTCAGGGTTCTTCGCCAGATATTGCTGGTGATAGTCCTCGGCATAATAGAATGGTCCCGCCGGGGCGATCTGCGTCGTCACCGTCTGCTTGCGGCCCGCTGCGATCATCGCCTCCTGGAAGGCATCGCGAACCTTGAGCGCGGTGTCGATGTCATCGACGCTTTCGGCATAGATGGCCGAACGGTAGGTCGTGCCGATGTCATTGCCCTGGCGCATGCCCTGGGTCGGATCATGCGCCTCGAAGAAGATTTTCAGCAGCGCCTCGAGCGGCACCACCTGCGGATCGTAGACGACCTTGACCACCTCCGCATGACCGGTGAGCCCCGTCACGGTCTCCTGGTAGGTGGGATTGGGCGTGAACCCGCCCTGGTAGCCGACCGCTGTGACGTACACGCCGGGCGTCTTCCACAGCAGCCGCTCGGCGCCCCAGAAACAGCCCATGCCGAGATAGACCGTCCTCGAACCCTCCGGATAAGGTCCCTTCAACGGGCGCCCGGAGACGAAATGCGTCTCGGCGGTCGCGAGCGGCTCCGGGCGGCCGGGAAGCGCGGTCTCGGCGGTGGGCATGGTCATCTTCTTGTTGAACATATCGATCAGGAACATCAGGACTCCTAACGGGCACGGACCAACCGCGCGGACGGGGCGGCACAAGGATCAGGCGGCGAAACGCCCGGCCGGCGACGGCTTCTTGTAGCCCACCATCCACAAGAGCAGCGCCAGACCGAGAAGCACCGCAAATGCGGGTTGCGGCAGGAACCAGGCATCGAACATACGCCAGGCCGACGTGCCGATCTTCGTTTCGACGAAAGCGCGAAAACCGACCAGGGAGGCGGGGGCGATTTCCACCCAGGCCAATCGGAGCGGCGTGACGACGAATTGCGACGCCGACACCGAGGCGATCGAATCCATGGTGGCGGCAATCACCGCGACACACAAGGCCCCGAAACTCGCCAGACGAAATATGAAACGCACAGAACCAGTCCCCCATGCAGCCACCCCACGCGACCACGGCACCTGCCCCCTGCATGCACCGCCTTCGGGGCGAAGGCCAGCCAATAGATAGGCTTTTGTCCAGGCAAGTCAAAAAACCGTCAGATTTCGGTTGATCGCCGGGAAATCCTCGTTATATATCGCGCCCGACCGGCCGCTTCGCATGACGAGGGTGCCGGCTCCTACGGACAGGTGGCCGAGTGGTTTAAGGCGCACGCCTGGAACGCGTGTGTACGTGAAAGCGTACCGAGGGTTCGAATCCCTCTCTGTCCGCCATTCCATCTTCCTCAATATATGTAGCGATATGTAGCGGCCGGTTTCGCACGGTCGATCGTATCGACCGAACGGCTGCCAAGGCGGGCGGGTCTTAATCGAGACGAAACACCCCCGGCTCGCCGCCACGTCCTCGTTTTCCTATGGCGCGGCGCACGGGTTTCCTGCAGGCGTCGCATCAGAATCCTGGCGTGGCCGAGCGGATCGGCCGCAAAGACAGGAAAACCCGGCGGTTTCCCGCCGGGTTTCCTGGTCGCGACAGATTGTGTCCTTGCCGTCAGCCGCCGAAGCCGAAGCCGACCGGCATGTCGTCGAGAGTGATGCCGAAGGTCTCGAGGCTCTTCAGGATCCAGGTCTGGTTGTTGCCGATGCGGCGATTATATTCGGCCCAGGCAGAGACGAAGCTCTTGAAGGTCTCGTCAGCGCCATAGTTCAGGGCGATGACCGAGGGCGTGGAGAGAACCGGCGTCGGGACCTTCACGGCGCCGATGGTCGGTGCCTTCTTGGCAATGACCAGGCCGTTCAGCATGGTGTTGACCAGCGCATCGGCCTTACCGGTGGTCACTGCGACGATCGCTTCGTCACGGGTCTTGAAGCGCAGGATATTGGCCTTGGGCAGATATTGCTGGGTGATCAGGTCCTGGGCGGAGCCGAGGTCGACGGCGAAGGTGTATTTCGGGTCGTTGAGCTCGGTCCAGGTCTTGCCGGCAATCTCCTCCTTGGCGGAGACCAGCACGAAGCTGTTGTAGTAGGTCGGGTCGGAGAAGGAGACCGACATGGCACGGACCGGCGTCGCGGTCACGGCAAAGGCCATGTCCACCTTGCCGCTCTGCACGTCGAGGATGGCGTTGGCCCAGCTGGATTCCACCACTTCGAGCTTGACGTCCAGGGTCTTGGCGATGTCGTTGGCCATGTCGAGCACGAAGCCCTGCCATTCGCCGGTGCGGGGATCCTTGTTGAAGTAGGGCGTCTCGTTGAGGATCGCCGGAATGCGCAGCACGCCACGGGCGCGGATGTCGTCGATGGTGCCGGCCGATGCCGCCGTGCCAGCCAGCAGCGACAGCGCGATTGCGGCTGCGCCACAGATCTTTGAAAGCAATTTCATGGTCTGGTTCTCCATTGTTCCCCGGAATCTCGTTTGATGTCCGTCTCCCCGCGCCCGTGCTTGAGGCTCGCGGGCTGACCGGCCGGAAATCAGCCTATCCGCGAATCGACCGGGAACAATGCTAGAGAGTCCGAGCCACTTATCGGCTTTTTTATATGTCGTGGTCAGAGCGGCGGCAGGGAGAGTTCGCTGCTGCGCGGCGGATCGAGCACCGGGCCAACCAGTTCGCGGCGGCAGTCCTCGAACAGTTGCTGCACCATCGGATGCTTCTGCAGGAAGCCGGCATTGCCGAAATAGACCCGCACTTCCGGCAGGTTGGTGAGCTTTGTGCTGCGGATCGACACGTCTTCCGGACCGACGCACCAGGAGGGGATGATCGAGAAGCCGAGACCTTCCTCGACGCAGCGCTTCACACTGGAACTGCCGGAGGTGGAGATGGCCGGCTGGACAATCGCCCCGTCGCGGCCGAGGAAGTCGACGGCCAGGTTGCGCAGTGTCTGGCCGGGCTCGTAGGTAATGAAGGGGCGGCCCTCGGCCCAGCGGGGAATGTCCTGTTGCGCAGGCGGCTCGCCCCAGGCCTCGGGATAGACGAGGCTCAGCCGGTAGCTGCCGAGCAGGCGCTGCGGAACGACCGGATCGCCGAAATAGCGCTCGGAAATGCAAACGTCGAGACTGCCGTTCTTGACGAGTTCGGCGAGCACCGTGTCGCGCTCGTAGACGGCGAATTCCATTTCGGGAAAGGCTTCGCGGAACCGCGAGAGAACCCTCGGGAACAGATAGAAGAAGATCGCCTGGGGCATGCCGACGCGCAGCGACGAGCGCTGGTTCTCGATCAGCTTGGTCAACCGCTCCAGCATGATGTCGAGTTCGGGATGAAGCAGGCTGTAGAGGGCGCGGCCGCGCGGGGTGAGCGAGATTCGCTTGGCGCCCTGCTCGGAATCGATCAGCTTTCCCTGCAGGATCTGCTCCAGCCGCCGCACATGATTGGCGGCCGACTGGTAGCTCAGGTTCAGATCGCGCGCCGCACCGGAAAACGAACCGTGCCGCGCCACCTGGTAGAAAGTCTGGATGAGTGTGAGGCTGATCTTGGCCATGGAGCGGGTCCCCCTCCTTCTCTGTTAAGGGGTCGGGACTTTCTAGCGGATACAAATTTCGTGAACAAGCAAGGCCGTCATCTTGTATCGACGGTCAAGCCCTGCAGCCGCCAATATTGGTCGACAACCAACAAGGCCGGCTCGAAATCATGCAATCCCGCCCCCCGTCCAGCGCCATCGTCATCGGTTCCGGCATCGTCGGAGCCGCCACGGCCTATTTCCTGGCCAGGCGTGGCATCGCCGTCCGGCTGATCGACGCATCGGCTCCGGCGGCGGAAGCGACGGGGGCCGCAGACGGCGCCGTGTCCGTTGCCAGCAAGCGACCGGGACCGATGATGGCCGCGGCGCTCAAGGGTGTCGCACTCTATGGCGAACTCGCCGACGCGGGATTGCTCGCCGGCGCCTTCAAGCGCCGCTCGACTTTCATCGTTGCGGCATCGGACGAGGAATGCGCCGTGCTCGAGGCCCATTCGGCCGCTCTCGCCGGCGCAGGCGTCAGGGTCGAGACGCTGTCCGGAACCGATTTGCGCCAAGACTTCCGGGCTCTCTCGCCGCAGGCGAAGATGGCGGTTGAGGTGCATGGCGAGGGCCATGCGATCGGCTACCAGATCGTCCATCGGCTGCTGACGGCGTCCGGTATCGTGGTCGAGCGCGATATGCGGGTCGAGGGATTTCAGCTCGAGGACGGCGGCAGGCGCATTGCGGGGATAACGACGAACCGCGGCTCGCTCACCGCCGACGTCGTGGTAATCGCCGCCGGCAATGGCTCGGCGGAGCTCCTCGGGTTCTCCGGCATACTCACCCCGCGCAAGGGCCAATTGCTGGTTACGGAACGGGCACCCGAGCTTAACGCCGCCATGCGTGGCGCGATCATGTCGGGCCGCTATCTGCTCAGCAAGGGAAGCCAGAAGGCCGGCCATGCGCCGCCGCCGCGCGGGCTCGGACTGGTGATCGACCCGCTCGTCACCGGCCAGTTCCTGATCGGCGGCACGCGCGAGGATTTTGGCAAACGGGAGACCAATGACATCGACGCCGTTTCGCGCATCCTCAAGGATGCCGTGGCGCTCGTTCCCGGCCTTGCCGGCGTCCGGCTGCTGCGGAGTTTTGCCGGAGTTCGCACGGCCGTCATCGATGGTCTGCCCCTGGTCGGACGGATCCCAGGTCTCGAAAACGGCTATGTGGCCACCGGCTTTGAGGGCGACGGCATCTGCCTCGGCCCGGTCACCGGCAAGTCGATCGTCCAGCTGATCTGCGGCGAGGAGCCGGATCTCGACCTTTCGTCCTTCGAACCGGCCCGGTTCGCCGGCCAGGGAGCGTCGGCATGACCGGGCAGAGTTTCGACTGGATGGGGCGGAGAATTCCCTTCCGCACCGGAGAAAGCCTTGCGGCAGCGCTGGAGGCCGCCGGCATCCTGACCTTCGGCCCCGACACGCTCGGCCAGGAGACGCGCTATTTCTGCGGCATCGGCGCCTGCCAGTGCTGCCTGCTGCGGGTCGACGGGGTGGTCCGGGAAGCGTGCATCACACCGGCCAGGGCGGGCATGCAGGTGGAAGCGCTGGAGAGACGCCATGATTGAGTCCGATGTCATCATCATCGGCGGCGGTCCGGCCGGGATTGCGGCTGCGACCGAAGTTGCTCGTTCCGGCTACACGGTCGAACTCGTCGAACAACGCGAGAGCCTGGGTGGCGCGATCCATCGCCAGCCGATCGAAGGCGTTCAGCCGATCCACCAGGCGGCCGGCCCCAAGGCCCGCTGGCAGGCGCTGGCGAACGCCTTTTCGGCCGCACGCATCCCGGTGCGTCATGCTTCGGTCTTCCTCGGCGTCGACGGCGACGGGCGGGTTCTGATCGAGAACCGACGCACCGGCCGGGTCGAACAATTGGGACCCAAGGCTGTCATTCTCGCAACCGGCGCGGTCGAGAAGGTTCATCCGCGGCCGGGCTGGCAGATGGCCGGGGTCTCCACCGCCGGCGGGCTGCAGGTGATGATGAAGGAGACCGGACGGGCGCCGCAAGGTCGCGTCCTGCTCGCCGGCAGCGGGCCGCTGCTGATTGCAGTCGCGGCCCAGATGGCACGGCTCGGCAGTCCGCCGGTGGCGATCGTCGAGGCGGGCGATCCGATGCGGCAGATCGGTCCGGGGATCGCCATGCTCGGGCATGCCGCCCTCCTGCGCGAAGCGGCCGGCTATCTCTCGCAGATCTATCTGCGCCGCGTGCCATGGATGCGCGGCACGCAGCTCGTGACGATCGCGCGGAACGGCGAGAGCCTTCAGGCCGTATTGCGGCGGCGCGACGGCAGCGAGCGGCAGATCACGGTCGACCGCATCGGCCTGCATGACGGGATCCGGCCCAACGATTTCGGCCTGCCGAACGAGGCGACGGAACCGACATCGAGGCCCCTGATAGTGAGGGCCGGGGATTGCCGCGAGGCGCTCGGCGCCTTTGCCGCCGAGGCGGACGGACGGCGGGCAGGCCGCGCGGTCGCCGACCTCCTGTCGGGGAAGCACGACCGCGCCGGGCTTGACCATGCAGTCGAGCGCGCCCGCATGGCGCAGGCGACGCTGGCGGAGCTCTTTACTCCGGTCCACGGGCCACAGCTGCTTCGGTCCCTGCCGGACGACACCATTCTCTGCCGCTGCGAAGGCAAGACGGTCGGCGACCTGCGCCAACTCTGCGACCGGGCGGACCGGCTGACGGGCCGAGAAGTCAAGCACAATGGCCGTTTTGCCATGGGCGCCTGCCAGGGCCGGTTCTGCGCCGCCAATACCGCGGCGCTGATGGCCGAGATCAATCCGGGCGGCCCCGCGCCGTCGACCGAGGACCTGACCGGCCGCCGCTGGCCGGTGCGTCCCATATCCATCGCGGCGCTGACCGGCGCCATCCCCCCGAACACCGAAAACGAATGACGAGGTTTACCGACATGACGCAAGCCCAGCGCCTGGCGCCCGAGACCACCAATGCGATCCTGGTCCGCAATCCCTTCGACGGCCAGCCGGTCGGCGAAGTGGCGGCCAGCTCTTCGGCCGAAATCAACGCCGCCGTGCTGCGCGCCAAGGCCGCCCAGTGGGAGTTCCGCGGCTCGACCCCGGCGGTGCGCCGCGCCATGCTGAATGCGCTGGCCGCCGAGATTGCCGCCGATGCAGAGAACCTGGCGCGGATCATTTCCAGCGAGATGGGCAAGACGATCCGCGAGGCGCGCAACGAAGTGCGCCGCGCCCAGAACACGCTGAAGCTCTCCGGCGATGCCGGGACCTTCCTGGACGGCGAGGCGCTGCACTGCGCGATCGTCGAAGGCGGCGCGGACCGGCTGGCGACGATCACCTACGAACCGGTCGGCGTCGTCGGGGCGATCACGCCCTTCAACTACCCGCTCAACCTGCTCTGCCACAAGCTGGGCCCGGCGATCGCCGCCGGCAATGCCGTGGTCGCCAAGCCGTCTCCCAAGGCACCGCTGGCCGCCGCGCGCTTGCGCGAACTGGCGCTGAAGGCCGGCTGGCCGGCCGACCTGTTCCAGATCGTTCATGGCGCGGCGGAGGCTGCCCTGTCGCTGGCCCGCTCGCCAATCGATCTTCTGTCGTTTACCGGCGGGCCGGGTGCCGGCCTTGCGCTGAAGAATGCCAGCGGGCTCATTCGTTGCCTGATGGAACTCGGCGGCAACGATCCCTTGTTCGTACTGCCCGACGCCGATCTCGACAAGGCCGTCGCCACCACCATCGGCCATCGCTTCGAGATTGCCGGCCAGAGCTGTGCGGCGGTGAAAAAACTCTACCTGCACCAGGACATCGAGAAGGCCTTCACCGAGAAGCTGCTGGCCGCCGTCGACGCCGTCGAGTTCGGCGATCCGTCGAAGGACGATACCGACATGGGCACGGTCATCGACCTTGACGCGGCCAAGGCCGTGGCCGAACGCGTCAACGCCAGCATCTCCGGCCATGGCGGCACGCTGCTGACCGGCGGCACCCATGACGGCACGGTCTTTGCGCCCACCGTCATCTCGGAGGTGGCCGTCGATGCGCCGGTGATCGCCGACGAGACCTTCGGCCCGATCATCGCCATCCGCAGCTTCACCGACCCGCGCGCCGCGATCGCCGAGGTCAATGCCGGCGCCTATGGCCTGCAGGCCGGCGTCTTCACCAACGACCACGCGCTGATCAAGACCTTCTCCCGCGACCTCGTCGTCGGCGGCGTGATGATCAACGAGGGACCGGATTTCCGCGCCGAGCACGTGCCCTTCGGCGGCGTCAAGCGCTCCGGCCTCGGCCGCGAAGGTGTGCGCATCGCGCTGCGCGAAATGTCGGAGCCGAAGGTGGTGATCGACTGAGGAGCCAGGTCATGCGCATCGCCATCATGGGAGCCTCGGGCCGGGTCGGGACCCGGCTCGTCGAACTCATCCTCGCCAATCCGGGACTGGAACTTGCAGCCGCCCTGGTCTCTCCCGGATCGCGCCTTGTCGGCATGCCGGTCGCCGGCGGCAGCATCGAATACCGCCCGGCCGAGGCGGCGATGAAGAGCCATTGCGACGTGATGATCGATTTCTCGACGCCGGCGGCAAGCCTCGCCTTGCAGGCGGATATCGGCGCAAAGGCGATCCCGATGGTGATCGGTACCACGGGTTTCACCGCTGAAGAAGATGCCCGGCTGACCGCATCCTGCGCTCATCGGCCAATGCTGGTCAGCGCCAACTTTGCCCACGGCTTTGAAGCCTTCCGGCTGGCGGTCCTGGACTTCGCACGGCGCATGCCGGATGCCGAGGCAAACGTCGGCGAAATCTACCATGCCCGCAAGAAGGCGGAACCGTCCGGCACCTCTCGCCTTCTGGCGCGCCAGCTGTTCGAGGCGCGCAGCCGCGCCATGGGCTTTGCCGCCCCCGAACCGTCGATCACCGTCCACCGCGAGGGCGACACGGTCGGCGTGAACGAGGTTCGCTTCGATTTGGGCTCGGCCGAGGCCAGCTTCACCTACCGGGTTCATACACTCGCAGCCTATGCGGAAGGTGCACTTGCTGCCGCCCGATGGCTGGTTTCCACACCGCGTCCCGCCGGCCGCTACAGCCTGGCGGACAGCCTGAACGACTGATGATAATAGAGAGGAACATGACCATGCAGGACCTTCATCAACGCTTCAACGGCGTCTTCACCGCCCTCATCACGCCCTTCAAGGACGGTGCCATCGATACCGCGGCCTATGACGCCCTGGTCGAGCGCCAGATCGAAGCCGGGGTCGCGGGTCTCGTTCCGGTCGGAACGACCGGTGAGGCGGCGACGCTTTCCGACGAAGAGGCCGAGGCCCTGATCGCCCGCACCGTGAAGCTTGCAGCCGGGCGCGTTCTGGTGATGGCGGGTGCGGGCGCCAACGACACGAAAAAGACGATCGACAAGGTCAAGCGGGCCGAGCAGGCCGGCGCCGATGCGGTGCTGATCGTCACGCCCTATTACAACAAGCCGACCCAGGCGGGCCTCGTCGCGCATTACGGCGCGGCGGCTGAGGCGACCTCGCTGCCGGTCATGCTCTATTCGGTCCCCGGACGCTGCGGCGTGGAGATTGCGCCGGAGACCTGCGCAGTCCTCATGGAAAAGCACGACAACATCATCGCGATCAAGGAAGCCGGCGGATCGGCCGCCCGCGTCACCCAGTTGCGCGCCGCCTGCGGCGACGGGCTGATCATCCATTCGGGCGATGACGGACTGACCCTGCCCTTCCTTTCGCTCGGCGCCGTCGGAGTCACCAGCGTCGTCGCCAATGTCGCGCCGCGCGAGATGGTGCAACTGGTCGAAGCCTGGAAGACGGGCGATACGGCGCGGGCGCTGGCCCTGCACGAACTCATTGCCGAACTGACCGACGGCATGTTCATCGAATCCAATCCGGGACCGGTCAAGGCGGCGCTGGCGCTTTCCAACCTCGCCGGGCCGGAGATGCGCCTGCCGATGGTTCCGGTCTCGCCGGCCAACCGCGAAAGGCTCGCCGGCATTCTCGGCCGCTTCGCCTCCGCCTCGGCCGCCTTCCAAGAAATGCGGTAAGCGGCGGCATCAGCTTTGCATTGTCCGTGGCGAACGGACGTAGGACTATCCACCGTCGGCTTCCGGCCTCGTTCGGCAGCCGACGAAAAGACCAGGGGAACAAGAATGACAAACTGGACTGACGTGCACCGGTGTCCCCGATACGGGCATCATCCGTCTTTCCCGGCGGACAAGACCGCAAGAGGTGGCCGATGAGTTACAACTGGGACTTCCATTCCGTATGGCAATATTGGGACCTCTTTCTCTGGGGTCTGTGGATCACCGTCCTCTACACCTTCGGCTCGATCTTCTTCGGCGTGCTGATCGGTTTCCTCACCTGCGCGGCACGGCTGTCCGGCTGGAAAATCCTGTCCGGCATTGCCCGGGTCTACCAGGAGATCTTCCGCTGCACACCTCTCCTGGTCCAGCTTCTGTGGTTCTACTATGCGTTTCCGTTGCTGGTCGGCACCTCGATCGACAACCGCATCGCGGCCATGCTGACCCTGTCGCTCTATGTCGGCGCCTTCTATGCGGAAATCTTTCGCGGCGGGATCGTGTCGATCGACAAGGGACAGCGCGAGGCGGCCTCGGCGATCGGCATGAGCCCGTGGCAGTCGATGAGCCGGATCATCCTGCCGCAGGCGATGAAGCGGGTCCTGCCGTCCTTCATCAACCAGTCGGTCATCCAGTTCAAGAACACCTCGCTGGTCTCGGTCATCTCGGTCGCCGATCTCGCCTACATGGCGGCGGTGGTGAACGGCCAGACCTACCGGCCGCTGGAATCCTACACGCTCATGGCCGGGCTCTACATCGCCATGCTTTTGCCCCTCACCCAGGCTGCGGACTGGATCGAACGGCGCCTCAGGGTCAGCGATTAACGGAACGGAAGCACGGACATGACACAGAACTCCACACCAAAGGCACCCGTGATCGAAGCTTCCGCTCTGCGCAAGAGCTATGGAACGCTCGAAGTCCTCAAGGGTCTCGATCTCAGCCTCGAGCGAGGTGAGGTCGTCGCGCTGATCGGCCCTTCCGGGTCGGGCAAGTCGACCTTCATCCGCTGCCTCAACATGATGGAAATCCCGACCGGCGGCACGATCCGCTTTCGCCAGAAGGCGGTCGGCGAACGGTTTCGCGACAAGGGCGACGAGATCGGCATCGGCACGCTGCGCCGCCATGTCGGCATGGTGTTCCAGCACTTCAACCTTTTCCCGCACAAGACGGTGCTGCAGAACGTAACCGAAGGCCCGATCGTGGTCTGCAAGCGGCCGAAGCGCGAGGCGGAAGAACTGGCCATGGACCTGCTCGCCCAGGTGGGACTTGCGGAAAAGCACTCAGCCTATCCGAACCATCTGTCCGGCGGCCAGAAGCAGCGCGTGGCGATCGCCCGGGCTCTGGCCATGGAGCCCGAAGTGCTGCTGCTCGACGAGGTGACCAGCGCGCTCGACCCGGAACTGGTGGGCGAGGTTCTCGCCGTCATTCGCGGCCTGGCGGAGAAAGGTATGACGATGGCAATCGTCACCCATGAAATGGCCTTTGCCGCAGACGTCGCAAGCCGTGTCCTGTTCCTCGACCAGGGCGTCATCGCCGAGACCGGCACCGCCGAGGATGTGATCCTCAATCCGCAGAACCCGCGCCTTCAGGGCTTCGTTCAGCGGTTCAAGGGCTGAACATCATCATGGCGAAACTCAAGGTCTGCATATTCGGCGCCGGGGAAATCGGCTCGGCGCTGGCAATGGCCCTGGCGGCGAACGAGGATTTCGCGGTCCAGGTCATCGATCGATCGGAGGAGGCACTCGACCGCCTCCGCGCGATGAACATCCAGGCGACGCTCAAGACCTTCGGCCATAGCGACGAGTTGCAGGGGCTGTTGTCAGGCCAGGACGCCGCGGTCGCGGCCGTGCCGGACGGGGCCGTCAACGCGATCGCTGAGGCGGCGGCGCGGGCAAGGGTTCACTATCTCGACTTTTCCTGTGCCCGGCCGGAGACCCGGGCCATCCTCGCGCCGCTTTCCGAACACCGCGCCGTGTTCAACGGTTGCGGAGTCTCGCCGGGAATGATCGGCAATGTCGCCTGCGGCCTGCTCGACGCCTTCTCGCCGGTCACGGACCTGACCATCCGGGTCGGCGCCATACCGCGCTATCCGACCAACCGGCTCGGCTATGGCCAGATCTGGAATGTCGACGGCCTGATCGACGAATATACCCGGCCGAGCGCCGCGATCCGCGACGGCAAGGCGGTCAGCGTGTCGCCGCTCGAGGAATACGGCCAGCTGAGCATCGATGGCGTGACCTATGAGGAGTTCGTCACATCCGGCGGTGTGGAGGATCTGTCGATCTTCTCGGAATCGGCGCCGAGGAACGTGACGTTCAAGACGATCCGCTATCCCGGCCACCTCGACTACATGCGCTTCCTGCTCGACGATCTGGGTTTGCGCCACCGACGCGACATGCTGCGGTCGCTGCTCTACAACGGATTGCCGGTGATCGAGGACGACGTGCTGCTGCTGGTCGTGACCGCGCGCGGCTATCGCGGCCGCCAGCCGACGGAGCGCACCATCTGCCACCGCTTCTCTCCGAACCGGACCCTCGGACCCTTCAATGCGCTGACCTCGGTGGCGACCGGCTATGCCGCGACGCTGCTATCGATGTTGCAGGGTGGAGAGATCCCGGCACAGGGCCTGATCGCGCACCACCGCATCGACACCGGAACCCTGCTTTCGAGGGACTTCCTGCGGCCACTGTTGTCGGCTTGAACACGACGCCCGGCCATTGCCGGGCGGCGCAGTTCTCCGGCTCGCGCCGGTCTCTGGCAAGCGGGCGGGCGAAGCGCTATGAGGGACGTTCAGGAGCATCCCATGTTTAGCCTCGAGCGCACCGAGACATTTTCCCAGGACATCAAGAAGAGCCGGTTCGTCGCCCACGCCGCCCCGGTCATGAGCGAGGACGAGGCCAAGGGCTTCATCGCCGCCGTGAGCGACCCTTCCGCCAATCACAATTGCTGGGCCTGGCGCATGGGCCAGTCGTATCGCTTCAGCGATGACGGGGAACCGAGCGGGACCGCCGGCAAGCCGATGCTGCAGGCGATCGACGGCCAGGCGCTGGATCGCGTCGTGGTCGTTGTCACACGGTGGTTCGGCGGCATCCTGCTCGGAAGTGGCGGGCTGATGCGCGCCTATGGCGGCACGGCGGCGGCCTGCCTGAAAGCGGCTGCAAAGACAGAGATCATTCCGCGGATCGAGGGTGAGATCGTCGCCGGCTTTTCCGACCTTGCGGTGCTGAAGGCCCGTCTCGGCGCCCTGCCCGATCTTATCGTCGTGAACGAGAAATTCACCGCAAGCGGCGCGATCCTGACTGTCGCCCTGCCGGAAGCGGCGGCCGCTCAGGCGAACCGCCTGGTAACCGACCTCACCAGCGGACGGGCATTCGTCCGCTTCGGCGACGGCTGAACCCGCGTCGTGTCACGCCCGTATCAGTGGATGGTGTCCGGCGATTCGTCGCGGAGCAGATGCAGCGCATCGGTGAGGGCCGCGACCAGAATGTCGGTCAGTTCGTCGCCCTTGTTCTCGACCAGCATGGCCTGGATTGCCGCATCCTGCTGTTCGAAAAAGTGATCCGGTTCATTGGTCATTCTATCAGTCCCCTCATGGTGCCGATTCAGTCTGCATCGTTCGGGACTGTTTAACGCCGGCTGGCTTGCGCCGGGCTGTCACGCCCGGCTCGCCCCATGCCAGCAACGGCATCACGCCGTCTGGGGTTCCCCATGCGCTCCACCTCCGGCGACGATCGCGCCGAACTTGGAGAAGAATTCGCCGGCCAGCTTCTTCGAGGTCGAATCGATCAGACGGCTACCCAGCTGGGCGATCTTGCCGCCGACCTCGGCCTTGACGGTGTAGGTGAGGATCGTGGCATCCGGTCCGTCGGCTTCAAGCGAAACATCGGCGCCGCCCTTGGCAAAGCCCGCCAAACCGCCCTTTCCTTCGCCGGCAATCGTATAGGAAAACGGCGGATTGAGGTTCTGCAGCTCGACCGCGCCCTCGAACTTCGCCTTGATCGGCCCGATCTTCAACACCACCTTGGCGGTCATGGTTGTGTCGGAGGTCTTGTCCAGGCTCTCGCAGCCGGGGATCGCCTGGCGCAGGATCTCCGGGTCGTTCAAGGCCTGCCAGACCGTCTCGACCGGCGCCTCGATGCGTTCGCTGCCATTCATGTCCATGTCGGTGCTCCTCCCGTTCCGCGACCGTCCAGTGTGTTTGCGCCCCTCCCCGGGCACACGCTTGATGCGGAAGCTTACAGGGCAAGGAGTGGATGGCAAGCGCTGCGGGCAGGATGTTTCGGCTTCAGACGAGGACGGCTTGCTCGACGCGGTCCTCTGTGCCGAAGAATTGCATGTAGCGTTCGACCTCGGCCGGATCGCCGGTCGCCTTCTTCGGATTGTCGGAGAGCTTGACCGCCGGACGGCCGTTGACCTCGCTGACCTTGCAGACCAGCGAAATCGGCTTCAGCCCCTCGATCTCGCGCGGCGCGCAGCCGGCGAAATCATTCGTCAGATTGGTGCCCCAGCCGAAGCTCATGCGCACCCGGCCCTCGAAATGACGATAGGTATCGATGATCGCGTCGACGTCGAGACCGTCGGAGAAGATCAGCAGTTTCTGGCGCGGGTCGCGTCCCATCTTCTGCCACCAGTCGATGATCTTTTCCCCGCCTTCGATCGGCGGGGCGCTGTCGGGACGGAAACCGGTCCAGTCGGCGACCCATTCCGGGGCGTTGCGCAGGAAGGCGGCCGTGCCGTAGGTGTCGGGCAGAACGATCAGCAGATTGCCGCCGTAAAGCCGGTTCCAGTCGCGCATCACGTCATAGTTGGAGGAGAGCAGTTCGGCGTCGGTCTTCGCGAGCGCGGCCCTGACCATCGGCAGCTCATGCGCATTGGTCCCGACCGCCTCAAGGTCGGAGTCCATGGCGAGCAGAACGTTGCTGGTGCCGGTGAAGGCCGGGCCGATCCCTTCCTTCAGCGCCTCGACGCACCAGCGCTGCCAGAGGAAGCTATGGCGACGGCGGGTGCCGAAATCCGAGATCCTGAGGCCCGGAAGCTCACGCAATCGCTCGACCTTGGCCCACATCTTGGCCTTGGCGCGGGCGTAGAGCACGTCGAGGGTGAAAAGGCCCATGTTCTTGGACACGGTCCGCGAGCGCAGCTCGTTGATGATGGCGAGCGCCGGGATCTCCCACATCGTGGTTTCCTTCCACTTGCCGTGGAAGTTCAGGACGTACTGGCCATCCTTCTTCGAAAGCTCGTATTCAGGCAGCTGGAAGGCGGCCAGCCAGGCGAGGAATTCCGGCTCGAAGATCTGCTTGGTGCCGTAGAAGGTGTTGCCGGCGAGCCAGATCGCTTCCTTCTTGGTGAGGCGCAGCGTGCGGGCATAGTCGAGTTGGGCGCGCAATTCACCCTCGTCGATCTCGTCGGCGAGCCGCACCGTCTTTGTCCGGTTGATCAGGGTAAAGGTCGCATCGACGTCCGGATAGAGCTTCCAGATCATTTGCAGCATCAGAAGCTTGTAGAAGTCCGTATCGATCAGGCTGCGGATGATCGGATCGAGCTTCCAGCTGTGATTGAAGACTCTGGTCGCGATGTCGGTCTTGGTCATCGAGTGACTGTCCTGCAAGTCGCGGCCGGTTCAGACCGCAGCAATCGGCCGGGATTTGCCCCGGCCGTTTCAGAGGTCAGTTATCCGGAATCCGTCCGGCAAAGTCCATAGCAGGGATCAGGGACGGGCCGGCGTGTTCTCAGCCGGCGAAGGCGCTTGTTCCTGCACCGGCTGGTTCGACGGGTTCTCCGGCGCGATCGCGTTACCCCACCACTCGGCGGGTATCCAGACGAGCATCGCAAGAACGATACCGGCGAGCAGGACGATCAGGACCGGACGTCCGCGAAACCCCTGGCGGGCCTCCGTCGGCGTGACGGTTTCTGGCCGCAAGCCCCGCGTGCGGCGATCGGTGGTGTCGGGCAGATCAGTTCGGCTGGTCATGGATCTCTCCGTGTCGTGCTGAAAATGCGCGGCATGGCTGTGCCGCAGTCTCAGGGCAAACGGAGGGACAGACTTATTGTTCCGAAGATACGCGACAAGACCGTGTCAATAGCCGGACGAGCGGTCGACGACGTATTCCAGCGGCTCGCCCTTTTCGAACCGGTCGATCTGGCGTTCGACGTGGCGGAACAGTGCGCCGACATCGGAGGCGGCGGCGGCATGCGGCGTGATGACCACATTGGCCAGATCCCAGAGCGGGCTCTCCGGCGAAAGCGGCTCCTTCTCGAAGACGTCGAGCGACGCGGCACCCAATACACCCGTTTCAAGCGCGGTGACGACGTCCGCCTCGACCTGGCTTCCGCCGCGGCCGGCATTGATGAATACCGGTTTGCCGAGAGCGCCGCCCTGGCGCAGCATAGCAAACAGCGATGCGTTGTAGAGCCCACGCGTGTCCGGCGTCAGCGGCAGGAGGCCGACGAGAATATCGGTGCGAGCAAGAAAGGCGCCGAGGCCGGCGGCATCGAAGGTCTCGACGCCGTCGATCTGCTTTTGGCGCCGTGACCAGCCGATGACGTCAAAGCCCATGACCTTCAGCTTGCGCACCGCGTCCTGCCCCAGCACGCCTAGTCCCATGACGCCGACGGTGACGTCGCGAGCTTCCGGCTGGGGAGAGATCTCGTGCCAGACACGGTCGCGCTGCTGGCGAGCATAGGGGAGTGCTGCGCGCAAATGGGTCAGGCATTGCAGCACCACCCATTCGCTCATCCGGTCGGTCAGGCTGCGGTCGACGAAGCGTACGACGGGCAGGTCCGGAAGCTCGTAAGCCGAGAGAATATGATCGACACCCGCGCCGCCGGAGAAGATGGCCTTCAAGTCCCGTGCGCGTTCGAACAATGCCGGGTCCGGCTTCCAGACAACGGCATAGGGCACGCCGGAAAGATCCCGGCCGGCATTGGCCGGATCGCCCATGTCGATCACCTCGCGGCCGGGAAAGGCTCCCTTCAGCGCCTCGAGGACGCCGCTGCGGGCAAATTTGAGGTCGATGACGACGGCATTCTGGTGGTGCATGAAAGGCGGTCCGTTTACTGGCTGACGCCGCCGATTTCGACGGCTTCGAGGTTGAAGGCGGCGGCCATCAGGGCGCGGGTGTAATCGGCCTTCGGCGCCTGGAAGATCTCCGTCGCCGGCCCTTGCTCCACCACCTTGCCGGAACGCATGACGATCACCTCGTTGGCGAGCGCTTTCACCACGCGCAGGTCGTGGCTGATGAACAGATAGGCAAGATCGTGCTTCTTCTGAAGGTCGCGCAGCAGGTCGACCACCTGGGCCTGGACCGTCATGTCGAGCGCCGAGGTCGGCTCGTCAAGCATGACGAAGCGGGGCTTCAGCACCATGGCGCGGGCAATGGCGATACGCTGGCGCTGGCCGCCGGAGAACTCGTGCGGATAACGCCAGCGGGTCGCCGTATCGAGGCCGACCTCGTCGAGCGCCCAGCAGACGCGGGCATCGCGCTCGGCGGCTGAAAGCGCCCGCTCATGCACCTTCAGGCCTTCTGCGATGATCTCGCCGACCGACATGCGGGGGCTGAGCGAGCCGAAGGGATCCTGAAAGACGATTTGCAGCCGGTCGCGCAGCGGACGCATCTCGGCGAAGGAATAGCCGTCAATGTCCTGGCCGATGAAGCTGATGCGCCCCTTGGACGAGATCAGCCTGGCGAGTGCCAGACCGAGCGTCGTCTTGCCCGAGCCGGATTCGCCGACAACGCCCAGCGTCTGGCCGGCGCGCAGCACCATGTCCACCCCGTCGACGGCCTTCACGTGATCGACGACCTTGCGCAGGAAGCCGGCCTTGATCGGGAACCAGACGCGAATGTCGTCCCCTTGCATCACGACCGGCTTGGTCTCGTCGAGCCTGGGCGGTTCGCCGCGGGGCTCGGAGGCCAGCAGCTTCTTGGTGTAGTCGTGCTGCGGGTTGGTGAAGATGTCCTCGACCGGGCCGCTTTCTACGATCTTGCCCCTGGTCATGACGCAGACCTTGTCGGCGAACTTGCGCACGATGCCGAGGTCGTGGGTGATGAACAGCATGGACATGCCGTGGTCGGCCTTGAGCTGGCGCAGGAGATCGAGGATCTGGGCCTGCACGGTGACATCCAGCGCTGTGGTCGGTTCGTCGGCGACCAAGAGCTTCGGCCGGTTGGCGAGTGCCATGGCGATCATCACGCGCTGGCGCTGACCGCCCGAGAGCTCGTGGGGATAGGCGGAAAGACGCTTCTCCGGGTCGCGGATGCCGACCTGGCGCAGCAGTTCCAGCGTGCGGTCGCGCGCTGTCTCGCCGGCGATCGCCTGGTGCAGCGCCAGGATTTCGCCGATCTGCTTTTCGATGTTGTGGAGCGGATTGAGCGAGGTCATCGGCTCCTGGAAGATCATCGTGATGTCGTTGCCACGCACCGCGCGCAACTCCTGCTCCGAGGCCGTCATCAGGTCGCGGCCCTCGAACAGGATTTCCCCCGACGGATGGCTGGCCGCGGGATAGGGCAGGAGCTTCAGGATCGAGGCGGCCGAGACCGACTTGCCCGAACCGGATTCGCCGACCAGCGCCACGACCTCGCCCGGCGCAATGTCGAAGGACACGCGATCCACGGCAAGTGTTTCCGCATTCCCTTGATGAAAGGCGACCGAGAGATCGCGGACGGAGAGAAGGGGAGCGGTCATGATGAGAGGCTTTCCAGCAGGGATTTGAGCGTTGGATCGTCCGGGCGCATGACTGTGACGGAGATCGGCGGACGAGTTCCGAACAGGGGATGGTCGGCAATCATGAGGTCACCAATGCCCTGATCCGCACTCAAGAAGGCCTCGCAACGATGTCGAGCGGCACTTGCCAGATGTATTGCGTCGGGCAGCTTCAACTTGCTGTAACGCGCCCGAACCAGGGCAGCCAGGTCCATAACTTCATCCGAAACAGGGACAATGCTCAGCCATTCGAGCCCTTGTGACAGGGCATAGTAGGTCCGGGCAAGGTCGAGCTTTCCGTCGCGGTAGGGCTTCACGAGCAGCTCCGAAACGGTGAGAGCGCTCGTCACGAAAGACATTCCCGAGCGAGCACCTTGTGCCAACAACTGCTCCAAGTGAGGTCGCTGAGACCCTTCTCCCTCGTTCAGTTCGATCAGGATGTTGGTGTCGAGATAAAGCCGACTGACTGAACGCATCATCAGTCCCATTCGTCCCGCAATTCACGAATACGGGATACGGCCTCATCCATCGAGACCCGCTCTGGATGCTGCTCGCGATAGCGGCGGATCATCTCCAGGGTTTCCTCGATGGTCAGCGGCTTCTTGCGCGCCGAACCCGGCAGCGCCAGCGGATCGGACGCCGGCTCGTTCTCGACCTCGATCACGACGCGTACCGTGGCCTGATCCTCCAGGCCTTGACGCAGGTCGGCAGGCAGGTTCTCGACCGGGTAATGATCGCGCACGATCTTGTTCATGACAGTCGCCTCATCGAAACGGATGGCGGCATGGTGCCACAAAAGCAGGCGAAAGACGAACCGCATCTCATCGGAATGTCTTTCTCGGGTCAAACGCATCGCGCACCGCCTCGCCGACGAAGATCAGCAGCGACAGCATGATCGACATGGTGAAGAAGGCGGTGAGGCCGAGCCAGGGCGCCTGGAGGTTGCGCTTGCCTTGAGCGATCAGTTCGCCGAGCGAAGGCGAGCCGGGCGGCATGCCGAAGCCGAGGAAGTCAAGCGAGGTGAGCGTGGTGATCGAGCCCGACAGGATGAAGGGCAGGAAGGTGAGCGTCGCCACCATGGCATTGGGCAACAGGTGACGGAACATGATGGTCCAGCTGCCGACGCCGAGCGCCCGGGCGGCATTCACATATTCGAAGTTTCGCGCCCTCAGGAACTCGGCGCGCACGATGCCGACGAAGCTGACCCAGGAAAACAGCAGCATGATACCGAGAAGCACGAAGAAGCCGGGCGGCAGGATCGCGGCGATGATGAGCAGGATGTAGAGGACCGGCATGGACGACCAGATCTCGATGAAGCGCTGCATCAAAAGGTCGGTCCAGCCGCCGAAATAGCCCTGGATCGCGCCGGCGGTAACGCCGACGATCGCCGAGCAGAGGGTCAGGATCAAGCCGAACAGGACCGAGATACGGAAGCCGTAGATCATCCGGGCGGCGACGTCGCGGGCCTGGTCGTCTGTTCCGAGCCAGTTGAGATTGCCGATGACGCAGTTCGGATCGGCGTCCTTCAGCGGATAGGCCGAGCAGCGCTCTTCCTTGTCCATCAGCCAGAACGGCGCGGTCGGGGCCGAATGGGGGATTTCCGAATTGACGGTCCGGTAGGAATAGCGGATCGGCGGCCACAGCATCCAGCCATTGGCATTGATCTCGTCGGTAATGAAGGGCGAGCGATAATCGGTGACCGCCAGGAAACCGCCAAATTTCTCCTCCGGATAGTCGACGGCGACAGGAAACAGGATCTCGCCCTTGTAGGAGGCGATCAGCGGCCGGTCATTGGCGATCAGCTCGGCAAAAAGCGACAGCACGAACAGCACCATGAACAGCCAGAACGACCAGTAGCCGCGCTTGTTGGCCCGGAAGTTCTCCAGACGCCGCCTGTTGGTCGGCGAAAACCACGGTTTCTTGACCGGGCTCACGGCATCGGTGCGGGAGGCATCAAGCGAGGTCATGTCAGACATCCCTCCGCTCGAAATCGATACGCGGGTCGATCCAGGTGTAGATCAGGTCGGAAACCAGGCTGACGACGAGGCCCATGAGCGAGAAGATGTAGAGCGTGGCGAAGACGATCGGATAGTCGCGATTGACCACGGCGAGATAGCCGAGGCGGCCGAGGCCGTCGAGCGAGAAGATGTTCTCGATCAGAAGCGAACCGGTGAAGAAGGCCGAGATGAAGGCGCCGGGAATGCCGGCGATCACGATCAGCATGGCATTGCGGAAGACGTGGCCATAGAGCACCTGGCGCTCGCCGAGACCCTTGGCGCGGGCCGTCACCACATACTGCTTCTTGATCTCGTCGATGAAGGAGTTCTTGGTGAGCAGGGTGGTGGTGGCGAAGGCGGAAAGCAGCAGGGCCGTCAGCGGCAGGGCGAGGTGCCAGAAGTAGTCGAGGATCTTCTGCCACCAGGAAAGCTCGGCGAAATTGTCGGAGACGAGACCGCGCAGCGGGAACCAGTCGAAGAAGGAGCCGCCGGCAAATAGCACGATCAAAAGGATGCCGAACAGGAAGCTCGGCACGGCATAGCCGATGACGATAACGCCGGAGGTCCAGACATCGAAGGGCGAACCGTCCTCGACCGCCTTCTTGATGCCGAGCGGAATGGAGATCGCATAGGAAATGATCAGGATCCACACGCCGAGCGAGATCGAGACCGGCATTTTCTCGACGATCAGGTCGATGACGCTGGTGTTGCGGAAAAAGCTCTCGCCGAAATCGAAGCGGATATAGCTCCACATCATGTCGAGGAAGCGCGTGAGCGGCGGCTTGTCGAAGCCGAACTGCTTTTCCAGCTTGGCGATCAGTTCCGGATCGAGACCCTGCGCGCCGCGATATTTGGCACTCGTGTCGTCGCCGCCGAACTGCTGGTTCAGCATGTCGCCACCGCCGGACAAGCGCTGATCGGCGCCGTCGCCCTGGCCGCTCAACTGGGCGATCACCTGCTCGACCGGGCCGCCGGGTGCAAACTGGATGACAAGGAAGGAAATCGCCATGATGCCGACAATGGTCGGGATCATCAGCAGCAGACGCCTCAGGATGTAGGCCCCCATCAGGCATTCGCTCCCGTCAGATGCGCGCGCGCTCCAACCATGGTCGTCCTAGCTTCGATCAATCCGCCGATCCCTTCCGGTGACACCGATTCGTTCCTGCCATTCCTAGCCGTTCGAGGCGCGAGCGCAAAGCCCGGCCTTACCGGGCCGCCGATTTCGACCACCAGACGGTGGGAAAGCCGATCGAATAGGTCGGCAATTCGGCCGGATGGTCGAACTTGTCCCAGTAGGCAATGCGGGCGGTGCTTCCATAGTAGAGCGGCACGACATAGTCATGGGCGAGCAGAACGCGATCCAGCGCCCGGGTCGCCGCGACGAGTTCGTCGCGCCCCTTGGCGAAGATCACCTTGTCGATCAGCGCGTCGATACCCGGATCGGCGATGCCGGCATAGTTGCGCGAGCCCTGGCGATCCTTTGATACCGAACCCCACAGGTCGCGCTGTTCATTGCCGGGATTGAGCGTCTGGCCCCAGACCACCCAGGTCATGTCGTAGTCGAAGCTTCGGGCCCGGTTGGCATATTGCGCGTCGTCGACCGTGCGCACGCGAGCCTCGATGCCGATCTTGCGCAGGACCTCGCTATAGGGCACCGCGACCACTTCAAGCATCGGATTGGACAGGAGAATCTCGAAGCTGAGCGGCGCGCCAGTTGCGGTATTCACCATGCGACCGCCCTTGATTTCATATCCGGCATCTTTGAGCAGCCCGACTGCCTTGCGCAGGTTGTCGCGTTGCGCCTGCGGCGAGCCCCCGACCGGATTGGAATAGGGCGTGGTGAAAACGTCGGCAGGCACCTTGTCCTTGATCTCGTTGAGGAGTTCCAGCTCACGACCCTCCGGCAAGCCTCGGGAGGCAAGTTCCGTGCCGAAGAAGTAGCTGTCGACTCGCTTATAGGCGCCATAGAAGACGGTGCGGTTCATTTCCTCGAAATCGAGCGCGTAATTGAGCGCTTCCCGGACCCGCTGGTCCTTGAAGACTTCGCGCCGCATGTTGGGTACGAGTGCCTGCATGATGCCGGTGGCGCGATAGGGGTTGGGCAGTTCCTCGCGCTTGACCCGGCCGTCCTTTACCGCCGGAAAATCGTAGGATGTCGCCCAGCGTGCCGCCTTGGTCTCCATCCAGTAGTCGAAATTGCCGGAACGGAAGGCCTCGAACTGGACGTCGAGGTCGCCGAACATGGTGTAGCTGATCGTGGCGAAGTTGTTCTGGCCGACATTGACGTTGAGGTCCTTGGCCCAATAGTCGTCGCGCAGTTCGTAGCGGATGGTCGCGCCGGCCTTGAAATCGGCGATCCTGTAGGGACCCGACCCCATGACCGGCTCGAGCGTCGTGCGGTTGATGTCGCGCGGCTGGCCATCGGGATCTTTACCCTCCCACCAATGCCGGGGCAGGATCTGGAACTGGCCGAGGATCATCGGCAGTTCCTTGTTGTTCTTCTCGTCGAAGCGGAAGGTGACGTCGCGCTCGCCGGTCTTCTCCACCGCGACCACATGGCGGTAATAGCTCATGTAGAGCGGATTGAGTTCCTTGGACTTCTCGAAGCTGAAGATCACGTCTTCCGGCGTGACCGGCTTGCCGTCGGCCCATCTGGCCTCGGCGCGCAGGCGGAAGGTCGCCGACGACACGTCCTCGGGGTAAGAGACGCCCTCGGCGAGCAGGCCGTAAGAGGCCGAGATCTCGTCTTCGGCATCCTTCATCAGCGTGTCGAACACCAAGCCGAGACCGGGGGCTGCCTCGCCCTTTTCGAGGATCGGATTGAAGGTGTCGTAGGTGCCGGTGGCGGCGAGCTTGAGGTCGCCGCCCTTGGGCGCCTGCGGATTGACGTAGTCGAAATGCGGAAAATCGACGGGGTACTTGACCTCACCGGAGAGGGCCACGCCGTGGCGCAGCGGTTCGGCGGCGCCTGCCGGCGAACCCATCACCATCGCCAGGAAAGACAGGAGCGCCCCTATTCGAACTTTCGCCAACCCCATGCAAATCACCCCTTGTTTCTTATGGATTGTCTGAACAATAAGCCAAACAGCGGCAAAAAACAGACCGGGTATGGCGAAGACGCGGGCTGCCGTGGGAAAACACGGATTCACCAAAATCTCGTTCCAGAGTAACGTCACGGCAAATCACCCGGACGAGACGGGCGATCCTTGAGGCGGCGGAAGACGGCATGACGATGATGATGATGCGTGAAAGGTTGAAGACCGTGGCGAAGGGCCTGGCGATCACGGCAGGGCTTTTCGCGGCCATGACCGGCGGAGCGTCTGCGGAAAGCCGGCCGGCCAAGGAGTTGTTCGGCGGCATGAAACTGCCGGCGCGCGCGGCACCGGCCGCTTACGGCTCCTATGCCAAGGGCTGTATCGCCGGTGCGGTCGCCATTCCGGTGGACGGACCCAACTGGCAGGCCATGCGCCTTTCGCGCAATCGGCGCTGGGGTCATCCGCAGATGATCTCGCTGCTCGAGCGGCTGTCGAAGGATGCGCCAAGCGTGGGCTGGCCGGGCATCCTGATCGGCGACGTGTCGCAGCCGCGTGGCGGTCCGATGCTCTCCGGCCACGCCTCGCACCAGATCGGCCTCGACGCCGATATCTGGCTGACGCCGATGCCGGACCGGCGAATGTCGGCGAAGGAGCGCGAAGACCTGCCCTTCACCTCGATGCTCAAGGAAAACAAATTCCTGACCGTCGACACCAAGCGTTGGACGCCGGCCCATGCCCGGCTGATCATGCTGGCAGCAAGCTACCCGCAGGTCGAGCGCATCTTCGTCAATCCGGCGATCAAGAAGAAGCTGTGCGACACCTGGACGGGCGACCGTTCGGCGCTCGGCAAGGTCAGGCCGATCTATGGCCACGATGCGCATTTCCATATCCGCATCGGATGCCCGCAAGGGACCGCGGGCTGCAAGCCGCAAGCGGCTGTCGGCCCCGGTGACGGCTGTGACAAGTCGCTCGCCTGGTGGTTCACCGACGAGCCCTGGGCCAAGCCGAAGAAGGACCCGAACGCCAAGCCGCCGAAGCCGCCGCGGCCGATGCAGCTTTCCGACCTGCCGAAGGCCTGTGCCGTGGTGTTGCAGGCGCCCTCGCCCGACAGCGAGATGGCGGCAACATATGGTAGCGGAACCATCGCCGTCTCCGCCCTTGCCGCCGCGCCGGCGAGCGCAAACGAGGCCGTTCCCGCCATCGCCGCGCAGATGCCCGACGTGCCGAACGTCGTGCCGATCCCGCTTCCGCGTCCCGCGGGCTATTAGAGCGGACGCGGAGCCGACGGGCTTTTCAAGCCGGGCGTCCTGGGTTAGAAGGCGATCAAATCGATTTAAATCCGACCGGGAACGACCATGACCCGATGCATCGCTCTGATTGCGCATGACCAGAAAAAGGACGACATGGCGGATTTCGCCGACCGTCACCAGTCGGTCCTGGCGCACTGGCGGATCGTCGCTACGGGCACGACCGGCGGTCGGATCCAGGCGACCTGCCCGAACCTCGACGTCACCCGGCTGAAAAGCGGGCCGCTCGGAGGCGATCAGCAGATCGGCGCGATGATAGCCACCGGCGAGGTCGACATGCTGATTTTCTTCGTCGATCCTTTGACATCCATGCCTCATGATGTCGATGTAAAAGCCTTGATGCGGCTGGCGACCGTCTACGACATTCCGATGGCGCTCAACCGCGCCACCGCCGAAATCCTGATGACCACCTACACCCCTTAAGCGACCTGCCCACCGCCGCGGCCCGAAATGGAACCGGACATGCCCAAGCCCCTCGACAATGACAAGCTGACCTTTCCCATCTTGATCGGCGACATCGGCGGTACGAACGCCCGCTTTTCCATCCTGATTGACGCCTATGCGGAGCCGAAGCAGTTTCCAAGCGTCCATACCGCCGATTTTTCCACGCTCGACGAGGCGATCCAGGTCACCGTGCTCGACAAGACCTCGGTTCAGCCGCGCTCGGCGCTGCTTGCCATTGCAGGGCCGATTGAGGGCGATGAAATTCCGCTGACCAATTGCGACTGGGTGGTGAGGCCAAGGGCGATGATCGCCGATCTCGGATTTGCCGAGGTGATGGTGGTCAATGATTTCGAAGCCCAGGCGCTCGCCGTCGCATCGCTTTCCGACGAGGATCGCGCGCCGATCGGCAGCAACAATCACAGCCCGGTCGCATCGCGTGTCGTGCTGGGCCCCGGAACCGGGCTCGGCGTGGCCGGCCTCGTCCATGCGCAGCACACCTGGTTTCCCGTGCCCGGCGAAGGCGGCCATGTCGATATCGGCCCGCGCAGCGAGCGCGACTTCGCCATCTTCCCGCACCTGGCGCCGATCGAGGGCAGGATCTCGGCCGAGCAACTGCTATGCGGCCGCGGCATCGTCAACATCTATACGGCGGTCTGCCTTGCCGACGGCGTGGAGCCAAAGTTCACGATCCCCGCCGATATCACCGCCACCGGCCTTTCGGCAGCGGACGCCCAGGCCGCGGAAACCATCAGCCTGTTCGTCACCTATCTCGGCCGGCTCGCCGGCGATCTGGCGCTGATCTTCATGGCGCGCGGCGGGGTCTTCCTCTCGGGCGGCATTTCGCAGAAGATCATCCCGGCTCTCCAGCGGCCGGAATTCCGTCAGGCCTTCGAGGACAAGGCGCCGCACACGGCTCTGATGAAGACGATCCCGACCTTTGTCGTCACCCATCCACTCGCCGCTCTTTCAGGCCTTGCGGCCTATGCGCGAACGCCTGCCAATTTCGGGCTCGCCACCGAAGGCCGGCGCTGGCGCCGCTGACCGGCCCCGCGGCGCGGCCGATTGACACTGGCCAAACGGCATTCGACTGGCTATAGAGCGCCCAGCGCGGGCCGATGGCGCATGCCGAGGCCCCTTTGAACGGGAACGCCCTTATTTGAACGCCAGCAGGACAAACCAGACAGCGATCAGCACGGCAAGCGTCACCGCTGTGCTCAAGCGCATCATCTCGGAAAACGGCCGCGATCATGTGCGCGGCTACGTCTTTGCCATTCTCTGCCTGATGGCCGTCGCCCTGACGACGGCCTTTACCGCCTGGATCATGGAAGCGGTGGTCAACGAGGCCTTCGCCAACCAGCGCGCCGACGTCGTCTGGCTGATCTGCGGCTCTATCCTGGCCGCCTTCGTCCTGCGCGGCTTCGCCAGTTACGGCCAGGCAGTCACGCTGTCGAAAATCGGCAACAATATCGTCGCCCGCTATCAGCGCCGGCTCTATTCGCACCTGATGACCCTGTCGCTCGGCTATTTCACCGAGTCGCGCTCGGCGCGCCTGGCCGCGCAGATCAGCCAGAACATCAACGGCATTCGCGATGTCCTGAACCTGACCGTGACCTCGATGGCGCGCGACCTGCTGACGCTCGTCGCCCTGGTGGGCGTCATGGTGTTCAAGGACCCTATCCTGTCGCTGATCGTCTTCGTGGTCGCCCCGCCCATGCTCCTGGCTATGCGCTACATCTCCAAGCGGCTGCGCAGCGCCACCAAGGAATCGGTGATCTACAACAGCCACGTCCTGGGAGCGATCCAGGAAACCATTCAGGGGATCGCCATCGTCAAGGCCTTCACCATGGAGGCCGAGCTCGAGCGCAAGGTCGAGGGCACGATCTCGGCTGCGGAAAAGCGCGCCAACCGGATCGCACGGCTGAGCGAGCGCACCTCGCCGATCACCGAGACCTTCGCCGGAGTGGCCATTTCCAGCGTGCTGGCCTATGCGGCCTTCCGATCGATTTACGGCGGGGTTCTGCCAGGCGCCTTCTTCTCCTTCGTCACGGCGCTGCTTCTCGCCTACGAGCCGGCCAAGCGGCTGGCCAAGCTGCAGGTGCAGATGGAGCGCGCCGTGGTCAATGCACGGATGATCTACGAGATCCTCGACATGCAGACCCACCAGCGCGACAAGGACGGCGCGGCCGATCTCAAGGTGACGGAAGCACGCATCGAGTTTCGCGGGGTGAAGTTCGCCTATGGCGAAAACGAGGCGGTGCTCAAGGGCATAGATTTCATCGCGGAAGGCGGCAAGACGACCGCGCTGGTCGGCCCTTCGGGCGCCGGCAAATCGACGGTGATCACGCTCATTCCGCGGTTCTACGATCCGCTCGAGGGCGAGATCCTGATCGACGGCCAGAACATCGCCGACGTCACCAAGACCTCCTTGCGCAAGCATCTCGCCTATGTCTCGCAGCAGCCCTATCTTTTCGAGGGGACGATCCGCGACAACATCCGCTATGGCCGTCCGGACGCCACCCATGCCGAGATCGAAGAGGCGGCCCGGCTTGCCCATGCCCATGATTTCATCGTCGCTCAGCCGCTCGGCTACGATACACCGGTCGGCGAAAACGGCGTGACGCTGTCCGGCGGCCAGCGCCAGCGACTGTCGATCGCCCGCGCCCTGGTGCGCAACGCGCCGATCCTTCTGCTCGACGAGGCGACCTCGGCGCTCGACACCGAATCCGAGGCCGCCGTGCAAAAGGCGCTCGACGAGGCGATGACCGGCCGCACCGTGGTCGTCATCGCCCACCGGTTGTCGACCATTCGCCGCGCCGACAAGATCATCGTCATGCAAGGCGGCACGATCGCCGAGGAAGGCAGCCACGACGATCTTGCACAGCGTCCGGACGGGCTTTACGCTCGCCTGAACCAGTTGCAGCCGACCGCCGCCTCGCAGGACTTCATCTAGGGACAACCGATCACCATGCAGGATGCTATGAAACTCGTCGTGGTGGGTGCCGGTGGGCGGATGGGCCAGACGCTGATCCGCGTGATCCAGGCAAGCGAGGGTGTGACGCTGCATGCCGCCGTCGAGCGGGAAGGCTCCAGCCTGATCGGGCGCGATGCCGGCGAACTTGCCGGGCTCGGAAACATCGACGTTGCCGTGACCGACGATCCGCTCGCCGCCTTTCTCGACGCCGATGGCGTCATCGACTTCACCTCGCCGCAGGCCTCGACCGAATTCGCTGCGCTGGCCGCGCAGGCGCGCATCGTTCATGTGATCGGCACCACGGGCTGCCTGGCCGAGCACGACGCCC
Organism: Ciceribacter sp. T2.26MG-112.2; assembly: GCF_900492205.1. Lineage (GTDB taxonomy): Bacteria > Pseudomonadota > Alphaproteobacteria > Rhizobiales > Rhizobiaceae > Allorhizobium > Allorhizobium naphthalenivorans_A. The sequence continues at coordinate 272,783 of NZ_UEYQ01000001.1, forward strand.
GGATCGAGGCGGCTTCCCGCCACGCGCGGATCGTCAAGTCCGGCAATATGAGCCTCGGCGTCAACCTGCTGTCGGTTCTCGTGCAGCAGGCGGCGCGCGCGCTCGACGCGGCGGGCTGGGATATCGAGGTGCTGGAAATGCACCACAAGCACAAGGTCGATGCGCCGTCGGGCACCGCATTGCTGCTTGGCGAGGCCGCGGCGCGTGGCCGCCATGTCAATCTCGCCTCCCATTCTGTCCGGGTGCGCGACGGCCACACCGGAGCGCGCGAAACGGGCTCGATCGGCTTTGCCACGCTGCGGGGGGGCTCGGTGGTCGGCGAGCATTCGGTCATCCTCGCCGGCGAGGGCGAACTGGTGACGCTGAGCCACAGCGCCGGCGACCGCTCCATCTTCGCGCGCGGGGCCGTCAGGGCGGCCCTTTGGGCGCGAGGCCAGAAACCCGGTCTCTATTCGATGCTCGACGTGCTCGGGCTGTCTTCATCCATCTGAAAGCAATGCGGAGGATTTTCCGATGAGTGGTACCCTCGTGCTCGTGCGCCACGGCCAGAGCGAATGGAACCTGAAGAACCTGTTCACCGGCTGGAAGGACCCGGGCCTGACCGAGCTCGGCGTCGAGGAGGCCAATGCCGGCGGCAAGGCGCTTGCCGATTACGGCATCAAGTTCGACATCGCCTTCACCTCGGCGCTGTCGCGCGCCCAGAAGACCTGCCAGATCGTGCTCGACAATGTCGGCCAACCGAACCTCGAGACGATCCGCGACGAAGCGCTCAACGAGCGCGACTACGGCGATCTGTCCGGCCTCAACAAGGACGACGCCCGCGCCAAATGGGGTGAGGAACAGGTGCACATCTGGCGCCGCTCCTACGACGTTCCGCCGCCGGGCGGCGAGAGCCTGCGCGACACCGGTGCCCGCGTCTGGCCCTATTACATGACGGAGATCCTGCCGCGCGTGCTCAGAGGTGAGACCGTGCTGGTCGCCGCCCACGGCAATTCGCTACGTGCGCTTGTCATGGTGCTTGATCGCCTGTCGAAGGAAGAGATCCTCAAGCTCAACCTCGCGACCGGTGTGCCGATGGTCTACAAGCTCAACGCCGATTCGACGGTCGCGTCGAAGGAAGTCCTGGGCGACATGTCGGGCGCGCACTGAGCGCCGTTTCATCGTCAATTCATGATGGTGAACTCGACGCGGTCGGCGGGAAACCGTGTGACCGCGTATTGTATAGGAATACCGTCGAGATCGGTGTTGAGCGCCCGGGTTACCAGAACGATGGCGCCCGGGGTCAGCGCCAATTGCGCGACATCGTCCGGTTCGGCATGGGTTGCGGAAACCTGCGTCACATCCCGCAGATAATCGCTCACGCCCTGCTCCATCAGCGCCATGGTGATCGAGCCCGTCCGGCGGAAAGCCGCGTCGATGCCATCGAACCGCCCGGCGGGAAACCAGGTCGTCGAGCGCGATAGCGCACGGCCGTCGGCCTTGCGCAGCGCTTCGAGGCGGATCACCGGAGCGCCGACGGCAAGCTTCAGCCATTTCGCCACCTCGGCATCGGCCGGCTCGCACCCGGATGACAACAGCAATCCTTCCACATTCCGCGCCTGCTCGCCGATCCCCTCGGTGAAGCGCGTGCGCCGGGCGATCGGAAAGGAGAACTTGTCCTTCCGGTCGATCAGGGTACCCCGCCCCTGCACGGAGCGAACCAGTCCCTCCTGTCCCAGCGCCGCAAGAGCGCTACGCACCGTGTGGCGGTTGACCCCGAACGCTTCGGCCAGTTGCATTTCCGGCGGCACCATGCCGGTCGCGTCATAGTCCCCTTGGGCGATCGACGCCCGGATCCTGTCGGCGATCTGGCGCCACAGCGCCACGCCCTTTTGTCGTTCCATCGATTTCGGCTCTGTCATGTCACACGCTTGTCACGCCCGGTTGGTAGCCATACAGTAACTTGTATGGTTGTCTATATTACTAGACATTTAGAGGCCTGACAATGGAAGCAAGACAGGAAAATTCGGGACCGCCGGCCGCGGAACGCAAGCGCGTCGTGGACCTCCTCGCCCGCGCGGCGCCCGACGAGCTGGGCCGCGTTTGGGATGCACTGCCCGCACGACCGGACGTGAAGATGCTGCGCGGACCGGAAATCGGCCTTGTCATGGTGCGCGGCCGGATCGGCGGCGGCGGTGCGCCCTTCAATCTTGGCGAAGCTACGGTCAGCCGGGCGACCGTCAGGTTGGACAGTGGCCTGGTCGGACATGGCCATGTGCTCGGCGCCAATCTGAAGCGTGCGAAGCTCGCAGCCATCTTCGACGCGCTGTGGCAGGACGAGGCGCATCGCGAGCTGGTCGAGACGCAATTGCTTGGCCCGACCGCCGCGCGAATTGCCGAAGAAAAGCGGAAGAAGTCGGAAGAAGTGGCCGCAACGCGCGTCGACTTCTTCACCATGGTGCGGGGAGAGGACTGATGCCTACGACGATCGAGGCCCTGACCGGCGGGTTCTCCGAGCCGGTGCACCACGCCCAGAGCGTGTTTCGAATGATGATGGAATGCCTTTCGCGGCCGGGAACCATCCAGTCCATCCTTCCTGAAATCGAACCGCCGAAACCGATGGGTGCCGCTGCAGGCGCAATCGCACTGACGCTTCTCGACCACGATACGCCGGTCTGGCTGACCCAAGGCCTTGCCAAGTCGGCAGTGGCGGACTGGATCGGCTTCCATACCGGCGCGCCAATCACCCGCGAAAAATCGGAGGCGCGCTTCGCCTTCGCCGAAGCCGGCGCCTCCTTTTCCTCCTTCGGGCTTTTCGCCACCGGAAACCAGGAATATCCCGACCGCTCGACGACCATCATCCTGGAGGTGGCAAGCCTCGACAAGGGGCCGGCGCTCAGCCTTTCCGGCCCAGGCATTCGCGACAGCGCGACGATCGCGCCCCTCGGCCTTCCCGACATCTTCCTGCGGCAATGGGCCGACAACCGGGCGCTTTTTCCGCGCGGCGTCGACGTCTTGCTGACCGCCGGGCGTCAGGTGTTGGGCCTGCCGCGCACCTGCAAGATCACGCTCAAGGAGGCCTGAGACCATGTATGTTGCGGTGAAGGGCGGGGAAGCCGCCATCGACAATGCCCATCGGCTTCTGGCCGACCGGCGGCGTGGCGACCGTTCGCTTCCGGCGCTGACCATCGACCAGATTGTCGAGCAGCTCGGCCTCGCCGTCGACCGCGTGATGGCGGAAGCCTCACTGAATGACCGGGCGCTGGCGGCACTCGCCGTCAAGCAGGCCCGTGGCGACATGATCGAGGCGATCTTCCTCTTGCGCGCCTATCGCACGACCCTGCCGCGCTTCGGCTATTCGGTGCCGGTCGACACAGGGCGGATGCAGGTCGAGCGGCGGGTTTCGGCCACCTACAAGGATCTGCCCGGCGGTCAGCTTCTGGGTCCGACCTTCGATTATACCCACAGGCTGCTCGACACCGCGCTGCTCGAAGACGGCGAAGTGGCTCCCCCGGCGCACAAGGCGCCGCTCGCCGAGGCGGTCATGCGGGTCTCGGACATCCTGGCCCAGGAAGGTCTGATCGAAGCCGACGGCGATCTGCCGGCGGACCAGAGCGGCGGCGACATCACCCGTGAGCCCATCGAATTCCCCATGGAGCGGGATACCCGGCTTCAGGCGCTCGCCCGCGGCGATGAAGGTTTTCTTCTGGCGCTGGCCTATTCGACCCAGCGCGGCTACGGCCGCACGCATCCGTTCGTCGGAGAGATCCGCATCGGAGAAGTCGAGGTCGAACTCGAGGTTGCGGAATTGGGTTTTGCCGTCTCGCTCGGCGACATCCGTGTCACCGAATGCCAGATGGTCAACCAGTTCAAGGGATCGGCCAAGGCACCGCCGCAGTTTACCCGCGGCTATGGCCTGGTGTTTGGCCAGAGCGAGCGCAAGGCGATGGCCATGTCGCTTGTCGACCGGGCGCTGCGCGCCACGGAATTCGGCGAAGATATCGTCGCCCCGGCGCAGGACGAGGAATTCGTGATTTCACATTCCGACAATGTGCAGGCGACCGGCTTCGTCGAGCACCTCAAACTGCCGCACTATGTCGACTTCCAGGCCGAACTGGACCTGGTGCGGCGTATGCGCACCGAGTTCGAGGCCACACGGCGAGAGCAGAGGGCCGGACTGGCCGAGGCCGCAGAATGACCAGGACGAACTCAGTCACGGCTTGCTCAATCACGGCCCTGTTCGTTGAACCAGTAAGCACTGCCGACGGTCGTGGCGATCATGACCGAGATGATGATCGTGAGAATGACATTGATTTCCATATCCAGCACCTCCTTCTGATGCAGGACAACGCCCGATGACGCAGGAAGTTTCACACTATTCCGGACTGGCGAGCTATAATTTCGCCTATCTGGACGAACAGACCAAGCGGATGATCCGCCGGGCGATCCTGAAAGCGATTGCCATACCCGGTTACCAGGTGCCCTTCGCATCCCGTGAAATGCCCATGCCCTACGGCTGGGGCACGGGCGGCGTGCAGGTGACGGCCTCGATCATCGGCCAGGAAGACGTGCTGAAGGTGATCGATCAGGGGGCCGACGACACGACCAATGCCGTCTCCATCCGCGCCTTCTTCCAGAAGGTCGCCAACGTCGCCGTGACCACCCACACGCGGGAGGCGACGATCATCCAGACGCGCCACCGCATTCCGGAGGAAAAGCTCCAGGAGAACCAGGTGCTGGTCTACCAGGTGCCGATCCCGGAACCCTTGCGCTTCCTGGAGCCGCGCGAGACCGAGACGCGCAAGATGCACGCGCTCGAGGAATACGGCCTGATGCACGTGAAGCTCTACGAGGACATCGCCAAGAACGGCCGCATCGCCACGACCTATGCCTATCCCGTCAAGGTCGCCGGGCGCTATGTCATGGACCCCTCGCCGACGCCGAAGTTCGACAATCCGAAGATGCACATGTCGGAGGCGCTGCAGCTTTTCGGCGCGGGCCGCGAAAAGCGCATCTATGCGGTTCCGCCCTTCACCGAAGTCGTCAGCCTCGATTTCGAGGACCACCCCTTCGAGATCCAGACCTTCGACAAGCCCTGCGCGCTTTGCGGCGCCGAGCAGGTCTATCTCGACGAGGTCATTCTCGACGACAAGGGCGGACGCATGTTCGTCTGCTCCGACACCGATCACTGCGAGGAACGCCGCGAGCATGGCCATGTGGGTCATCTCGGCGTGGCAAAGGAGGCCGCAGAATGAGCGACATGCCGCTTCTCAAGGTCCGCGACCTTTCGAAATTCTACGGCAAACGCATCGGCTGCGCCAATGTCGCCTTCGAGCTCTGGCCCGGCGAAGTGCTGGCGATCGTCGGCGAGTCGGGTTCCGGCAAGACGACCCTGCTCAACTGCCTGTCCACCCGGCTGATGCCGACCACCGGCAGCGTCGAGTACCACATGCGCGACGGCGGCTACCGCGACCTCTACCATATGAGCGAGGCCGAGCGGCGCTTCCTGATGCGCACCGACTGGGGCTTCGTCCACCAGAACCCGGCCGACGGCCTGCGCATGACCGTCTCGGCCGGCGCCAATGTCGGCGAGCGGCTGATGGCCATCGGCGACCGGCACTACGGCAATATCCGCCGCACGGCCAGCGATTGGCTGGAGCGGGTGGAAATCAGCACGGACCGCATCGACGACCAGCCGCGCGCCTTTTCCGGCGGCATGCGCCAGCGCCTGCAGATCGCCCGCAATCTGGTGACCGGCCCGCGCCTCGTCTTCATGGACGAGCCGACCGGCGGCCTCGACGTCTCGGTGCAGGCGCGCCTGCTCGACCTGGTGCGAGGCCTCGTCAACGATCTCGGGCTTTCGGCGATCGTCGTCACGCACGACCTTGCCGTCGCCCGCCTGCTGTCGCACCGGATGATGGTGATGAAGGACGGCCATGTGATCGAGCAGGGCCTGACCGACCGCGTCCTCGACGACCCGCGCGAGCCCTATACCCAGCTGCTCGTCTCTTCGATCCTGCAAGTCTGAAGCCGCAAGAGGAAATCCCCATGGCCACGCCCCTCGTCGTCTCGGAAGTCTCCAAGAGCTTCACCATGCACCTGCGCGACGGCCTGCGCCTGCCCGTCGTCGCCAATGTCTCCTTCTCGGTCGCCTCAGGCGAATGCGTCGTGCTTGGCGGCCCGTCGGGCATCGGCAAGAGCTCGATCCTCAAGATGCTCTATGGCAATTATGCCGTGGATGCCGGCCAGATCCTGATCGAGCACAAGGACCGCATCATCGACATCGCCAGTGCCGATCCGCGCTCCGTGCTCGAGGTGCGGCGCGCCACGCTCGGCTATGTCAGCCAGTTCCTGCGCACCGTGCCGCGCGTCGCCACCATCGACGTGGTCGCCGAGCCGCTGGTCGCTCGCGGGGTCGACACAGAAGAGGCGCGCCAACGCGCCGCGGAACTCCTGGAAAAGCTCAACCTGCCGCGCGATCTCTGGCAACTGCCGCCCGCCACTTTCTCCGGCGGCGAGCAGCAGCGCGTCAACATCGCCCGCGGTTTCATCACCGATCACCGAATCCTGCTGCTCGACGAGCCGACAGCCTCCCTCGATGCGTCCAACCGCGCCGTGGTGGTCGAGATGATCCGCGCCAAGAAGGCTGCAGGCGTCGCCCTCCTCGGTATCTTCCACGACGAGGAGGTGCGCGAGGCCGTCGCCGACCGCGTTCTCGACGTCTCACAGTTTTCGCCGCGGAAGGTTGCCGCATGAGCCGGAAACTCGGGCTTGAGCCCCTGATCCATGACAGCGCCCGCGTGACGAACTCGACGCTCGGCCGCTATACCGAGGTTTCGGAGCGCTGCCGCCTCGATGAGGTCGCCATGGGCGACTATTCCTACATCATGCACGATGGCGCGGTGTGGTGCGCGGAGATCGGCAAGTTCGCCAATATCGCGGCATCCGTGCGCATCAACGCCACCAATCACCCGACCTGGCGCGCGACTCTGCATCACTTCACCTATCGTGCCGCGGACTATTTCGAGGGCGCCGAAAACGATCACGACTTTTTCGAATGGCGGCGGGACAACAAGGTCACCATCGGCCATGACGTGTGGATCGGCCATGGCGCCACCGTGCTTCCAGGTGTGACCGTCGGCAATGGCGCGGTGATCGGCGCCGGGGCTGTCGTCTCGAAGGATGTCGCCCCCTACACCATCGTCGGCGGGGTACCGGCTCGGCTAATCCGCGAACGCTTTGCGTCCGTGACAGCGGAGAGCATGGAGGCCCTCGCCTGGTGGAACTGGGACCACGACCGGCTGTTTGCCGCGCTTGGCGATTTCCGTGCCCTCAGCGCCGAGGACTTCGTCGAGAAATACGCCGGTTAATTCATATATTTCACAGACTTGGTGAATTTAACAAAATCTACACAAATCTGACATTCGCGCTTCACGCACCCTGTCTAAAGCCAGTGCGACCCATTGAACAGGACGTCGAAAGAGCCGACATGAAATTCCAGCTGAAGAATGTCACCCGCAAGTTCGGCCAACATCTCGCCGTCGACGGCGTGAATGTCGAGATCGACAAGGGCGAGATGGTTGGCGTCATCGGCCGCTCGGGCGCCGGCAAGTCCACTTTGCTTCGCATGATCAACCGTCTGGTCGATCCCTCGTCCGGCTCTATCCATTTCGGCGATGTCGAAGTCTCCGCACTCAAGGGTGCCGGCCTGCGCAACTGGCAGCGCGACTGCGCGATGATCTTCCAGCAGTTCAACCTGGTGCCGCGTCTCGACGTCTTGACCAATGTGCTGCTCGGCCGTCTCAATCACCGCCCGACGGCGCTCAGCATTCTCAACGTCTTCTCCCGAGAGGAGCGGATCATGGCGATCGCCGCGCTCGAGCGCCTCGGCATCGAGCAGACGGCCCTGCAGCCGGCCGGTACGTTGTCCGGCGGCCAGCAGCAGCGCGTCGCCATCGCCCGTGCCCTGATGCAGGGGCCGAAGGTCGTGCTGGCCGACGAGCCGATCGCCTCGCTCGATCCGCTCAACGCCAAGATCGTCATGGATGCACTGCGCGACATCAACGAGCGCGAGGGCATCACCGTCGTCACCAACCTTCACACGCTCGACACGGCGCGCAACTACTGCTCCCGCATCATCGGCATGGCGCAGGGCCGCGTCGTATTCGACGGCACCCCGGACCAGCTGACTGCCGATACGGTCCAGGAGATTTACGGCGCCGACAGCCATGGCGCCGGCATCGACGAGAGCATGACCTCGACGAGCATTCGCATCCCCGGCGCCGCGGCCGCCGTCGGCGTCCCCGCATCCCCCGGTTTCAGGACCCTGGCCGTCGCCGAAGCCTGAAATCACGACGATCGACCGCCCGCGTGAAGGGCATTTCATTGATCAGAAAATGTTCCGGCCCGGCCGGACAACAGGAGAGAAACTCATGCTGAAGAAGACCCTTCTTGCCGCCGTGGCGCTCGTGTCGCTCGCTGGCGTCGCCGCTGCCGAAGACCTCAAGGAATTCCGCATCGGCATTCTGGGCGGTGAAAACGAAGCCGACCGCCTGCGCAACTTCCAGTGCATGACCGAAAAGCTTCCCGCCGTTCTCGGCGTCGAGAAGGTCTCGCTGTTCCCGGCTGCCGACTATGACGGCGTCATCCAGGGCCTGCTCGGCGGCACGCTCGACTACGCCGAACTCGGCGCCTCGGGCTTCGCCAAGGTCTATCTCACGAAGGCCGACGCGGTCGAACCGATCCTGACGACCGTCCAGACCGACGGCTCGACCGGCTATCACTCGATCATGGTCGCCCGCAAGGATTCGGGCATCACCAAGCTCGAAGACATGAAGGGCAAGAAGCTCGGCTTCGCCGACCCGGATTCCACCTCCGGCTATCTCGTACCGCTCGTCACCCTTCCGGAGGCCGTCGGCGCCCCGATCAAGGAATTCTTCGGCGAAACCGGCTTCGGCGGCGGCCATGAAAACCTCGTCCTCGAAGTCCTCAAGGGCACCTTCGTTGCCGGTACGACCTGGGGTTCTGGCGTCGGCGAATTCAAGGACGGCTACACCTCGGGCAACCTGAAGAAGATGGTCGACAAGGGCATCCTGAACATGGACGACCTCGTCGAACTCTGGAAGTCCCCGCTGATCCCGAACGGCCCGGTCGTCGTCCGCTCGTCGATGAACGAAGACATGAAGACCAAGTTCAAGACCTTCATGATGGAACTGCCGAAGTCCGATCCGGCCTGCTTCTCGGCCATCCAGGGCGGTGACTTCACCGGCTTCACCGAAGTCAACGTCGACTTCTACAAGCCGATCATCGACGCCCGCAAGGCCACCATCGGCGGCTGATCGAAACGCATCAACAAGGCCGCCGGGCGAGCTCTCGTCCGGCGGTTTTTTTGAGGCAGCGAACCGCCTGTTCTGCCGGAAGGGAAAATAGCATGACGTTTTCGACGACGCCTTCTCTGGGCGAGAATGGCGCCCGGATGGAGCGCCACTGGCAGGAACTTGCGGCGAAGCGCCGCCTTTATTCGCTCCTCGGCATCGCCTTCCTTCTCCTGGCCGTCGGCGGCTCGCTGTGGTTCGCCAACGACACCAATTCCGGCAAGTTCTTCGACCGCATCCCGCATTTCTTCGACTTCATCGAAGATCTCGTGCCGCGCGACGGCATGGAAGTCGTCCGCGCCCTTTTCGACCTGCCCTCGCCGTATGACGACGGCAGCATGAAATACAATTATCCGGAGGGCCGTCTGTATTTCACCGAGACGCTCTACATTCCGGAATACATCCACAAGATGGTCGAGACGGTCAACATCGCCATCCTGTCGACCCTGATCGGCCTGCTGATCGGCTTCTGCCTGTCTTTTCTCGCCGCCCGCAACATGATGACCAACCCCTGGGTCCGCGGCGCTGCGCGGCGCATCATGGAACTGCTGCGCGCCTTTCCCGAGGTGGTCATAGCCGGCTTCTTCCTCGCCATCTTTTCGCTCGGGCCCATCCCGGCGATCATCGCCGTGTCGATCCACACGATCGGGGCGCTCGGCAAGATGTTCTTCGAGGTTATCGAGAATGCCGACATGAAGCCGGATGAGGGCCTGAAGGCGGTCGGCGCCAACTGGATCGAGCGGGTCTGGTTCGGCATGGTGCCGCAGGTCATGCCGAATTTCATGAGCTATTTCCTGCTGCGGCTCGAGATCAACGTGCGCGCCTCGACGATCATCGGCGCGGTCGGCGGCGGCGGCATCGGCGAACTTCTGCGACTGTCGATCGGCCAGGGCCATGAGGCCAAGACGCTGGCGATCGTGCTTTTGCTTCTCTGCACCATCATCGCCGTCGACCAGTTTTCCGCCTGGCTGCGCCGCAAGCTTGTCGGCGAGCAGGCCTTCCAGAGCATCCAGTGAGGACCACGTCCATGCAAACCATGAACATGAGCGAACTGGAGGCGATCGCCGCCCGTCACCCCGGCATCCTGCAGCGCTCCGTCTGGCAGCGCTTCAAGGTCGGCTTCATCGCCGGAGGCATTCTTCTCTATTTCGTCTTCGCCTGGTGGTTCTTTTCGATCGGCAAGGTTGTCACGAACGCCAACTGGTCGATCGCCGGCTCCTACCTCGCCGACTGGGTGTCCTACGAGGTGCGTCCGGACATCTCGATCGCCGCCGACGGCGCCATGGAAATCACCTATCCCCGCTTCGACCCGCTCGGCCCCAATGCCAACCCGGACTGGCTGAAGGCGACGCGGGAAACCGTGAGCCGTACGAGCGAAGCACCCGCCCTGGCACCGAGCGCTTCGGCTCCCGCAGCGGCGAAATCCTCGAGTTTCAGCTTCATGGCACCTGCCGCGCCGACTGGGCAGACCGGAGAGACCGCCGCGGAGGCCGCCAGCCCCGAGGTCCGGAGCGAGGAAGTCGTCACCCAGGCCGTGGTGGAAATGGGCAGTGGCCGCACGGTCGAAATCATGCCCGACCGCGTGATCCTTTCACGCGACGGCGAGACCGTCATGCTTGATCTCGATGGCGCCCGCGATACCGTCGACGCCACGGCAGCGCTTCCCGACTGGGCCGAACAGCGCCAGCCCGGCGCCAAGGTGGTCGCCAGTTTCGGCCTGACCGGATGGGTCGAGGTGCAGGCCGACAAGGTGAAGATCCGCAAACGCTTCTTCGGCTGGGAGAATTTCTTCTTCGATACCGATTCCGCCTTTTTCGGCAAGAGTGCGGGCGAAGTGATCGGCCTGATCTTTGTCGGCGAGCGTCTCGATCCGGCGCGCAGCAATCTGTCGCTGGCCTGGAACGACATTCTCTACAATCCGTCCTGGCAGCATCTCGACGTGTGGACAAAGCTGCTGCAAACCATCGTCATGGCCTTCATCGGCACGCTGTTCGCCATGATCATCGCCTTTCCCCTGTCCTTCCTTGCGGCACGAAACATCTTCCGCAACCGGCTGGCCAACCAGATCATCAAGCGCTTCTTCGACTTCCAACGCTCGGTCGACATGCTGATCTGGGCGCTGTTTTTTACCCGCGCCTTCGGTCCCGGACCGCTCGCCGGCATGTCGGCGATCTTCTTCACCGACACCGGCACGCTCGGAAAACTCTATGCCGAGGCGCTGGAGAACATCGACGACAAGCAGCGTGAAGGGGTGAAATCGGTCGGCGCAGCACCGCTCGCCGTGCAACGCTTCGGCGTGCTTCCCCAGGTCTTGCCGCTCTTTGCATCGCAGGCACTGTATTTCTGGGAATCGAACACCCGCTCAGCCACCATCATCGGCGCGGTCGGCGCAGGCGGTATCGGCCTCAAGCTTTGGGAAGCCATGCGGACCAACTCGGACTGGGAGAACGTCGCCTACATGGTCTTGCTGATTCTGATCGTCGTCTTCGTGTTCGACGGTATTTCAAATGCATTGCGCTCACGCTTGATGGGGACAAAGCACTGAATCTCGACCGCCGTCGCTGGCCGTATCATCAATCTGTCACGGTGATCGGCTAGCGAAACCGACTTGTCCCTCGCCCCGATGACACGTCATTGTGGCGGCGACTTCATCTTACGAGGACCCACCCTTGCGCTATGCGCTCTATTTCACTCCCCCCGCCGACGATCCCCTGACCCGGAGCGCCGCCCAATGGCTCGGCCGCGATGCGTTCTCCGGGGAAACCATTGCTATCGAGGCGGCAGATGCGTTTCCCGCCGGAACCATGGCCAGCCTCACCGCCGATCCGCGGCGCTACGGATTTCACGCCACGCTCAAGGCGCCGTTCGAACTGGCCCCGGACCGGACCGAAGCAGAGTTGATCGCAGCGTTCGAGGGGTTTTGCGCCGTACATCCGGCCTTCGACATCCCGTCCATCGTGGTCGGTCAGCTCGGCCCCTTTTTCGCGCTGATCCCCGCCGAGACGCAACCGCCGCTGCAAGACTTCGCGACAGCCGTGGTGGAGACTTTCGAGCCGTTTCGCGCAGCCCTCACCGACGCCGATATCGCGCGGCGCAAGCCCGAGCGCCTGAGCGAGACTCAGCGCGCGTATCTGCTGCGCTGGGGCTATCCGTATGTCAGGGAGGAATTCCGCTTCCACATGACGCTAACCGGCCCGGTTGAACCTGAGCAGGCGGATGCCATGCGCGAGCTCGCATCTTCGCGCTTCGCCGCCTTCACCAACAAACCGCTCCAAATTTCCGGCCTCGCACTCTTCATCGAACCGGAACGGGGCGCACCCTTCACTGTCCACACCTGGCAGCCGCTCACCGGCGCCTGAACCATCGAAAGTCGATCGCATGTCCGCCGAAACCATTCTTTCCAATGCCCGCATCGTCCTTGACGACCAGGTCATCGAAGGCTCCGTCCAGATCCGCGACGGCCGCATCGCCGATATTTCGGAAGGCCCTATGCGCGCCGGCGAGGATTTTTCCGGAGACTATCTGATCGCCGGCCTCGTCGAGCTGCACACCGACCACCTCGAATCGCACTACTCGCCGCGCCCGGGCGTGCGCTGGGACAAGACTTCGGCGATCCAGGCGCATGACGCCCAGGTGGCAACCGCCGGCATTACCACGGTTTTCGACTGCCTGCGCATGGGCTCGGACGAGGACGGCGGCTTCGCGAAAGGCGAGATGCGCGAAATGGCCGATGCCATCCAGGCGGCCGAGCGCGCGGACAGGTTGCGCGCCGAGCATTTGATCCACTTGCGTTGCGAAGTATCCGCCGCAGACGTGCTCGATCATTTCTCCGATTTCGAGACCGACCCTTATGTGCGGCTGGTCTCGCTGATGGACCATGCGCCGGGGCAGCGGCAGTTCCAGACGATGGAACAGTACACGCTCTACTACAAGACCAAGCGCGGTCTGTCGGATGAGGCCTTTGCCCATTTCGTCGCCCGCCGCCAGGAATCCTCGGCGATATACGCAGCCCCCCACCGTGACGCACTGGCACGTGTCTGCGCCGCGCGCGGCATCACGGTCGCCAGCCATGACGATGCGACGCTCGACCACGTCGAGGAGGCCAAGGGCTACGGGGTGCGGCTTGCCGAATTCCCGACCAGCCTCGAAGCCGCCGATGCGTCGCACCAGGCCGGCATGAGCGTGCTGATGGGGGCACCGAACGTGGTGCGCGGCAAATCCCATTCCGGCAATATTGCCGCACGCGATCTCGCCGGTCGTGGCGTCCTCGACGTCCTTTCGTCCGACTACGTGCCGCTAAGCCTGCTGCATGCGCCCTTTGTTCTGGCCGACGATTTCGACGACATCAGCCTGCCCCGGGCGCTTGCCATGGTCACCTCGACGCCCGCTCGCACTGTCGGACTTGACGATCGCGGCCGGATCGCGCCTGGTCTGCGGGCCGACCTGGTTCGGGTGCGCCGAGACAATGGCGTGCCGGTGGTGCGCTCGGTGTGGCGCGAGGGGCGCAGGGTCGCTTGATGGACAGCCGGACCGGCAGATTGCGGAGACAGGGTTCGGCGGGCACGATGGTCGCCATCGTCGGGCCGAGCGGCGCCGGCAAGGACAGCCTCATCCACCTGGCGACGCAACATTTCGCCGGCCGGCCGGACGTGCATTTCGTCCAGCGGGTGATCACGCGGCCGGCCGATTCCGGCGGCGAGCAGCACCGCGGGGTATTGCCCGCCGAGTTCGAGGCGATGCGGGAGCAAGGCGCTTTCGCGGTCGACTGGGACGCCCATGGCCTCAGCTACGGCATTCCCGCCTCGGTGCATGAGAAGCTGGCGCTCGGCCATCTGGTGGTCGCCAACGGGTCGCGTTCGGCGCTGCCGCACTGGGCCAAGGCGTTTCCGTCTCTTCTGGTCATCAATGTCACGGCTTCGCCGGAGGTGCTCGCGGAACGCCTGGTTGCGCGCGGCCGTGAAAGCCGGGAAGAAATCCTCGAGCGGCTGAAGCGTGGGTCCCTCGCTGTCGATGGCGACTACGACGTCGTCACCATCGACAACAGCGGCGCACTCGCCGAGGCGGGGGCAAACCTGATCTCGACGCTCGAGGCGGTGCTGGCGGGTCGCGCCAGGGGCTGACCCCGCCAGTCAGTCGGGATCGCCGAGACGTTCGACCGAGCCAAGCAGCGACGCGGCATGCGCGAGTGCTGCCGCGGTCGCCTCGATCATCTGCGGCAGGATCAGCCATTCCAGCGTCCAGGCGCTGCCGGAGCGTTCCTGTTCATGCACCAATGCCTGATGAATGCCCGCGAGTTGCGTGGCATTGTAGCGGGCAAGGGTCACCAGCACTTCGGCAAGGATGGGGTTGCGCTTGTGCGGCATGGCCGAGGAACCGCCCGCGCCGGCGATCTCGATCTGGTCGATGCCGTTCTGCGCCATCAACGCGATGTCGAGGCCGACCTTGCCGAGCGCGCCCGTGACCCTGGACAGGAAGGAAGCGAGATCGGCGATGCGGTCCCGATCGGTATGGGGCACGTATTCCGGCACCGACAGGCCCAGTTCCTGCGCCATGGCGACCCGTACCGGATCGATCTTGTCACCAAATTTTTCCGCCGTGCCGGCCGCCCCGGCGAGCGACAGGATCAGCAGCCGGTCGGCCACGGCGGGAAGCGCCGCAGCAAGCTGCGCCAACGCCTTGCGCCAGACGGAGAGGCGATCGCCGACATCGATGAGGATTGCGGCCTGCATGCGGGAGCGGGCCATCAGCGGCCGGTCTCCGAACCTGTCGATCAGGTCGGCGAGAATACGGTCGACAGCCTCGAACCGCTGCTTGAGCAGCGCGAAGACGGGTTTGAGCTTGAGGGCAAGCGCCGTGTCGACCACATCCTGTGTGGTTGCGCCGAAATGCAGGGCCGATGCGGCTTCACCGCCGATCGCCTGGCGCATCTGTGAGACAAGGTCCGGCACCGGGACACCGTCCTTCAGCGTCGCCTGGGTCAGGCGGATCATATCCGGCCGGAAATGCTCCAGCCTGTCCGCGATCGTCGCCGCAGCCGCGGCGCCCACCAGTCCGCTGGCGGCTTCGGCGCGCGCAAGCGCCACCTCGAAGCGGAGCATGGCGGCAAGATCCGCCGCCTCCCCCAGCATGGCGGATACTTCGGCATCGCCGAGCAGGCGGTTATGATAAGGCAACATCGTCAACGCCATAAGTCAAACGCACTCCAATTCGAAGGCTCCACCCTCACCGAAACACTCGCCGATCGTCAACAATTAACAACGATCAAGGCACGCAGCCGCTAAAAGACGGCGCGCCCCTCCCAAAGGCTGGGAGAGGCTCGCCGCCCGCGTCGGAGCGTAGGGGTCAGATGTCGAAGAACACCGTTTCGTTCTCACCCTGCAGGTGGATGTCGAACGTGTAGGTGTCGCCTTCGCGGCTGGCAATCAGGGTCGGAACGCGCACCTTGTGCTCGATGCGCGCCAGCACCGGATCGGCGGCATTCGCCTCCGCGTCGTCTGAGAAGTACATGCGGGTATGCAGACCGATGTTGATGCCGCGCGCCACGATCCACATCGTGATGTGCGGCGCCATCAGCCGACCGTCGTTGAACGGCACGCGGCCGGGCTTGATCGTCTGGAAGACGAATTCGCCGGTGTCCATGTGCGCCGGGCAGCGTCCCCAGCCGAGGAAATGTGGGTCGGCCTTGCCGCGCGTCTCCGACGGGCTGTTGTAGAAACCGTCGGCGTCGGCCTGCCAGATTTCGACCATCGCATCCTTGAGCGGCGTGCCCGAGCCATCGATGACGCGGCCGCGAATGGTGATGCGCTCGCCACGGGTCTTGTCATCATAGAGCGGTCCGGAACCGAGATCCTTCTCATAAACGCCCTCGATGCCGGTGAAGCTGGGCGTGCAACCGATATGGACGTAGGGACCTGCGGTCTGGGAGGCCGATTCCTTGAGGTAGCCGAGTGATTGTACCATGTCAGTTGCCCTCCTTGCGATTTTCGAACAGCGTCGAGCGACGGCCGCGCAGCACGATGTCGAACTTGTAGGCGCGCATGTCGTGCGGCATGGTGGCGTTCATGTCGAGCGGGGCGATCAGCCGCTCGATCGCCTCCTTGTCCGGGATCGTCTTGACGATCGGGCAGATCCAGATCAGCGGATCGCCTTCGAAATACATCTGGGTGATCAGCCGCTGGGCAAAGCCGTGGCCGAAGATCGAGAAGTGGATATGCGCCGGGCGCCAGTCGTTGACGCCGTTCGGCCAGGGATAGGGGCCGGGCTTGATCGTCTTGAACCAGTAGTAACCGTCCTCGTCGGCGATGGTGCGGCCGACGCCGCCGAAATTGGGATCGAGCGGCGCAAGATAGGTATCTTTCTTGTGCCGGTAGCGACCGCCGGCATTGGCCTGCCAGAACTCGACGAGCGCGCCGGCGACACCGCGCCCGCGTTCATCCACGACGCGGCCATGCACCAGAATGCGCTGGCCGATCGGGCTTTCGCCGGGCTTGGCATAGTTGGCGATCAGGTCGTTGTCCAACTCGTTGAGCATGTTGTGGCCGAAGACCGGGCCGGTGATCTCGCTCTTCGTTCCTTCGAGCGACAGCAGCGCACGCTGCGGAGAGCGCAGCACGCTGGTCTTGTACCAAGGCGTGTAGGCTGGCGGGTGCATCTCGCGGTCGCGGGGGAAAAATGCCCCCGTCTCGGGCTTCATATTGTTCATCGTCCTTCCTCCCTTTCACTGTCGGCTTCCATCTGCTGGAGCGCATTCCTGGCAATCTTGATCGCGTGGTTCGCGGCCGGCACCCCGGCATAGATCGCCACATGAAGCAGCGCTTCCATGATGTCGTCGGGCGTCGCACCGGTGTTCTTCGTCGCCCGCACATGCATGGCCACCTCGTCGTGGTGGCCAAGGGCGGCGAGCAGCGCGATGGTCACCATCGAGCGCTCGCGCTTGGTCCAGGTCGGTCGTGACCAGACATGGCCCCAGGCAGCCTCCGTGATCAGGTCCTGGAACGGCTCGTCGAAGGCGGTCTTCGACTTTTGTGCCTGATCCACATAGCTGTCGCCGAGCACGCTGCGGCGGGTCGCCATGCCCTGATGGTAGCGGGGAGACTTTTCCGGGGCTTGGCTCATGTCAGTCCTTCATGCCTTCTTGAGAAACGATTGCAGCAGTTCGGCCAGTTCCTCCGGCTGCTCGACGCAGGGAATATGGCCGCAGCTCTCGATGATCTCGAACCGGGCGTTCGGGATTGCGCCAGCCATCGCCTCGACCAGTTCCGGCGGGGTGGAGCCATCCTGATCGCCCACCACGCAGAGGACGGGGACGGAGATCGTCGCGAGCGCATCGGTGAAATCGGTGTCGCGGATCGCCGCGCAGGTGGCGGAATAGCCGTTCGCAGGCTGGCGGGTCATCATCAGCCGATAGCCGGCGAGGTCGTCCGCACGCTCGTTGTGGAAGTCCGGCGTGAACCAGCGCTGCATCACATTGTCGGCTATGCTTTCCAGCCCACCCTTGGCAATCGCGTCGATGCGCGCGTTCCAGATGTCCGCGGTGCCGATCTTGGCCGCCGTGTCGCACAGCATGAGCTTCTTCACCAGGTCCGGCCTTTTCTGCCATACCCCCTGGCAGATGAGTCCGCCGACCGACAGGCCGCAGAACACCGCCCGCTTGATGCCGACATGCTCGACCAGTGCAATCAGGTCATCGACCAGGTCGCCCATGTCGAACGGCTTGTCGGCGTCGCCGGTCAGGCCATGGCCGCGGCTGTCGTAGAGCAGCACGGATATATCTTCGCTGATTTCATCGAACAGCGGCAGCCAGATGCGGAAATCCGTGCCGAGCGAGTTCGAGAAGACGACGAGATTCTTCGCGTCGGGTTCGCCGAGAAGCTCGTAGTGAACTGTGATGCCGTTGATAGTGGCGAAGGCCATGGGATTCTCCTCACTGGGTGAAACGATATTCGATGCATTTTGGTGGGTAAAATGATATTTCCTCCCCAACCCATAATCAAACTGGCATGAATGATGGATCAGCGGATCAAGTTCAGACACCTTCAGACGTTCCTTGAGGTCGCACGCCAGAGAAGCGTGGGCAAGGCCGCAGATGCACTGGCGATCACCCAGCCGGCGGTGACCCGGACGATGCGGGAACTCGAGGATATCCTTGGGGTGGCTCTGCTGGAGAAGGACGGTCGCGGCATCCGCGTCTCGCATTTCGGCGAAGTATTTCTGAAACATGCCGGAGAAAGCCTTGCCGCCGTGCAGCGCGGAATGGACTCGCTTGCCCAGGCGCTCAAATCGGAAGGACCGCCCGTCCGCATCGGCACATTGCCCACTGCGTCCGCGACCATCATGCCCGATGCGGTGGCCGAATTCCTGGCGATTGGAACGGGCAGCCAGGTCACCATCGTCTCTGGAGAAAACCGCGTCCTGCTCAATTCGCTGAGACTGGGGGAACTCGATCTGGTGGTCGGGCGGCTGGCGGCGCCGGAACACATGACCGGCCTTAGCTTCGAGCCCCTCTACAGCGAGGAAGTGGCGATCATCGTTTCACCGAACCACCCGCTGCTCGCCCGACGCAACTTCACGCTCGGGGCGCTGGCCAACTACACCGTGCTGATGCCGACGAAGAACTCGGTCATCCGGCCCTTCGTCGACCGGCTGCTGTTGACCAACGGCATTCCGGAACTGCCGAACACGGTGGAAACCGTCTCCGATTCCTTCGGCCGCGCCTTCGTCACGCGCCACAACGCCATCTGGTTCATCTCGCGCGGGGTGGTGGCCGACGAATTGCAAAGCGGCCGGTCGGCCGAGCTGGAGATCGACATGGGCGAGACGCGGGGTGCGGTCGGGCTGACGACGCCGGCGGCCGTTGAGCCAAGTGCTGCGCTCGCCCTGATGAAACAGACGATCCGCAACCATGTGGCGGCGCGGACTGCGCTGATCTGAACCTGCTCGTCAGTGCGCCTCGTCCCAATTGTGCGCGGCGCGGGCATCGACCTTGAGCGGCACGCGCATGGAAACGGCCGGCATGGCGGCATGCTCCATGGTCGCAACGATGATCGGCATGGCGGCCTCGACCGCCTCGTCCTCGACCTCGAAGATCAGTTCGTCATGCACCTGCAAAAGCATGCGTGCCCGTTCCTTCAGGCCGGCCGTCTCGAGCGCCGGCTCGACCTTGATCATGGCGCGGCGGATGATGTCGGCGGCCGAGCCCTGGATCGGGGCGTTGATCGCTGCGCGCTCGTTGAAGGCGCGCATCGACGGGTTGGACGACCTGATTTCCGGATAGTGGGCGCGACGGCCGAAGATGGTTTCGACATAGCCGTTTTCGCGGGCAAAGGCCTTGGTGCTTTCCATGTAGTCCTTGATGCCCGGAAAGCGCTCGAAATACTTCTTGATGTAGTCGCCGGCTTCCGACCGCTCGATGCCGAGCTGGTTGGCCAGCCCGAAGGCGGAAATGCCGTAGATGATGCCGAAATTGATCGCCTTGGCGCGGCGGCGCACTTCCGACGGCATGCCCTCGACCGGCACGCCGAACATTTCGGAAGCCGTCATCGCATGGATGTCGATGCCGTCGGCGAAGGCCTGGCGCAGCTGCTGGATATCGGCGACATGGGCCAGCACGCGCAGCTCGATCTGGCTGTAGTCGGCCGACAGCAGCTTGTGCCCCGGGGTCGAGACGAAGGCGGTGCGGATCTTGCGGCCCTCGGCGGTGCGCACCGGAATGTTCTGCAGGTTTGGTTCGGACGAGGACAGGCGGCCGGTCGTCGTTGAAGCGAGCGAATAGCAGGTGTGAACGCGCTTTGTCTCAGGGTGGACGAAGCCCGGAAGGGCGTCCGTATAGGTCGATTTAAGCTTGGTCAGCTGGCGCCAGTCGACGATCTTGCGCGGCAGCGGCGCACCTTCGGCGGCGAGGTCTTCCAGCACCTGGGCCGAGGTGGACCATTGGCCGGTCTTCGTCTTCGAGCCGCCGGGAAGGCCCATGCGGCCGAACAGGATGTCGCCGAGCTGCTTGGGCGAACCGATGTTGAAGCGCTCGCCGGCGAGTTCATAGATCTCGTCCTCGAAGGCGGCTGCCTTCTGGCCGAGTTCGCCGGACAGGCGCGACAGGATCTGCCGGTCGATCGAGATGCCCCGCTCTTCCATGTCGGCGAGAACCGGGATCAACGGGCGCTCCAGCCGCTCGTAGATGCGCGTCAGCTTGTCGGCCGCGAGCCGGGGTTTGAGCACCATCCACAGGCGCAGCGTCACGTCCGCGTCTTCCGCGGCATAGGCGGTCGCCTTGTCGATATCGACATGATCGAAGGTGACCGACGACTTGCCGGTGCCGGCGACATCCTTGTAGGCGATCGGCGTGTGGCCGAGCCATTTCTCAGAGAGGCCATCCATGCCGTGATTGCCCTTGCCGGCATCCAGCACATAGGACATCAGCATGGTGTCGTCGAAGCCCTTGATGACGACGCCGTAACGCTTCATCAGCAGGTAGTCGTATTTGAGGTTCTGGGCGACCTTGAGGATCGACGGGTCTTCGAGCAGGCTTTTCAGTGCATCGAGCGCCGCCGCCATCGGGATCTGGCCCTCGGCCAGCTTCAGGCCGTCGCTGAACAGGTCGTCGCGGCCGGTCTTGTGGCCAAGCGGCACATAGGCGGCGCGAATGTCGGTCGAGCCGGACTGCTGGCCATTGTCGGCGATGGCCAGCGAGAAACCGACCAGCTCGGCCAGCATCGGATCGATGGAAGTCGTCTCGGTATCGAAGGCAACAAGGCCGGTTTCGCGCGCAGCATCGATCCAGGCATTCAGCGTATCGAGGTCGCGGATCGTCTGGTAACCGGTCGTGTCGATCTTGGCGCCATGGAACGCTGCCGCGCGCGCGGAGGCCAGATCCGCCGGTCTCGGATCGCCGGTCGTCGGTGATGAAAGCTGGGCTGCCTTGCCGGCCTCAACCGGTGCGGCGGACGGAGCGGAGGCCCCGCCATTTGCCGGTACTGCTGCGTCGAGGTCCGGTCCGTGGGCGGCTGGCCCCCATTCGACAGTGACCGGAGCCGGCTCGATGGCGGAGGCATCACAGCCGCAAGCCTCGGCGACGCGACGCGTCAGCGTGGTGAATTCCATCGTCTTCAGGAAACCAATCAGCCTCGGTCCGTCCTGCTTTTCCAGCACCAGGGCATCGAGCGGCATTTCGAGCGGCACATCGGTTTTCAACGTCACCAGCTGGCGCGACAGGCGCACGAGATCGGCATTGGCGATGATGCTTTCGCGGCGCTTGACCTGCTTGATCTCGCTTGCACGGGCCAGCAGTGTATCGAGATCACCGAACTCCTCCAGCAGCTGGGCCGCCGTCTTCGGGCCAATACCGGGAACGCCGGGCACATTGTCGGTCGAATCGCCGGTCAACGATTGCAGGTCGATCATCTTTTCCGGTGGCACGCCCCATTTTTCCACGACGTCGGGAATGCCGATCTGCTTGTCCCTCATGCTGTCATACATGTGGACCGTGGGGGTGACGAGCTGCATCAGGTCCTTGTCGGAGGAGATGATGGTGACGTCGGCGCCGATCGCCTCTGCCTGGCGGGCATAGGTGGCGATCAGGTCGTCGGCCTCGAAACCCTCGGTTTCGATGCAGGGCAGGTTGAAGGCGCGGGTCGCCTGGCGGATCAGGCCGAACTGCGGGACCAGCTCTTCCGGCGGCGCCGACCGATTGGCCTTGTACTGCGGATAGAGTTCCTTGCGGAAGGTCTTGGACGAATAGTCGAAAATGACGGCGAAGTGGGTCGGCGTCACCCCGACATTCGTGTCACGCGCGTCCGTCAGCAGCTTCCACAGCATGTTGCAGAAACCCGAGACGGCGCCAACCGGCAGCCCGTCGGACTTGCGGGTCAGCGGAGGAAGGGCGTGGAAGGCGCGGAAGATGAAGCCCGAGCCGTCGACGAGGAAGAGATGATCGCCTTTTTTCATGTCGGCATGGATAGCGCGGGGCGTTCGAGGCGTCCATATAAACTTGGCGCGGGAACCCGGCCGCAAACACGGAAACGTTACGAATTTGTAATCCGGTCTTCCCTTGAAAAACCATATTTCACCGCACATTTGATAGTCACCGGCGCCTGATCACGCCGCAGTCTGAAAGAGGCTCGTCCCCCGCCGCTTCAGACTGGACAAAGGCCTTATCCCCCTCTCCGGGCCTTTGTCCCTCGTTTCGAAGCCGCCATCGCGTCCGCCTCCACGCAATGGCGGCTTCTTCACGTCCCGGCCATGGTTTTCCCTCGCCGCCCAGCCATCGGAACTCCGCAGACAGAGATAGATCGCCTACGATTTATTCTTGAGGGAAGCCGCAAACAGGCTTACCCATTGGCATGGCCCGAAATCGCTCCGATTCCGCCACCTATCTCGCCGGTCAACTGGCCAAGGGATTTGCCCGCGCCCTGCAGGTGCGTGCGGCGAAACTGGGATTTTCGGCCGGCCAGCTGCCCATTCTGATAGAACTGTGGAACGAAGAGGGGCTGACCCAGAAGCAGCTCCTCGACAGAGTGGACATCGAACAGGCGACCATGGCCAATACGCTGTCGCGCATGGAGCGCGACGGCCTGATCGAGCGCCGCCCCCATCCGACCGATCGCCGGGCCCAGCTCGTTTACCTCACCGGCAAGGCACGCGACATGAAGGACGAGGCGCTTTCCGCAGCTGACGAGGCCGACCAGGCGTTGTTTGCCGGATTTCGCCGCTTCGAGAAGGAGCTGATGCTCGAATATATCCGCTGGGCGGTCGACAACGCCCGCAAGCTGTGAGCGGAAACCCTCCGCCCCACGACGAAATTTAATGTCGACCGGCCTCGAATCCCAAAAGCCTTTGGTCTATCGTCCCGCCGATTTTCAAATTTGCAGGATAAATGCCATGACCGATATTTCCGCCGTGCTTGCCAGCGCCGACAAGGCCTTGCCGCAGAGCCTCGACCGGCTGTTCGACCTCGTCCGTATCCGCTCGATCTCGACCGATCCGGCCTACAAGGCAGAGTGCCGCAAGGCCGCCGAGTGGCTGGTTCAGGAACTGACCGCGCTCGGCTTTACGGCTTCGGTGCGCGACACACCCGGTCACCCCATGGTCGTCGCCCATCACGCCGGCGCGACGGCAAACGCGCCGCATGCCCTGTTTTACGGCCACTACGACGTCCAGCCGGTCGATCCGCTGAACCTTTGGGAAAACGATCCCTTCGCCCCGGCAATCAAGGAAATCGAGCCCGGCCGCAAGGTGATCACCGGCCGCGGCACTTCCGACGACAAGGGACAATTGCTGACCTTCGTCGAAGCCTGCCGCGCCTACAAGGCGGTCCATGGCAGCCTGCCGATCGAGATCACCATCCTGTTCGAGGGCGAGGAAGAATCCGGCTCGCCGTCCCTGAAGCCCTTCCTTCTGGCCAATGCCGAAGAGCTGAAGGCCGATTATGCACTGGTGTGCGACACCAGCATGTGGAACACCGAGACGCCGGCGATCGCCGCTGCGCTGCGCGGCCTGGTCGGCGAGGAAATCACCATCACGGCTGCCGACCGCGACCTGCATTCCGGCCTGTTCGGCGGTGCCGCCGCCAACCCGATCCACATCCTGGTCGACATCCTGGCCGGGCTGCATGACGAAACCGGCCGCATCACCTTGGCCGGCTTCTACGACGGGGTCGAGGAGACGCCGGCCAACATCAAGGCATCGTGGGAAACGCTCGGCCGCACGGCGGAAGGCTTCCTTGGGGAAGTGGGCTTGTCTGTGCCCTCGGGCGAAAAGGGCCGCTCGGTGCTCGAGCTCACCTGGGCGCGGCCGACGGCGGAAGTCAACGGCATTACCGGCGGCTATACCGGCGAGGGTTTCAAGACGGTGATTGCGGCCAAGGCCTCGGCCAAGGTGTCGTTCCGTCTGGTCGGAGACCAGGACCCGGCGAAGATCCGCGAGAGCTTCCGCGTCTATGTCCGCTCGAAGATCCCGGCCGACTGCTCGGTCGATTTCCATGAGCATGGCGGCTCGCCGGCGATCCAGTTGTCCTACGATTCGCCGGTTCTGACCAAGGCCAAGAACGCGCTTTCCGACGAATGGCCGAAGCCGGCCGTCGTCATCGGCATGGGCGGATCGATCCCGATCGTCGGCGATTTCCAGAAGATGCTCGGCATGGACTCGCTGCTGGTCGGTTTCGGCCTGACCGACGACCGCATTCATTCGCCGAACGAGAAGTACGACCTGAACTCGTTCCACAAGGGCATCCGCTCGTGGATCCGCATCCTGGATGCACTCGCTTCGGCCTGACCAGGAAGTAGCGCGCTGTCCCTTGTGGCAGCGCGCCTCGCCTTCGAGGCCCACAGGGAGGCCGATGGTCCGCGAGGGCAAAAACGCAAAAAGGCCGGGAGTTACCCGACCTTTCCTCTGCCGTTTCGACGCCCGTGCCAGTACATCCGTGGTCAGGGGCGGAAACGAGCAATGCGCATTTCCGGACATTGGCCTCAGCCTCTCGGCATCGGCGCGCGTCCCATGATCATTAGAATGACCTGAAGTGATTAACGAAAGGTTAACGCCTCGCTCATTCCTGATCCGAAACGCTGCAACCATCTTGTAGCGGCCGCAGCATTTGTTGGACCTCAAATGGGAAGCCCGGACCTGCTTATCAAGGGGTCTTCTCGGACGAGGCTTGCCTGTCGATGACAGCTGCGGATAAATTAGGCCCATGAGCCTCCAGTCCGTCCGTTCCTTCTTTGCCGAAAAAGCCCCCGACATCGACGTCATCGTCACCGATGCGAGTTCGGCGACCGTAACGCTTGCCGCCGAAGCTCATGGCGTCGAACCGGACCAGATCGCCAAGACGATCTGCCTGAGGATCGGCGACGACGTCGTGCTGGTGGTGACCGCCGGCACCAGACGACTCGACAATCGCAAGTTCAAGGACCGCTTCGGCGTCAAGCCGCGCATGCTGGGGCCGGAAGACGTGGTCGAGGTCACCAGCCATCCGGTCGGCGGCGTCTGTCCGTTCGGCCTGCCCTCACCCCTCAAGGTCTATTGCGACGTGTCGCTGAAATCGTTCGACCAGGTCGTGCCCGCCGCCGGCGCCACCAATTCGGCGGTCCACATTGCGCCCGGCCGCATGGCGGAACTGACCAATGCCGAGTGGGCGGATCTCTGCCAGTAGGACGGTATCCATCACGCGCCGGAGCGCGCTGGCTCATCGCAGGGCCGAAGGAACGGCGCGACAGGGGAATGTTTACCGCGTGTTAACCCCCCCTTAAATAGCCGCATTTAGACTCCAATCCTCCGGCCGCGCCTTCCTGCTTGTCATGCGGCTGCAACACACAGCGCAAAGCGCGTCACGGCAAAGGCCAAGGACGCTGGCGCACAGGTTTCTGGAGCAAGATCGCCGGCCATGGCAAGCAGAGGCAAATCCCGTGAACGCGTCGAGCCGACCTTCGAGGAGGAGGACGAGCGCGGTGACGAGCTTCGCGTCGATGCCGGCGACCGGATCGGCGGCAAGCGCACGGGCCGGGGCACCAAGGCAAAGACCGGCAAGACGGCAAAGGCCGCGCCCAAGTCGCGCTCGTCGGGCCGCGGCAGGGGCAAGACGAAGCGCAGTTCTAGCGGTTTGTCCGGCCTGCTCGGCCGGCTGATCTACTGGTGCATCGTGCTCGGCATCTGGGGCGCGATCGGCGTCGGCGGGATCGTCATGTATTACGGCGCGCGCATGCCGAGCGCCAGTTCCTGGTCGATCCCCGAGCGTCCACCCAACCTCAAGGTCGTCTCCGTCGAGGGAACCGTCATCGCCAATCGCGGCGCGACCGGCGGCGAGGCGCTGGCGCTCGAAGACATGTCGCCGTTCATACCGCAGGCGGTCATGGCCATCGAGGACAGGCGCTTCTATTCGCATTTCGGCGTGGATCCACTCGGGCTTGCCCGCGCGGTGGTGACCAACCTGGCCAGCGGCCGTACGGTGCAGGGCGGGTCGACGCTGACGCAGCAGCTGGCGAAGAACCTGTTCCTCTCACCCGAACGCA
Source organism: Ciceribacter sp. T2.26MG-112.2 (assembly GCF_900492205.1). GTDB lineage: Bacteria > Pseudomonadota > Alphaproteobacteria > Rhizobiales > Rhizobiaceae > Allorhizobium > Allorhizobium naphthalenivorans_A. Next base: position 299,130 of record NZ_UEYQ01000001.1, read on the forward strand.
CGATCGAACGCAAGATCCAGGAAGTGCTCCTGTCCTTCTGGCTCGAACACAAGTTCACCAAGGACCAGATCCTGGCGATGTATCTCAACCGCGTCTATTTCGGCTCGAACGCCTATGGCGTGGAGGCGGCATCGCGGCGCTATTTCTCCAAGTCGGCCCGCGATGTGAACCTCGGCGAGGCCGCACTGCTGGCCGGCCTGCTGAAGGCTCCGTCGCGCCTTTCCCCGGCACGCGACCCTGAAGCCGCCGAAGCGCGCGCGCAGGTCGTTCTCGGCGCCATGCGCGAGGAAGGCTTCATCTCCGACGACGAGACCAAGACGGCGATGTCGCAGACCCCGACCACGGCCAAGCGCTACTGGACCGGTGCCGGCCAATACGTGGCCGACATGGTGCTCGACGAAACCAAGCGCCTCATCGGCACGATCAGCGAGGATCTCGTCGTCGAGACAACGATCGACATGACCCTCGAGAAGAAGGCCGAGGCCGTGATCGTCGAAAGCCTCGAGGCCGAGGGTGACAAGCTCAAGGCCTCACAGGCCGCGCTCGTATCGATCGACGGCACGGGGGCGATCCGCGCCCTGGTCGGCGGCAAGGACTATGCCGAGAGCCAGTTCAACCGCGCGGTAAAGGCCAGGCGCCAGCCGGGCTCGGCCTTCAAGCCGTTCGTCTACGCCGCGGCGCTGGAAACGGGCGTGCGCCCCGAATCCACCCGCAATGACGCACCTGTCAGGATCGGAAACTGGACTCCGGAGAACTATGACGAAAAATATCGCGGGCCTGTCACCATTTCCCATGCGCTGGCCAATTCGCTGAACACCATTGCCGCGCAGCTGGTGATGGAGGTGGGTCCGGACCATGTCATCAAGCTTGCCCACCGGCTCGGCATCGAATCGGAGCTGCAATCCAATGCCTCGATCGCGCTCGGCACGTCGGAAGTGTCGCTGCTCGAGCTGACGGCCGCCTATGCGCCCTTCATGAACGGCGGCTACAAGGCGACGCCGCACATCATCCGTCGCATCTCCACCGCCGAAGGCAAGGTGCTCTATGAGAACGACTATGCCGAACCGCCCCGCGTGCTCGGCGAACCCGTGGTCGCCGCCATGAACCGCATGCTGAAGGGCGTCATCACCGACGGCACCGGCAAGAAGGCCCGTCTCGACGGCTGGGAAGCAGCGGGCAAGTCCGGCACGACCCAGTCCTTCCGCGACGCGCTGTTCGTCGGCTATACCAGCAACCTGACGACCGGCGTATGGTTCGGCAATGACGACGGCCAGTCGATGAAGAAGGTGACGGGCGGCGGGCTTCCCGCCAAGGCATGGCACGATTTCATGACGGCCGCCCATGCAGGCCTGACGCCCGTACCTCTCGCCGGCGAAGACTATGTCGAGCCGCAGGCGCAACCGATGACGATCGGCACCATCCTTTCGGACGTTTTTTCCGGCGGAGAAGAGCGCTATCCGGCTGCGCCCAACGCGCCCGCCGTCCGGCAAGAGGAGGCCCCGCGGGCAGGCGGGCCGCCGGCGGAAATCCCGCAGGCCGATCCGTATCAACAGGGGGCGGGCGGACCTGTTCCGCCAGCCGATGTCGGCACTCCATCACCGGTCCAGCCGGCGAGCCGTCGCACGACCCTTCTGGACATCATCATGGGGCAATGAGCCCAGACGTCTTGTTTCGGCGCGTGGCAGGAACCATCTTTTCGCATGCAGCCCGGCACAAGGCTTGACCGCTATCGGTCTAGCCGAGTTCGCAGCAATTTTCGGGCCGCAAAAAGGCCGGGCAATCGGCGCCAATCTGTTCTTTTTACAGGATTACGCCCCGTTTCCAGCCTTGCAGTCAGAAAAACCGCTTCTTATATACGCGACATAACCGCAGCCAAGGCTGCGAGATCCCAGACCATCCACGTCGAGGGGCCGTCAGGGGAATGCCTTTCGGGGGTTCCGACGGCCTGCTTCAAGGAGAGAATGACATGGCTAAAGTAATCGGTATCGACCTTGGAACGACCAATTCCTGCGTTTCCGTCATGGACGGCAAGGACGCGAAGGTCATCGAGAATTCCGAAGGCGCGCGCACGACCCCGTCGATGGTTGCCTTCACCGACGACGGCGAGCGCCTCGTCGGCCAGCCGGCCAAGCGCCAGGCCGTGACCAACCCGACCAATACCCTCTTTGCCGTCAAGCGCCTGATCGGCCGCCGTTATGAAGACCCGACCGTCGAGAAGGACAAGGGTCTCGTTCCCTTCCCCATCGTCAAGGGCGACAATGGCGACGCATGGGTCGAAGCCCAGGGCAAGGCCTATTCTCCGGCACAAATCTCCGCCATGATCCTTCAGAAGATGAAGGAAACGGCAGAAGCCTATCTCGGCGAGAAGGTCGAAAAGGCAGTCATCACCGTTCCCGCCTACTTCAACGACGCGCAGCGCCAGGCAACCAAGGATGCCGGCCGCATCGCTGGTCTCGAAGTCCTGCGCATCATCAACGAGCCGACGGCTGCAGCGCTTGCCTATGGTCTCGACAAGAAGGACGGCAAGACCATCGCCGTCTACGACCTTGGCGGCGGCACCTTCGATATTTCGGTTCTTGAGATCGGTGACGGCGTCTTCGAAGTGAAGTCGACCAATGGCGATACCTTCCTCGGTGGTGAAGACTTCGACATGCGTCTGGTCGAATATCTCGCAGCCGAGTTCAAGAAGGACCAGGGCATCGACCTGAAGAACGACAAGCTTGCCCTGCAGCGCCTCAAGGAGGCTGCTGAAAAGGCCAAGATCGAACTGTCGTCCTCGCAGCAGACCGAGATCAACCTGCCGTTCATCACGGCGGACGCTTCCGGTCCGAAGCACCTGACGTTGAAGCTGACCCGCGCCAAGTTCGAAAGCCTGGTCGATGATCTCGTCCAGCGGACCGTTGCGCCGTGCAAGGCCGCTCTCAAGGATGCCGGCGTGACCGCCGCCGAGATCGACGAAGTGGTTCTGGTCGGCGGCATGAGCCGCATGCCGAAGGTCCAGGAAGTGGTGAAGCAGCTGTTCGGCAAGGAGCCGCACAAGGGCGTGAACCCGGATGAAGTCGTCGCCATGGGCGCGGCGATCCAGGCCGGCGTTCTGCAGGGCGACGTCAAGGACGTCCTGCTGCTCGACGTGACCCCGCTGTCGCTCGGCATCGAGACCCTCGGTGGCGTCTTCACCCGTCTGATCGATCGCAACACGACGATCCCGACGAAGAAGAGCCAGACCTTCTCGACCGCCGAAGACAACCAGAATGCGGTGACCATCCGCGTTTCGCAGGGCGAACGCGAAATGGCGGCCGACAACAAGCTGCTCGGCCAGTTCGACCTCGTCGGCCTGCCGCCGGCTCCGCGTGGCGTCCCGCAGATCGAAGTGACCTTCGACATCGACGCCAACGGCATCGTCCAGGTTTCGGCCAAGGACAAGGGCACCGGCAAGGAACAGCAGATCCGCATCCAGGCCTCGGGCGGCCTGTCCGACGCCGACATCGAGAAGATGGTGAAGGACGCCGAGGCCCATGCCGAGGAAGACAAGAAGCGTCGTGCCGGCGTCGAAGCCCGGAACCATGCCGAGAGCCTCGTCCATTCGACGGAAAAGTCTCTCAAGGAGTATGGCGACAAGGTTTCGGAGACCGATCGCAAGGCCATCGAGGATGCGATCGCCGCGCTCAAGGGCGCGATCGAAGCTTCCGAGCCTAACGCCGAGGATATCCAGGCCAAGACCCAGACCCTCATGGAGACTTCCATGAAGCTTGGCCAGGCGATCTATGAAGCCCAGCAGGCCGAGGAAGGCGCAGGCGCCTCCGAAGGCGGCAAGGACGACGATGTCGTCGATGCCGACTACGAGGAAGTCAAGGACGACGACGCAAAGAAGTCGGCCTGATGCAGCGGCCTGAGCGACGCTTTACCTTCAAGAGGCTGGCCTTCGGGCCAGCCGCATTTTCATTGGCCCTGTGTGCGAGCGCCGTTTCGGCGCAGGACGATGGCCAAATGGAAGCGGTCTTTCGCAAGGTGAGCGCCGCCGAGGCCACCATCGCCAAGGCGATCGGCGCGGGCGACAGCCGGCTACTCTCCAGGACAGGCACGGAACTCGGCCGGATCATAGAGGCGGCGTTGAAGCGCCGCGAGGATGGCGGGACCGTGACGTCCTGCGACCTGGCGGCCCATTCCCTGGCCTTTCTCGCCGTGTCGGTGGCTGACGGACTGGCCAACAAGGGCGAGCCCCGCCGCATGCTGATCGAAGATGCACGCGCCGCGGCGTCTGACTTCCAGAAGGACATGGCCGGCTGCGAGAAGCAGGCCGGCAAGAGAACTGGCAGCCACACGAGCGTGGAGAAAGCTTTGAGAGCTTTGTAAGACCATGGCAAAAGCAGATTTCTACGAGACCCTCGGGGTCACCAAGACCGCTGACGAGAAGGAGCTGAAGAGCGCCTTTCGCAAGCTGGCGATGAAATTCCATCCGGACAAGAATCCGGGCGACGCCGAGGCCGAGAAGAAGTTCAAGGAACTCAACGAGGCCTATGAGACGCTCAAGGACCCGCAAAAACGTGCCGCCTATGACCGTTTCGGCCATGCCGCCTTCGAGCAGGGCGGCGGCGCCGGCTTCCATCCGGGCGGCGGCGGTTTTGCCGGTGGTGGTTTCTCCGATATTTTCGAGGACATATTCGGCGAGATGATGGGCGGCGGGCGTGGCGGCCGGGCCCGCTCGACCGGTGGTCGCGAACGCGGTGCCGACCTGCGCTACAACATGGAAATCTCGCTCGAGGAATCCTTCACCGGCAAGACCGCGCAGATCAGGGTTCCGACCTCGATCACCTGCGAGGTCTGCACCGGGACCGGGGCCAAGCCGGGAACCCAGCCGACGACCTGCGCCACGTGCCAGGGAACGGGCCGCATCCGCGCGGCGCAAGGCTTCTTCTCGATCGAGCGGACCTGTCCGACCTGCCACGGCCGTGGCCAGACCATCTCCGACCCCTGTGGCAAGTGCCATGGACAGGGCCGGGTTACGGAAGAGCGGTCCCTGTCGGTCAACATCCCCGCCGGCATCGAGGACGGCACCCGCATCCGCCTTCAGGGCGAGGGCGAGGCCGGCCTCAGGGGCGGTCCGGCGGGCGATCTCTATATCTTCCTGTCGGTCAAGCCGCACGAGTTCTTCCAGCGTGACGGGGCGGATCTCTATTGTACCGTGCCGATCTCGATGACGACGGCCGCCCTTGGCGGCACGTTCGACGTGGTGACGCTCGACGGTGCCAAGTCGCGCGTCACCGTCCCGGAAGGCACCCAGCCCGGCAAGCAGTTCCGCCTGAAGGGCAAGGGCATGCCGGTTCTGCGTTCGACGCAGACGGGCGACCTTTATATCCAGATCCAGATCGAGACGCCGCAGAAGCTGACCAAGCGGCAGCGGGAACTGCTGCAGGAGTTCGAGCAGTTGTCGTCGAAGGAGAACAATCCGGAATCGACGGGCTTCTTCGCCCGGATGAAGGACTTCTTCGATACGCTGAGCGACTGAGCGGATCAGTCAGTTTTGGCGAGACTTCAAGCGAGCCGGAGACCTCTCCGGCTCGCTTCTTTTTTGCGCTCCGACCTCAGGCGACCGCCGGGCGAGGTTGGCGAAGGATGAACCAGGCGAACCGGCGCTGAATGGTCGGCGCGATCCCGTAGACGATGCTGAAGACCATGACGGGGGCCAGGATGGCTGTTCGCTCCCACAGCGGCCAGCCATCGGTCAGCGGCATCAGCACATAGAGGATGGCCGTGACGAAGGGGTAGACGGCCGCCAGCATCAGGATGGACAGGCGGAGCTTGGAGGGGACGGGACGGGTGGCGGAAATATCGGACATCTGCTTCTCCATAAGAACGATACGTTTCGTTCTATATAGGAACGGATCGTTTCGTTCAATAGGAAACCATGCTATGGCAATGAGAAAATCGGAGGCAGCGTGACAATGACGAAACAGGCGGAGAACCGGCGCACCTCGATCGGCTCGCAGCGCAATCCGGCGAGCGAGGAGGCCATTCTCAAGGCCGCGCAGGACATCCTGCTCGAAGGCGGCCTGTCCGCATTTTCGATCGAGGCGGTCGCGCGGCGGGCCAAGGCGGGGAAGCCGACGATCTACCGCTGGTGGCCGTCCAGAGCCGCGCTGCTGCTCGACGTCTACCATCGCCAGAAGGACGGCGTTCCCCATCCTGACACCGGGGATATTCGCAAGGATCTCTCGCTGTTCCTCGCAGGCCTGCTCGGTTTCTGGCGTGATGGCGGAGGGGCGATCTTCCGCTCCATCATCGCCGAAGCGCAGAGCGATCCCGGCGCGTTGGAGGCCCTGCAGGCCTATGCCATATCCAGATGCCGGCAGAGCGGCGCCATCCTGAAACGCGGACAGGCGCGCGGCGAGGTTCGGGTGGACATCGATCCGGCGCTGTTGATCGAACTCTTCTCCAGCTTCGCCTGGAACAGGCTGCTCACCAGCCGGCTGGACGTCGCCCGAGAGGAAATCGAGCAGATCGTCTCGGCCGTGGTGGACGGTGTCGCCGTGCAGAAACAGGCTTTCAGTAGTGAGGTGGCCGGGTGATGGCGGGCGCTTCTAGCCCCTGCTCCTCGAGCGACAGGAAGCGCTCGGTCAACCGATCAAGCTTGGCGCGGGTCTGCTCGACCACCTTCCACTGTTCCGTGATCTGGTCGGAGAGTTCCTCGATGACCCGGGCCTGATGCGCCACCGTTTCTTCCAGCCGCAAGATGCGGTCTTCCGGGTCGGCCATAATCTGCTCCCTTTGTTGGTCAAAGGCGGTTCTGGCGGATGTCCGCCGCCCGGTCAACCGGCGGATGAGTTCCCCGGGGCTAGCGCTGCTTCTTTTTCTTGTAGGGCATCAGCATGATGGCCGATGCGGTCACCGCCGCGGCAAAGGTGAGCGCCAGCGGAATGGCGATCATCGCCGCGGGCAGATAGGGGTTGCGGCTGTGCCCGAGATGGCTGCCGAGCCCGCCAATATCCAGCCAGATCAGCAAGACGGCGACGGCAAGGCCGAGACCCGCGCCGAACAGTGCGTTGGTACCGAGGAAACGCAGCATTTCCCAATGATCGCGGCGCGCCTCTTCCGGTGTCAGTTCGTCTCGATCGGTATTCATGTGCCTGTCCCTGCTATCCCCCCGGCGAAACGACCCAATACACCCATGCCGCACGATGGTCCATGCGTCGGAACGTCCGCGCCCTGCCGATCGTTCCGTGCCTTGTCCGGGAAAAGCCCGCGCCCGCCTTGCCATCGACGGCCTTTCAGCCTAGCTCAGGGATAGACCGAACCCGGACCATCATGACGCACAAGACCTCGATCCACCGGCTGAAGCTCACGGATTTCCGCAACTATGCGACCGCGGCCCTTGCGCTCGACGGGCGGCACGTCGTGCTGACGGGGGAGAATGGCGCCGGCAAGACCAACCTGATGGAAGCCGTATCCTTCCTGTCGCCCGGCCGGGGCCTGCGCCGGGCGGTGCTGGCGGATGTCGCGCGCGTTGGCGCACCGGGCGGCTTTTCGGTCTTCGCCGAGGTCGACGGCATCGAGGGCGAGGTCGAGATCGGCACGGGCTCGGAGGGCGAAGGCGAGAGCGTGGTTCGGCGACTGCGCATCAACGGAACGCCGGCCAGATCGGTCGACGAGTTGACCGACCACTTGCGCATCCTCTGGCTGACACCCGCCATGGACGGCCTGTTCACCGGCTCCGCCTCGGAACGCCGCCGGTTCCTCGACCGGCTGGTCCTGTCCCTCGATCCGGCACACGGCCGCCGCGCCAGCGACTTTGAACGGGCCATGCGCAGCCGCAACAAGCTGCTGTCGGAAGGGCGGTTCGATCCGGCCTGGCTCACCGGCATCGAACAGCAGATGGCCGGGCTCGGCGTGGCGATGATGCTCGCGCGCCGGGAAATGCTCGGGCTGCTGGCCGGCCTGACCGCCCGGCAGGACGATTCGAGCTTCCCTTCGGCGCAACTCGCCCTCAGCGGCTTCCTCGATGAGGAAGGTGAAGCACCGGCGATCGAGATCGAGGACAGATATCTCGCGGCGCTTGCCACTGGCCGCTATCGCGACGCGGCCGCCGGCCGGACGCTGGAAGGTCCGCACCGCGCCGATCTTCTGGTCCGCCATGCCGACAAGGACATCGAGGCGGAACGCTGTTCGACCGGCGAGCAGAAGGCCTTGCTTGTCGGCCTGGTGCTTGCCCATGCGCGCCTGGTCGCGACCATGACCGGCCACGCGCCCATCCTCCTGCTCGACGAGATCGCCGCCCATTTCGACGAGGGTCGGCGCGCAGCCTTGTTCGACCGCATCGACGCGCTGGGCGGCCAGGCCTTCATGACCGGCACGGACCGGGCGATGTTCTCGGCGCTCGGCGAGCGTGCCCAGTTCGTCACGGTCCGCGACAGCGTGCTCTCCGCCTGACGGCCTTCACCGCCTTCCCCAAGCGCGCCAACCGTGCGATCATTGCTTTCATGGATCCGCTCAGCCCCGACGAAATCTCCCGCTATCACCGGCATATCCTGCTCCCCGAGATCGGCGGACAAGGCCAGCAGAAACTCAAGGCCGCCCGTGTCATGGTGATCGGTGCCGGCGGACTGGGGGCGCCTGCCCTGTTGTATCTTGCCGCCGCCGGCGTCGGCACGCTCGGCATTGCCGACGACGATCATGTCTCGCTCTCCAACCTCCAGCGCCAGGTGATCCACGACAGCGGCACGATCGGCGAGGAGAAGACGGAGAGCGCCGCGCGCTCAATTGCCCGCCTCAATCCCCATGTCCGGGTGCGGCGTTTCGAGGCGCGTTTCGACGGTGCGTTCGCCGCGACGCATCTCGGCGGCTTCGACCTGCTGATCGACGGTTCCGACAATTTCGACACGCGCTATGCGGCCGCCGATGCCGCCGAAGCGCGGCAGATCCCGCTTGTGACGGGCGCCGTGGGTCGGTTCGACGGTTCGCTGACCGTGCTGAAGCCCTATGAGGCGAATGCCGAAGGAGAACCCAATCCGGGTTATCGCGACCTCTTCCCCCAACAGCCGCCGGCCGGGCTGGTGCCGGCCTGCGCCGAGGCCGGCATCGTCGGTGCCCTGACAGGGGTGATCGGCACGCTGATGGCAATGGAGGCGATCAAGCTGATCACCGGGATCGGCGAGCCCCTCGTGGGCCGCCTGCTGCTCTACGACGCGCTGTCGGCGCGGTTCGACACGATCCGCTATCGGCGGCGCAAGACTGCGCCTTCGCCATGAAGACCGAGATCGTGCGCATCGGTGCAGACTTCGACCGCTACGCGGAACTGCACGAACTGATCCTCGCGGCCTTCGCCTTCATGGACGGGCGGATAGACCCGCCCTCCTCCGCCCACGGGCTGACGCCGTCCTCACTGCGGCAAAAGGCCGCGCAGGAACTGGCCTTTGCCGCGATCGACAATGAAGGATTGATCGGCTGCGTCTTCCTCAAGCCGGAGGCGACGGCCCTCTATATCGGCAAGCTCGCCGTCCATCCCTCGGCGCAAGGCAAGGGCGCAGGCCGGTTGCTGCTCGAGCGCGCCGAAGCAACCGCCCGGCAACTCGGGCTTTCCAGTCTCCGGCTGGAGACCCGCGTCGAACTCGCCGAGAACCACCGGCTCTTTGCCGCCTGGGGCTTTGCCAAGACCGCGGAAAACCGTCATGCCGGCTATGATCGAACCACCTCGATCGAGATGCGCAAGTCGCTCGCCTGACGGAGCGTGTTCAGTTGCGGCCGGGCAGCACGCGGTTCGGCGGACGATGGCCGTCGAAATAGGTGCGGATGTTGATGATCACCTTGTCGCCCATGTCGATGCGCCCCTCGATGGTCGCCGAGCCGGTATGCGGCAGGAGCACGACCTTACCCTCGTTGGCCAACTTGACCAGTTTCGGATTGACCGCCGGCTCCTTTTCGAACACGTCGAGGCCCGCGCCGGCGATCCGCCCTTCGCGCAAACTCTGGATCAATGCGTCCTCGTCGATGATGTCGCCGCGCGCGGTGTTGACGATGTAGCTGTTCGGCTGCATCAGCGCGAGACGCCGTGCCGACAGGAGATGGAAGGTGGCCGGCGTCGACGGGCAGTTGACCGAGACGATGTCGACGCGGGCGAGCATCTGGTCGAGGCTGTCCCAGTAGGTCGCTTCCAGTTCATCCTCGGTCGCCGGATTGACCCGCTTGCGGTTGTGGTAGTGGATCGACAGGCCGAAGGCCTTGGCGCGGCGGGCGACGGCCGTGCCGATGCGGCCCATGCCGATGATGCCGATGCGCTTGCCCCAGATGCGCCGACCGAGCATCCAGGTCGGCGACCAGCCCGTCCATTCGCCAGGTTTGTCCATCAGGATCCGCGCCCCTTCGACCAGACGTCGCGGCACGGCCAGAATGAGCGCCATGGTCATGTCGGCGGTGTCTTCGGTCAGCACATTCGGCGTGTTGGTGACCGTGATGCCCTTTCTGGCGGCGGCATCGACGTCGATGTGGTCGATGCCGTTGGAAAAGCTGGCGATCAGCTTCAGCTGTGGCCCCGCCCGCTCGATCAGGGCCGCGTCGATGCGATCGGTCACCGTCGGCACCAATACGTCCGCGGTCTTCACCGCCGCGACGAGTTCGGGCTGGGTGCGCGGCTTGTCGTCGATATTGAGCTCCGCCTCGAACAGTTCGCGCATGCGGGTCTCCACGGCGTCCGGCAATTTCCGGGTGATGTAGACCTTGGGTCTTTTCCTGTTCGTCATGGGAAGAATCGATACCTTGTTCAGAGGTCGTTAACCAAGACGGGGGATAATTTCCCCGTTCAGGGCATTTTCTACCAAACCCGTCAGCGAAGACAAACAAAACCTCGCAGGTCGGCGCCCGTTTTCTGGCGAGACCGGCTGACCGGATGGCGGCAACTCGAAGAAGCCCTTGAAATCTTTGAGCGATCGGAACCGCCATGCGTCACTTCGTGCTTCGTGCCTCTCTCGTTTCGTGGATCGCCCTCGGGCTTTGCGCGATGGGCGGGCCGGCAGCCGACGCCCAAGGCGTCTCCAAGGGGTCGAGCGGCCTGCCGCTGCCGCGTTTCGTCAGCCTGAAGGCAAAGCGCGTCAATCTGCGGATCGGCCCGAGCACCGACTATGCGGTGTCATGGCTGTATCTCAAATCCGGCCTTCCGGTCGAGATCATCCAGGAATACGAAAACTGGCGGCGTATTCGCGATGCCGACGGCACCGAGGGGTGGGTGAGCCAGACCCTGTTGTCCGGCGAGCGCACGGCGGTCGCCGCGCCGTGGATGCGCGGCGATGACGTCTTCGTCATCCTGCGCGCCGATTCCCAGTCCAGCGCCCCGGCCGTCGCCAAGCTCGAGCCGGGCGTTGTGGTCCGGCTCGAGGAATGCACCGGCAACTGGTGCCTGGCGGAAGCCGGGGGCGTCACGGGCTGGGTCGCACAGGCCGAAATCTGGGGTGCCTATCCCGGCGAAGCGTTCAAATAAGCCCGGCGTCGCGGGCGGCCTCCGACAGCGAGCCGAACGGACGCGGACCGATCTGCTGGATGACGATGCCGGCAGAGAGGCAGCCAAGGCGTCCGCAATCGAACAGCGAGCGACCTTGGGTATAGCCGAACAGGAAGCCTGCCGCGAACAGGTCTCCGGCGCCCGTCGTGTCAACCAGCTTGTCAATCACGGTCGCTTCGACCCGGATGCGCTCGCCACCCTTGAGGATCACCGCCCCTTCTTCGCTCATCGTCACGGCCGCGAGCTTGCAATCCCTGGCCATCCTCTCCAGCGCGAGATCGAAATCCTCCGTCTCGTAAAGGGCGAGAGCTTCCTGCTTGTTCGAGAAGACGATATCGACCGTGCCCGAGCGCATCAGGTCGAGGAACTCGTCGCGATAGCGACCGACGCAGAAGCTGTCGGACAAGGTCATCGACATCTCACGTCCGTTCTCGTGGGCGATGCGGGCACAGTCGAGGATGGCCTGCTTGGCGCGCGGCGGATCCCAGAGATAGCCTTCGAAATAGGTCACCTTTGACTGTGCGACGACCTCCGGCTCGACGTCTTCGGGGCCGAACTCGACGCAGGCGCCGAGATAGGTGTTCATCGAGCGCTCGCCATCGTCGGTGACGAAGATCATGCTGCGCGCGGTCGGCGGAAAAGTGCCTTCCGGCTTCGTTTCGTAATGCACGCCCTGGGCGCGGATGTCGTGGGCGAAGATCTTGCCCAGTTGATCCTCGGCAACCTTGCCGAAATAGGCCGCCTTGCCGCCGAGGCTGGCGATGCCGGCAGCCGTGTTACCGGCGCTGCCGCCCGACGCTTCCACCGCCGGACCCATCAGGGCGTAGAGCTTTTCGGCGCGCTCGGCGTCGATCAGGTTCATCGCGCCCTTGGTGATGCCATTGTCGACGAGAAAGTCATCCTCGCAACGCGAGAGGATGTCGACGATGGCATTGCCGACTGTGAGAACATCGAACCTGCTCATGAATCCCGGATCTCCAATAGTTTGGGCTGCCTCGGTCATAGCTGTTTTTCCTCAGCAGAAAAGCGAAAACCTGCAGCCTAGGAGGAAATGCGTAGACGTCATTCCGTTGTCACGCAGACCGATTAGACAAGCCTCAAGTGACGACGGCATGAGCGCCTCACACGCAACGCCGTCCGCTCGGGACATGATTTGTCCCTTTCCAGGATCGCATCGACCACGGATGTACTGGCGATGTGAATTCTGGGCTCGACGGGATCGAGCAGGGAAAGCGGGGGAAGCCCCGCTTCTTTCGTTTGCGGGCCGTACTAACAATAATCAAAACGCACTGGCCGCCCGCCAGGCATCGCGGTAAGGCTTGGTCCCCAACGCTTGCTCCCGAGAGCCATTTCGCACATGTATGCCATTGCCCAGGACGTCTTTCCGATCTTCATCCTTATCCTGTTCGGCTGGGGACTGGTGAAGACCAGGGTGCTGAATGCCGACATTGGCGACGGTCTCGGCGAGTTTGTATTCAAGGTCGCAGTGCCGGTCCTCCTCTTCCGGACGATCTCCCAGGCCGATTTCCACGGAGCATCGCCGTTCCGCCTGTGGATCGCCTATTTTTCCGGCGTCGCGATCACCTGGGCGGTCGGACACATCCTGGCGACCAGGATCTTTGGCCGCGATGCTCGGGTCGGTGTGCTGGCTGGGGTGTCGTCGGCCTTCGCTAACAACATCTTCATCGGCCTGCCGCTGGTGGAGCGGACCGTCGGAAGCGACGGCATCGTCGCCGTGTCGATCCTGCTTGCCGTGCACCTGCCGCTGATGATGGTCATCGGTACGGTGCTGATGGAGCGCGCCGAGCACAAGGTCAACGGCGGTCAGGCCCGCGGGGTGCTCAATGTGCTTCGGCAGGTGGCTACCAATCTCCTCCGCAATCCGCTGGTGATCGGCCTTGCGGCGGGCCTCATCATGCATGTGAGCGGACTTGCGCTTCCCGGCGTCTTGGCGAGCGTCGTCGACCAGATCACCGCCATGGCGGCGCCGGCTGCCCTGATTTCGCTGGGCATGGCGCTCAACAAATATGGAATCCACGGCAATGTCCGGATCGCCGCCGTCATTGCCGCGCTGAAGCTCTTGCTGATGCCCGGCTGCGTCTGGCTCGCATGCAGGCTTCTCGGCTTGAGCGCCGATTGGACCGCCGCCCTGGTGCTCACCTCTTCGGTTCCCACCGGCATCAACGCCTGGCTGATCGCCAACCGCTTCGGTGTGGGACACGGGCTCGCCGCCTCGGCGATCTCGCTATCCACAGCGGTCGGCGTATTGAGCGTCACGCTTTGGGCCTGGATGCTGCAGTAAGCCGCCCCCACCCACGGGGGCCAGAACGAAAAATGCCCGGCAAAGCCGGGCATAGTCCTCAATTCAATCTTTAAAGGCTGGAACTCAGTTGTTGGCAGCCGGTGCCGGAGCGGCATCCGTCGCAGGCGCCGCGTCGGTGGCAGCCGGTGCCGGAGCAGCTTCAGCAGGAGCGGCATCCGCAGCGGGAGCAGCAGGGGCCGCTTCGGTCGCTGCTGCATCGGCCGGTGCAGGTGCGGCCTCGGCCGGCGCAGCGGCGGCATCCGCAGCAGGCAGCGCTACCGGCGTATCGGCCAGCGTACGCAGATAGGCAATCAGATTGGCGCGTTCGTCTTCCTTCTTCAGACCTGCGAAGCCCATGGCGGTGCCGGGGATGAACTTCTTCGGGGCAGCCAGGAAGTGGCTCAGATTGTCATAGGTCCAGGTGACCGCGCCACCCTGCGAAAACTCTGTCATCGGGGCCGAATAGCCGAAACCTTCATGCGATGCGACCGGACGCTCGACAATGCCGAAAAGGTTCGGGCCAACCTTGTTGGCGCCACCCTTATCGGCGGTGTGACAGCTCACGCACTTCTTGAAGACTGCTTCGCCGGCAGCAGCGTCGGCGCTTGCCAGGAGCGTGGCAATCGGCGTCTCTGCGGCAGCGGCTGTATCAGCACCGGCTTCGCCTTCGGATGCAGCCTCGGCGACGATGGCGTAGCCTTCCTTCTCCGGAACCTCCGCGTGGAAAATGCCTTCCGACGTGATGGATACCGTCATCAGGACGAAAACGGTGCCAAGAAGAGCACCAACGCCCATGTTCACATATGAGTTCATCTGCAAACGCTCCCATGCAGCCGGCGGATCAGCAACCGGACGATCTTGAAATCGCGCGGAACCTATGTCTTTTGCTTGACAGTTGCAACACGATTGTGATCCCCAATTCGGGACTTTTTGACACTTTTCCTGCGTGATTTGAAGGGGCTGACCATGAATAAAGACGAATTGGGCAAGACCCTCGTGCTGATCCCGGCGCGCATGGCCTCGACCCGTCTGCCCGGCAAGCCCCTTGCCGACATCTGCGGCCTTCCGATGATCGTGCAGGTTGCCATGCGGGCGCGCGAGGCGAATGTCGGGCGGATCATTGTCGCCGTTGACGACGCCCGGGTGTTCGAGGCGGTCGAGGCCGCGGGCTTCGAGGTTGTCATGACGCGCGCCGATCACCAGTCCGGCTCGGACCGCATCCACGAGGCGCTGACCAAGGCCGATCCGGATGGCGTCGTCGAGACAGTCATCAACGTCCAGGGCGACCTGCCGACGATCGAACCGGAGACCATCCGCGCCGCGCTGAGGCCGCTGGAGGATCCTTCCGTCGACATCGCGACACTGACCGTCGAGATCACCGACGAGGAGGAAAAGACCAATCCGAACGTCGTGAAGGTGGTCGGATCACCGCTTTCCGACACGCGGCTGCGGGCGCTCTATTTCACCCGCACGACCGCCCCGCATGGCCAAGGGCCGCTCTATCACCATATCGGTCTTTACGCCTATCGCCGCGCCGCGCTCGAACGCTTCGTCGCCCTTCAGCCCTCGCCGCTGGAAAAGCGCGAATCGCTGGAGCAGCTTCGGGCGCTTGAGGCCGGGATGCGCATCGACGTCGAGATCGTCAATTCGGTGCCGCTTGGCGTCGACACGCCCGCCGACCTCGAAAAAGCACGGCACATCCTCAGCCGCAAGGCCCAGTGAAGAACGGATATCCGATGACGACCAGAACCAACAGGATCGCCTTCCAGGGCGAGTTCGGCGCCAATTCCGACATGGCGTGCCGCGACATGTTCCCGCAGATGGAGCCGCTCCCCTGCCCGACCTTCGAAGATGCCTTCGTGGCGGTGGAGAATGGCGAGGCGGATCTCGCGATGATCCCGATCGAAAACACCATTGCCGGGCGCGTCGCAGACATTCACTACCTGCTGCCGGAATCGCGGCTGCATATCATCGGCGAGTATTTCATGCCGATCCGCTTCCAGCTGATGGTGCTGCCGGGCGTGTCGATTGACGAGATCCGCACGGTGCACAGCCATATCCATGCGCTCGGCCAGTGCCGCAAGATTATGCGGGCCAATGGCTGGAAACCGGTGGTGGCGGGCGACACGGCGGGGGCTGCCAAGCTCGTCGCCGAGCGTGGCGACCGGACGATGGGCGCGCTTGCGCCGCGCCTTGCGGCGGATCTCTACGGTCTCGACATCGTCGCCGAGAATGTCGAGGACACCGAGAACAACGTGACCCGCTTCGTCGTCCTGTCGCGGGAAGAATCGATCGCCCAGCGCCTGAGCCCAGACGAGCTGATCGTCACCACCTTCGTCTTCAATGTCCGCAACATTCCCGCCGCCCTCTACAAGGCGATGGGCGGCTTTGCCACCAACGGCATCAACATGACGAAGCTCGAGAGCTACCAGATAGGCGGCAAGTTCGTGGCAACCCAGTTCTATGCCGACATCGAGGGCCATCCGGAGGACGCGCCCGTACGGCGCGCGCTGGAAGAGCTCCGGTTCTTTTCCGAAAAGGTTCGCATCCTCGGCGTCTACAAGGGACATCCGATGCGCGGCAAGCTCGGTGGCTGAGGCTCAGGGCCTCAGCGTTTCCAGTCGAGCCAATCGACGATCAGCCGCCGGGCGATCGTCCCCTCGATCGGCAGGCTCAACCCGTTGACCGGGCCCTGCTCGATCAGTTCGGCAATCTCCGCACGGCCGAACCAGCGGCAATCGGCCAACTCGGCGGCATCCGCCTGGACGTCGAACGAGAGCGCCTCGGCATAGCAGCCGATCATCAACTGGTGCGGCATCGGCCAGGGCTGCGAGGCGTGATAACGCACCCGACCGATCTCGATGCGCGATTCCTCGCGCGTTTCGCGACGAACGGCATTTTCGATCGTCTCGCCCGGTTCGACGAAGCCGGCGAGGCTAGAATACATGCCCTCGGGGAAACGATGATTGCGGCCAAGCAGGCAACGGTCGTGCTTCTCGTCGATCGCCAGCATGATCGCCACCGGATCGGTGCGGGGGAAGATCTCGTGAGCACAGGACGTGCAGGCGCGTTTATAGCCGCCGATACGGCTTTCCATCGCGGACCCGCAGCGGCCGCAAAAACGATTGTCGGCGTTCCACCGCAACAGGCTGAGCGCCTGGGCCGCCTCACCCACCAGGTCCTCGCCGATCAGCCGATCGCGAAACAGGGCACGCGCATCGGCAGGCTTGTAGTGGCTCGCCAGATCCTCGGCGGGGCACTGGACCGGAACGGCGATCCGCGGTTCCCCGGTCGGCTGGAAACCGAGCAGGACGGCATTGTCGAAATCGGGTGCCAGTTCCGCAAGCTCGTAAGGAGCAAAGAGCGGGTCTAGCACCTGGCCGTCGTGCTTCAACACGAGCTTTGCATCGCAAAAGGCGAGGATATGAGTGCCTTCCACCGCTAGCGCCTTTTCCAGCGACGTCTCGTCTCGATGCTCGCTGTCGCGGGCAAGGGCATTGCGGGAAAAGGCGGTCAGGTCGCTCGGCTCGGGATGCGGGCCGTCGAAGTCGAATATCGATTTTTTCATGAGTGAATGGCTTCGAGTATCTTCTGCTGGAAGGTCCGTCGTTCGTCCTCGCCATAGGGCACGGCCGTTCCATGGCCCCAGACGGGGCCCGGCCAGTTGGCATCGCCCTCCTTGCGGGCGATGACATGGACATGCAATTGGCGGACGATGTTGCCGATCGCCGCGACATTGATCTTGGTCGCTCCGGTCGCGGATTTGAGCGCGGCTGCCACCGTGTTCTGCTCGAAGGTCAGGACGGCCTGGTCGAGCGGGGTCAGATCGAAGACCTCGGAGACGCCCGGGCGCTTCGGCACCAGCACCAGCCAGGGCCAGCGGCTGTCATTGATCAGCCGCAGTTCGCAAAGGCCGAGATGGACCAGCAAATCGCTGTCGCGCGCAAGCCGCTCGTCGAGTAGGAATTTGTCCAAGGCGTCCCTCCTGGCATTTTTCCCCCTCATAGCAGTTTTTTACCGGCTTGGCTTGCATTTGATCGCGTAATTGCCGATATGTGGCTCGGGAGGTTGGTGGTGGACGAGCCACTCGCCAACCGGGTCAGGTCCGGAAGGAAGCAGCCCTAACGAGCGCGGCACGGGTCATCGTGCCAGCCTCCCACCTTCCGTTTTATTTGGCCGGCTACGATGCTGGCCAGTGCGCGCCCGGTCACCGGGTCTTTAAGAGACGCTGGCAGGGCGATGAGTGATTTCGAGCCGAAAGCATCGAATTCCGAGGGTAGCGCCACCGGCTACCGGGTTCTCGCCCGCAAATATCGCCCCAAGGATTTCACCGACCTGATGGTCGGCCAGGAGCCGATGGTGAGAACCCTCACCAACGCCTTCGAGACCGGACGCATCGCCCAGGCCTATATGCTGACCGGGGTGCGCGGGGTGGGCAAGACCACCACGGCCCGCATTCTGGCGCGCGGCCTGAACTACAAGACCGCCGAGATTGACAAGCCGACGATCGACCTGAAGATCCCCGGCGAGCACTGCCAGGCAATCATGGAAGGCCGCCATGTCGACGTGATCGAGATGGACGCCGCCTCGCATACCGGCATCGACGACATTCGCGAGATCATCGAGCAGGTGCGCTATCGCCCGGTATCGGCGCGCTACAAGGTCTATATCATCGACGAAGTGCACATGCTGTCGACCCAGGCCTTCAACGGCCTGTTGAAGACTCTCGAGGAGCCGCCCGAGCATGTGAAGTTCATCTTCGCCACCACCGAAATCCGCAAGGTTCCGATCACGGTGCTGTCGCGTTGCCAGCGCTTCGACCTGCGCCGGATCAGCGCCGGGGACCTGGTCGGGCTGTTCTCGACCATTTCGGCCAAGGAAGGCATCACCGCCGAGGAAGAGGCGCTGGCGATGATCGCCCGGGCCGCCGAAGGCTCGGCGCGCGACGGTCTGTCGCTGCTCGACCAGGCGATCGCCCACGGCGGCGGCATCGTGCGGGCCGAGGCCGTCCGCGGCATGCTCGGCCTCGCCGACCGTGCGCGGATCGTCGACCTGTTCGACCATATCGTGCGTGGCGATGCCGCCGCTGCCCTTTCCGAATTCGGCAGCCAGTATGAGGCCGGCGCCAATCCGACCGTGGTCCTGACCGATCTTGCCGACTTCACCCATCTGGTGACGCGGCTCAAGTATATCCCTTCCGCCGCGCAGGATCCGTCGCTCAGCGAAGTGGAGCGGGTGCGCGGTGCGGAGCTGGCCGACAGTGTGTCGGTTACCACCCTGTCGCGGATGTGGCAGATGCTGCTCAAGGGCATTCCGGAAGCCGAGAATTCCTCCCGTCCGGCCGGCGCGGCCGAAATGGTGATCATTCGCCTTGCTCATGCCGCCCACCTGCCCTCGCCGGAAGATGCCGCGCGCCGGCTGCTGGCGCTATCCGAAGGCGGCGATGGGGCCCAGCCCGGGGCTGCGCCGCGCGGCGGCAATGGCGGCGGTGCATCCGCCGCCTATCGCACGGCGGCCGTGGCCCAGCAGTCCGTCGACGTCTCCGCCCGGATCACGCCGGCGCAACCGGTTGCGCACCTGCACAGCGTTCCGCAGCCGGACAATGCGCCAATGACGCTCGCCCGCACGGAAACGAAGCCGGCCGAGCCCCGGCCCCAACCCAAGGTGCACATCAACTCGCTCGAAGATGTGGCCGAACTCTGCACCCGACACCGCGACCCGAAGCTGAGGGCGCTGTTGCGCAATTTTGTCCGGCTGGTGGGCATCGAGCCGGGTCGACTGGAAATCAACCTGCCGGCTGAAGCGCCGAAGACACTGGTCAGCGATCTGCAGAAGCGGCTTGAGGAATGGACCGAAATCCGCTGGATGGTGATCCTCAGCCGCGAAGAGGGACAGCCGACCCTTGTCGAGGCGGACGCTTCGACCCGTGAGGCCCGCTTCGTCGATGCCCGCCAGGATCCCGATGTGGCGGCAATCCTCTCCCGCTTTCCCGGGGCCAAGGTTACCGATGTGAGGATCCGCGCACCGGTGGTCGAAGAGGAGATGCCGAGCTTGCCGGCGGCGGCGGAATCGGCCGAGGGCGACATTCTGCCCGGCGACGACATCGAGTTCTGACGCAATCCAGTTCGATTTACACATACAAGGAGACAGCACATGCGCGACATCATGGGCATGATGGGCAAGGTCAAGGAAATGCAGGCCAAGATGGAGAAGATGCAGGCGGAGATCGCCTCGCTCGAAGTCGAAGGCAAGTCGGGCGGCGGGCTGGTGAACGTCACCATGACCGGGAAGGGCGATCTCAAGGGCGTGAAGATAGATCCTTCACTGTTCAAGGAAGACGAGGTCGAGATCCTCGAGGACCTGATCGTCGCCGCCCACAAGGACGCCAAGGACAAGGCCGAGGCCGTGATGGCGGAAAAGACCAAGGAAATGACCGCCGGCCTGCCGATCCCGCCCGGCATGAAGCTGCCGTTCTAATCCTCAGTTCAAACCTGCCTTTGACAACGGCCGCCTTTCCGGCGGCCGCTTTCGTCAGTCGTTGAGGAAAGCCCTGAGTTCGGCATGCAGCGGCACGGCGAGGTAGCGGTCACGCTCGGCGCCCTTAAGTTTCTTGCCGTAGCTTTCCATGAGTTCCGGCATGGTGATGCGCTCGCCGGCGAAGGGTTGGTAGTCGACCGTCTGACCGGCCTTTAGAATACCGCCGGAGAGCACCCGCGCATAGGCGCCGGCACGGCCGGCCTTCATGTAGCGCTTGGGGAATTTCGGGTCGTTCATCTTTGCGGCGAAGGTGGCGCAGGGGATGCGGGTGGAGGTCACCTCCAGCACCACATCGCCGACAATGAAGCGGTCGCCGACCGCGATGTCTCGATTGTCGATCCCCTCGATCACCAGATTCTCCCCGAAAGTCCCGGGCTCCAGAGGATGGCCGAGCTCACCGGCCCACCAAGCGAGCGTCTCTGCGCCCTCGATATAGACCGCCTGTTCCTCGCCGCCATGCAGTTCACCATTGCAGATCGCATCGCCGACAATGCCGTGGGCGTCGACCATGACCGGGCCGTTCACGGCCATCTTGTTGATGCCGGTCTTGTATTTCTTGCCGGGCAGGATTTCGGCACTGCCACGGCAGACGGCGAGGATTTTCATGCGGCGGCACTCCCTTCGGCGATTCCGTTTAGCGAGGATATGGAGTAGAAGCGGCCAATGGCAAAGCGAGTCACCGGTCCCGAAATCGAAAAACTCATCCAGCTCCTGGCAAAGGTGCCGGGATTGGGCCCGCGCTCGGCCCGCCGCGCGGCACTCCACCTGATCAAGAAGAAGGACCAGCTGATGGGTCCGCTCGCCCATGCCATGGGCGATGCCTTCGACAAGGTGAAGGTCTGCTCGCACTGCGGCAACGTCGACACCGTCGATCCCTGCACTGTCTGCACCGACGACAGGCGCGACCAGTCGATGATCATCGTCGTGGAGGATGTGTCCGACCTCTGGGCGCTGGAGCGAGCCGGCGCGATGAACGCCGCCTATCACGTGCTCGGTGGCACGCTCTCGCCGCTGGACGGCGTCGGGCCGGACGATCTCAACATCAAGGGGCTGATCGATCGCGTCGCCAAGGGCGGCATCCGCGAGGTCATCATCGCCGTCAACGCCACCGTCGAGGGCCAGACGACAGCCCACTATATCACCGACCACCTGGCCGGCCTCGATGTCAGGATCACGCGGCTGGCGCATGGCGTGCCGGTGGGCGGCGAGCTGGATTATCTCGACGAAGGCACACTTTCGGCCGCTTTGCGCGCCAGGACAGTCATCTGATTCTCTGTACGACGACGGGAGACCTGTCATGACCGGCCTTAGCCCCCTCCGCCCTGTCGGGCAGTCCATCCCTAGGAAGGGCGTTCGACGCAGCCTTGCGCTGGTGCTTTCTGTCTGCCTGCTTTGGAGCGTCCCTGCCGCCATCGCCGCCCCGTCCAAGGCGGCCGTCGAACAGCAGTTCCAGGCCTGGCTTGCCAACGACCTCTGGCCGGAGGCGAAGACGGCCGGAATTTCCCGTCAGGCCTTCGACAAGGCGGTCGCCGGCCTGACACTCAACTGGGACCTGCCGGACCTCGTGCCCCCGGGGACGGCACCGCCCAAGGATCGGAAGCAGAGCCAGGCGGAGTTCTCCTCGCCCGGCGCCTATTTCTCGGAAAAGCGCTTGCAGGGACTGGCCGCCACCGGCCGCAGCCTTGCCGATCGCCACGCCTCGACGCTGCGCAAGGTCGAGGCGGCCTATGGCGTTCCCGGCTCGATCATCGTCGCCATCTGGGGCCGGGAATCCGGCTTCGGCGGCGCAAGGCTGCCCTATTCCGCCGTCGAGGTTCTGGCCACAAAGGCGTTCATGTCGACCCGCAAGGACCTGTTCCGCCGCGAACTGATCTCGGCGCTGCACATGATCGAGGGCGGCGATATCGGGGCGGGCCAGATGAAGGGCTCCTGGGCGGGGGCGCTCGGCCAGCCGCAATTCATGCCGACCAGCTATCTCAAATATGCCGTCGACTTCGACGGCGACGGCCATCGCGACATCTGGAACTCGGTGCCCGACAGCCTGGCATCGATCGCCAACTACCTGAAGAAAAGCGGCTGGCAGACGGGACGTGACTGGGGCTTCGAGGTCAAGATACCAGATGGCGTATCTTGCGCCCAGGAAGGCCCGGACCGGGCCAAGCCGCTGTCGGAATGGTCGGCGCAGGGGATCACCCGGATCTCCGGCAAGGCCTTTCCGGGAAGCGAACTTTCCGCCTCGACGATGATGCTGGTGCCGGCCGGAACGCACGGCCCGGAATTCCTCGTCAGCCCGAACTTCTACGTGCTCAAGGAGTATAACAACTCCGACCTCTATGCCCTTTTCATCGGCAATCTTGCCGACCGCATCGCCTATGGCAGCGGCGCGTTCAAGGCTCCGTTCGGTGACGTCGGCAAGATGCTGCGCTCCGACGTGCTTGCCATGCAGAAGGCGCTCGTCTCCAAGGGCTATGACGTCGGCAATGTCGACGGCCTGCCGGGCTTCAAGACGCGGCGGTCGCTGGGCGACTGGCAGGAAAAGAACGGAATGAAACCGACCTGCTATCCGGATGCCTCGCTGAAGGGCAAGCTGCGCTGAGGCCAAGAAGTCCCGTTCAATGCGGCTCGATATGCGGTTTGTGGAAGACGTCGTCGGTTGGCGGGATCGCTTGGCGCTCGATCATCCGGTGGACCCTCGGCTTCCCCTTGCCGCGATGCAGGGCCAGCAGCCGGTCGGTCGTTTCGGCATCGGCTATGGTGCGGCGCTGGTTGTGCCGTACATATTCGACCCAGGTCGGCGTGTGATAGGTTTCCGTCCAGATGTCGGGATTCTCGAGGTCGCGCATCAGCGCCCAGTTGCGGGCGCCGTCGCGGATGCGGATCCGCCGGCGCTCGACCATGACCGCCAGGAATTCCGGCAGGTCCTCGTCGGCGATCTCATAGTCGATATTGATGACGATCGGGCCGCTGCGCGGCCGGATGTCAAGTCTCAGCGGCGGCTCGGCGAAACGATTGAGCGGGTCGAGATCCAGCGAGGCAAAGGGCGGCATCGGCAGGAAGAGTCCGATGCCGACGCCGAGGATCATCAACAGGGCGGAGGCGAAAAAGGCCGCCGTGACGCCATGGCTTTCCGCCACCAGGCCCCAGATCCAGCTGCCGCCCGCCATGCCGCCGAAGGTCGCTGTCTGATAGAGCGACAAGGCCCGGCCGACCACCCAGCGCGGCGTGGACAATTGCACGACCGTGTTGAACAGCGACAGCGCCAGCACCCAGCAGGCGCCGGCAACGACAAGCGAGAGACCAGTCACGACCGCATAGGGGCTGATGCCGATGATGGTCGAGCTTAGGGCGAAGCCGGCGAAGGCGCAGCGGACGATATCTTCGCTCGTGAGCACTTCGCGAATCCTCGAATTGCCAAGCGCGCCGGCGATCGCGCCGGCGCCGAACGCACCGAGCATGACACCATAGGTCAGCGCCCCGCCACCGATCAGGTCGCGCGTCACAATGGGAAGCAGCGCCATCACGGCGCTCGCCGTCAGGCCGAAGACGAAGCCCCGGAACAGGACCTTGGTGATATTCGGCGACATGGCGACGTAACGCAGACCGGCCGAGATCGCCCGGCCGAGCGCCTCGCGCGGCAAGGTGCGCTTCGGCAGATCCGGCTTCCAGCGATAAAGGGCAAAGACGAGAGCGAAATAGCTGAGCGAATTGGCGGCGAAGGCCGCCGCCGCGCCGGCCGCAGCAACGATCATGCCGCCGATGGCCGGGCCGACGCTGCGGGTAATATTGAAACCGACACTGTTGAGCGAAACCGCGCCCGGCAGATCCTCGCGCGGCACCAGGTCGCCGACGGAGGCCTGCCAGGACGGATTGTTGAGTGCCGCACCGCTGCCGATCAGGAAGGTGAACAGCAGGAGCAGCCAGGGGGTAATCAGGCCGAGATAGGCAAACAGCGCCAGCAGCGCCGAGACGCAGAACATGAAGACCTGGGCCGTCAGCATGACGCGGCGCCGGTCGTAATTGTCGGCGATCGCACCGGACAGCAGCGAGAAGAGCATCAGCGGCAGCGTGGTCGATGCCTGCACCAGCGCCACCATGTTTTCCGACTGGGAGATCGAGGCCATCATCCAGGCGGCGCCGACGCCCTGGATCAGTCCACCGAGATTGGAGGCAATGCTGGCGCCCCAGATCCTGCGGTAGACCGGATGCTTCAGCGGGGACAGGAAGGATCTGCGCTCGGGCACTTGGACTTACCCTTTCGAAGGTCTCGATCGCGGCGGAACCGGCACTCCGGTGACAAGGGGGATCTTGCCGATGGTCTACCATCCCGCAGCCTGAAGGCATAGATAGGCCTTGCCGCGCGAAAAGCTTGCAATCGGGCCGAAACCGGCGTATACGAACCGTAAATTCTTGATCGACAGATGAAGGGTGGGGCCGCGAGGACCCGCTCTTTTTTGTTGGCGATCGGACCTATCCAGGAGTATGACGATTGACTGACAGCATGCCGACGCCGGAAGCCGGCGAAGCACGGATCATCATCGAGACGGGTCTCGACCGGCGCATCGCCGAGATCATCGAGCCGGTTCTGGTTGCCTTGGGATACAAGCTGGTTCGGGCGCGGCTGATGAACCAGAACGGCCTGACGCTGCAGGTCATGGCCGAGAAGAACGATGGAACGATGACCGTAACCGATTGCGAGGAGGTCTCCATGGCCATCTCTCCGGTTCTCGATGTCGAAGACCCCGTCGAAAAGGCCTACCACCTCGAGGTGTCGTCGCCGGGCATCGATCGACCGATGGTGCGCAAGTCGGATTTCACGCGCTGGCAGGGTCATATCGTCAAGTGCGAGACCTCCATTCTGGTCGACAACCGCAAGCGGTTTCGCGGCAAGATCACCGAGGTCGACAGCGAAGGCTTCATGCTCGAGCGCGATCAGGTGGCCTATGGCGAAGAGCCGCGGGTGAAGATCCCGTTCAATACGCTCAGCGAAGCGAAGCTGATCCTGACGGACGATCTCATTCGCGATGCGCTTCGCGCCGACAAGCAGGCCAAGGCGCAGGCCGCCAACCAGAATGACGAAGACAGCGACGCATAAAGTTTGACTAACCGCCTTGAGGGCCTGGGCCCCGGCAGGAAGACGGAGACTTAAGACAATGGCAGTCAGTGCTAACCGGCTCGAGCTCTTGCAGATCGCAGATGCGGTCGCCCGTGAGAAAGTCATCGACCGCGAAATCGTCCTTGCCGCGATGGCCGACGCCATCCAGAAGGCCGCCCGCTCGCGCTATGGCTCGGAAACCAATATCCGCGCCGACATCAATTCGAAGACCGGCGAAATCCGCCTGCAGCGTCTTCTCGAAGTCGTCGACACTGTCGAGGATTATTCGACCCAGATCGCACTGGAACTTGCCCGCGACCGCAACATCGAAGCCAAGATCGGCGACTTCATCGCCGACCCGCTGCCGCCGATGGATTTCGGCCGAATCGCTGCCCAGTCGGCCAAGCAGGTCATCGTGCAGAAGGTGCGCGAAGCCGAGCGTGACCGCCAGTTCGACGAGTTCAAGGACCGCGTCGGCGAGATCGTCAACGGCACCGTCAAGCGCGTCGAATACGGCAATGTCATCGTCGACCTCGGCCGCGGCGAAGGCATCATCCGCCGCGACGAGATGATCCCGCGCGAAGCCTTCCGTTACGGCGACCGTGTCCGCGCCTATGTCTACGACGTACGTCGCGAACAGCGCGGCCCGCAGATCTTCCTGTCGCGCACCCATCCGCAGTTCATGGTGAAGCTGTTCACCATGGAAGTGCCGGAAATCTACGACGGCATCATCCAGATCAAGTCGGTTGCCCGCGACCCGGGTTCACGCGCCAAGATCGCCGTCATCTCGAACGATAGCTCGATCGATCCGGTCGGCGCCTGCGTCGGTATGCGCGGTTCCCGCGTCCAGGCCGTCGTCGGCGAGCTTCAGGGCGAAAAGATCGACATCATCCCGTGGTCCAACGATCCGGCCGCCTTCATCGTCAACGCGCTGCAGCCGGCGGAAGTCGCCAAGGTCGTTCTCGACGAAGATGCCGAGCGCATCGAAGTCGTTGTTCCGGACGAGCAGCTGTCGCTCGCCATCGGCCGCCGCGGCCAGAACGTGCGCCTCGCATCGCAGCTGACCGGCTGGGACATCGACATCATGACGGAAGCCGAGGAATCGGAGCGCCGCCAGAAGGAATTCAACGAGCGCACCAACCTGTTCATGGACGCGCTGGACGTCGACGAAATGGTCGGCCAGGTGCTGGCGTCCGAAGGCTTCGCCCAGGTCGAGGAAGTCGCCTATGTCGACCTCGAGGAAATCGCTTCGATCGACGGCTTCGACGAGGACACCGCCCAGGAAATCCAGACCCGCGCCCGCGAGTACCTGGAGAAGATCGAGGCGGAAATGGACGCCAAGCGCTTGGAACTCGGCGTGGCCGACGAATTGCGCTCGATCGACGGCATGACCTCGCAGATGATGGTCGCTCTCGGCGAAGACGGCATCAAGACGGTCGAGGACTTTGCCGGTTGCGCGGCCGACGACCTGGTCGGCTGGAGCGAACGCAAGGACGGCGAGACGAAGAAGTTCGAGGGCCTGTTCTCGAAGTTCGACGTTTCGCGTGCCGAGGCCGAGAACATGATCGTCCAGGCGCGCCTTGCGGCCGGCTGGATCACCGAGGAAGACCTCGCAACCGAGGCCGCGGCTGAAGAAGAAGCCGAAGGCGAGCAGGAAGCGTGATGATCGACGGGGCGCCGGACATCGCCGACGACGAGGAGGACCTCGATGTGGGCGAAGTGAACGGGCGCATGTGCATCGCCACGCGGGAAAGCGGCTCGCCTGAGACGCTGATCCGGTTCGTGGCGGCACCCGACGGTACCATTGTCCCCGACCTGAAGCGCGCGCTTCCCGGTCGGGGCTGCTGGGTTTCGCCCAGCCGGGCGGCCGTCGACAAGGCCGTGGCGAAGAAACTCTTCGCCCGTGCCTTGAAGCGGGACGTGAAGGTGGACGCCAATCTCGGCGAAACGGTCGACCGGTTGCTCGCCCAGCAACTGGCCGGCATGATGAACCTGGCACGCAAGGCCGGTCAGTTCGTTTCAGGCTCGGCAAAGGTCGAGGCTGCGGTGCGAAGTGGCGAGGCGCTTGCCGTCTTCCATTCGACCGATGCGGCGGCCGATGGCGTAAGAAAGATCGACCAGGCGCGCAAGGCCTGGCACCTCGGCATGGGGACTGACGCGGAAATACCGTCCTACCAACTGCTCTCAGGGGCGGAAATGGACGAACTGATGGGCCAGAATGCGTTTATCCATGCTTGCGCGCTTGCAGGGCAGGCGGGTGAAGGTGTAGTGAAGCGCGCAAACGTGCTTGAACAGTACCGCACTGGCGGACTGTCCCAGAAAAAGGATGTCTCTGACATGCCGAAGCAATGACGCGGCTACCGGTATCAGCCGGACGCTTTATCGGAATGACGAATTGAACGACGAGGTCTGATGCGCCGCATCCGTCCTTGTCCAAGGAACGGAACGGAATGACCGACAACAACGACGACAAGACACTCAGCGCGCCCAAGAAGACCCTCACACTGAAACCGTCAGGCGTGACCCAGGGGACCGTGCGCCAGGATATGGGTCGCGGTCGAACCAAGGCCGTCGTGGTGGAGACGCGCAAGCGCCGCCCGATCCGCCCCGAAGACGAAAAGATCGTAACGCCGGCCGCACCGGTCGCGCGCGCTGCAGAACCCGTGGCGGCACCGGTCGTCCCTTCACGTCCCGCAGCACCTGCTCAGCAGACCCGCACGCATCAGCCGACCCCACAGCCGCAGCGCCCCACGCCGCAGCCGCCCGTCCGCCAGGAACGCCCGCGCGGCGCCGTCCTGCACGACCTGTCGGCCGGCGAGATGGAAGCGCGCCGTCGCGCCCTGCTCGAAGCCCAGGCTCGCGAAGTCGAGGAAGCCAAGCAGCGCGTCATCGATGAAGCCCGCCGCGTGGCGGAGGCTGAGGAACGCGCACGTCTGGCTGCCGAAGAGGCTGCCCGCCGTGCTGCCGAACCCCAGCCGGAAGAACCGGCACCTGTCGCCGAAACCCAGGCCGCAGCGCCGGCAGCGGAAACGCGTCCGGGCGCAAAGCCCGCCGCTGCTCCGTCCGCTCCCGCGGCGCCGGGCTTCGTGCGTGGCCGCAAGGCCGGCGACGAGGAAGAGGAAGAACGCACCGTCAGCCGCGGCGCTCCGGTTCGTGGCAAGGTCGTTGCTCCGACCCCCGCCAAGGTCCCGCCGCGTCCGAAGGCCGAAGAAGAGCGTCGTCGCGGGAAGCTGACCGTCACCACGGCCAATGTCGACGATGACGGCAACGCCCGCGGTCGCTCAATGGCAGCCCAGCGCCGCCGCCAGGAGAAGTTCCGCCGGTCGCAGATGCAGGAAACGCGTGAAAAGGTCATGCGCGAAGTCATCCTGCCCGAGACAATCACCATTCAGGAACTGTCGCAGCGCATGTCCGAACGCGCCGTCGACGTCATCAAGTACCTGATGAAGGAAGGCCAGATGATGAAGCCGGGCGACGTCATCGACGCCGACCTTGCCGAACTCATCGCCACCGAATTCGGCCACACCGTCAAGCGCGTTTCGGAATCCGACGTTGAAGAAGGCATCTTCAATGTTGCCGACGACGCAGGCGAACTGGTGTCGCGTCCGCCGGTCGTGACCATCATGGGCCACGTCGACCACGGCAAGACCTCGCTGCTCGACGCCATCCGCAAGACCTCGGTCGTATCGGGCGAAGCCGGCGGCATCACGCAGCATATCGGCGCCTATCAGGTCGAGCAGAACGGCCAGAAGATCACCTTCATCGACACCCCCGGTCACGCCGCCTTTACCGCGATGCGTGCCCGCGGCGCCCAAGCGACCGACATCGCCATTCTGGTGGTTGCGGCCGATGACAGCGTCATGCCGCAGACGATCGAATCGATCAACCACGCCAAGGCCGCCAACGTGCCGATCATCGTGGCGATCAACAAGATCGACAAGCATGAGGCCGACCCGCAGAAGGTGCGCAACCAGCTGCTGCAGCACGAAGTTTTCGTCGAATCGATGGGCGGCGAAGTGCTCGACGTCGAGGTCTCGGCGAAGAACAAGATCAACCTCGACAAGCTTCTCGAAGCCGTCCTGCTGCAGGCCGAAATTCTCGACCTCAAGGCCGATCCGAAGCGCACCGCCGAAGGCACCGTCATCGAAGCGCAGCTCGACCGTGGCCGCGGTGCGGTTGCCACCGTCCTGGTGCAGAAGGGTACGCTGAAGCCCGGCCAGATCATCGTCGCCGGCGACCAGTGGGGCCGCGTGCGTGCGCTCGTCAACGACAAGGGCGAACACGTCAAGGAAGCCGGTCCGGCCATGCCGGTCGAAATCCTCGGTCTGTCGGGTACGCCCGCTGCCGGTGACCGCTTCGCCGTGGTCGAAAACGAGGCCCGCGCCCGCGAGATCTCCGAATACCGCCAGCGACTGGCCCGCGACAAGGCCGCTGCCCGTCAGTCCGGCCAGCGCGGTTCGCTGGAACAGATGATGACCCAGCTGCAGAATACCGGCTTCAAGGAATTCCCGCTGGTGATCAAGGGCGACGTGCAGGGCTCCGTCGAAGCGATCATTGCGGCTCTCGACAAGCTCGGTACCGATGAGGTTCGGGCCCGCATCGTCCATTCGGGCGCCGGCGCGATCACGGAATCGGATATCTCGCTTGCCGAGGCATCCAATGCCGCCATCATCGGCTTCAACGTCCGCGCCAACGCCCAGGCCCGCACGGCCTCGGAGCGTGCCGGCATCGAAATCCGCTACTACAACATCATCTACGATCTGGTGGATGACGTGAAGGCGGCGATGTCGGGTCTGCTGTCGCCGGAACGGCGCGAAACCTTCCTCGGCAATGCCGAGATCCTCGAGG
Source organism: Ciceribacter sp. T2.26MG-112.2 (assembly GCF_900492205.1). Lineage (GTDB taxonomy): Bacteria > Pseudomonadota > Alphaproteobacteria > Rhizobiales > Rhizobiaceae > Allorhizobium > Allorhizobium naphthalenivorans_A. Next base: position 329,394 of record NZ_UEYQ01000001.1, read on the forward strand.
TGTTCAACATCACGAAGGTCGGCAAGGTCGCGGGTTGCCGTGTCATCGAAGGCAAGGTCGAACGTGGTGCAGGTGTCCGTCTGGTGCGCGACAACGTCGTCATCCACGAAGGCAAGCTCAAGACACTCAAGCGCTTCAAGGACGAAGTGGCCGAAGTGCCGATGGGTCAGGAATGTGGCATGGCCTTCGAGAACTACGAAGACATCCGCGCCGGCGACACGATCGAGTGCTTCCGCGTGGAACATATCACCCGCACGCTTTAAGGCGACCATCCGCACGGAATAACAGGACGGGCGCCGGACGATCCGGCGCTCGCTTCGTTTAAGGCGAAAAGATATGACCAAACCAACGACTTCCGCGCCCAACCAGCGCATGCTGCGTGTCGGCGAACAGGTGCGCGCCGCGATCTCGCAGGTGTTGCAGCGTGGCGAAGTGCGCGATCCGCTGATTGAAAAGACGGTGATCTCGATCTCCGAGGTTCGCATGTCGCCGGACCTAAGGGTCGCCAACGCCTATGTGACGCCGCTCGGCGTGGCCGACCACCAGGCGGTGATCGACGCACTGAACCACCACGCCAAATATATCCGCGGACGGCTCGGGCCCCAGCTCCGGCAGCTGAAATACATGCCCGAGGTCCGGTTCCGCGACGATACCAGCTTCGACAATTACCAGAAGATCGACGCGCTCTTGCGCTCGCCCGAGGTCCAGCGCGATCTGGGGCACACCGACAGCGACGACGAACAAGAATAGAGGCGCATGTCCAAACCCCGCAAACCCAAGGGCCGGCCGGTTTCCGGCTGGCTGATCCTCGACAAGCCGGTCGATTTCGGCTCCACCGAGGCCGTCTCCAAGATCAAGTGGCTGTTCGACGCGCAGAAGGCCGGCCATGCCGGCACGCTTGATCCGCTCGCCTCCGGCATGCTGCCGATCGCGCTCGGCGACGCCACCAAGACCGTGCCTTACGTCATGGATGGCCGCAAGATCTACGAATTCACCGTGACCTGGGGAGAAGAGCGGACGACCGACGACCTCGAGGGCGAGGCGACGGAAACTTCGGTCAATCGTCCGAGCGAAGAAGCGATCCGCGCCCTGCTGCCAAACTATACTGGTGTGATTTCCCAGACCCCGCCGCAGTTCTCCGCGATCAAGATCGCCGGTGAGCGGGCCTACGACCTTGCGCGCGAAGGCGAAACCGTCGACATCCCCTCGCGCGAGGTGGAGATCTTCCGCCTGACGCTGATCGGCTGTCCGGATGTAAACAGCGCGCGCTTCGAAGTCGAATGCGGCAAGGGCACATATGTGCGCTCGCTCGCCCGCGATTTTGGCCGCGAACTCGGCTGCTACGGCCACATTTCGTCGCTTCGGCGGACCTTCGTCGCTCCCTTTGCCGAAGAGATGATGGTTCCGCTTGCCGAACTGACGGCACTGGAGGCGATCGAGGACAAGCAGGAGCGGCTGGCCGCGCTCGATGCGTTCCTGATCGATACCGGTGAAGCCCTGTCCAGCCTGCCGCACATCGCCATTACCGAAGACCAGGCGCATCGCCTGCGGATGGGCAATCCGATCCTGCTCAGGGGTCGCAATGCGCCGGTCGCAGAGGCTGACGCCTTTGCCACCTGCTTCGGCAAGCTGGTGGCGATCGGTGAGATCGGCGAAGGTGAGTTCCGCCCGCGGCGGGTTTTCACCTGAACCGCGCCCGGACAATCAACACTTTCATTTCACCCCGGGATGCGTTATAGGCACGCCAGCACGGCGGCTTTCCGCCTGCTTTCACGGCCTTTGCTGGACGACATCCCGGCATATGGCGACTTTTTCTCCTGATATTCAGAAAGGATTTCCGATGTCGATCACTGCAGAGCGCAAGGCTGCCCTCATCAAGGAATACGCAACCGTCGAAGGCGACACCGGTTCTCCGGAAGTCCAGGTTGCGATCCTCACCGAGCGGATCAACAACCTCACCGGACACTTCAAGGACCACAAGAAGGATAACCATTCCCGCCGTGGCCTGCTGACGATGGTGTCGAGCCGCCGCTCGCTTCTTGACTACCTCAAGAAGAAGGACGAAGGCCGCTACACGAAGCTCATCACGAGCCTGGGCATTCGCCGCTAAAAAATCTTCCGGCGGACCGTCCTTGCGATGGTCCGCCGGTTCCTTTCGGGGCACCGTCCCGGCGGATCGCAATGGGCAGACTTGCCTTGCGATCCCACGAAAAGGGCAGGCCGGATGGGCCGGCGCTGCCAAAACCAACCGATGACCTGTCATGGGGCAGGATTGCCGGATGCTTTCGCCGAAGACCTTCGGCACCTGTCAGAGAAGATGTCCCAGACCTTCAGGATATCTTTCAGGAGAGCCTCCCGCTGTCTTGCCCGTGATGCGTCAGCATTCCCATGGATGCGAACGGCTCAATTCGAGCCAGGCCTTGAAGGCCCGCAACCGCGGAAGAAGGACAAGACACATGTTTGATATCCATAGCGTGGAAATCGAGTGGGCAGGCCGCCCGCTCAAGCTCGAAACCGGCAAGATCGCCCGTCAGGCTGACGGCGCCGTCATGGCCACCTACGGCGAGACCGTCGTTCTCGCCACCGTCGTTTCGGCCAAGTCGCCGAAGCCGGGCCAGGACTTCTTCCCGCTCACCGTCAACTACCAGGAAAAGACCTATGCCGCCGGCAAGATCCCGGGTGGCTATTTCAAGCGCGAAGGTCGCCCGTCGGAGAAGGAAACGCTGGTTTCCCGCCTGATCGACCGCCCGATCCGCCCGCTCTTCCCCGATGGCTACAAGAACGACACTCAGGTCGTCGTCACCGTTATCCAGCACGACCTTGAAAACGATCCGGACGTCCTGTCCATGGTCGCCGCTTCGGCAGCACTGACGCTTTCCGGCGTACCCTTCATGGGCCCGGTCGGCGGCGCACGCGTCGGCTTCATCAACGGCGAATATGTCCTGAACCCTCATCTCGACGAGATGGACGAGTCGGTTCTCGACCTGGTCGTCGCCGGCACGCAGGACGCCGTCCTGATGGTCGAGTCGGAAGCCAAGGAACTCAACGAAGAGATCATGCTCGGCGCCGTCATGTTCGGCCACAAGGGCTTCCAGCCGGTCATCGACGCGATCATCAAGCTCGCCGAGGTTGCCGCCAAGGAACCGCGCGATTTCGATCCGGAAGACTATTCCGCGCTCGAAGCCGAAATGCTGGCGATGGCCGAGGCCGAACTGCGCGACGCCTACAAGATCACCGAGAAGGCCGCCCGTTACGCCGCCGTCGACGCCGTGAAGGCGAAGGTCAAGGCGCACTTCCTGCCCGAGGGCGGCGAAGCCAAGTACACGGCTGAAGTCATCGGTTCGGTGTTCAAGACCCTGCAGGCGAAGATCGTTCGTTGGAACATCCTCGACACCAAGAGCCGCATTGACGGCCGCGACCTGGAAACCGTTCGTCCGATCGTATCGGAAGTCGGCATCCTCCCGCGCACCCATGGCTCGGCCCTGTTCACCCGCGGCGAAACCCAGGCGATCGTGGTTGCCACGCTCGGCACCGGCGAAGACGAACAGTATGTCGACTCGCTGACCGGCATGTACAAGGAACGCTTCCTGCTGCACTACAACTTCCCGCCCTACTCGGTCGGTGAAACGGGCCGCATGGGCTCCCCGGGCCGCCGCGAAATCGGTCACGGCAAGCTCGCCTGGCGCGCTATCCGCCCGATGCTGCCGTCGGCTGAGCAGTTCCCCTACACGCTGCGTGTCGTCTCCGAGATCACCGAGTCGAACGGCTCGTCCTCGATGGCAACCGTTTGCGGCACCTCGCTGGCGCTGATGGATGCAGGTGTTCCGCTGGCCAAGCCGGTCGCCGGTATCGCCATGGGCCTGATCCTCGAAGGCGACCGTTTTGCCGTTCTCTCCGACATTCTCGGTGACGAAGACCATCTCGGCGACATGGACTTCAAGGTTGCCGGCACCTCGGATGGCATCACCTCGCTGCAGATGGACATCAAGATCGCCGGTATCACCGAAGAGATCATGAAGGTGGCTCTGGCCCAGGCTCAGGGCGGCCGCAAGCATATCCTCGGCGAAATGGCGAACGCCATCACCGAAGGCCGTAGCCAGCTCGGCGAATTCGCCCCGCGCATCGAAGTGATGAACATCCCGGTCGACAAGATCCGTGAAGTCATCGGTTCGGGCGGCAAGGTGATCCGCGAAATCGTCGAAAAGACCGGCGCCAAGATCAACATCGAAGACGATGGCACGATCAAGATCGCCTCGTCCTCCGGCAAGGAGATCGAAGCGGCCCGCAAGTGGATCCACTCGATCGTGGCTGAGCCGGAAGTCGGCGTGATCTACGAAGGTACCGTTGTGAAGACCGCCGATTTCGGTGCCTTCGTCAACTTCTTCGGTTCGCGTGACGGCCTCGTGCACATTTCGCAGCTGGCATCCGACCGCGTTGCCAAGACTTCCGACGTCGTCAAGGAAGGCGACAAGGTCTGGGTCAAGCTGATGGGCTTCGACGAGCGCGGCAAGGTCCGCCTCTCGATGAAGGCCGTCGACCAGACGACCGGCAAGGAAGTCGTCGCCGAGAAGAAGAAGGACGAGGGCGAAGCCGCCGAATAAGCGGCCCCTCACCTTTGAACCAAGGCGCGGAAACCCTTCCGCGCCTTTTTTATTCGCCCGGAGAATCTGCCATGAGCCGCGAAACGCTGAAAACCCTGTTCCATCCCTTTGCCAGCGGCACGGTTGCCGCACCTGGCGACGGTGAACGCTTCCTTTTCCTCGGAGCGGAGGCCGGCTTTGCGGCGCCTGCGGAATTTCCGGCGAAGCTCGTGCCGGTACAGGGCCATCGCGGCGAGTTCCTGAGGCTGCAGGCGGCACGGCTCGAGCCGATTTCCCGGGTAGAGGGCGAGAATTTCGACGGGGCGCTGGTGCTGCTCGGCAAGCATCGGGGCGAGAACGACAATCGCATTGCGGAAGCCCTCAAGCGGGTCAAGGCGGGCGGACTGATCGTGGTTGCCGGCGGCAAGGAAGATGGGGTGCAGCCGATGCGCAAGCGTCTTGGCGGCCTCGGTATCGAGGCCGAGCACATGCCGAAATACCACGGTGTCGCTCTGTGGTTCAACGCACCGGACGATGCAAGCGCAGCTGTCGCCAAGCTTGGCGCGCGCGATACGCTGGTGGACGGACGCTTCCACACGCGCGCCGGCATGTTTTCCCATGATCGTGTCGACGACGGCTCCGAACTGCTGGCAAGCCGCCTGCCTGAGAGCTTCGACGGCAATGCCGCGGACTTCGGCGCCGGCTGGGGTTATCTGTCGATCATGCTGGCCGAACGCGCACCGCGCACCGCACGCATCGATCTGTTCGAGGCCGATTTTGAGGCCCTGGAATGCGCAAAGGCAAATCTGGCGGCCAACTGCCCCAAGCTCCCGGCGCGTTTCTTCTGGCAGGACCTCACCCGCGAACCCGCCAAGGAGAAATACGATCTCGTCATCATGAACCCACCTTTCCACCAGGGACATGCTGCGGAACCGGGCCTCGGCCAGACGATGATCAAGGCGGCAGCCCAAGCCCTGCGCGGCGGCGGGCAATTGCTGCTGGTTGCCAATCGCGGCCTGCCCTATGAGAGCATCCTCGCCGAAGATTTTCGTGAACATGGCGAGACGTGTCGAAATGCCCGTTTCAAGGTTCTCTGGGCCAAGAAGTAGGCCGAGCACGGCCTTTATCGGACACTAGCTGTCATCGAACGGCATCCGGCTCTTCCGGATGCCTTGTCCCTCGACAAACTGTCGAATGCGACTTAACCTGCGACGTCATTGGCTTATCATTGGACGCCAGATATTCAATGGCTAATAAATCGATCGCCGACGAACTTACGGCCGTTGCAGGCGTCGCGTCTGCGATTCAGGCGCATGCGCAGTCTTACGGTATCGATATCGCGCCAATCTGCAGCGCCCTCAAGATCGATCCGGATATGTTCCAGAGCCTGACGGCACGCATCAGCCTCGACCGGATATGCCGGTTGCTGGAGGCCTGCGCACTGTTGGCCGATGACGAGGCCTTCGGATTGAAATGTGTCGACCGCTTCGTCGCGGGCTCGACCGGGCCATTCGGCTACGGGTTGATGACGGCGCCGACCGTGCGCGACTTCGTGCGTTTTCTCGCCCTGCACATGCAATATGCGACCTATGCCAGCAATCTGCACCTGAACATCGATGACCGCGGCGCGTCCTTCTCCTGGTCGTTTGCTCCGGCCATCGTGAAGCGCGACCAATATGTCGACATGGGAATAGCCCTGACGATGCGGCGGCTGCGCGATATTGTCGGGAGCCAGACCGATCTTGTCGAGGTCGACCTGGAACGGCCTCGGCCGAAATCGCCGCAGGTGTTTCGCGACTATCTCACCAGGAAGCTCCGTTTCGGCTGCCGGGAGAACGCATTGCGCATCCCCGCGAGCCTGCTCGACGTGCACAATCCCAAGGCCGACGCCAGACTGTTCTCGCTGATGGACATCCAGTGCCGATCCATGTGGCCGAATGCAACACATCAGGAGGGAAGCTTCATTGATCAGGTTCGCAAGTTCCTGATCTTGCGCATGGCGGAGTCCAATCCATCCTTGAGCGAGATCTCCCCACATTTCGGCATATCGGAGCGCACCTTCCAGCGCCGACTCGCCGAAGAGCACACCAGCCTGGCCGAGATCCGTGACGATCTCCGGCGCGAATTGAGTCTCAATCTGCTCACCGAGAGCGAATTGCCGATCGCGGAGATCTGTTATCGGCTGGGCTATTCGGCGCCGAGTGCGTTCACGCGGTCGGTCGCGCGCTGGTTCGGTCGTACGCCCAGCGAATTGCGCGGACGCAGGAGTGCCTGATCGCCAGTCACGAGGCTGATCGCGAAGTGCGCTTTGGCTATTGACAATTGCCACGCGACAGGCAGAATTGCTGACATTAAGCTGACATCAGAAGCAAACGGTGGCAAAGACCATCGCGTGCGATGGTAAGTTTTTGGCGTGCGCCGCGAATTGCGGGCGTCGTATTTTACTCTATATAGCCGAGAGTATGCATGTCGCAGTGAGACTACCGCGACGTAGCACCGATTCAATCTTGGCGATCTCAGAACATCATGGCGAATAGCGATACATCCGCCGGACAGCCGTCCGGTTCGAGAACCGCATTGACCGATGCGGAAGTGAAGTGCCTGACGATGCTCGCGGAAGGCAAGCGTCCGCTGGACATCTGCAATCTGCTGGTGCTGCCCGAGATCGAGGTCGAGGGGATGTTGTCATCCGCCGAACGGAAACTCGGCGCGCGCAATCGGCTGCATGCGGTCAGCATGGCCATCCTGATGGGCTCGATCGAACTGGAGCACAATCCAAGACCGGAGTAAGCCGGGTTTTTCCGGCTGGCGGACCACTCCGTGTTCATGCCTGGCGCGATATGAGGTCGCGCCAGGCATTTTTCGTTTCCCGAAGAGCGACTATTCCGCGTCGGTGCTTCGCAGCGTCTCGAGCACAGGCATCGAGGTGATGTTGTAGCCGGCATCGACGTAGTGAATTTCGCCGGTCACGCCGCGCGACAGGTCCGACAGCAGATAAAGAGCCGAGTTCCCGACATCCTCGATCGTCACCGTGCGACGCAGCGGCGCATTCTTCTGCTGCCACGAGAGCATGGCGCGTGCATCGGAGATTCCGGCCCCGGCGAGCGTACGGATCGGGCCGGCCGAGATGGCGTTGACGCGGATGCCGCGCGGGCCGTAATCGCCCGCCAGATAGCGCACCGAAGCCTCGAGAGCAGCCTTGGCCACGCCCATGACATTATAGTTCGGCATCAGACGCACCGAGCCGCCATAGGTCAGCGTCAGCATGGCGCCGCCTTCCGACATCAGTTCGGCCGCGCGCTTGGCGATCTCGGTGAAGGAAAAGCACGAGATCACCATCGTGCGGGTGAAATTTTCCCGGCTGGTATCGGCATACAGCCCCTTGAGCTCGTTCTTGTCGGAGAAGCCGATGGCATGAACGATGAAATCGATCTTGCCCCATTTCTCCTTGAGCGCGCCGATCACGGCGTCGACGGAAGAAATATCCTCCACATCGCAAGGCAGAAGGAAGTCCGAACCCAGCTCGGCTGCCAGCGGCTTCACCCGCTTGCCGAGCGCCTCGCCCTGATAGGTGAAGGCCAGTTCCGCGCCGGCGCGGCTCAGAGCCTGGGCGATGCCCCAGGCGATCGAGTGGCTGTTCGCGACGCCCATGATGAGGCCGCGTTTTCCCTGCATGGAAGCAATCATTCCGTTATCCATTCTGACGCTGGAAGACCAGGGTTGCGTTGGTGCCGCCGAAGCCGAAGGAGTTGGACAGAACGGTGTCGATCTTGGCATTGTCGATGCGCTTGCGAACGATCGGCACGCCATCGAATTCCGGGTCGAGCTCGGTGATGTGAGCGCTCTCGCCGATGAAGCGCTCCTGCATCATCAGCAGGCCATAGATCGATTCCTGCACGCCGGCAGCACCCAGCGAATGGCCGGTGAGCGACTTGGTCGACTGGATGTGCGGAATCCTGGACCCGAACACTTCGCGGATCGCGCCGATTTCCTTGCTGTCGCCGACCGGCGTCGAGGTGCCGTGGGTATTGATGTAGTCGACCTCACCCTTCACGGTGGAGAGCGCCTGGCGCATGCAGCGAATGGCGCCCTCGCCCGACGGCGCGACCATGTCGTAGCCGTCCGAAGTCGCGCCATAGCCGACGATTTCGGCGTAGATCTTGGCACCGCGCGCCTTGGCGTGTTCCAGTTCCTCGAGCACCAGCACGCCCGCACCGCCGGCGATGACGAAACCGTCGCGCGAAGCATCATAGGCCCGCGATGCCGTCGATGGGGTATCGTTGAACTTGGAGGACATGGCGCCCATGGCGTCGAACAGATCGGACATGGTCCAATCGAGATCCTCGTGGCCGCCCGCGAACATCATGTCCTGCTTGCCCCACTGGATCATCTCATAGGCGTTGCCGATGCAATGAGCCGAGGTCGAGCAAGCCGACGAGATCGAGTAATTGACACCGTGGAGCTTGAACCAGGTGGCGAGTGTCGCGGACGCCGTCGAAGACATGGCCTTCGGCACGGCGAAAGGACCGATCCGCTTGGGGCTGTTGTTCTGGCGTACGATGTCGGCGGCCTCGACGATGGTGCGGGTGGAGGGGCCGCCCGAACCCATGATGATGCCGACGCGTTCGTTCTGCGCGTAGTCGGCTTCTTCCAGACCGGCATCGGCGATCGCCTGCTTCATGGCGACATGGTTCCAGGCACCGCCCTGGGAGAGGAATCGCATGGCGCGACGGTCGACGTGCTCGGTCGGATCCAGCGCGGGCTTGCCCCAGACCTGGCACTTGAAGCCGTGCTCGGCGAAATCGGGAGAAAAGCTGATGCCCGACTTTGCCTCGCGCAGGGATGCGGTCACCTCCGCGGCGTCGGCGCCGATGGAGGACACGATCCCAAGTCCCGTTACAACTACCCGTCTCATCTCTCAGACCTTCTCAATCTCGCAATTGGACAGAGCCCTTTCAGGCCGTCTTTTCCTTCGACAGACCGACGCGAAGGTCGGTCGCCTGGTAGATGGTCTCGCCATCCGCCTTCAGCCAGCCATCGGCGGTGCCCAGCACGAGCCGACCGCGCATGACGCGCTTGAAATCGATCCCGTATTCGAGCAGCTTGGTGGTGGGGCGCACCATGCCCTTGAACTTGACCTCACCGGTGGACAGCGCCATGCCGCGGCCGGGTTCGCCCAGCCAGCCGAGGAAGAAGCCGGTCAACTGCCACATGCCGTCGAGGCCGAGACAGCCCGGCATGATGGGATTGCCCTGGAAATGGCAGGGAAAATACCAGTCGTCCGGACGGACGTCATACTCGGCCCTGATATAGCCCTTGTCGAATTCGCCACCCGTTTCGGAAATGTCGGTGATCCGGTGGACCATCAGCATCGGCGGCAGCGGAAGCTGGGCGTTGCCGGGGCCAAAAAGTTCGCCGCGACCGCAGGCGAGGATTTCCTCGTAATTATAGCTGGATTGTCTTGGTGCCATTTTCTTCTTCTTCCCCCCTCAGGCTTCGCGTTCACGGACCCTTAGAGCAAGATAGGGACAAATTGAAGTCTCACAATAGCCGACATGAAGTCGCGGAGGGCTGACCCAATCCGCCGCCATTGGATGACTTTAGCCGTCGCATACAGGAACCACCCTTTCAGGACCAGATCAAAAACAACCAGATCGCGGCTTTTTCGGCACTTTGTAAACCCCTTGTCCGGTAGAAACTATTGAAAGGGCGGCGCGTAAAAGTTATATCCTCGGATGAAGTCCGTCGAAGGACCAACTGGCAATGCGGAGATCGTCTTGATGACGACGGAAGACCGTAGACATACGGAACTGAAATTGCGCGAGTGCGGCCTGCGGCCCACACGGCAACGCATTGCACTCGCGAGCCTGCTGTTCGCCAAGGGCGACCGTCACCTGACCGTCGAAGAACTGCATGAGGAGGCACTTGCCGCCCGCGTGCCGGTTTCGCTCGCCACCGTCTACAACACGCTTCACCAGTTCACCGAGGCGGGCCTCATCCGCGTGCTCACGGTGGAAAGCACCAGAACCTATTTCGACACCAACGTGTCCGACCATCACCATTTCTTCGTCGAGGGCGAGAACGAGGTTCTCGACATCCCGCTCAACAATATTTCGATCGAGAATTTGCCGGAACCGCCGGAGGGCATGGAAATCGCCCATGTCGACGTGTTGATCCGCCTGCGGCCGAAGAACCGCTGAACGCCCGGCGCTTCCCGCCTTTCCCTTTTCGGCTCTACAATACGTCCTCCGGTGACCGGCCGGGCCGTGAGTTGTAGCGCGGAATGCTCCAACCGAAGCGCAGTGCGCCGCCTCGGATGGCAAACGCAGTGGCCGCACCCAGAACCGAGGCGGCAAGAAGCGGCAGACCGAAGGCCGTGGCTGCGGTGAAGACACAGGCTCCCGCCAAGGCCGCGGTAACATAGATTTCCGGACGCAGCAGCACCGAGGGCTCCCCGGCGATGATATCCCTGAGAATGCCGCCGAAGGTGGCGGTCAGCGTGCCGGTGACGATCGCCACCGTGGGCGATCCTGTCGCGGCAAGCCCCTTGGCAGCCCCCATCACGCAATAGGCCGAAAGCCCGATGGCATCGAGCCAGATCAAAAGCCGGTAACGCGATTCGAACAGATGGGCGGTGAAGAAGACCAGCACGCCGACGAAGGCGCAGACGAGGACATAGCCCGGATCGCGCACCCAGAAGACCGGAACAGTGCCAAGCACGAGGTCGCGCAGGGTTCCCCCGCCAATTCCAGTCACGGCCGCCAGAAAGAGAAATCCGATCACGTCCAGATCCTTGCGCGAGGCGGAAAGCGCCCCGGTCGCGGCGAACACGGCGACACCGGCATAGTCGAGAAATCCAAGCAGCGTCATTTCATCCCTTTCCGGCGAAAGCGTTTGGAAACCGTAACGGCGTCAGGGCCGCACAAGCACCGCGACATAGGGTAGAAGAAAGAGACTTCATCTTCCCGGGACGTTTGCCGTGAAATACCTGCTTCTTGCCTTTCTGCAAATCGCGTTTTTGCTGACCGCGAATTCCGCATCATACGGCCAGCAGCAACTCATCAGTGATCCCGAGATCTATGAAAAGCAACATTTCCAGAAGCGTTGCGCCGAGGCGAAGTTCGGTCCTGCCTTCGTCACCCGACTCGACATCAATAATGACGGGATCAAGGATGTCGTGGTCAATGATGGCGAACTCGTCTGCGACGGCGTGCGCGGCCCGGACTGCACCGACGACGGCTGTCCCTATAACTTCTATCTGCAGGTGAAGGAGGGCGGTTACTTCATGATCGCCACAGCCAAGATGTACGGCTATGACTTCATCAAGCGCTTCGGCAACATGGTCTTCGTGATGCAGATGCATCCGCGCTTTTGCGAGCGCACCGACGAGGCGCCGTGTGAAATCACGGTGCGCGTGAGGGGCACCAAGTTCCTGACCATTTCGAAGAAATGATACCAAGGGGCGTTCAAGGGCCCGGATACAACACTTTGATCCGGCCGGTGAGGTAATAGGCGGCAAGGCCGATGGCCTCGCGCATGGCGGTCGCGGCCTGCTGCGCATTGAGCGTGGGCTGGGTCAAATCCACGCCAAGCGTGACCGTGCCGCTGGTGCGGTAGTCCGTCGGCCAGGGCGTGACCGGCACGCCCGCCGCGCGAAACAGGCCGATGGCGCGCGGCATGTGAAAGGCCGAGGTAATCAGCAGGCAGTTGTCCAACCGTCTATCCGAAAGCAGCGAACGGCTATTGGTGACATTTTCCGCGGTGGTGCGCGATGCCGTCTCGCGCACAAGCCGGTCCGAAGCGATGCCGAAGGTCGAGAAGAAGCGGGCAGAGGCGACGGCATCGCCCTCATAGTCACCGCTCAGGGACCCGTCACCGCCGGATACGAGAATGACCGCCTCGGGGAAGCGGCGGGCAAGGCGCAGGGCCTCGACAAAGCGGTCGGCCGCCTGGTTCATCTCGATCCCGCCGCGGGTCGTCGTCACCTCTGTCTCAAAGGCACCGCCGAGCACGATCATGCACCCGAGCGATTGCGGATCACCTTCAGGCTTTGGAAAGCGTGCCTCCAGGCCCTGCAGAACGAAGGAACCGGTCGTCGTATAGAGCGTCACGAACAGGACGAGGGCCGCCAAGGCTGAAAGCGCCAGGCCGACACGGCGAAGACCACTCAGGATCGCGACGACGGCGAGCAGGATTGCCAGGAAAGCCAGCGACAGCGGCTGGGCGAAGACCCAGAACAGCTTGGAAACGATGAACATTCTTTCCACCCTTGGTGTCCGGGGCTCCGCATGCCGCAGCGCGCGGCAGGCCGCCCAGGGCCCGACCCTATGAGGCATTCCTGCGGCGACAGCCTCGCTCAAGGCAGGTCACTTAAGCCTCCGACACTCGAAAATAAAGACTTTTACGCGATTGAATTTTGGGGGGCTCATGCGCTTCGCAATCGATACACTCGACGAGGCGGGCAATAGCCGGATCTTTATCGGCGTGCCTCTTGGAAGATCAGGCGACAAGCTGCGCGTTCAACTCCGCAACGGCGAAGCGGAGCTGGACATCGATCGCATCACCGACTGGTTCCAGATCGACCAGGCAACGAGAGAGGATCGGGGCGAGCTCTTCTATTGAGCCGCCGACGGAGCGGTGTTCGGCCGGCCGGCCGCACGCCGACGAAGCCAGACCACGGCGAAGGCAATGAGCCCGCCGGCCAACAACAGTCCAATCGACAATAGCGGCCGATAGGCGAACCAGCCGATGGCGATGACCAACGGCCCGACCAGCACGGTCAGCACGAAGGCGATCATCCCCGTGCCGAAGCGCACCAGCGAGCCGGCGAGCGGAACGACGTCGGCGATGACGCCGAGAATCGAGAAGAACAGACTGAACCCGACCATAAGGCCGATCATTCCACCGAGGCGGATCAGCCACATGATCATCGTGTTTTCAGCCTGGGCGGTATCGAACATTTCCGCAGCGCTCGCCTTACCGGCTGCGCTCAGGAAGATTTCCCGACCATTCGAGGCGGTGAACGGTTCTAGCCAGCCCTTGTTCTGCGCCGCCACGAAACTCGCCTCGGGAAGATCCGCCCGGCTGTATCGGACAAGCAGATCGCCGACCCGCGGCTGGGCAGGGTCCATGCCGACATAGAATCCGGCACGGTCGAGATGCACTTGCCCGGACAGAACCTGTTCAGCGCGCGCAACGTCCGCTTCCGTCAGCCTAAGGTCGGTCTGCGTGCCGAGGCCTGTGACCCTCTCGCCGGACACGGCAAAGGCGCCGACCTTGGCGCTCTCGACGGCAAACGACTGGTCGTCGACCGCCGGATCCGGATTCTCGTGGCCCTCCGGCTGGCGGAAGTCGCCCGAATTCTCGCGTCCGGACTTCCATTCCTTTGTGTAGGTATAGGTCGTGACGGTTTCCTGGCTGCCACCCAGCTTGGTTTCGGAGCGCGATTCGCTCTTCTCCACCCACTGGTACATCTCGACCTCGCGGAGGACCGCCACGGCGCCGTCGGCGAAAATGCCGAATTCGGGATCGGCCGGGATGCCGTCCGGCGTCACCCTGCCCGAGATATGAATGAGCTTTCCCTCGTTCGAGGGCGTTATTTCGTGGGCACTGACCGACAGAACAATGCCGGCGCCTTCGGTCAGCGCCCGATAGGCCTTGATCGACCGGCCTTCGTTCCAGACGAGAGCCCAGATGGCAGCCCCGACCAGGACGATGCCGATGACAGCACCGATCAATGCGTTCTTCAACCGCGCCAACCACGATGTCCGTGTCGTTTCCGTGAAGCTCATGTCACCCTCGCCCTTCGGCAACACGATATCGCGTGCTCGATGCCTGTAGGCGATTCCCTAGGGGAATCTCCGGACTGCGGCAAGCGACGCGCGGGCCTGGTGCCTGACTTGTTTTGGCAAAGGGGCCGACAGCAGAAACGAACCGGGCAGCCTGCGACACGAAAGGCGAGGCTGTCCAAACGGATAGGTTCTGTTCAGGGAAGATTTGGTGGAGCTAAGCGGGATCGAACCGCTGACCTCTTGCATGCCATGCAAGCGCTCTCCCAGCTGAGCTATAGCCCCATACCATGGGTCCGGCAGTGCCGGTTCCGGGACCCTGTCGAACAAACTGTCCGGCGGGGTGGCGGCTTATTACTTCCGGTGTTCGGAGATGGCAAGCCGAAAATTGCAGGCTCGGAAATTTTTTCGTTTTCCGAGCCTGACAGCGGTCGATCAGACTTCGTCGTCGTCGCCGGTGACGCCGATGATGCCGGTCATGTCGTCGTCGTCATCGTCTTCGTCGGCTTCGAGGAAGGTGTCGTCATCATCGTCATCGAGCTCGACATCGTCGTCGCCGATATCCGGAATGTCGTCGTTGCCGCCGTTGTCGTCCGCGTCCTCGAGCGAGACGAGCTCGACTTCGGTGTTTTCGGCGTCGACTTCAGCCACCTCTTCCTCTTCCGCCTTCTCCATGATCGTGGCGACCGAGGTCTCCTCGAAATAGGAAAGCGGCCAGGATTTGCCGGTGTAAGGCGATACGACCGGATCCTTGTTCAGATCGTAGAATTTCTTCCCCGTGTCCGGGCAGGTGCGTTTGGTGCCAAGTTCTGCTTTCGCCACTGTCAAAGCCTCTTGAAGTCCTGAAGAATATACCGGCGCGTGCGGTCAATCCGGTCTTACCCGGTGAAACTGTTAGCGGGTCCCCATAGTCGTTGCAATCTCTTCTGTCAAAGGCAAACTTCGCAAGCCGTCGGCGGGCTTTTTGGCCATCCGGGGATGACCGTGTCGCCGCCATGTGTTAACCAGCGCGAAAACAGCGTCGGCGTTCCCCTCCGATGTTTCGCACGAAGGCCGGCCGGAGGAAAACCTGCATGGCGCCTGGAGCTTACCGCCCGCCGGTGGCGCCCCTTCCTCCGCGACAATATGAGGGCAGCCGGGGCCAGGGTGTCCGGGCGGACCACGACATTCGAAATCGGGCAAGGCAGAGTTTACAATGACGTCTTTCACCATCGCCATTGACGGGCCGGCTGCGGCGGGCAAGGGAACCCTTTCGCGGCTGGTCGCGGAGCATTACGGCTTCCATCATCTCGATACCGGCCTGACCTACCGTGCCGTCGCCAAGGCGCTGCTCGATGCCGGCCTGCCGCTGGACGACGAGGCAGTCGCGGAAAAGACGGCACTGGAGATCGAACTCGCCGGGCTCGACCGCTCCGTTCTTGCGCAACACACCATCGGCGAGGCCGCATCCAGGATCGCCGTCATGCCCGCCGTGCGCCGCGCCCTTGTCGCTGCCCAGCGCAAGTTCGCCGCCAGGGAGCCCGGCACCGTGCTCGACGGCCGCGACATCGGCACGGTCGTCTGCCCCGACGCGCCGGTGAAGCTCTACGTCACCGCCTCGCCCGACGTGCGCGCCCGGCGCCGTTACGACGAGATCATCGCCGCGGGCGGTTCGGCCGAGTTTGACACGGTCTTTGCCGACGTGAAGAAGCGCGACGCGCGCGACATGGAGCGCGCCGACAGTCCTTTGAAACCTGCGGACGATGCGCACTTGCTAGACACGTCGGAAATGAGTATAGACGCGGCATTCCGGGCGGCCCGAGACATCATCGACGCTGCCTTGAAGACAGATTGAACTGCGGAACCCGGCTTGCCGGGAACCTTGATCGAACCAGCCGATATGATCGTCCCCGCGCCGGACAGCCCTTTGAAGGGCGGACGATCTGTCAGGCTTCGTTAAACTCGAACCCCCCGGCGCATACCGCGTCCTCGATTGGACGCGTTTAGGAGATTTCATGTCTGTTTCTACTCCCTCGCGCGATGATTTCGCGGCAATGCTCGAAGAGTCCTTTGCCAAGACCGATCTGGCAGAAGGCTATGTCACCAAGGGCATCATCACGGCCATCGAGAAGGATGTCGCGATCGTCGACGTCGGCCTCAAGGTCGAAGGCCGGATCGCGCTCAAGGAATTCGGCGCCCGTGCCAAGGACGGCACGCTGAAGGTCGGCGACGAAGTCGAAGTCTATGTCGAGCGCATCGAAAACGCTCTCGGCGAAGCTGTTCTGTCGCGCGAAAAGGCTCGTCGCGAAGAAAGCTGGATCAAGCTCGAAGCCAAGTTCGAAGCCGGCGAGCGCGTTGAAGGCGTCATCTTCAACCAGGTCAAGGGCGGCTTCACGGTTGACCTCGACGGCGCCGTTGCCTTCCTTCCGCGTTCGCAGGTGGACATTCGTCCGATCCGCGACGTTACCCCGCTGATGCACAACCCGCAGCCCTTCGAAATCCTCAAGATGGACAAGCGTCGCGGCAACATTGTTGTTTCGCGCCGTACGGTTCTCGAAGAGTCGCGTGCCGAGCAGCGTTCTGAAATCGTTCAGAACCTCGAAGAAGGCCAGGTTGTTGACGGCGTCGTCAAGAACATCACCGATTACGGTGCGTTCGTTGACCTCGGCGGCATCGACGGCCTGCTGCACGTCACCGACATGGCATGGCGTCGCGTCAACCATCCTTCGGAAATCCTGTCCATCGGCCAGTCGGTCAAGGTTCAGATCATCCGTATCAACCAGGAAACCCACCGCATCTCGCTCGGCATGAAGCAGCTCGAGTCGGATCCGTGGGATGGCATCGCCGCCAAGTACCCGGTTGGCAAGAAGATCTCCGGTACCGTCACGAACATCACCGACTACGGTGCGTTCGTCGAGCTGGAGCCGGGCATCGAAGGCCTGATCCACATCTCGGAAATGTCCTGGACGAAGAAGAACGTTCATCCCGGCAAGATCCTTTCGACCACGCAGGACGTCGACGTCGTCGTTCTCGAAGTCGATCCGTCGAAGCGCCGTATCTCGCTCGGTCTCAAGCAGACCCTCGAGAACCCGTGGCAGGCATTTGCCTACAGCCACCCGGCCGGCACCGAAGTCGAAGGCGAAGTCAAGAACAAGACCGAATTCGGCCTGTTCATCGGCCTCGAAGGCGACGTCGACGGCATGGTTCACCTCTCCGACCTCGACTGGAACCGTCCGGGCGAACAGGTCATCGAGGAGTTCAACAAGGGTGACGTGGTCAAGGCCGTCGTTCTCGACGTCGACGTCGAGAAGGAACGCATCTCGCTCGGCATCAAGCAGCTCGGCAAGGACTCGGTCGGTGACGCCGCCGCTTCCGGCGACCTGCGCAAGAACGCCGTCGTCTCGTGCGAAGTCATCGGCATCAACGATGGCGGTATCGAAGTGAAGCTCGTCAACCACGAAGACATCACCTCGTTCATCCGTCGTGCCGATCTCTCCCGCGACCGCGACGAGCAGCGTCCGGAACGCTTCTCGGTCGGCCAGACCGTCGATGCCCGCGTGACCAACTTCTCCAAGAAGGATCGCAAGGTCATGCTGTCGATCAAGGCCCTGGAAATCGCTGAAGAGAAGGAAGCCGTCGCACAGTTCGGTTCGTCCGACTCGGGCGCTTCGCTCGGCGACATCCTCGGCGCGGCTCTGAAGAACCGCGGCGGCGAATAAGCCTCGACACGACTGAAATGAAGAGCCCGCCGGTCATCGACCGGCGGGCTTTTCTTTGGGATGAATGAGGTGCAGCAGGCGTACCCGGGCCGCCGCCGGCCTCAGGACCAGCCGGCCATCCGCCAATAGAGATCGTTCGGCGTTTCGCCCTCGACACCAGCCGCGATCTGGCCCGCCCCTCCGTCGTCGCTCAGCTCTTGCCGGGCGCCGGTGTCCTCCTGCTCCTCGCCCTCCGTTTCGTCATCGCCTGGCTCTTCGGCAAAATCCTCGGCACCATCGTCCTTTGCTTCCTCGCCCTGCTCGTCGTTGAAGCGGTGCTTCAATTCCATCTTCTCGGCGAGTTCGTCGGCAGCGAAGAGATAGTTGATCACCGGCAGCGGTACGCCTTCACGTCCGGCGACGGTCTGACGTTGCAAGGCGATCTCGGAATCGGGGAGTTCGCTTGCGGTGCTCTCCTGGGGCGATGGTTCACCTTCGACGCCTTCAGCATTGGCGGCGGCACTTTCCAGCTCTTCCGGCGCGTCATCGACAGCGTGCTCCGCATGACCGGCCTCCCCGGCACCGATGTCGTCCTGGCCTGCGGTGAGGCCGATGTCCTGCGGCGCTTTTTCATTCTCGGTGCTGCCTGCTTGCCCAAAGCCGAACACGCGCGCCGGATCGGGGGCGACTTCACCATCTGTCGGCAGAGGCGGAGGCAGAAGCGCTTCGGCGCCGCTCAAATCCTCCTCCGTCCAACCCTTGAGGACGAAAAGCGTCTCTGTCTTGGCTTGCGCCTTCGGCTGTTCCTGGGTGCCCGGCTGCTCCTCGCCAAACTCCGCCGACGGCAGAGGTGCAATCGGATCAGCCTTTTCGGCATGTGAAGCGGTTTTGGAGGAAACCGGTCCGGCTTCGGCCTCTATCATTTCGGCAGGAATCACGCGCCCGACGGTCCCGGCGGCTTCGCCGGGCTCCTCGGCACCCCTCTGGTTCTGCACGATCAGCACATCGGCCTCACTGACACGCTTGCCGTCCTGGCGCGTCGTGAGGTCCTTTGGAGGATCGATGCCATCGCTGCCCCGGCGCAGCTCCGGGGTCGCGAGTTCTGCCGGCAAACGTGGCTCTATACGCGCTCCGCCATGGGCCATCGCGGTCTGCAGCGCGCGGGCCGCCGCGAGCTTCAGTACCTTGCTGGATCGCTCGTCCGGCATGCTGAAAAGCCGGCCGCGCGCGACCGGCGCCATCGGGTCCTCGGGCACCTCGCCATCGAACCGCATATTTTCACTTCGCGTGGCCTGCTGCTGTGGCACTTGCTGCGGCCGTGCAGGCGGGCCGCTCGGCTGCACCGTGGTAGCGGCGGGGCTCATGGGGGCCGCAACGATCGGGGCCGCAAGCGGCATTGTCGCCGGGCGGCTCTCTCCCGCGTTCTGCCGATAGGACGTAATCACCGTGCGGGCGGCAAGATCCTTGTCCTTGATGCGGTGAAGCTCCAGATAGATTGCAAGCGTGGCCGCCTCCGGCCCGGCCGGATTGCGGAAGGCTTCCATCAACGTGCGCAATTGCAAGCCGCCGAACATCTGCGACAACTGTCGCTGGACCGATTGCCGAGCCTGCGGCGCCAATTCGCCCAACGCCTGGACGAGACGCCCGATATAGGCCCTCGGGGCCTCGCCCTCCAGCCGCTCCATGCCGAGCCGAGCGCCCAGCAGGTTGACCAGCAGGACCAGGTTTTCGGACACCTGCTCCCGGCCGGACAGCATGAGAAGATTGAGGCGGCCGGCGATCGCCGCGCTCTGCTCCAGTGCGTTTGCGGCCTGCGGCACCAAGGGCCGCGGCCGGACTGCTTCCTCGGCCGCACCGTCGTGCGCGGCACGCGGGTCCTGGAAGGCCATGGATGAATTGGTAACGGCATTGACCGGAGGCAGCATGGCAGCTCCCCATCCTGCAATTGGCTGACGTATCACTGGCAATAACGGTTCGCTCATGCGACCGGATTGGACCCGTCGACGACGACGGCGCCTTCAAGGACGGCCTGCCCTGTCCTTGATCCCGTACCCTGCGGCACAAGTGTTAACAAAGCATTAACCATAATTGCGACGTCTTGCCTTGCCGCCCCAGTGGGTGTCGCGTACAGCTTTTGGCCAATGCCAATCCCGCACGAGCAGGATTACTGCCCGACAACAGATCGCCGGATGCTGCCCGATGAACAACCAGAATCCCATTCTGAACACCGACAGCTACAAGCTGGGGCATTACCTGCAATATCCCGAGGGCACACGGGCGATCTCCAGCTACGTCACGACGCGCGGCCATTCCTACAAGCCGGAGGTGATGTTCTTCGGCCTGCAGATGTTCCTGAAGGACTACCTGTCGCAAGCCGTCACGATGGCCGACATCGATGAGGCCGAGGAGTTCGCCACGCTGCACGGCCAGCCTTTCGATCGAGCGGGCTGGCTGCGCGTGCTGAACGCCCATGGCGGGCACCTGCCGCTGAGGATCGAAGCCCTGCCGGAAGGGGTCGCAATCCGGCGCGGTGTTCCGGTGATGCAGGTGGTCAATACCGATCCCCAGCTTGCCTGGCTGACCTCCTATATGGAGACGGCGCTTCTGCGCGCGGTCTGGTATCCCTCGACAGTCGCGACGCTCTCCTGGCGCCTGAGCCAGACCATCCGGCCATTCCTCGAGCGGACTTCCGATCAAGCCGACCAACTGATGGCGACCATGGTCAGCGATTTCGGCGCCCGGAGCACGACCAGCCTGGAACAGGCCGCTCTTGGCGGGGTCGCACATCTGGTTCATTTCCACATGTCCGATTCGCTGCCGGCGATCCGCCAGGCGCGCCGCTGTTACGGGGCCCTGATGGCCGGCCGCTCGGTGCCCGCCTCGGAACACACGACGATGACCGCCTGGGGACAGAGCCGGGAGACGGACGCCTACTCCAACATGATCGACCGTTTCGGCCGCTTCGGCGCCTATTCGGTCGTCTCGGACAGCTACGACCTGCACAATGCCGTTTCGGAGATCTGGGGCAAGACGCTGCAGACCAAGGTGAGGGCTGCCGGAGCCACCTTGATCGTCCGCCCCGATAGCGGCGATCCGATCGACACGCCGGTCCAGGTCGTGGCCCAACTGGCCTATGCCTATGGTACGCGCCTCAACGGCAAGGGTTTCAAGGTGCTCGATGACACCGTGCGCGTCATCCAGTCGGACGGGGTGACGCTGCAGGACATACAGATGATCCTGGGACGCCTGGAAGGCATGGGCTTTGCTGCCGAAAACATCACCTTCGGCGTCGGCTCGACGCTTCTGCAGAAACTCAGCCGCGATACCCTGTCGTTCACCATGCTCGCCAGCGCCCTGCAAGATGAGGCCGGCTCCTGGCACGACATCGGTCGCCGACCCGCCAATCCGCGCGAACGACCGCTGACGGCCGGTCGTCAGGCCATCGTGCGCGACGGAACCGACATTCTCGCCATTCCGCTCTCCGAGCTCGGACAGCGGGAAAACCTGCTCAAGCCCGTCTGGCAGGACGGACGGATTCTGAAGGATTGGGGCTTCGAAGAGGTTCGCCAAAACGCCGCTGCCGCCATGCAGCCTTAAGCGTCAGGGCGAAACGGTCCTGAACATGCGGTAAAGGCCGTTGTCGTCGGAATTGACCGCGGAAATCTGGTCCGAACGGTCCGATCGCGGCTCGGAATGGCCCTCACCAAGCGCATCAAGCCATGTGGCCGGAACATAGGCCTTTTGCGCCGCGGCCGGGGCCTGCGGTTCCTCTTCATCGTCCCAAAGGATACCGGTGGTGGCACTCGTGGCGGGACTGCCGGCCTGTTCGAGCCAATGACTGAAGATCTCGCCGACGGCGCCGCTATCGCCAGGCGAATGTGCTTCGACCGGGCTCGCCGCACCCGTCCGGGCTGCGTCCGCAGGTTTTGTCGATGCTTCCATCATGGTCGCATTCATGTCTTTGTTCTTGTTTCCGTGGCCCGGAAGGATGCGCCGGATTCGTTAACAAATGCTGCGCAGGCTTGACGCCATTGCCAGCGGCGACCGGACGCTCCATCTTTCCGTCAGGACAAAATCGTGACCGGATCACATGAGCTTTCGCCCGCCCTCCTCCTTCAGCACCTCCAATGGCACGGGCCTGCTGGCGCTGGACTACGAGCTTGCCGCCGAGAAAGCCGATGCCCTTGGCCGCGCCGGCCGGAAAGTGGAAGCTGCCCTCGCGGCCCTGGCGCAGGCAAGGGCGGAGGGTGTCGACACCCAGCAGACCCAGGTCCTCATCGACCAGGCCGCCGAGCTGGTCTGGGCGTTTTTCATTCAGCGGGAGATCTGCGGCTTTTGCAGCCAGTCGGATGCCGTCGAGCGTTACCGGATCCCGCCCGAGGTGCTGGCTCGGGTCGGCGCGGGGCCAAGACGCTGATGGAGTTCCTGTCCCTCGGCCTTACCTGAGCGAACAATAATCAGCTATGGGCGAAGATGTCGGTTTCTTCCCAGCCGAGCAGATCGAGCTTGGCGCGTGTCGGCAGGAATTCGAAGCAGGCCTTGGCGTGCTCGATGCGTCCGTCACGAACCAGCCGCGCGATCTGCTTGTCACGCAGGGCATGGAGGTAAAGAACGTCCGAGGCGGCATATTCGAGTTGTGCCGGCGACAGCATTTCGGCCGCCCAATCCGACGACTGCTGCGCCTTGGAAATATCCACTTCCAACATTTCCTTGAGATTGTCCTTCAGGCCGTGGCGGTCCGTGTAGGTGCGGCTGAGGCGCGAGGCGATCTTGGTGCAGAAGACCGGGGTGGTGGTGACGCCGAAGGTATGGAACAACACGGCAATGTCGAAGCGGCCGAAATGAAAGATCTTCTCGCGGCTCTGATCGGCGAGCATGGCGACCAGGTTCGGCGCCTCCTTCTGTCCGGCGGCGATGCGGATGACGTCGGCGGTTCCGTCGCCCGGCGACAATTGCACCACACACAAGCGGTCGCGGCGCGGCACGAGGCCCAATGTCTCCGTATCGATGGCGATCGCGCCGGTATAACGGGCCGCATCGGCCGAGGAAATGTCACCTTCGTGATAGCGAATCGTCGCTGCCATCATTGTCTCCAGGTCGCAATCAATGTCGTTGCCGCCGGCTATAGCCGAAAGCAGCGCAAAGCACTACCGCTTTCGCCGAAGCGGACGATCGCCGGCGGCGCCATGCGGATTACACCGTCGGCCGGCTCACCGGACCCTCGGCCGTCAATTCGGTGAAGGCCAGGGTCTGGTCGAGATGGGCCGCTCGAAGCGCCAGCAGTTTTTCCGCATAAAGCAGGCGAACCGCAAGGAAGGCCGGGTCTTCCGCGACATTGCGCAGTTCCATCGGGTCTGCCTTGAGGTCGAACAACAGCGGCGGCATCCCTCCAAAATGCACGTATTTGAATGCCTCGTCGCGTAGCACCGACAGGTTGCACTCATTGGAACGCAGGCCGAACTGCGCCTCCCGTGTAGCGTTCACCACGTCGCGGAAATCGAATTCGAAGAAGGCCGCGTCCCGCCAGCGTTCCGGTTCGTGACCGGTGACGAAAGGCAGGAGGGAGCGGCCGTCCTGGTGATTGCGCGGCATGAGACCAAGCCGTTCGCAGAGCGTCGGCATGATGTCGGCGGCGCTGGTGAACGCATCGACCTGCCGACCGGCGGCTGCGATGGCCGCAGGATCGCGGATGACGAGCGGGATGTGGTAGCTGCCGTCGTGATAGCCACCCTTGCCGAGGCTCCAGTGGTCACCCATCATTTCGGCATGGTCGGAGGTGAAGACGATGATGGTCTTGTCCCAATCGCCGCCGTCGCGAAGCGCCGAGACGATCCGGCCGAATTGGGCGTCGACCTCGGCGATCATGCCGTAATAGGTGGCGCGGATGCGATCGATATCCGCAGCCGTCCAGTCGCTGACCGGCCCTTCGGCGCCAAGAACGAAGCTCGATTTCTGCTGGCTGGACATGGCGAAACGCAGGAACGGATGCACATCCGCCTCATCCTGCCGATCGGCGGCGCGGGCATAGGCCGGCCCGTCGCCGGGCGCGAACATGCTGGCATAGGGTTCCGGCACGCAGAAGGGCGGGTGGGGCCTCAGGAAGGAGATATGGGCAAACCACGGACGATCCTGGATCTCGCGCCAGGCGAGGAAGGCGTCGGTCAGGAATGCCGTCTGCGTCTCGTCGCTCGAATAGGCGGGGGGAGCGCCCAGATGTTCCGTCCTATGAACATCACGGGCGAGAGCCCCGGTCCGGCCCTTCGAGCGCAGCCAGGAAAGCCATTGCTTCTCGTGCTCGAGCAGGATCTGGCCAACGGTGAAACCGGGCAGCACGCCCTCATAGCTGGTCAGGACCGGGTCGTGGGGATCGACAGAGCGCGGATCGGGCGAAACGTCGGTATAGCCGAACAGGGTCGGATCATAGCCTGCGCGGCGCGAGGCAAGCGCCAGGTTGTCGAAGCGGTCATCGAGCGGCGAGCCGTTCTGACAGACGCGGTGATTCGCCTGGTAAAGGCCGGTATAGAGCGTCGCACGGGCCGGCGAACAGGGCGCCGTGCCGGCATAGTGGCGGCGGAACAACACGCCCTCTCTGGCCAGCGCATCGATATTCGGCGTCCGGACCGTCGGATGGCCGATCGCGGACAGGCAGTCGCCTCGCCATTGGTCGGCGGTGATGAGCAGGATGTTCGGCTTCATGCGATGCGGCTCCGGCGGGAAATCGTCTGTGGCTCCGGTCGAGGTTTCCACCGGCCGGCGCAGTTTCCCCGCTCCGCCGCAGTAAGCAAATGAAAAATCCGACATTGCCGACAAGCTGGGCTGGATGAAGAAATTGCCGCCGCTTGATCGATGGCTTGCCGCCAGGCCTCTCTGCGTTACAGCGACGAGCGGCACGCGAACCCGCCCAAGAAATGACCTGTTTCGGAAGGCGCCAACGCTTTTCGCCCCTAGTTTCAGGGGATTTTGGCCATCGCGAGGGCTTAGCCGCCTCCAAGCCATGCGAAAAACGCACTGCTGCATTGCAGCAATGAAGCTGGCATTCTCTGCGGATGCGAATATATTACAACCATCGAAGCGGCGCACTCCTCCTCCCAGTGCCGCTAGATAGGATCGGCAATACTCCTCCTCCTCCCAATTGCCGATCAAGTTTAAGAGCCTGGCGCACCTCCTCCCGCGCCAGGCTCTTTTCGTTTTGGTCCCCAGCTTTTCCCATTCCTGAAATCTATGGGTGGCATTCGACCGCTCTATTGGATCATTGCCGACAATGACGGATAAATGTCCGTATGGCGCGAACCGGATTCGGCTCTTATCGGCCTGCCAAGCTTTCGAGGGAGATCCTGTGAACGGCAATGTGACTGTGACGATCCGCGAGGCCCGGGCCGACGACGCCCGCCTGCTGCACGAGGCGCTGCTGGCGCTTGCACGCCATACCGGCGACGAACACAAGATCGAAAGCACACCGGAAGACCTACTCCAATACGGTTTTGGCCCAAATCCCGCCTTCGAAGCACTGATCGCCGAAGTCGACGGGCGCTTTGCCGGCATGTGCCTGAGTTTTTCAAGCTTTTCCACCTGGCGCGGGAAACCCGGCATCTATGTTCAGGATCTTTATGTCGATGACGCCTTTCGCGGAAGGCGAATCGGAGAGCGCCTGCTGCAGGCCGCAGCCAGCCGCGGATATGCGAGGGGCGCCCGCCATCTCCGGCTTTCGGTCGACCGGGCGAATGTCTCCGCCCAGGCCTTCTACGAGCGCGTCGGGATCCAACACTGCCGCGATGAACAGATCCATATGATTCGCGGTGAACAGTTTGAAGCCTTTGCGCAACGAGCAACCGGCGGCGAATGAGGTCATTCTTGTTCGTTTAACCGTTCCGGACGGGTCGCCGCATTGGCCCCTGCAGACAGCCGACATTGCCTCATCCACACGATCGCCCTACCTATGATGGCGACAGAATGCGCGGCAGGTAGAGGAGAAGGCGGCATGGCAGTGAAATTCGGGACGAGCGGCTTGCGGGGACTTTCGACGGAACTGGTCGGCAGCGTCTCCGCACTCTACGCCACCGCCTTTGCCCGCTTTCTGCTCGACGAGAAACTGGCCATTCCCGGCAGCCCGGTCGTTGTCGCCCAGGACTTCCGCCCCTCGAGCCCCGAAATCGTCGCTACCGTCATGGCCGCGCTCAAGCGTGCCGGTCTGACGCCGGTCGATTGCGGTCCGATTCCGACGCCGGCACTGGCGCTTTATGGCGGCAAGATCGGCGCGGCGGGTGTCATGGTGACGGGCTCGCATATCCCGGCAGACAGAAACGGCATCAAGTTCTATCGTGCCGGCGAAGAAATCACCAAGGCGGATGAAGCGACAATCACCGCGCTCGCCGACAGGCTCTCCGACGATGCCGTCGCCAATCTGGTGGAGGCCGGCTCGGGCGAGAACCACGAACAGGCGGCGAGGGAACTCTTTCTGGCCCGCAACATGGCCGTGCTGCCCGCCGGCGCGCTCGAAGGTCTCAGGATCGGCATCTACCAGCACAGCACCGTCGCCCGCGACATGATGGTCAAGGTGTTCGAGCACTATGGCGCGACCGTCTTTCCGCTCGGCCGTTCAGAGCAGTTCATCCCGGTGGACACCGAAGCCGTCTCCGACGAGACGATCCACCTGATGGCCGAGTGGACCGACGAGCTGTCGCTCGACGCGGTTGTTTCGACGGACGGCGACGGCGATAGGCCGCTGGTGGCCGACGAGCACGGCCGGCCGTTGCGCGGCGACTTTCTCGGCCTGGTAGCCACGCGCTTTCTCGGAGCAAAACTGGTGGCGACGCCGGTCACCTCCAATTCCGGCCTGGAAGCCGCCGGCGGCTTCGACGTAGTGCGCACGCGGGTGGGTTCGCCCTTCGTGATTGCCGCGATGGAGGAAGCGCTGGCTGCCGGCAAGGAGGGCGTCATCGGTTTCGAGGCCAATGGCGGCCTGATGCTGGGATCGGATTTTTCCGTCGGGACCGGCGTGCTCAAGGCGCTTCCGACGCGCGACAGTTTCCTGCCGGCGCTCGCCGTGCTCGGCATGGCGGTCAAGGCCGGGCAGTCACTCTCGGCGCTGGCGGCGGCCTACAGCCTGCCGATCGCGCTCAGCGACCGGCTGGAGAATTTTGCCGTCGAGCGCAGCGCAGCGCTGATGTCACACCTCAGAGCCTCGGCGGACAATCTTGCGGAATTCGTCGCGCCGCTGGGCCAGGTCAAGTCGGTCAGCGACATCGACGGGCTGCGGGTTACCCTTGCCGACGACAGCGTCGTTCACTTCCGCCCCTCGGGCAATGCGCCGGAAATGCGCTGTTATGTCGAGGCCACGGATCAGGTGGCGGCCGAAGCGCTGCTCGCCAAGGGGCTTGCGACGCTCGCCGCGTGGACGCCGGCTGCCTAGTCGTCCGTCACCAGCATTGCGCGGAAATCATTGACATTGGTGCCGGTCGGGCCCGGAACGAACAGGCTGTCGGCGAGCGAGAAGGCCGACCAGGCGTCATGGCCGCCAAGAAATGCCCGCGGATCGCCGCCGGCGGAGCGGATCCGCGCCGCCGTCGTGCCGTCGGCGAAGGCGCCGGCATTGTTTTCCGAGCCGTCGATGCCGTCGGTATCGGCCGCCAGAGCATGAATGCCGGCCGTTCCGTCGATGTCGAGGGCCAGCGACAGCAGGAGTTCGCTGTTTCTGCCGCCCTTGCCGTAGCGGTCATTGGAAATCGTCACCGTCGTCTCGCCGCCGGAGAGAATCACCACCGGCCGGGCGAAGGGGCGGTTCCGCTCCTTAACCTCCCGCGCGATCGCGGCATGCATGCGGCCGATGTCGCGGGCCTCGCCCTCGATGGCATCGGAGAGGATCACGGACGGGATGCCGAGTTCTTCCGCCTTGTGCGCGGCCGCCTCCAGCGAGACGCGGGCGGAAGCGATGACGTGGACCTCGTTACGGGCAAAGACCGGGTCTGTCGGTTCCGGCGCATCCGCAGCTTCGGTTTTCAGATGGGCCATGACGGCGGCGGGGAGTTGCATCCCATATTCGGCGATGATCGCCAGCGCCTCCGCGGGGGAGGATTTCGACGGCACGGTCGGCCCTGAAGCGACGAAGGCCGGATTGTCGCCCGGCACGTCGGAGACGATCAGGCTGACGACGCGGGCCGGCCCGCAGGCTGCAGCCAAGCGTCCGCCCTTGATGCGCGAGACATGTTTTCTCACCACATTCATCACCGAAATCGGCGCGCCGGAGGCAAGCAGCGCCTTGTTGACCGCAATCTCGTCGCCAAGCGTCAGCCCATTCGGCGGGGCGGGCAGCAGCGCCGAACCGCCGCCGGAGATCAGTGCCACAACGAGATCGTCCTCGCCGAGGCCTTCGACCTTCTTCAGCAGAGCATCCGACGCCCGCAACCCCGCTTCGTCCGGAACAGGATGCGCCGATTGCAGCACCGTGATGCGCTGGCAAGGTTCGATCGGGCCGTGGCGTGCGACCACCAGCCCTTCGAGCGGGCCATCCCACAGCTTCTCGAAGGCAGCCGCCATCTGGCTCGCCGCCTTGCCGGCGCCGATGACGATGGTGCGGCCCTTGGGTTTTTCCGGCAGATGCGCCCTGATCGCCGCATAGGGGTCGGCGGCATGGACTGCCGCCTCGAAAAGCGATGTCAGGAAGGCGCGTGGGTTGGTCAGGGTCACGAATTTCGGTCCGCTATTTCGATGTCATAGACCAGAATGCCGTCGAGGCCACCGACGGCGTTGTCGACGATCCTGGCGCCGGTCTTCTGATGTTCCGGATCGGCAAGATAAGCGTCCCGCGCCGCTGGTCCATCGAAATCGACGATGAAGCCCTCACCATAGCCCTTGTCCATGCCAGTCTCCGGGCTGACATTGTCGCCGATATGGGCGGCGAGAAATCCTGGCAGCCGCGGTTTCAGCGCGGCGATCTCGGCATAGATTGCCGCCTTGGTTTCCTTCGTCGTTTCGGGCTTGAAGCGGATGAAGACGCAGTGCCGGATCATGGAAGGCCCTATCGGATGTTCGCCCGCGCCCGGGGGCGCTGGTCGTTGCGTTCATGGGTGAAGACCGCCGGCGGAAGCGGTGCGCGGTCGCGGATGATGTCGGCGCCCTTTTCGCCCACCATGATGGTGGGGGCATTGGTATTGCAGGAGGGAACCCGCGGCATGACCGAACTGTCGCAGACACGAAGACCCTCAAGCCCGCGCACCTTCAGGTCCAGCCCGACAACGGCCATGGCGTCGGTGCCCATCTTGCAGGTGCCGACGGGGTGGTGGTCGGTCTTGGCATTGGCGCAACCGTAGTCGAAAAGTTCCTCGTCGGTCATGACCTTGGGGCCGGGCAGCCGTTCGGCCATAACATACGGCTTCAACGCAGCCTGACTCATGATTTCCCGGGCGATCTTCAGCCCCTCGATCGACATCCTGCGGTCGTGCGGATCCTCCCAGTAGTTCGGGTCGATCAACGGCGCTGCCGCCGGATCGGAGGAGGAGAGCCGCACCGTGCCGCGCGAGCGCGGATGGAGGTAGGCGGAATTGAGCGTCACGCCGGCATTCTTCAGCTTCTCGACGCCGGCCTCGATGCCGGAACCGAGACCCAGATGAAACTGGATGTCCGGCGAGCGCGCCTCAGAGTCGGCATACCAGAAGCCGCCCGTCTCGAAGAGCGAAGAGGCGACCGGCCCGGTTCGGAAGAGCAAATATTCGATGCCGGCCCATAGCGTGCGATGGAGTTTGGCCACACCGTCATAGGTGTGGTCGCCGGTGCATTCGGAGATGACGAACAGGTCGAGATGGTCCTGCATGTTGGAACCGACGCCCGGCAGGTCATGCCGAACCGGAACGCCCACCGACGTCAGGTGATCGGCCGGGCCGATTCCCGATTGCTGGAGCAGCTTGGGCGAGCCGATGGCCCCGGAGGAAACCAGCACCTCCCGCTCGGCGCGGATCGTCTCGACACCCCGGCCGGTGACGACCTCGACGCCGACGGCGCGGGTGCCTTCCAGCACAATGCGGGCGACGCGGGCGCCGGTGCGGATCGTCAGGTTCTTGCGATCCTTGATCGGCGACAGAAAGGCGAGCGAGGCGGAGGAGCGGCGGCGGTTGCGCTGGGTCAGCTGGTAGAACCCGACGCCGGCCTGCTGCTTTCCATTGAAGTCATGATTATAGGGGATGCCGAGTTCCTGGCCGGCGCGGATATAGGCGTCGCAGATCGGCAGGGCCGAGACCGGCATGGAGACGCCGAGCGGGCCGCCATAGGAATGATAGTCGTCGGCGAAGCGCTGGTTGTCCTCAGCGCGCTTGAAATAAGGTAGCACCGAGCGATAGTCCCAGCCCTCGCAACCGTCTTCCGCGGCCCAGAGATCGTAGTCGGCGGCATTGCCGCGCGTGTACAGCTGGGCATTGATCGAGGAGCCGCCGCCGATGACCTTGGCCTGGGTATAGCGCAGGACGCGACCCTTCATGTGCTTCTGCGGCACGGTTTCCCAGCCCCAGCTGGCGACGCCCTTGGTCATCTTGGCAAAGCCCGCCGGCATGTGGAACAGCGGATTCCAGTCCCCGCCGCCCGCCTCAAGCAGCAGAACGCTGACGTCCGGATCCTCGGAGAGCCGGTTGGCGAGCACGCAGCCGGCCGGGCCGGCGCCGGTGATGATGTAGTCGTAGGTCATCGCATCTTCCTCAAGTCATTCGTCCACCCTCCCCTTGAGGGGGAGGGTCGGCACGCAGTGCCGGGGTGGGGTGAACCAATACGCAATCGGCCGGTCACCCCCACCCGCGGCTACGCCGCGACCTCCCCCCTCAAGGGGGAGGTAATATCACAGCCTTCCGATCGACAGTCCGCCATCGAGATCGATCACCGAGCCCGTGGCAAAGGCGAAGCGGCCGGAGGCAAGCGCCGAGACCACGCCGCCAATGTCGTCCGGTTCGCCCCAGCGCTTCATCGGCACGAGCCCGTCCGCTATCAGGGCGTCATACTTGCCGGCGACACCGGCGGTCATGTCGGTGCGGATGATGCCGGGGCGGATCTCGAAGACGCCGATGCCCTTTTCCGCGAGATAGAGGGCGAGCCCCTTGCTGAAGGCCGAAAGCCCGGCCTTGCTCATGCAGTAGTCGAGGCGTTCCGGTGAACTGAGCTCCGCCGAGACGGAGGTGATGTTGACGATCGCGCGCGCCGCGGCAGGGGCCGCCTGTGCCAGCATGGCCTTCAGCACCGCCTGGGTGAAGAACACGGTGCCGCGCAGGTTGGTGGCGATGATGCGGTCGAAATTCTCCGGCGTCAGCCCGAGGAAATCGCCGCGCACGACCGAACCCATGCCGGCATTGTTGACGAGGCAGTCGATGCGACCGAAGCGCGCCATGATTTTTTCGACGGTCGCGGCATGGCCGGCAACCTCGGCAAGGTCGGCTTCGAAATAGGCGGCATCGACACCCCGCGTTTCGAGCTCGACAAGAACGCCGTCTTCCACGGCAAGCGGCCCAAGCCCGGTGACGGCAATGTCGAAGCCATCGGCGGCCAGCGCCAGGGCAATGCCAAGGCCGATGCCGCGACGGCCGCCGGTGACGATGGCGAGAGGACGGGAACGGGTCATGCGGCAAGGTCCTCCTTGCGGATATGGGCGGCGACGCGCAGCGCCTGGGCGGCAATCGTCAGGGCGGGATTGACGGCGGCCGAGGTTGGCAAGCAGGCGGCATCGACGACGAAGAGGTTGGGATGGTCAAATGACCGGCACCAGACGTCGAGCGGTGCGGTCGCCGGATCATCGCCGATCCGCACCGTTCCGCATTGGTGCGACGGCGTGCGCTTGTCGAAGGGGCGCGACAGCACGATCGGAAAGCCGGCCGCCTTGAGGGCGCGTTTCAGATGGGCGACGAGATCGAGATGGGCATCCCAGTTGGTGCGGTGCCATTTGAGGATGATCCGGTCGCCATCGACCATGACGCGGCTCTCCGGGTGCGGAATGTCCTCGCTCATGGCGTAGAAGTCGATCGCGTGGCGGGACACGCGGTCCAGTAGCCATTCCGGCACCCTGGGCATGTTGGCCTTGAGGATCTGGCCGGAGACGCGGCCGAGCAGCTGGACATTGCCGAGCGGCGCCCCGCCCATGCCGTCCGAAAGATAGAAATCGTTGAAACCGAAGGTCTTCTGGTAGACCGACGTGTTGCGGTAGAAGGGCGAGATCGCCAGTACGGCGCTCGAATTGTGGTTCATGAAATTGCGGCCAACCTGGTCGGACGAGTTCGCCAGACCGCGTGGGTTGCGATCATCCGCCGAGCGCAGCAGAAGGGCCGCCGACTGCACGGCGCCGGCCGAGAGGATGACGAGACGCGGCGCGATCCTCTCCGCGACGCGGTTGCGCAGCACATGCACGGCGACGATCCGGCGGCCGTCCTCCGACGTCTCCAGCCGCGTGACGCGCGAGCGGACCTGCAGCGTGACATTCGGATACTCAAGCGCCAGCGCCAGCGCCGTCGTCTCGGCGTCCATCTTGCCGTCCTGGGCGTTCGGATGCGCGTCCCACGGGGTCTTTGCCTTGGCAAGCCAGCGGTCGAGATCGAGGCCGAGCGGCAGGGAATAGGGATTGAGGCCGTTCTCTTTGAGCTTCCGGCGGACTACGGCGATGGCCGGTTCGTCGGGTACCGACGGGAAGGCATAGGGCGCCGAATGAGCGGGCTCGGTCGGATCCTCGCCGAGCGCACCGTGCACCTGGTAGAGCCGTTCCGCCTCGGTGTACCAGGGCTCCAGCTCCTCGTAGGGGAAGGGCCAGGCCGGCGAGACGCCCTCGCGATGCTTCATCTCGGCAAAGTCCTCGGCGCGGTAGCGCACCAGGACCGCACCGTAGAATTTCGAATTGCCGCCGACATTGTAGTAGTTGCCGGGATTGAAGGCCGTGCCGTCGGCCTCGTACCACATCTCCTTCGGGCGGAAGTGGCCACGCTGGAAGATTGCCCGCTGGTCGCGGTTTTCCGGCCGGTCGGCTATATGGTCGCCGGCCTCGAGAATCAGGATCCTGGCGCCGGACGGCGCGAGCCCCGCGGCAACCGTCGAGCCGCCGATCCCAGAGCCGATGATGACGATGTCGGGCGTCTCTGTCATGGCCGTGCTCAGGCGATCCGGCTTTGGGTCTTCGGATCGAAGAAGACTGCCTTGTCGAGATTGAAGGCGAGCTTGGCCGTCTGGCCGGCGACGATGCGGGCATCGGCCCTCAGACGCGCGACGACTTCCTTGCCGCCGAGCTTGGTGACCGCAAAGGTGTCGGAACCGGCGGGTTCCACCACCTCGATCAGGCATTCGCCTTCGACCAGCGTCCGGGCATTACGGTCGGAACCGTCGGGGTCCGTCAGCGCCTCGGGGCGGATGCCGAAAACCACGTCGCGGCCGGCATGGGCGGCGAGCGCCGCCTTGTCGGCAGCAAGCGGCAGGGAGAGCGGCGTGCTGCCCGGACGATCGAGCGTGATCGCGAGGCCCTCTGCCCCGTTCTCGACCCTGGCGGTCAGGAGGTTCATCGCCGGGGACCCCATGAAATCGGCGACGAACATGTTGGCGGGGTTGTTGTAGATCTCCGCCGGCGAGCCGAACTGCTGCAACACGCCGTCCTTCAGCACGGCGATCTTGGTGGCCAGCGTCATCGCCTCGATCTGGTCGTGCGTGACGTAGACGATGGTCGTTTTCATCCGGGCGTGCAGGCGCTTGATCTCGGTGCGCATGTCGACGCGCAGCTTGGCATCGAGGTTCGACAACGGCTCGTCGAACAGGAAGACCTGCGGGTTTCGCACCAGGGCGCGGCCCATGGCGACGCGCTGGCGCTGGCCGCCCGAGAGCTGGCTCGGCTTGCGGTCGAGCAGATGGCCGATCTGCAGCATCTCCGCCACCCCGGCGATCGCCTTTTCGCGCTCTTCCTTCGGAACCTTGCGGATCTCCATGCCGAAGGCGATGTTTCCGGCCACCGTCATATTCGGATAGAGCGCATAGGACTGGAACACCATGGCGATGTCGCGCTTCGACGGCGGCAGGCCGGCGACGTTGCGACCATTGATCGAGATCTCACCGGACGTGATCGGCTCCAGCCCGGCAATCGTGTTGAGCAGGGTCGACTTGCCGCAACCGGACGGACCGACCAGCACAAGGAAGCCACCCTCCTCGATCTCGAGATTGATGTCCTTCAGGATCTCGAGCGCGCCGTAGGACTTGCGGAGGTGAGAAATCTGCAGAAACGACATGATGGTTATCCTTTCACGGCGCCGGACATCAGGCCGCGCACGAAATATCGTCCGGAGACGATATAGACGATGAGGGTGGGCAGGGCGGCGAGGATCGCGCCCGCGAAGTGGACATTGTATTCCTTGACCCCGGTCGAGGACGAAACGAGGTTGTTGAGCGCAACCGTCATCGGCGTCGAGGAGGCGCCGGAGAACGAGGCGCCGAACAGGAAGTCGTTCCAGATATTGGTGAACTGCCAGATGACCGAGACGACGATGATCGGGCCGGAGGACGGCAGAAGGATACGGCGGAAGATCTGGAAGAAGCTCGCCCCGTCGATCTGCGCCGCCCTGACCAACTCGGTCGGGAAGGCCTCGTAATAGTTGCGGAAATAGAG
The DNA here is from genome assembly GCF_900492205.1 of Ciceribacter sp. T2.26MG-112.2. Classification (GTDB taxonomy): domain Bacteria; phylum Pseudomonadota; class Alphaproteobacteria; order Rhizobiales; family Rhizobiaceae; genus Allorhizobium; species Allorhizobium naphthalenivorans_A. The sequence goes on from NZ_UEYQ01000001.1 coordinate 364,036, forward strand.
CGTGGTGAAGCCGAGGCCGTAGATCACATGCACCATGATCAGGCCCCAGATCGATCCGGCCAGCCCAAGGATGCCGAGGATGCGGGCCATCGGGATCAGCACGATCTGGAACGGGATGAAGCAGGAGAGCAACAGCAGCCCGAAGAACACGTTCGAGCCCGGGAAGCGCCACTTGGTCAGCACATAGCCGTTGAGCGCGCCGATGATCGTCGAGATCGCCACGGCCGGAACGACCATCAGGAGCGAGTTGATGAAGAAGGGCTTGAGGCCCGTCGGCTGGACGCCGATCTGCGCTGTCGACCAGGCCGACAGCCAGGGCTCGATCGTCCAGACCTTCGGCAGGTTGAGCATGCCACCCTGGCGGATCTCCTCCAGGGGTTTCAGCGAATTCACCACCATCACGTAGAGCGGCAGCATGTAGTAAACGGCGAACAGGATCAGCGCCGCGTAGATCAGCGCCCGCGTCAGGCGGCCGTGCGAGATGACATTGTCGGGGCTCGACGCGCTCATCAGCGTTTTCCTCCGCGGATTTCGGAATAGAGGTAAGGCACGATGATCGAGAAGATCATGATCAGCATGATGATCGCCGAGGACGCGCCGATGCCCATCTGGTTGCGGGTAAACGTGTAGGAATACATGAAGGTCGCCGGCACTTCGGTCGCCTGCCCCGGCCCGCCGCCGGTCAGCGCCACGACGAGGTCGTAGGCCTTGATGGCGAGATGCGCGAGCACGACGAAGGCCGAAAGAAAGACCGGGCGCATCAGCGGGATGATGATGCGGCGATAGACCGTGGCGGTGGAGGCGCCGTCGATCTGCGCGGCCTTGATGATCTCGTTGTCGACGCCGCGCAGTCCCGCGAGGAACATCGCCATGACGAAGCCGGAGGACTGCCAGACGGCGGCCAGCACCACGCAGTAGATGGCGTAGTTGCGGTCCTTGATCCAGTCGAAGGCGAAGCTCTCCCAGCCCCAGAGGTGCATGGTGTTCTCAAGGCCGATGCCGGGATCAAGGAACCATTTCCACGCCGTGCCGGTGACGATGAAGGAAAGCGCCATCGGATAGAGATAGATCGGCCGCAAAAGGCCCTCGGCGCGGATCTTCTGGTCGAGCAGGATGGCAAGCCCGAGGCCCAGCACCGAGCAGATGACGATGTAGAGCGAGGCGAAGATGGCTAGGTTGGTCAAGGCGCGCCACCAGTGCGGCAGGGCCCAGAGCTTGGTGTAATTGGCGAGGCCGACGAAATTGTAGGACGGCAGCATCTTGCTGTCCGTCATCGACAGGAAGCCCGTATAGGCGATGAAGCCGTAGACGAAGACGAGCACGATAAGGAAACTGGGTGCCAGCACGAGCTTTGGCAAAAGCTCCTGCAGCCGGCTGTGGCTGTCCATGGTCGTTACCACCGTTTTCTTGTGTATTTTCAAGTTCTGGCGAGGGGAGATGCCCCTCATCCGCCTGCCGGCACCTTCTCCCCGCAAGCGGTGAGAAGGGATATGCGGCACCGCGCTGGCCGTCCCCTCTCCCCGCGTGCGGGGAGAGGGTCAGGGTGAGGGGCAGATACCCCGTCCCCTGGCCTTACTTTGCGCCTTCGACCGCAGCCGCCAGTTCCTCGGCGGCTTCGTCGGCGTTGAGCTCGCCGTTGAACGCGCGGGTGACGACGTCGTAGATGGCGTTCTTCACCGAGGCCGGGTTGGCGTGGCCATGGGCCATGGAGCCGAACAGCGAGCCGTTGGTGTTGGCTTCCGCCAGGTCCTTGATCGCCTTCTTGCCGCAATCGTCGAAGGCTTCGTCCGAGACGTCGGTACGGGCAGGCGCCGAACCCTTGACCACGTTGAAGGCCGACTGGAAGGCCGGGCTCTCGATGGCGGAGGCCATCTGCAACTGTGCCGGCACCTTGTCGTCGGCGACCTTGAACATGGCGAACTGGTCGGAGTTGAAGGTGACGGAGCCTTGCGTTCCGGGGAAGCGCATGCAGACGAAATCGGTGCCCGGCTTCTTGCCGGCCTTGATGAATTCGCCCTTGGCCCAGTCGCCCATGAACTGAACGCCAGCCTTGCCCTCGATGACCATGGCGGAGGCGAGGTTCCAGTCGCGTCCGGAGAAGTTGTCGTCGACATAGGAGCGGAGCTTGGCCAGGCGCTCGAAGGCTTCCTTCATCTTGTCGCCGGAAAGCGCTGCCGGATCGAGGTCGATGAAGGCCTGCTTGTAGAAATCATTGCCGAGCGAAAGCACGACAGCGTCGAAGATCGTCGCGTCCTGCCAGGGCTGGCCGCCATGGGCGACCGGGGTGATGCCCTGTTCCTTGAACTTGTCGAGCAATGCCACCAGCTCTTCCCAGTTCGCCGGCTCCTTGCCGCCAGCCTTGTCGAGAGCTGCCTTGTTGATCCAGACCCAATTGGTCGAGTGGACGTTGACCGGGGCGGCGATCCAGTGGCCGTCATACTTGGAAAATTGCTGCAAGGCGGTCGGGATGACCTTGTCCCAGCCTTCCTTGGCAGCGACTTCGTCGAGATTGCCGAGTGCGCCTTCCTTGGCCCAGTCGAGAATGTCGAAGCCGAGCATCTGCACGGCGGTCGGCGCATTGCCGGCCGTGACGCGGGCACGCAGCACCGTCATCGCTTCCGTACCGCCGCCACCGGCGACCGGCATGTCGGTCCAGGAAATGCCCTTGCCTTCGAGGTCCTTTTTCAGGACGTCAAGGGCCGCGGCTTCGCCGCCCGAAGTCCACCAATGCAGGACTTCAACATTGTCGGCGGCGCGGGCGATGCCGGCGGCCATCGTGGCGATCAGGGCTGCTGCAGTCGTGGTAGTCAAGAACTTGCGCATTGTATTCCTCCCATTTTGCAAGTCGATGCGGCGGAACTCCTCCCCGCCGTTTGGGTGGATCCGCCGCGTCCGCGACAGCTCCGGTATTCATGCGGTCTCCCACCGCAAAGGCATTAAAGAAGTCAAAATTGACCAAGGTCAATAACGGCGAAACACATTTTTAAATCGATTTAATCCTATGTGTTCCGACCTTTCTCACCGCGGCATCCACCAGCCGGTGCGCGCGCCGATATGCATGTTGAGGGTCTTGGTCTCGGTGTAGTCCTCGACCGCGTGGCGACCGAGTTCGCGCCCCAGACCCGACTGTCGATAGCCGCCGAAGGGCAGTTCCGACGCGCCGTCCATGAAGGTGTTCATCCAGACCGTGCCGGCGCGGACCTTGCGGCCGACCGTCAGGCAGGTGTCGAAGTCGCGGCTCCAGACCCCCGCGGACAGGCCGTAGTCGATGGCGTTGGCGATTCGGATCGCCTCGTCCGTCGTCTCGAAAGTGAGGACCGAAAGGACGGGACCGAAGACCTCCTCGCGGGCGACCGCCATGTCCGGGGTCACCTTGTCGAGGATGGTGGGGGTCATGAACTGGCCCATGCCGAAATCGATGGTCGAGCCGCCATAGGCGACGTTGGCGCCGCCGGCCGCAGCCCCCGATACATAGCCGGAGATCTTTTCCAGATGCTGCGGGGTGATGATCGCGCCGACCTGGGTCGTCGGGTCGAGCGGATCGCCGACCTTGACGGCATTGGAAAGCTGGGCGATGCGGGCGACCACGTCGTCGGCGATGCTCCTGTGCAGGATCAGGCGCGAGCCGGCATTGCAGCATTCGCCGGCATTGAACCAGGCACCGAACACGGCCGCGTCGATGAAGGCCTCCAGATCGGCGTCGGGAAAGACGATCTGCGGGTTCTTGCCGCCGAGTTCGAGCGAGACCTTTTTCAGCGTCTGGGCCGCATTGGCCATGGTCAGGCGGCCGACGCCGGTCGAGCCGGTGAAGGAGATCATGTCGACCGCCGGATGGGTGGTCATCGGCGCGCCGACTTCCGGGCCGGTGCCGACCACGATGTTGACGACGCCGGCGGGCACGCCGGCCTCGATCAGGATTTCGCCGAGAACCAGGGTCGAGCCGGAGGTGAGTTCGGAGGGCTTGACGACGCAGGTGCAACCGGCGGCGAGCGCGAAGGGCAGCTTCTGGCCGACGATCAGGAAGGGGAAGTTCCACGGCGTGATGATCGAGACGACGCCGATCGGCTCGCGCAGCACGACACCGAGCGTGCCGTCGCCGAGCGTGTTGTAGCTCTCGCCGTGCAGGTCGCGGGCAAGGGCTGCGGCATAGCGCCAGATGTCGACGGCACCGGCGATCTCGCCCCTGACCTGGGTGATCGGTTTGCCGGCCTCGACCGCATCGAGATAGGCGATCTCGTCCAGCCGTTCTTCGATCAGGGAGGCAGCCTTCAGCAGGATGCCGGAGCGTTCCGCGGCCGTCATGCGCGGCCAGGGGCCATCGTCGAAGGCCTTGCGGGCGGCAAGGATGGCACGCTCCGCGTCTGCGGCGCTTGCCTGCTGGTAGCGGCTGACGACCACGCCGTGACCCGGGGCCACTCGCTCCAGCGTGCGGCCGTCGGCGCCGGCACCCCATTTGCCGTCGATCAGCATGGAGAATTCGCGAACCGTGGCGTCTTCGATCTTCCTGGGCGTGACCAGTACCGGCATTACCATTCTCCCTTGAATTCGGCGGCGCGTTTTTCCCTGAAGGCGGACACGCCTTCCTTCAGGTCGCCGGTCTTGGCCACCAGGATCGATCCCAGCGCCTCGACGGCCGCGCCATTGTCCTCGCCGCCGGCGATGGACAGCATGAGTTTCGATATCTCGACGGCCGCGGGGCCGCGTGCCGCGATCCGCGCGGCATAGTCCTTGGCGGCGTTCAGCGCTTCGCCGGTGTCGACGACGAGGTCGACCAGACCGTTTGCGCGTGCCTCTTCGGCCACGAACATTTCGCCGCCCAGCACCATGCGCCGCACGATCTGCGCGCCGAAGCGGCGCACCAGCCGCTGCGTGCCCGACCAGCCGGGCACCATGCCGAGAGACGTTTCCGGCAGGCCGATCTTCGCCTGGCGCTCGGCGATGCGGATGTCGGCGGCGCCGGCGAGTTCCAGCCCGCCGCCCAGCGCATGGCCGTTCATGGCGGCGATCACCGGCATGCGCAGCGTCGCCAGCCGATCGAAGATGCGGTGGCCATGGCGCACCCATTGGTGGCCGAATTGTTCTGGCTCCATGCCGCCCCAGGCGGCAATGTCGCCACCGGCGGAGAAGGCCTTGCCCTCGCCGGTCAGGATGACAACGCGAACGGCACTGTCGGCCTCGACCCGGTCGAGAATGACCGAGAGATCGCCGAGCATGTCGAGGTCGAGCGCGTTGAGCTTGTCGGCGCGCGCCAAGGTGATGATGGCAACCGAAGCTTCGACGGCAAGCCGGATGCGGGTCTCAGTCATGGGACACCTCCAGCACCCGCCTCGGCTTTTGCGGAAGCGTCAGGCCGATCGGCGCATCGCGGAACAGCTCGTGATCCATGCCCTTGAGGTCCGGCGAGATGATCAGCGGGAATTCGGACTGGGCGAGGATCTGGCTTTCGAGGTCGATGCCCGGCGCGATTTCAGTCAGCATGATGCCGTCCGGCGTCAGCTTCATCACGCAGCGTTCGGTGACATAGGTGATGTCCTGGCCCTGGCTCACGGCACGGTGGCCGGAGAAGGTGACGTGTTCGACCTCGTTGACCAGCTTCTTGAGCTTTCCTTCCTTTTCCACGACCAGGCGGCCATCGGCGATCGAAAGCTTTGCGCCGGCATTGAACATACCGGAGAAGACGATCTTCCTGGCCCGCGCCGTGATGTCGACGAAGCCGCCGGCGCCGGCCGTCACATGCGGGCGGAAGGCGAGCTTGGAGACATTGACCGAGCCGTCGCGACCGATCTCGAGGAAGGACAAAAGCGAGGCGTCGAAGCCACCACCCTGGAAGTAAGTGAACTGGTAGGGCGACGGCATGTAGCCGTCGGCGTTCGAGGCGCAGCCGAAAGCGAAATCCAGAAGCGGCACACCGCCGACGGCACCCTGCTCGATCACCCAGGTGACCGCGCCATGCAGGCCCTCTTCGAGCAGGATGCGGGGTACATTGGCGGAAATACCGAAGCCGAGGTTGACGCAGCTTCCGGCTTCCAACTCCTGCGCCACGCGGCGGGCGATGACCTTCTGGATGCCGAATTCCGGCACTTGAAAGCTGTCGAGCGGGCGGAAGATCTCCCCCGAAATCGCCGGATCGTGGAGCGTCTGGGTCGTCTGCTTCTGGTCCGGATCGACGATGACATAGTCGACGAGCATGCCGGGCACGCGCACGTCATGCGGCTTCAGCGAGCCGTCCTTGGTCATGCGCTTGACCTGGGCAATGACGATGCCACCATTGTTGCGGGCGGCGAGCGCCTGGTCGAGGCCGCCGAGATAGGCGCCCTCGTGCTCATAGGTGAGGTTGCCGCGCTCGTCGGCCGTGGTGGCACGGATGATGGCAACCTGCGGAACGATCGCCGGGAAATAAAGCCATTCTTCGCCTTCGAACGCGATCTTCCTGACGACCGGCTGTTCGGCCGCGGGCGCATTCATGGCACAACCCTGGTGGTCCGGGTCGACGAAGGTTTCGAGACCGATCTTGGTGATCACGCCCGGCCGCTTGGCGGCGGCCTCGCGATGCATGTCGAACAGGATGCCGGAGGGAATGTTGTAGGCGGGGATCTCGTTTCCGCTGACCATCTGCCAGATGAGCGGCGGCTCGGAGGTCGAGGGGCCGGACGGATAGGAGCCGCCGATGATGCGCGCCAGGAGGCCCTTGCGGGCGATATGGTCGATACCCTTGATGCCGCTCATGTCGCCCGCGGCGATCGGATGCAGGGTCGTCAGGTTCCGCGGATGGCCGGTTGTCTCGAAGCGTTCGCCGATCGCCTTCAGCATCAGGTCCGGGCAGCCGAGGCCGCTCGAGGACGAGACGGAGACGATGGCGCCATCGGGGATCAGGGCGGCGGCTTCTGCCGGGGTGATCTGCTTGCTCATGGTCCTGCTCAAAGTCCGGTTTCAATCTTGACGGCCGCGCCGTTTGCCGCCGACTTGACCACAGCGAGACCGGTCGCCAGCGACCAGAGGCCGTCTTCGCCGGTGGCCGATGGGGAGCCCTTGCCGGCGATCGCGGCATGGAAATTTGAAATCGCCCGGCTGTAGAGATCCTGCTGGTCGAGCGGCAGCTCGCGCTCGCCCTCGGCATTGCGCAACACGACGCTGCCGACGGGGCGCTGGGTCATGACATTGCGGGCGATCAGCGATCCTTCCGTGCCATGCACCTCAAAGCCGGTTTCGGCGAATTTCGTCGTGAATGCATCGTGGAACTGGGCGATCAGGCCCGACCTGAAGCGCATCACGCCCATGACGCCGTCTTCGAGGCCCGACTGGCCCATGCCGGCCGACTGGCTGAAGGCAGTCACTTCCACTGGATCGTCGTTCAGCACGAAGCGCAGGGTGTCGGCGTCATGCACGGTGATGTCGAGGATCACGCCGCCGCCGGCATCGGGCCGTTCGAGGCGCCAGCCCTGCAGGTGGGGCGGCAGATAGACCGCATGGAAGACACCGGCGGCCAGCGGCCTGCCGATCCGACCTTCGGCGATCGCCGCGCGCATGGCGCGGTGGCTCGCGGCATTGCGCAAATGGTGATTGGTGGCGAGAACGACACCGGCCTTTGCGGCTTCCGCGATCATCGACCGCGCGTCGTCGAGGGAGAGCGCCAGCGGCTTTTCGCAGAGCACATGCTTGCCGGCACGGGCGGCGGCAATGGCCTGGTCGCGATGCAGTTCGTTGGTGGTCGAAATGTAGACGGCGTCGATTGCTGGATCATTGACGATCTCGTCGAGTGTCGCGGCGACACGGGAGATGCCGTTGTCGGCGGCATAGGCTTTTCCGCGTTCGGCATTGCTGCTCAGAACGCATGCCAATTCGCCGCCATTGGCGCGGATTGCTCCGATGACCCATTCGCGTGCGATCGTGCTTGCGCCGATCAGGCCCCAGCGAACCATGCTTCCTCCTCCCGCGCTGCCCTCCCGGCCGCGCCGACTTCTCAATTTCCTCAAAGCGCGACTGTCGCCGCGCCCTCCATTGGCAATCCGCCGATATGTCCCTCTCCCAGGGCACCACTTGAGCCGCAGCTGCGGCGAACCACCAGATGCGCCGGGCTGATAACGGCCTCGGGCTCCACCTTTCCGGCATTGATCTGTTTCAGCAGCAGTTGCGCGGCCCGGCGACCCATGCCCTGCGGGTCGATCGATACCGTCGTCAGGGCCGGCACCGCCGTCTTTGCCTCGATGACGTCGTCGAAGCCGACAACGGCGAAATCCGCGCCCGGATCGAGCCTGACCTTGCGCAGGCCGTCGCAGACGCCGAAGGCGACCGCGTCGTTGAAGCACAGCGCCGCGGTGGGGCGATTGGCGAGAGCCAGACAGCGCTCGATCGCCACCATGCCGCCGACGCGCGAAGGAGCGGAGGCCATGACCAGATCGTCGCCGCAATCAAGACCGGCCGCACGCAGCGCCTCGCGATAGCCGCCAAGGCGCTCGGCAAAGACGGTCGTATCCGGAAAGCCGCCCAGGAAAGCGATGCGCCGATGGCCCAGCGAAACCAGATGCTCGACCGCCGCCTTGGCGCCCGCGGCATTGTCCGACAACAGCGAGGAGACCCGCGCGCCCGGCACGTTGCGCACCACGGCGACCACCGGAATGCCGGCCGCAGCCAGAGGTTTGAGGTCCGCTGCGGCGGTGCCGCGTGCCGGAGAGATGATCAGGCCGGATATGCCGTGCTCGCGCATGGAATTGACGACCTCGCGCTGGCGATCGGGATTTTCCGCCGAATTGGCGAGGAACTGGACAAAGCCGGCCGACTGGACCGTCATGTCGATTCCGACGGCGAGCTCGGCGAAGAAGCTGTTGGTCAAGTCGTTGACGACCACGCCGATGATCTTCGACTTGGCGTTCGACTGGCGCAGATTGGCCGCGCCGCGATTATAGACATAGCCGAGCTCGCGGATCGCCGCGTTGACCCTGGCGCGCGTTCCCTCGTTGACCAGCGGGCTGCCCTGCAGGACGAGAGACACGGTTGACTTCGACACGCCGGCGGCGCGTGCGATGTCGATGACCGTCACCCTTTCTCCCATCTGCGGATCCTCCCGAATCTCAATCTGGATTGGACTCTTATTTGGAACGATCCAAATCTGTCAAGCCAGAAAGGCGTTTTTCCTTTAATCGTGATCAATGGCTTCCCGAAGAAGGCGAAACTCGACCGCTTCAGAATTGTTTATACGACATTATTCGCAATTCCTCGCCAGCGTTGTGCCTGCTCTGAGGGATCAGACGGCACTCAAAGGAGCCAAATGATCCAGTCGTCAAGACTTGTCATTTGGAACGATCTAAATTATTGAGCGATCGAACCATGGAGGAGGAAGCCATGATGCAGACCATTACCCTGCCGAAGTCGGACGGCACGATCGGGGACTATCGCCTGGTTGGAAGGCCGACTGCACGGCCCGCCGCACCGCCGCGCTTCAACCGCATTGCCTATGCTGCCGCGCACGTCGTCTCGGACCCGTTTCGCGACAGCGATCCCTGGGGCGCACCGGCGATCGACTGGGATCGGACCATGGCCTTCCGCCATCATCTCTGGAGCCTCGGCTTCAAGATCGCGGAGGCGATGGATACCGCGCAGCGCGGCCTGGGACTGGACTGGGCGGGAGCACAGGAACTCATCCGCCGCTCGCTGGCCGAGGCGCGCCACGTTCCCGGAGCCGACCTTGCCTGCGGCGCCGGCACCGACCATCTCGCTCCATCCGACGCGCGTTCACTCGACGACGTAATCCGCGCTTACGAGACCCAGATGGGTTACGTCGAGGCGAATGGTGGCCGAGCCATCATGATGGCCAGCCGGGCTTTGGCGCGCGTGGCGAAATCTCCGGACGACTACCGCGTCGTCTATCGCCGCATCCTCGGCCAAGCGAAGGACAAGGTCATCCTGCACTGGCTGGGCAGCATGTTCGACCCGCAGCTTGCCGGCTACTGGGGCAGCGACCGCTTCGACGAGGCGCTTGATACCGTGATCTCGATCATCGACGAGAACCGCGACAAGGTCGAAGGCATCAAGATCTCGTTGCTCGACAATGCCAAAGAGATCGCGCTGCGAAAACGGCTGCCCGAAGGGGTGCTGTGCTACACCGGCGACGATTTCAACTATGCCGACCTGATCGAGGACGGCCCGGACGGCTACAGCCACGCCCTGCTCGGCATCTTCGACGCGGTGGCTCCACAAGCCTCGCATGCGCTCGCAGCGCTGGCCAAGGGCGATCGCGCGGAGTTCCGCAAGGTTCTGGCACCGACAGTGCCGCTGTCGCGCAAGATCTTCGAGGCGCCGACTCAGTATTACAAGGCAGGCGTCGTCTTCCTCGCCTGGCTGAACGGCCACCAGGACCACTTCACCATGCCGGCCGGCATGCAGTCGGCGCGCGGCATCCTGCACTATTGCGACGTCTTCCGCCTCGCCGACCAGGCCGATGTGCTGGACCAGCCGGAACTGGCGCTGCTGCGCATGGAGAACTTCGTCGCCGTTAATGGCGGGCGTTGACCGACCACACCCTCGGATCTGAACCGATTGAAGCCGTTTGCCGTAACGGAGGATAGGTAAACGGCACGAGAGGTTCTCATGGATACGATCAGCACGACGCCGCGGGCAAGCGCGAGCCAAGCCGCATCACGCCGCATTGCCTGGATTACCGGCGCGAGTTCCGGCATCGGCCGAGCTCTGGCGCTGCGTCTTGCCCGCGACGGCTGGACAGTCGCGGTCAGCGCCCGCAGCACCGACGAGCTTGCTTCGCTGGCCGCCGAAAGCAATGGACGGATGGTCGCCTTCCCGCTCGACGTGACGGATAAGGCGGCGGTCGATGAAACCGTGCAAGCCATCGAGGATCGGCTCGGATCCATCGATCTCGCGGTCCTTGCCGCCGGCACCTATTTCCGCGATTATGCCGCAGATTTCGACAGCACTCGCTTTCGCACGATGGTCGAGCTGAACCTGATCGGCACGGCGCAGTGCCTGGAAAGAATCATGCCGGCGATGATTGCCCGGAGGAGCGGCCAGATCGCGGTCGTGGCCTCGGTTTCCGGTTATGTCGGCCTCCCGGGCGCGGCGAGCTATGGCGCAACCAAGGCGGCACTCAACGTCATGTGTGAGGCGCTCTATCCGGAACTCCTGACGCATGGCGTGAAGCTGTCGGTCGTCAACCCCGGTTTCGTCGACACGCCGCTGACCCGCAAGAACGACTTTCCCATGCCTTTCCTCATTTCAGCCGAGGAGGCCGCCGACACGATCGCTGCCGGTCTAGTCGCCGGCAGATACGAAATCGTCTTTCCGTGGAAGATGGCTGTCGCCATGAAACTGCTGCACGCGCTTCCGGCGCGCCTGCGTTTCGCATTGACGCGCCGGATGTTGGGGCCGCAGACCTGACCGTTCAGAACGGCTTGTCGAGGCGAAACTGCACGACATCGATGCGGCCGACGCGGAAGCCGACCGCGCAATAGTGCAGATAGAAACGCCATAGCCTGTAGAACCGCCGGTCGAAGCCGAGTGTCTCGATCTTCGGCCAGTTGGCGACGAAGGCGTGGTCCCAGGCCAGCAGCGTCCGATCATAATCCGCCCCAAAGGCCAGCATGTGGCCGACCTCCAGCCCGGCCCGCCGCGCGCCGGCGTTGAAAGCCTCGACCGAGGGCAGCATGCCGCCGGGGAAGATATAGGTCTGGATGAAGTCGGCATTGCGCCGATAGCTGTGAAAGCGGTCGTCGTGGATGGTGATCGACTGCACCATCGCACTCCCACCCGGCTTGAGGCGGTCACGCACCGCTTCGAAATAGACAGGCCAGTTCTCCTCGCCGACCGCTTCGAACATCTCGATCGAAACGATCTTGTCGAATTCACCCCGGCAATGACGATAGTCCTCCAGGCGAATGTCGGCGCGATCGGAAAGGCCGGCGCGCTCCAGCCGGTCGCGGGCGAACTTTGCCTGCTCGACAGAAAGCGTCAGGCCCGTCACGCGGCAACCGGTGGAACGGATGGCGTATTCGGCAAACCCGCCCCAACCGCAACCGATCTCCAGCACATGATCGTCCGGACCAATCCCGAGTTCCCTGACAATGCGCGCATACTTGGCCTCCTGGGCGTCGGCCAGGCTCTGCGCCGGGCGATCGTAGAGCGCGGACGAATAGGTCATCGTTCGATCGAGCCACAGCGCGTAGAACGCATTGCCGAGGTCATAGTGGAACGAAATGTTTCGCCGGCTACCCTTTACCGAATTGCGCCGCAACCGGTGCCGCAGTCGGGCGATCCCGCCGATCAGCGAAGAGGGCGCCATCAGCCGAGAAAAAGCGTCTTCATTGACGACCGCGAGTTCAAGCGCCGCCCCAATATCCGGACTGTCGACATCGCCTTCGATGACAGCCTTGGCAAAACCGAGCGTACCCCCGGTGAGGATGCGCATCAGGGCGTGCGGGCGGCGCACGTTCAGCACGGCCTTCGGACCAGGGGCTTGGCCCATCGCCACATGCTCGACGCCACCGTCGAACTGCAGGACAAGGCGCCCTTTTTCGATCCGGTCCGCGAAACGGCACAGTATTTTCTGCCAGAACGGACGGACGGCGGTGAATGTCGAACTTTCCTGCTCGGCGTGGCTCATGGCTTTTCCATTCCATTGTTCAACACAATCGTACTGGCTATCGGCTCGGATGCGGCCACGTGGCGATGGACCGGTATGCGCTTCAGCCAGAGACGCAGGGCTTCCCAGTGGATGCCTGCCAGGACCTTCAGCGTCATCAGGGGATAGGACAGCAACATGGCCGCAAGCGCCCGATCCGAAAGGGCGCGCCGCTTTCCGGCAAAGGAGGCAAAGAGCAGTGGACCCTCGCCATCGGTCTCGCTGATGTTGACCGAGACCTGCGGGCCTGGCGGCTGGATGCGGAAATGATAGGTGCAATCCATCGGCATGAACGGCGAGACATACATTTCCTTGGCGCAGGCATGCTTCACGGCGCCGGGATCGCCATCCACCGGGATGACGTAGGTGTGCCGCTCCTTGAAGGTGTTACACACCTCGTAGAGGATGGCCGCCGGCGAACCATCCGCCCTGTTGCAGAAGTAGACGGTCAGCGGATTGAAGACGAAACCCAGGATGCGCGGATAGCACAGCATGAGGATCTTCATGTCCGGTTGATACACGCCGGCGCTCTTCAGATGGCTCTCGGCCCAGGCCTTCAGCCCTCCGACGGTTCCGTCGCCATGATCCGTGTCGCGCAACGAAAACACGGCCCGGCGATTGTTCCCGAACAGGGAGAGGTTCCGGTCGAGATCCGGCAATTCGTCGAGATCGATCAGCAGGGAGAACACGCTGTAGCGCAGCGTGTGCTTCCTCGGTCGGTGCCGCACATGCAGCACATGTCCCGTATAGATTGCGGAGAGATAGCTCATTCGGCTGCCTCAAGCTGACGGACATGGTCGATGCGGGCGGATTCGTTTTCGACCGTCCAGGGGCGCTTCACGCCGCCGAGCGCCTCCGCCACGGCGAGGCCGGCCTGAAGCCCGTCCTCGTGGAATCCGCTGCCGAAATAGGCACCGCAAAACCAGGTGTGCCTGTTGCCTTGAATCTGCCAGAGACGACGCTGGGCCGCAATGGCCTTCAGGTCGAAGAGCGGATGCGCATAGTCGATCACCTTGATCACATGCCGGGGATCGATGGTACGGCTGGGATTGAGGGTGACGAACAAAGGCCGGGCCGGATCGAGAGACTGAAGCCGGTTCATCCAATAGGTGACGCACAAGGCCTTGCCGTCCTCGTCGCCACGATCGGCGATGTAGTTCCAGCTCGACCAGACCTGCCGGCGCTTCGGCATCAGGGCCGGATCGGAATGCAGCACGGCGACGTTGGGAGTGTACTGGAAAGCACCAAGCGTCTCGCGCTCGGCCTTATCGGCGTCGCCCAGAATGGCCAAAGCCTGGTCGGCATGTGTTGCGATCACCACGTCGTCGAAACGCTCGACATGGCCCTCCCCATCGGTCAGTTCGACACCAAGTGCGTCACGGTGAACCTGCCGCACGGATCGGCCGAGGCGGAGTTCGCCGGAGAAATCGGCGAGCAGACGCTTCACATATTCGCGGCTGCCGCCGGCCACCGTTCGCCAGCGCGGTCGATCATCGAGCGACAGCAGGCCGTGATTGGCAAAGAAGCGGATGAAGGCATGCAGCGGATAGAGCCGCATTTCGCCGGCCGTCGTCGACCAGATCGCCGCGCCCATCGGCAACAGATGATCCTCGATAAAGGAGGCGCCATAACGGCTCGACGCCAGGTAGTCGCCAAGGCTGACATCGGCCAGGTCGGGACGCTGGAGCAGCCCCGGAGCCTCCTTGTAGAAGCGCAGCACATCCGAGACCATCGACCAGAAGCGCGGGCGCAGAAGATTGGTCTTCTGGCCGATCAGCCCCTTGAGGCCGGACCCGGAATATTCGAAGGCGCCGCCGTCGAGCGAGGCGGAAAACGACATGTCGGAGGCAAGCGTCGGGACTTTCAGATGATCGAAAAGCGCGACCAGATTGGGATAGTTGCGATCATTGTAAACGATGAATCCGGTATCGACGGGCAAGTCGCCTGCCGCTGAAGGTGCCATCACCGTGTTCGAGTGGCCACCCGGACGGCGCTCTGAATCATAGAGTACGACATCGGCATTTCGGCCAAGCAGCCAGGCAGCGGAAAGTCCGGAGATTCCCGTCCCGACCACCGCGATCCTGCGCCTGCCCGAAAATGTCACCTTGCCGAAGCCCGTATCCATCGTGTCTTCCTCTTTCTTGTCTCGTCGGGTCCCATTACGCACCGGGCCGACGACCGGATCGATGGCGGGTAAAAAATCGGGGGATGGTGATCCGGGTCGAAGGGCTGCCCGTAATCGACGTCATGACAACAGCATTTTTCATATCGGCGGACGCGGGTCGCAATGCTATGAGAGGAATAGCGGGGCAGATCAAAGCCGCGCACCTCAGCCATGGGAAAAGATCCGCATTGACGCGCGTAACCGACGACGAAACATCACAGCAGACACTTACGCAAATGCTGGCAGCTGTCGGGCAGAGCAAGGACATAGAGGCTTTCGAGGCACTGTTCCGCCATTATGGGCCGCGGGTGCGTGCCTATATGGCCAAGCTCGCCCGCGACAACCAGGCCGCGGAAGAACTGATGCAGGAAACAATGTTGGCCGTGTGGAACAAGGCGCATCAATTCGACCCGGCCCGTGGCAGCGTGTCGAGCTGGATCTTCACGATCGCCAGAAACCTCAGGACCGACGCCTATCGCAAGGAGAAGCGGCCGACCTTCGACCCGACTGACCCGGCCTTCGTTCCCGACGACGTGCCCCCCGCCGATGTCGAATTTGAAGGTCGGCAGCAAGCCGACCGGCTTCACCGCGCCATGGAGATGCTGCCGAGCGAGCAGCTTGAATTGCTCAAACTCGCTTTTTTCAACGAGGCCTCGCACAGCACGATCGCAGCCAAGCTCGGCCTTCCCATGGGAACGGTCAAATCGCGCATCCGTCTCGCCTTCGCCAAACTCCGCGCCGCGCTGGAGGATCACACATGAGCATTCAGCACCATATCAGCGACGAACTCCTCCTGGGTTATGCGTCAGGCACGCTCGCCGAAGGCTGGAGCATCGCCGTTGCCACCCATCTTGCGCTTTGCCCGTCCTGCCGTCGCCGGCTCGACTTCATGGAACATGCCGGCGGCGAAATGCTGGAGATGGCGTGCACCGATGTCGCAGACGACACGAGCTGGGCGGCGATGAAGGCACGGCTTGGCGAAGACAAGGCGTCGACCGCAACCGCGACGGCCGCGGCGCGGACACCGGCAAAGTCGGCGACGGCCGCGGGAGACGTGGTCATCCCGGAACCGCTTCGCTCCTATCTCGGCGGCGATCTCGCCGACCTGAAATGGAAAGCGCTGGGGCGGGGCGCCTATCATATCCGCATCCCGACAGGCGACCGCGAGACCAGCGTGCGACTCCTCAGGATTCCCGCCGGCAAGCCCGTGCCCGAACATTCGCATGGCGGGCGGGAACTGACGCTGGTGTTGAAGGGCAGTTTTCAGGATGGCGATGCGCTGTTTAAGCGCGGCGACCTGGAGGAAGCGGACGAAAGCCTGCAGCATCAGCCGGTGGCGACACCGGACGAGGATTGCATCTGCCTGGCCGTCACCGACGCGCCGCTTAAATTCCGCAGTTACCTGATGCGGCTGGTGCAGCCTGTGCTCGGCATCTGAGCCCAGCGCACTTCCGAACGCAACGACCATGGATCGGATCATGATGACCTATGCCATCGCCTATGTCGCCACCGCCGTCGTGTTTTTCGGGCTCGACTATGTCTGGCTGTCGCGTATCGCCATCGGATTCTATCGCCGCCATATCGGCGATCTCTTGTTGGCGACCCCCAATTTCACGGCAGCCGGGCTGTTCTATCTCTTCTACATTGCCGGCATCGTCTATTTCGCCGTCTTGCCCGCCGTCTCCGGCGGCGGCTGGCTGACGGCGGTGGCGGGCGGTGCGCTGCTCGGCCTGATCGCCTATGGCACCTATGACATGACCAATCTTGCGACACTCAAGGACTGGTCGATCACGGTCAGCATCGTCGACATGGCCTGGGGCAGTTTCCTGACCGCCGCTGCCGCCACGGCGGGTTACTTCGCCGCCACGCGCCTGGCTTCGTGACGCCTCTGGTAGGGGCACGCGATCGCCCTATCTGAAGTCTCATGATCAAGCCCGAAACCCTGCTTCATCCGACCCAAGCGGGCCTCTATTGCCCGGCAGGCGACTTCTACGTCGATCCGATAAGGCCGGTGGAGCGGGCGCTGATCACCCACGGGCATTCCGACCATGCCCGACCGGGGCACGGCAAGGTTCTGGCGACACGGCAGACCCTCGACATCATGCGCATTCGCTGCGGCGCGGAGTTCTGCGGCAGCGAGCAGGCGATCGATTTCGGCGAGCGCCTCGTCCTCAACGGCGTCGGCATCAGCTTCCATCCGGCCGGACATGTGCTCGGATCGGCGCAGATCGCCGTCGAGAAGGACGGGATGAGGATCGTCGTGTCCGGGGATTACAAGCGAAGCGCCGATCCGACCTGCACGCCCTTCGAACCGGTGGCCTGCGATGTATTCATCACCGAGGCAACCTTCGGCTTGCCGGTGTTTCACCATCCCGACCCCACCGACGAGATCGCCAGGCTGTTGACCTCGCTACGCCAGTTTCCGCAACGCAGCCATCTGGTTGGCGCCTATGCGCTCGGCAAGGCGCAACGGGTCATCTCGCTGTTGCGCCGCTCCGGCTATGACCGGCCGATCTACATTCATGGCGCCCTGTCGAAGCTCTGCGCCTATTATGAAAGCCAGGGCATTGATCTCGGCGATCTGCGGCCCCCGACCGACGATGACCAGAATGCGCAAGACTTTCGCGGCGCCGTGATCGTCGGCCCGCCTTCGGCCTTCAACGATCGCTGGGCGCGGCGCTTTGCCGATCCGCTGTCGGTGTTCGCCTCGGGCTGGATGATGGTGCGCCAGCGGGCCAAGCAACGGGGCGTGGAACTGCCGCTGATGATCTCCGACCATTGCGACTGGCCGGAACTGACGGCGACGATCACCGAGCTCAAACCGGGAGAGGTCTGGGTTACCCATGGCGGCGAGGAGGCGCTGGTCAGATGGTGCGAGCTCCAGGGGATAGCGGCACGGCCGCTGCATCTGGTGGGCTACGAGGATGAGGGGGACTGACGCGCGATGAAGGCCTTCTCCGACCTGCTCGACCGCCTGGTTCTGACCCCGAGCCGCAACGGCAAGC
The DNA here is from genome assembly GCF_900492205.1 of Ciceribacter sp. T2.26MG-112.2. Taxonomy (GTDB): domain Bacteria; phylum Pseudomonadota; class Alphaproteobacteria; order Rhizobiales; family Rhizobiaceae; genus Allorhizobium; species Allorhizobium naphthalenivorans_A. The sequence continues at coordinate 381,830 of NZ_UEYQ01000001.1, forward strand.
TCACCCTGCTCGTCGACTACTTCCGCACAACGCCGGATCCTGATCGCGGCTACGCCCTGGCGGCGCTCGCCGGCACGCTCGACATCGGCGCGGTCAAGCCGGCCATCCTGCGCGAACTGGTGCTCGAGCGGATGGACGAGGTGCTGTTTCGCTATTCCTATGACTATGTCGGCGATCTCGCGGAAACGATTGCACTCGTCTGGGACGGAGAGAAAGACAAGCCGGAGAGCGGAGCCGAGGAACCGCGACTTTCGGCTGTGGTCGAGAAGATACGGTCGCTCGGGCGAACTGAAATCCGCAACGCGGTGCGCGATCTGCTCGACCGGCTCGACAGTTCCGGCCGCTTCGCCTTTCTCAAGCTCGTCACCGGCGGCCTACGGATCGGGGTCTCCGCCCGGCTTGCCAAGCAGGCGCTGGCGACGTTCGGAAACAAGGACATCACCGAGATCGAAACGCTCTGGCATGGCCTTTCGCCTCCCTACGGGACCCTGTTTGCCTGGCTGGAAGGCAGAGCGGACAAGCCGGCGCTCGCCAGTCCGGCGATCTTCCACTCGGTCATGCTGTCGACCCCGGTTGGCGAGGGCGATCTGGAGAACCTCGACCCGGCCAACTTTGCGGCGGAATGGAAGTGGGACGGCATCCGCGTCCAGCTTTCGCGCTCCGGCAGCCGCACGCGGCTCTATTCGCGCTCCGGCGACGACATTTCCCATTCCTTCCCCGATATCGTCGAGGCGGCGAATTTCGAGGGCGTGATCGATGGTGAACTTCTGGTCGGCGGAACGCTGCGCTCCAATGAACCCACCCGCACCTTCTCCGACCTGCAGCAGCGCCTGAACCGCAAGACGGTCTCTGCGAAGATGCTGGGGGAATATCCGGCCTTCCTGCGCGCCTATGACATCCTCTTCCAGGGGGAGGAAGACGTGCGCTCCGAGACCTTCGTCCAGCGTCGCGAGCGATTGGCCGGGCTGATCGACGCCAGCCAGCCGACCCGTTTCGATCTCTCGCCGCTGGTGCCGTTTTCCAGCTGGGACGAGCTTGAACGCCTGCGCATCGATCCGCCCGATCCGGTGATCGAGGGCGTGATGATAAAGCGGCTGGACAGCGTCTACCAGGCAGGTCGGGCCAAGGGACCATGGTTCAAATGGAAGCGCGAGCCGTTCAACGCCGATGCGGTGCTGATTTATGCGCAACGCGGGCACGGCAAGCGGTCCAGCTATTATTCCGATTTCACCTTCGGGGTCTGGACCAAGGGGGAGACCGGCGACGTGCTGGTACCGGTCGGCAAGGCCTATTTCGGCTTCACCGATGCCGAGCTGGAGATTCTCGACCGTTATGTGCGCAACAATACCGTCGACCGCTTCGGTCCGGTCAGGGCGCTCAGGGCAGAGCCCGATCACGGCTTCGTCGTCGAGGTTGCCTTCGAGGGCATTGCCCGTTCACCCCGTCACAAATCGGGCGTAGCCATGCGTTTTCCGCGCATCGCCCGGCTCCGCCAGGACAAGCTGCCGCGCGATGCCGATCGGCTCGACACGCTTCTGGCGATGATCGACTGAAACAGGAGGGCGGCCGCTCCCTGGGATGCCTCCTTAGCCTGTATGACCAGCCGGTGTTCACGCTCGGCTTGCCAATCTCGCTGCCGCAGTTGTACCTTCCCGTCAGGAGGCGGTCGCCGGTGGAGGAACATGGCGGCCTGACGCTTTGATGTTTGCAGGACACGATCCATTTCTCGTGGCGCTTTCGGTCGCCGTCGCGATCCTGGGCGGCTATACGGGCTTCGGCATTGCGGGCCGCATCCGCACGGCACCGCGCGCCAATCCGCGCCTGCTTTTGACCGGTGCCGCAGCGTTTCTGGCCATCGGCATCTGGACCATGCACTTCGTCGGCATGCTGGCGGCGCCGATCCCGGCGGACGCAAGCTATCTCGTCCTGCCGACCGTCATCTCCTTCCTGCTGTGCGCCCTGGTGGTCGGCATATCGCTGTTTTTCGTCAGCATCGGCACGCCGTCCAGGACACGCGTGAGCGCCTCGGCCCTGCTGCTCGGGCTCGGCATCGCCTCGATGCACTATGTCGGCATCCACGGGCTCTCCGGGAATTTTGCCATCGAACACGACTACGCCATGCTCGTGCTGTCGCTGGCTATCGCGGTTGCCGCGGCCTATGGAGGCTTGAAGATCTATCTTGCCCGTCAGAGTGGTCTGCTCCTGGCACTGAGCGCCATGGCCTTCGGCGTCGCGGTCTCCGGCATGCACTATACCGCGATGCACGGCATGCATTTCGTGCCCGCAGCCACGGGCCATCGCCACGAGTTCGGCGGACTGGTCGCGTCGCCACAATTATTGTCGCTCGTGGTGGCGCTCCTCTGTTTCGTCATCGCCGCCGGGTTCCTGCTGTTCCTTGTTCCGGAACAGCGGCAGCGATCGGCCACCCCCGATTACGACGAAGCCGATATCGGCACCGTCGATCCGCTGGCCGGCCTCGAAGACCGCCCGGCACGCCGCGCCGATCAACCCGCCTCACGCGCCCAGCCGCTCGGCGGCATCGGCCAGCCCAAGACAATGCCCGTCAGCCGCGTGCCGGTTTCGAGTGCCGACGGCACGCTCCTCATCGACATATCGGAAATCCGCAGCATAAGGGCCGACGCGCATTACACACTGATCCATGACGGGCAGCGCGAGCGCATGTGTCCCTGGTCGATTTCCGAGGCCGAGGCCCGGCTCGACCCGGCTCTGTTCACCCGTGTCCACCGCAGCCACATCATCGCGCTGCCGCATGTCAGCTTCATGCGCAAGGAAGGCGACGGCGCCATTGTCGAGCTCGACGGACCTGTGGCGCACGTCGTTCCGGTAAGCCGTGCCAAGATCGCCGAACTGAAGGCGCGGCTCGGGCTGGCACGCGGCGCAGCGATGCGCCAGTAAGTCAGAACGCCTGACGCAGTTCGTGCGGCAATTGCCGCAATTCGTGCGAAACAGCGAGCTTCGTGACGGGATCGGAGCCCGCCGCTTGCGCATCATCAAAAGCGCGAACACCCTTCCTCCATCGTTCGTGTCGACGCCCGACCGGCGAATGGGAGGAAACCATGATACCAGGCGAATTCGAATACCATCGGCCAGCAACGCTCGCCGATGCTGTGAAACTATTGTCCGAACTCGGCGAGGAGGCCCGGCCGCTCGCCGGCGGCCATAGCCTAATCCCGATGATGAAGCTGCGCTTCGCGACGCCCGAACATCTGATCGATCTTAGCGGCATCGGCCAGTTGAAGGGCATCTGTCGCGACGGCAATGCGCTCGTCATCGGTGCGATGACCACGCAGCACGACATCATTCATTCCGCCGACATCGCCTTGCATCTGCCGATCCTGAAAGAGACCGCGCTGATGATCGCCGATCCGCAGGTTCGCTATGTCGGCACGCTGGGCGGCAATGTCGCCAACGGCGATCCCGGCAACGACATGCCGGCGGTGATGATGGCGCTCGGCGCCAGCTATCGCCTGGAAGGGCCGGACGGCACCCGCGACGTGGCCGCCACAGATTTCTACCAGGGCGCCTATTTCACCGCGCTCGAGCCCGGTGAAATCCTCACCGCCATCTCCATCCCGGTTCAACCGGTCGGCCACGGCTATGCCTATGAGAAGCTGAAGCGCAAGGTCGGCGACTATGCCACCGCGGCTGCCGCCGTGACCCTCACCATGGCGGGCGGCAAGGTCACTGCATGCTCGATCGCGCTCACCAACCTCTCCGAGACGCCTGTGCTGGCAGACGCGGCGGCGCAAGCCGTGATCGGAACGAGTCTCGACGAGGCGGCACTGAAGGCGGCGGCAACGGCGGCACGCGCGGTGATGAACCCGGCGGCCGATGCACGCGGTACCAGCGAATATCGCACCCATGTCGGCGGCATCATGGTCATGCGGGCGCTCACGCGCGCCGCGTCCCGTGCGGCGGCCTGAGGAGGAGAAAGATTATGGCGAAGACCCATGTGAAGATGGTGGTGAACGGAGCGGAGGTCGAAGGCCTCGTCGAGCCCCGCACTCTCCTCATCCATTTCATCCGCGAACAGCTGCTGTTGACCGGCGCGCATATCGGCTGCGAGACCACCCATTGCGGTGCCTGCACCGTCGACATCGACGGGCGTTCGGTAAAGAGCTGCACCATGTTCGCCGTGCAGGCAAACGGCACCGAGATCCTGACGATCGAGGGCATTGCCAATGACGACGGTACGCTTTCGGCGCTTCAGGAAGGCTTCCGGCAGATGCACGGCCTGCAATGCGGCTTCTGCACCCCGGGCATGATCGTGCGGGCGCACCGCCTGCTGCAGGAAAACCCCAACCCCACCGAGGAGGAGATCCGCTACGGCATCGCCGGCAATCTCTGTCGCTGCACCGGCTACCAGAACATCGTCAAGGCGATCCAGTACGCCGCCGCCAAGATCAACGGCACCGATTTTCAGGAGGCAGCAGAATGAACGACATGACTCCCACGCGGGAACAGAGAGAAGCGCGTCTCGAAGGCATGGGCTGCAAGCGCAAGCGCGTCGAGGACATTCGCTTCACCCAGGGCAAGGGCAATTACGTCGACGACGTGAAGCTGCCCGGCATGCTGCACGGCGATTTCGTCCGCTCGCCGCACGCCCATGCGCGCATCAAGTCGATCAATACGGAGAAGGCGCTGAAGGTGCCCGGCGTGCTTGCGGTCCTGACGGCGGAAACGCTGAAGACCGTCAACCTGGCCTGGATGCCGACGCTCGCCGGCGACGTGCAGATGGTGCTGGCCGATGGCAAGGTGCTGTTCCAGAACCAGGAAGTCGCCTTCGTCGTCGCCACCGACCGCTATGCCGCGGATGACGGGATCGGCGCGGTGGAGGTCGAGTACGAGGCCCTGCCTCCCCTTATCGATCCCTTCACCGCCATGGATGCCGATGCACCGGTGCTGCGCGAGGATCTCGCCGGCAAGACGGAAGGGGCGCACGGCCCCCGCAAGCACCACAACCACATCTTCGAATGGACGGTCGGCGACCGGGAACTGACGGATCTCGCCTTCGACAAGGCGGAGGTGACGATCAAGGAGATGATCTCCTATCACCGCACCCATCCCTCGCCGCTCGAAACCTGCCAATGCGTCTGTTCCTTCGACAAGATCAAAGGCGAACTGACCATTTGGGGCACGTTCCAGGCGCCGCATGTCATCCGCACCGTTGTGGCCCTGATCTCGAAGATCCCCGAGCACAAGATCCATGTCATCGCGCCGGATATCGGCGGTGGCTTCGGCAACAAGGTCGGCGCCTATCCGGGCTATATCTGTGCAGCAGTCGCCACCATCGTCACCGGCAAGCCGGTCAAATGGGTCGAGGACCGGATGGAGAACCTCACCACGACGTCCTTTGCCCGCGACTATCACATGACGACGGAAATCGCCGCCACCAAGGAAGGCAAGGTCACGGGCCTTCGAGTCCACGTGCTCGCCGACCACGGGGCCTTCGACGCCTGCGCCGACCCGTCGAAATGGCCGGCCGGCTTCATGAACATCGTCACCGGCTCCTACGACTTCCCCGTCGCGCATCTGGCCGTCGACGGCGTCTATACCAACAAGGCGCCGGGCGGCGTCGCCTATCGCTGCTCCTTCCGGGTGACGGAGGCCGCCTATTGCATCGAGCGTGGCATGGACATCCTGGCGCAGAAGCTCGGCATGGATCCGGCCGAGCTTCGCCTGAAGAACTTCATCAAGGCGGAGCAGTTTCCCTATCACTCGGCGCTCGGCTGGGAATATGATTCGGGCGATTATCACACCGCCATGAAGAAGGGCATGGAGACCATCGACTATGCGGGTCTCCGGCGCGAGCAGGCGGAGAAGCGCGAAGCCTTCAAGCGCGGCGAGACCCGCGAGATCATGGGCATCGGCGTCTCGTTCTTCACCGAAATCGTTGGTGCAGGCCCGTCGAAGAACTGCGACATCCTCGGCATCGCCATGTTCGACAGTTGCGAGATCCGCCTGCATCCGACCGGCTCGGGCATTGCCCGCGTCGGCACCAAGAGCCAGGGCCAGGGCCACGAGACGACCTGGGCGCAGATCATTGCCACCGAGATCGGTATCCCGGCCGACGACATCATGGTCGAGGAAGGCAATACCGATACGGCGCCTTACGGTCTCGGCACCTACGGCTCGCGCTCGACGCCGGTCGCCGGCGCTGCGATCGCACTGGCGGCCCGCAAGATCCGCGCCAAGGCACAGATGATCGCGGCTTACATGCTGGAAGTGCACGAAGGCGACCTCGAATGGGATGTCGATGGCTTTAGGGTGAAGGGCCTGCCGGAGAAATTCAAGTCGATGAAGGACATCTGCTGGGCGGCCTATCACAGCGTGCCCCCGGGCATGGAGCCGGGTCTCGAGGCGGTGAGCTATTATGATCCGCCGAACATGACCTATCCCTTCGGCGCCTATTTCTGCGTGATGAACATCGATGTCGATACCGGGGTCTACAAGATCCGCCGTTTCTACGCGCTGGACGATTGTGGCACCCGCATCAATCCGATGATCATCGAGGGCCAGGTGCATGGCGGGCTGACAGAAGCCTTCGCAATCGCGATGGGCCAGGAGATCCGCTACGACGCCACCGGCAACGTGCTCGGCGGCTCGTTCATGGACTTCTTCATCCCGACCGCGGTCGAGACCCCGCATTGGGAAACCGACCATACCGTCACCCCCTCGCCGCACCATCCGATCGGCGCCAAGGGTGTCGGCGAAAGCCCGAATGTCGGCGGCGTGCCGGCCTTCTCCAACGCCGTGAACGATGCCTTCTCCTTCCTCGGGTCGACGCATATCCAGATGCCCCACGACTTCTGGCGCAACTGGGAAGCGGCGAAGTCGCTGGGGCTGACGGGCTGAGGGAGGCGACGAGAAAAGGCCCTCTCTGGCCTGCCGGCCATCTCCCCCACAAGGGGGGAGAAGACCGAGCCGAAAGCGCTCGCTTTTATCCGCCGAGGGTTCGGCTGGGTTAAGCCCTCCCCCTTGTGGGGAGGGTTGGGAGGGGAGTGTTTTCCCGTCCTGTGGGGCAATCCGGCAGTCAGGCCGTGCGTTCTGTGACCATCGAAAGAAGCGATACGAACCATGAGCAAGCTCAACCGCGATGAAATCGCATCAGGACTTTCCAGGGTCGGCTACGTCGCAGACGGCGAGCTGGCGACGGCGATTTCGCTCATGGCCTTTCTCAAGCGGCCTCTGCTGCTCGAGGGCGAGGCCGGGGTGGGCAAGACGGCAGTGGCGGCTGCCCTTGCCGACCTCTACGACACAAGGCTGATCCGACTGCAGTGTTACGAGGGTCTCGACCAGTCGGCGGCGCTCTATGAATGGAACTACCAGCGGCAGCTCCTGGCGATCCAGGCGCATCAGAGTCGCGACGCCGTGGAGACCGAGGACGAGATCTTCTCCGAGAAATATCTGCTTGAGCGGCCGCTTCTGGCGGCGATCCGGCAGGAGAAGGCGCCGGTTCTGCTGATCGACGAGGTGGACCGCGCCGATGAGGAATTCGAGGCCTTCCTGCTGGAAGTGCTCTCCGAATTCCAGGTCTCCATTCCCGAACTCGGCACGATCCGGGCGACGACCATCCCGCATGTGGTGCTGACCTCGAACGGAACGCGCGAGCTTTCCGATGCGCTGCGCCGCCGCTGCCTTTACCACTATGTCGACTATCCCGAGCCCGACCGCGAGGCGCGCATCATCATGGCGCATCTCTCCGACATCGGCGCCTCGCTGGCGCTGCAGATCGCCCGGATGGTCGAGGCGATCCGCAAGGAGGATCTGCGCAAGGTTCCGGGCGTCGCCGAAACGCTGGACTGGGCGGCCGCGCTGGTGGGTCTTAACCTGCGCGACCTGCACGACGATCCGGAGGCCCTGCACGACACGCTGCTTTGCCTGTTGAAGACCCGCGAGGATCGGACGCGGATCAGCCGCGAGGTCACCGAACGTCTGCTCGGGAGGGTCGCATGAGCTGTTGCGGCCAGCCGATGAACCAGGACGAAATGGACGCCGTCTCCGGACTGGTGTCGGAAAAGCTTGCGGCTTTTCTCAAGACCCTGCGGGACAATGCCTTTGCCGTCGGGCTCTCCGAGGGCAAGGATGCGGCCGCGCTGATGGCGGCCGGCTATGCGACCCGTCCATCGCTGTTGCGGCAGGCCTTCAAGCAGCTGTTCTGCGCCCGCAAGAGCGAATGGCAGCGCTTCGACGGGTTGTTCGACGCCTTCTGGCTGGCCAAACGGGTGCGCGGACGTTCCGCCGTTTCCGGCACGCCGTTGCCCTCTGCCAACCCCGCGCTCAAGAGCCTGCAGGATCCGCAGGCATCGCAACGAGGCAACGAGGCGACCGACCAGGTGCCCTCCTCCGGCGAAGACGGCGCGGACCAGTCCGGCGAAGGCCGGATGGAAGGCGCCTCGGTCATCGAGAACATTGCCAAGAGCGATTTCCGCAAGCTTGCCAACCCGGAAGAGATCGAGCGCGCCCATGCGGTCGCCGCGCAACTGGCGCGCGCCATGCAGGCGCGCCTGACGCGGCGCGACCTGGCCCGCAGACACGGCTATCGCATCGACCTTCGCCGCACCATTCACCGCAATATCGGCCACGGCGGCGTGCCGGTGTCTCTGGTGATGCGCGAGCGGCGCGAAAAGCCGCTCAGGCTCGTCCTGTTGCTCGACGCCTCGGGCTCGATGAGCATGTATACCGGCGTCTTCCTGCGCTTCATCCACGGCGTTCTCGACAATTTCCGCGAGGCGGAGGCCTTCCTGTTTCACACGCACCTCGCTCATGTCTCCGACGCCATGAAGGAGCGCGATCCGGCGCGTGCGCTCGACCGGCTGTCGATGATGGCGCAAGGGTCCGGCGGCGGGACGCGGATCGGCGACTGCCTCGCCACGTTCAACCGCCACCACGCCGCCCGCGTCATCCATTCGCGCACCTGCGTGATGATCGTCTCCGACGGCTACGAGACCGGCGACGCGGCGAAGCTTGGCGCGGAGATGGCGGCGCTCGGCCGGCGCTGCAAGCGCATCGTCTGGCTCAATCCGATGATGGGCTGGGACGGCTATGCGCCGGAGGCCGCCGGCATCAAGGCCGCCCTGCCGCATGTCGATCTGCACGCGCCGGCCCATTCGCTGGAGAGCCTTGCGGCGCTCGAACCCTATCTGGCCAGATTGTGAAGGAGGCGAGCATGACCATGCATGTCGATGTGATGGATCTCATGGCGAAACTCAAATCGTCGGAAGAGGCCTTCGTGCTGGCGACCGTGGTCAGGACGGTCTCGGTAACGGCGGCGAAGGCCGGGGCAAAGGCGATCATCCGGCCGGATGGCATGATCGCCGCCGGCTGGATCGGCGGCGGCTGCGCCCGCGGGGCGGTACTTCGGGCCGCGACCCAGTCACTGCGCGACGGCAAGGCGCGGCTGGTCTCGATCCAGCCCGGCGACCTGCTCGCCGATCTCGGCGTGAAGCCCGGCGAAGCCCGCGGCGGCGTGCAGTTCGCCCGCAACATGTGCCCGAGCCAGGGCACCATGGACGTCTTTGTCGAGCCGGTGCTGCCACGCCCCTCTCTCATCGTGTTCGGGGCAAGCCCGGTGGCGCTGGCGCTTGCCGCGCAGGCTCGCCCGCTCGGCTTCAACGTGACGCTGGCGGCGCCTGCGGACGATCTCGGTGAATCGCCGGACGTGGACCATCTGGTCGATGGTTTCGCCATCGAGCCCGAGACCAGGGGCGAGCGCTACCTTGTCGTCTCGACGCAAGGACGGGGCGACGAGGCGGCGCTCAAGGCCGCCGTCGCGGCCAGGGCCGACTATATCGGTTTCGTCGGCAGCCATCGGAAGATGGCGGCGCTGAAGCAGGAGCTTATGGAGGTCGGCATTGAGCCGGCCGCCCTCGATCGGGTGAAAGGGCCCGCCGGGCTCGATCTCGGCGCGATTACCCCGGAGGAAATCGCGCTCTCGGTACTCGCGGAGATCATTTCGATCCGCCGTCGCGGCCAGCGCGGCGAAACGGCACAACAGGCTTAAGGGAAGAGGAAACATATCATGGACATGAATGGCAGCGAACGCATCGAAGCGCCGGTCGAGACAGTCTGGCAGGCCTTGAACGACCCGGAGATCCTGCGCCAGGCGATCCCCGGCTGCGAGAGCCTGGACAAGACCTCCGACACAACCATGACCGCCAAGGTGGTGTTGAAGATCGGGCCGATCAAGGCGAAGTTCGAGGGCGCGGTCGAGCTGCAGAACCTCAATCCGCCGTTTTCCTATACGATTGCCGGCGAAGGAAAGGGCGGCCTTGCCGGTTTTGCCAAGGGCGGCGCCGACGTCTCGCTTGCGGCCGACGGACCGAACGCGACGATCCTATCCTACACGGTGAAGGCCGAGGTCGGCGGCAAGATCGCCCAGCTGGGCAGCCGGCTGATCGATTCGACCTCGAAGAAACTCGCCGGCGAATTCTTCGCCAAGTTCGGCGAACTGGTCGGCAATTCGGTCGCTGTCGCCTGAGCCGCAAGCGTGCCCCGATGGCCCGAAACCTCGGGGCGCGCGATCCTCAGTCGCGTTTGGTGAGGCAGCGCGACACGCAATCGCGCCATCCGGCGACAGCCATCTGGCGCTCCGCGTCGTCCATGCCCGGCTCGAAGCGCCGATCGCGCTTCCAGTGCTCGGCAAAGCCCTTTTGATCCGGCCAGATACCGGCGCGGGAGCCGGCGAGCAAGGCGGCGCCGAGAACCGTGGTTTCGAGGATCTGCGGACGGTCGACGGGTGCGGCCAGAATGTCGGCCAGACGCTGCATGGTCCAGTCGGATGCAACCATGCCGCCATCGACGCGAAGGACGGTCCTGTCGCTCGCGCCATCCCAATCCTTTTTCATCGCCTCGAGCAGATCATAGGTCTGGTATGCGACGCTTTCGAGCACGGCGCGGGCGAATTCTGCAGGACCGGTGTTTCGGGTCATGCCGAACATCGCGCCGCGGGCTTCGGCATCCCAATAGGGCGCGCCGAGTCCGGTGAAGGCCGGCACGAGATAGACGTGCTGGTGCGGATCGGCCTTGGCGGCCAGGCCGTCGGTCTCGGCGGAACTGCCGATGAAGCCCAGGCTGTCGCGCAGCCACTGCACGGCCGCACCGGCGATGAAGATCGAACCCTCCAGCGCATAGGTCGTCTCGCCGTTCAGCCGATAGGCGATCGTCGTCAGCAGCCGGTTGGACGAGGCGACGCGATCGGTTCCGGTATTCAGAAGCGCAAAGCAGCCGGTGCCATAGGTCGACTTCATCATGCCGGGCTCGAAACAGGCATTGCCGATCACGGCTGCCTGCTGGTCGCCGGCAACGCCGAGGATCGGGATTTCGGCACCGAAGACCTCCTGGTCGGTCACGCCGAACTCGTCGGCGCAGTCCTTGACCTCGGGCAGCATGGTACGCGGGATGGCCAGGATGTCGAGAAGCTCGTCGTCGAAACGGTTTTCGCCGATGTCGTAGATCAGCGTGCGCGAGGCATTTGTGGCGTCGGTCGCGTGCACGCGGCCGGCCGTCATCCGGAAGATGAGCCAGCTATCGACCGTGCCGAAGCAGACCTCGCCTTTTTCTGCACGGGCGCGCAGCCCTTCGACCGAATTGAGCATCCAGGCAAGCTTGGTGCCGGAAAAATACGGATCGAGTAGCAGGCCCGTCTTGGCGGTGAAGAGCGGCTCCAGGCCCTTCGTCTTCAGCTCCTCGCAGAAACGGGCGGTGCGGCGGTCCTGCCAGACGATGGCGCGATGCAGTGGCTCGCCGGTCTTGCGGTCCCAGACCACGGCGGTCTCGCGCTGGTTGGTGATGCCGATCGCGGTGATGTCGCGCAGCGTGATGCCGGCCTTGGCCACCGCCATGCGGGTGGTCGACAGCACGCTCTGCCAGATTTCCTCGGCATCGTGCTCGACCCAGCCTGAATCGGGGAAGAACTGGGTAAATTCCTGCTGGGCGACCCCGACGATCTGCATGTCCTGGTCGAAAACCATGGACCGGGTCGATGTGGTTCCCTGGTCGATTGCCAGAATATATCCGCTCATCGGGCTTTCGTCTCCTTGGATGAAGACCGGGGCGCGTGGTTCGCGCCCCGGTCCCTTGTCATGCTAACGAGGGAAGATTACTTCTGCCAGCTCTTGACCAGTTCGTCGTAGTTGACGGTCATCGGCTTTTCCTTCTCGTTCTCGACCTTCAGCTGCGGCGCGAGGTTGCCCTTGGCCACGGCGTCGGCATTCCACTCTTCGAGGGTCTTTTCCTCGGCAAGCTTCGGACCGATGTCACCCTGAACGCCGGCACGTTCCAGGCGCTGCATGACCTTTTCCTGCTCGGCGCACAGCGAGTCCATGGCTTCCTGCGCCGACTTCGCACCCGAGGATGCGTCGCCGATCGCCTGCCACCACAGCTGGGCCAGCTTCGGATAGTCCGGAACGTTGGTGCCGGTCGGCGACCACTGGACACGGGCCGGCGAACGGTAGAACTCGATCAGGCCGCCGAGTTTCGGAGCGCGCTCGGTGAAGCTTTCATGCTGGATCGACGACTCGCGGATGAGCGTCAGACCGACATGGCTCTTCTTCACGTCCACGGTCTTCGAGGTGACGAACTGGGCATAGAGCCAGGCCGCCTTGGCGCGATCGTCCGGGGTGGACTTCAGCAGCGTCCAGGAACCCACGTCCTGATAACCGAGCTTCATGCCGTCCTTCCAGTAGACGCCATGCGGGCTCGGAGCGAAGCGCCACTTCGGTGTGCCGTCGGCATTGACGACCGGCAGGCCGTCCTTGACGAGGTCGGCGGTAAACGCGGTGTACATGAACATCTGCTGGGCGATTTCACCCTGCGACGGAACCGGACCGGATTCCGAGAAGGTCATGCCCTGGGCGGATGCCGGTGCATAGGCCTTCAACCAGTCGAGGTACTTCTGGATGGCGTAGACAGAAGCCGGGCCGTTGGTGTCGCCGCCACGGGCAACGCAGGAGCCGACCGGACGCGAGTTCTCATCGACCTTGATGCCCCATTCGTCGACGGGCAGACCATTCGGCAGGCCCTTGTCGCCATTGCCGGCCATGGAGAGCCAGGCGTCGGTGAAGCGCCAGCCGAGCGACGGGTCCTTCTTGCCGTAGTCCATGTGACCATAGACCTTCTTGCCGTCGATCTCGCGGCCGGTGAAGAACTCGGCGATGTCTTCGTAAGCCGACCAGTTGACCGGCACGCCGAGGTCGTAGCCGTACTTGGCCTTGAAGTCGGCCTTGTTCTTCTCGTCGTTGAACCAGTCGTAGCGGAACCAGTAGAGGTTGGCGAACTGCTGGTCGGGCAGCTGGTAGAGGTCGCCGTCCGGAGCGGTGGTGAACTTCAGGCCGATGAAGTCGTCGAGGTCGAGACCGGGATTGGTTACGTCCTTGCCTTCGTTGGCCATCCACTTGGTGAGCGAACGGGCCTGCTGGTAGCGCCAATGGGTGCCGATCAGGTCCGAATCGTTGACATAGGCGTCGTAGACGTTTTCGCCTGACTGCATCTGCGTCTGCAGCTTTTCGACGACGTCGCCTTCACCGATCAGGTCGTGGGTGATCTTGATGCCGGTGATCGCGGTAAAGGCCGGGGCCAGAACCTTGGATTCGTATTCGTGCGTGGTGATGGTTTCCGACACCACCTTGATTTCCATGCCGGCGAAAGGCTTCGCGGCATCGACGAACCACTGCATTTCCTTTTCCTGGTCGGCGCGCGACAGCGCCGAAAGGTCACCGACCTCCTTGTCCAGGAACTGTTTGGCCTCTTCCATGCCGGCAAAGGCGGAGCCGGTCATCGCCAGCAGCATGGCTGCGGTCGTCGTCAAAAGGTGCTTTCGCATGATTTTCCTCCCAAAGGTTGCGATTGCAGTCTCTTCGTAGTCCGGGATGGCGGAAGCGGCCCGCCATCCGTTTTTCAAGCCTCAGACGAAACGGAATACGCCGATCGCGTAGACCACCGACAAGGCAAGAGCCCACCACAGGTTCGGACCTCCCAGCCCCAACCATGCGAGATGGATGAATGCGGATCCGAGCAGCGAGATGAACAAACGGTCGCCTCGCGTCGTTTCGAACCGCAGGACGCCGATGCGGGGATTGCCGCCCGGCGAGAAGTACTCCCAGACCGCCATGCAGGCGATCAGCGTGAAGATGCCGATGAAGAACAGCGCCGTCGGCAGCGTCCATGCCATCCATGAGAAGTTCATTGTCTGCCTCCCTCCCTTAGACGCGGCCCAGGGCAAAGCCCTTGGCGATGTAGTTGCGGACGAAATAGATGACGAGCGCGCCCGGGATGATGGTGAGCACGCCGGCCGCTGCCAGCACGCCCCAGTCCATGCCCGAGGCCGACACCGTGCGGGTCATGGTGGCGGCGATCGGCTTGGCGTCGGTCGTCGTCAGGGTGCGGGCGATCAGCAGTTCGACCCAGGAGAACATGAAGCAGAAGAAGGCGGCGACACCGATCCCGCTCGCGATCAGCGGCATGAAGATCTTCACGAAGAAGCGCGGGAAGGAATAGCCGTCGATATAGGCCGTCTCGTCGATCTCCTTGGGCACGCCCGACATGAAGCCTTCGAGGATCCAGACCGCCAGCGGCACGTTGAACAGGCAGTGCGCGAGCGCCACGGCGATATGCGTGTCGATCAGGCCGAAGGCCGAATAGAGCTGGAAGAATGGCAGAGCGAAGACCGCGGGCGGCGCCATGCGGTTGGTGAGCAGCCAGAAGAACAGATGCTTGTCGCCGAGAAAGCGGTAGCGCGAGAAGGCATAGGCCGCCGGCAAGGCCGCTGCGACCGAGATCACCGTGTTCATCACTACGTAGATGATCGAGTTGATATAGCCGTTGTACCAGGACGGGTCGGTGAAGATCACCATGTAGTTCCGGAGCGTCGGGTTCTGCGGAAAGAGCGAGAAGGCCCCGAGAATCTCATTGTTTTCCTTGAAGCTCATGTTGACCAGCCAATAGATCGGCAGGAGCAGGAAGATGATGTAGATCGTCGGGATCAGGAAGGAGAAGCGGCTCTTGTCGTGGTTCATCTTCATATCCCCTTCACTTGGCCTGGGCGTCGTGGCTGGTCATGACCGTGTAGAAGACCCACGACATGAGCAGGATGATCAGGAAGTAGATGATCGACATGGCAGCCGCCGGGCCAAGGTCGAACTGGCCGACCGCCATCTTGACCAGATCGATCGACAGGAAGGTCGTCGAGTTGCCCGGGCCGCCGCCGGTGACGACGAAAGGCTCGGTATAGATCATGAATGAGTCCATGAAGCGCAGCAGAACGGCGATCAGAAGCACGCGCTTCATCTTCGGCAGCTGGATGTAGCGGAACACCGAGAAGCGCGAGGCACCGTCGATCTTGGCGGCCTGGTAATAGGCATCCGGGATGGAGACGAGACCGGCATAGCACAACAGCACGACGAGGCTCGTCCAGTGCCAGACGTCCATGACGATGACCGTCACCCAGGCGTCGACCGGGTCCTGCGTATAGTTGTAGTCGATGCCGAGAACGGTCAGGTAGTGACCGAGGAAGCCGATGTCGACGCGGCCGAAGACCTGCCAGATCGTGCCGACCACGTTCCACGGAATGAGCAGCGGCAGCGCCATCAGGACGAGGCAGACCGGCACGCCCAGCCCCGTCTTCGGCATGTTGAGGGCGATCAGGATGCCGAGCGGCACCTCGATGGCGAGGATCACCATGGAGAAGATCAGGTTGCGGCCAAGCGCGTTCCAGAAGCGGTCGGAAGACAGCATTTCCGTGAACCAGTCGGTGCCGGCCCAGAAGAACTCGTTGTTGCCGAAGGTGTCCTGGACCGAATAGTTGACCACCGTCATCAGCGGGATGACGGCCGAGAAGGCCACGAGCAGCAGAACCGGAAGGACCAGGAACCAGGCCTTGTTGTTGAAGGTCTTTTCCATGATCAGCCCTCCTGCCCGACGCGCCAGCTGTCGGCATAGATGCCGATGGCCTGGGCTTCGAAAGTGACACGTGCCTCGCTCGGGATTTCGGTATCCTCGGGCGCGACGATCGACAGCGGATGGCCGCAGAACTGGGTCCGGACGATCTTCTGGCGGCCGGTATCCTCGACCTTGGTGATCTTGACCGGCATGCCCTCGCGGCCGAGGCGGACGAATTCCGGCCGGATGCCGAGCTCGATCCTGGCGCCCTCGGCAAGTTTCGGCACGCCGCTCAGCGCAATGGTCTGTTCGCCGACGACGGCCGTGGAGCCGTTCACTGCGGCCGGCATGAAGTTCATGCCCGGCGAGCCGATGAAATAGCCGACGAAGGTGTGGCTCGGGCGCTCGAACAGTTCGGCGGGCGTGCCGATCTGGACGATCTCGCCGTCATACATGACGACGACCTTGTCGGCGAAGGTGAGCGCCTCGGTCTGGTCGTGGGTCACATAGACCATGGTGAAGCCCGACTGGCGGTGCAACCGCTTCAGCTGCGAACGCAGAACCCACTTCATATGCGGGTCGATGACGGTCAGCGGCTCGTCGAACAGGATCGCGTTGACGTCGGAGCGCACCAGGCCGCGGCCGAGCGAGATCTTCTGCTTCTGGTCGGCGGTGAGCCCCTGCGCGCGCCTGCCAGCCATGCCGGCGAGATCGGTCATCTCGAGGATTTCCTTGACCCGGCGATCGACGTCGGCTTCCGGCACATGGCGGTTGCGCAGCGGGAAGGCGAGATTGTCGTAGACCGTCATGGTATCGTAGACGACCGGGAACTGGAACACCTGGGCGATGTTGCGCGCCTCGGTCGAGAGCGCGGTGACATCGACGCCGTCGAACAGGATGCGGCCGTCCGAGGGGTGAATAAGCCCGGAAATGATGTTGAGCAGCGTGGTCTTGCCGCAGCCGGAGGGTCCGAGCAGGGCATAGGCGCCGCCATCGGCCCATTCATGATGGACTTCCTTCAGCGCGTAGTCGCCGGCGGCCTTGGCCTTGGGGCTGTAGGCGTGGCGGATATGGTCGAGATTGATGCGTGCCATGGTCTCTTCCCCCTCACGCCGCAGCGACATCGACGAGCGCGCGCCCGTCGGAGCCGAACGCCATCAGGTGGCGCGTATCGATGAAGACTTCGAGCTCGTGATCCGGATCGATGTCGTGGATGCCGTGGGCCAGCATGACCCAGCGTGCTCCGGCGAAATTGAGGTGGATGAAGCTCTCCGAACCGGCGATTTCCGAGACCAGGGTGGTTGCCGAAAGCGCGGTCGTCGCGTGGTCATTGCGGTGCAGATAGAGGTGATGCGGCTGAAAACCGATCGTCACCGGACCGTCGGCGATCGCGGCCAAATGCGCCGGAACCGGCAGGACCGGGCGGTCGCCCAGCAGGAACTGGCCGCCCGACTTAACCAGCTCGATGGTGTTGAGCGGCGGATCGGCGAAGGTGCGCGCGGTCAGGAGATCGAGCGGATGGCGATAGACCCGGATAGTCTCGCCGAACTGCGTCACCGCACCCTGGCTCAGGGTCGCGGTATTGCCACCGAGAAGCAGCGCTTCGGACGGTTCGGTGGTGGCATAGACGAAGATCGCACCGGACTGGGCGAAGATCTTCGGGAGTTCCTCGCGCAGTTCTTCGCGAAGCTTGTAGTCGAGGTTGGCGAGCGGTTCGTCGAGCAAGACCAGGTTGGCGTTCTTGACGATGGCGCGCGCCAGTGCCGTGCGCTGCTGCTGGCCGCCGGAGAGGTTGAGCGGCGTCCGGTCGAGGTAAGGCGTCAGCCGCAGAAGCTCGGCGGCCTTCTTCACCTCGCGGTCGATGGTCGCGGAATCCTTGCCGGCGATCCGCATCGGCGAGGCGATGTTCTCGTAAACGGTCAATGCCGGATAATTGATGAACTGCTGATAGACCATGGCGACATTGCGCTTCTGCACCGGTACGCCCGTGACATCGACGCCATCCAGGTGGATCGATCCACCCGTCGGCTTGTCTAGACCGGCCATCAAGCGCATCAGCGAGGTCTTGCCGGAGAGCGTCGGCCCCAGCAGGACGTTCAGCGACCCTCGCTGCAAGACGAGATCGGTCGGGCGAATATGATATTCGCCGGCAACCATCTTCGAGACATTGCGCAATTCAAGCATCTATTCCTCGGGCCTCCTCCGAACCGTCGGCTATCTTCCAGCAGGCACTCGCCGCTTAGCGGGCGACAGCGTCCGCCATGTATGTCTCCAGTTCCACGGCCTCCCCGGCCGTCAGGAACAAACCCTGTTTGGTGCGGCGCCACAGCACGTCTTCCGCGCTACAGGCCCATTCCCGCCCGATCAGCCAGCGGACTTCGCACTCGTAAAGCGAGCCGCCAAAATGGCGCCCCAGATCTTCCGATCCTTTTGCGCCCGCGAGCATCTCCTTTGCGTCGGTGCCGTAGCAGCGGACAAGTCGCTCGGCATGGCCTTGCTCCAGAAAGGGAAAGACCTTCAGCAGCTTGTCGACTTCCGCCGGATAGGCCGTCGCGTCGAAGTCGCCGCCGGGCAATCGGCTCTTCGCCGTCCATGGGCCACCCCTGGCGCCGATCGCCTCACCGATCTTTTCCAGCGCATGCTCGGCCAGCCGCCGATAGGTCGTCAGCTTTCCGCCGAACACATTCAGCAACGGTGCCTCGTCGGCCCTCTGGTCGAGCTTCAGCACATAATCGCGGGTCGCTTCCTGTGCCTTGGATGCACCATCATCATAGAGCGGGCGGACGGCCGAGTAGCTCCAGACGATATCGTCCTTGCGCACAGGCTCGGCGAAATACTCGCTCGCCGCATTGCAGAGATACGCGATTTCCTCTTCGCTTATTTTCACATTTTTCGGATCATCCGTATAGTCACGATCCGTCGTGCCGATCAGCGTGAAATCATTCTCGTAAGGGATGGCGAAAATGATGCGGTTGTCCGGGTTCTGGAAGAAATAGGCGCGCTTGTCGGAGAACTTCTTCTTCACCACGATATGGCTGCCCTGGACGAGCCGGACATTGTGGACATTGTTGCGGCCGAAGGCGCCCGCGAGCACCTGGTCGACCCACGGGCCGGCCGCATTGACCAACATGCGCGCCTTGAAGGCGCGCGACTTGCCGGTCGACTGGTCGATGAGCGTGACGGACCAAAGTCCGTTCTCGCGGCGGGCCGAGGCAACACGGGCGCGGCTCATGATCGTCGCACCGCGGTCGGCGGCGTCCCGCGCATTGAGCACCACCATGCGGGCATCGTCGACCCAGCCGTCGGAATACTCGAAGGCCTTGGAAAACACCGGCTTCAGCGGCCGTCCGGCCGGATCGCGGCGCAGATCGAGCGTCTTCGTCGCCGGCAGCAGCTTGCGGCCGCCGAGGTGGTCATAGAGGAAAAGGCCGAGACGGATCAGCCAGGCGGGGCGAACGCCGCCCTTCTGGAAGGGCAGGACGAAACGCAGCGGCCAGATGACATGCGGCGCCATGGCCCAGAGAATTTCGCGCTCCATCAGCGCCTCGCGCACAAGGCGAAACTCGTAGTATTCGAGATAGCGAAGGCCGCCGTGGATCAGCTTGGTGGCGCCGGACGACGTGCCCGAGGCGAAGTCGTTCATCTCGGCAAGCGCGACCGAATAACCGCGCCCGACCGCATCGCGCGCGATGCCGCAGCCGTTGATACCGCCACCGACGACAAAGATGTCGAAAACCGTCTCGCCCGACATTCGCCCCCCGATCCCATTTTCGCACTGCACAATTTCATGCAATTGCGAAAGTTTGGATATCTAAATCGAAGCATAAACGAATGTCAAACGAACATTCAGGAAAATTCAGCGCCGGCCGTCGCTGAATTCCTGCTGGCTTTGTGTTTCCACCAACTGCACGTCGTTCTCGGCACAGATCCTGCGAATAGACTCGACCGGACAATGGTCGGTGATGAAGGTATGGACCTGTGAAATATGGCCGATGCGCACCGGTGCGGTGCGCTCGAACTTGGAGGCATCCGAAACGAGGATGACATGGCGGGCATTGGCAATGATCGCCTGGGCGACCTTGACCTCGCGATAGTCGAAGTCGAGAAGTGCGCCATCCTCATCAATGGCAGACACGCCGATGACGGCGAAATCGACCTTGAACTGACGAATGAAATCGACGGCCGCCTCGCCGACGATACCACCGTCCGAACCACGCACCACCCCGCCGGCGATAACCACCTCGATCAGCGGAAAAACGCGCAAGCGATTGGCGACGTTGATGTTGTTGGTAATGACCATCAGTTCCCGATGGTCCACCAATGCCTCTCCCACCGCTTCGGTCGTCGTGCCGATATTGATGAACAGGGAGGAATTGTCCGGGATCAGCGCGGCTGCGGCCCGGCCGATCGCCTGCTTCTCCGGCGCGGCGATGGAACGTCGCGCCTCGTATTTCACATTCTCGTTGCCGCTGGGAAAAATCGCCCCGCCATGGATGCGGGTGAGTGCCTTGCCGTCGCAAAGATCGTTCAGGTCCTTGCGAATGGTCTGCGGGGTCACGGCGAACCGGGCCGCAAGTTCATCGACCAGGACACGGCCTTCCGCCTTGGCGAGAGTCATGATTTCCGCCTGCCGGCTGGAAAGCAGCATTGCCATCCCCTTTCATTTTCTTTCATCCTAGGGGAAAATGAAGCTCAGGCAAGAGTACCATCGTCGGATATGGGAAGGCCTATCGACCCGCCACACCAACCCGAGGTGACGGCAGAGCCCCCACCTCCCAGCAATCGGATCAAGCCTGAAACACCCCACCGATCAGCGGCAACCCTGATAGACTTCCCAACGCTCGATATCGGCGACGCGGCGCTGTTCGCCGGGCGTCAACTTGCCATAGGGCGGGAAGCAACCGCGTCCGAACACGTTGCGGGCGCGTTGCGTCTTGAAGCAATAGCCCTTGGCGGCATAGATCGCATTTCGCTCATACCAAAGCTGTTCGCAGGTCATGCCGCTCTGGGCCATTGACGGCGCCAAAGCCCCCATGCCGAACAACATCGGAACGACGGCAATCGCGGTCATTAGCAGTTTCTTGATGTAGCCCATTTCGAACCCTCCCCTGTGTGGAACGAGAACAGGCTAACACAACCGCGTCATCCACAATTGACTCATATCAAGACTATTCTTGGGTCGGACCGGCCGACCTTGCCGCGAGACGGGTGGTTCTTTCGGGATGGCGGCAGACTAGAGCGAGGACCGGATCTGCTCGCGCGGGACCAGGGCGCCGGGACGGCAGACGACCTGCGCTGCGACCTCATGCCCCTGGGCCGCCGCCTTGTCCGGCGCCTCACCGGCCAGGCGCGCCGCGAGATAGCCGCCATTGAAGGAATCGCCCGCCCCGGTGCTGTCGACCGGCTTCACGCTGTCGAAGGTCAGGATCGCAATCGCGCCGTCCGACATGGACACGGCAACCGGCCCGCCGCCATTCTTGACCACCACTTCCCCAGCGCCCGCGCGCAGCCAGCGGGTGGCACATGCCTCGATATCGCTATCGCCAAAGACGGCAGCCTCGTCATCGAAACTCGGAAGGGCGATCGAGGCCGTTGCGGCGGCGCGCGTCAGGCAGGCCCGCATCGTCTGCGTATCCTCCCACAGTTTCGGACGGATGTTCGGGTCGAAGACCGTCGTCTTGCCGGCTTGGCGGGCAGCGCCAATCAGGCGCAACAGCGCCTCTCGACGTTCCGGCTCGAGAATGGCGAGCGTGATACCGGAAAAATAGATGACGTCGGATTGGGCGATGGCGACCTTGAGCGCCTGCTCGTCGTCGGCGAGCCGGCGCGCCGCGGACTGCCCGCGCCAATAGGAGAAGCTGCGCTCGCCGTCATGCAGTTCGATCGCGTATAGGCCAACCGTGCGCTCGGGATCGCGCGCGATGAAGCGCGTCGAAATGGCGTTGTCCTGAAGAAAGTCCCGCATGCGCTCGGAAAAGGGATCGAGACCCAGCCGGGTGAAATAGGCGACCTCCCAGTCTGCCGGCAGGCAGGCGCGGGCATACCAGGCGGTGTTCAGCGTATCGCCGGCAAAGCCCATGCGCCACAAGCCGCCCTCGGCCTGAGACAGTTCCACCATCGCCTCGCCGATCGAGAGAAACAGCTTATTCCCCATTCATTCGCCTCCTACGCGGTCGCGCTTCGCATGCCCGGTCGTGGCTTTTCCGCTATCGGCGTCGCCGAGGCAATCATAAATCGACGCGACGACGCGAAGAAGACCTCGCATCGTCGCGTTTGCCGCTCAAGGTCGCGCTGACGCCCCGGCGCAAACCTTCCTCTGCGCCGGCACAGTTAGCCGGGTTCGCTCAAGGGTGAATTCCCTCGACCGGATGCTGGAGCGCCGTCATGATGCCCCGCAGTTCGGCCAGGCCTTTCAGGCGACCGATGGCGGGATAGCCGGGCTGGGCCTTGCGACCGAGGTCGTCGAGAATGTCCTGGCCGTGATCCGGGCGGAAGGGAATGCTGCAATCGGACCGCCCGGCCGTACGCCGGCGGCTCTCCTCCCGCAGCACGGCAGCGATCATCGCCACCATGTCGGTACCGCCGCCGAGGTGCTCGGCCTCGTAGAAGCTGCCCATGATGTCGCCCGATTGGCGCTGGACGTTGCGCAGATGGAGGAAATGGACGCGATCGCCCAGCCTGTCCATCATTCCCGGCAGATCATTGTCGGGCCTCGCACCGAGCGAGCCGGTGCAAAGCGTGATGCCGTTCGCCGGCAGATCGACCGCTTCCATCACCTTGCGATAGTCGGCTTCCGTCGACATCACCCGGGGCAGTCCAAGCAGCGAAAACGGTGGATCATCCGGATGACAGCAGAGGCGCAGGCCGAGGTCCTGGGCAACGGGCGTCACTTCGCCAAGAAAATCGATCAAGTGGCTCCGGAGACGTTCTTCGGAGATCGCCGCATATTCCGCAAGATGGCCTCGGACATCCTCCAGAGTGAAGTGTTCCGCGGCGCCTGGAAGGCCGAAGACGACATTGCGGGCGAGCGCCTGCCGTGCCGCGTCGTCCATTGCTTCAAACCGACGCTTCGCGTCTTCCACCACCTCCGGGGGATAGTTTTCCACCGCGCCGGGCCGGGAGAGGATATGAATGTCGAAGGCGGCAAAATCATTGAGGTCGAAGCGCATGCAGGTGGCGCCATTGGGCAGGCGCCAGGCGAGGTCGGTGCGGGTCCAGTCGAGCACCGGCATGAAATTGTAGCAGATCACCTCGATCCCGGCGTCGCGCAGCACCCGGAGCGAGGTCTTGTAGTTGGCGATGTGTTCGCGCCAGGAGCCCTTCTGCTTCTTGATGTCCTCCGACACGGGCAGGCTCTCGACGACCTCCCATTTGAGGCCCGACGGATTGCCGTCCTTCATCCGGCCGATCTCGGCCTGGCGCTTCTTCACTTCGTCGCCCGTCCATACCGCACCGGTCGGGACGTGGTGAAGCGCCGAGACCACCCCTTCGACCCCGGCCTGCATCATGTCGTCGATCGACACGAGATCCCGTGGTCCAAACCAGCGCCAAGTCTGCCGCATCTGCCATTCCTCCTGAGCCTGCTGCGTCGATGATATCCGATCGTTCTCTAGCAGCTGATTTGTATGTTGACTAGTATGGAAGTTCGGACCTATACAGTTCGAAGGGAGAAATCGAATGGCACTTGTCCGCGCAGAACCAGCCGCACTGGAGCAAAGCTCGGCCGTCGGGCCACAGCTCTACCGGCTGTTGCGCGACCGGATCGTCAAGGGCGATCTTGCGCCCGGCGCTCGGATTTCGGAATCGGAAATTGCCGCCAGCTACAAGGTCAGCCGCCAGCCGGTGCGCGAGGCCTTCATCAAGCTCGCCGAAGAATCCCTCGTCGAAGTGCGCCCACAGCGCGGCACCTATGTCCGACGCATTTCGGTCCCGGCGGTAATGACGGCGCGCTTCGTTCGCGAAGCGGTCGAGGCCGATATCGTTCGTGCGGCAGCGCAGGCCGTCACACCCAATATACTGGCTCTTCTCGAGGCCAATCTTACCGCACAACGCGCAGTGGTCGACAGCGATGATCCCAGCCGTTTCATGGAGCTGGATGAAGCCTTCCACCGGCTTCTGGCCGAGGCCGCCGGCCAGCCGGCCATTTGGGACATCCTGGAAGACCTGAAGACCCAGATGGACCGCGTGCGCCATATCAGCACCCGCCAGTTTCCACGCGAACGCCTGATCGATCAGCATGCAGCCGTCGTTGCTGCCTTGCGTTCCGGTGATCCGGATGCCGCCGAGGCGCAGATGCGGACCCATCTCAAGGGCGTGCTGACGGACCTTCCGGCGATCGCCGAGGCCATGCCCGAATTTTTCGACGAAGCGGGAGGCTGACGGAAGTGATGGCCACGGGAGGGGCACAAGGGATCGTAAAGGGCGGGGATGCCGAACGAACTGCGCCGGAATGGGCCGCATGGTTCCATGGCACGCTGATGCCATGGTGGCTGGAGCAAGCCCAGGACACCCTTCACGGCGGCTTCTTCGACCGGTTGACCGAAGACGGCCTTGTCCAGGCCGACGATCCGAAGTCAACACTGGTTCAGGCCCGCCTACTCTTCACGCTTTCGCATCTTTATCTGCGGAAGCGGGACGATCGCCTGCTCGACGGCGCCAATGCGGCCCACCGCTTCCTGACCGAACATCTTCGCGATCCACAGGATGGCGGCTATGTCCGCGCGGTCGACCGTACCGGGCGGCCGAGCGGTCTTGCGACCGACCGGGTCAAGCGCAGCTACGATCAGTCCTTCGTCCTGCTGGCTCTTTCGACCTATCAACGGGTGGAGCCGTCAAAGACCCTGGCGGACCAGTTGCGGGAATGCTGGTCCTTCATCGAGAACCGCCTGACCGATCCGGAAACCGGCGCTCTGTATGAGGACGACACCTTTCATCTTGGGGGCCACGACGCCGGTGCCGCCACCCATGCCCTGCGTACCCAGAACCCGCACATGCACATGTTCGAGGCCCTATTGCAGGCCTATGAAATGACCGGCGATGCGATGTGGATGCGGCGGGCCGAAGATGTGCTCGCCGTGGTCAGGCGTCACTTCATCGATCCCGAGAACGGCACGATCATCGAATTCCGCGCGGCGGACCTCAGCCCTGCAAAAGGCCGCGACGGCTCCTTGCGGGAAATCGGCCACCAGTGCGAATGGAGTTGGCTGCTGGATCGCTATGTCCGGCTCGGCGGCCATGCCGACGCGCTCGCCCTTGCCGACCGCATGATGGATTTCGCCGAGCGCTTCGGCTTTCACCCCGAAGGCCCGATGAAGGGCGCCGCCTATGACGAGGTCCACTCCGATGGCCGCGTCATGACAGACACCATGCTGCTCTGGCCGCAGACCGAGGCGGGCAAGGCCTATGTCGCCCGTTTCGAGCGCCTTGGCCACGGGGCCGACGCGGATCGCGCGCATGACTTCATGCGCATCGTCTTTCAAACCTATTTCGCCGGTCGGAAGGCCTGGCGAAACCGCGTCGACGGCACGGGAACAACTCTGCAGGCAGAGGCCCTTAGCCGGCTACTTTATCATGTCGCCGTGTTCGTCACGGAAGGTGAACGTGTCGGGCTCTGGCCCGACCGCACGACTGGCTGACGCCAGAAGATCTAAATTTCATCAAGTAACGGAGGAGAAGACTATGATGAATTCCCTGAAGTCCCTTGGCCTTGCGGCCGCATTCATCGCCGGCCTTGCCGGCACCGCCTATGCGGAAATCGCCTTGAACCTTTCCACCTCGCAGAACCCGCAGGATCCGCTCGTCATCGCCATGGAGGGCGCGAAGAAGAAGATCGAGGAGCGCAGCAAGGGTGAGATCAAGATCACCATCTTCCCGAGTTCGCAGCTCGGTTCCGACAATGACGTCCTCGAGCAGATCCGCAACGGCGCCAACATCGCCGTGTTGGTGGACGCCGGTCGCCTAGCGCCGTTCCAGAAGGAACTCGGCATCCTCTCCGCGCCCTATCTGGTCGAAGACTACAGCAAATATGCCGCGATCACGTCCTCGCCCGTCTATGCCGAATGGGTTGAAAAGCTCGCGCAATCCTCGGGCATCCGCCTCCTGAACTACAACTGGTTCCAGGGCACGCGCCAGATGTTCTCCAAGAACCCGGTCAAGGGGCCGGCCGATCTCTCCGGCGTGCGCGTGCGCACCATCGATGCGCCCGGCTGGATCGCCACCGTCAACGCCATGGGCGCAACCGCCGTGCCGATGCCCTGGTCGGAAGTCTATTCCGCGCTCCAGCTTGGCGCGATCGACGGGGCGGAAGCGCAGCTGACCGGTGCTTTTGGCATCAAGCTGCATGAAGTGGTCAAGAACGTCGCGCTCACCAACCATGTCCAGCTCTTTACCGGCCTTGCCACATCCGAGCAGTGGTTCCAGGCGCAGCCGGAAGAGATGCGCAAGATCATCGTCGAGGAACTTGCCGCGGCCGGTGACGAAGCCACCCGGATGACGGTCGAGAAGCTCGACAGCGTACGCAAGGAGATGGAAGCGGCAGGCGTGACCTTCACCGACGTCAAGCTCGAAGATTTCAGCTCACGCGTGCCGGGGGTCTACACCGAGCTCGGCCTCGAGGAATCGCGCAAGGCGCTCGAGCCGTTCATCGCCGCCCAGTAAATCGAGTCACCGACGCGGCAAACCACAATGGCCAATGGCGCAGCACGCGTCATTGGCCTCGGGAGAGGGAATATGTGGAAATTCTTTGATCGCGCCGAGGAAATCCTCGCGCTCGTCTTTCTGGCCGGCACCGTGATCAGCGTGCTGGCCGGCGCCGTCGGACGCTCGGTCGGCGTTCCGTTTCCGGAAGGTCCGGAGCTCGCCCAGCTCTTGTTGATCTGGACCTGCATGCTCGGGGCAGACCTGACCATCAAGCGTGGAGAACACATTCGGGTCTCGGCGCTGCCCGACGCGCTTTCCCCTCGTTATCGGCTCATCCTGATCTGGGTCAGCCTGATCTGCATCGTGCCTTTCCTGGGCTATATCGTCTACCTCGGCACGCAGCTGGCCCTGTCCAACTGGGCTCGCGAGTTGGGGGCTTCCGGCTTGAGCTATGGCCTGGTCACCCTCGCCTTGCCGGTCGGCGCCGCACTGATGATCATTTCGGTTTTTCGCCGGGTCTTTGCCCACGGCGTGCTCTTTGCCCTTGAACCCGAAGTCCCCGCGCAGGAGTATCCCTTGTGATTTCCACCCTTATCCTAATCCTTGCGCTGAGCTTCATGGTGATCGGCATGCCGGTTGCCTTCGCCATCGGCATCGCCAGCATGGCCTATTTCCTGCTGCCCACGACCTTTCTGCCGGACAGCATCGCCGTGCAGCGGATCGTTGCCTCGAGCCAATCCTTTCCCCTGCTTTCAGTCCCACTGTTCATCCTGGTCGGGCATCTCATGAACGGCACCGGCATTACGCCGCGGCTGACCAGTCTGGCGACCACGTTGGCGGGCTGGATGCGCGGCGGTCTCGGCCAGACGAGCCTCGTGCTCAGCGCCCTGATGGGCGGCATCTCCGGCTCGGCCGTCGCCGACGCCGCCATGCAGGCCCGCGTGCTGGGCGAGCCGATGATCAAAAGCGGCTATTCCCGCGGCTTCACCGGTGCACTGCTGTCGATCGGCGGCCTGATCACGGCGACCATTCCGCCGAGCCTCGGCCTCATCCTCTACGGTTTCCTCGGCGAAGTGTCGATCGGCCGCCTGTTCATCGCCGGCGTCGTACCCGGCGTTCTTCTGACGATCGCGCTGATGTTCGCCACGGCCTGGGTCGCGCGCAAGCGGGACTACAAGCCGGTGAACGACCGTCTTCCGACCTTCCGCGAGGTGCTCGCGGGCTTCCGCATCAGCTTCTGGGCCATCCTTTTCCCGGTCTGGCTGCTGGTCGGCATCCGTTTCGGCCTGTTCACCCCGTCGGAAGCCGGCGCCTTTGCCGTCGCCTACACCCTGTTCATCGGGTTCTTCATCTATCGCGAACTGACGATTGCCAAGCTGGTCGATGCCCTTGTGGCCAGCGTGCGCGACATCGGCATGATCATGATCATCATCCTTCTGTCGGGCGCCTTCGGCTATGTCATCACCTTTGAGCGCGTGCCGCAGACCATAGCGGAAGTGACGCTTGGCCTGTTCTCCAGCCAGTCGATGCTGCTGTTCGTGATCGCCGGCTTCCTGCTCGTCTTCGGCATGCTGGTCGAGGCAACCGTCATCGTCATGCTGCTGACGCCGATCCTCGTTCCCGTCATCACCGCCGCCGGCATCGATCCCGTCCATTTCGGGCTGGTGATGATGACGCTGGTGACCTTCGGCGGCATGACGCCGCCGGTCGGGGTGTCGATGTTCACCGTGTGCGGCATCCTCAATTGTTCCTACAAGGAATACACCGTCGAGATGGTTCCGCTGGTCGTCGCCGTGCTCGCCGTCGTCGTGCTGATGATCCTCGCCCCGGAAGTCGTGCTGTTCCTGCCGAACTACCTGATGGGCTGATCCTTGCAAGGGGCGGCTTCGGCCGCCCCACCATATCCAACCCGAGTGACGCCATGCTCTTGCATCCTGATCGCCTGCTTCCCGCCGATCCCGCGACCCGTGCCATCGCCCGCGACCTCTACCGCACCGTCGAACACCTGCCGATCGTCTCGCCGCACGGCCATACCGATCCGCGCTGGTGGGGAGAGAACCCGGCCTTCGCCAACCCGGCGGAGTTGTTCGTCATTCCCGACCATTATGTCGTGCGCATGCTGGTCAGCCAGGGCGTGCCCTATGAGGCGCTGGGCATCGGAGAAAACGCGGAGAACGATCCGCGCATCATCTGGCGGACGTTCGCCCGCCATTATCACCTGTTTCGCGGTACGCCGTCGCGGCTCTGGCTCGACCATGCCTTTTCCGAGGTCTTCGGCCTCGACGAGCGCTTGTGCGAGGACAATGCCGAGCACCACTACGACGCAATCGGCGAACGGCTGGCGGACCCGGCCTATCGGCCGCGGGCGCTGTTCGACCGTTTCGGCATCGAAGTGATCGCCACGACCGACGGTGCCCTCGACGATCTTGCCCATCATCAGGCGGTGCGCGCCTCCGGCTGGCAGGGGCGGATCATCCCGACCTATCGGCCCGACGGCGTGGTCGACCCCGATACCGAAGGGTTCCGCCAGAATGTCGAACAGCTCGGTATGCTCACCGGCTGCGATATCGGCACCTGGGAAAGCTATCTGGCCGCCCATCGGGCCCGCCGCGACTTCTTCCGCTCGATGGGCGCAACCGCCACCGATCACGGCCACCCGACCCCCCGGACGGCCGATCTCGGCCAGGCCGAAGCGCGCGCGCTCTATCAGAGGGTTCTCAAAGGCGCGCTCACCAGGGGCGATGCCGAATTGTTCCGGGCGCAGATGCTGACCGAGATGGCTCGCATGTCGGTCGAGGACGGGCTGGTCATGCAGTTGCATGCCGGCTCGATGCGCAGTCACAACGCCGGCGTGCTGAAACGATATGGACGCGATCGCGGCTTCGACATTCCGGTCGCGACGAACTTCACCGAGGCCCTGCAGCCGTTGCTCAACGCGGTCGGCATGGATCCTCGACTGACGCTCATTCTCTTCACCCTCGACGAAAGCGTCTATGCGCGCGAACTCGCGCCGCTTGCCGGCGTCTATCCGTCGCTTCGCCTCGGCCCGCCCTGGTGGTTCCATGACAGTTTCGAGGGTATCCGTCGCTATCGCGAAGCGACGACGGAGACCGCCGGCTTTTTCAACACGGCCGGCTTCAACGACGACACGCGTGCGCTCTGCTCCATCCCGGCACGCCACGATGTCAGCCGCCGCGCCGATTGCGCATATCTGGCCGAGCTCGTCACCAGCCATCGGCTGGACGAAGCCGAGGCCCACGAACTCTCCCCGCTTCTGGCCGGCGAGCTGGCTCGGCGTGCCTACCGGCTTTGATGGCTGAAGGGCGCCCATCCCTTCATTCTTCCAAGCTATGATCGGTATTTTTACTATCTATTTGATCAATGACCGTTTCGGGGGAATTCTTGGTGCGTGGCACGGCGGGTGCAAAGCAGCCCCGGACCAAGCTGGTCTGGCCGGCCGGTGACGCCGCGTGACGGGAGGGGCTCGCTAGGATGGCAAAGGCGCAATTTCCAGACTTCGGCCTGACACTGGCCGAGCGCCGCGAGGCGGTCCGCGGGCATTACTACGAATATCCGGGCATGGATGGCGAACGGGGCGAGATCTGGTGCTATTCAGACCGTTTCTCCTACGCGCCAGGCGACGAGGTGACCCTGTTCGTCAGCTCGACGGCGCCGTTCTGCGATATCGAGATAATTCGGGACGGTGCGCGCGAACAGCATGTGTTGTCACTTTGCGGTATTCCCACAGTCTGGCAGGAGACGCCGGACCAGTGCTCGGTCGAGGGTTGCGGCTGGAGGCCGAGCCACAGTTTCCGCATCCCCTCCGACTGGGCCTCAGGCGCCTACAGACTGACGCTGACGGCGCAAGGTCGCGACGGACAGCCGATCGAGAGCCACCATCTCTTCATCCTGTGCCCGGCACCCGGCGCCAGGCCCGGCCGTATCCTGCAGGTCGCCGCGACCGGCACCTGGACGGCCTACAACACCTGGGGTGGCTCCAATCACTACCAGGGAATCACCGGGGCGAACAGGGACGAGTATGCGACCAGCGTCAGCACGCAGCGTCCTTGGTGCCGCGGTTTTGTCGTGCTGCCGCCGGACGCGCCGCGCGTGCCGGTGGAGGTCAGCATGCCGCCGGGCACGGTGCCGCGCTACCCGCACATGGAATGGGCCTATGCGACGGGACACTCGAAGAAATATGCGTCGTCCGGCTGGGCGAGCTATGACAGCCATTTCTTCCGCTGGGCGGAACGGTCCGGTTACGGCATCGATCTGATCAGCCAGCACGAGCTGCATTTCCATCCGGACCTGCTCGACGGTTATGACTGCGCCGTCTTCGTCGGACACGACGAATACTGGACCTGGGAAATGCGCGACGCGGTCGACCGTTTCGTCGAGCGCGGCGGCTTTGCCGCGCGTTTTGCCGGCAACTTCATGTGGCAGACCCGCCTCGAGGACGAAGGGCGCACGCAGGTTTGCTACAAGTACCGGGCCCGGGCCGAAGACCCCGTCTACAAGACCGGCGATCTGACGCGGGCCACCAACAGCTGGGAGGCGCCCGAAATCGGCCGGCCCGGAGCCGCGACCTTCGGCCTCAATTCCACCAATGGCGTCTATGCCGGCTGGGGCGGATGCTCGCCGCGCGGCGTGCGCGGGTTCCCCGTCTGTCGGCCGGAACACTGGGCCTTTGCCGGGACGGGCTTGTTCTATGGCGATCTTTTGGGCGCCGAGAGCCATATCTACGGCTACGAGGTCGATGGTCTCGACTACGAGATCCGCTACGGCCGGCCCTATCCGACTGCTACCAGCGGCGCACCTGAAGGCCTCGAAATTCTCGCGCTCGGCATGGCAAGCTCCGTTGAGGAGAACGACGTGCTGGCACCCGAGGACCGCTTCTTCGGAGACGAGGACGGACGCTTCATCGCCGAGACGCTCTACGGCGAGGTGAGCGACGAGAACCTCGAAAAGGTGCGCTACAGCAATGGCATGATCGTCAGTTTCCGCAAGGGCGCGGGCGAGGTCTTCCATGCCGGCACCTGTGAATGGGTAGCCGGACTGTTGCGGAGCGACGCCATGGTCGAAAAGGTGACGCATAATGTGCTGAGGCGCGCCCTCGGCTCCTCCAACAGAACGTGAGCCCCATGAGATCGAAGAAAGTCATCATCACCTGCGCCGTCACGGGCTCGGTCCACACCCCGTCCATGTCGTCCTATTTGCCCTACAGGCCGGAAGACATCGCGGCGCAGTCGATCGAGGCCGCCGAGGCCGGCGCCTCGATCCTGCACCTGCATGCGCGCGACCCGGACAACGGCCGGCCGACGGCAGATCCCGCCGTGTTCATGCGCTTCCTGCCCGTCATCAAGCAGGCCTGTGACGCGGTCATCAACATCTCCACGGGCGGTTCCTCGCTGATGACGCTCGACGACCGTCTGGAGGCCGCCCTTTCAGCCGAGCCGGAAATGTGCTCGCTCAACATGGGCTCGATGAACTTCGGTCTTTACCCTGCGCTCGATCGGCCGCGCGAATGGCAGCACGAATGGGAACCGCAACTGCTCGAGGCCACCCGCAGCACCCTGTTCAAGAACACCTTCGCCGATATCGAAGGGATCCTGAAACGCCTCGGCGAGGGCTGCGGCACGCGCTTCGAGTTCGAATGCTATGACGTCGGCCATCTCTATACGCTGGCCCATTTCCGCGACCGTGGGCTGGTCTCAGGCCCGCTGTTCATCCAGTTCGTTTTCGGCGTTCTCGGCGGCATCGGGGCCGATCCGGAAAATCTCGTGCATATGAAACGGATCGCCGACAAGCTGTTCGGCGATGACTACCGTTTCTCCGTCCTGGCGGCCGGGCGCCACCAGATGCCGATGATCACCATGGCTGCGACCATGGGCGGCAGCGTGCGCGTCGGCCTGGAGGACAGCCTCTATGACGGCCGTGAACTGGCAAAATCCAATGCCGCCCAGGTTCGACGGATCCGCGCCATCCTCGAGGGCCTGTCGCTTGAGGTGGCGACGCCGGAGGAAGCGCGCGCCATGCTCGCATTGAAAGGCGGCGACCGCGTCGCCTTCTAGGAAGGCCGGTGGATCGCAATGCCGGCACGGACGGCGCGCGTCGGGTCTGCTCGGCAAGGAGCGTGTCCGGATCAGGTTATCAAGCGGCGGACGGTCGGGCAGGCCGCGCCTTGAAGGAGAGTCGAACTGATGAAGGTCTTCTACGCCGAAGAACAGAAACGCCACGATCCGAAATTCTTCCTGTCGAGCGGCGGGCGCCAGCCCAACCCGGAACAGCCGGAGCGGATCGAGCGGCTGCTTGAGGGTTCACGCGCCGCGGGTCTCTCCGTGGAGCGGCCGGCAGACCACGGCCTCGGTCCGATCTCGGCCATCCACACGCCGGAATATCTGGACTTCCTCAAGCGGATCTACCAACGCTGGCAGCATATCGAAGGCGCCTCGGAAGAGGTGGTCCCGAACATCCATCCGATCGCCCGCGGCGGCACCTATCCGGCCTCGGCGGTCGGTCAGGCCGGCTATCACATGGCCGACACCTCCTGCCCGATTTCGGCCGAGACCTGGGAAAGCGCCTGCTGGAGCGCCTGGAGTGCAACCTCTGCGGCGGACGCAGTCCTGGCGGGGGACGGGTGGAGCTATGCACTGTGCCGCCCGCCGGGGCACCACGCCTTCAGCGACGTCGCCGGCGGCTTCTGTTTCTTCAACAATTCGGCGATCGCCGCGCAGCGGCTGAGACGCTCGGCCGAACGCGTGGCGATCATCGACGTCGACCTGCATCACGGCAATGGCACGCAGGGCATTTTCTATGCCCGCAACGACGTCCTGACCGTCTCCATCCATGCTGATCCGGTTCGTTTCTATCCGTTCTTCTGGGGCCATGCCGACGAACGGGGCGAAGGACCGGGCCTCGGCTATAATCTCAATCTGCCGCTTGCGCGCAAATCGGATGATTCGAGCTTTCTCGAAGCACTGTCGGCCGGCCTGCGGCGCGTCGAAGCCTTCAGCCCGGACGCGATCGTCATCGCCTTGGGACTCGACGCTTACGAGCAGGATCCGTTCGGCGGGCTTTCGGTCTCGACCCCCGGTTTCGCCCGGATCGGCGAGGCGATCGCCAAGCTCGGTCGCCCGGCGGTCATCGTCCAGGAAGGTGGTTATCTCTGCGACGCGCTCGGCGACAACCTCACATCCTTCCTGACAGGCTACGGTGGAAGGGCCGGGTGAGACCTCAGGCCCGCTCGCTCCCCGGGCCGGGATAGGATCGCTCGTCGAGCGGATGCGAGGCGATCGCCTGGCGGAGTTCGGCAAGGAGCAGTCCCTCGGCGCGTCCCCGACGCGCCGAGGGGTCATGGACGAGATGGACGTCGACCATCGGCGCCTCGTCGAGCGGCGGCAGCCGCCAGAGGCGTCCGGCGCGCACGTCGTCCTCGACCACATGGATCGGCAGGGGGCCGAAACCGAAGCCGGCTATGATGAGCCGCTTGACCTCTTCCAGATGCGACGAGGTACCGATGACCGCGCCCTCGAATCCCTCCTTTTGGCGCAGGAGGGCGACGGGCCACAATGCGCCGGACATCTGGTCGGTCTTGAAGGAGACGTAAGGCTCGTGGCGCAACGCCGAAAGGGCAAGGTCGGACCTTCCGAACAGCGGATGGCGGGGACCGCAGAAATAGCCGAAGGCTTCGCGGTAGAGCAGGTCGTATTCCAGCTTCGGGTGG
Organism: Ciceribacter sp. T2.26MG-112.2; assembly: GCF_900492205.1. Classification (GTDB taxonomy): domain Bacteria; phylum Pseudomonadota; class Alphaproteobacteria; order Rhizobiales; family Rhizobiaceae; genus Allorhizobium; species Allorhizobium naphthalenivorans_A. Next base: position 416,088 of record NZ_UEYQ01000001.1, read on the forward strand.
CGCTCTTCCATCAGGCAGACGCCAAGGCTGGCATCCCGGTTCGCCACGGCTGCCGCGACCTCGTGGCTGGACGCCACCGTCATCGACAGTGTCACCTCAGGGAAGGCGCGATGGAAGGCGGCGAGCACGTCGTCGAAGAAGGGGCAGACGACATGACTGGCCAGCGCGATATCGATATGCCCGGTGAGGTCGCCCGGATGCTGTTCCATCCGTTGCGGCAAGCCGGAGACGATGTCGAACAGAGCGACGCATTCGCTGAAGAGACGCTGTCCGGCCGGGGTCACCGAAAAATGCGAGGCGTTTCGCTCGATGAGCCGGCAATCCATGTGGGTTTCGAGACGCCTCAGCGCGTTGCTAATGGTCGGCTGCTTGAGCGAGAGCTTTTCGCCAGCCGCCGTCAGACCCTTCTCCTGCACGATGACCATGAAGGTCCGCAGCAGGTTCCAGTCGAGTTCCCATACGAAACGCCGTCGCGGACCAGCCATGGATGCACCATTCCTCAAATGTATGCTTGCAGCGACAGCTATTGCATGAATTGATTTGCCGTCAAAGCCGGAGACTGGCTCGATGGACCCGGAGGAGAATAGAAGAATGGCAATCCTGACTTATCAAGGCGTGGTCTACCCGGCACAATGCGATGCGATGGGTCACATGAATGTGCAGTTCTACATCGCCGCCTTCGACCAGTCGCTGTGGCACCTGATGGCGGCTTGCGGCTATTCGGCCGCCTGGATTACAGAACGCCGGCAGGGATGGGCCGATCGCCGCTACGAGATCGACTTTCGCCAGGAACTCCCGGTCGGCAGCCTGTTCGAAATCAGGAGCTCGGTGGTAAAGGTGGGACGCACCTCGCTTTCCACCCGCCACAGCCTGACGAACAAGGCCGACGGCGTGCTTTGCGCCGAGCTTCTCGCCGTGTCGGTCTATTTCGATCTCGCGGCGCGCCAGTCGCTACCTTTGCCGCCCGAGATCCTCGAAGGTGCGGAGAAGCTCAACGGTTAGCCGGACAGCAATTTCGGGCCGAAGCCGATCGTTATCGGATCATCGCCTTCAGCTCGGCCTGCACCGCTTGCAGCGAAGGCAGATAACGCTCGGCGAGATCCTGGGGATCATCCCCGCGCACCGGAAGGCCGAGGTTGAGTGCGGCGACGGTGATGCCCCACGCGCTGAGAACGGGCACCGCGATCGAGCGCAGGCCGAGTTCCACTTCCTGATCGATGACGGCATAGCCCTTGTCGCGCACGGCACGGATGCGATCCAGGAGGATGTCAGGGTCCGTGACGGTAAGCGGCGTTCGGGCGGTAAGCGGGTGCGCAGTCAGGCGGCTGCGGATCTCGTCGTCCGGCAGCGCAGCCAGTAGAACGCGCCCCATTGATGTGCAGAAAGCCGGCAGGCGGGAGCCGGGCATCAAGGCGATCGACATGACCTTGCGCTGGGCGGCGCGGGCGACATAGACGATCTCGTCCCCATCGAGGATGGACACCGAAGAACTTTCCCCGAGTTCGTCCGACAGCCGATCGAGGAGCGGCTGCACCATTTGCGGCAGCGGCATGGTTGCGAGGCAGGCCGTGCCAAGGCGCAGAACGCGCGGCGTCAGGGTGAAGAACTTGCCGTCATAATCGGCATAGCCGTGGTGAGCCAGCGTCAGCAGGCAGCGCCGCGCGGTGGCCCGGTCCAGGCCACTGGCCGCCGCCACCTGCGCAATGCTTTGACGCGGGTGGTCGGCGGTGAATGTTTCGATGACGGCCAATCCCTTGGCAAGGCCGCCCATGGTGTCGCGCTCGGTGATGGCCATCGTAGATTCCGTGCGATATGTCAACAAATGCATCATATCGCACAAAATTATTGCCGAACAGTCCTCCTTTTCCTATCCAATATGATAGGCCGCTTGATTGCGATCGGCGGCAAACGAGGAGATTGCGATGGACAAGACAGTCCCAAGCCTGGCCGAAGCCGTGGCCAAGATCGGCGATGGCGCAACCGTGATGATCGGCGGCTTTGGCGGCTCCGGCGCGCCGATCGAGCTCATTCATGCGCTGATCGACCGGTTCGTCGAGACCGGCCACCCGAAGGACCTGACGGTGGTGAACAACAATGCCGGCAACGGCCATGTCGGGCTCGCGGCACTGATCGAACAAGGCATGGTGAAGAAGCTGATCTGCTCCTTCCCGCGTTCAGCCGATCCCAAGGTCTTCACGGACAAATATTTCGCCGGCGAAATCGAGCTCGAGCTGGTGCCGCAGGGCACGCTGGCCGAGCGCATCCGCGCCGGTGGGGCCGGCATCCCCGCCTTCTACACCCCGACAGCCTACGGCACGGATCTCGCCAAGGGCAAGAAGATCGAGGAATTCGACGGCCGGCCCTATGTCCAGGAGCGTTGGCTCAAGGCCGACTTCGCGATCGTCAAGGCGCATGTCGGCGACACGCATGGCAACCTGACCTACAACAAGGCGGCCCGGAACTTTAATCCCCTGATGTGCATGGCGGCGGCCCATACCATCGTCCAGGTATCGAAGCTTGTCGCGCCCGGCGAGATCGATCCCGAAAACGTCATTACGCCCGGCATCTTCGTCCAGGCGGTGATCGAAGTTTCCGACCCTCAGCAGGAAGAAGTCCTCAACCGCGCGGGAGCGATCTATCCATGACCGACAAGCTTTCCAACGTCCAGATCGCCTGGCGCGCAGCCCAGGACATCGAAGACGGCGCCTATGTCAACCTCGGCATCGGCTTTCCAGAAATGGTCGCGCAATACCAGCCGCCCGGCCGCCAGGCTGTGTTTCACACCGAAAACGGCATTCTCGACTTCGGCGAGCCGCCCGCGGTCGGTGAAGAGGACTGGGACCTGATCAATGCCGGCAAGAAGGCCGTGACGCTCAATCCGGGCGCCGCCTTCTTCCACCATGCCGACAGCTTCGCCATGGTGCGCGGCGGGCATCTCGACGTCGCCATTCTCGGTGCCTATCAGGTCGCGCAGAACGGCGACCTGGCCAACTGGAGCGTCGGGGCGGGCGGCGTGCCGGCCGTCGGCGGGGCGATGGATCTTGTGCACGGGGCAAAGCGGGTCGCGGTCATCACCGAGCATGTGACGAAGAAGGGCGAGCCGAAGCTTCTCGAACGCTGCACCCTGCCCTTGACCGGCGTCGGCTGCGTGACACGCGTCTATACCAGCCTTGCGGTGATCGACATCGAGAACGGCCGCTTCGTCCTGCGCGAAAAGCTGCCGTCGATCTCGCTCGAACAATTGCAGTCCCTGACCGGCGCCGAGCTTCTCGTGCCCGGTCCGGTGGCCGACCTCGTCGTACCGGAGCTCTGACATGACCGAAGCCTTCATCTGCGACTATATCCGCACGCCGATCGGCCGTTTCGGCGGGTCCCTGTCCTCGGTGCGCGCCGACGATCTTGGCGCGATCCCGCTGAAGGCCCTGATGGCCAAACATGCGGGCGTTGATTTCGAAGCGGTGGAAGACGTGATCTTCGGCTGCGCCAACCAGGCGGGCGAGGACAATCGCAATGTCGCGCGAATGTCGCTTTTGCTTGCCGGCCTGCCGGTCGGCGTGACGGGCACGACGATCAACCGGCTGTGCGGTTCGGGCATGGATGCGGTGATGACCGCGGCGCGCGCCATCAAGGCCGGCGAGGCCGAACTGATGATCGCCGGCGGCGTCGAAAGCATGTCGCGCGCACCCTTCGTCATGCCGAAGGCCGAGACGGCTTTTTCCCGCCATGCGGAGATCCACGACACGACGATCGGCTGGCGCTTCGTCAATCCGCTGATGAAGAAGCAATACGGCGTCGATTCGATGCCGGAGACCGGCGAGAACGTCGCCGCTGACTTTTCCGTCAGCCGCGAGGATCAGGACGCCTTCGCCTTGCGCTCGCAGGCCAAGGCCTCGGCTGCCCAGGAGAACGGCCGGCTCGCGAAGGAAATCACCCCGGTGACGATCCCGCAGCGCAAGGGCGATCCGGTCGTCGTCGACAAGGATGAACATCCGCGCGCGACGACCATCGAGACGCTCGCCAAGCTCGGCACCCCGTTCAAAAAGGAGGGCGGCACGGTGACCGCCGGCAACGCCTCCGGCGTCAACGACGGTGCGGCAGCCCTGATCATCGCCTCGGAAGCCGCGGCGAGAAGGCATGGCCTCACTCCGATCGCCCGTATCCTCGGCGGGGCCACCGCCGGTGTTCCGCCGCGCATCATGGGCATCGGTCCGGCCCCTGCTTCGCAGAAGCTGATGGCCCGGCTCGGCATGACCCAGGACCAGTTCGACGTGATCGAACTCAACGAAGCCTTCGCCTCCCAGGGCCTGGCGACGCTGCGCCAGCTCGGGATTGCCGACGATGATCCGCGCGTCAACCGGAACGGCGGCGCCATCGCGCTCGGCCATCCTCTCGGCATGTCGGGCGCCCGCATCACCGGCACGGCGGCGCTCGAACTGCAACTGACGGGTGGCCGCTATTCGCTGTCCACCATGTGCATCGGCGTCGGCCAGGGCATCGCCATCGCGCTCGAGCGTGTTTGAAGGCGCTTCGGGCACGCGCGCTCGGGGAAGGTCGTAGGTCCATCGCCCGGAACGGCTAGTTCGTCGGCATGCCGGCGGGACGAAGATGGCGTCTAAGGGCGGCGATGCGGAAGATCGCATTGGCCGCCCCATAGCCCTGATAGCCGCGGCGCTCGACGATCTCGAAGAAGAAGCCCTCTCCATAGGTCGGCGAATAGAGCTGGAAATACTCCCCCTGCTCGTCGCGATCATAAAGGATGTTGTGCCGCTTCAACCGCTCGACCAGATCCGGGTCGATGCCGAAGCGGACCTCCACGTCGTCGTAATAGTTCGGCGAAATCGCCAGCGTCGAAAAGCCGTTGCGCAGCAAAGCTTCGGCCGTCGCGAAAATGTCGTCCGTCTGGAAGGCGATGTGCTGGATGCCCGAACCGAAGTTTTCGGCGATGAAGTGCCCGGCCAGCGTCTTGCGGTTTTCCGCGCCGTTCAGCGTGATGCGAAGACTGCCGCTCTCGTTCTCGACGACCTGGCTGCGCACGACACCGGCGGGATCGATGATGTCGACCATCGGCGTCTTCCGCGTCTTGAGCTGCGAGGTGTAGAACAGCAGCCAGGTCAGCATCTCGTCGTACTTGACCGTCTGGGCCACGTGGTCGAACCGCGTCAGGCCGACGTCGTCGCCGTCGGCGACCGGCAGCGGCTTGAAATCGATCTCCCAGATGCGGCCGAGATCGCCCGTGCGGTCAAGGAAATACAACAGGCCCCCACCGACGCCGCGGATAGCGGGAATGACCACCTCGCCCGGCCCGACCTGTTGCTCGAAGACTTCCGCGCCGAGCGCTACGGCGCGCTCAAAGGCCGCCTTGGCATCATCGACCATCAGTGCGATCGCGTAGGCATTGGCGCCATGCACCAGATAGGAGGCGCTGGCGAACCCCTTTTCATCCCGGTTGAGAAGGAGGTTCACGCCGCCCTGCCTGAAGAGTGTGACCGCCTTGGACTTATGTTCAGCCACCGCCTTAAAGCCGAGCGTTTCAAGCAGGCTTTCCAGTTGCGCACCGTCGCTGTCGCCGACGGCGAATTCCACGAAGGCGATCTCCGCCACCTCGGCACGATCGGGCATGGCAGGAACGCCCATGACGATGTCCGGGTCCGCCCGCTTGACCTGGTCCATCAGATAGATGAGCGAGCGATGTCCATCGGCCGAGATCGCGCTTGGCGAACCGCCGCGGAACTGGTCGTTGAAGATTTCCAGCGACAGGTAGCCGTCATAGCCGGTCGCCGCGACGGCGCGCATGAAATCGGTGACGGCCAGGTCGCCCTCGCCGGGCATGTTGCGGAAATGGCGCGACCAGTAGAGCAGGTCCATATCGATCAGCGGTGCATCGGCCAATTGCACGATGAAGATGCGGTCGCCCGGAATGGATCGGATCGAACTGACGTCGATCTTGCGCGCCAAGGTGTGAAAACTGTCGAGGATCAGACCGATATTTTGGTGATCGGCGCGGCGCACGATCTCCCAGGCGTCGCGATGGTCATGGATGTGGCGGCCCCAGGCGAGCGCCTCGTAGCCGACTCGCAAGCTCCGCTTCGCCGCCCGCTCGCCGAGTTCGCGAAAGTCGGCCGCCGCCCGGTCGATGCCGCCGAGAGAGACCGGGGAAGTGTTGGAACAGATCAGCATGAGATCGGTGCCGAGTTCCGCCATCAGGTCGAACTTGCGTTCCGCGCGGTCGAAATTACGGCTTCGGAATGGCTCGGGCATGCCTTCGAAATCGCGGAACGGCTGAAACAGCGTAACCTCCAGTCCGTGGTCGCGCACCATGCGGCCCACCTCGGCCGGCGAGCGGTCAAAGGCCAGGAAGTCGTTTTCGAATATCTCGATTCCGTCAAAGCCGGCACGGGCGATCGCCGCCAGCTTCTCCTCGAAGTCGCCACTGATCGAGACGGTTGCGATCGATGTTTTCATGTCCGTGCTCCAGCACATTTCGGGGAGGACCAACGGGTTTCCAAGGCCATGGAACCGGATGACACCGGACCTGACGCCTTACCGCTTGTTCTCCGCAATCAGCAGTTCAAGCGCCCTCACCGCCAGGGGATAGCCCTTGGCTCCCAGACCCGCCATGACCGTCGTCGCCGTCATGGATACGTGAGAGCGGTGATAGATCGGCTCCCGGCGATGCACGTTGCTGATGTGGAATTCGATGATCGGCCCCTTGAACATCTTCAGGGCGTCGAGCAGGGACAGCGAGGTGAAGGTGAAGGCGGCCGGATTGATGATGATACCGGCAGCCTCGTCGATCGCCTCGTGAACGAGATCGATCAGTTTCTCCTCGCTGTTGGTCTGGTGAAAGACGACAGGGCGTTCGCCCGCCGCCTGCCTGCACCAGGCCTCCACGTCGGCCAGCGTGTCGTGCCCGTAGATCTCCGGCTCGCGGCGTCCGAGCCGGTTGAGGTTTGGTCCGTTCAGAATGTAGATCGGCTTCAACTCGTTCATCTTGGAGCTCCTATCAACCCTGGTAGCCCAAGAGCCGGGGCAACCACAGCACGGTGTCGGGAAGGAAGGTGATCACGCCGAGGCAGAAAACCATCCAGAGAATGAAGGGGGCAGCGTCGCGAATGATGTCGCGCACCGGGGCGCCCGAGATCTTGGCGACGATGAAGAGCAGCAACCCATAGGGCGGCGTCACCAATCCCAGCATGATGTTGACCACGACGACGACGCCGAAGTGCACCAGGTCGATGCCCAGCGCCTGGGCCGTCGGAATGAAGACCGGCACGATGATCAGCAGGATGGCTGTCCCCTCCAGGACGCATCCGAGCAGCAGCAGCACGATGTTCACGAAGATCAGGAAGGTGGTCGGCGACAAGTCCCAGCCGGTGAGGATCACCCTCAGGCTTTCCGGGATGTTCTCGATCGTCACCACATAGTTGAACACCAGCGCGCCGGCGATCAGCATGCCGATCGAAACGGACGTCTTGGCGCTGACGAAGAGGGCCCTGTAGAAGGCGGCAAAGCTGATGCTGCGATAGACGAATGCCGAGATGATCAGTGCGTAGGCTGCGGCAAGGGCAGCGGCCTCCGTCGGCGTGGTGATGCCGGAATAGATGCAGCCGAGCAGCAGAACCGGCATCAGGAGCGCCGGCAGCGCGCGCCAGGTGATGCCGGGGATTTCGCGCAGCGGCACCGGCTCCTCGACGGGAAAATTCTTCCGCCGGGCGGTGATGGCGATCTGCACCATCTGCAAGGCGGCCATCAACAGGCCCGGCACGATGCCGGCGAGGAAAAGGAAACCGATAGACGCATCGGAGACGAGCGCATAGATCACCATCGGAATGGAGGGGGGAATGATCGGGCCGATAACCGCCGTGACGGCGGTGAGTGCCGCCGCAAAGCTCGGCGTATAGCGTCCGCCGTTGGTCATCAGCTTCTGCATCATGCCGCCAGTGCCCGCGGCATCGGCGATCGCGGAACCGGACATTCCGGCAAAGATGATGCTCTGCACGACGTTCACCTGGGCCAGTCCACCGCGGAAGCGGCCGACGAGGACATTGCAGAAGGACAGGAGGCGTTCCGTCATCGAGCCTATGTTCATGAACTCGGCCGCAAGCACGAAGAGCGGAACGGCCAGGATGACATAGTTGGAATACATGCCGTTGAGGAACTGCTCGGCGGCAATCCCCATGTCGGCGCCCGAGAGCATGAGGTAGAAGATCGAGCCGGCGATCATCGACAACCCTATCGGCAGGCCGAGAAAGGCGAGGACGGTGATCGCGACGATCGAAAGGGAAAAGGGGCTGGCAAGGTTCATACGCCGGAACTCGCTTTGGTCGGGTCGAAGCTTTCCGGCGCCTTGCCGCGAATGGCCTGTACGCATAGCCAGACATAGCGAATGATCATGGCCACCGCGAATACGACATAGATGGAAAAGAGATAGTCGAAGCGGATCTTCAGATAGGCGGTGCTCTCGACCTTCATGAAGGTAACGTAGTCGATGACGGCCGGCAGCGACCAGCCGAAAAGGAATACGAGGGAAACTGCCGAGATCACCTGCATGACCCGGCGCGGCCCGTCAGCGGCAGGGCCCCAGAACAGGTCGAACCGGATTTCGTCGATCTCCCGGATGACAAAGGCGGAGCCGAACAGCACCATCCATATCCACAGCGCGACACTGGCCTCGTGGGTCCAGCCGATCGAGACGTTCAGCACGTAGCGGAACGCGATCTGCATGAGGAAGATCACGAACATGCCCAAAAGCATGAAGGCAATGAGGTTCTCGGCGCGGTTTCTCAGCCACTCGCCTACCATGGCAAATTTCGATCTCATCCGGGGTCACTTTCCTGTTGCGTCAGACGAGCCGGCATGGCCGGCTCGTCGCATCGGGTGACGGCGGATCAGAGAGCGGCCACCTTTTCGAGGATGCCCTCCGGCCAGCTCTTTGCAAGGTCCGAACCGAGGTATTTTTCCTGGGCGAACTTGCGGAAGGCATCGAGGTCGGGCTCGTAGATCTCAAGGCCGGCGGCCTTGAATTCTTCGACGAGCTTCGCCTCCTGGGCGAGATGCTGTTCTTCACTCCACTGCATCGCCTTGTCGGCCGCAGCCTGGATCTTCGCCTGCTGCTCGGCCGAGAGACCCTTCCAGACGTCCGCGGAGATCGTCAGGAGGTCATAGCCGATCAGATGCGAGGTCATGACGATCTGGGACATGACCTCGTAGAACTTCATGTTCTTGACGTTCGGCAGCGGGTTGTCCTGACCGTCGATGGCGCCGGTCTGCAGGCCGGTGTAAACCTCTGCATAGGCCATCGGAATGGGATTAGCGCCGATCGCCTCACCCAGGAACTGCCAGGCATCGCCCCCGGGCATGCGCAGTTTGATACCTGCCATATCCGCCGGCGTCGAGATCTTCTTGTCGGATTTCAGGCCGACCTGGCGCGCACCGAAATAGGTCGGCCCGAGAATGTGGACACCCGCCTTTTCCTCGGCCATCTTCTTGAATTCGGCACCCACGTCACTCGCGAAGAAGGTACGGACATGGGCCGCATCGCGGAACAGATAGGCCGAGGTCAGCACCGACCATTCCGGCACCTGCTTGGAAATATCCTGGGGGGCGATGTTGCCCATCTGCAGGTTGCCGCGCTGGAGCGCGACGAGTTCGGTTCCCTGCTTGAAAAGCGTACCGCCGTAGAAAGGCTCGACCTTGAAGCCATCCTTGAGTTCGTCGGCGAACATTTTCACCATGCCGGCGCGAATGTCCTGCTCGGAGAACACGGCCGAGAACTTCAGCGTAACCGGCTCCTGAGCGAAGGCCGGCATCGACAGCGCCATGCCGGCCGCAGCGGCGACGGCAAAGGTCGCGCCAAGCAAATGGCGCCGTGTGAGTGTGGTGGTCATTTCTTCCTCCTCAATGTCCCTTCCGCCTCCACGGATGCGGGACTTCTCCCCTTGGGATCGGCCGCGTGACCGACCCTATAACTTTTGTACGAAATAGTTCGTTTATGTCAATAGGCGTAGCCGAACTTGACGTCGATCAAGACCGGATTTGGCCGGCGGCGCAGATCCGGTCTTGAAATATCCCTTGTCTCCTGAACTTCACCTAGCACCAATTTGCGCGGTCACAACCGCGCTTGCCGGAGACCCCGGCACGTCCGCATCCACAGAATCGGCAAGGATCGACATTGTTTCTCAGGCGCGCCGCTCGACCGGAGCCGGCGGGTTCCCGGTCAAGGAGCGAAAGTGCGCCCGCATGCGTTCGGCATCCGCCTTGCGTCCGGTGAACAGGGAAAACGCGCCGACGGCCTGGAACACTGCCATGCCGCCACCGTCCGCCACGCTGCAGCCTCGGCGTCGTGCCTCGGACAGCAACGCGGTCTCCAGCGGGAAGTAGACGATCTCCGCCACCCAGAGCCGAGGGTAGAGAAGCTCGGCGGGCAAAGGCAGGCCCGGATGCTTGTCCATGCCGGTCGGGGTCGCGTGAACCAGCCCGCTCGCTCCAGCCATGGCCTGCCGCAGGTCCGACCCGGCGGTAACCGCGGCATTGGGAAAGTGACCAGTCATGGCGGCGGCCAGTTGCTCGGCCCGCGCGGTGTCGACGTCGAAGATTGTCAGGGCGTCCGCCCCGAGTTGCAGGACGGCGAATGCGGTGGCCGCTCCGGCGCCTCCGGCGCCGAGTTGCACCACATTCGTCAGGTCGGGTTGCGGAAGCTGGAGGCGGAGCCCTTGGGCGAAACCCCACCAGTCGGTGTTGTGCCCGATCCGCCGGCCGTCACGAAGTACGACCGTATTGACCGCGCCGAGCCTTGCGGCGTCGTCGGACAGTTCATCCAGCAGGCCGATCACCTGCTGCTTGCAGGGGAACGTGATGTTCAGACCGCAAAAGCCGCGTTCCTCCGCCTCCCTGACGATATGTGGCAGCGATTCCGCACCGCCGCCCTTGAGATCGAGGTCGAGCAATTCGTAACGATAGTCAAAGCCCAGTGCGGCACCCTCAGCCATATGCATGGCGGGGGTGAGCGAGCGTTGAATTCCGGAGCCTATGAGGCCCGCCCGTGTTGTTCCGTCCCGTCTGGTCATTGTCCTCGCCTGGCGATGCAGTCGGCCCCTTGGCCGATCGCCTCACCCTCCCGCGTCCTCTGACAGGCGGCCCATCCGCCGGCCGCCCTTCGTCCCCATACTTACCGAATTATTGTACTAACTAGTTCGTGTCAATTGTGGCCCGGTTGAATCGCAGCGACAAGGTGACTAAGAAACGAAGGGAGAATGAGCCGAAACGGCGAGTGTTCGCGAGGAAGCCCAAGGGTTTACCGGCGATCATGGGGGGAGTGGATTGATCATGGCCGGAAACGCCAGAGACATACGCAAGAACGATCCGGAAAAGACCCGGGAAAACATCCTCGATGTCGCCACGACGGAGTTTGCCGAATTCGGCCTCTCCGGTGGCCGGGTCGACGCGATCGCGGAAAAGACCCGCACCTCCAAGCGGATGATCTATTATTATTACGGCAGCAAGGAAGGCCTCTACCTGGCTGTGCTCGAAAGAGCCTACCGGAAGATCCGCGCGCTGGAATCCGATCTCGCGCTGGCCGACATGCCGGCGGAAACGGCCTTGCGCCAGCTCATTTCCTCCACCTTCGACCATGATGAAGGAAATCCGGAATTCGTCCGGCTGGTCAGCATCGAGAACATCCATCATGCCATGCACATGCGGCGCTCGACGGAAATCGGCGAACTCAACATATCGGTTATCCGCACCATCCAGGAGATCCTCGACCGAGGCAGGCGGGAAGGCGCTTTCAAGCGCAACGTCGACGCGATCGACCTGCACATGCTGATCAGCGCCTTCTGTTTTTTCCGGGTCTCGAACCGATACACGTTCGGCACAATCTTCCACCGCAACCTGTCCGAACCGGTAATTTACGCGCGCCACAAACAGATGATCTCGGATGCCGTGATCGCCTATCTCGCAGCGCCGGAATCGGTCGCCGCGTGATCTTCACCGGCCTTTCCTTGGATTTCCTCCGGCCACCGGCCCGTCGCGCAGCTCATGCCGGGTCGGCCACACAGTCATCCTCGCCCTGCCGGTCTGACGCGCTTCGCCGTTCCAGCCGGCAGTCGAAAAGGATGTCGCTGCCGAGATTGTAGACCTCGGTCATCGGGCGATGGGCGCCGGCGAGCCGCTCGATCGGCGACAACATGATCCCGCTCGGCCCGGACCCTATGATGATCGGTGAGATGGCGACATGCAGCCGATCGACGAGGCCTGCATCGATGAACCGCGCGATCGTCCGGGCACCACCTTCGACCAGCACCCGCAAAAGGTTGCGTCTTGCAAGCGCATCGAGAATGTCTCGCGGGTCGAGCCCGCGGACCTTGGGCTCAAGGTCTACCACCTCCGCCGCCGGCAACGGCCGGCCCTTGGTGCTCGCGCTGCGAAACACGATCACCGGGGCCCCGCCATCATGAAACAGGCTCTCGCCACCCTCCAGTGCCGCGTGACAGTCCACGACCACGCGCACCGGCGCCGGCCCCTTGACCATCCTGACCGAGAGTTTCGGATCGTCGGCCCTGACCGTGCCCACGCCGACGATGACAGCGTCGACGAGCGCCCGGCATCGATGAAGATGGGCAAGGCCGTCAGGCCCGGAAATGTCGCGCGCGTCACCCGCTGGAGTGGCGATGCGCCCGTCGAGCGATTGCCCCACCTGCGCCAGAACGAATCGTTCGCGCGCGCCTGCGATCGGCGAATAGAGTGCATGGGCGGCGTCGGTCCCCGTGATATCGGCGGCTCCCTGCCGCAAGGCGAGAAGCCGCTCCCACGTCGCCTCGGTGATCTCCAAACTGCGCATTATCGGCCCTAAAGTATCCGGTACAGTGTGTTGTCGCGCTTGATCACATGATGAAGCAGCACCGCCCCGATATGCAACGCGAACAGCATCAAAAGGATCCACGCACTCCAGGCGTGGACCGCGGAAAGCGTACCGGCAATGTCTGGCGCCTTGTCCAGCGGGCTCCAGACCGGCACAAGGCCGAACCAGACCAGCGGAAAGCCATGCGCGTTGGTGGCGAGGAAGCCGCTGATCGGCATGACGATCAGGAACACATAGAGAAGGCCGTGAACGGCGGCCGCCGCGAACCGCTCTATTGCCGGCCCTTCCGGATGCGGAGGCCTGGCAATGAGCTTGTTGCCGACGCGCAGCAGCATGAGCCACAGCACCAGGAAGCCAAAGCTCTCGTGGACCATGTAGAAATCCAGGGACACCTCCTTTTTGGTGAACTGGATGAAGAAGCCCAGCGGCCATGTCGCGAGCACGAGCACTGCCACGACCCAGTGGAGAATGCGGGATGTCGCCGGATAACGCTCGACCCGGATGACCGCCTCCGACGGACAGGTCGCCTTGGAAAGGATGTTCGTCTCGCTCGTATTGGACAAGGATATTCCCCCCAACAATGGACCCGATAAACCCAGGCGGGGACATTGCCGGGGCGAACGGGTCACAACCGCAAAAACCTGCAATGACAATAAGTGGGAGAACGAAACGGAGTAAATGACGTTTCGTGCATAAAACTCATTTCCGGATAAGAAAGTCCGTGGACCAACTTGGAAAGGCAATGCTTGCGGACTTCCGTGACAATCCGGCGTGGTCACCCCTGCCGTTCACAGCTGCGGCTGAGATTGCCCTCAGCCCGTTCTGTCCCAGGAGGGTTTGCGCTTTTCAAAAAAGGCGGCAACACCTTCGCGCGCCTCTTCCTGCTCCCAGGTGTCGGCAAGGGCAATGATGCTCTCCTCGATACGCGCCGGGTCGAGGGATCGCGAGAGAGATCGGGCGAGCGCCTTTGCGGCTGCCACGGCACCGGGTGCGGCCGCCAGATACTGCTCCGCCTCGCGGACAGCTTCGGCCATCAGCCCGTCACCATCAACGAGACGCGCAACGATGCCGAGTTCCATCGCCTCTACAGCCTTGAAGCGTTTCCCGGACATGAAGATGCGCCTTGCCCGTCCCTCGCCCAGGCGCGCCAGAACGTAAGGTCCGATGGTGGCCGGGATCAGACCGAGCCGGGTTTCGGTGAGGCCGAACAGGGTTTCCGGCGTCGCCAGCACCAGATCGCAGACGCAGGCCAGGCCGACACCGCCGCCGAAGGCGCTGCCATGGACCGCGCCGATCAGCGGCTGGGACAGGGCGTTCAGCGCACCCAGCATGCCGGCCAGTTTACGTGCCTCGGCCATCCGGCTCTGCCTGTCGGCAGCCATCTGCTGGCGCATCCAATCGAGATCGCCGCCGGCGCAGAAGGCATCGCCTTCCCCGGCAAGAATGACGGCCCTCCAGTCGCGGCGCTTGCTGGCCACCTCGGCGAAGGCGGTGAGCTCCGCGATCATTTGCGCGGAAAGCGCATTGCGCTTGCCAGGTCGGCTCAGCCTGAGCTGAACGATGCCGCGCGCATCCACATCGACCTTGATCGTCTCGTTCATGATGTGCTCCGCAAGGTTCTGGCGAATTGGGCGGCGGCAGCCAAAGCGTCGAGATCCAGGCCGGTTTCGAAACCAAGTCCGGTGAGATGCCGGGCCACCGCTTCTGTTGCGACGTTGCCGGCGGCACCCGGTGCATAGGGGCAGCCGCCCAGCCCCCCGACAGAGGCATCGAAGACGCGCAGCCCCGCCTGCAAGGCGACATCGATGTTCAGCAGCGCCAGACCACCGGTATCGTGGAAATGTCCCGCCAGCTTCGATGCCGGCAACCGCTGCAGGACCGCGTCAAGCATAGCGGCCACGGCCTCGGGCCTTGCCCGCCCCAACGTTTCGCCAAGCGAGATCTCGTGGCAGCCGAGCGCGTCGAGTTGCGATGCGACCTTGGCGACCTGTTCAGGCGCGACCTTTCCGTCAAAGGGACAATCGGTGACCACCGACACATATCCCCGCAGGCGAACGCCATCGGCGAGCGCCGCTTCCGCCACAGGTTTCAGCCGCTCGAGACTTTCCGCAATCGACGCATTGAGATTGGCACGACTGAACCCTTCCGAGGCCGAAACGAAGATCGCCACTTCGCCGGCACCCGCAAGCTTTGCCGCTCCATAGCCTTTCAGATTGGGTACGAGCACGGCATAGGAAAGGCCCGCGCGTTGCGGTACCCCGGCCATCACCTCTGCCGCATCCGCCATCTGCGGCACCCATCTGGGGCTGACGAAGCCTGTCGCCTCGATACGGCGAAAGCCACAGGTGGCAAGTTTCCCGATGAGGGCCAGCTTCTCCTCGGTCGGGATCAGCCGCGTTTCGTTCTGCAGACCATCGCGCGGGCCGACCTCGTAGATTTCGACGAACTCAGCCATGTCCGGCCTCTTCCGCTTCCAGGAGAACAAGCGGATCGCCCGCTGCGATCTGGACGCCTTCCTGAACGAAGATCTCCGCCACGCGACCGGCACGGGCCGCCTTGAGTGTATGCTCCATTTTCATGGCTTCCAGCACGCACAGCGGTTGGCCCATCTCCACATCCTGTCCGGCGCTCACGAACACGGCACGCACCAGACCCGGCATGGGAGCGAGCGTCATGTCACTGCCGAGACCCGCGGAGGCGCTGCGATCCAGCGGATCGTGACGGCGGAAGCTTGTGGTCAAACCGGAGGCAAAGACATGAATTCCCTCGGCTTCGACGATCTGCATGCGTGAAAGGCCGGCGAGATGCCAGCGACCGCCCTGGCGCACCGCCTGCCGTTCCGTGTCGTGGATGCGGACGAGGGCATGGCTCGGGCCGGAAAGCGTCAGCTCCGCCTCGATCAGGTCGCCGCCGGCTTCCAAGGTGATGCGGCGCGTCAACGGCGCCCAGAGGGTAAAACCCGCCAGCACATCGAGCGGCAGGGCCGCCGCGTACAATACAGCCGCCGCAGCCATGGCCTCATCGGCGGGATCATCCTGAGCTTTCGCTGTCAGCAATGCCAGATCGCGTTCGATCAGGCCGGTATCCACCTCACCCCTTGCGAAACCCTGGTGGCGTGACAAGGCCGTGAGAAAGGCAAGATTGGTGACGGTTCCGGCCACCTGCGTTTCCTCGAGCGCGCGGTGGAGCCTTGAAAGCGCAACGTCGCGGGTCGGCCCATGGGTGATGATCTTGGCAATCATCGGATCGTACCACGGCGATATTTCATCGCCGCTCGACACGCCGGTATCGGCCCTGCAATCGCCGGGGAAAGCAAGATGCGCGAGCCTGCCCGTCGCGGGCAAGAAGCCTGCCGCCACGTCTTCGGCGTAGAGCCGGGCCTCGAAAGCATGGCCTGTCAGCTGAATCTGATCCTGGACGAGCGGCAAGGGCTCACCGCTTGCCACCCGCAACTGCCATTCCACCAGATCCAGGCCGGTCACGGCTTCGGTGACCGGATGCTCCACCTGGAGCCTCGTATTCATTTCCATGAACCAGAAGCGGTCGGTGCGAAGGCCTTGCGACCCATCGACGATGAATTCCACCGTTCCGGCACCGGAATAGCCGATCGCTTTGGCGGCCTTGACGGCCGCCGAACCCATGGCGGCCCGCATCTCCGGCGTCATGCCAGGCGCCGGGGCCTCCTCGATCACCTTCTGATGACGACGCTGCAGCGAACAATCGCGCTCGAACAGATGCACGGCATCGCGACCATCCCCGAAGACCTGCACTTCGATATGGCGGGGGGAAGCGACATATTTCTCGATCAGGACGGCATCATTGCCGAACGCATGGGCCGCCTCCGCCTTCGAAGCACGCAAGGCATCGGCAAAATCGGCGGCCGCATCGACGCGTCTCATGCCCTTGCCGCCGCCACCGGCCACCGCCTTGATGAGCACCGGATAGCCAATGGCATCCGCCTCCCCGGCAAGAAACATCGCGTCCTGATTGTCTCCGTGATAGCCGGGCACGATCGGAACGCCGGCCTCCTGCATCAGTGCCTTGGCAGCATCCTTCAGACCCATGGCGCGGATCGCTTTCGCCGAAGGACCGATGAAGACGAGGCCGGCCCTTTCCACCGCCTCGACGAAGTCCGGGTTTTCCGACAGGAAGCCATAGCCGGGATGAATGGCCTCGGCGCCCGTCTGCAGCGCTGCGGCAATGATGGAATCCCCCTTGAGATAGCTGTCCTTCGGGGCCGCACCGCCGATGGCAACCGCCTCATCCGCCATGGTGACATGCAAGGCGCGCGCGTCGACATCGGAATGAACCGCAACCGTCGAAACGCCCAGCTTTCGCGCCGTTGCGATGATGCGACAGGCGATCTCCCCGCGATTGGCGATCAGGATCTTGCGAAACATGGATTGTGTCCTCCCGATCGCCATCACATGCGGAACAGGCCGAAACGGGTTTCCCCGATTGGCGCATTAAGGCTGGCCGAGAGCGACAGAGCGAGAACCTCCCGGGTCTTTCGGGGATCCACTATGCCATCGTCCCAGAGCCGGGCGGAGGCGTAGAGCGGATGGCTTTGCCGCTCGAACAACTCCAGCGTCGGGCGCTTGAACTCGGCTTCCTCTTCGGCGCTCCATTGGCCGCCCTTGCGCTCGATGCCTTCGCGGCGGACCGTGGCGAGGACGCCTGCGGCCTGTTCGCCACCCATGACCGAGATGCGCGAATTCGGCCAGGTCCAGAGAAAGCGGGGCGAGAAGGCGCGGCCGGCCATGCCGTAATTGCCGGCGCCAAAGGAGCCACCAACCAGCAGGGTGATCTTGGGTACCGCGGTGGTCGCCACCGCCGTCACCATCTTCGCGCCATGGCGGGCGATGCCTTCGTTTTCATACTTCCGGCCCACCATGAAACCGGTGATGTTCTGCAGAAAGACGAGCGGAATACCGCGCTGCGAACACAATTCGACGAAGTGTGCGCCTTTCTGGGCGCTTTCGGAAAAAAGCACGCCATTATTGGCGACAATGCCGACCGGGCAGCCCATGACGTGGGCGAAGCCGGTGACCAGGGTTTCGCCGAAACGGGCCTTGAACTCATCAAACCGGCTGCCATCCACCACGCGGGCAATCACCTCGCGGATGTCATAGGGCGTGCGCGGATCGGCCGGTACGACCTCCAGCAACTCGTCGGGGTCAAAGACCGGATCTTCCGGCGCTTGCCACTGGACGCTTGTCGGCCTCTGACGATTGAGATTTGCGATGGCGCGGCGGGCAAGTGCCAGCGCATGGGCATCGTCCTCCGCCAGATAATCGGCCACACCTGAGAGCCGGGTATGGACATCGCCGCCGCCCAGATCCTCGGCACTCACCACTTCGCCGGTCGCCGCCTTGACCAGTGGCGGGCCAGCCAGAAAGATGGTGCCCTGGTCCCGCACGATGATCGACACGTCCGACATGGCCGGCACGTAAGCACCGCCCGCCGTGCACGACCCCATGACGACGGCGACCTGGGCGATGCCCTTGGCGCTCATCTGCGCCTGGTTGAAGAAGATGCGGCCGAAATGGTCGCGGTCCGGGAAGACCTCGTCCTGGTTCGGCAGGTTGGCGCCGCCGCTATCGACCAGGTAGACACAGGGGAGGTGAGAGGCTTCGGCGATCTCCTGCGCGCGCAGATGCTTCTTCACCGTCATCGGATAATAGGTGCCACCCTTTACCGTCGCATCATTGGCGACGATCATGACTTCCTGGCCCTCGACCCGGCCCACGCCGGCGATCAAACCGGCAGCCGGCGCCGCACCGTGATACATGCCGTGGGCAGCCGTCGCACCGATTTCCAGGAAGGGCGAGCCGGCATCGAGGAGGTTGGCGACGCGCTCGCGGGGCAGCATCTTGCCACGCGCTGCGTGGCGTTTGCGCGCTTCCTCGCCGCCACCCTCTGCGGCAAGTGCAGCAGCCGCGCGGATCTCCTCCAGAAGGCCAAGATGCGAGGCGCGGTTCTTCTTCGCGCCTTCAGACCCTGGAATATGGTCGGATTTCAGTCTCATCGGCCCTCCTGTCGTGAACGTGCCCTGCAGACAATGCAGAATCAGGCCATGGACGCCATCAGTTCGCGACCGATCAGCATGCGGCGGATTTCGGACGTGCCGGCACCGATTTCCATCAGCTTGGCGTCGCGGAACAGTCGGCTTACCACGCTGTCTTGGAGGAAGCCGGCTCCCCCCAGCGCCTGCACGGCCTGGTGAGCCTGCACCATTGCCTGTTCGCTGGCGTACAGCACGGCACCTGCCGCATCCTGCCGGGTCACCTCGCCGCGATCACAGGCCTTGGCCACTTCATAGACATAGGCGCGGGCGGTATTGAGAGCGACATACATATCGGCGATCTTGCCCTGCATCAGCTGGAAATTGCCGATCGGCTGGCCGAACTGCTCGCGGGTCGCCACATAGGGCATCACCTCGTCGAGACAGGCGGCCATGATGCCAAGTCCGATGCCGGCGAGCACCACGCGTTCGAAATCCAGGCCCGACATGAGGACGCGCACGCCCCGGCCCACTTCGCCAAGCACGTTGTCGAAGGGCACTTCGACGTCATCGAAAATGAGCTCGGCGGTATTGGAACCGCGCATGCCGAGCTTGTCGAAATGCGGGCTGGTGGAAAAACCCTTCATGCTCTTTTCAACGATGAAGGCTGTGATGCCTTTCGAGCCGGCGTCAGGATCGGTCTTCGCATAGACCACCAGAACATCGGCATCCGGCCCGTTGGTGATCCAGTATTTGTTGCCCTTCAGCACATAGGCGCTGTTGCGCTTTTCGGCCCTCAGCTTCATCGAAACGACGTCGGAGCCGGCGGCGGGCTCGGACATGGCAAGCGCGCCCACATGCGCGCCGGAAACCAGGCCCGGCAGATATTTCCGCTTCTGCTCATCGCTGCCGTTCAGCTTGATCTGGTTGATGCAAAGGTTGGAATGGGCGCCATAGGAAAGGCTGATCGAAGCCGAGGCGCGGGCGATTTCTTCCACCGCCACGGTGTGGGCAAGATAGCCCATACCTGCACCGCCATAATCCTCGCTCACCGTAATGCCATGCAGGCCGAGCTCCCCCATCTCCTTCCAGAGCGCATTGGGGAAACTGTTGGCTCGATCCACCTCGGCGGCGATAGGCTTCAGCCTGTCCTGCGCCCAGGCGTGCACGGTGTCGCGAAGGGCGCTGACGTCCTCTCCAAGATCGAAGCGCATGGTGGCATGAAACATGAAATCCTCCTCATTTCGGGGCCATGCGGAGCGCTCCATCCAGACGGATGACCTCCCCGTTCAGCATGGCATTTTCGATGATGTGCCGCACCAGCGCCGCATATTCCGCCGGCTCTCCCAGGCGCGGCGGAAAGGGCACCGAAGCGCCGAGCGCGTTCTGCACCTCCTGCGGCATGCCCGCCATCATCGGCGTCTTGAAGATGCCGGGTGCGATGGTCATGACGCGGATTCCGTGGCGGGCAAGTTCGCGTGCCATGGGCAGGGTCAGGCCGACCACGCCCGCCTTCGAGGCGGCATAGGCCGCCTGGCCGATCTGCCCCTCAAAGGCGGCGACCGAAGCCGTGTTGATGATAACGCCGCGCTCGCCTCCGGCATTCGGTGCAGATCTCGCGATGGCATCCGCGGCGAGCCGCGCCATGTTGAAGGAGCCGATCAGGTTGATGGAAACGGCGCGTGAAAAGCTCTCCAGTCCATGCGGGCCGTCGCGGCCAAGCACTTTTTCTCCGGGCGCCACACCGGCACAATTGACCAGCCCGTGTAGGCCACCGAAGGCGCCTTCGGCAAGAGCGACCGCCGCCTTCGCATCGGCTTCGCTCGTGACGTCGGTCAGGCAGAAGCGTGCCTGGCCCCCGAGCCGTGCGGCGGCAGCTTGTCCCGCCTGCCCATCGCGGTCGGCGATCACCACATTGGCCCCTGCGGCAATCAGCATCTCGGCGGTAGCGGCGCCGAGACCGGAAGCAGCACCCGTGACGATGAAGGTCTTACCCGCAATCTCCATGATACCCCCTCAAGCCTCGGCCAGTACCGAGCGCGCGATGATCAGGCGCATGATCTCATTCGTCCCTTCCAGGATCTGGTGGACACGCAGGTCGCGGACGATTTTCTCCACGCCGTAATCCGCGAGATAACCGTAGCCGCCGTGCAATTGCAGCGCACGGTTCGCAACCTCGAAACCGTTATCGGTCACGTGCTTCTTGGCCATGGCGCAAAGCCGCGTCGCCTCCGGCAGTTTTGCGTCCAGCGCGGCGGCTGCCCGCCACAGGAAAGTGCGCGACACCTCGACATCGGTCGCCATTTCCGCGATGGCAAACTGCAGCGCCTGGAATTCGTTCAGCTTCTGGCCGAAGGCCTTGCGTTCGCTGGTATAGGCGACAGCCTTTTCCAGGGCCGATTGCGCGCCGCCGAGGGAGCAGGCGGCAATCGAGGTGCGCCCGCCGTCCAGCGCCTCCATGGCCAGCTTGAAGCCGGCCCCTTCCGGCCCCAGCATTGCATCCGCCCGCACGCGAACCCGATCCAGCATCACGGTGCGCGTCGGCTGGGCGTTCCAGCCCATCTTCTTTTCATTGGCACCGAATGTGAGGCCGCCTGCATCCTTTTCCACCAGGAACGCGGAGACACCCTTCGCACCGGGCCCACCGGTGCGCGCCATCACCACGTAGAGGTCCGTCGCCCCGGCACCGGAAATGAACATCTTCTGGCCGGTGAGCACGTAATCGTCGCCATCGCGCTCGGCGCGGGTGGTCAGAGCCGCCGCATCCGAGCCACAGGACGGTTCGGTCAGGCAATAGGAAGCCAGGATCTCGGCGCTGCAGAGCCGCGGCAGATAGGTCTCTTGCTGCTCCGTGCTACCATGCTTGTCGATCATGGTCGCAACCATGTTGTGGATCGAAAGGTAAGCCGAAATGGCGGCGCAGCCTTTGGCCAGCGCTTCATAGATCAGCACCGCCTCGAAGCGCCCCAGCCCCGAGCCGCCAAACTCTTCCGCGACCATGATGCCACCGAGACCCAGCGATGCGGCATTGCGAATGACATCGACGGGAAAATGTCTGGCCTGATCCCACTCGAGCGCGCGCGGCGCGATCTCGTCCTGGGCGAAGCTCTCGGCCATGTCACGGATCGCGGTCTGTTCTTCGGTCAGGGAAAAATCCATCGGCTCAGCTCAATTCATTGTCTCAATGGCAATTGCGGTCGCTTCGCCGCCACCGATGCACACACTGGCGACGCCGCGTTTCCCGCCGCGCTCCTGCAATGCAGCGAGCAGCGTCACCAGAATACGCGCACCCGATGCACCGATCGGATGGCCAAGGGCGCAGGCACCGCCGTTCACATTCACCTTGTCGGCAGGCAGATCGAGATCGCGCATGGCGGCCATGGCCACCACCGCAAAGGCCTCGTTGATCTCGAACAGGTCGACCTCACCCGCGGACCATCCGGTGCGCTGGAAGAGCTTTTGCATGGCGCCGATCGGCGCCGTCGGAAACAGGCGCGGTTCGCTGGCATAGCTTACATGGCCGACAATGCGGGCCAGCGGCAAGAGGCCACGCTTTTCCGCCTCGTCCAGGTTCATGAGAACCAGGGCTGCCGCCCCGTCGCTGATCGAGGAGGCGTTCGCCGCCGTCACCGTGCCATCCGGCCGGAAGGCCGGTTTGAGATGCGGAATCTTGTCCGGCCGCGCATTGCCGGGCTGTTCGTCGGTCGCAACCGTGGTTGCGCCACCCTTCTCCGTCACGGAAACCGCTGCTATCTCGCCGACAAACCGCCCTTCAGCAATGGCAGCTTGCGCCCGCGACAGGGACTGCAGCGCATATTCATCCTGCGCCTCTCGCGTGAATTGGTAGGCCTGCGCGCATTCCTCGGCAAAGGTGCCCATCAGGCGCCCCTTGTCATAGGCATCCTCCAGCCCGTCGAGGAACATGTGGTCGAGCACGCGGCCATGGCCCATGCGATAGCCCGCACGGGCGCGGTCGAGGAGGTAGGGCGCATTCGACATGCTCTCCATGCCGCCGGCAATCATGATTTTTGCGTGCCCGGCCATAAGGGCATCATGCGCCATCATCACCGTCTTCATGCCCGACCCGCACATCTTGTTGACTGTGGTGGCCGGGGTGGACACAGGCATGGCCGCACCGAGCGCCGCCTGACGGGCCGGGGCCTGTCCCTGGCCCGCCGAGAGCACGCAACCCATCAGGACTTCATCCGCATCGGCGCCCTCGACCTTGGCACGCTCCAGCGCGGCAGCTATCGCAACCGCGCCCAGTTCCGCAGCCGTCTTTCCCGACAGCGCTCCCTGAAAACCGCCCATCGGCGTACGGGCTGCGCTGACGATGACCACATCATGCCGCATGATCTTCTCCTCCTGCCGTCTGCATCACGATCCCGATGCCGGGAATCCCAGCCAGAGAGTTGTACGCCCTGCCGTTGAAAAAAACAGGGCCATGGCAAAGCGCCACTACCCGGACAGGCATGGCTCCGACACGCCTATTCATAGCTGCGGCGATCCTCGATGACCTTTCCGTCATTCGGCAATGCGCCGGGCGGCAGCAATTCCACATGAGCCCGCATCTTCAGTGTCGCCACGATACTGGGCTCATAAAGAGCCGGATTGGTGGCCCGCGTCTCGATCTGCACCGTCATGATGTCCATTTCGCCTTCGCGGCTGGCCACCACCCGCGCCCGCGCGATTTCGTCATGGCGCGCCACCAACTGGGCCACCTGCTCGGGCCGCACGAACATCCCCTTGATCTTCGTGGTCTGGTCGGCACGGCCCATCCAGCCCTTGATGCGACGGTTGCTCCGTCCACAGGGGCTCGTGCCGGGCAGGATGGCCGAGAGATCGCCCGTGGCAAAACGGATGAGCGGGTAATCCGGATTGAGCGAGGTGACGACAACCTCGCCCACTTCGCCATCCGGCACCGGTCGGTCAGAGCCTGGGCGAACGATCTCGACGATCACGCCCTCGTCCATGATCAACCCTTCCATGGCGGGCGATTCATACGCGATGTTGCCAAGCTCGGCCGTGGCATAGACCTGCAGGCAACTGATGCCACGGTCGGCGTAATACTGCCGGAGGCTGGGAAACAGGGCACCGCCGGAGACGGCGGCACGATTGATTTTCAGGCGTTCGCCGAGTTCATCGGCCTTTTCGAGGATGATCTTGAGATAGTCCGGTGTCCCCGCATAGACCGTGGAGCCGATATCGGCGGCCGCCCGCACCTGCAATTCCGTCTGGCCGGTGCCGGCGGGCAGGATTGCCGCCCCTACCGCCCGCGCCCCGTTTTCGAAGATCATGCCGGCCGGCGTCAGGTGATAGCCGAAGCAATTGTGCACGATATCTCCGCGACCGACACCGAGCGCATGCAGGAAACGGCCCATGCGCCACCAGTCGTGGCTGACGCCGCCGGGCTCGTAGATCGGTCCCGGCGACTGGAAGTAGTGCACGATATCGCCAACCGGCAGGCCGCCGAAGGGAGGCCTCGCCTTCTGCCGCTCGGACAGTTCCGCCTTGCGCAAGACCGGCAACGACGCGAGGCCGGAGAGATTGTCCAATGGCCGCTGCCCCTGTTGCTCAAGCAAGCCGTTGAGGAGGGTCAGCTGGCCGGCTTCTCGCTCGTCCTGCGAACGGGTTTCGAGGGTGTCAAAATGGCTCATGATGTATGTCCTTGCCTTGCCGTCCTCATGCCAGCCACCGCTTGCGGCGACGGTAGCTGCGGACGTCGCGGAAACTGTTGCGTCCCTTGTCCGACATGCCGAGATAGAATTCCTTGACGTCCGGGTTTTCGCGCAGGTCCTTGGCCGGCCCATCCATCACCACGCGACCGCTTTCCAGGATGTAGCCGTAATGCGCATAGCGCAGCGCCACATTGGTATTCTGCTCGGCTAGCAGGAAGGCGACCCCCTCGCCCTCGTTCACCGCCTTGACGATCTCGAAGATCTGCTCGACCAGTTGCGGGGCAAGCCCCATGCTGGGCTCATCGAGAAGAATGGTTTCCGGCCGGCTCATCAGCGCCCGGCCGATGGCCGTCATCTGCTGCTCGCCGCCGGAGGTATAGCCGGCCTGCGACTTGCGCCTGTCCTTCAGCCGCGGAAAATAGGTGTAGACCCTGTCGAGGTCGCGCCGGATCTCGGCCTTGCTGTCGCGCCGGGTATAGGCCCCGGTCATCAGGTTTTCCTCAACCGTCAGGTGCTCGAAGCAGTGGCGGCCCTCCATGACCTGGATGACGCCACGCCGCACCAGATCCGCCGGAGACAGATCCTGCACGCGGTCGCCGCGGTAGACGATCGACCCCTTGGTGACCTCGCCGCGCTCGGACTTCAGCAGATTGGAGATCGCCTTCAGGGTCGTCGTCTTGCCGGCACCGTTGCCGCCCAGCAGCGCTGTGATCCCGCGATGCGGCACGCACAGGCTGACGCCCTTCAGCACGAGGATGACGTGGTTGTAGATCACCTCGATATTGTTGACCTCGAGCAAGGCCTCGTTCGTGTTCGTCGCGTTCTGCATGAATGTCGTCCCGGCATGAGGTTCGAGCTGCCCCGGCAGGAAGCCGGGGCAGCTTCAGGCTTAGTTGCAGCGTTCAGCGATCTTGTTTTCCGCGGCGTAGGCTGCGGAATCATCCATCACCAGCGGCGTCAGCACCTCATCGTCAGGCGCAATGAAGTCGGTGATCAGGCTCCACTTCTTGGCAGAAGGGTCCCATTGCTGGACGAGGGCCGCACCCGGTCCGCCATGATCTGCGCAGGAAGCCTTGAAGGGCTGGCCGAATTTCGGCAGGCCGAGCTCGGCCATGCGCGCTTCGGTGATTTCCAGTTCCTCGAAGCCGTTGCGCAGCTCGGGCGCGGTGATCGCCGACTTGCCGGTGATCTGCTGGGCCTTGCGGATGGCTTCCGAGATGACGAGCGCTGCATACATGCCGCGGGAATAGAGGACCGAGCCGACCTGATCGCCCGCGCCGCTCGCCTTGCCGGCATCGATCACATACTTCTTGAGATCGCCGTAGACCGGGTAATCCATGCCGGTTCCATGCATCGCCAGCGACTTGTAGCCTTTGGCACCCATGCCGGCCGGCATGACATCGTGCTCGGCGCCGGACCACCACACGCCGATGAAGTTCTCCATCGGGTAGTTGATGTTGGACGCTTCCTGGATGGCCACGGCGTTCATCACGCCCCAGCCCCACATCAGCACGTAATCCGGCTTTTCACGGCGGATCTGCAGCCACTGGCTCTTCTGCTCCTGGCCGGGGTGATCGACGGGGATCTGCAACAGATCGTAACCGTGCTTCTTGGAAAGCTCGGTCAGCGTGCGGATCGGTTCCTTGCCATAGGCCGAATTGTGATAAAGCAGTGCGACCTTCTTGCCCTTCAGGTCTCCGCCGTTCTGGTCGAGCAGGTAGCGGATGGCGACGCTTGCCGCGTCCCAGTAATTGGCGGGGTAGTTGAAGACCCATTCGAACACCTTGCCGTTCGCAGCCGAGGTGCGGCCGTAACCCGGCGTATAAAGCGGAATGCCGTCGGCCGCGGTCTTGGGGATCAGCTGATAGGTGATGCCGGTCGACAGCGGATTATAGACGAGTGCGCCATTGCCCTTGGTCGCCTCATAGCACTCGACGCCTTTTTCCGTGTTGTAGGCCGTCTCGCATTCCGGGACGACGACCTTCTCTCCGCCGATACCGCCATCCCGCTCGTTGAGAAGGGTGAAGTAGTCGTTGAAGCCATCGGCATAGGGGATACCCCCGGGCGCATAGGGTCCGGTTCGATAGGACAGGTTCGGCACGATCAGATCGGCAGAGGCCGGCATGCTGGTCATCAGCATGGTCGCCGCCGAAAGGGCTGCAAGCGTCTTCTTCATCTCATTTCCTCCCAACAAAGATGACTTCACTTCAGGACCGCAGCTCCTCCGCTACGGCATTCACACTTGGCCCGCCGTCAGTGCGGGAAGGGCCACAGGCGTAGTTTCTCCTTGGCAACCCGCCACAGCTGGTTCAGCCCATGCGGTTCAGCAATGAGGAAGACGATGATCAGGCCGCCGACGATGATCAGTTCGAGATGGGCGGCCAGATCCGTCGCCCAGCCGAACTGGCCGACGAACACATTCTTGAGAAAGACCGGCAGCAGAACCAGGAAGGCTGCACCGGCAAAGCTTCCGAAGATCGAGCCCAGCCCGCCGATGATGATCATGAACAGCACCAGGAAGCTCTTCTGGATGCCGAAGGCCTCACCCACCTCGACCGCGCCGAGATAGACCGAGAAGAACAGCGCGCCGGCGATGCCGATGTAGAAGGACGAGACGGCGAAGGCGGTCAGCTTGGCGGTCAGCGGATTCACCCCGATGATTTCGGCGGCGATGTCCATGTCGCGGATCGCCATCCAGCGGCGCCCGACGGAGCCGCGCGTCAGGTTGCGCGCCAGCCAGGCCAGAGCAAACAGGATGACGAGGCAGAACATGTACTTGGCCCAGGCGGGCGTATTGGCGCCGGTCACGACGATGCCGAACAGGGTACGTTCCGGCGCGGTGATCTGGCCGGAGGCCGAGTTGTTGTAGAACCACGGAACCTTGTTGAAGAGCCAGACCAGGAAGAACTGGGCAGCGAGCGTTGCAACCGCAAGGTAGAAACCCTTGATCCGCAAGCTCGGCAGGCCGAACAGCACCCCGACCGCAGCCGTGATGAAGCCTGCCAGCACCACATTCACGATGATCGGCATGTCGGGCATGGCCGTCATCAGCTTGTAGCAGGCATAGGCGCCGACGGCCATGAAACCGCCCGTGCCTAGGCTCACCTGACCGCAATAGCCGGTCAATATGTTGAGGCCGATTGCAGCGATCGCATAGATCAGGAAAGGTACGAAGACGGCATTGGCCCAATAGTCATTGATGAGGAACGGGATCACGCCGAAGGCGATTGCCACCACGACATAGTAGCGGATGCGGTCGAACTTGATCGGAAAGGTCTGGCTATCCGCCACATAGCTGGTCTTGAAATCACCGGCTTCACGATACAGCATGAGTTTACACCCTTTCGATGATGCGCTCGCCGAACAGGCCCTGCGGCCGGAAGACGAGGAAGGCGAGCGCCAGCACATAGGCGAACCAGTTTTCGGTGGCGCCGCCGACCAGCGGGCCGACGAAGAACTCGAACAGCTTTTCACCCATGCCGATGATGAGGCCGCCGACGATGGCACCGGGAATGGAGGTGAAACCGCCGAGCATCAGGACCGGCAGGGCCTTCAGCGCTATCAGCGAGAGGCTGAACTGAACCCCTGATTTCGAACCCCACATGATGCCGGCGACAAGGGCGACCACGCCGGCAATCGACCAGACCAGGACCCAGATGAAGCGCAGCGAAATGCCGACCGAAAGCGCTGCCTGGTGGTCGTCGGCGACCGCCCGCAAGGCCCGGCCCTGCTTGGAATATTGGGAAAATACGGTCAGCGTCAGGACGAGCAGGGCTGCCACCACCGCAGCCACGATATCCAGCCGGTCGATGAAGAAACCATAGCCGAACCAGGCGTTCGTGGCACTTTCTATGCTTTCGCTGACACCCTTTGGCAGGCCGACATCGAGCCGCTTGATGTCGGCGCCCCACATCACGTCGCCGAGCCCCTCGAGGAAATAGGCAAGGCCGATGGTTGCCATGAACAGGATGATTGGTTCCTGGTTGACCAGATGCTTGAGGATGAGGCGCTCGACCAGCACGGCGAGCAGCGTCATCACCGCGACGGTGATCAGGATTGCGGCAACGGCCGGCACGGTAAAACCGAAATGGTGGTAGTTCGTGCCGAAGATCGCATTGATCAGATGGGCGAAAGGCACCTGTCCTTCCATGACGCCCACCAAGGTCAGCGCGGCGAACAGGGCCAGGACCCCTTGCGCATAATTGAAGATGCCGCTGGCCTTGAAGATCAGCACGAAGCCAAGCGCCACAAGTGCGTACATGACGCCTGCCATCAGCCCGTTCATCATCACTTCAAGGGCGAAGAAAATCGTATCAGGCATGAAGCCACCCTCCCGCATCATGAGCCGAGCTATTCATGGGCGACCCCCAGATAGGCGTCGATGACGGACTGGTTGTTGCGCACCTCATCCGGCGTGCCGTCACCGATCTTCTTGCCGTAATCCATGACGACCACGCGGTCGGAGAGGTCCATGACGACGCCCATGTCGTGTTCGATGAGGGCGATAGTCGTGCCGAATTCATCGTTCACGTCGAGGATGAAGCGGCACATGTCCTCCTTCTCCTCGACGTTCATGCCGGCCATCGGCTCATCGAGCAGCAGGAGTTTGGGCTCCGCGGCCAGCGCGCGGGCCAGTTCCACCCGCTTCTTCAAGCCGTAAGGCAAGCGCCCGACCGGGGTCTTTCGGATTGCCTGGATCTCCAGGAAATCGATGATCTTCTCGACCTTTGCGCGGTGCTCCGTCTCCTCGCGCTGTGCGGCGCCCCACCAGAGCGCCTGCTGGAACAGCCCGCTCTTCATCAGCGTCAGGCGACCGGTCATGATGTTGTCGAGCACGCTCATGCCGTCGAACAGCGCGATGTTCTGGAAGGTGCGGGCAATGCCCTGGCGCGCGACATCGAAGGGCTTCATCTGGGGCCGGCGTGCGCCGCGAAACCAGACCTCGCCCTCCTGCGGCACATAGAAACCGGAGATGACGTTGAGCATGGAGGACTTGCCGGCGCCATTGGGGCCGATGATCGAGCGGATCTCGCCTTCGCGGATGTCGAAGCTGATATCGGTGATGGCCTTCACCCCGCCAAAACGCAGGGTAATATTCTTCATCTCCATCAGCACGCCGCCGATCTTCCGGCCATCGGCGGTCGTGGTATAGTCCGTGAACGGGGTTTGCGCGTTCATGCCGCCTCCCTCCGTTCGACCGCTGTCTGGGTTTTGGCATCGACGATCTTCAGCGTGGCCTTCAGTATGCCCTTGCGTCCATCTTCATAGGTGACTTCCGTTTCCGTGCTGATGGTGGCGGAGCCATCGTAGAGAGCCGCGATCAGATCGGCATACTTCTCGGCGACGATGTTGCGGCGGACCTTGCGTGTACGGGTCAGTTCGCCGTCGTCGGCATCCAGTTCCTTGTGCAGGATCAGGAAACGGTGGATCTGGCATCCGGCCAGCATGTTGTCCGCGGCAACCGAGCGGTTCACCTCTTCCACATGGCCGCGGATCATCTCGTAGACCTGATCATGCGCGGCGAGTTCCTGGTAGCTGGAATAGGCGATGTTGTTACGCTCGGCCCAGCTGCCGACAGCGGTCAGATCGATGTTGATGAAGGCACAGCAGAAGTTGCGGTCAGCGCCGAAGACCACGGCCTCCAGGATGTTGGGATAGAATTTCAGCTTGTTCTCGACATATTTGGGCGCGAACAGCCGTCCATCCGCCATCCTGCCGACGTCCTTGGCGCGGTCGATGATGCGCAGGTGGCCGGTCCCCGGCTCAAAGAAACCGGCATCTCCCGTCGCCACCCAGCCTTCGGCATCCTTGGTCGAGGCCGTGCTTTCGGGGTTCTTGAAATATTCGACGAAGGTGCCGGGGCCACGATAGAAAACCTCGCCACTTTCGGCGATCTTGACCTCGACCCCCGGCGAGGGCACGCCCACCGTATCGGAGCGCACTTCACCGTCAGGTTGCTGCGTGATGAAAACGCTGGCCTCGGTCTGGCCGTACAACTGCTTCAGGTTGATGCCGAGCGAACGATAGAAGTCGAAGATTTCCGGCCCGATCGCCTCGCCGGCCGTATAGCCGACCCTAATGCGGCTGAAACCGAGCGTATTCTTCAGCGGCCCATAGATGACGAGGTCGCCCAGCCGGTATTTCAGCCGATCAGATGTCGATACAGATTTGCCATCCAGAATCGACGGCCCCACCTTGCGGGCATGCTCCATGAAATAGCGAAACAGCCATTTCTTGAACGGAGCGGCGTCTTCCATGCGGATCATCACATTGGTCAACTGGCCTTCGAAGACCCGCGGCGGCGCGAAGAAATAGGTCGGGCCGATCTCACGCAGATCGGTCATCATAGTGGCGGCGCTCTCCGGGCAGTTGACGCAGAAACCGGCCCACATCGCCTGCCCCATGGAGAAGATGAAATCGCCGACCCAGGCCATGGGCAGATAGGCGAGGATCTCTTCGCCGGGTCCAAGATGGTCGAAGGCGCAGGTGTTTCGCGACGTCTCTATGATGTTGCGATTGGACAGGACCACGCCCTTGGGCTTGCCGGTGGTGCCTGAAGTGTAGAGCATGACGCAGGGATCGTCATAGGTCAGTGCCGCGATGCGGCGATCGAGTTCCGCCTCGAACCGATGATGGGCGGCATGGCCTTCGGAGAGAACGTCAGCCCAGGCGTTCATCCGCGAATGGTCGTATTTGCGCATGCCGCGCTTGTCGACATAGACCACCTGATCGATGCACTTGATCCGCTCCTGCACCTCGATGACCTTGTCGACCTGTTCCTGGTCGCCGCAGACCACGAAACGCGTGCCGCAATGCTCCAGCACATATTCGGCCTCCTCCGCGACAGCATCCTGGTAGAGAGGCACCGGAACCGCACCGCACATCTGTGCGGCCACGATCGACCAGTAGAGGGAAGGACGGTTACGTCCGACCACGGCGACGAAATCCCCGCGCTGCAGACCAAGGGCCAGAAACCCCATGGCGAGCGCTCGCACCTCGGCATGCGCCTCCTCCCAGGTCCAGGCCTGCCAGATACCGAATTCCTTCTCGCGATAGGCTGCGCGCCGGGGATGTTCCCGCGCATTGCGCGCCATCAAAGCCGGAATGGAGACAAGGCCCGGTACGGGCTCTCGTTCTGTCATTGACGTCCTCCCCTTGAGCCCTTGGCGGGCCTGAACGCCACCGGTCTTCGTGCCGACGCTCCGTTCATGGCGGGCAAGCTCGCAGTGAAGCTTTTCGGCAGTTTTTCGAGAACCTAACGAATTGTAACAGCCATGGATTGCCCCCTTTCCGGATGTGTTCCCGGATGATAGCCATGGGTGAGGGAGACATCGGATGCCCATATCCGAGGAGGAGCATAACGGCCTCATGCGTACGGGGCTGAACCTGATTAGCCAGGCGCTGTCGATCTTCGACAGCGAACTGAAACTTGCGGTCTCAAATCGCCGCTACCAGGACATGTTCGACTTTCCGGACGCCTTCGTGACGCCCGGCGTGAGCTTTGAAGATACGATCCGTTATCTTGTGCTGCGGGGCGAGTATGGCCCGGTCGACGATGTGCAGGAGGCGGTTGGGTCACGCGTGCAGGCCGCGCTTGCCTTCGTGCCGCATTATCTGGAACGCATGCGCCCCAATGGCCGATGGGTTTCGGTCGAGGGCTTCCCCCTGCCTCAGGGCGGATGGGTCAGCGTTTACACAGACATCACGGAGGTGCGCATCCAGCAGCAGATGCTGCGCACACGATCCGTCGAACTTTCCGAACAATTGCTATCGAACACCGAGCGCCTGTCGGAGACGAACCGGGAGCTTTCGGCAGCCAATACCGCACTGGAGGCGGCGAAGAACCAGCTGGCGGAGATGGAGGCGCGCACGCGCCTGACGACGGAAATGATGCCGGCGCATATCGCCCATGTCGACCGCAACCTACGATATACTTTCACCAATCGCCGCCTTTCCTCAGTTCTTCCTGGGCGTCCGTCGCAGATCATCGGGATGACCGGCCTGGAAGCGCTGGGTGAAGCGTCATTTGCAACGATCAAGCCCTATTTGATGCGGGCCCTTTCCGGGGAACCTTGCGTCTGCGAGTTTACCGACGAGGATTGCGGGCGGCGAATTCGAACCGCCTTCACGCCGGATCACGTCGGTGACGGCCCGATCCAGGGCGTGTATATTCTTTCCACCGATATTACCGAAGAGTGCCAGGCCCGCACGGCTGTGCTTCAGACCCGCAAGCGCGAGCTGGCGGCCCAGCTGACCTCGGGCCTTGCCCATGATTTTGCCAATCTGCTGACGATCATCCTCGGCCTCCAGACGCGGCTGGCGCAGATGGAGCTCCCGCCCGGCGCCGCTGACCTCGTGACGTCGACGCTTGCCGCAGCACGGCGCGGAGGAACCCTGATCGACCGCATAGCCTCGATTTCCGGGCAGAAGCAGCTTCGGCCGGCTCCGGTCGACCTCTGCGGCTTCATCCGCGATCTGGCGCTTCTCGCCGGACCGGCTCTGGGTGATCACATCAGTTTCCAGCTCGACATGCAGGAGATCGAGGATCAGCTGATCCTGGACGCTGGCTCCTTGCAGGATTCCCTTCTGAACCTGATTCTCAACGCTCGCGATGCCATTGGCGACAGGCCGGGCAAGATCACGCTCGGCGTGCGGGCCGTGCACAAGTCCTGGATCGAATTCTGCGTGCTGGATACCGGATGCGGCTTTTCGCCAGAGGCATTGCAGCACGCCTTCGATCCGTTTTTCACCACAAAAGGGGGCGAAGGTTCGGGGCTCGGCCTGTCCATGGTCTATGATCAGGCGACGATATCGGGAGGAAGGGTGCGGCTGGCGAACCAGCCGGACGGCGGCGCGCGGGTGGAACTGCGTCTTCCCTATCGGCCGGCGAGCAAGGAGGAGCCGCGACGCATGGTGCTGCTGGTGGAAGACAGTGAGAGCATTCGCGAAAGCGTTCGCGAGATGCTGCGGTCGCTTGGACATTCGGTGGTCGAGGCTGAGAATGCCGACGAGGCGGAAAGACTGGCCGATCTTCCGGAACTCGACCTCGTGCTCACCGATATTCGCCTGAAAGGCACGCGAACCGGTCTTGATCTGGCTGATGCGCTTCGCAAACGCAGCGGCAAGCCGATCGGATTGATGACCTCACTCCCGGAATCTTCGCCCTTACGCATCGCCGCCGCCGATCGGTTTCCGCTTCTGCCTAAGCCTTTCGACACCCAGACCCTCAATCGCTTCCTGCCGACGGTGATCTGATGAGCCAGCCACTCGTTGCCATTCTTGATGATGAACCGCAGATCCGCCAGATCCTGGCGGAGGCGCTTGGCGATGCGGGTTTCCGGACCATGACATTCGGCCGGGCGAGCGAGTTCGAGGCGGCCCTCAAACAATGCGTACCGGATGTTTGCCTGGTGGATCTCGGCCTGCCGGACCGCGACGGCCTGCTCCTGGTGCATCGGTTGGCGCTCGATTCCGGCGCCGCCATCATCATCATTTCCGGCCGTGCGCAGGTGCAGGATCGAGTCATGGGGCTGGAACTGGGTGCCGATGACTACATCATCAAGCCGTTCGAGCCGGCGGAAATCGTCGCGCGTGTGCGCGCCCGCCTGCGCAAGGGACGCCAGGTGGCCGAACGGACAACGCAGACCGCCCGTTTCGATGGCTGGACCGCGCTGTTTGACAGCTACACCCTGGTTTCCGACATGGGCGAGCACATTTCGTTTTCCAATGCGGAGGGCCAGGTGCTGCGCCTCTTCCTGGAGCGCCCGCGCCGGCTCATTTCCCGGCCGCAAATGCAGGAAAGCCTGGGTGGCGTTGCCGGCGAGAGCTTTGATCGGGCCATGGATGTGCGGATCTCGCGCCTGCGCACCAAGCTGGGTGAGGATCCCAAGAACCCGTCGCTGATCAAGACCATTTACGGAGCCGGCTATATCTTCCTCGGCGATGTGCACTGGGAATGACGAAGGCGGTGCCGGCGCCGATCAGGCGTGCAGCGCTTTACCGAGCCCCATCAGGGCAGCCTCCTGTACCGTCTCGCCCAGCGTTGGATGCGCGTGGATCGTCGCAGCGACATCGGTAAGTGTCGCGTACATTTCCAGGGCAAGGGCGAATTCCCCTGCCATTTCGGCGCAGGCCGCGCCGACGGCCTGGATGCCGAGAACAAGGCCGGATCCCTTGTCGAAAACGATGCGCACGAAACCGTCCGAGCGCTCCAGCGTCAGGGAACGTCCATTGGCCCGCAGAGGATAGCTGGCAATACCGACATCCTTGCCCGCCGCATGGGCCTGACCCGGCAAAAGGCCCGCCACGACGATCTCGGGATCGGTGAAGCAGACGGCCGGAATGACCCGTTTCTCCCATCTGCCCACCTGCCCGGCAATCACCTCGGCAACGATCTCGCCCTGCGCCATGGCTCGATGCGCGAGCATGGGCTCGCCGGTGACATCGCCGATGGCATAGACCTGGCGCATGGAGGTGTGTCCCCTGTCATTGCACCGGATGAAAGGACCATTCCTGTCAAGACCGAGCGCGTCCACGCCGACCTCCTCCAAGACCGGGCGGCGGCCAACGGTCACCAGAACCTTGTCCGCCGCGACCCCGCCGCTCACGCCGCCGGCCCTGACGGCCAGCATCCGCCCGGCCTGGTCATAGCCTTCCGCGACGGCATCGAGATGCACGTCCACGCCCAGCGCCTTCAGCCGCGCCAGAACAGGTCGTGTCAGCTCTTCGTCATACTGCGGCAGAAGTTGCGACTTGGCCTCGACGATCGAAACCCTGGCGCCAAGCTTGGCATAGGCAGTGCCGATTTCCAGGCCGATATAGCCGCCGCCGACCACCGCCAGTGTTTCGGGAACCTGTGAAAGCGAAAGCGCCTCGGTCGAGGAGAGGATATTGCCTCCGAACGGCAGCGACGGCACCTCGACGGGCCGCGAGCCCGTGGCGATCACCAGATGCTCGCAGACGATCCGCAGGTTGCCGTCGGCCGTCTCGACGGAGACGGTCTTGCCATCGACGATGCGCGCGGTGCCCTCGATCTGCCTCACGCCCGCCTTGCGCAGAAGGCCTGCAACGCCGCCGGTCAATTGCCGTACGACGCCATCCTTCCAGGCAACCGTCCTTTTAAGATCGATCGCGGCAGGGCCTGCGGAAATACCGAGCTTGGAACGACCGCTCGCCGCCTCGCGCAAGGCATGGAATTCACCTGCCGCATGAATGAGCGCCTTGGAGGGGATGCAGCCGATGTTGAGGCAGGTACCGCCGACGGCTTCCCTTTCGACAATGATGGTGTCGAGCCCGAGCTGGCCCGCCCGGATGGCGCAGACATAGCCGCCCGGACCGGCACCGATGACGAGTACCTTGCAAGATTGATCGGCCATCGCCTCAGTCCTTCATGAAGATCATGGCGGGCGTTTCGAGCAGCACCTTCATCCGGTTGACGAAGATGGCTGCATCATAGCCGTCGATGATGCGATGGTCGAAGCTCGCGGACAGGTTCATCATATTGCGTGGCACGAACGCGGTGCCGTTCCAGCTCGGCCTGATCGCCATGCGGTTGATGCCGAGGATCGCCACTTCCGGCTTGTTGATGATCGGCGTGGTGGCGATCGCGCCGAGCGGGCCGAGCGAGGTGATGGTGATCGTCGAGCCCGACAGTTCCTCGCGCTTTGCCTTGTTGGCCCGGCAGGCGTCCGACAGCCTGGCGATCTCGGCGGCCATGCCGAAGAGATCGGCAGACTGCGCATTGCGCAGCACCGGGACCATCAGTCCATTCTCGGTCATCGTCGCGATGCCGATATCCACGGCGCTGGAATATTCAACCTCGTCGGCTACGTCATCATAGCGCGCGAAGATCTTCGGGCAGGACTGCTTGGCCTTGACGAGCGCGGCCGCCACCAGCGGCAGCAGCGTCAGCTTCGGCCGATCGCCGCGCGTCTCGTTGAGCCTCGTCCGCAGGGCCTCGATTTCGGTGACATCCACCTCCTCGATGACGGTAATGTGCGGAATACTGGCATTTGCCTCGCTCATGCGCCGGGCGATCATGCGCCGAAGCCCGGTGACCTTCACCGTCTCGACGTCTTCCGGCGTCGTGCGGGACAATCCGGATTTTGCTGCGTGGCCCTCCCCTGCCGCTTGGAACAGGCGGTCGAGATCCTCATGCGTCACGCGTCCGGCCGGCCCCGTTCCCTGCACCTGCCGCAGGTCGATGCCGCCTTGGCGGGCACGCTCACGCACCGCTGGTGCCGCAAGCACCGGGGCCCCTTCCGGCCGGGGCGGTATGGCCGTTTGTGGCCGATGCGGCTCGGGTTGATTGGTTTTAACCGCCTTGCCGACATCCTGCGCTTCGAGGGCCAATGACGGCCTTTCGGTCGGCGTCTCCCGCACCGGCGCAGTTTCCTGCGCTGCCGGCTGCGTCTCTTGCATCGGCTGCAAGGCCTGGGCCTCACCTGCATCTTCCTCGATGCGCACCAGATCCGACCCTATGGCCATGATCTGGCCGACCTCTTGCGCGGTCCAGACCACCGTCCCGCTATACGCCGAGGTGATTTCAACCGTCGCCTTGTCGGTCATCACGGCAGCGATCGGATCATCTTCCCGCACGAGATCGCCGGGCTTCACCAGCATTTCAGCCAGTTCGGCTTCGGTAACGCCTTCGCCCACATCCGGCAGCTTGATCGTTCTGATCACCATGTCATGCCTCCATCACGGTTTTCAGCGCCCGGCGGATGCGTTCCTGTCCGGGGAAATAATCCCATTCCTGCGCATGCGGATAAGGTGCATCCCAGCCGGTAACGCGCATGATCGGCGCTTCCAGATGATAGAAGCAGGTCTCCTGCACGCAGGCGATGATCTCGCCGGCAAGTCCCGAGGTCCGGGTCGCCTCGTGGATGACCACGCAACGGCCGGTCTTGCGCACCGACGCCTCGATCGCCTCGAGATCGAGCGGCAGGAGCGAGCGCAGATCGACGATCTCGGCATCGAGCCCGAGGCTATCCACGGCGGCCTCGGCGACGAACACCATCGTGCCATAAGTGAGAATGGTGACGGCGCCCCCTTCGCGATGCACCCGTGCCTTGCCGAGCGGTATGGCATAATGCCCCTCCGGCACCTCACCCAGCGGATGGCTCTTCCAACTCTGCGCCGGTGCGGCATGATCACCGTTGAAGGGGCCGTTGTAGAGTCTTTTCGGTTCCAGGAAGATCACCGGGTCCGGGTCTTCCATCGCCGTGATCAGCAGTCCCTTCGCGTCATGCGGCGTGCAAGGCTGCACGACCTTCAGGCCCGCCACATGGGTAAACAGCGCCTCCGGGCTCTGGCTGTGGGTCTGGCCGCCATAGATGCCGCCGCCGGTCGGCATGCGGATGACGATCGGACAGGAAAACTGCTCGTTGGAGCGGTGGCGGATGCGTGCCGCCTCCTGGGTGATCTGGTCATAGGCGGGATAGACATAATCGGCGAACTGGATCTCGACACACGGTTTCATGCTCTGTGCCGCCATGCCGATGCCAAGCCCGACAATCGCACTTTCGTTGATCGGCGTATCGAAGACGCGTTCCTCGCCGTATTTCTTCTGCAGACCGGCCGTGCAGCGGAACACGCCGCCGAAATAGCCCACATCCTCGCCGAAGATCACCACTTTTTCGTCACGCTCCAGCATGACATCCATGGCGTCGCGAAGCGCTTCGATCATTGTCAGACGTGCCATGTC
This sequence comes from Ciceribacter sp. T2.26MG-112.2, assembly GCF_900492205.1. Taxonomy (GTDB): domain Bacteria; phylum Pseudomonadota; class Alphaproteobacteria; order Rhizobiales; family Rhizobiaceae; genus Allorhizobium; species Allorhizobium naphthalenivorans_A. The sequence continues at coordinate 454,334 of NZ_UEYQ01000001.1, forward strand.
AGACCCCCATTTCCTGCCGCTGACGGCGGATATGCTCCGGTGTGTCGGCATAGACGCCCTTGAAGATGCTGGCGCCCGGTATGGGCTGCGGATCGAGCAGCGTTCCAGCCGCCTCGACGCGTTTCTGCACATCGACGACTTCAGCCAGGATCCGCGCCTCGGCCTGGACATGGCGCTCCTCACTCCAGTCGCCCCGCAGGATAAGGTGCTGCTTCAGGCGCTCGATCGGATCTCCGAGAGGCCAGGCCTTTGCCTCGTCCTTCGGACGATAGGCGCTTGGATCGTCGGAAGAGGAATGGGCGCCGACACGGTAGGTGTACCATTCGATGAGCACCGGTCCGTGCCCGCCCCGCACCCGCTCGGTCGCCCACTTCGTCACGGCCATGACCGCGAGATAATCATTGCCGTCGACCCGCAGCGCCGGAAGGCCATAGCCCAATGCCCGCGCGGCATAGGTCCGGCCATGACCTCGGGCAACCCCGGTATAGGTGGAAATGGCCCACTGGTTATTGACGACATTGAGGATGACCGGCGGCCAGTAAGAGGAGGCGGACAGGAGGCCGGTATGAAAATCATTAGAGGCCGTTGATCCGTCGCCGATCCAGCCGACGGCGAGGTTTTCCTTGCCGGTCAGCGCGTTGGCCATGGCCCAGCCCACGGCATGCACATATTGCGTGCCGAGATTGCCGGAAATGGTGAAGAAGCCGTGCTCCCGCGCCGAGTGAAGCGTCGGCAGCTGCCGGCCGAGCAATGGATCATAGGCGTTGGAGTAGATCTGGCCCAGGAGCTTTTCCAGCGGATAGTCACCGGCAATCAGCAGGCTCTGCTGGCGATAGGTGGCGAAATTCATGTCGCCGGGCTTCAAGGCCCGCCGAAAGGCACAACCGATCGCCTCTTCGCCGATCTGCTGGATGTAGAAGGACATCTTGCCCTGGCGCTGGGCGTTCAGCATGCGCGTGTCGATGATACGAGAGGTCATCATGTCGGCCAATCCCGTCCGCAGGGTATCGGCATCCGGGTTGCCCAGATAGTCGGCCCAGGGACCGACCGGCTCGCCGGCGTCATTCAGCACGCGGATGAGTGAATTGGCGTGGTCGACGCAGTCGGTTGCCGCCACATCGAGCGGGGGAACGGCGAGCGCGCCGGCCTTGGGGATCTCCAGGGACGAGAAATCCGGCTGTTCCCCGGGACGCGCGGGCGGATGGGCAAAGGACAGTCTGGTTTTCGAACTCACTTTCTTCTCCTCCAAGCAAGTGCTTCGGCTGGCGCGCGAGGCGCCTTTGATCTGCTGTGCAAAAGCCTCCCGCCTTTGCACAATCAGGTTTTGGTCAATCTCCTGGATCTCGCGGCAAGTCCCTTGTTGAACGCAATATCGGTGGAATAGGCATCGCCCGATAGCAGAACCCGCAATCGCGGAAACGTGCTGTCGCGTGGAAATCTACAGGGCGGCTGGATGCGTTCGACATGTCGGCCCCCTCCCAAGGGCAAGGATCATTCGACGATCATGCATCATGCTATTCCTCGATGCCGGGAAATGTCCTGACTTTGTTTCCCCGTCTTGAGCGATTCTCCGAAACGAACCATGCTGTCATCGGCTTTTCGAATACATTCATTTCCTGGAGGAGGAACACATGGGGCAGATTCTGGATTCCACGGATCGCAAGATCCTCACGCAATTGCTGGCGGATGCCCGCCAGCAGAATACGCAACTGGCCGAGGCGGTCGGCCTGTCACCCCCGCCCTGCTGGAAGCGGGTGAACCGTCTGGAGCAGGCAGGCATCATCCGCGGCTATACGGCCGTGCTCGACATGGAAAAGCTGGGTTATCCCGAAATCGCGCTGATCGACATCACGCTGGAAAACCACGCGCACTATCCGCTGGAAGGCGTCTGCGAAAAACTGGCGGCTCTGCCGGAAGTTCTCGAGGTTCACATCACCACCGGCGATTTCGACTGCTTCATCAAGGTAGCAATCTCGGATACCGGCGCGCTGGAGCGTTTTCTGCGGGAGAAGCTCTACATGATCGACGGCGTGCGGGGGACGCGCACGAGCTTGTCCCTGCGGCGTTTCAAGGACGTCCAATCGACGCTGATCTAAGCGTCAGATCGCAGAAACAATTGGATTATCGGCCTGATGTGGCTGGCGACCCAGCCTCGCCGGTGTCAATGCAACAGCCAAACCAAAGCGCATCGGCCGCGGAGATTGGCTCCGGACAGGTCCATGTCTCAATGGACATCGACAGGTGAAGGCTCCTCCCAGTCCGGCCCATGTCCCTGGCCTGTCAGCAGCCAGGGCAGACTGACCTGCAGAACGCCCGCCAGCATACTCAGCCGGTTTGCGCGCGGTTCAGCTCGGTCCTTTTCCCAATTGGCCCAGGTCCGCGCCTCGACGCCGAGAATCCGTGCGGCATCCTCCGTCGACAGGTCCAGCACATCGCGTGCGAAGGAGATCCGTCCGCCGAGTGTGTCGGCTTGTCGATCGATCGTGTGATAGGGAATGTCCAGCATCTCATGTCCTTCCTGATTGAGGGGGCCCGCCTCGAGAGGCGGGCCGGGTCACGACCGGCAGAACCGGACGCAGGATTAGGGATCGCTATTTCCCGACCCAGGCCTTGATCTGGTCCGGATGGTCGGAAATGTACTTGGTGACGGCTTCCTCGTAGGATGTCTCCTGCGCGGTAAACATTGCAGCTTCGAGGTCGGAGAGCGGCAGCTTCATGCGCGACATGAAGACGGCAACCTCTGGATTGTCCTGCTTGAAGCCCTTGCGCGCCAGAACGTCGACATGCTCCGCCTCGCCCAGGGCCTTCTTGGGATCATCGATGTAGCGCAGCTTGTATTTGCCGAACATCCAGTGGGGGCTCCAGGAAGTGGCGACAAACCAGTCTTCGGAGCGATAGGCCCGCTCGACGGTGGTCAGCATACCGGCTTCGCTGGAGATTTGCAGCTTGTAATCGCCAAGCTCATAGGTCTTCAGAGCCTCCTGCGACAGGCGGGTCAGACCAGCGCCGGGATCGATGCCCTGCACCGTGTTCTTCAGCTTTTCCATCACCTCGGGCTTCTTCAGGTCCTCGATGGACGAAATCTCGCTTTCAGGGATATAGGCGGGAACGACCCAGCCGAGCTTTGCTCCGTCATAGACGGTGCCGAGGGTTTCGACCTTGTCCTTGACGCGGCTGTAGTAGTCGGCATGCGTCTGCGGCAGCCAGGCCATCATCATGAAGTCCAGGTCACCTCGGCTGACGCCCTGATAGAGCGGTGCCACGTCGGTCTGAACAAGCTCGACGTCCTGACCAAGCTCGTCCTTGATCAACTTGGCCGCCAGCTTGGTGACGAATTCGGCGTCAGACCAGGCCGACCAGCCGATCTTGACCGGCTTGCTCTCCTGCGCAAGGCCGGCCGGGGCCGTTCCACTGACAAGCATTGCGGCAAGACCGAGGGTGGCGCTGAGGGACGCGATTTTTTTCAACATGGTTGCTCCTTTTTCAAAGGTTCGCATTCGGCGGGGAACGCCCCGCCATGGTTCAGCCGGAGACAGTGGCACGCGTTACGGGTGCGTCTGTTTCCGCTGGTTTCCAGGAAAGGAAGCGGCGCAAGCCGGTGTTTTCCTTCCCGAGGCTCTGGGTGATTCGGTCGAGAACGACCGCCAGGATGACGACGGCGAGACCGCCCTCGAAGCCGGTGCCGACATCGAGACGCTGAATGCCGGTCAGCACCGTATTGCCCAGACCGCCGGCGCCGATCATCGAGGCGATGACCACCATCGAAAGCGACAGCATGATCGTCTGGTTGATGCCGGCCATGATCGAGGGCAGGGCATTTGGCAATTGCACCTTGAAGAGAAGCTGCGACGACGTACAGCCGAAGGCCTGGCCCGCTTCGATGAACTCCGCATGCACCTGGCGGATGCCCAGATTGGTGAGGCGCACGACCGGCGGCATGGCGAAGATGACCGTGGCGATCGTTCCCGGCACGGCGCCGAGGCCGAAGAACATGGCTGCGGGGATGAGATAGACGAAGGCCGGCATGGTCTGCATCAGGTCAAGCACCGGGCGCACCCCGGCAGCGACCGTGTCGTTGCGCGCCATGGCAATGCCGAGCGGCAGGCCGACGACCATGGCCAGGATGGTGGAGGCGATGACCAGCGACAGTGTTTCCATCGTGGCGGGCCAAAGGGCCATGTACTGCACGAGCCAGAGTGACAGACCGGTGAAGACGGCAAAGCCGAACCCGACACGCCACAGGGAGAGGAACACGAATATGGCGATCCCCACGGGCATCGGAATGGCGGCGAGCGCGGCCAGGATACCGCCGGTGACAAAGCCGATCGTGGCGGCGATCATGTCGAGCGCCGGTGAGAAATTGTCGAGAATGTAATTGACGGCGCTATCGACGACGTCAGCGATTTCCAAAGTCATGGGGATCCTCTCTCAGAAGAGACCAGCTGCGTGATCAGTTGGCTCGATCGAGCGTTTCAAGCAGGACGGACTTGCTGATCGAGCCGAGATAGCGGTTGCGCTGGTCGACCACCGGCACCGGCCAGGGGCTCGACGCGACGCGGCCCAGCACGTTTGACAGGGGCTCTTCCGCCGGGATGGGTTCCACCTCGGGCAGGAAGGCACTGCGGTAGGGGTCGGGGTCCCTGGCGCGCACCTTGTCGACCAGGGAGGCCTGGCTGACCATGCCGTGATAGGTCTTGTCGCGACCGAGAATGATGGCGTAGTCGCGGTCGAAATTCTTCATCCGCTCGAGCGCCGCCGCGACGCTCACGCCCTGTCGTTCGATGATGGTCACCTGCGTCTTGCGCGCCACGTCGCCGGCCTTGAAGACCTGACTGACATCGACATTGCGGAAGAAGGACCGGACATAGTCATTGGCCGGCTGCATGACGATTTCGTCGGGTGTACCGACCTGGATAACCTCCCCGTCCTGCATGATGCAGATCCGGTCGCCGATCCGCATGGCTTCGTCGAGATCATGGCTGACGAAGACGATGGTGCGGCTGTGTTCCGACTGCAGCCGTACCAGTTCATCCTGCATTTCGGTGCGGATCAACGGATCGAGGGCCGAAAAGGCCTCGTCCATCAGAAGTATGGTGGGCTCGCTGGCCAGCGCGCGGGCCAGGCCTACGCGCTGCTTCATGCCGCCGGAGAGCTGGTCCGGGCGGCTCTCGGCATAGCCGGCAAGTCCGACCGCATCGAGCGCCGCAAGCGCCCGTTTCTTGCGCTCGGCCTCTGCCATGCCCGCCACTTCGAGGCCGAAAGCGGCATTGTTGAGTACCGACCGGTTGGGCAGAAGCGCAAAGGACTGGAAGACCATGCTGATGTCGCGCCGGCGAAGCGCGATGAGCTCACTGCGGGACATGCCGGTAATATCGTGGCCGTCGATTTCGATCGAGCCCGAGGTCGGTTCTATCAGGCGGTTGAGCAGGCGGAGCAAGGTGGACTTGCCGGAACCCGAAAGGCCCATGATGACGAAAATCTCGCCGGCACGGATATCGAATGTCGCATTGGAGACGCCGATGGAATTACCGGTCTGTGCATGCACCTCCGCCTTCGACTTGCCGGAGCGGAAGAGTTCGAGCGCCTTTTCCGGTCGCTCACCGAAAACTTTGTAGACGGATTTGAGACTGATCTTGGGCGTGTCCGGTTTTGCCGACACGTCTGTTTCAGTTGTCAGGGCCATATTTTCTCAAGCCCCCGCTCGGTAGCGGGAGAACGCTCCTTTTCTGGCGAAATAGTTCCACGCGGAGCACTCAGTGCTGTTCCGAGGGAGCAATATTCCCGTCTTCATCGAACGGCGCGAGCGCCGCAGTTCCCGTGCTGATATCAGTCTCTGTTGACAAGGCAAAAAGATGCCTGAGACAAGTGGATCTGCAAAAAGCAAATCGTCTCGCGAGCGAGATGAGGCCTCTACATATGGGAAAAAGCCACACTTGTCCATAAAAAAATCTAGATTTAGTGGTTCCAGCCTATTGTTCGCTTCGCCTTGGCTTGCGGTCGGAAGGCTGAAAAGTGGGGGGATAAGGGCATTTCCTGCCTTTTCGGCGGCCCTCATTCAGGGTGTCATGCGCTGCCTGATATGATGCAGAATAGGATTTCCCGGCATTGTCATTCATCAGTGATCCAAGGTCTTGGCGAACGGCGCAGAGAGTAGATATCCGTCAAGGAAACCACGTGCTCGCAACGACTTCGGCTGTAGCCAAGCATGGCGGGGACATTCGCCGGGGTCTTCCGAGATGACGACGTCGCGATAGGCTGGCGTTCTTTAACGAAAGGAGCATGACATGGCCTTCGTGATAGCCTCACCCGCATTCGCCCATAACGGACAAATTCCGCGCCCCTATACCTGTGAGGGTGAGGACATCTCGCCGCCACTCGAATGGAAAGGCGTTCCGCCCACGACGAAAAGTCTGGTCCTCATCGTCGACGATCCGGACGCGCCGGATCCCGCCCACCCAAAAATGACCTGGGTTCATTGGATACTCTACAATCTGCCTCCGGACCTGAGCGGTCTACCCGCCGGCGTGTCGGTCCTGCACGGAACGACCGTGACCGGTATCAACGACTGGAAGCGCAAGGATTACGGCGGCCCCTGCCCGCCGATCGGCAGGCATCGCTACTTTTTCAAGCTCTATGCACTCGATCGCCTGCTAGACCATTTGACGCCGGGATCCAAGGACCAGATCGAGTCGGCGATGCGCGGCCATGTCCTCTCCGGCACGGAGATCATCGGGACCTATCAGAAGGCAGGCACGTGATGACAAGAGGCCGACCGGGCCCCATGCCGTATGGCGTCTGACGCCGATCGTTCGATCGAACGTCAACGTTATCTGCATGACGGACGAACTTCCCGGCGTGGAGCGGCAGGAAATCGACGACCCAATCACGATCAAGGCGAAAAGAAACCTGAAAAGGAAGAAAAGAAGGAGCGCAAGGGCACGCTTCATCGCATAAGAGCGTGCGGCCGATTCCTTCCAAAGAACGATGATTTCGCCGTTCAGGGTCGATGCCGACACCGTCAAGCCCGATTTTGAGAATGGTGTACTGACGGTGACGGTCCCGAAACCGCCGGGCGCGGTGGCGCAGACAAGAAACATCGAAGTCCGTGAGCCGGCTTGGCATTCCTACGCTGACGCCCAAGCGTACACTCGAACCAGCATGTCAAACGACGTGCCGGGACCTTCTAGACAACCTTCTCCCCGAGATAGTCGACGATGGCCGCGAAGCTGCGAAGCCTGGGATAGTCCTCCTCCGGGATCGGCAGCGAAAAGCGCTTTGCCAGAGCCGTGATCAGATTGAGGAAATCGATGGAGTCGATGTCGAACTCCTGCCTAAGGTCCCCATCCCCGTCTATCTCCGCAACATCGACATCAGGCGCGATGCGCCGAAGCGCCTCCGCCAGCACCGCTTCCAGTTCCTGCTTGGTCATAGGGCCTCCGGCTTCTGCAGAAGTTGGTCAATATGGGACAGAAAGAGCGCGCCGCGGTGGCCGTCGCTCACCCGGTGGTCTCCGGCCAGCGTGACATGCACGATCTTGTGCGGACCGATCAGACCCTCCAGTGCCCGTACTTCCGTGACCGGCATGCCGAAGCCGACGATGGCGACCTGAGGCGGATAGATGACGCCATAGAGGGTCTCGACACCGCGATCGCCAAGGCTCGAGACTGTAATCGTCGGGTCCGACAGTTCCGACGACCGGAATCTGCCTGCCCTGACCCGGCCGACAAGATCGCGCATGGCCGCCATCAGTTCGGGGACACCGAGCGCATCGGCATCATGGATGGCGGGAGCCACGAGACCGGTTCCCCGGATATTGATCGCCACGCCGGCATGGACGACCGGGCTCGGGCGGAAGACGCCATCGGTGAAATGTCCGTTGAATTCCGGATACTTCCGCGTCGCCCGCGCGACGGCCTTGACGAACAGTGCGCCCAGAACCAGACGCTCCGCCGGATCGCGCCGGGTGTTGAAGTTCGACAGCCAGGCCTCGGCTTCCGTGAGGTCGATTCTGTGCGCCAGATAATAGTGCGGGATCTCCCGCTTGGAACGCGCCATGGCGGCGGCAATGGCGGCGCGCATGCCGGTCATCGGTTGCAGGACGGCTTCGACGGGTGGTGCGGCAGGTGTCGGCGGACGGCTTTCCATTCCCTCAAGATCACGAAGCTGGGTTTCCCCATGAGGACCGCCGCCCTCGACCAGTGACAGATCGATGCCGTGATCCACCGCATAGCGCCGTGCCGCGGGCGAGGCACGCACCCTTTCCGGCGCTGTCTCGGCAGCCCTCGGCGGCGGTGCGACGGACAAGGGCACAGGCTCTTCCGGTCGCTGCCGGGCGGCGGCTGCAATCTCGGCCATCTGCGGCGGAACGGGGGCTTCTGCGGGCGGTCCTTCCGGGGCCGGCGGAGCCGGAGCACCTGGGGCGACAGCAGCCGCCGGCTCGTCCTGACGCCGTATCAGCGCTATCGGCGTTCCCACCGGAACCCTGGTGCCGATCTGGGCGATCGGCCCCTCGAAGATGCCTTCCTCGAAATTCTCAATCTCGATCGCACCCTTTTGGGTTTCGACCACAGCGATGACATCGCCCCGCCTCAGGGTCGCGCCCGGCTTGACGAGCCATTCGACGAGCGTCCCGGCTTCCATGTCCGCGCCAAGCGAAGGCATGCGGAATTCAGCCATGATCACGCCTTTCCCATGAGAGAGCGCACGGCAGAGACGATCTTGTCGACCTGCGGTATCGCCGCGTCCTCAAGATGCTTGGCATAGGGGATAGGCACCTCCTCGCTGCAGACCCTGGCAAGCGGCGCGTCGAGCTCGTAGAAACACTTCTCCGCAATCCGCATGCCGATTTCGGCGGAGATGCTTCCCGAGCGCCACCCCTCGTCGACGATCAAGGCTCTCCGGGTCTTCGACACGGAGGCAAGGATCGTCTGCTCATCAAGCGGCCTTAGACTGCGAAGATCGATGACCTCGGCGGAGATGCCGGCACGTTCGAGTTCGGCTGCGGCATCCAGTGTCTTGAACAGCGATCCACCATAGGTGATCAGCGAGACATCGCGCCCTTCCCTGCGCACCGCTGCGCTGCTGATATCGACCGGAGCGGCGTTGACGGCCAGTGGTCCGCTTCGGTTGTAGAGCATGACATTTTCGAAGATCAGCACCGGGTCCGGGTCTTCCAGCGCCGTCCAGAGCATGCCGCGCGCGTCTTCGATGGTCGCCGGCGTGAGGACGCGTAGGCCCGGTATATGCGCATACCAGCCTTCCAGACTGTGGGAGTGCTGCGCCGCCAGTTGCCGGCCTGCCCCCGTCGCCATACGGATGACGATCGGGACCCCGAACTGGCCGTTCGACATGTGCCGGAACGTCGCAGCCGTGTTGAGAATCTGGTCCAGGGCCAGCATGGAGAAGTTGACCGTCATCACCTCGACGATCGGACGCATTCCGGCGATCGCGGCGCCGATTCCCGCGCCGGTGAACCCGGATTCCGACAACGGTGTGTCGCGGATCCGGTCCGGCCCGTATTTCTGCAGCAAGCCCTTGCTGACGGCATAGCACCCCCCATACTGGCCGACATCCTCCCCCATCAGGAAAGTCCGGCTGTCGCGGTCGAGCGCCTCCTCGATCGCCATCTTCACCGCTTCGCGATAGGTGGTTTCCACAGTCTCCGCAGCCGGCTCGACCTTTGGCGGCGAAGCGGGCCGAACCGGGGCCACGACATGCCGGCCCAGGCTCTCGAGCGGTTCCCAGCTTCCGGCTTCCGCGAACGCCACGGCGTCGGCGATCTCGGCATCGGTTTCAGCGGTGATCCTGTCAATATCACCGGCATGAACGATGCCATTCTCAAGCAGCCATGACTGGAAGCGCAGGATCGGCCCCTTGCGCCGCCATTCCTCGACCTCCTCCTTCGATCGATAGAGCTGTGCATCGAACATTGAGTGGGCACGAAACCGATAGGTCTGGCACTCCAGGAAATAGGGTTCCCCTACCTCCCGGATCGTTTCCAGTGCGCGCCGTGCGGCCGCTTCGACGGCGACGACATCCATTCCGTCGACAAGCTCGCTGATCAGCCCGTAACTCTCGGCCTTCCTGTGAATGTCGATGACCGCCTCCGAGCGTTCCAGCGCGGTGCCCATGGCATAGCGGTTGTTTTCGCAGACGAACAGCACCGGCAGATGCCAGAGCGAGGCGAGATTGAGGCTCTCGTGAAATTCCCCTTCGGCGACCGCGCCTTCGCCGAAAAAGCACACCGTTACTTGTTCATCGCCGCGCATCTTGTCGGCAAGCGCCAGACCCGCGGCAAGCGGCAGGCCGCCGCCGACGATTGCGTTGCCACCGTAGAAATTGGTGGCGGCGGAGAACAGATGCATGGAGCCGCCCCGCCCGCCCGAGCAACCTTCCATCTTGCCATACATCTCCGCCATGACCGTCTTCATCGGCAGGCCGCGCACCAGCGCGTGGCCATGTTCGCGATAGGTCGCGACGATACGATCCTCGCTTTGCAGAAGAGGAATGATGCCGGCGGCGATCGCCTCCTCGCCATCGTAGAGATGCAGGAATCCACGGATCTTCTGCTCGGTGTAAAGCTCGGCGCACTTGTCCTCGAACCGGCGGATGCGGATCATCTGGGCCAGGAGGTCGAGCACGTGCTCTCGCGTCAGATGCGGTTTTTGGGAGCGGTCGGTCATCTTTCGTCACTTTCAAGCGTTGAGATGTCGCCCTCGGGCAGGCCCAACTCCCGTGCCTTGAGCAGGCGCCGCATGATCTTGCCGGAGCGCGTCTTGGGCAGATTATTCCTGAAGGCAATTTCCTTCGGCGCAACGGCGGGACCAAGCCGCTTTCGCGCATGGCCGAGGAGATCGAGCATCAGGTCATCGCTGCCCTCGTGACCCGGTTTGAGAGCGACGAAGGCTTTGACCACCTCGCCGATCGTTTCGTCCGGTATGCCGATGACTGCCGCCTCGGCAACGGCCGGATGCTCCATCAGCGCGCTTTCGACCTCGAACGGGCCGATCAGGTGGCCCGCGCTCTTGATAACGTCGTCATCGCGACCGACGAACCAGAAATATCCATCCTCGTCCCGCATCGCCAGGTCGCCGCTCAGATACCAGCCATCGACGAAGCACTTGCGGTAGCGTTCCTCCTCGTGGAGATAGGCCCGCATCATCGACGGCCAACCGGGTTTCAGCGCCAACTGGCCGATCGTCATCGGCCTTGAGGCTTCCCGCACCGTACCGTCATGCTTCTCGACGATCCCGGCGACAATGCCGGGAAGGGGCTTGCCCATCGAACCCGGCTTGACGTCCATCGAGGCATAGTTGGCGATCATGATGCCACCCGTCTCCGTCTGCCACCAGTTGTCGTGGAACGGCATGCCAAACGTCCTGTTGCTCCAGATCACCGCTTCGGGATTGAGCGGCTCGCCGACGCTGGCCATGAAACGCAGTCGAGAAAGATCGTATCCCTTCGCGAGCGCCGCGCCGGCTTTCATCAGCATGCGGATGGCGGTCGGTGCCGTATACCAGACGTTCACCTTCTCGCTCTCGAGGATGCCGTACCAGCGACCTGCGTCGAATTCAGCCTCGTCCACGATCATCGTGGCGCCGTTGGTGAGCGGTGAAATGATGCCGTAGGACGTGCCTGTGACCCAGCCGGGATCGGCCGTGCACCAGAACACGTCATCTGGATGGAGGTCGAGGGCAAGCTTTCCAGTCAAATGGTGGGCCACCACCGCCCGGTGCACATGAACAGCACCCTTGGGTCGACCTGTCGTACCGGAGGTGAAGTGCAGGAGCGCCATGTCTTCCGGATCGGTCGCCGCGACCGGAAACTCCGTGGCCGCATTGGCCATCAGCGAGGGGAGATCGTGTGTGTCCGATTCCACCTCACCGCCGGCATCGATCAGGAGTACCGCGTCGAGGCCCTCGAGCTCCTTGCGCCAGGGAGCGACCTTCCTTTTGTAGAGCGAATGGGAGGTGACCAGAACGCGCGCGCTGCCGATCTCCATGCGGGCCTTGACCGGTTCCGGTCCGAAGGCCGAAAACATCGGGCAGAAAACCGCGCCGCATTTCAGCGTGCCAAGCGCGGCGACGTAGAGTTCCGGGACACGACCGAGGAGGGAATACACCCTGTCACCCCTGGCAATTCCAAGCCCATTGAGAACATTGGCGAAACGGTTTGTTTCCCGCTGCATTTCGACGTAGCTGAAGTCCCGCCGCGCACCGTCTTTCGAAATCCACCGGATGGCAGTCCTGTCGCCTCGACCGTGAATGACGTGCCTGTCGATGGCCTCGAATGCGATGTTCAACTTTCCGCCGGAAAGCCCGTCGAGAAGACGCTCCGCGTCCTCCCAGTGAAAGCCCGCGCAGAACTGGTCATAGTCAGGCAGATTGGCCTTTAGCCTGGTGGCGTCGCTCTTGCGGATAATGTCCATCGACCTCTCCCACGTGGCGTCCGTTGGCAATCCTCCTCCAGGACCCACAATCTCTATATGGATCAGAGCCCCTTTGAGCCGCATTGATGGCCGTCAACGCCCTGGTCCCTCCTGTACCCGGGATAGCCGCCCCGTTGCTCGAGCCTCTGGCGCGATTGGTAGAGAGCGCTTTTGAAAAGCTTCGGAGTTTGAGGGCGAAACGCGTCAGCACGGATTCAGGCGAGCCCAGATTGCGACCAGCTCTTTCCCTTCAGCGCCTGCGGCACTCCGGAATCGAGCTCGCTCGTCGGTATCGACTTCGCCATGGCGTTCCAGTGCTGCTTCGACAGCGACTGAAGCCGACCGAGATTGCAGATCTCGAAATGGGAATTGTCCAGAATCCTGATGATCCTCTGACGTGCCAACGCCTGAACATGCCTGCTGATGGTTTCGACCGTCGTGCCGAGGTAGCCGGCGATGTCGCGACGCCCGATTGGAAATTCAATGAAGCGGTCGTGGGTCGGCAGTCCGGCCATGCGCATCCTCTTATGGATATGCAGCATGAAGCTGACAACGCGTTCGAAGGTGTTCTGGCAACCGAGAACCATGATCCATTCGCGACTCAACTCCAGATCGCGCAACGCCCCCATCATGACCGTGTGCTCCAGCCCATGATGGCTGGCCAAGAGGGCTTCGAAGGGTTTCTGAGGAAATACGCAGGCAGCGACATCGGTCGCGGCCTCGTACATGAAGGCGCTGCCGCTGCGAAAAAAATGTCCGAAATACTCGCCGGGCATGGCCAAGCCCACGATCTGCTGTCGTCCGTCGTCGAGTGTTTGCGTTATGCGCACAACGCCGGATGCCACCCGGCCGATGATGCTTGGTTCATCGCCCTCGGCAACGATGGTGATACCGCTGTCATACTGCCTGATATGGCCGATCCGCTTCAATTGCTCTTGTGCGTCGTCCGGCCGAACACCCCTGGGATGGCTGTGTAATTGCAGAGGCTGGTCAGCAATCGCATCCGAATCGACCATGATTTTTGGCATACTCTCCTCCCAGCAGCAGTGGCCAAATGCAATTGACAGACTTTCTAACACCTACTCCCAATACCCCGCGTCGAATTGACCCAGGTCAATCCCGACGCGGATTGAGCACTTCGTTAGCGATATTCAATCGACTGCACGAACTTCCATACGGCCGGCGTCGCCGGCGGTCTTGGCCCAATGCCAATATTCTCCGGCCTGACCTTACGCGCCGGCTCTTGGCGGCACCGCCTCTTGCCTTCCGGTTCCTACAGCAATTCCTGCCGCCCGCACTGGCGCCCCCGGATGCGGCTGGCAGGAGTTGTCCTGCCGGCCGAAGGGGCTGCCCACGGAATCAGTTCATGGCCACTTCCAGACACCTTCATATCCAAGGCGGAGGTCTACTTCCGGTCGAGACCATTGAGCTTGGCAATGAAATCGGCCAGATGCGGCACGTAGTCCTCAGGCCCATCTCCACCGCCGGCCACTGCCATTGCATATGAGTTCTTGGCGGCACTGGCGAGCGGCGTCGCGATCGTCGCGGCGTTGGCCATGGATTCAAGATATTTGAGATCCTTGTAGGCGTTGGACAGCGTAAATCGGTGAGCCTCCCGGTTTCCTTCGAGGACATAGCCCATGAAGGTCTGATAGAAACCACTGTCCATCCGGCCGCCGCGGATCACACTGTCGAACCGATCGACGGAAATGCCCACCTTGCGTGACAGGGCGAGCGCCTCCGCGAACAGTGCGCCCATGCCAAGGGCTATGAAGTTATTCAACAATTTCATGCGATGACCATCGGCTATGCCACCAATGTGAACGATCTTGCCGGCCCAGGTGTCGATGACGGGGCGAATTCTTGCGAAGATCGCATCATCAGCACCGACCATCGCGTCAAGCGTGCCTTCCCAGGCTTCCTTCGGTGTGCGGCTCAGCGGGGCATCGGCAAAATGGACGCCCTGCGCCTTGAGTTCGTCCGCCAGGCGGGCGGTGACGGTCGGGTCTCCGGTCGAGCAGTCAACCACCACCGATCCGGAGGCAAGCTTGGGCTTCATGCTGTTGACGACCGCTTCGACTTCCCGCGAACTGGTGAGGCAGAGAAAGACGATCGTCGAGGCTGCCGCAAGCTCTTCCAGAGACTTGGCTTCGGTCGCGCCGCGCGAAACGAGATCCTCGATCGGCTTGCGGTTCCGATGGGCGATGACGGTCAACGGATAGCCCTTCTCGACGATGTTCTTGGCCATGCCATGGCCCATAAGGCCGACGCCGACAAAGCCGACCGTTTCATTTGCCATCTTGTTCATTGTTTTCTCCTGCGGAATTGTTCGAAAATTATGGTCGCTGACGGGAGTCCCGCCGCGTTAGGCAAGGTTGAAGCGCCGGCGCAGATCCGCCACCTGCTCAGGCGTCAGGACGCGTTTGGCGTGGTTCTGCAGCATTAGAAAGAGCTTTGCGGTCTCTTCGAGCTCTTCGGCGGCATACTGTGCATTGGCCAGACTGGTGCCGGCGACGACCGGACCGTGGTTGGCAAGCAGCATGGCATGGTGCCGACCGGCGAGGTTGCGCACGGCTTCCGCGAGCGCCTGGTCGCCCGGCGCGAAATAGGGCACGAGCGGCAGGCGCCCGACCCGCATGACGTAATAGGCGGTCAGCGGCGGCAGCACGTCCTCAGGATCGATATCGGCCATGATGCTGACTGCGGTCGCGTGGCTGGAATGGAGGTGCACGACCGCGCCGGCATCCGCGCGCTCGCCATACATGGAGAAATGCAGGAAGGCCTCCTTGGTCGGCGCGTCTCCCGATACGAAACGGCCTTCAGCGTCGAACAGCGACAGCCGCGCCGGGTCGAGCATGCCCATCGAGACGTTGGTCGGGGTCATCAACCAGCCGCCGTCCGGCGTGCGCACGGAGATGTTGCCGGTCGAACCAGAGGTGAGGCCCCTTTGGAACAGGGATTGCCCGACCCGGCAGATCTCGTCACGAAGACGATTGACGTCATGCATCCTCGGTCTCCATTTCGAGCAGGTCCCAGGCCTTCAGGAAAAAATCTCTCGCGCCGAAATTTCCGGATTTGAGCGCCAGCGCAAGATCCGGCCCCGAAATGCTGCGCGTCCAGGGCACCCCCGGGTCGATTTCCGGCCCGATCAGCAGGACCTTGACGCCGAGCGCTTCGACGATTGCGCCCGAGGTCTCTCCGCCGGCGATAAGGAAGCGGGAAAAACCGGCATTCAGCAGGCGGAGCGCAACCTCGGCCAGCGTTTTTTCCACCAGGGCACCGGACTCATGGCGTCCCATCAGCGATTGGATCTTGGCCAATTCGTCAGGACCGGCACTCGAATAGATGAGGGGCGGCTGATCGCCTGCCGAATTGATTGCCCAGTCGGCGAGATCGGCCGCCGTCTGACGGCCCTGCGCAATGGCTGCGATGTCAAGCCGCAGCACAGGCAGGCCAGCGGCCTCCGCCACCTCGATCTGGCCGCGTGTCGCCGCCGAGCACGAGCCGGCAAGAATTGCCGCACGACCGGGCGGAGACGCCATTCGCGCCGTTTTTGCCGGCGGTGTGAACTCCTTGGTCTGCCTGAAATTTTCGGGCAGTCCCATCGCCACGCCGGAACCACCGGTTACAAGCTTCATTCCGGCGCAGGCCTTGCCGATGATCCGGAGGTCCGCGTCGGTCAGCGTGTCGACGACCAGGATGCGTTTGCCGGCCGCATATTGCTCGGCGAAGGCCGCCTTCAATGCTTCCGGCCCCCGCGAAATGATATCGGCCTGAACAAGGCCCACCGGCCGGCTGCATTGGCGCTGCAGCACGCGAACGAGGTCCGGATCACGCATGGGGGTCAGCGGGTGATCCTTGAGCGGGCTTTCCGACAGCAATCTGTCGCCGACAAAGAGGTGACCCTTGTAGACCGTCCGCCCGGCGGCCGGAAAGGACGGGCAGGCGATCGTTACCGGCGTGCCGGTCAGATCCTGCAGCGCTTCGGCGACGGGGCCGATATTGCCGGCATCCGTCGAATCGAATGTCGAGCAGTATTTGAAGATGAGTTGCTCGGCGCCTGCGGCCAGAAGGACCCGAGCGGAAGCGAGCGACATATCGACAGCTTCGCTTGCCGGTATCGTGCGCGATTTGAGCGCCACGACAACCGAGTCCGCCCCGGAAAAGTCCATGTCGTTTGCGGGCACGCCGATCACCTGGATCGTGCGCATGCCTTCGCGCGAAAGCATGAGGCACAGGTCCGTGGCCCCGGTGATGTCGTCGGCAACAGCGCCAATCAGCAAGTCTTTCCTCCCCTGTGCGGCCGCGGCTCGACGCTCGCAAGCCCACCCTCCGCAAATCCATCGAAGCCCTTGATCTCCGGACGAAAATAAGGACTTGCAATGCAATTCGCGGATGGGCTAACCATGTTGTGGCAACGCTATCATTACTTTTCCGGGAAGGGAAGAGCAAGCACCTGCGGAGCGGTAGGCGGACGATGGATCGGAAGGTTGGTTTCTGACATGAGCAAGCAAACGGGTTTGAAGGTCTGCGTCGTCGGACTGGGATCGATGGGCATGGGCGTGGCAACGTCCTTGCTGCGCGGCGGCTTTGAAACAATCGGCTGCGACGTCAGCGAGGACGCCATGGCGCGTTTTGTCGCCTCGGGTGGAAAAGCCATCGGAAATCCGGCGGAAGCTGCCAGAGATGCGGATGTCGTCATTACGGTCGTGGTGAACGCAGCACAGACGGAGGCCGTCCTGTTCGGCGACGAGGGCGCAGCCCCGGCGATGATGAAGGGTGGCGTCGTACTTTCCTTTGCCACGATGGGGCCGGACATGGCTCGCGGCCTCGAAGAGCGCGTGGAAGCGCTCGGTCTCGGCTATATCGACGCCCCGATCAGCGGAGGGGCCGGCAGGGCTGCGGCCGGCGAACTGACGATCATGGGCTCAGGCCGTCCAGAGGCCTTCGACAAGGTTCGCCCGGTGCTCGATGCGATCGCTCAGAAGGTCTACGAACTCGGGGATCGCGCCGGCATCGGCGCTTCCTTCAAGATCGTCAATCAGCTCCTGGCCGGGGTGCATATCGCGGCCGCCTGTGAGGCCATCACCTTTGCGAAGGCACTCGGCCTGGACATCGCCAAGGTCTATGAGGTCATCACGGCATCGGCCGGCAATTCCTGGATGTTCGAAAACCGTGTCCCGCACATTCTCGAAGGCGACTACGCGCCACGAAGCGCAATCGACATTTTCACCAAGGATCTGGGCATTGTCTCGGATATCGGCCGAAACCTGAAATTCCCGCTCTCGATCGCCTCCACTGCTCTGCAGATGTTCATCATGACATCTGCGGCCGGAATGGGCCGCGACGACGACGCCTCGGTCGCCCGCTTGCTGGCCCAGGTGACCGGACTGGACCTGCCAGAAGCGCCGGGGACGATCTGAACATGCCGCGTTTTGCTGCAAACCTGACGATGATGTTCAATGAGACCGGATTTCTCGACCGGTTCGCTGCCGCGGCTGCCGCTGGCTTCAAGGCGGTGGAATTCCTATTTCCTTATGAGTTCGACCCGGATGTCATCCGTTCGCAGTTGGAAGCCGCCGGATTGACCCAGGCGCTGTTCAACCTTCCTCCCGGAGACTGGGCTGCCGGGGAACGGGGGTTGGCGGCACTGCCCGGGAGAGAGGCGGAATTTCGCCAGTCCGTCGAGACGGCATTGCGCTATGCCAGTGCCACCGGCGTCGGGCGGCTGCACGTGATGAGCGGCCTTGCCGACCGCTCGGACGCCAAAGCTCGCAACACCTATCGCGCTGCGCTCGCCCTTGCCTGCGACAAAGCCGGCGAGGCGGGTCTCGACGTGCTCATCGAGCCGATCAATCCCCGCGACATGCCGGGTTATTTCCTCAATGATTTCAACTTTGCAGCCGATCTGATCGCGTCGATGGAAAAGCCCAACCTGAAGCTTCAGTTCGATATATATCACCGCCAGATCATTCATGGTGACGTAATCCGGGGGTTGCGGGAGATGATGCCGGTCATCGGGCATATCCAGATCGCATCGGTGCCTTCGCGCCACGAACCGGGAACCGGCGAACTCGACGATTTCCGGGTTCTGCGGGAGCTCGATGCGCTCGGATATGGCGGCTATGTCGGCTGCGAATACCGCCCGGCGGGCGAAACCGTCGCCGGGCTTGGCTGGTTGAAGGCGTTTGCCGGCTCATGTGACCGGATTTGAAGGCGGGCCCGAGGCCCGCCATTCTTACTCAGATCTTTCCTAGATCCTCGTAGCTTTGATGCAACGCCCAGTCGCCGGCGCAGAAGCGATCCTTCGCGAAATTGTGCTGGTGCCAATAGGGATAGATATACGCAAGGCGGCTGACCGCGTTCAGCCGTTCCAGCTCCTCTGCCGTCAGCTTCAGATCGACCGCGGCGATATTGTCCTTAAAATGCTGCTCGCTCAGGCCGCCGACGACAACCGATGTGATCGCTGGCCGCGACAATGTCCATGCCAGAGCGACCTGGGCCGGCGATACGCTGCGAGCCTCGGCGATCTCGATCAGCACGTCGACAATATGCCATAGGCGGTTCTCGTCGCGGATGGGAGGCTCGCTCCAGCCGGCCGCCTGGCGGGAATCCGCAGGCTTCTGATCGCGGCGGAATGCGCCAGAAAGCAGGCCGGCGGCAAGCGGGCTCCAGACCATGACGCCGAGCCCCTGATCGACGGAGATCGGCAGGAGTTCGTATTCAGCCTCCCGTGCCTCGAGCGTGTAGTGGATCTGCTGGGTGACGAAGCGCGGATAGTTCTTGAGATCCGCAATGCCCAGCGTCTTCATGATGTGCCAGCCGGAATAGTTCGAGCAGCCGATATAACGGACCTTGCCCTGGTTCACCAGCATATCCAGCGCCGAGAGCATCTCCTCCGGTGGAGTTAGTCCGTCCCATTCGTGCATGAAGTAGACGTCGATGTGATCGGTGCGCAGGCGCTTCAGGCTGCGTTCGCACTCGCGGATGAGATGATAGCGCGACACGCCCTCGTCATTGGGGCCGTCGCCGATGCGCATCCGCGCCTTGCTGGAAATCAGAATCCGGTCGCGGCGTCCCTCCAGGACCTCGCCCAGAATTTCCTCGGAGCGTCCCGAGGAATACATGTTGGCCGTGTCGAACAGGTTGATGCCGCCTTCGATACAGGTATCGACCAGCCGTTGCGCCTCCTTGACGCCCTGGCTCGCGACCATTGCGAAATCGCCTTTTCCGCCGAACGAAAACGTACCCATGCTCACCGCTGAGACTTTGAGGCCCGAACGGCCGAGTTGCCGATATTCCATGACTTTCTCCTTGGATTGAGGCGATTCGGGACGAGATCCCGGCAGGGTTGATGCTGTGTCAGGATGACGGCAAGGCCGGTCGCATCATCGGCGAGGGCTTGCCGCAAAAAGGCATTCCCTGATGTGGCGCATGCCGAGTTCCGGACTCGTCAGCACGGGAATTCCTTCCGGTTCTGGGCCAAGGGGCGTAAGCGCGTTTGCCATCGAGGCCTGGGCGAGGACGACCAGGTCGACCTTCGGCGCGAGGCGGCGGAACCCCTCGACCACCAGTGCATCGTGAACCTCGCGGTCGCCGCTGGACAGGCGCTCGAAGGCCCCCTCGCACAGCATCTCCGTGACCTGGCAGCCCGTCTGTCCGGTTTCGGCCGCAGACGTCCTGATGATATCCCCGGTGGGGCCGAGCGTCGTCGGCAATGTTGCCAGAACACCGATCCGCGACGCCCGCGATACCGCTTCAACCGCCATGCCCTGGTCGATGCGAAAGAGCGGCACCGGGCATAGCGGCCTTGCCGCATCAACCGCCGGGCCAAGGGAGGAACAGGTGACGACAACGGCCTCGGCCCCACCGTCGACGGCCGACCAGACATATTGCGCCAGGCGCCGCATCGTCGTCTTCGACAGGCTTCCTTCGCGGATGGTATTTCTCAGCAGGCTCTCGTCGAGAATGTTGAAGGGCTCGCAACTGGGCAGTTCGCGCCTGGCAAGCGCTTCCAGGGTCGGAACCAGACCGGCGACCGTGTGAATCATGGCAAGGGACATAGTTGCAACTGTCGGGGCGGTCATGCGCTCGGTCTCCAAGTCAGCTCTTCCTTCCGTCGACTGCGGGAAGATGAACTTTTTTATGATAGCGCTGCCATATTATCTTGGCCATTCAGACGAAAGCAATATCTATTCTGACCAAGCGTGAGCGGCGTTGGGCCGTACGCACTGCGATTGCGGGAATCTGCACCGAACTGCGGGAATCTGCATGTGGCAAAAAGCCTGTTGACAAAACAGGTCACCTGAAACAAAGAATGACAGCGCTGCCACTCGCTGGCCATCCGGGTCTCTCTCCCTTTGCCGGGAGGGGCGTCGGAAGTGGACCGCGGCGTTGAGGAGCGCCTCGCATCGGGGCGGCGGCGCATGCGAACAATATTTGGGAGGAATGAGACATGCTCGCGACCGATCAGGACCACAATGCGCCCGGATCGCTGCATTCCCGTCTGCTGGCCGAAGCCGGCAGACTGTTCCAGGTGCGCGAATTCAACGTCCTGATCGCGCTGGTCGTCGTCGGCGCACTGATCAGCCTCTATACGCCCTATTTCTTGACGACGAACAATCTGATGGGCGTGTTCCGGGCGTTTTCGCTGACCGCAATCATGAGCATCGGCATGGTCATGGTGATCATCACCGGCGGGATCGACCTGTCGGTCGGCTCGGCGATGGGGCTTGCCTCGCTGGTGACCGCCCTTTGCTTCAGCATGGGCTATCCAACCGAACTCTGCATCGCGGCGGGTCTCGGCGTCGGTCTCATTTTCGGCCTGTGCAACGGGCTGCTGATCACCTTCATCGGCCTGCCGCCCTTTATCGCGACGCTCGGAACGCTGAGCATCGGGCGTGGTCTGATGTATATGATCACCCGCGGCGTGCCGGTCACGCCGGAAACCCCGGAAGCCTTCGCGATCCTTGGCCAGGGCTACCTCGGCCCCGTGCCGGTGCCGGTCATCATCATGGTCGTGCTGATGCTGGTCTTCGCGGTGATCATGCGGCGCACCCGCTTTGGCCGGCATGTCTACGCCACGGGCGGCAACGAACACGCCGCGCGCCTGAGCGGCGTCAAGGTCGATCGCATCAAGCTGTCCGTCTACGTCCTGTCTTCCACCATCGCTGCATTGGCCGGGGTGATCGGGTTTTCCCGCTACCTTTCGGCCGAGCCGGCTTCGGGTTTCGGGTCGGAACTCGATGTCATCGCCGCCGCCGCGATCGGCGGTGCGAGCCTCGCCGGCGGTGCAGGCAGTGTCACCGGCGCGGTCATTGGCGCGGCGCTCGTCGGCGTGATCGCCAACGGTGTCGTGCTTCTCAACATCAATACCTATGCGCAACAGGCCATCACCGGCGGTGTGATCTTGATCGCCGTCAGCCTGGACGTGCTGCGCAGCAGAATCATGGGAGGAAAGAACTGAGAAGAGAGATGAGCATCGCCTAACGTCTAATCAATCACGAAGAATCCAGGCTCGGGGAGAGCCTGCTGAGGAGGAGGATTTCATGCGTGTAATTTTCAATTCCGCTCGCGCGGCCATCTTGACGATGTCGCTTCTGGCAACCGGCGCCGCTTTCGCCAAGGACAAGGCCGACATAACCGTCGCCGTCGTTCCGAAGGTTGCCGTTCCGTTCTTTGACGACTGCAACACCGGTGCGCAGGAGGCCGCCGACAAGCTTGGCGTCAAGTATCAATGGGTGGTTCCGCAGAACACCCAGGGCTCAACCCAGGTCAAGATCATCGAGGACCTGATCGCTCGTCAGGTAGACGGCATCGCAATTTCGGTCAACGAGCCGAAGTCCGTCGAAGGCATCATCAAGCAGGCGGTCGATGCCGGCATCGCCGTTCTCACGTTTGACAGCGACAGCGCCAATAGCGGCCGCAGCATGTATATCGGCACGATCAACGAAGCCGCCGGCGAGACCATGGGCAAGGCGATGGCAGAGGCCATCGGCGGCGAGGGCAAGGTTGCCATCGTGACTGGCCAGCTCGGCGCTTCGAACCTGAACGAACGCATCACCGGCGTGAAGAAGGCGCTGGAAGCATACCCGAAGATCACGATCGCCGCCACCGAAGGCACCGAAGACGACCTCGCCCGCGGGGTCTCGGTGACCGAAGCGTTGCTTCGCGCCAATCCGGATCTCAAGGGCATCTTTGGTATCAGCCAGGTCGGCGGTCCCGCCGTCGCCAAGGTCCTTGCCCAGAAAGAATTCGCCGACCGCAAGGGAGTGGTGAAGGTATTTGCCTTCGATGACCTGCCGGACACAATCAAGGGCGTCAAGGACGGCTTCATCGACGGTATCATGGTCCAGCGTCCGGTGACGATGGGACGTCTCGCTGTCGAGCATCTGGTAGCTCAGATCACCGGCGAAGAGAAGAACCCGGAGAATGTCGATACGGGCGTTACCGTCGTAACCGCCGAGAACCTCGGAAGCTACACGAAGTAACACCTGCGGAATCTGGATGCGGGAGCCGCTGCGCTTCCGCATCCATTCAATCTGGACCGGGATTCGAGCAGACCATGACGCCATTTCTTGAAATGCGAAATATTTCAAAGACCTTCCCAGGTGTGAAGGCGTTGAACGGGGTCGATCTCACCCTCCATCGCGGCCAGGTCCATGCCGTCGCCGGCGAGAACGGGGCGGGAAAAAGCACGTTGATGAAGATCATGACCGGCGTGCTGCGTTGCGATCCGGGTGGCAGGATTGAGGTCGAAGGCCAGGAGGTCGTGATCTCCGATCCCGTGCATGCCAGATCCTTGGGGATAACCATTATCTATCAGGAGCTTGCCGTCGTCGACAATCTCTCGATCGCGGAGAATATCTTCCTTGCCAGGGAACCATTGAACATGGCTGGTCTGATCGACCGGAGGAAGATGAACGCAGCAGCGGCGGCCGTGCTCGCCGAGCTCGACATGAAGCTCAATCCGACGATGCTGGTCGGCGATCTCAGCATCGGGCAGAAGCAGATGGTTGAGATTGCACGCGCGATCTCCTATCAGTCTAAGCTCATCATCATGGACGAACCGACCGCATCGCTCAGCCATCACGAGGCCACGGTCCTGATGCGCATGGTCAAGAAGCTCGCGGCGCAGGGTATCGGCATCGTCTACATCTCGCACCGACTGGAAGAAATCTTCGAGATCGCGGATACCGTGACCGTCATGCGCGACGGGGAAACCGTGGATTCGCGTCCCATTGCGGAGATGACCCGTGATCTGCTGGTACGCAAGATGGTCGATCGCGAACTATCGCAATTCTTCGGCGAACATGTTTCCCATGCGACCAACGAAGTGCTGCTGTCAGTGCGCAATCTGAGCATGTACCGGCCAACCCATCATTCGGCTCGCGTCAGCGATGTCAGTTTCAACCTGCACAAAGGGGAAATCCTCGGCTTTTTCGGCCTGATCGGTGCCGGCCGCACGGAGATCATGGAAATGATCTTTGGCAGCCGAGCCTATGTCGGCGAGATCAGCATCGACGGAAAGACGGTCAAGATCACCGATCCGTCAGTGGCTATAAGCGAGGGGTTGGGCTTCGTCACGGAGGACCGCAAGGCGCAAGGCCTCGTCTTGGGCATGTCGGTCCGTGAGAATTTCAGCCTCACCCATCTCGCGGACTATTGCCGCCTGGATTTCGTCGATCGCGGCCGCGAGACGAAGCGGTGCCGGGAATTCATCCAGTCGCTCGGGATCAAGACGCCGAGCCCGGAGCAGAAGGTCGTCAATCTTTCCGGCGGCAATCAGCAGAAGGTCATCATCGCCAAGTGGGTGGCCCGCAGGCCGCGCATTCTGATCGTCGACGAACCGACCCGCGGCATCGACGTCGGTGCGAAGGCCGAGGTCCACGCCCTGCTCAACAAGCTGGCGGAAGAAGGCATGTCGATCATCGTGGTATCCTCGGACCTGCCGGAAATCTTGGCAATCAGCGACCGGATCATCGTCCTCAAGGAGGGGCGGATCAGCGGCGGCTTCACCCATCAGGAAGCCAATCAGGAAAACGTGATGTTGGCGGCGACGGGCTGAACCCGCCCAGGCAGCGCAACATTCGCAACAGCACTATCAGTAGTAATGGAGCATGAGATGAGCAAACGCATAATGTTCACCGGTGGTAGCGGCAAGGCTGGAAAGCATGTCGTCCAATACCTCGTAGACCAGGGCCATCAGGTCCTGAACATCGACACCAAGCCGCTCGACAATCCCAAGGTCCGCACGCTGATCACCGACATCACCGACAGCGGGCAGGTCTTCAACGCATTTTCGAGCTATATGGGACTGCATGAATTCGACCCGTCGCTGAGGGCCCAGCCCGTGGACGCGGTCGTCCATTTCGCTGCAATCCCGCGGATCATGATCACGCCGGACAACGAGGTTTTCCGCATCAACACGATGGGGACCTACAACGTCATCGAGGCCGCTGTGAAGCTCGGGATCAAGAAGGTTATCATCGCCTCTTCGGAAACGACCTATGGCCTGGTCTTCGCCAACGAGCCCCGCGATCCGGTGCATTTCCCGCTCGAAGAAGACTATCCCGTCGATCCGATGGACAGCTATGCCCTGTCGAAGATCTGCAACGAGAAAACTGCGCAGGCTTTCGCCCTGCGGTCCGGCGCCGACATCTACGCCATCCGCATCGGCAATGTGATCGAGCCGCACGAATACGAACTCTTCCCCAAATGGTTCGCCGATCCCGGTTTCCGCAAGCGGATCGCCTGGAGCTATATCGACGCGCGCGATCTCGGGCAGATCGTCGATCTCGCCATTCACAAGGACGGGCTTGGCTTCGAGATCTTCAACGCCGCCAACGACGAGACCTCCTCCGATCTGCCGACACAGGAACTGATCGACCGCTTCTATCCCGGCGTGAAAGTCACACGTCCGATGGGCGAATATGAGAGCCTGTTGTCCAATCGCAAGGCACGCGAAATCCTGGGCTTCCGAGAGCAGCATTCGTGGCGCAAGTATGTGAGGCAGAAGTGAGAGGCCTCGCGCGCTCTCTCGATCGTCTTTCGTGATGCAAGTCGCCCGATGCTCTTCGCAGCGTCGGGTGATTTGGTATAAGGGGTACCGCGAGACAAGCGGTCGGCAGCCGACCAACAGGTTTCTTGATCGGGGCACTGAGCCAAGAAGAAGAGGGGAAGGCATGCAACCCAGGCTGCGTCTGCCGGACAGGAAGAGCAAGGTTACCGTCAAGGAAGTGGCGCAGCGTGCCGGCGTCGGGGAATCGACGGTGTCGCGCATCATGCGCAACAAGGGTCCGGTCGCGGAGGAGACGCGGAAAAGGGTGATGGAGGCGGTTCGCGCCACCGGATACGTGCCCAACAGGATTGCCGGCTCGCTCGCCTCGCTCGATTCCCATCTTGTCGGCGTCGTCATTCCGTCTTTGTCGAACATCGTTTTTCCCGAAGTGCTTCAGGGTATTCACGCCGCGTTGTGGGGAAGCGAGAACCAGCCGGTCATCAGTGTCACCGAATATGACATCGAGCGCGAGGAAGCGGTCGTGCGGGGACTTTTGTCCTGGCAGCCGAGTGCGATCCTGATTGCCGGTTTCGAGCATACTGAGGCAACGCGCCGGATGCTCATCCAGAGCGATATCCGGGTCGTGGAAATGATGGATATCGATGCCGTGCCGATCGACATTGCCGTTGGAATGTCGCATCGGCGCGCCGGCTACGCCACAGGGCGGTATCTGGTCGGGCGCGGCTATCGCCGCTTCGGCTATGCCGGCCATGACTGGAATGCCGACCGGCGCGCGCGCCTGCGCTACGAGGGGCTTGTAGACGCCCTTCGCGACGCGGGCCTGACGATTGCGGCGGAAGCGATAGCGGAAGCCCCGAGTTCGGTCGGCGTCGGGAAGGAGATGACCGCGCGCCTGTGCACCCGGGAACCGAAGCTCGATGTCATCGTCTATTCCAATGACGACATGGCCGTCGGCGGCATATTCCATTGCATGGGCGCCGGTATCACACTCCCGGACCAACTCGCCATCTTTGGCTTCAACGGCCTCGATATCGGTCGCGAACTGCCCCAGCCGCTCTCGACCATCCGGTCGAACCGCTTCCTCATCGGCCGCACGGCGGTGGAAAAAGCATTCGAATCAGCGCAACGTCCGCCCGAGCCCTCGGTGATCGATACGGGCTTCGAGGTCTTCATCGGCGCCACGGCGTGAGGCGATCCGCCTGGGATTGACCAAGCCGGATGCACGCTTTGTGTTGAGCGTGAGGTGCTCCCCCATTTTGGACCGCCGGGCTGGGTGATTTCCCGGGCTATTTGCTCATGGCGGACCGGATGCGCCTGAGCCAATCATCAGCGAAATCGGCGGTTCGTTGCCGATGGCGCTATGAGGTCGAGCCTCATTGTAGTCTCTACGCCAATCCTCCATTTTCTGACGCGCGTCGTCAAGGGTCAGGAACCAGTGCTGGTTCAGGCACTCGGCGCGAAACTTGCCGTTGAACGATTCGATGTAGGCGTTGTCTGTCGGTTTACCCGGCCGTGAGAAGTCGAGGACGACATCCTTCTGGTAGGCCCAAAGGTCGAGGTCGCGAGAGATGAATTCGCTGCCATTGTCGACCCTGATGACCTTTGGATAACCGACCTGGCGGCAGACGCGTTCCAGCGTATGGACGACATCCTCACCGCGATAGGAGAACCGCGGATCGGTGGCCGGTGCAAAGCGCGAGTGGGTGTCGATGATCGTCAGGGTGCGCAGTTTCCGGCCCGTTGCGAGCTGGTCATGAACGAAGTCCATGGCCCAGATCTGGTTGCTTCTGGTCGCATCGGTTCGCTCCTGCCTGAGTTTGGCCTTGACCCGGCGCTTTGGTGTCTTGTTACGCAACTGAAGACCCAACTCATTGTAAAGTCTTCTTGTTCGCTTCATGTTGATCGGCCATCCCTCACGCTGCAAAAGCACGTGGACACGCCGATATCCATAGCGGACACGTGTCTCGCAGATCTCCTTGATGCGGTTCTTCAGGGGAGCCTGCTCTCCGCGCTTGCCCCTTGTAGGTGTAGAGGGAACGATCGATCCGCAGGGCCGAACATGCCTTGCGAACCGATACCTTCCAGGTCCCTCTCACCTCATCGACAAGGCGGCGTCGGCGAGCAGGCTTCAGAGCTTTTTTGATAGCACATCCTGAAGCATGGCCTTGTCGAGGCTGAGGTCCGCGACCAGGCGCTTGAGCTTGGCGTTCTCCTCCTCGAGTTGGCGCAGTCTCTTGACCTCGGAGGGCATCAGGCCAGCGTAACGCTTGCGCCAGTTGTAGAACGTCGCCTCCGAAATTCCTGCCTTTCGGCAGACCTCGCCAACAGCTGTTCCGTCCTCAGCCTGCTTCAAGACAAAGGCAACCTGCGCCTGCGAAAACTTCGATGCTTTCATGGAACTCTCCTTCTCCCGGTCACGGGATCATAATTGGAAAATTCCAGCTTCATACGGTCTGATTTATCGGGGGCACGTCATCTCAGGTCACACTCTCCGCATCTAACCGGCGACTTGGGTGACCTTGGGAATTGCGCTCAGGTAGGCGGGCTTGACCCTCGGGCCAAACGCAAAAAAGCTCCTCGACCGTTATGGTGAGGAGCTTTGTGCTGAGTGTGTTGAGCTGTGGAATTTGGGATTTTGGTTGCGGGGGCAGGATTTGAACCTGCGGCCTTCAGGTTATGAGCCTGACGAGCTACCGGGCTGCTCCACCCCGCGTTATTTTGAGCGCCGGGTCTTGCCCGGTATTTTTGTCTTGCCGGTCCTCGAAGGCTTTGCCTTCTGCGGTTCGGCGCGGGCTGCTCCATCCCGCGTTATTGAAGAAGCAAAAAAGGCCGCTTGAAGCGGCCTCATTATGGGCTTGAGGCCCTTTATGTGTCGAGAAGATTTTTTGTTTTGCCTTTAGCAGACCTGGCAGCGACCTACTCTCCCGCGTCTTGAGACGAAGTACCATTGGCGCTGGGGCGTTTCACGGCCGTGTTCGGAATGGGAACGGGTGCGGCCGCCCCGCCATGACCACCAGGTCGGCTAAGGGCAAAACATTTGAGAAGCTGGTAGAGGCGTTTGCCTCGTTTGTCTTATTAGAACACGTCGTTTTTTTGTCTTCACGCTGCCGCGATCTTACGATCGCTACGCTGCAGACGGCGCGCCAAACGCTTGGCGACGGACTTGCGTCCTGTATGGGCAATATACGGACCCGTTGACAACGGTATCCGGACAATTCCGATACAGCGCTTGAGCGCGTCGCCGGTCGTCCGGCGCCCCCGCGGAGCATAGGGTCGAAGACCCGCTCATGCGTGAGCGCAAGCAAACAGCATCATCTGACTTCGTCAGATGAGCATGGTCAATGAGAACGATCAAGCCGATCGAGCTATTAGTACCGGTAAGCTTCACACATTGCTGCGCTTCCACACCCGGCCTATCAACGTGGTCGTCTTCCACGGCTCTGATAGGGAATACTCGTTTTCAGGTTGGTTTCCCGCTTAGATGCCTTCAGCGGTTATCCATTCCATATATAGCTACCCTGCTATGCCCTTGGCAGGACAACAGGTCCACCAGAGATATGTCCATCCCGGTCCTCTCGTACTAGGGACAGATCCTGTCAATATTCCTACACCCACGGCAGATAGGGACCGAACTGTCTCACGACGTTCTGAACCCAGCTCACGTACCGCTTTAATTGGCGAACAGCCAAACCCTTGGGACCTGCTCCAGCCCCAGGATGCGATGAGCCGACATCGAGGTGCCAAACAACCCCGTCGATATGGACTCTTGGGGGTCATCAGCCTGTTATCCCCGGCGTACCTTTTATCCGTTGAGCGATGGCCCTTCCACGCGGGACCACCGGATCACTATGACCGACTTTCGTCTCTGCTCGACTTGTCAGTCTCGCAGTCAGGCGGGCTTATGCCATTGCACTCGACGACCGATTTCCGACCGGTCTGAGCCCACCATCGCGCGCCTCCGTTACTCTTTCGGAGGCGACCGCCCCAGTCAAACTACCCACCATACACTGTCCCGGATCCGGATGACGGACCGCGGTTAGACATCCATGACGATAAGGGTGGTATTTCAAGGATGGCTCCACGAGAACTGGCGTCCCCGCTTCAAAGCCTACCACCTATCCTACACATGCCGACACGAATGCCAGTGTAAAGCTATAGTAAAGGTGCACGGGGTCTTTCCGTCTGACCGCAGGAACCCCGCATCTTCACGGGGAATTCAATTTCACTGAGTCTATGCTGGAGACAGCGGGGAAGTCGTTACGCCATTCGTGCAGGTCGGAACTTACCCGACAAGGAATTTCGCTACCTTAGGACCGTTATAGTTACGGCCGCCGTTTACTGGGGCTTCGATTCAAAGCTTGCACCTCTCCTCTTAACCTTCCAGCACCGGGCAGGCGTCAGACCCTATACGTCGTCTTGCGACTTCGCAGAGCCCTGTGTTTTTGATAAACAGTCGCTACCCCCTGGTCTGTGCCACCCCACCTTACTTGCGTAAAATGGGGTCACGCTTCTTCCGAAGTTACGCGTGCAATTTGCCGAGTTCCTTCAGCATAGTTCTCTCAAGCGCCTTGGTATACTCTACCTGACCACCTGTGTCGGTTTCGGGTACGGTCTATAGGGTGGAGCTATTTCCTGGAACCGCTCCACTGCCCAGACAATCCAATAAGTCTGAACAATTTGTGCGATCCGTCACTACCACCAGGCCCACGAATATTAACGTGGTTCCCATCGACTACGCGTTTCCGCCTCGCCTTAGGGGCCGGCTAACCCTGCTCAGATTAACTTTAAGCAGGAACCCTTGGTCTTTCGGCGAGAGGGTCTCTCACCCTCTTTATCGTTACTCATGTCAACATTCGCACTTCCGATACCTCCAGGGCCCCTCACGGATACCCCTTCACAGGCTTACGGAACGCTCCGCTACCACACGTATTGCTACGTATCCTCAGCTTCGGTGCATGGCTTTAGCCCCGTTACATTTTCGGCGCAAAGACCCTTATTTAGACCAGTGAGCTGTTACGCTTTCTTTAAATGATGGCTGCTTCTAAGCCAACATCCTGGTTGTTTTGGGATCCTCACATCCTTTCCCACTTAGCCATGACTTGGGGACCTTAGCTGGAGGTCAGGGTTGTTGCCCTCTTCACGACGGACGTTAGCACCCGCCGTGTGTCTGCCGACTAGTACTCCTCGGTATTCGGAGTTTGGTTAGGATCAGTAAGACG